>NZ_LMNM01000002.1:0-833489 GCF_001423365.1 Aeromicrobium sp. Leaf291
CGACGATGCCGACGTACTCCAGGGTGCCCTGGCCCTTCTCCTCGCGGGGAGCGTGGACGGTGGCGAGGACGGTGCTGTAGAGAGCGAGAGCCTTGGTGTACATGGTGTCTCCTGAGGGATGAGGGGGAGTGGTGGTCGTGGTGTCGGCGGGTGCTGCGTCCTGCTGACACCAGAAACCTATGCCGCCCGACAGACCCGGTTCATGGGCCCGAAGACCCGGACCGGACCCAGATCCGCCCGAACCGTGACCCGGGAGGTGACAGGTGCGTCAGCAGCCGCGGTCGACGAACCCGCTGCCGTCCCAGTAGCTGGAGGACACCATCGTGGAGTTCGTGAGGTCGCCGTTGACGCCCAGGCCACCCTCGGCGCCCGGGATGTCGATGGAGACGTTGGCGCCGTAGGTGTTCGGGTCGACCTCGTACTGGTCGAGGCTGACGGTGCCGGTCTCCATGGCGGACTGCAGGAACTGGGGCGCCTGGTACATGTTGGCGGCCGACAGGTAGATGCCCGCGTCGGTCGCGACGTCACCGGTGAAGGGGACGTAGGCAGTGGCGACGTAGCTGTCCTGGGTGTCGGTCGCAGGCCCGACGTCGCCGGACTGTGCGTTGGCGCCGCCGGTGAGGGTCATGGTGATGCCGAGTGGCGTGCCGTCGGGTCCGAGGTGGATCTCCCGCACGAGAGTGCCGCCGGCCATGGCCTGGGCCTCGCCGCCGAAGGCCGACGCCCACGCGGATCCGTTGGCCTCCACCACCGACGTGAGGACGTAGCCCTCCGGGGTCGTGCGGGCGCCGGCGAAGACGCCCATGTCGAGCTCGGCGCCTGTGCTGTAGACGATTCCGGCGAGCGCCGCGCTCGCGTCGCCTTCCAGTCCGAGCTGCACGTACTGCTCGTCGGGCTCCGGCGGCGGACCGGCCAGCTGGTCGACCGCCCACCGCACGGGGTTGTCGAGGGCCTCCAGCTCTCCGATCACGGGGATGTCCTGGACGAACGGGATGTCGGCCGGGCCCGGGATGCGCGGCGCGACCTGGTCGAGGGCCTGCTCGCCCGCGACGCGCACGAGGAGGTCCTGCAGCTCCTGCTCGCTGCCGGCGTAGTAGGTCTGGCTGGCGAGGCCGGCGAGCGCGATGTCGGCCCCGGCGTAGGCGGTGGAACCCTGCTGCACGCCGTCGACGACCACGTTGCCGTCGACCCCGATGCCGACGCCGTACCCGAGCGAGCCGGCGTCGTGCACCGAGACCCGGTAGGTGCCGTCGGACAGCGTCTCGATGGTCATGCCCTGCTCGCCGGTGGCCGAGACCACGAAGGAGCCGGTCGCCGAGATGGATCCGCTGGTCGAGGAGACGACGCACGGCTCGTCGGGCAGCCGTGACTCGTCCACCGCCGGCTTGCCGTCCGGGCGGGCGTTCTCGTTGCCCCAGGGGGAGTCGGGGTCGGCACCGTCGTCGCCGGGGATCTCGTCGCCCGGGTCCTCGCAGCCGCCTCCGCCCAGGGAGGTGATCTGGCAGACGCGGTAGCCGACCTCGGACCGGAGCGCGGGGCTGGACTGGACGACGACGCCGGTCGTGGCGGCGACGAGGATGGAGGCCAGGACGACGACGCCGACCGTCTCCAGGGAGCCCTGCCCTCGTTCGGACCGCCGGTGCGTCGCGAGCAAGAACATCGGGATCACTCGATGAGGCGGGCGTTCGACCGGTCGATGAGGTCGATCAGCGGGTTGAGGCCGCCGGAGCCGAGGTCGCCGAGGTCGGTCACGTCCTTGAAGATCGTGACGCCGTCGCACTCGAGGGAGAAGCTCGGCTTCGGCTCCTCCTCCTCTTCTTCCTCGTCCTCGTCGTCACCGTCGTCGGCGCGCGCGACCGAGGGGGTCACCTCGTAGGACGAGAGCTCGATGTCGGGCAGGGACTCGGTGAGGTCGCAACCGGGGAGGTCGAGCTTGGCGCGAGCCTCGCTGTAGTTCTGCTCACCGTCGATGGAGCGGCCTCGGACCTTGGCGAAGGTCTCGAAGGAGAGCAGGCCCGACACCGCCGGCCGCGGGATGTAGGTGACCAGGGTGCCGTCGTTGCGCTGGGCGTACTCGATGGCGGCGCTCTGGCCACCTCCGAGGTCGACGCTCTGCACGACCGCGAGGAGACCACCGGCCGGGAAGGCCTGCAGGTTCCTGAGCGCCTCGACGAGGTCCTCCTTGAAGGCCTCGACCCCGGCCAGGGCAGCGGCATCGGCGGCGCTGCGGCTCTTGGCCTTCGCGTCGGAGGCGTTGGTGAGGGGAAGCGCCATCGCGGTGAAGATCGCCAGACCGAGCAGCATCGCCACCACGAGCAGGGACAGCGCGGCCGCACCACGCTCGTCGCGAGCACGGGCCGGACGTCGGCGGGCGTGGTCGAGCACGGTGACTCCTGCAGGGTCGTCAGGACGGAGGGGGGAGCTGTCGGCGCGGGGGCGCAGCGACTCGTCCAGCATAGGTGCGGCGGCGTCGTCGGACATGGGTCCCCGGACCCATCCTGGTCCCACCGGTGCAGGTCCCCTCGACTCCTGGTTCACACCGCGCCGCCCGGTCCGTCCGAGGCGCCGAGCCAGAGGCTGATCGCCTCGGCCCTGGTCGTCACCCCGAGCTTGGGGAAGATGTTGTTGAGGTGGTTCTTCACCGTCTTCTCGGCGAGGAAGCAGGACCGCGCGATCTCGCGGTTCGACAGGCCGCGTGCCACGTGCTCCATGATCTCGGTCTCGCGGCCGGTCAGGTGCCACTGGCTCGTGTCGCGCGGGGGCGGCGCCTGGCCGGCGGCGCTCAGCAGCGCCTCGGTGGCGGCTGGTCCGAGGACGGACGAGCCACGGGAGGCGCTGACCACGGCGGCCACGATCTCGTCGGGCTGGTGGGCGCCGTGGACCAGGTAGCCGCGGGCCCCGGCGGCCATCGCACTGCGGATCACGTCGAGGTCGTCGGCGTACGTGAGCATCACGACGTGGCTCGTCGGTGACATGGCGGCGGCGGCGCCGACGCCGTCGAGGCCCGGCATCCGGACGTCGCACAGCACGACGTCGGGGTCGAGTCGTTCGTTGAGCGTGACGCCCTCGTTGCCGTCGGCCGCCTCGCCCACGACCGCGATGCCGTCCTGGGCCTCCAGGACGTTGCGCAGACCCATCCGCACGACGGCGTTGTCGTCGACGATGAGGACCTTGATGTCGGTGCTCATGGAGCCACCCCCCTTGTAGGAGCACGGTAGGGCAGAGGTGCCCCGGCGTGCTCGGTGTTCACTCGCTGACGGTCGTTCATCCCGGTCCCTTCGCGGCACGTGGCGTGCGCACGGTGACCGTGGTGCCTCGCCCTGGTGCCGTGACGAGGTCGAGGGTGCCGCCGACGTGCTCGGCGCGCTCCCGCATGCCGACGAGGCCGTAGTGGCCGGTCGGCGTGAGGTCGGGGTCGAAGCCACGACCGTCGTCGCGGATGGAGATGACGATCGAGTCCGGATCGCCCGAGCAGGTGATCGCGACGTTCTCGGCCCCCGAGTGACGATGGATGTTCTCGACGGACTCGCCGGCGATCGCCACGAGCTCGCGCTTGACGCTGTGGTCGCAGTCGGCGACGCCACCCACGGTGAGGATGGTCTGCACGCCGCCCTGCGTGAGGCTGTCGGCCATGGTCCGCAGCTGCTGGGCGAGGGTGCGGTCGTCGGTCTCGGTGCGCAGGTCCACGAGGATCGAGCGCGCGTCCTGGGCGGCCGACTCCGCGGCCTGCTGCAGCTGGGTGGCCTTCTCCGTGAGCTGGTCCGGACCCTTGGCGGCCCACGCCGGGAGGGCGGCGGCCGCGAGGGCGATCCCGTGCAGGGCCTTGGCCACCGAGTCGTGCATGTCGCGGGCCAGGCGGGCGCGCTCCCGCTCGATCGCGGCGTCGGCCGACAGGCGGCGCGCGTTCACCTGCTCGCGCTCGGCCGACTGCAGCAGGAAGCGGGTCAGGATGCCCATCGCGCCCAGGGTGGCCGAGCAGATCGGGACGATCAGGATGCCGATGAACTCGGTCTGGGTGTCCTGCTCGATCGCGATCAGCACGATGGAGCTCACCTGGATGGCGAGCACGAGCGTGGCCATGCGCCGGGGGAGCAGGATGCCGATGAGCACCGACGTGGAGAACGTGTAGACCAGCAGAGGACTCTGCGCACCCAGCAGCAGGGCGAGCGCGGTGGCCACGAGGACGTCGAGGACGAGCAGGATCGGGTGCGCCATGACCTTGCGCGTGAGCAGGTCGGTCGCGTACAGGCCTGCGGTGCTGCTGAGGGTGATGAAGCCGATGGCCGTCAGGCCGACGGTGCTGGTCACTGCGTCGCCCGGGGTGATCACCACGATGAGCAGCGACGTCAGGCGGAGGAGGAAGGCGAACTGCACGACCTTGGCGACGAGGTGCGCCTCGGGCACCGACGCACGAGGGCGTCGGGGGCCGTCACCCACCGAGCACACCGCCGAGGTCGACGTCGGCACCCAGGTACATGCCGACCGCGATGATGACGATCGTCGGCGGCACCATCGCCATGGAGACGAGCAGCGTCACCCGCGGAACCGTCTTGGCGGCCTTCTGGCGGGACCGCTGGGCGGCGTCGCGGCGGCTGTCGCGCGCGATGCCGTTGAGCGACTCGGCCAGGGGCGCACCGAGCTCCTCGGCCTGCAGGAAAGCCGACACGAACGACGACATCGACTCGGAGTCGCAGCGGTCGCGCAGGTTGGAGAACGCCTGCCGACGCGGCACGCCGACGTCGAGCTGGTGGAGCGTGAAGGCCATCTCGTCGCGCAGGGGACCGGTGAACCGCGCACTGACCCGGTCGAGCGCCGAGCGGAAGGCGATGCCGGCGCCGACGGTGACCGCGAGGACGTCGAGGAAGTCGGGGAGACCGTCGTCGATCGCCTCTCGACGTTGACGCTGGTGGCGCGACAGCCGTCCGAAGGGGAGCAGCGGGATCGCGAAGAGCGCGATGATCGCCTGGACGAAGCTGCCCAGCATCACGAAGACGAGCGAGACCGCGCCGAGGAACATCGCGTACTTGGTGAGCAGCTGGAGGAACGTGTCGACGGTCATGCCGTCTGGTCGCCCCGCCAGGTCGATGCGACGGCGGATGGAGGCCACGGTGCGAGGTCCGAGCAGCAGGGCCAGCTGGGGCGCGAGCCGTCGGGCGAACCGGTCGAGGGGGCTCACCTGGCGCTTGCGACGGTTGGCGTCGCGCAGCAGGGCGATGTCCGCGACGTCCCACGCCTCGAGGGCGTCGGCGCGCGCCATGCGCCACCCGAGCGCGAAGACGACGAAGCAGCCGGTGATCAGCAGTCCGAACAGCAGCGGCGACATCAGAGATCCACCCTCGTCATCTTGCGGACCGCCCAGATGCAGCCGGAGTACACGGCCACGGCGAAGATGATCGCGCCCTGCCCGAGCGGGTTGGTGATCATCTCGTCGACGGTGCCGGGGTTGATGCCCTCGAGCAGGAAGACGGCGAGCCCGCTCACGCCGAGGACGGCGTAGGCCGTGGCGATCGTCTGGGTGTAGAGCGTCTTGATCTCGCGCCGGACCTCCTTGCGGGTGTCCAGCGTCTCGGCGATGTCGCGCAGGGCGGTCACCAGACCACCACCGGAGCGGGCGCCGACGACGAGCGAGCTCACGAGGATCCCCAGCTCACGGGAGGGCAGGCGGCCCTCCAGGTTCGACAGGGCGGTGTCGAGCGGGACGCCGAGCTGGATCTCGTCGGAGACCGTCTTGAGCTCGGAGTGCGCCGGCTCGGCGAGCTCGTCGGCGGCGAGGGCCACGGCGGTCCGGATGGAGAGCCCGGCCGAGGCGGCGTTGGAGAGGGTGCGGGCCAGCTCGGGCATCTGGGCGATGAAGTCCTCGGTGTGCTTCTCGCGCAGCTTCCGCACGCGTCCGCGCACCAGGAGCGCCCCGACGACCACCCCGACGGGGGCGAGCAGCCAGGACAGCGTGACGCCGAGGGCCACGACGATCGTGGCGCAGAGCGCGGCGATGATGAGCAGCAGGTGCCGAGGCTTGACGTTCCAACCCAGCAGGTTGATGGCCTCCTGCGTCCAGGGCCCGATCCGCGTGCGCAGGATGAGCTTGTCGACCCTCGATCGCCGCGCCAGGGTCATGTCCTCCACGACCCGGGGGTTGACGGCGAGGGCCAGGCTCGCCTGGGCCCGGACGTCCAGCCAGAACTGGTAGAGGGCCCCGATGACGAGGCAGGTGGTCGCGAAGGCGAGCAGGATCGTCAGCGCCATGGTCAGTCCAGGGCGGGTGACGTCGCGCCGTCGGGCACTGCTTCGCCGGCGAGCTGGAGCCGACGCACGAACGCCAGCGGGAGGGGACGGAACACGTGCTCGCCGCGGGAGACCTTGCCGGCCTCGATCGGCTCGGGCACGTACTCGCTCAGGGTGTGGAGCTTGTACGGCTCGCGACCCTTCGACGAGAGCAGGGCGACGCGGGTGATGCGACGGGTGCCGTCGGCGGCGCGGTCCAGCTGGATGATGAGGTCGAGCGCGTTGTTGACCTGCTCCTGGACGGCCTGGAACGGCAGGTCCAGGTCGCTCATGCTGGCGAGCGTCTCGGCGCGGCTCAGGGCCTCGTCCGGGCTGTTGGAGTGGATCGTGGTGAGCGATCCCTCGTGGCCGGTGTTCATGGCCGAGAGCATGTCCATGGTCTCGCCGCCACGGACCTCGCCGACGATGATGCGGTCGGGCCGCATGCGCAGGGCGTTGCGCACCAGGTCGCGGATCGTGACCGAGCCCTTGCCCTCGACGTTGGCGGGGCGCGACTCCAGGCGGATGACGTGGGTCTGCTGGAGGGAGAGCTCGGCGGCGTCCTCGATCGTGACGATGCGCTCCCGCTCGGGGATGAACGACGACAGCGAGTTCAGCAGCGTCGTCTTGCCCGAGCCGGTGCCGCCCGAGACGAGCACGTTGAGCTTGGCTCGCACGCACGCGGCCAGGAGGTCGGCGGTGCGCTCGTCGAGCGTGCCGATGGAGACGAGCTGGTCCATCGAGAACGGCCGCGGGAACTTGCGGATCGTGACCACGGGGCCGTCGAGGGCCAGCGGGGGCAGGATCACGTTGACGCGCTCGCCGGTGCGCAGACGTGCGTCGACCATCGGGCTCGACTCGTCGACACGACGGTTGACCGTGGACACGATGCGGTCGATCGTCTGGAGCAGCTGCTCGTTGCTGACGAAGCGCTCCTTCGCGAGCTCGATCCGACCCAGGCGCTCGATGAAGATCTGGTCGGGGCCGTTGACCATGATCTCGGTGACGGCGTCGTCGGCCAGGAGGGGCTCCAGCACGCCGAGCCCGAGGGCCTCGGCGACGACGCGTCGGATGAGCGAGGTCCGCTCGCGGCTCGAGAGGAGGGGGCCGCGGGAGGCGACGAGGTGCGTCATGACCCGCTCGAGACGGGCGCGTCGCTGCGGCAGGTCGAGCTTGGAGAGCTCGTTGAGGTCGATCTCGTCGAGCAGCTTCTCGCGGAAGTCGGCCACGAGCACGTCGTCGGCCTCGTCCGTCATCGCCGTGATGGTGCGGTCGACGTCCGCGCCGGACGACGCCACGGAGCTGGTGCCGAAGGTCTGACGCTTCACGGCATGACGCTCTCTCGGGTGAAGGAGAGGTCGAAGAAGGGCACGAGGTCGGGCACGTCGAAACGGGCTCGGACACCGTGGCCGGGGCCGAAGGTCTGCACGTCACCGGGGCCGACCTCGAGCCAGCCAGGCAGGGACTCGTTGAGGACCGTCGTGGCGGTGCCGGATCCCTGGGACTCGGCGCGCGCCGCCTGGCGGACGGCCGTCTGGGCCGTGGTGATGGCGTAGAGCGAGAGCGCCACCTGGGCCAGCAGCATGATGACGATGACGACGAGGGGCACGACGCCCACGACCTCGAGGGTCGAGGTGCCGCGCTCCGAGCGTCGCTGGGTGCGGTTGTGATGGCCGAACATCAGTTGTCCTCCCTGACCACGGGTGTCTCGGACGTGAAGACCAGCTTGTTCACGGTGACGCCGGGCAGCAGGAGCGGCATCTTCGAGCGGACCTGCACCGCGCTGCTTCCGTCGAGGAGACGCACCGTCATGTTGTCGCGGAACCATCCCGGGACGTTGTCGAGGGCCTTGTCCTCGATCTGGCTGAGGCTCGCGCCGATGCCGGCCTCACGCGCGGCCTCGTCCGAGGCGTGGCTCGTGTAGGCCGCGGAGATGCCCCAGAGCCCGATCTGCCAGATGAGCAGCATGAGGAAGAGCACGATGAAGATCACGCCGGCGAACTCGACGGTGGCCTGACCGGCCTCGGCGGTGGGCGCCGGCGCGGCGTCCTCGCCCTTGCGCTTGAACAGCGTCCGGCGCTGGGTCGTGGCGGCGGAGGTGGTCGAGGAGGGCACCGTGCCGATGTCGTCGGCGAGGTCCTCGATGCGCTTCCACCACACCTTGGACTGGATCTCCGCCGGGTCCTGGTGGTTGAGGCCGCGCTGGAGGACGGTGAACGCCTCGGGCAGCGTGGTGGACAGCGGGGGCGCGGGCAGCAGACGGGACGCCGCCTCGGGCTGGATGTCGCTGTCCTTGCTCGTGCGGTTGAGGACGATCTTGACCCGGTCGACGTCGCGGGCGCCGACCCGGCTCCACTTCTCGACCGTGCGGTGGACGCCGCGCAGGGCCAGCAGGTCCGGGGTGGTGACCAGCAGGGCCGTGTCGGCGAGCTCGACGGCGGCGGCGCTGGCCGGGTTGACGGCGGCACCGCAGTCGACGACGACGAGGTCGAACTGGCGACGCAGGGCGGCCAGGATCAGCACCGTCTCGCGGTCGCCGACGAGTCCGATGTCCTCGATCTGGGCCGGGCCGAGCACCGTGGCCAGACCCGACGGCTTGCGGTGGACCGCCGAGCCGATGGTCTGCGCCGAGAGGTCGTCGGCGACCTTCGCGAGGTCGGACACGTCGAGCCGGTGCTCGATGCCGAGGAAGTCACCCACGTCGCCGGTGTCGAGGTTGAGGTCGACCAGGCAGACGCTGCGGCCGGGGACCCGGGTGACGGAGTCGTGGGCGAGGTGCACGGCGAGCGTGGTGGTGCCGACGCCGCCCTTGGAGCCGTGGACGGTCACGAGCCGGCCGCGGGAGCCGAGGTCGGAGTCGTTGGAGTCGCTCACGAGGTGCCGGCGCATCTGCTGCACCCACTCGCCCGCCGACGTCAGCCGGCTCTCGAGCTCCTCGTGGGAGACCGGGTAGCGCAGCACGCCGCGTGCTCCGGCGTCCATGGCGGCCGAGAACACCTCGGGCGTGAATTCCTCGCTCAGCAGCAGCAGCGCGGTGCCGGGGCGACGCGCAGCGATCTCGCGGAACACCTGGAGGACCGGGACGGGACCGACCTGCTCGTGGATGAGGACGATCTCGGGGTCGCGCTGGGTGACCAGCTCCTGGAGCCGGACGGTCGACTCGGCCACGTCGACGATCGTGAACCCGTCGAGCTCCTCGACCTGGGCGCGCAGCTCGTACCCGGCCGTCTGGTCGGGTGCCGCGATGAGGACGGTGCGAGCCATCAGTTCTCTCCCTTGGGGATGTCGAGATCGTCGGCGTCGACCTTCTCGCGCTCGTCGGAGCGGTTGCTGGTGTTCGTGCCCGGCGGCAGACCCACCAGTCGCACGACCTGCGCGAAGGAGTCCGCGTACGTCACGGAGAGGGCGGCCGTCGGCTCCAGGGCGAGCGTGACCGGGATGACCTGCTGCTCGGTGAGCTCGTCACGGTCGGTGGTCTGGGTCCGGGTCTCCGCACCCCGCACGGACACGACCCGGACGTTGCGCACGAGCACGCGGGAGGTGCCGGTGCCGGCGTCCTCGCCGAACACGGCGTAGACGTCGACGAAGTCGCCGGCCCGGACGCGACCGGCGACGCCGGTCTTCGCGTCGACGGTGAGGGCGATCTCTCGCTCGTTCTCGTTGAGCGCCGACGTCGGCAGGATCATGTCGTCACCGATGTAGGTGCCCTGGGCGAGGTTGAACGCGACCCGGCGACCGACGACGTCCTCGGGGTTGCGGGTGGCCTGCTCGGAGACCCACTTCTCCGGCACCTCGACGGACTCGAGGTCGTCCTCCTCGATCACGGCGTAGGCGGACAGGTCGTCCGCCGCCCGGTAGACGGTGATCTTCGGCGCGACCTGCGAGTTCACGGAGCCGATGTACTGGATCGCCACGAAGAACAGCGCGACGGCGGCCAGTGCGGCGGCGAGCATGATCAGCACGCCACGGCGTTGACGGGGGTTCACTCACGGTCTCCTTCGGGGGCGGACGATCCGCTCGGGGCCGGGACGGGGGTCTCCGGGTCGAACTCGGGCAGGGGAGTGGGAGCCGGGTCGTTCAGCTCGGGGGCGTCGGTGCTCATCCCGCACACGGGACAGGTCGGTCGCGCGTGGCGCAGACCGCACCCGAGGCAGTCGACGACGTCGACGGGGCGGGAGTCGGAGTGGTAGGCGAGCGGGATCGCGACGAGCTCGACGGCGCGCTCGGTGCCGTGGGCGTCGACCTGGTCGCGGACCGAGCTCATCTCGCTCGTGCTCTGGGGCTGCAGAGCCTGGCGGACCGCGTCCACGACCCAGGTGTCCTGGGTGGCCCTGGAGTGCAGGAGTGCGGTCTCGGGGAGGGGGTCCAGCCCGGAGATCGGCGCCTTGGGGGCCCGCACGATCCTGGGTGTCGGGTGGTGCACGGTCAGGAAGCCCGAGCCAGGGAGCCAGGACATCGCGTGGTGCCACAGCGAGGGGTTGGGGTTGCGGCTCTTGGCCACCGACGGCAGCCAGGTGGCCGACCACGCCTGGGCACGCAGCAGGTCGATGGCGTTCAGCTGCCAGGCCAGACCGTCCTCGGCGTCGTCGATGTCGTCGACCAGCGAGGAGAGCACGCCCACCGCGAGCGGTCCGCCGGGGAGCGGCTCGATGCAGGTCCGCAGCCCCGGGTACCGCACCGAGGCGTAGGAGACGAGGGTCCGCACCTCCTCGTAGTCGGCGACGGCGCAGGTGACGATCGGCAGCTCGCCAGCTCGGTGGACTCCGGCGATGGTCGTCTCGACGGCATCGGGATGACGGATGTCGGCGACGGTCAGGCCGTCGTGCTCACCCGACAGACCCAGGGACGAACCCAGCCGGGTCACCAGCACGACGCGACTTCTCATTGGCTCCCCCACCATGGTCTTGTCGTCCCTCGGGCCACATGGCCTGAAGGACGAACGTACGGTATCCGGATACGTCCCCGTTGCGAAATCCAACGGTGCAGCGGGTCAAGTGTCACGCTTTTCCAAGAAATCGTCACCTGTCTCACAGTGCGGCCGGTCCTGGACCTTGCTCTAGACTCCTGGCCATGCTGCGGGGGATCTCCACGACACTGTCCATCGGTGCGAGCGTCACGCTCGGTGCCACCTTCCTCCTGGGGGTCGCACCCACCGCCTCGGCGGCCGACGACGAGTCGGTGCTCGGCCAGGGCGGAGGCTCGCTGATCCTCGTCCTCGACGGCTCGGGATCCATGAAGGAGGCCGGCGGCAGCGGAAGCACCCGCATGGAGGAGGCCAAGAAGGGCCTCAACGGCGTGATCGACGACCTTCCCGACGACGCGAACGTCGGCCTTCGCGTCTACGGCTCGGAGATCAGCGACGGTCCCGGCTCCTGCGAGGACAGCGAGCTGCTCGTCCCCGTGGAGCCGGTCGACAAGGATGCCCTGCGCGCAGGCGTCGAGAAGCTCAAGCCGCTCGGCAACACCCCGATCGCGTACTCGCTCGAGAAGGCCTACGCCGACCTGCCGAAGGAGGGCCCGCGCAGCATCGTCCTCGTCTCGGACGGCGAGGAGAACTGCCAGGGTGATCCGTGCAAGGTGGCGGCCGACCTCAAGAAGAAGGGCGCCGACTTCTACGTCGACGTCGTGGGCCTGCAGGTCGACGCCAAGTCGCGCGAGCAGCTCACCTGCGTCGCGTCGGCCGGTGGAGGCACCTACTACGACGTGAGGGACCTGTCCGAGCTCCAGGAGACGCTGACGCGCACGTCCATCCGCGCGGCTCGCGGCTACGAGGCGGCCGGCCTCCCGGTCGAGGGTGGCACGTCCCCCGAGGACGCCGCCGAGATCGAGGACGGCCAGTGGCTCGACACGATCGGCGACTCCGGCGTCGAGAACTACGCCCTTCCCGACCCGGGCAAGGGGACGATCCACGTGAGTGCGGCCACCCTGCCGACCAAGGGCTTCTCCGGTGTCTCCCAGGTCGACCTCAAGATCGTGGGCGCCGATGGCCAGGCGTGCGGGCGAGGGGTGCGCGAGGCCTCGCAGGGCGCGGGCAACGGTGGCGCACCCATCGTGGCCGCCTACTCGCTGTCCGCCGCCGACCGGCAGGACTGCAGCGAGGGACCGTACGTCGCGCAGGTGGGCTCGAACAACGACGAGGTCCAGGGGCTGGAGATCCTGCTGCGCACCGAGCCCGGTATCGAGGACCCCGACGCACTGCCGGCCCCGTTCGGCAAGGCGAGCGGATTCTCCGACGCCATCGAGGGTGACGCCCCGAGCGGCAGCCCGGTGTCCGTGATCGGCGGGCCGAACTTCTCGTCGGCGCCCCCGACCGCGCCTGGCACGTACGAGGACTCGGTCCTGGCCGGGGAGACGCTGTTCTACCGCGTCCCCGACGTGGGCTGGGGTCAGTCGGCGGTGTGCGACGCGACGCTCGGTACGTCCACCCAGGCGGCCGACGCCTTCGGACGTGGTGTCGGCGTGAACACCCAGGTGCGGGTGTACGGACCTCTCAAGACCGTCGCGGACGACTTCTCGTCGCAGACCGGTCGCAAGCAGTGGCGCGGCGACGAGGCCGTGGCCCTGCACGCGGCGTCGCCGCCCGTCGTGTACCGCAACCGCGAGTCGACGAGCGAGGCTCCCAAGGCGACGCAGGTCGACGGCGACTTCTACTGCTCGATCACCGTCCTGCCGATGTCCGCCGCCTCGACCGAGGAGATCGGCGAGATCGCGGTGACTCTCACGACGAGCGTCGTGGGTGAGGAGTCGGGCGAGCCGACCTACCTCGAGGACCCGAAGGAGACCGCCAACGACAAGGCGGCCGAGGAGTCGTCCGACGGCGGACCCGCGTGGTGGATCATCGCCGCCGGCGTCGCGGCCCTCGTCGTGGTCGCCCTCGCCCTGCTCGCCGCACTGCGTCGCCGCAGCGGCGCGGGCGACTCCGAGGTCCCTCCTGGCGAGTGACCGGTCACGGGTCCGCCCGTGACCTGGTTCCTCGCGGTCGTCGCCCTGCTGGGCGTCAGCGCCTCCGGACCGCTGATGGCAGCGACGGCTGCACCCGCCCTGGTCATCGCCTTCTGGCGCAACGCCGCGGCGACGGCCGTGCTCGCGCCGTTCGCGGTGCGTCGGCGCGCCGACCTGGCGGGCCTGCGGTGGCGTGACCTGCGCGGGACGGTCTTCGCCGGCCTGATGCTCGCGGTGCACTTCGCCGCCTGGGTGGGTGCGCTCAAGCTCACGACGGTGGCGGCCGCGACGGCGCTGACGTGCACCCAGCTGGTGTGGGTGGTGGCCATCGACCGGCTGCGGGGGGTGCGGCCCGGGCGCCGGGTCGTCGTCGGCTGCACGGTGGCCTCGGTCGGAGTGCTCGTCGTCTCGGGCGTCGACTTCACCGTGTCGTCGCGAGCCCTGCTGGGCGACCTGCTCGCGATCGTGGGCGGACTCGGTGCCGCGCTCTACCTCGTGGCGGGGGAGGGCGCCCGGCGGCGCCTGACCACGACCCACTACACGACGCTCTGCTACGGGGTGTGCGCACTCGTCCTGGCCGTCGGCTGCGTCGCCACCGGCGCCTCCTTCGTCGGCTACGACGCCCGCGTGTGGGTGCTGCTCGCCTCCGTCACCGTGTGCGCCCAGCTGCTGGGGCACTCGGTGCTGAACCACCTGCTCGTCGTCATGAGCCCGACCGTCATCTCCCTGCTCCTGCTGCTCGAGGTCCCCGCGGCGGCGCTCCTCGCCGCAGCCTTCCTCGGGCAGGCGCCTCCGGCCGGGGTGTACCTCGGGCTGGGGCTCGTCGTGGTGGGTCTGGTGGTCGTGGTGCGCTCCCGACGCACCCCCGTCGAACCGGTCGCCTGAGCGGGACGCGCAGCGGCGACGTGCCGTGGGTCACCCGAGGTCGGGCGGTGCGCGACGTTACCGATCGGTATGGTCAGGACGTCACCCCACCAGACTCAGGAGCACGCATGGGACGTCTTGCCAGCACCGAGGGCCTCACCGAGGAGCAGACCGCGATCCTCTCGACGATCCGCGAGTTCGTCGACGAGAAGATCATCCCCGTCGCCCAGGAGCTCGAGCACGCCGACGAGTACCCGACCGAGATCATCGAGGGACTCAAGGAGCTCGGCGTCTTCGGCCTGACGATCCCCGAGGAGTACGACGGGCTGGGGGAGTCGCTGCTGACGTACGCGCTCGTGGTCGAGGAGATCGCCCGCGGCTGGATGAGCGTCTCGGGCGTCATCAACACCCACTTCATCGTCGCCTACCTGCTGATCCAGCACGGCACGGAGGAGCAGAAGAAGAAGTACCTGCCGAAGATGGCCACCGGCGAGGTCCGCGGCGCGTTCAGCATGTCCGAGCCGGGCCTGGGGTCCGACGTCTCGGCGATCTCGACCAAGGCCACGAAGGCCGACGACGGCTCGTACTCGATCACCGGCCAGAAGATGTGGCTGACCAACGGCGGCACGTCCACGCTCGTGGCGACGTTGTGCAAGACCGACGAGGGTGCGGACTCGGTCTACAAGAACATGACCACGTTCCTGGTCGAGAAGGAGCCGGGCTTCGGCGAGACGGCCCAGGGCGTCACGGTGCCCGGCAAGATCGCGAAGATGGGCTACAAGGGCGTCGAGACGACCGAGCTGATCCTCGAGGACCACAAGATCTCGGCCGACCAGATCCTCGGCGGCGAGCCCGGCAAGGGCTTCTTCCAGATGATGGACGGTGTCGAGGTCGGGCGCGTCAACGTCGCCGCCCGCGCCTGCGGCCTCGCGATCCGGGGCTTCGAGCTCGCGATCGCCTACGCCCAGCAGCGCAAGACCTTCGGCAAGCAGATCGCCGACCACCAGGCCGTGCTGTTCCGCCTGGCCGAGATGGCCACCAAGGTCGAGACGATCCACGCCATGATGGTCCGCTCGGCCCGCCTGAAGGACACCGGCAAGCGCATGGACGTCGAGGCCGGCATGGCCAAGATGCTTGCCAGCGAGTACGCCAACGAGGTCGTCGAGGACTCCTTCCGCATCCACGGCGGCTACGGCTACTCCAAGGAGTACGAGATCGAGCGCCTCATGCGCGAGGTCAAGTTCATGCTGATCGGCGAGGGCACGTCCGACATCCAGAAGATGATCATCGGCCGGGCGCTCCTCAAGGACTACAAGCTCTGACCGGGGCGACGGACCGATGACGCAGCGCGAGGACGTCACGTTCACGTCGCACGGGACGTCCTGCGCGGCCTGGGTGTACCGACCCGCCGGCGACCCCGGCCGTCCGGTGGTCGTCATGGCCCACGGCCTGGGCGGCGTGCGGGAGATGCGGCTCGACGCGTTCGCCGAGCGCTTCGCCGAGGCGGGATACGTGTGCCTGGTGTTCGACTACCGGCACTTCGGTGCGAGCGGCGGCGAGCCGCGCCAGCTGCTCTCGGTCCGGCGTCAACGCCAGGACTGGGCGGCGGCGGTCGCGTTCGCGCGGACGCTGCCGGGCGTCGACCCCGACCGGGTCGTGCTGTGGGGGTCCTCGTTCTCCGGTGGGCACGTCATCGCCGTGGGCGCGCAGGATCCGCGCCTGGCTGCCGTGGTGTCGCAGTGCCCGTACACCGACGGCCTGGCGTCGAGCCTCGCTGTGCGCCCGCTGACGTCCCTGCGGGTCACGGCCAGGGCGCTTCGCGACCTGGTCGGCTCGTGGTTCCGTCGTCCCCCTCGGACCATCCCCCTCGCGGGGGAGCCGGGCACCGTCGCCCTCATGACCGCGCCGGACGCCGTTCCCGGCTACCTCGCGCTGGTCGAGGACGGCTCGACCTTCCGCAACGAGGTCGCGGCGCGCGTGGCCCTCTCGATCGCCACCGGGCGCCCCGGGGCCCGTGCCCGCCGTCTTGGCTGTCCGGCCCTCTTCGTGGTCTGCGAGCGCGACACGGTGGCGCCGGCGAGGGCCACGCTGCGGCACGTCGCACGCGCGCCGCACGGCGAGGTGGTGCGCCGCGACACCGGCCACTTCGACATCTACGTGGGCGAGGAGTTCGAGACGACGGTGCGCGACGAGCTGGCGTTCCTGGGTCGTCACGTGCCCGTGGCCTGAGCGGTCGGGCGAGGGGGCGGCCCGGCTCCTACGCTGGCAGATCGCGACCACCTTCCCGACCCGCAGAGGACGCCATGCCCGACCCCTTCGTCCTGCGGCGCTTCCAGGCCGAGGCCCTGGCCGCGGTGGAGCGGGCGCGGGCGGCCGGTCGACGTCGGTACTGGGTGTCGCTCCCGCCCGGGGCCGGCAAGACGGTCCTCGGCACCGAGCTGGTGGCCGCACGCCTCGCCGAGGAGGGCCGGCGCGCCGTCGTCCTCGTTCCCAACACCGCCATCCAGGCACAGTGGATCGCCACCTGGGGGCGGTACGGACGAGGGCCCGCGAGTGCCGAGCGGGACCTCACGGCCGACGTCACGGTGCTCACCTACCAGTCGCTCGCCTCGTTCTCGCCCGACGAGGGCGAGGACGAGGACGGGGACGAGGGCAGTCTCGTCGACCGCCTGCACGACAACGGACGGGCGCTCGTCGCCGCGCTGCGGGACGCCGGACCCCTCACGGTGCTGCTCGACGAGTGCCACCACCTGCTCGAGGTCTGGGGAGCCCTGCTCCGCGAGGTGCTCGACCCCCTGGAGGACGTGCTCGTGCTCGGCCTCACGGCCACCCCGCCCGGCGTCCTGAGCCGTCGCCAGGCCGAGCAGGTCGACGAGCTGTTCGGTGACGTGGTCTACCAGGCGTCGATCCCTGCGGCCGTCCGCGAGGGTGTCCTCGCACCGTTCGCGGAGCTGGCCTGGCTGACCCGCCCCTCGGACGAGGAGGAGACGTGGCTCGCGTCCTCGGCGACGAGGTTCGCCGAGCTGACCACCGAGCTGCTGAGCCCCGGGTACGGGTCCGTGCCCCTGCTGGTCTGGTTCGACCGGAGGATCGGGGAGCTCCCCGTCCCGTGGGCCCTTCTCGAGCGCGACGAGCCCGAGCTGGCGACCTCGGTGCTGCGACTCGTCGCCGCCGGGCTGCTCGACCTGCCCGAGGGTGCGGTGCTGCGCGAGCAGCACCGCACCGACCTGACGGCCGACGACTGGGCGCGGCTCGTCGACGACTGGGTGCGTGGCTGCCTGGCCCGCAGCGAGCTCGACCAGGACCGCTCGGTCATCGAGGACCTGCGCAAGGCGATGCCGGGGATCGGGTTCCGGGTCACCCGCCGCGGGGTGAGCGGGGCCGGGTCCGCGGTGGACCGCGTGCTGTCGCGCAGTGCCAACAAGATGCGCGCCGCGGCCGAGGTGCTGCTGGCCGAGCGGTCCGCCCTCGGCGACCGGTTGCGGGCCGTGGTGGTGTGCGACCACGAGCGCGCCTCACCGACGTCGTCGCTCGTGCTGCGCGACGCGCCGGCCGAGCACGGTTCGGCGCTGGAGGTCATGGACGCCCTGCTCGACGCGGGCTTCGAGCCGGTGCTGCTCACCGGGCGCACCGTCGCGGCCGGCGCGGAGCACGCTGGCCGGCTGGCCGAGGTGCTCCGTGGGCTGGACCCGGGCCTCGACCTGGCCACGGAGCCGCTGCCCGGCCTCGAGGGCCGGTTCCACCGGCTGGTGGGCGCGTGGTCGAGCCGACGGTGGGTGCCGCTCGTGACCCGTGCCTTCCAGGCGGGGCACTGCGACGTGCTCGTGGGCACCCGAGCGTTGCTCGGCGAGGGGTGGGACGCACCCCGGGTCTCGACCCTCGTCGACCTGTCGACGGCGTCGACCACGTCGGCCGTGACGCAGACCCGGGGCCGCGCCCTGCGCGTCGACCCGACGTGGCCCGGCAAGGTCGCCACGACGTGGAGCGTGGTCTGCGTGGCACCCGACCACCCCGGTGGTGACTCCGACTGGCGCCGCTTCGTCCGCAAGCACGACGGCTACTTCGGCGTGGACGACGACGGCCAGGTCGTCTCCGGGGTCGCCCACGTGGACGCACGGTTCTCGCCGTTCGCGCCGCCGGAGACCGACCTCTTCCCGGTGGTCACCTTGGACATGGCCCAGCGGACGGCCGAGCGCGACGTGATCCGCGCACGCTGGCGGGTGGGGGAGGCGTACCGCGACGAGGTGCGGCGAGCCATCCGGGTCCGGGAGGAGGGGCCGTCGAGGGAGACCGAGCCACCGCGGACCGTGGACGCCCCCACGCCGCCCTGGGCGCGGATGGGCGAGGCAGGTGTCGTCGGGACCGGTCGGTCAGCGCGGTGGTCGCCGTGGGACGCGGCGCGGGAGGCGTCGCGTGACCCCGGGCTCGCCGCGCATGCGTGGGTGGTGGCCGACGCCATGGCGTCCGCCGGGCTCGGCGGCCCCGGTGCGGTCGGGGTGCGGGCCGTGGTCGACGCCACGGGCACCTACCGGTTCGAGCTCGACGCGGACGCGTCGACGTCGTCGCTGTTCGTCGACCTGGTCGAGGAGCTCCTGGGTCCGGTCGTCGCCCCACGGTGGCTCATTGCGCGGCACCAGGCACCCTCGCCGACCGCCGGGGCCGGCTGGCGGGTGCTGCTCGGCCGCGCCCGTCCCGTCGCCCGGACCTGGTTCGGGGTCCCCGCCGAGCTCGGCCGCAACGCCGGACGTCGGCGAGCGTTCGAGCAGGCCTGGGCGCGGTGGTTCGGCCCGTCGACCGTGGTCGCGGCCGGCTCGGACGTCGGGACGGCCGCCCTGGTCTCGGCGTACGGCACCACGCCGCTCGACGTGGTGACGTTGCTGCGCTCGAGCTGGTCGTGACCACCAGACGGCGACCACGGGGCGCGCGGTGGGCCGCGGCCTAGACTGACCGCATGCCTCCCGTGAACCAGGGACTCTTCTCGCTCGAGTTCCCCCAGTCGCTCGGTGTCTACGACGACTACGCCACCGCCCAGAAGGTCGTCGACCACCTCTCCGACAAGGAGTTCCCGGTCCAGAACCTGCTGGTGGTCGGCACCGACCTCAAGCAGGTCGAGCGGGTGACCGGGCGGTTGACGACCAGCCGCGTCGCCGGCGCCGGAGCGGCCTCCGGCGGTTGGCTGGGTGTGCTCGTGGGCCTCCTGCTCGGCATCTTCAGCGAGGAGAGCACGTGGCTGCAGACCGTCGTCGGCGGTCTCGGCATCGGGATCGTCTTCGGCGTCGTGTGGGCCCTGCTCGGCTACGCGGCCACCCGGGGCCGGAGGGACTTCAGCTCGGTCAGCAGCGTCGTCGCCACCAAGTACGAGGTGATGGTCGAGCACAAGCACCGGGCCAAGGCGCAGGAGCTCATCGCCGACCTCCCGGGTGCCCGCCCCAACCCGTTCGTCTGACCCACCGCGGCACGAGCGCCGCGACGTCCCACGTCTCGTCGAGGCCGACGGGACGCGAACCAGGAGAGCCATGACCAAGACCAACCCCGGCAACTTCTTCGAGGACTTCAGCGTCGGGCAGGTGATCGAGCACGCCACCCCGCGGACGATCACCGACGGCGACCGCGCCCTCTACGGTGCGATCTACCCGACGCGGTTCGCGATCCCGTCGTCGGCGGAGTTCGCCGCCTCGGTCGGCCTGGCTCCGCACCCGGTCGAGGACCTCGTCGCCTTCCACGTGGCCTTCGGCAAGACGGTCCCCGACGTCTCGCTCAACGCCGTGGCGAACCTCGGGTACGCCGAGTGCCGGTTCCATCGGCCCGTGGTCACCGGCGACACGCTGCGGACCAGCTCGGAGGTCATCGGCCTCAAGCAGAACTCCAACGGTCGCACCGGTGTCGTCTACGTGCGGTCCACGGCCACCAACCAGCGGGGCGAGGTCGCGCTCGACTGGGTGCGCTGGGTCATGGTGCACAAGCGGGACGCTGACGCGCCGGCCCCCGAGACGGTCGTCCCGGCAGTGGCCGACGCCGTCGCCCCCGACGACCTGGTGCTCCCGGCCGGGCTCGACCTCACCCACTACGACACGTCGGCCGCCGGCGAGCCGCACCGCTTCGACGACTACACGGTGGGCGAGACGATCGACCACGTCGACGGCGTGACCCTGAGCGAGGCCGAGCACATGATGGCCACGCGCCTGTGGCAGAACACCGCCAAGGTCCACTTCAACACCGAGGCCCGCCCCGACGGCAAGCGGCTCGTCTACGGCGGGCACGTGATCTCGATGGCCCGTGCGCTCTCGTTCAACGGGCTCGCCAACGCGCAGCTGGTGGCGGCGATCAACGCCGGCTCCCACGTGGCCCCGGCGTTCGCGGGTGACACCGTGTACGCGTGGTCGGAGGTGCTCGACAAGGCCACGCCCGCCGCCTGGGAGGGGACGGGTGTCGGAGCCCTCCGCCTGCGCCTGGTGGCGACGAAGGGCCGCGACGAGAGCACCACCCTGCGCGGCGAGGACGGGAAGTACGCCGACGGCGTGCTGCTCGACCTCGACCTGTGGGTCCTGGTCCCGCGCTGATGGGCGCCACGCTCTTCCTCGTCCGGCACGGGGAGACCGAGTGGAGCGCCGTCGGCAAGCACACGGGCACGACGGACCTGCCGCTCACTCCTGCAGGCGAGGCCACGGCACGAGCCCTGGCCCCGGTCCTGGCGGACGAGCACTTCGACCTCGTGCTCACGAGCCCTCGTCTGCGGGCGCGCCGCACGGCAGCGCTCGCCGGGTTCGGCGAGGCCACGGTCGAGGGTGACCTGGCGGAGTGGGACTACGGCGACTACGAGGGGCTGACCACGCCGCAGATCCGCGAGCAGGTGCCGGGCTGGACCATCTGGAGCCACCCCGTGCCGGGCGGGGAGAGCGCCGATGACGTGGCTGGACGTCTCGACCGCGTGGTGGCGCGGGTGCGGGCCACCGAGGGGCGTGCCCTGGTCTTCGCCCACGGGCACAGCCTGCGGGTGCTCGCCGCACGCTGGCTGGGCCTGCCGGTGCCGGACGGTCGGATCTTCGACCTCGACACCGCCACCTACTCCGTGCTGGGCGACGACCGGGGCCAGCCGGTGGTCCAGCGCTGGAACGTCACGGCCACGCCCTAGTCTGGCCATCGTGAGGATCGATCTCCACACCCACTCCCACCGCTCGGACGGCACGGACTCGCCCACGGAGCTGGTGCGGAACGCCGCGCAGGCCGGGCTCGACGTCGTCGCGCTGACCGACCACGACGCGACCACCGGATGGCAGGAGGCGCTCGCGGCCGGCGACGGTCTCGACGTCGTCGTGGTCCCCGGCATCGAGATCTCGACGACGTTCCAGGGCGAGAGCGTGCACCTGCTGGGCTACGGCTTCGACCCGGACCACCCCCCGCTGGTGGAGGAGCTGCACCGGGTGCTCGACGGCCGCGACCAGAGGCTCCCGCGGATCCTGGCCAGGCTGGCCGAGCACGGCATCGAGATCACCGAGGCCGACGTCGCGCTGCAGTCGGGGTCGGCTGCGGCCTCGGGGCGTCCCCACGTGGCCGACGCGATGGTCGCCAAGGGCTACATCGGCCACCGTGACGAGGCGTTCCAGGGGTGGCTGAACAGTCGCGGGAAGGCGTACGTCGGGCGCTACGCCGCGCCGCTGCTCGAGACGATCAGGCTGCTGAAGGCGGCCGGCGGCAGCGCCGTCGTGGCGCACCCGTGGTCGCGGGGGAGCGACCGCGTGCTCACGTCGGCCGCGTTCGAGGAGCTCGCCGCGGCGGGCTTGGACGGCATCGAGGCCGACCACGTCGACCACGACGAGTGGTCGCGTCGCGGTCTGCGCGACATCGCCAGGGGTCTGGACCTCGTGGTCACCGGCTCCAGCGACTACCACGGCACGGGCAAGAGCTCGGCCTTCCACCTCGGCGCCAACCTCACCGACCCCGCGGAGTACGAGCGCCTGCTGGGCTGAGCCCTTCGACCTCCTCCGCCGGACGCAGGACGCTGCGTTCGGGTCGGGGTCCGGACACGAACGCAGCATCGTTCGGACCGGCGCTCACCAAGGCAGAAGGCTGCGCGCCTTGCGCCCCGCGGCCCGCGAGCTCGGTCGAGCCCGGCGGCCCGCTCCGGTCGAGGCCCTTTCGGAGGTCGGCGCCGCTCGGGGTCGCGGCGACGCAGCAGCGAGCACGCGCACCCGCCGCCGAGCCTGCACAGCGCACGGTCGGGCGCAGCATCACGGCCACTTGAGCATCTGCTCAAAATGTGTCATCGTTGTCTTGAGCGACTGCTCAAGACCCAGGAGGAACGATGACCCCACCCCGCACTCCACGCCACGGCATCCACGTGGCCGTGGTGACCCGCTCCGACGTCGATCGCCTGTGGGCGCTCACGCAGGACCCGGCGCAGCACTCGCGGTGGGACGTGCGCTTCGGCCGCATCGAGCCGACGGTGCCGGGGGAGTTCACCTATCGGCGGTTCGGGGTCCGTGGCACCGGGACGCACGCGGGGGAGCGACGCTCCGCCGACGGTGGCGCGACGTCGGCCCTCACCTTCGCGTGCCCGAACCCGCTGTCGCCGATCGTGGTCGGGTCCGGCTACTGGCGGTACCGCCCGCTGCTCGGGGACCACGGACCCGCCGGCACGTCGTTCGAGACCGGCTACGACTACCGGGCGCGCGGCGGCAGCGTCGACCGCGTCTTCCGCCCCCTCATGGCCTGGGGCACGGCATGGTCCTTCGACAGGCTGCGGCTCTGGGCCGATCGCGGGATCGCACCCGAGGTCTCGGCGGCCGTCGCGCTGCTCGACATCGGCGCCCGCCTCGCCCTGGTTACGCTCGTCGGCCTCCTGGGCCTGTCCTTGGGAGCCGTGCCCGCCCTCGTCGCCACCCTGGTCGGCGGTGCGCTCGCCTGGGCCGCTCCGCCGCTGCCGTGGCGACCGTCCGCCCGCCGCACGACCTGGTCCTGGCACCCGGCCACGACCCGGACCGAGGAGGTCCTCGCATGACCGTCACGCGGCTCCGGCCCGTCGCCGCCACCCCGGCGCCGGCGACCAGTCCGGACGTCTCGATCTTCGCCCGCGCCATGGGGTCGGACTTCCACCGGCTGCACCCGCGCATGCAGGAGCGGTTCGGCGTGAACGCGAGCGACCGACGGGCGTGCGTGGGGCGCGGCGTCATGGACGAGGTGTGGCGCGGACGGCCGGTCGTGGCCCCGTTCCTGCGCCTCGGAGCCCGCCGGAACCTGCTCTTCCCCGAGACCGGCCGCGGCATCCCCTTCACGATCGAGAACTACCCCTACCTCGACGACCACGGTCGCGAGACGGTCACGTTCGTCCGCACGTTCGAGGTGGCACCGGGACGGCGTCGACGCTTCGACGCCACGATGGTGCTCGACTCCTCGCGGGGCCCAGGGCGCGACGTCGTCGTCGACTACCTCGGGACCCACCAGCACGTCGCGGCCGACCTCGCCCTCGCGGTGGACGACGCCGTGCCGGGTGGGGGCGGTCTGCGCATCGAGAGCTCGGTGATGCGGCTGCACGAGGGCCCGGTGAGCCTGCGGATGCACCCGCTCGTGTGCGGCCGCGCGGTGGTGCGTGAGCACTGGGACGAGAGCGAGCAGTGCTACCGCATCCGGGTGGAGGTGCGCCACGACGTGGTCGGTCCGGTGTTCGGCTACCACGGCCGCTTCACGACCACGTTCGTCGACGCCTCGACCGTCCCGGCTGCCGTGCGCCCGTACCGCGAGCAGACCCGGGTGTGAACCGTCGTCGGGGGCGCGCGGCGCGGCGCCGACCCGGGCGTCGCTCGCCGATAGGCTCGTGACGTGAGCGACGACCCCCGCACGCTGCAGACGCGTCGACGCCTCGTCGACGCCACGATGCAGACGATCCGTGAGCAGGGGATCGCGAAGCTGTCGGCGCGCACGATCGCGACGACCGGCGGGGTCAACCAGGCGCTGGTGTTCTACCACTTCGGCACCGTCGACGGGCTCGTCGCCGAGGCGTGCCGGGTCACGACCGCCGAGCGGGTCGACCGCTACCGCGACGCGTTGGCCACCGTGACCAGCTTCGGCGCGCTCCTCGACGTCGCCGACCGGGTCCGGGCCGACGAGCGTGAGGCGGGCAACGTCGCGGTGCTGGCGCAGGTGCTCGCCGCCTCGCACGGGAACCCGGCGCTCGCGGCAGCGGCCGGCGAGGCCATCGGACTGTGGTCGGCTGCCGTTCGCCCCGCGCTGCAGCGCCTGCTGGAGACGTCGCCCGTCGGCGAGCTCTTCGACGCCGACGTGCTCACGGACCTCGCGTCGTCGGCGTTCGTCGGCATCGAGCTGATGGAGCCGACGCGGACCCACGACGCCGCGGCGGTCGAGGACCCCCTCGCGCGCCTGCGTCCCGTGGCCGAGCTGCTCGACGGGCTCGGACCGATCGCCCGACGCGCCGTCCGCAGCGTGCTGCGCGGTCGCTAGGGACGGTCTAGCCCGTCTCGCCGAACTGCTCGACGCGGATCGCGTCGGCGGGGAAGGCCTGCTCCTGCAGCAGGCGGGTCGCATAGCCGACGAAGCCGACGGACCCGCACACGTACGCCGCCTCGACGCCGTCGAGAAGCGGCGCCACCTCGTCCGGGTACGGGGGAGCAGCCACGCGCGACCCCAGGTTCTCGCGCGTGAGCGCCACGAACGCCCCCGAGGCGCGGAGCTCGTCGGCGTAGGGCAGCACGGCGAGGGACTTCGCCACCACGACGACCCGCAACGCCTCCGCAGCACCGGTGCCGATCGCGTGGCGCAGCATCGAGACCATCGGCACCACCCCGGAGCCGCCCGCGAACGCCAGGGCCGGCGTGGAGCCCTCCCACGTGAACCAGCGGCCGATCGGTCCCCGCACCTCGAACGTGTCGCCCACGCGCACGTCGTCGTGCAGGAAGCCCGAGACCTCGCCGTCGTCCATCCGCTCGACCATGAGCTCCACGAGCGGGTCACCCGGCGCCGAGGCCGTCGAGTAGCTCCGCTGCGCGGTGTAGCCGTCCTCGGCGCGCAGGCGCACGACGTAGTGCTGCCCGGCGCGATGAGAGGCCGGCTCCGGCAGCTCCAGGCGCAGCCGGACGAAGCCCTGGGTCGGATGGTCCACCGTGCGCACGGTCGCCAGCTGCCAGCCGGTCACGTCGCCCGACACCGAGGGTGTCTCGGCCGTCACGGATCGCCCTGGTAGCGCTGCTCGCGCCACGGGTCGCCACGGTCGTGGTAGCCGCCGCGCTCCCAGAAGCCCGGTTCGTCGTGGTCGAGCAGCTCGAGGCGGGTCAGCCACTTGGCGGACTTCCAGAAGTACAGGTGCGGGACGAGCAGCCGCACCGGTCCGCCGTGCTCCGGGGTGAGAGGAGAGCCGTCTGCGTCCCAGACCACCCAGGCGCGGTCCGCGCGCACGTCGTCGAGCGGGAGGTTCGTCGTGTAGCCGGTGCGCGAGTGCGCCACCACGTGCGTGGCGCCGGTGGCGACCCCGCACACGTCGAGGAGGGTCTCGACGCTCACCCCGGTGAACGGGGTGTCGAACCGCGACCAGGTCGTCACGCAGTGGATGTCGACCGTCGTCGTCGCGTGCGGCAGGGCCCGTAGTGCGGCCCAGTCCCACGTGTGCGACTCCAGCACGGCTCCGTCGACCGTGAGCTCCCAGCGGTCCCGGTCGACGGCGGGGGTCGGCTCGGCCGACAGCACCGGCCACAGCCGCCCGGTGTCGTACTGCCCGGGAGGGAGGCGGTCGGACTGCGCGGGGCGCCGGCGTCCCACGAATCCACGCGTGACGGGCTCGTCGGTCATGACGTCTCCTCCAGGAAGGGCAGCCACGCGGCCGCCAGGCCGACGGGGTTCTCGACGGCAGGGGAGTGGTCGGCACCGGCCACCACGTGGACGGTGGTGCCGAGCCGGGCTGCCATGTCGTCCTGCACAGCATGCGGCCACGCGTCGTCACCCGCACCACGACCCACCCACACCGGCAGGCCGGTGGCGGCCACGTCGGCGACGCGGTCCGGGGCGTCGACCAGGTGCTGGGTGAACGCCCGCAGGCCCGCTCGGGAGTTCCGCTCGAAGCGGTCGAGGAGGAACGCCTCGACGGCCGGCGGGTTCACGCCCAGCGCGGGGCCCTTCAGCGCACGGAACACCTCGGCCATCGTGGCCGAGCCGTCCAGCTCGGCCACGAGACGCTCGAGGGGACGTCCGGGTGTGGATCCCAGCGCGGCGGGTCCGGTGCACAGCAGGCTCAGGCTCGTCCAGGCGCGCACGTGGTCCGCCGCGGCGGTCTGCGCCACCAGGCCGCCGAAGGAGTGGCCCAGCAGGTGCGACGGGCCGGACGAGACCTCGGCGGCGAGCGCCGCTGCGTCGGCGGCCAGGCCCGCGAGGCTGAAGTCGTCCGCCTCGTCGGCCACGGTCTCGTACTGGCCGCGCTGGTCGTACGCCGTCGCGTCGAACCCGGCGTCGGCCAGCAGCGGCAGCATCGGCGTGAAGTCCTCCTTGCTGCCGGTCCACCCCGGGACCATCAGCACGTGCCCCCGCGTGCCGCTGCCGTCGGCTCGGACCCGGTGCACGGCGACCTCCCCGCGTGCGGTGCGGACGACGGACGCCTCGACCCCCGGCGGGAGCTCCAGCGTGCGGGGCGTGCTCATCGACCGCGCTTGGCGATCCGGGCGACGATCGAGGTGGGGGCGTACCGCGAGATCGTGGCGAGCACCTTGTAGCGCAGGCTCGGGACCGACAGCGACTTGCCCTTGTCGAGGTCCGACAGCGCCGCCTTCACGAGCTTGTCGGCGTTGAGCCACATCCACCGCGGGACGCCCGAGACGTCCATGTCCGCCCGCTGGTGGAACTCGGTGCGCACGAAGCCCGGGCACAGGGCCATGACGCGGACCCCGGCGTCGGCGTACTGCCAGTCCGCCCAGCGCGACAGGTTGACCAGCCAGACCTTGTGGGCCGAGTAGGTTCCGCGTGGCGTGAACGCGGCCACGCTCGAGACGTTGACGATCCTGCCCTGTCCCCGCCCCGCCATGGCCTTGATGGCCACGTCCATGAGGTGCATGGGGGCGCGCACGAGCAGGTCGAGCTGACGGTCCTCGTCGGCGATGTCGGTGGTGCCGAACCAGCCGGGCAGCGAGGCGCCGGCGTTGTTGACCAGCAGGTCCACGGGCGAGGTGCTGCTGGCGAGCGCGTCCTCGGCCGCGGAGAGGCCCTCGGGCGTGGTCAGGTCGGCCACGACGACGTCGGCCCGGACCCCGTGCTTCGTGCGGACCTCGGCGGCCACCTGCTCGAGCCGGTCGCCGTCGCGGGCGAGCAGCACGACGTCGTGGCCGCGAGCGGCGAGGGCACGGGTGAAGGCGAGGCCGATGCCTGCGGTGGCACCGGTGACGAGGGCTCGGGTCATACCGTCAGCATGCCACGTGACCACGGGTCAGGACGCTGGGGTCGCAGGGCCCCGACGGGTGGCATGATGACCCCGTGACGACGACGATCTCCGTGGTGAACCAGAAGGGTGGCGTCGGCAAGACGACCACCGTGGCATCGCTGGGCGCGGCGTTCGCCGAGCTCGGCAAACGAGTCCTCCTCGTCGACCTCGACCCGCAGGGCGGACTCACGTTCTCCCTCGGCATCGACCCCGAGGACCTCGACGTGACCGTCGGCGAGGTGCTCCTGGGCAAGGCCAAGCCGGCCGACGCCATCGTGGTCACCGAGGACGGCATGCACCTGCTTCCCAGCAACGTCACGGTGACGCAGGCCGAGGAGGCCCTGGTGAGCCGGACCGGCCGCGAGCAGCGGCTGCGGGTGGCGCTCGACAAGGTCGCCGACGACTACGACCTCGTCGTCATCGACTGCCCGCCCACTCTCGGCGTGCTCACGGTGGGCGCGCTGTCGGCGTCGCAGAAGGTCGTCATCCCGCTGCAGGCCGAGACCCTCTCGCACCGCGGCGTGCTGCAGCTGCTCGACACCGTCCACGACGTCAAGCAGTTCATCAACTCCGAGCTCGAGGTCGCCGGCGTGCTGCCCACGATGTTCGACGGCCGCACCAACCACGCCCGTGCCGTGCTCGCCTCCATCGAGGAGCAGTTCGAGCTGCCGGTGCTGAGCCCGCCGATCCCGAAGTCGATCCGGTTCGCCGAGGCTCCGGCCATCGGGCGGTCGATCCTCAGCGTGCACACGAACCACAAGGGGGCCGAGGCCTACCGCGAGGTGGCCAAGAGCCTGCTCTGACCGCTCGAGAACGCCGAAGGGGCCCCACGCCGTGCGTGGGGCCCCTTCGCGTCGGGTCGTGCGTCAGTCGGACGAGCGCGGCGCGGCGGCCGTCGCCTCGGTGCCGCCCTGGGCGCCGGAGCCCTGACCCTCGACGCGCTGGCCGCTGCGGGTGCGACGACGGCGACGGTTGCGGCTCGCGCCACCCTCCTTGCCCTCGCCACCCTGGCCGGTGTCGCCGGAGGCCGGGGCGTTCTGCACCGGTCGATCCTGGGCCGGACGGTTCTGGCCGGAACCGTTCTGCTGGCGATCGTCGGAGCGTCGGCGGTCCGAGCCGCGGTTGCGGTCCCCGCCCTGGCTGCGTCCACCCTGGCCGCGACCGCCCTGGCCGCCGCGACCACGGTCGCCGTCCTTGCGGGGCTCCTTGGGCGACGGCGGCTTGAGCCGGCCCTTGACCGAGCGGTCGATGCCCAGGTCGTGGAACAGGTGGTCCGACGTGGAGTACGTCTCCTGCGGCTCGGCGAACGGCAGGTCCAGCTCGGCGTTGATCAGCTTCCAGCGCGACAGGTCGGCCCAGTCGACGAAGGTGACGGCGATGCCCGAGGCGCCGGCGCGACCCGTGCGCCCGATGCGGTGCACGTACGTCTTGTGGTCCTCGGGGCAGTTGTAGTTGATGACGTGGCTGATGTTCGCCACGTCGATGCCGCGTGCGGCGACGTCGGTGGCCACGAGCACGTCGACCTTGTGGTCGCGGAAGCCCTGCAGCGCCTTCTCCCGGGCGCCCTGGGCCATGTCGCCGTGCAGGGGCGAAGCCGGGAAGCCGCGATCGATGAGGTCGTCGGCCACACGCTGGGCGGTGCGCTTGGTGCGGGTGAAGATGATGACGCGCTGGACGTCCTCGGCCTGCAGGATGCGGGCGATGACCTCGGCCTTGTCGAGCTCGTGCGCCTGCCACACGAACTGCGCGGTGGCGGGAACGGTGTCGTTCTCCTCCGGGGACTCCGCCCTGATGTTCATGGGGTGGCGCATGTGCTTGCGCGCGAGCGACACGATGGCGCCCGGCATGGTCGCCGAGAACAGCATCGTCTGGCGGGTCTCGGGCGTCTTGGCCAGGATCGACTCGACGTCGGGCAGGAAGCCGAGGTCGAGCATCTCGTCGGCCTCGTCGAGCACGAGCGACTTGACGTGCGAGAGGTCGAGCGCGCCGCGGTTGGCGAGGTCGAGGATGCGGCCGGGCGTGCCGACGACGATGTCGACGCCCTTCTCGAGCGCGTCGAGCTGGCCCTCGTAGGGGACGCCACCGTAGATGGTGATGTTGCGGGTACCGCGCTTGGCCGAGGCCGTCTTGAAGTCGTTGGCGACCTGGAGCGCGAGCTCTCGCGTCGGGGCCACGACCAGGGCCTGGGGCTTGCCGGGGGCTGCCAGCTGGTCGTAGTCGGCGTCGTGCGGCGCGACGGTGCGCTGGATGACCGGGATGGCGAACGCCAACGTCTTGCCGGTGCCGGTACGGGCCTGACCGATGAGGTCGGTGCCCATGAGGGCCACGGAGAGGGTCATCTCCTGGATGGGGAACGGGCTGCTGATGCCGACCGCGTCGAGCGCGTCGGCGATCTCGGGCATGACGCCCAGATCGGTGAACGTGGTCACAGGTACTCGTCTTCGTGAGGGAACAGAGAGGGATCTCGATACGTGTCGTGTGTCGGCGACGACAGTGCGTCCGAGACCTCACGACGGAGATACGGCCCCAAGGGCACGGCCAGTCTACCCGTCTCGGCCCCTGCGGCGGCACACAGGCGGCGGCGGGTCCCCAGCGCGCTACGCTGCGGCGCATGGCGAAGAACGCGAAGTCAGGCCGCTCGGGCCCCCCTCCGGAGGCCCCCGCGCCCTCGGCCCTGGACGATCCGGACTACCGCCGCGGCGTCGTGGAGCTGCTCGGCGTGCTCGCCTTCGGCGAGCTGAGCGCGTGCGAGCGACTCGTCGCCGACGCCCAGATGGCGCCCGACCTGAGCAGCAAGGTCGAGGTGGCCACGATGGCCGCGGCGGAGTTCGACCACTTCGAGGTCCTGCGCGACCGCCTCGTCGAGATGGGCGAGGACCCGTTCGCCGCGATGGAGCCGTTCGAGGCCACGTTCGGTGACTTCCACCGCAAGACGCGTCCGGCCGACTTCGTCGAGGGCCTCGTGAAGGCCTACGTCGGCGACGGGCTCGCCGCCGACTTCTACCGCGAGATCGCCGCCTACCTCGACCCGGTGACGCGCGAGATCGTGGTCGACACGCTCAGCGGCACCGGGCACTCGGAGTTCGTCGTCGACCAGGTGCGCGCCGCGATCGAGGCCGACCCCCGGGTCGGCGGCCGCCTCGCGCTCTGGGGACGTCGGCTCATGGGGGAGGCCCTGCGCCAAGCCCAGACGCTCGTCGCCGAGCGCGACGCGCTGAGCGCCGTGCTCGTCGGCGGCATCGAGACGCCCGGGCTGGACCTCACCGCGATCTCGCGCATGTTCACCCGGATCACCGAGGCGCACACCGAACGCATGGCGCGCCTCGGCCTGGCCGCCTGAGCGGACGACCGCTCAGCCGCGGACGTGGGTGAGGATCCAGTCGAGGAACGTCCGTCCGGCGCGCCAGTCCTCGCGCACGTGCTCGAGCAGCTCGGCGGTGTGCACGTACGGCTCGAAGCCGTGGTCGCGCCCGAGGGTGAGCGTGCGGTGGCGCAGCAGGTCGATGCGCGGGTGGTCGGCCGACCAGCCGCGCGGCGCGGTCTTGACGGCGTCGCCGCCGACCGTCCAGCCCCGGCCCTCCAGTCGCGCGACGATGTGCTGGAGCCCGGTCCCGAAGGTCTCGTGGTCGACGGCCTCGCGGAACGAGGCGAGCCGTGCGGGCGTGGCGTGGTAGAACCCGACTCCGGTGCGCACACCGGGCGCGCCGACCTGGACGTAGTACCCGGTCGCGGGCGCCACGGGCACGAACGCACCCTGGTGCGTCTTGTAGGGAGTCTTGTCGTTCGAGAACCGCACGTCGCGGAACGGGCGGAAGATCTTCGCGCTCTCGCCGTCAGGGACGAACTCGTCGGCCAGCTCGGCCATGAGCGCGGTCATGGGCTGCTTGACCGCCGCGTCGTAGACGTGGCGGTGCTCCTCCCAGAACGCCTTCGTGTTGTCGACCTCGAGGTCGTCGTAGAAGTCGAGCGCCGCGACGGGGAAGCCTTCGAAGCTCATGCGCGCCCCCGGTCCGTCAGGTGGTCTCCTGCGTGACCGCACCGAAGCCGACCTTGCGGCCGGTGTCGGCGGTGAAGTACAGGTAGGCGACCTTATCGGCCGGGACCGCGACGGTGCGGTCCTTCTCGTCGGTGAGGCTGAAGACCGTCTCGTCCTTCAGGGCGGTGTCGAGCTTGGCGAGCACCGACTCGGGCGCCTCGTCGGTCTCGACGGACAGCTCGCGGGCGGCGTTCTGCACGCCGATCTTGACCTCCATGGTCGGTCCTCTCGTGATGTCTGGTGTGGTGCGGGTGTGGTGCCGGACGAGGTGGGGCCCGAGTGGGCCGTGCCGCGTCAGGCGGGGTCGTTGGTCTCTCGGGGGAAGCCGCCGATGCCGCGCCAGGCGAGCCCGGCGACGAGCCGCACGGCGTCCTCCTGGGACAGTGCCGACGACTCCGAGAGCCAGTTGCGGGCGCCGACGTGGCCCATGCCCACGAGGCTGACGGCGAGCAGGTACGCGGCCTCCTGCGGCAGGCCGGTGTCCTCGCGGATCACCTCGGCGATCGCGACGGCCGACTCGCGCACGACCCGGTCGACCTGCTCGCGGACGTCGGGGTCGTTGGTGAGGTCGGACTCGAACACGAGCCGGAAGGCGGCACCCTGGTCGGCGACGTACTGGTACCAGAGCTCCATCGTGGCCTCGACGCGACGACGGTTGTCCTGCGTGGAGGCGAGCGCCTGCTTGACCTCGTCGACAACCTCGTCGCACGAACTCTCGAGCAGGGCCAGGTAGAGGTCGAGCTTGCCGGGGAAGTGCTGGTACACGACCGGCTTGGACACTCCGGCACGCTCGGCGATCTCGTCCATCGACGCGGCGTGGTACCCCTGCTCGACGAAGACCTCGAGGGCGACCTCCAGGAGCTGGGCGCGTCGGGCGCGTCGCGGCAGTCGGCCGGCGCGCGGGCGCAGGGTGGGGGTCTCGCTCACCCGGTCAGCCTAGTGCCCCGTGCCACGCGGGCCCGTCGGGGCGCTCCGCGCGTCGCCGCGACGACGGCGCGTCCCAGGGGGCGGACGGCACCCTGCGGTCGACGTCGGCGGGGGAACAATGGAGGACACGCCCGGCGTTGAGCCGGGAGTACCCCCATCACCGTCCCTGCGAGGAGCAGCCGTGGTCGCCCCCATCGTGGAACCCGCCGACGAACTCACCATCGACGAGGTCCGCCGCTACAGCCGGCACCTGATCATCCCCGACGTCGGGATGGACGGGCAGAAGCGGCTCAAGAACGCCAAGGTGCTGGTCATCGGAGCCGGCGGTCTCGGCAGCCCTGCCCTGCTCTACCTGGCCGCTGCCGGCGTCGGCACGCTCGGCATCATCGACGACGACGTGGTCGACGAGTCGAACCTGCAGCGTCAGGTGATCCACGGCCAGTCCGACATCGACCGGCCCAAGGCCGTGAGTGCCGCGGAGTCGGTGGCCGAGGTCAACCCGTACGTGAAGACCGTCGTGCACCAGGAGCGGCTCGACACCGACAACGTGCTCGACATCTTCGCCCAGTACGACCTGATCGTCGACGGCACCGACAACTTCGCCACGCGCTACCTGGTCAACGACGCCGCGGTCATCCTCGGCAAGCCCTACGTGTGGGGGTCGATCTACCGCTTCGAGGGCCAGGTGTCGGTGTTCTGGGCCCAGGAGGGTCCGCAGTACCGCGACCTCTACCCCGAGCCGCCGCCGCCGGGCATGGTCCCGTCGTGCGCCGAGGGCGGAGTGCTCGGAGTCCTGTGCGCGTCGATCGGCTCGATCATGGTCACCGAGGCCATCAAGCTGATCACCGGCATCGGCGACCCGCTCATCGGTCGCCTCATGGTCTACGACGCGCTCGAGATGCGGTACACGACGCTCAAGGTCCAGCGCGACCCGAACGGCGTGCTGCCCACCGAGCTGCTGAGCGACTACGAGGCGTTCTGCGGTGCGATCAGCGACGAGGCGGCCGATGCGGCAGCGGACTCGACGATCTCCGTGGGCACGCTCGACGGCTGGCTGAAGGAGCGCGCCGACGGTGGCCGCGACTTCGTGCTCGTCGACGTGCGCGAGCCGGTCGAGCGCGACATCAACCACATCCCGGGCTCGGTCCTCATCCCGAAGGGGGACTTCCTCAACGGCAAGGCGTTCTCCGAGCTGCCCGACGACAAGCAGGTCGTGCTCCACTGCAAGTCAGGCGTGCGGTCGGCCGAGGCGCTGGCCGTGCTGAAGGGTGCCGGCTACAAGGATGCGGTGCACGTCGGCGGCGGCGTCGTGGCCTGGGTCAACCAGATCGACCCGAGCCAGCCGACCTACTGACCTGCTGGACCCGTGGCGAAGCCGCGGGGCGGGCGCCTTCGGGTGCTCGCCTCGCGGCTTCGTCGCGTCGGGGGGCCCGACGCCGGCGTCGGGTAGGTGCGGGCGGCTTCGAGCGGGTCCGGTGCTGCGCTGCTGGGGCTTCCAGTGGCGTCGGTGCTGCGCCTCTACGGCTTCGAGTGGAGTCGGTCTCCGAGAGGGCCTCGACCGCAGCGGTGGGTCTCGACCCGGTTGGGTCTGCGGGGCGCGGCCACGATTCTCCCTCTGCGCGGGATCCACGCACGGTTCTTCCTTCGCGTGGACCGTGCCACGCGAAGGAAGCATCGTGGCGACGAAAAGGGGCCCGTACGGGCAGGGATTCTCCCTTCTCGTGGACCGTCCGACGCAAAAGGAGAATCCCTGCCCATCCGACGCGCGAACCGGCCCCGCGGACGCAAGATTCTGCCTTCGCGCGCAGAACCCCGAACGATGCTGCGTTCACGACGGGATCCGACCACGAACGCAGCATCCTTAGACCCCTCACGCACGAACGCAGAACCTTGCGTCCCCCCGAGCCGCGCTCCGAGAGCCCGACCCGAGCCCGGACCCATCCGCCGGTCGAGGCCCTTTCGGAGCGCACGTCGACTCGCAGCCACAGCGACGCAGCCGCAAGGCACGACCCAGCTGGAGCAACGCAGCAACCGAAGTCCCACCTCGAGCGACGCAGCAGCAGCCGATGACCCACCTCGAGCGACGCAGCAGCAGGTCGAGCCCCAGCCGCACCGACGAAGCCGCAGGCCGATCGTGACCCGACGTCGGCGATGATCGACCCATGGACGAGGCCTACGTCGAGCGCGTGCTGAGCCTGGTGGAGCTGATCCCGCCGGGTCGCGTGCTGCCGTACGGGCGCGTCGCGGAGCTGCTCGCGGGCGGCTACGGGCCGCGCTACGTCGGGCGGATCATGTCGGCGCACGGCCACGCCGTCTGCTGGTGGCGAGTCCCACGCGCCGACGGCACCATGGTGCCGCCGCTCATGATCGAGGCGCAGGCGCACTGGGCCGACGAGGGGACGCCCGTGCGCAACGGCCGGGTGCACATGGTCGAGGCGCTGTGGACCGACGTCGATCCGGAGGGCACGGTCTGAGCGTGTCGGTGGTCTCTGCTCAGATGGTGGTGTGACCACGACCGAGTACCGCCTGCAGCGCGCCGGGGGCCCGGCGTCGGCAGGTCCCGCCGTGGTGCTCGACCCCAGCCAGCAGGCCGTGCTCGACCACGTCGCCACGACCGGCGGGCCGCTCCAGGTGCTCGCCGGCCCCGGCAGCGGCAAGACCACGACGCTGGTCGAGCTCGTGGCCCAGCGCGTGGAGTCCGGTGCGGTCCGCGCCGACGAGGTGCTCGTCCTCACCTTCAGCCGCGCCGCCGCGCAGGAGATCCGGGCCCGCATCGGGCGCCGGCTGGCCCGCACCACCTCCGCCACCTCGGCCATGACCTTCCACGCGTTCTGCTACGCCCTCGTGCGGGCCGAGCAGGACCTCGAGGAGTTCCGTCGGCCGGTCACCCTGCTCAGCGCACCCGAGCACGACGCCCGGCTGGCCGAGCTGCTCGACGGCACCGACCCCGAGAGCTGGCCGGTCCCGCTGCGCCAGGCGCTGCGCACGCGCGGCATGAGCACCGAGCTCCAGCGCCTGTTCGCCGCGGCGCGGGCGCAGGGACTCGACGCGGTCGACCTGCACGACATCGGCAGTGCGGCGGGCCGACCCGACTGGGTGGCCGCGTCGCTGTTCTTCGACGAGGTCACGGGTGTGGCCGCTCTCGAGGGCACCATCGACCACACCGACCTCGTGCACCACGCGGTCCGTCTGCTGGGCGACCCGGAGTGCCGCGACCGCTGGCGGCGTCGGCTCCGGCTCGTGGTGGTCGACGAGTTCCAGGACACCGACCCCCTGCAGGTCGAGCTGCTCCGGCGCCTGGCCGGCGACGGCCGCGACCTCGTGGTGGTCGGTGACCCCTACCAGTCCATCTACGGCTTCCGTGGGGCCGACGTGCGCGGCACGCTCGACTTCGGGGAGCGGTTCGCCACCGTCCGCGGGCCGGCCCCGGCGCTCACCCTGGCCCGCACCAACCGCTACGGCGCGGCGATCGCCGACGCCGTCAGGTCGGTCGTCGAGAACCGTGGGGTGTTCGGAGCGCTCGACGCCGACCGCTTCGAGGCCCTGCGGTCGCCGGCCACCGACCCGTCGCGCACGGGCGAGGTGCAGGTGCGCACCTTCACGTCGGCCACGGCCGAGGCCGAGCACGTAGCACTGCTGCTGCGCGAGGCCCACCTGGCGGCCGAGCCGCCGGTGCCGTGGGAGCGCATGGCCGTCCTGGTGCGGTCGGCCCCGCACCTCGACCGGCTGCACCGGGCGCTCAGCGCCGCAGGCGTCCCCGTCGACGTGGCGGGCGACGAGCTCCCGCTGGCCGTGGAGCCGGCGGTGCGTGCCCTGCTGGCCGGCCTGCACGCCGCCCAGGCCCTCATCGACCACGACGCCCTCGACCCCGAGGCCGCCACGGCGCTGCTCACCGGACCTCTCGGCGGTCTCGACGCCGCCGCGCTGCGTCGGCTCGGTCGGGTGCTGCGCACCGACGACACCGCCCGCAACGGCTCGCCCCGTGCGTCGCGAGTGCTGCTCGCCGAGGCGCTGGCCGACCCCCACCTGCTCGACACCCTGGTGGTCGAGGGCCCGGCGGCGTCGGCCGTCGAAGCCGCCCGTCGCGTGGCCCGACTGCTGTCCTCTGCCGTCGCCCTCGTGCGCGGCGGCGCCTCGGCCGAGGAGGTGCTGTGGGAGCTGTGGGACGGCACGTCGTGGCCGGCCCGCCTGCGCGCCGAGGCCGAGGGCGGCGGCGACGGTGCGGCGCGTGCGCACCACGACCTCGACGCGCTGTGCGCCCTGTTCGCCGAGGCGGCCCGGGCCGAGGAGCGCCAGGCGCACCGCGGCGTCCGCGAGGTCGTGCGCGCCCTCGAGGCCCAGCAGATCCCCGCCGGGACGCTCACCGGGGCGACCGACCTCGTGTCGGGGGTCCAGCTCATGACCGCGCACCGTTCCAAGGGCCTGGAGTGGGACCTCGTGGTCGTCGCCGGGGTGCAGGACGGCGAGTGGCCCGACACCCGGTTGCGCAGCAGCCTGCTGCAGCCCGACCGCCTGACCCGCGATGGCCTCGGACCGTACCCGTCGGTGCGCGAGGCGGTGGCCGAGGAGCGCCGCCTGTTCTACGTGGCGTGCAGTCGCGCGCGCGAGCACCTCGTGGTCACGGCGGTCGCCAGCGGCTCCGACGAGGGCGACCAGCCCTCGCGCTTCGTCGGCGAGCTGCACGCGCACCTGTCGGCAGCCGACGACCCGAGCGCCCGCCCGGCCCCGCGGACCCTTCCGCCGGCCGAGCACCGGCCGCGCCGAGCACTGTCGCTGCGGTCGGCCGTGGCCGAGCTGCGCCGCATCGGCGAGCACACCCGTGACCCCGACGAGCGTCGACGCGTGGCCGAGCAGCTGGCTCGGCTGTCCACCCACCCGGCCGGTCGTTCGGCGCACCCGTCCGCCTGGTGGGGCCTGGCCGAGCGCACCGAGTCCGACGCTCCGTGGCGTCCCGACGACCAACCCCTGCGGCTCTCGGGCAGCCAGGTCTCGGCCCTCATGCAGTGCCCGCTGCGGTGGTTCCTCGACCACGAGGCCCACGGCGCGCAGGCCACCACGAGTGCGCAGGGCTTCGGCTCCATCGTGCACGCCATCGCCGCCGACGTCGTGCGTTCGGGCCGCGAGCCCGATGCCGACGAGCTCGCCACGCATCTCGACGACGTCTGGGCCCAGCTCGACCTCCCGCCGTGGATCAGCGAGCGCGAACGCGGCGAGGCGGTGCAGGCGCTCGGCCGCTTCGTCCAGTGGCACCGCGACAACCCGCGCGACGTGCTGGCGGCGGAGCACCCGTTCGAGGTCGAGATCGAGGTCGAGGGGCGCGCCGTGGCGCTCAAGGGCTCGATGGACCGCGTCGAGAGGTCCGCCGACGGGGTCCACGTCGTCGACCTCAAGACCGGCAAGGGCTCGCCGTCGCGCGACGAGCTCGCCGAGCACCCCCAGCTGGGCCTGTACCAGCTGGTCGTCCAGCACGGCGCCACCCGGGACCTGGCCGGCGACGCGCCACCCGCCGGGGCCGAGCTGGTCCAGCTGCGCCAGGAGAGCCGGGGCGCCACCAAGGTCCAGCAGCAGGTTCCCCCACCCGCTGACGCGCCGTCCGACGCGCCGTTCTTCGCGGTGGAGCAGCTGCGTCGCAGCGTCCACACGCTCGTCCACGAGGAGGTCGCCGCCACCGAGGCCACCGGCGGCTGCGGGTACTGCCAGTTCACCCGGGTCTGTCCCGCCCACGACGCCGGCGCGTCGATCCTGGTCCGTGAGCACCGGCGCGCTGCCGCCGAGGAGGGGGAGTCGTCGTGACCATGCTCGTCCGCGACATCGACCACCTGCGCGAGCTCACCGGCATCCCGTTCTCGCAGCCCCAGGCCGACGCCATCACCGCCGGGCTCGACCGCCCGGGCGCGATCATCGCCGGCGCCGGGTCGGGCAAGACCACCGTCATGGCGGCGCGCGTGCTCTGGCTCGTGGGTCACGTCGGCATCGCGCCCGAGCGGATCCTCGGGCTCACCTTCACCAACAAGGCGGCCGCAGAGCTGGGGCAGCGCATCCGGGCCGACCTGGAGCACCTGCCGCACGACCCGCAGCAGCCCTGGGCCGACGCCACCGCGTCGACCTACCACGCCTTCGCCGGCTCCCTCATCGCCGAGCACGGCCTCCGCCTGGGCGTCGAGCCCGACCTGCGGGTCGTCACCGACGCCTCGCGCTTCCAGCGGGCGGCACGCGTGGTCAGCACCTACGACCGACCGCTCCAGAGGGTGAGCACGCACCTGCCCACGCTCGTCCAGGACGTCATGTCCCTCGACGCCCAGCTCTCGGAGCACCTCGTGGATCCGGCCGAGCTGCGCGACCACGACGCGGCCGTCATCGCCGAGTACGACGCCGTCGGCAAGCCGGCCCTGCTCCGCGACGCGGCCGCGGCGGCGCAGAAGCGCACCGAGCTGAGCCTCCTGGTCGAGGCGTACCGGTCCGCCAAGGCCAACGACGGGGTCATGGACTTCTCCGACCAGATGGCCTGGGGCGCGCAGCTGGCCGCGCTGCCCGAGGTGGGCCAGGCGCTGCGCGAGCGCTACGACGTCGTGCTGCTCGACGAGTACCAGGACACCTCGGTCGCGCAGCGCGACCTGCTCACGGCGCTCTTCGCGGGCCTGCCCGTCACCGCCGTGGGCGATCCCGCGCAGGGCATCTACGGCTGGCGGGGTGCTGCGGCCGGCAACCTCGAGGAGTTCCTCGACGACTTCCCGGCGGCCGACGGGTCGCGAGGACGGCAGTTCTCCCTCGTCGAGACCCGACGCTGCCCGCCGGAGGTGATCGACGCGGCGAACCACCTCGCCGCCCCCTTCTACGCCACGTCGTCGGTCGTCCAGCCGCTCACGTCGGCCGCGACGACGACCGGTCGGGTCGACGTCGCGCTGCACCGCACCGTCGACGACGAGATCGCCTCCATGGTCACCGAGATCGTCGCCGAGCACGAGGGTGGCCGGGCCTGGAGCGACATCGCGGTCCTGGTCCGCGTCGGCCGCGAGAACGGCGAGATCGTCAAGGCGCTGCGCGACGCGCACGTCCCGTTCGAGATCGTGGGCCTCTCCGGCCTGCTGGCCCAGCCCGAGGTGCTCGACGTGCTGTCGCTCCTGGAGGTCGTCGACGACGTCACCGCCAACCCGGCCCTGCTGCGCCTGCTCACCGGGCCGCGCTGGAACATCGGCCCGCGCGACCTCGCGCTGCTCGGCCGTCGTGCCGCCTCGCTGAGCGGGCGCACCCTGGGTCGCGACGACGACAGCACCCTCGCGCAGGAGCTCGCCCGGGCGGTCGAGGGCACCGACCCCACCGAGGTGGTCGCGCTGGCCGAGGCCCTCGACGACCCGGGCGACCTGCCGTACGACCCGCGTGCGCGCCACCGGTTCGCCGACCTCGCGCGCGTGGTCCACCGGGTCAGGTCCCACGTCGGGGAGCCGCTGCTCGACCTGGCACGCCGAGCCGTGCGTGCCCTCGACCTCGACATCGAGCTCGAGGCGGGAGAGGTCGAGGGTGCCGCCGACAACCTGGCCACCTTCCTCGACGCGGTGGCCGACTACGCCGCGAGCGACCGCTACGCGTCGCTGACCGGACTCGTGGCCTACCTCCAGGCCGAGAACGAGTTCAACGAGGGCATGGACGTCACGACCCCCTCGGAGTCCGACTCCGTCAAGCTGCTCACGATCCACCGGGCGAAGGGCCTGGAGTGGGGTGCGGTGTTCGTGCCGCTCGTGAGCGACGGGGTGTTCCCCTCGGGACGGGGTCGGTCCAGCTGGCTGACCAACGGCTCGGTCCTGCCGTACCCGCTGCGCGGCGACGCAGGCTCGCTCGCTCCGCTGGCGGAGTGGACCCCGGCCGCGGGCAAGGAGTTCGATGCGCGACGCAAGGCCGACTCCCTCGGGGAGGAGCTCCGGCTGGGCTACGTGGCGTACACGCGCGCCAAGCAGCGGGTCGTCGTGAGCGGTCACTGGTGGGGGCGCACGCAGAAGAAGCCGCGCGGACCGTCGGACTTCCTGGTGCGCACCCGCGACCACCTGGCCGGCCTCGGGGTCGAGCCGCTGGTCTGGGCCGATCCGCCCCCCGACGACGAGACCAACCCCCACCTCGTGCTGTCCGACGGCATCGCCTGGCCGGTGGAGCCGCCACCGGTCGACGGCCGTCGCGCGCTGGCCCGCGAGGTGGAGGTGGTGCTGGCCTCGTCCGCCGAGCCGACGGCCGAGCTCCCCGTCCCGGGCGATCGGGTGGCCGAGCTGTCCCAGGAGATCGACCTGCTCCTGGCCGAGGCCGACGCGGCCGCGTCGGCGGAGCGGCCGGTGCCACTGCCGCCCACGCTCTCGGCCACCGCCGTGCTGGCCCTGGCCGACGACGAGTCGGCGTTCGCGCGCTCGCTCGCACGGCCCATGCCTCGACGGCCTTCGGCCGCCGCACGCTTCGGCACCCGGTTCCACGCGTGGATCGAGGCCCACTACGGCCAGCAGCCGCTGCTCGACCCCGCCGACCTGCCCGGACAGGGCGACGTCGAGATCAGCGACGACGCCGAGCTCGACGAGGTCATCGCGTTGTTCGAGGCCGGACCGTTCGGCCAGCGCACGCCGCACAGGGTCGAGGCGCCCTTCTCGTTGCTGCTCGGCGGTCAGCAGGTGGTGGGGCGGATCGACGCGGTGTTCTCGACGTCGACCCCCGAGGGCCCCGGCTTCGAGGTCGTGGACTGGAAGACCAACCGGCGGGCCGACGCCGACCCGCTCCAGCTCAGCCTCTACCGGTTGGCGTGGGCCGAGCTGCACGACGTCGACCCGGCGCGCGTGTCCGGGGCGTTCTACTACGTGCGACTCGGTGAGGTCGTGCGGTTCGCGCCCGAGGAGCTGCTCGACCGCGCTGCGCTCGAGACGCTCCTCGCGCCTGGCGTGTGAGCCGCCGAGCCGACCCCACCTAGGCTGTCGGGGTGAGTGATCCCGCACCGTTCGCCTTCGACCGCGCCCGCCACGACCGTGCCGGCCACCTGCGTGCCCACGACGCGTGGGACGGCCCCGACGTCGAGGTCCTGGTGCTCGGCGGCGAGCACGTGGCCACCGTCGACGGGCCCGCACTGCGGTGGCTCCCGCGCGACGAGGCGCCCGACGGCACGTGGATCTTCCTGGGTGAGCAGGACGGCGTCCGCCGCGCAGCCGTCGTGGTCGACCGGGTCCCCGCCGACCTGGTGCCGGTCAGCGTCCGGGTGCTGGCGCCGCTGCTGGGCGCCGACGAGCTGTCGGTGGCCGTGCACGCGGTGGGCATGGCCCGGTGGCTGGCGGCCACCCCCTTCTGCCCCCGTTGTGGCGGGGCCACGCAGGTCCAGGCCGCGGGCCACCTGCGGCACTGCACCCAGTGCGGGACGAACCACTTCCCGCGCACGGATCCCGCCGTGATCATGCTGGTGACCGACGACCGGGACCGGGCCCTCCTCGGCCACCAGGCGACGTGGCCCGAGGGGCGATGGTCCACGCTGGCGGGCTTCGTGGAGCCGGGGGAGAGCCTCGAGGACGCCGTGCGGCGCGAGGTCCACGAGGAGGCCGGCGTGGTCGTCGGCGAGGTCGCCTATGGCGGGAGCCAGCCGTGGCCGTTCCCCGCGAGCCTGATGCTCGGGTTCTTCGCCAAGGCCGTCACCACGGACATCGAGGTCGACGGTGTGGAGCTCGGCGCGGCGCAGTGGGTCACGCGCGAGGAGCTGCGCGCCCAGGGTGAGGCCGGCACGCTGCTGCTGCCTCCGAGCGGCGTCTCGATCTCGAGCTGGCTCATCGAGACGTGGTACCAGGGGCCGTTGCCGGCTGCCTGGTTCTGACCGGCCGACACCCCACGCGGCCGGCAACGGCACGCGACGGTCGCGACTCCGCTCGCAGGGCTCGCGGGTGTCGCCACCATCGCTCCCCGCGCTGACGCGCGGCCCTGCTCGTCGCGCTGCCGCGCGCCGTGGGGTCCGTTCGTGGCCCGCTCGAGCTTCGAGGAGCAGTCAGGGGTGGTTCAGACGCCGAGCTGGGCCTTGACCTGGGCGACGGAGGGGTTGGTCAGGGCGGTGCCGTCGGCGAAGACCAGCGTGGGCACGGTCTGGTTGCCGTTGTTGGCCTTCTCGACCACCGCTGCGGCCTCGGGCTGGGCCTCGATGTCGACCTCGGCGAAGTTGGTGATGCCCTCGCGCTGCAGCTGCGACTTGAGGCGGTGGCAGTAGCCGCACCACGGGGTCGAGTAGAGGGTGAAGTCGCCGGTCATCGTTGTCTCCTGTGACGTCTAGGGTGGTCCTGTCGAGTCAACGATCTCGCGCCCCGCGACATTCCACCTCCCCACTGTGGCGAGCGCGGTCGCCGGCTCCCGCGAGCGACCCGCTCGACGTCACCAGCTCGACCACACCGAACCGACCATCGACCGACCCGCAGGAGCGTGCGTTGCCCACCCCCGAGGACCTCCTGGAGAACCTCGACCCCGAGCAGCGGGCCGCCGCCACCGCGCTGCGGGGGCCGGTCTGCATCGTGGCCGGTGCCGGCACGGGCAAGACCCGGGCCATCACCCACCGCATCGCCTACGGCGTGGCCACGGGCCTGTACGTGCCCACCGAGGTGCTGGCCCTGACCTTCACGACCCGCGCCGCCGGCGAGATGCGGGGTCGCCTCGCGCAGCTGCAGGCGCCGGGGGTGCAGGCGCGCACCTTCCACTCGGCCGCGCTGCGCCAGGCGCGCTACTTCTGGCCGCAGGTCTACGGCACCGAGCTCCCCGAGATCGTCGCCTCCAAGTTCGGTCTGGTCGCCGAGGCCGCCAACCGCGAAGGCATCCGGCGCCCCGACAACGCCGTCATCCGCGACCTCGCCGCCGAGGTGGAGTGGGCCAAGGTCAGCAACGTCCGTGGCACCGACTACCCCGACGTCGCACGACGCCGGGGTCGCGAGGTCGCCGACCTCGACCCCACCCGCGTCGCGGCCGTCATGAGCGCCTACGAGGACGTCAAGCGCGAGCGGGGGCGCATCGACTTCGAGGACATCCTGCTCATCACCGCGGCGATCCTCGCCGACGACGAGCGCATCGCCGCCCAGGTCCGACGGCAGTACCGCTGGTTCGTGGTCGACGAGTACCAGGACGTCAACCCGCTGCAGTCCACGCTGCTCGACCTGTGGCTCGGTGGCCGCGACGACGTGTGCGTCGTGGGTGACCCGCGGCAGACGATCTACACGTTCGCCGGCGCCTCGCCGCGCATCCTCGGGGACTTCGCGCAGCGCTACCCCGACGCCGAGCGGATCCAGCTGGTGCGCAACTACCGCTCCACGCCGCAGGTGGTGGCCGTCGCGAACGCGGTGTTCCAGGGGGCCGCGGGCGAGGCGCACGGCCGACCGCTGCAGTCGCAGGCCGCGCCAGCGGAGCCCGTCCGCTACCTCGGCCACAACGACGAGCCGAGCGAGGCCGCGTCGGTGGCCGACGAGATCGTGCGTCTTCACCGCTCGGGCGTGCCGTACCGCGAGATGGCGGTGCTGTTCCGCATCAACGCGCAGTCCGAGGCGTTCGAGGAGGCCTTCGGCGAGCGCGACATCCCCGTCACCCTGCGCGGGGTCGAGGGGTACTTCCAGCGTGCCGAGGTCCGTCAGGCGGTCACGCTGCTGCGCGGTGCGGCGCGAGCCGGCGACGACGGCACCGACGCCACCACCGATGCCGGGTCACCGGACCACGGACGTCTCGGCCACGAGGTGCGCGCGGTGCTGGCGAGCATGGGCCACACCGAGACGGCGCCGTCCGGCAGCGGCGCCACCCGCGACCGGTGGGAGTCGCTGCACGCGCTCGTCACCATGGCCGACGACCTCGCCGAGGCCCGCGGTGACGCCACGTTGGCCGATCTCCTGGCCGACCTCGAACGACGTGCCCAGGCGTCGCACGCACCCACGGCCGAGGGCGTCACGCTGGCCACCCTCCACGCCGCGAAGGGCCTGGAGTGGGATGCCGTGTTCTGCGTCGGCATGCACGAGGGCATGCTCCCGATCGTCCACGCCGACACGCCCGAGGGGGTGGCCGAGGAGCGCCGACTGTTCTACGTCGGCGTCACCCGCGCACGCCGCCACCTGACGATCTCCTGGTCGCGGGCCCGCAAGCCCGGCGGACGTCAGGGCCGCAAGCCCACCCGCTTCCTCGATCCTCTGCTGCCGCCGGACCACCCGTCCCGCGGCGGCACGGTGGGCCCGCGCCCCAAGAAGCGCACCAACACCGAGCTCGAGGCGCTCGACCCGGCCGACCGCGCCCTGTTCGACCGGCTCAAGCAGTGGCGGAGCGAGCAGGCGGCCGAGGCCAAGGTGCCGGCCTACGTCGTGTTCACCGACGCCACGCTGCTCGCGCTGGTGGAGCTGCGCCCGCGCGACGAGCGCGGACTCGTGGGCATCCCCGGCATCGGCCAGACCAAGCGCGAGCGCTACGGCGAGGGCGTGCTGGCGGTGCTCAGCGCGTCGGAATAGCCGAGCGCGAGGGTCGAGCGAGCGGTCCCCACCACGGCGTCGGTGAGCCCGTCGAGCAGTGCCGAGGGTGTGCGCCACCGTTGCCACCACAGGACGGTGCGCATCGTCGGACCGCCCAGGTCCACCAGGAGCGGGTGCTCCCGCGCGTGCTGTCGCGGCACCAAGCCCCAGCCGAGGCCGAGCGCGACCGCGCGGGTGAAGTCGTGCGACGAGGGGACCAGGTGGCGCGGCGTGGCATCGGCATCGACGTCACGCGTGGTGAGCCAGTCCCGCTGGAGCGTGTCGGTGCGGTCGTAGTCGACGCGCGGGGCCTGCCGGAGGGCCGCGGCGTCGACGCCGTCCGGCGCCCAGCGTCGGACCCACGACGGCGCGGCCATGGCGCGGTACTCGATCGCACCGAGCGGTTCGACACGGCACCCGGGAACGGGGTCGCTCTGCGCGGTGATCGCCGCGACGACCGTGCCGTCCTCGAGCATCCCGGCGGTCCGGCTCTGGTCCTCGCGGTGCAGCTCGACCTCCACGTCGTGCGAGGCGGTGAACGCGGCCAGGGCATCGAGGAACCAGGTGGCCAGCGAGTTGGCGTTGACGGCCACCGCCAGGTGCGGTCGACGTGGGCCGGTCAGACCGAGCTCGGTCGCGACGTCCTGGTCCAGCAGGGCGACACGACGGGCGTACCGCAGGACGGCCTCGCCGGCATCGGTCGCCCTGACGGGAGTGCTACGGACGAGCAGCCTCTGCCCGAGCGCCTGCTCGAGCGCCTTGACCCGCTGGCTCACCGCCGACGGGGTCACGTGCAGCTGACGCGCCGCGGCGTCGAAGGTCCCGGCGTCGACGACCGCCGCCACGGTCCAGGCGGCCACGGGGTCGGTCCACATGAAGCAAGTCTAATGACACTGCAGGATTCTTCGCTGTACCTGAGGATCGATCCTCCCTAGCGTGGACGTCATGACCAGCCTTCTCGCGGGACTCGGCACCGGGCTCGCGCTCATCGTGGCCATCGGCGCACAGAACGCGTTCGTGCTGCGCCAGGGCCTGCGCCGCGAGCACGTGGGCCTCGTGGTGGCCGTGTGCGCGGCCTCCGACCTCGTGCTCATCGGCGTCGGCGTGACCGGCCTCGGTCGCGTGGTCGACGCCGTGCCGTGGTTCGTCGACGCAGCGCGGTGGGGTGGCGCGGCCTTCCTGGCGGGGTACGCGGTCCTCGCGGCACGGCGGGCCCTGTCCTCGAGCGGCGAGGCGCTCGAGGTCGGCGCGGGAGCGGCGTCCTCGGACGCCGACCGGGCCACCGGGGCGCTGAAGGTGCGCTCCTCCGCCACCCGCGTGGCGGCGACCGCCCTCGCGCTGACGTGGCTGAACCCGCACGTCTACCTCGACACGGTGGTGCTCCTCGGCTCGGTGGCCGCCTCCCACGGGGGGAGCCGCCTCTGGTTCGCGGTCGGCGCGATGACGGCGAGCGTGCTCTGGTTCGGTGGCCTCGGGTACGGGGCGCGGCACCTCGGCCGATGGCTGCGGGACGCGAGGGCCTGGCGGATCCTCGACGGGGTGATCGCCTGCCTGATGCTCGTGCTGGCCGTCACGCTGGTCGTCGGAGGCTGAGGGGTCGAACGGATCCCTCAGGGCGGTGGGGCCGAGCCGGGTCGACCGGGCCCGGTCACTCGGGCGGTGCCCACGAGGAGGGGACGAACCCCGGGACGGACTCCTCCAGGATCGAGCGGAACGGGGCGGTGGCACCGAGCTGGCAGAGCACGCCGACGCCGCCGATCCACACCCGGTGGATCAGCAGGTACTCCGGCGGCAGGTTGATCTTCAGCGACGTCGACATGCCCTCGCCGCCGAGACCCACCCGGGTGGCCTGGTCGCGCAGCCAGGCCCGCGAGAAGGTGAACTCCTCGGCCACGGCGGGCTCGACGAACGGCGCGACGTAGGCGGCCATCACCTCGGGGTCGATCTTCGTGCCGGGCCGCAGGAATCCCTCGCCGCGCAGACCGTCGGTCACCGCCTCGGCATCACCGGAGACGGCGGCCGTGAGCAGCGGTCCCAGGGCGCGGGGGAGCCCGTCGGGGAGGTGGGCGACCGCACCGAAGTCGACGATCCCCAGGCGCCCGTCGGGCAGGATCCGGAAGTTGCCGGGGTGCGGATCGGCGTGCAGCATGCCCACGCGATCGGGGCTCGCGAGCAGGAACCGCACGTACCGCGAACCGTAGAGGTCGCGGTCGGCCTGGCTGCCGGAGCGGATCAGCTCGGCGAGCGAGCTCGTGCTCTCCATCCACTCGCTCACGAGCACGCGCTCGGTGCCGTCGACGACGGCCGGGACCATGAGGTCGGGGTCGTCGCGGTACTCCTCGTGGAAGCGCTGCTGCGCCGTGGCCTCGAGCCGGTAGTCGAGCTCCTCGACCACCCGCTCCTCCAGCTCGGCGAGGAGGGCCTTGACGTCGATGCCCGGTGCGAGGACACCGAGGAGCCGCGAGATCCTCGAGAGCTGGCGCAGGTCCGACCGCAGTGCCTTCGCCGCACCCGGGTACTGGATCTTGACGGCGACCTCGCGGCCGTCGTGCCAGCGCCCGCGGTGCACCTGACCGATGGACGCGGCCGCGGCCGGCTGGTCACCGATCTCCACGAGCCGCTCCCGCCAGTCCTCGCCCAGCTCGGCGACGAGCTGGCGGTGCACGACGGCCACGGGCATCGGCGGCGCGGCGTCCTGGAGCTTGGTGAGGGTCTCGCGGTAGGGCGCGGCGATCTCCTCGGGGAGGGCGGCCTCGAAGATGCTCATGGCCTGGCCGACCTTCATCGCCCCGCCCTTGAGCTGACCGAGCACGGTGAACACCTGCTCAGCGGTGCGGCGCTGCACCTCGGTGACCACGGCGTCGGCGGGAGCACCGCCGATGCGACGTCCGACGCCGAGGGCCGTCCGCCCCGCGAAGCCCACGGGGAGGGCCGCGAGCCTGGCCCCACGCGTGAAGGCACCGACAGGCAGTGACGAGCGCGAGCGTCGGCTCGAACCACCGTCGGTGGGCTCGACCTCGTCCTCGTCATGGGTCACGACCTCAGGATAGGTCGATCGTCCTCACTCGGCCCGGTGCAGGAGGCTCGTGCAGCCCTCGTGGACGAGGACGGCTTCGTGCTCGAGCCGCCTGCCACCGAGGTGCAGCACCGCTCCCACCGTCTCGGGCCGGCGGCGCTCGGCCCACGCGAGGGTCTGCTCGGCCGCGAGTGCGGCGGCCCGGAGCACCAGGCTCGTGGCCGGACGAGGTGGTGGAGCCGGGACGAGGGGCCGGCCGAGCTGGGGGAGCGTGGCACGCCACGCCGGGTCCCACGCGGCACGCGCCGCGTCGTGGCAGCCGAGGCACGGTGTGCGACCGGCGAGCGTGAGCGGACCCAGGCGCCCCCAGTCGTCACCGAGCACGAGCGGGAGGACCGGCACGCCGGTCTCGACGGCGCGTGCCACCCAGCCGCGCGGCGGCTCGCCCGCCGCTACCAGCACGAGGAGCGCCGACGCGTCGGACGGGTCGGGGCGCAGTCCGAGGTCGTCGAGGGCGGTCCGGACGAGAGCCGCCGCCCTCTGGCTGCCGCCCCAGGCCTGCACGCGCAGCGTGAGTGCCGGGGGAGCAGTGGGCGGGTGCGGGTCGAGTGCTCCTCGCGCCACGAGCTCGTTGACCACGGCGGTCACGTCGTCGACGAGCTCGGGCACCCGTTCCGACGCCAGGCGGGCGAGCGCGTCGAGCCCGCGCCCGTCGAGCAGGCGCAGCAGCTGCACGAGTCCGGGCCGGTCGGGAACCAGGACACCCGGCCGCCCACCGACCACGAGGGTGCGGGCGTCCCGACGGACGACGTCGCCACCGGGAGGCAGGACGGGCCGCAGCTGCATGGCCCCAGCCTGCCGAGCGCACCCGGACCTGACGAGGCCGACGTCCACAGCGGACGCGGCCGAGCCGGCGCAGGGTTCGGCTCAGGCCTTGCCGAGGATGCGGTTCAGCTTGGTGCCGCACTCCGGGCAGGTGCCCTTCGCCATCCGGGTGCCCTTCTCGCTGACGACGACGTCGCCCGTGGCCTCGCGCTTGTCCTTGCACTTGACGCAGTAGAACTCGCCGCTCCAGGTCTCCGACATGGCTGCCTCCCGTGGGTGTGGTGCTCGTCACACGCACTCTAGCGGCCACTCGGTCCGGGAGCCTCGGGTCGCAGCCAGGGCGAGTCCCCGGCGGGCCTGGACGGTGGCGCCGGGGCGGGTTTCGAACCGGGCTCGCGGGGGGCGGAGGCGGACATGGAGCAGCCGGGCTCCCGAGGGGGTCTGCCTTCCCCTGCGGACCGTGTTCGGGAGCCCGGCTGAGGGACAACGTAGGGGTCGGGGGAGTCGGCGTCAACCGATCTGCGGAACTGGTTGTCCACTCCTGTGGACAAGGTTGTGGGGAACGTGTGGGGATCGCCGGAGAGGGGTGTGGACGGCCGGTGGACAGACCGCCGTCGGACGGTGCACGTACCGGTGGCGAGCCGCCGGCCCAGCCCTCTGACCTGCGCGGAGTCCCACGCGAGCGGCCGGGGTCCTGTGGACGGAAAGATCCTCGTCCGTGGAGTCGTGCCCTACCGTGCTCGACGTGGGCGAGGTGGAGATCAGGCGCAGTGCGCGACGTCGGCGGACCATCCAGGCGTACCGCGACGGCGACCGGACGATCGTGCTCGTGCCGGCGCACCTCACCCCCGAGCAGGAGCGCGAGGAGGTGGCCCGTCTCGTCGCGCGCCTCGACGCCCGAGCCGAGCGGTCACCGCGCAGCGACGCCGCCCTCATGGCGCGGGCGCTCGAGCTCTCCGAGCGGTACCTGGACGGCCGTGCCCGACCCACGTCGGTGCGGTGGGTCACGAACCAGAGCACGCGCTGGGGCTCGTGCACTGCGTCCACCGGGGCCATCCGCATCTCCCACCGGGTCCGGGACATGCCCGACTACGTCGTCGACCACGTGGTCCTGCACGAGCTCGCGCACCTCGTGGAGGCCAACCACTCACGGCGGTTCTGGGCGCTCCTCGAGGGCTACCCCCACGCGGTCAAGGCCGAGGGGTTCCTCGAAGGCGTGTCCTGGCAGCAGCGATGAGGGCGAGCGTGTCGGCGTCGGTCGGCTCCACGGCCTCGTCCACGCCGAACCAGCGCACCGGGTCCTCGCCCTCGGCCACCACGGGCTCGGCCCCGACCGGCGCCACGGCGAGCAGCTGCACGTCGAGGTGGTGTCCGCCGGGGGAGCAGAACGGCACGGCGTGGCGCGACAGCCTGAGCGGGACGGGATCCAGCCGCAGCCCCTCGATGCCGGTCTCCTCGAGTGCCTCACGAGCGCCAGCACCGACGACGTCGACGTCCTCCGGCTCGCAGTGACCGCCGGTCTGCAGCCACAACCCGGCCTTGGCGTGCCGCACGAGCAGCACGCGCTCGGCGTCGGCCGTGATCACCAGGGCGCTCACGGTCACATGGTCGGGGCGGCACGAGCGCAGCATGCCGTCGGGTGCTGTCGCCAGGTGCTCCAGGTACCGCAGGCGGAGCGCCTCCTGGTCGCCGTCGGGCGCCGTCCACGCCTCGAGGGTGTGGACGGCACTGGTGTGCAGGCTCACCGCTCGTCGTCGGGCGAGGAGTCGGGCTCCTGCGACAGCAGCTCGTCGAGCGCCGCGTCGAAGCCGTCGTCGGCCGTCTCGCCGCTGGCGAAGCCCAGCGGGTCGTCGAGGTCGGCCGCCGTGGGCATGAGGTCGGGGTGGGTCCAGGCCGCGTCGCGAGCCGCCGGTCCCTGACGGTCGCGGACGGCGGCCCAGAGGTTGGCCGCGTCGCGCAGTCGCCGGGGGCGGAGCTCGAGCCCCACCAGGGAGGCGAAGGTCTGCTCGGCCGGCCCGCCGGTGGCGCGACGACGTCGGACGGCCTCGGCGAGGGCCGGGGCCGACGGCATGTCGGCGGCGGCCTGCGCGACGACCTCGTCGACCCAGCCCTCGACGAAGGCCAGCAAGGTCTCGAGCCGATCGACGGCGTGCTGCTGGCCGGGCGTGCGCTTGGGCTCGAACAGCCCACCCTGCATGGCCTCGGCGATCGCCTCGGGCCGGGTGGGATCGATCTCGCGCACCTGAGCCTCGATGGCCTCGACGTCGATCCGGGTGCCGCTGCCGAACTCGTCGATCGCGCCGACCAGGGCCTGCTCGAGCCACGGTGCGTGGGCGAACAGACGGTGGTGCGCGCACTCACGGAGGGTGACGTGGAGCAGCACGTCGGCCGGGGAGTGCTCCAGGCCCTCGCCGAAGGCCGCCACGTTGTGCGGCAGCACGGCCGCCACGCCGCGGGGGCCCATCGGCAGACCGATGTCGGTGGACGACAGGACCTCGGTGGCGAGTCCGGCGAGCCCCTGGCCGATCTGCTGGGCGAACATGGCGCTGCCGGCCTGGTTGAGGATGCCGATGAGGGGTCCGGCCATCGCGCGGGCCTCCTCGGGGATGGCCTGACCGATCGCGCCGACGACGTTGTCGGCGATCGGCTCGACGAGGCGACGCCACGACGTGCCGGTGGCCTCGATCCACTCCGCGCGGCTCCAGGCGGCGGACGAGGTGGCGGCGGCGGGGACGTCGGTGACGCGGTCGAGCCAGGACTCGGCCAGGCGCACCGCGTCGGCGACGGCGCCCACCTGGCCCCCGTGCGGGGCCGGGTCGGGGCCGGCGGCGGCCACGGCCTTGCGCGCCACGTCGCGGGCGGTGCCGAAGTCAACGGACCCGTCCGATCCCGCTCCGCTGAACATCTGCTGCATCTGGCCGAAGAGCGCGCTCAGGTCCGGGGTCTGGCCGCCGAAGCCGGCCGCCGGGCCGCCCGCACCCGGAGCACCGCCCATCGATCCGCCGAGGGCACCGAAGATCTGCTCGAGCGGGGTTCCGGCGAAGGGGTTCTGGCCGGCAGGACCGGGATCAGGAGAGCCGGAGCCGGTGGGCTCCGGGCCGAAGCGGGGCTGCCTGGACGCCCCGCCAGGCGTGCTGTCGGGCTGGGGGTCCCGCGGGTCCTCGTCGGCGTCGTCGCGGTCGTCAGGATGGTCGGCCATGACGCCAGGGTATCGAGAGGGCCCACGTCCTCGACGTCTCGCGCAACGGTGTGGTCTCGAGGTCCGGGGCCGTCGGCGTGCTCGGGCGGACCGCACTACCGTGGGTCCATGAGCTCGGTCCGCCTCGTCGACGTCCGCGACACCGCCTTGAGCCTCGACGAGGTGTTCGAGGCGGTGCGCGATCCCGCCGCGGGCGGGGTGGCGCTGTTCGTGGGCACGGTCCGCGACCACGACGACGGTCGCGACGTGGCAGCCCTCCAGTACTCCGCGCACCCGAGCGCCGTGCAGCAGCTGCGCGAGGTCGCGGAGCGCGTCGCGCACGAGGAGGACGTCGTCGCGGTGGCCGCCGTGCACCGGGTGGGCGACCTCGCCATCGGGGACCTGGCCGTCGTGGTGGCGGTCTCGGCCGGGCACCGGGCAGAGGCCTTCGCCGCTGGGCGCCGACTCATCGACGAGCTCAAGGCCGAGGTCCCGGTGTGGAAGCACCAGACCTTCGGCGCGGGCGACGCCACGTGGGTCGGGGCCTGTTGATCGTCGCGGCCCGTCTCGATCTGCTGCGCTTGCCGCTGAACCCTAGGGTGGGGCCGTGGCCGAGGACGTGAGACCCGACGACGCGGCGCCCGGCGCCGACCCCGAGCAGGATGCCGCGCACCGCCTCGGCCGTCGCTACGCGACGATGCTGGTCGCCGGCGTCAGCCTCGTGGCGCTCACCTGCGTGGCCTTCCTGTTGCCGGCCCCCTACGTGACGCTGCGTCCCGGTCCCGCCTTCGACACGTTCGGCGAGATCGGCGGGGAGAAGATGTTCACCTTCGGCAAGGGCGTCAAGACCTATCCCGTCGACGGGTCGCTCGACTTCACCACCGTCTCGGTCACCCGCGCCGACAGCCGGCTCACGCTCGGCGACGTCGTCAGCGCGTACGTCAAGCCCGACATCGCGGTCGTCCCGCGCGACGTGGTCTACCCCGACGGTGAGTCGGACGAGGCCTCCCGCAGCGAGGGCCAGGCCCAGCTGACGAGCTCGAAGGACAGCTCGCTCGTGGTCGCCCTGCGCGCCGCCGGCTACACCGTGGGCGAGGAGCCTGCGGTCGTCGACGTCGCCGACGACGGCGCGGCCGCCGGTGTCCTCGAGAGCGAGGACGAGATCACGGCCGTCGACGGCCGCGAGACGCCGACGTCCACGGCCGTCGTGGAGGCCGTCGGTCGGGTCGAGCCCGGCGAGACGGTGCGTCTGGACGTGGTCAGGGACGGCAAGGAGCGGACCCTCGACCTCGCCACGCGCCCCGACCCGAAGGATCCCGCGATCCCGCGCATCGGCGTCAGCCTCGGCACGCGCTACGACTTCCCGATCGACGTCTCGAACAACGTCGGCGACGAGGTGGGCGGCCCGAGCGCCGGCACGATGTTCGCGCTCGCCATCTACGACCAGCTCACCCCCGGCTCCCTCACCGGCGGGCGCACGATCGCCGGGACCGGGACCCTCAGCCCGGACGGCACGGTCGGGCCGATCGGGGGGGTGCAGCAGAAGATCGCCGGAGCGGCCGCGGCCGGCGCCACGATCTTCCTGGTGCCGAAGAGCAACTGCGAGGAGGCGACGCGCGGGTCCGACCACGGCCTGCGCCTGGTCTCGGTCTCGTCGTTCAAGGAGGCCGTCGCCGACCTGGAGGCCCTCGCCGAGGATCCCGATGCGAAGGTGGCCTCATGTCGATGACCCCACCGCCGGAGTCGTCCGGTGAGCCCCTGCCCTCGACCCCGCTGCGCCTCGTGGCCCTCGAGGTCGAGGCCCACGTGGCCGTGGACGGCTGGGACCAGCCCGCGCGCATGTACGCCCTCGTGCGCACGGCGGCCCTCGTCGAGGCCGAGCCGGGTCTGGCCGAGCAGCTCGCCGTGTCACTGCGCGACGCGCCCGACGGCTTCACGACCATCGAGCAGGAGCTCCCGCAGGACGGTCGTCCCCTCGAGGACGTGCTCGAGGGCATCGAGTGGCCCGACGCCGTCGACGGCTGTGCCGTCGTCGTCGAACGGATCATGCTGCCCCCGGAGGCCGAGGCCGACCTGCCCGACGACCCCGACGCCCTGGTCGAGGCGGTGGCGCAGCATCCCGAGCGCAAGGACGTCCGGCTCGTGGCGGCCGTCGACCGTGAGGGAGGTGGGCACAGCGCGGTGCGTGCTCGCACCCCCGACGACGCCCCGCTGCTCGAGGGGCCCGACCTCGTGCCGGGCCTGGTGCACGCACTGCGCCGGACCCTGGATGCGAGTGCCTGACGTAGGCTCTGAGCCCACCCCCGAACCGCCTTCCCCACCCCCGGACCCCAGACCTGGAGCCCCGTGAGCGACATCTTCGGAACACCCCGCCCGAGACCCGAGCCGACGCCCGGCGGCGTGGACCGACGCCGCAAGGTCCTGGTGCCGACCCTGGTCACCCTGGCCGCGCTGCTCTTCCTCGGCTCGATCTTCACCACGGTCTGGACCGACCGGCTCTGGTTCGCGTCCGTCGACTACTCGCGGGTGTTCACCACGATCATCCTCAACCGCGTCGGCCTCTTCGCGGTGTTCGGCCTGTTCTTCGGGCTCGTCGTCGCGGCCAACGCCTGGCTGGCGTACCGGCTGCGCCCGGACTCGGTCCCGATGCGCCGTGACGACCCGGCCTTCCGGTACCAGCAGACCCTCAACCCGGTGAAGCGCGCCGCCCTCGTGGTGCTGGCGCTCGTGCTCACCGTGTTCGCCGGGTCGGTGGCCTCGTCGCGGTGGGAGACGTTCCAGATGTGGCGGCACGGGACGGCCTTCGGCGAGAAGGACGCGCACTTCGGCAAGGACATCGGCTTCTTCGTCTTCGACCTGCCGTGGTTCAACTTCCTGTCCTCCTTCCTGTTCGCGCTCGTGGTCGTGGCCGTGCTCGTCACGGTGTTCGTGCACTACGTCTTCGGCGGGATCCGGTTCGCCGGTCGTGGTCCGAAGTTCAGCCGTGCCGCGCAGGTCCACGTGGCGGTGCTCGTCGGCTTCGGCGTGCTGCTGCGCGCGTTCGGCTACTGGCTCGGCCGCTACAACCTCGCGGTCGGCGACTCCGGGTTGTTCAGCGGCATCGGCTTCACCGACGCGAACGCGCGAATCCCGGCGGCCAACATCCTCATCGGCGTCGCGATCGTGTGCGCGCTGCTGTTCTTCGCCGCGGCCTTCGTCAAGTCCTGGGTGCTGCCGGGCGTCGGTCTGGGTCTGCTGCTGCTCACGTCGGTGCTCATCGGCGGCGTGTGGCCCTACGTCATGCAGTCCTTCCAGGTCCGCCCGTCCGAGCCGGACAAGGAGGGCCCGTACATCGCCCGCAACATCGAGGCGACCCGCGAGGCCTACGACATCGCCGACGTGGAGACCGAGGACTACACGGCCACCACGACGCTCACCCCGCAGGAGCTGAACGCCTCGGCCGAGTCGCGGGTGAGCACGCGACTGCTCGACCCGACGCTCATCTCGCCGGCGTTCGAGCAGCTGCAGCAGGTGCGCGGCTACTACACCGTCCCCGAGACGCTCGACGTCGACCGCTACAAGCTGGGTGACGACGAGACGCCGCAGGACGTCATCATCGCGGCCCGCGAGCTGTTCCTGAACGGTCTGCAGGACTCCCAGCGCAACTGGGCCAACGACCACACGGTCTACACCCACGGCTACGGCATCATCGCCGCGCGCGGCAACCAGCGTGGCGCGCAGGGCGAGCCCGTGTGGGTGCAGAAGGACATCCCGCCGGTCGGCGAGATCGAGACCGAGGTGCCGCCGCGCATCTACTTCGGCGAGAACTCGCCGTCGTACTCCATCGTCGGACGACCTGACGGTGCCGACCCGATCGAGGTCGACATCCCGCGCGGCGGTGGGGCCGGCGAGGACGACGGAGCCGAGAACGCCACGCAGAACACGTACGACGGCGAGGGTGGCGTGCCGGTCGGCAACCTGTTCCGCAAGGCGCTGTACGCGTTCAAGTTCGCCGAGCCGAACATCGTGCTGTCGAACCGCGTCAACGAGAACTCCAAGATCCTCTACGACCGTCACCCGCGTGACCGGGTCGAGAAGGTCGCGCCGTGGCTGACGGTCGACGGCGACACCTACCCGGCCGTCGTCGACGGCCGCGTGGTGTGGATCGTCGACGCCTACACGACGAGCAACAGCTACCCCTACAGCGAGCGGCGCTCGCTGCGGACGGCCACCGACGACACCCTCACGCAGGGGTCGGCGCAGGCGGCGCTGCCGACGGACAACGTGAACTACATGCGCAACTCCGTGAAGGCCGTCGTCGACGCCTACGACGGCTCCGTGAAGCTGTACCAGTGGGACGCGAAGGACCCGGTGCTCAAGACCTGGATGAAGGTCTTCCCCGGTGTCGTGGAGCCGAAGTCCGAGATCAGCGAGGGCCTGCTGGAGCACCTGCGCTACCCGGTGGACCTGTTCAAGGTCCAGCGCAACGTGCTCGAGCGCTACCACGTGACCGACGCGCAGACCTTCTACGAGGACGGCGAGCGCTGGCGCGTGCCGGAGGACCCGGCCACGCCGTCGGGCCAGACGCGCGCGCAGCAGCCGCCGTACTTCCTCACCACGACGCGCCCCGGCACGGAGGACCCCGCGTTCTCGTTGACGAGCGTCTACCTGCCCAACAGCAGGCAGAACCTGGCGGCGTTCATGTCGGTCAACTCCGAGGCGACCAGCGACGACTACGGCACGATGCAGATCCTGCAGCTACCGTCCGACACGCAGGTGCCGGGCCCGAGCCAGATCGCCAACCAGTTCAGCTCCGACCGTGGCGTGACGCAGGCGCTGCTGCAGTTCCGCCAGTCCGACGCGACGGTCCTGAACGGCAACCTGCTCACGCTGCCGGTCGGCGACGCGATGCTCTACGTCCAGCCGGTCTACATCCGGCGCCAGGCGAGCGAGGGCACCTACCCGGTGCTGCAGTTCGTGGCGGCGTCCTTCGGCGAGGAGGTCGGCTTCGGCCAGAACCTCGACGAGGCGCTCAGGGTGGCCCTCGGTCTCGAGGCGGGCTCGGTGCCCGACCCGGACGAGGAGGAGGCCGGCGGTGGCGCCGGTGGCGGGGGCGGCGACGCCCCGGCCACGGAGGGCAAGACCACGCAGGAGTACCTCGAGGACGCCTCGGCCGCCTACTCGGCCGCCCAGACGGCTCTGGAGGAGGGCGACCTCGCCGAGTACCAGCGCCGCATCGACCAGATGAACGCTGCGGTGCAGGACGCGCAGGACGCGCTCGGCAACCAGGAGTGACGACGAGACGACCCCGGGCCCGCCGTGCGGGGCCCGGGGTCGTCCCGTGCGTGGGGGTGCGTCGGTGTGGTCGACGGCAGCCCGAGCCGACCGCCCTCGCGCCTGGCACCGAGGGAACTGTCGTGCGAGGCTGGACCGATGAGTCGGTATCCGTGGTGGGACCTGCACGCCCGGCTGCGCGAGGAGTGCGCGTCCGTCGACCTGACCCACGCCTTCCATCCTGGCCAGCCGCACTTCCCGGTCTTCCCCGACGAGCAGCGAAGCCAGGTCTTCGAGGTCGAGCGGGACGGGTTCGCCGTGCACCGCTACGAGCTGGTGGGGCAGTGGGGCACCCACGTGGACCCGCCCTCGCACTTCGTCGACGGTGCGCGGACGCTGGACCTCATCGGCGTCGAGCAGATGATCCTGCCGCTCGTCGTCATCGACGTCTCCGAGCGGGTCGTGGACGACCCCGACACCGTCGTGAGGCTCGAGGACGTCGAGGCCTGGGAGGACGCGCACGGCCCGGTCCCGGAGGGCTCGTTCGTGGCCCTGCGGACCGACTGGCACCGCCGGTGGCCCGACGACGACGCGATGGCCAACCGCGACGAGGAGGGCGTGGCGCACTACCCGGGATGGTCGCGCGAGGTGCTCGAGCACCTGGTCGAACGGGTGGGGGTGGCCGCCGTCGGCCACGAGACCACCGACACCGACCCGGGCAGCTCCACGTCGGCCGGTGACTACGGCCTCGAGCTGTACCTGCTGCAGCAGGACCGCTGGCAGATCGAGCTCATGGCGCACCTCGACCAGGTTCCGCCGGCCGGTGCGCTCGTCGTGGCGGCGTGGCCCAAGCCGCAGGGCGGCTCGGGCTTCCCGGCTCGAGTCTTCGCGCTGGTGCCGAGAGCGAGACCGTGACGATCGACGGGTGGCTCGCCCGCGCCGGGCTGGCGGTCGGCGTGCTCGGGATCGTCCTCGTCCCGGCGGGATGCTCCATGACCGATCCCGACCCCGACGACCCGGTCCCCGAGGAGACGACTCCCGGGAAGAGGGGTCCCACCACGCCGATCCCCGAGGACCCGACGCTCACGGCGAAGCCGCCGGGTGGCAGCCAGCGCGTCACCGGCGTCGTCGAGCGGTCCCCCGAGGACCGGTGCCTCACGCTGGCCGCTCCCGGACGGACCTGGGTGCTCACGGGTGCGGTCGCCGGCCTGGAGGCCGGCGACCGCGTCACCGTGAAGGGCCGGCCCGACCCCGACGCGACCACCACCTGCCAGCAGGGACCGGTGCTCGTCGTCGTCGAGGTCGAGCGGGGCTGAGCGCTACTCCTGCTCGGCCGTGCCCGGGCTGGGCTTCAGCGGCTGCGCCGTCGCCGGTGCCGCCGGAGCGGTCGAGCCCGTGGCGGACGGCGTCGGTGACGGTGTCGGCTCGGGCTCCGAGCCGGTGACCCGCACCGACCCGCTGCCGAGCACCGCGCCCTCGGACGAGACGACCTGCATCTCGCCGAACAGGACACGCCCGTTCGTGGGCTCCGCGGTCGCGGTCAGCGACCCCGTCACCTCCGCGGTGGCACCGCGAGCCAGCTGGAGCTCGCCACCGTCGACGTCGAGCGTGCCGAGGCCGCCGGAGTAGAACACGTCGAGGTAGTCGTACTCCGTGGTGCCGGTCGGCACCGCGTAGCCGTCGACCACGACGGTGTAGGTGCCGGCGTCGGGCGCCTCGAGGGTCACCGACTCCTCGGAGTCGCCGTCGGCGGACTGACCGGCCTGCGAGCCGTCGGGTCCGAGGACCGTCAGGTCGAGGTCGGCACCGGCGTCGGACGTGCTGCCGATCGTCGCCGTCAGGCTCGAGGCACCCTCGGGCACCTCGACCTCGTACGACTGCTGGTCACCGTCGTCGATGCTCTTGCGCTCCGACAGGGCGCTACCCAGGTCGCCGCCGCGCGGGGTGACCGCCACGGCGCCGAACTCGTTCTTCAGCGTCCAGGCCAGGTCGATCGGGCCACCGTCGGCCGCCGGAGCGACGTCCTGGGTTGCCGGCTCGACCGTGATGCCCTGGGCCGCGGCCGTCAGGGTGAACGGGTTCTCGAGCAGCGGCGACGTGCGGCGCGACTCCACCTCGATCTCCCACACACCCGGCAGCGGGTCGGCGTAGCTTCGCGACGTCGGCTTGCAGGCCTTGGCGTCGCTGAAGTTGGTGTAGCAGGCGGTGGACGCCGTCGAGTCGACCGGCACGCCGTACGGGTTGATCGCGATGAACCGCGTCTGGCTGCGGGTCGCGATGCCCGACAGGTTCACCTGCAGGGCCTTCGAGCCCTCGGGGACCGTCACGAAGTACGACGTGGAACGGTTCCGCTCGACCGTGCCGCGGCTCTCCTGGGAGAACGCAGGCTTGGCCAGGGCCGACGACTGGACGACCGTGACCATCACGCGGTGGTCGACCACCGGGGTGGCCGGGTCGTCGATCTCGACGATGGCCGCGTGGGCACCCTGCTTCTTCGTGGTGGCCGTGACCTTGAGCGTGGCGGCCTTGCCCTTGGCGAGCGAGATCGTCTTGGGCGCCTTGAAGGTGCCGTCGTTGCCGACGACCCTCACCCGGTGCTTGACCGACTTGGCCGTGCCCGACGTGCGGGTGACCTTCACGTTGTAGGCCTTGGCCTTCTTCAGCACCTGTCCGCCCTCACCCGCGGCGCAGCGGTTGTAGACGCCCGTGCCACGTCCCGGCTTGGCCAGGAAGTCCGACAGCGGGGTGCAGACCGGTGCGTCGGTCGTGTAGTCGGCCGTGGTCGCCTTCTTCTGCAGCAGCTTCCAGGCACCCGCGACGTCGAGCTGGCCGGTGCCCTGACCGGCGACGGACTCACCCTTGAAGGGCTTGGCCGCGCTGTACAGGGCGTCGCGCAGACGCTTCGGGGTCACGGGGATCTCCTTGGCGAAGGTCCCCGACAGGAGCACGGCTGCGGCGCCGGCGGCCTGGGGCGACGCCATCGAGGTGCCGTTGAACATCGCGTACCCGACGGGCAGCGTGTAGCCGGCCTCGGCGAGGTCGGGCTGCTTGAGCCACTGCGGCACCGTCGAGATCGCCGAGCCAGGTGCGGAGATGTTCGGCTTGAAGCCGCCGGACTCCGTCGGTCCCCGCGACGAGAACGGGTGCAGGGCCAGCGGCGCCGAGACGACCGAGCCGTAGTTGGACTTCCAGGTCTCCTTGGAGATCGAGGAGGCGACGCTCACGACCTTGCCGGCGACCGACGGGTCACCGATCGTGTTGAGGCCCGGGCCGCTGTTGCCGGCCGAGATGAACAGCTGCACGCCGTAGTCGTCGATGAGCCGGTCGTAGACCGTCGCGCGGGCGTTGTTGGCGTCGTTGAGCGCCGGCAGCCCGCCGATGGACATGTTGACCACGTCGACGCCGCGGTTGGTGACGAGGTCGACCATGCCGTCGAGCAGGGCCGCGGACGTGCAGCCGCCACCCCACGTGCAGGCACGGGACGACACGATCTTCGCGCCGGGGGCCTGACCGTCCATGTCGCCGCCGAACATCGAGTTCGCGGCGGCGATGCCGGCCACGTGGCTGCCGTGGGCGTCCTCGACGATGCCGATGTTGACGAAGTCGGCCGTGCCGGGCAGGCCGTACGGCGCGAGGCTCACGTCCTCGCGGAACTCGACGACGAACGGCATGGACTCGACGACGTCGGTGCCCTTCGTGTCCGTGCCGAAGTGGCCGACCTGGAACGCCTCCTTGTAGGGGCGCATCTTCTCGGCGTCGGTGAAGGTGCGGTCCTGGTTCGCATCGACCCAGATGTCGTTGGTCGAGGTGTCGTAGAGCACGCCGAACTGGTCGGTCGTGTCGCCGTCGCGGTTCACGTCGCCGCCCGGCTCGCTGCCGGCGGTGATGCTCTCGCTGAACCGGCTGACGCGGAAGTCGCCGGAGCGCGGCGCGGTCCAGGTGGCCGACGCGTAGGAGAACGTCGGAGCGGCGCTGACCTCGGTGACCATGGGGCGCCAGGTGCCGTCGCTGTCGAGCACCGGGTCGGTGCCGGTGACCCAGTCGACGATCTTGCGGTCGCCGGTGGTCGTCTTCTGCAGGGCCGGGTGGTCGAGGTCCACGCCGGAGTCGATGACGCCGATCGTGACGCCGCGGCCGTCGTACCTCGGGTTCTTCTTCTTGAAGTCGACGGTGCCGGTCTCACGGGTGGGCATGTAGGGGTTGGCGTCGGGGGTGCCCTTGCCGGGCGCCGTGGACGGCGCGGAGCCGGCGGTGGAGGTCTTGCCGGGCTGCGGGTCGTCGATCGGGATGGTCTCGTCGAGGTCGACGGCGTCGACCTTGGAGAGCGCGGCGACCTTCTCGACGCGGGAGGTGGGGACGCTGGCCCGGACGTAGCCGAGCTTGTCGTCGACCCGGCCGACCCAGGCGCCGGCGGACTCCAACGAGTCGACCACGGCCTTGGTGGCCTTGCGCTCGGTAGCGATCATGACGGTCACGCGCTTCGCGCCGTCGCTGCGGGCGTCGGCGAGGAGCTCGCGGTCGGCCTGGCCGAGCTTGTCGGACGCGGGAGCGTCCTTCACCTCGTCGGTCTGGACGGTCCGCTCGGGAGCCTTGTCGAGCTTGGCCCGTGGATCGTCGGTGGCGGCGCCCGCCGTGCTCGCCGAGGTGACGGCGAGGGCGAGGGCGATGGTGGATGCTGCTCCTGCTCGGAGCAGAGGTGTGCGACGTGTGCGCAAGGTGGTGCGTCCTCTCTACATCCGGGCCGAGGCCCGGCGTCCCCCCGTGGGACGAGGCGCGTCCGCCCGTGGGGCGTGACGTGCCTGCCCAGTCTCACCCCGGACGGCCGGGTGCGCCAGAGGCACTCGGCGCTCGCAACGCCACTTCACCGGATCGTCACCATGGTCCGCAGGCGGCACGAAGCCCCTCCCGTGTGGACGGAAGGGGCTTCGGATGCGGGGTCCTGCGGGTCTCAGCGCTGCAGGAACTCCAGGAGCACGCGGTTGAGCTCGTCGGCGTGGCTGACGTTGAACCCGTGCGGGCCGTCGGCCACGACGTGGACGGTGGCGTCCTTGACCGTCTCGCCGGTGCGCTTGCCGGAGACCTCGAAGGGGACGATGCCGTCGGCATCGCCGTGGACCACCAGGACCGGGACGTCGATCTTCTCCAGGTCGGCCCGGAAGTCGGTGGTGCCGAAGGCGTCGATGCAGCCGAGCATCGCCGTGGTGCTGGCGGGCTCGACGAGGGCGATCGCCTCCTGGCGCTGCTCCTCGGTGACCTTGAGCTCACCGTTCGCGCTGAAGAAGTCGGTCGTGAACCCGTCGAGGAACCCCTCGCGGCCGGACTCGACGCCCTGCTTCATGCCGTCCACGTCCTCCTGGGCGAGGCCGCCGTCGGGGTTGTCGTCGGTCTTGAGCAGGAACGGCGGGACGGCAGCGGCGAACACGGCCGAGCGGATGCGCTCGGACCCGCGGGCGCCGAGGTAGCGGGCGACCTCGCCACCGCCCATCGAGAAGCCGACGAGCGTGGCGTCGGTGACCTCGAGCTGCTCGAGCAGCCCGGCCAGGTCCTCGGCGAAGGTGTCGTAGTCGTAGCCGGTCTCGGGCTTGTCGCTGGCGCCGAACCCACGACGGTCGTAGGTGATGACGCGGTAGCCGGAGGCGGTCAGGGCGGGTACCTGCTCGGACCAGGATGCGCCGCTCAGGGGCCAGCCGTGGATCAGGACGACCGGTCGACCGTCGCCGCCGTGGTCGGTGTACTCGATCTGGATGCCGTTGGACTCGAGCGTGCTCATGCTGGTGCCTCCGTGGGTGTCGGGGATCGTGCGCTCTGAACGTGTTCAATTCTTGCTCGTGCGTTCATCGTCGCAACTCGAACGTGCACATTCTCATCGTGCACGTGGTAACTCGTGTTCTCACTCTGTGGGACGGGTCGGCGACGAAGACGCGCACGTCGTCCGGAACGGACGTACGCTCGCCGTGACGCACACCACAGTGCGTCGATCGACTGGCGTCCGCGAGGTGCGGGGGAGGCAGGTCCGAGGTGGCTGACTCACTGATCGAGAAGTCGCCGGTGCTGCGGCGGGTGCGCAGCGTCGGCAAGGCGCTCACGACGCCCCTGCACCCCGACGACTACCTCAAGCTCATCAACCCGTTGTGGTCCGCACGTCAGCTCCGCGGCCGGGTGGAGCGCGTGGAGCAGGTGACGGAGCGGTCGGCGACCCTGGTCATCAAGCCCGGGTGGGGCTGGTCCTTCGACTTCCACCCCGGCCAGTACATCGGCATCGGCGTCGAGATCGACGGCCGCTTCCACTGGCGCTCGTACTCGCTGTCGTCGGCCCCGGTCCGCTCCGAGGGCACGGTGGCCATCACGGTCAAGGCGATGCCCGAGGGCTTCTTGTCCGAGCACCTCGTGAGCGGGCTCGAGCCGGGCACCATCGTGCGGCTCGAGTCGCCGCAGGGGGACTTCGTCCTCCCGGACCCGCCGCCGGAGCGCGTGCTGTTCGTGGTGGGCGGCAGCGGCATCACCCCGGTGATGTCGATCCTGCGCACCCTCGACCGCCGCGACTCCATGCCCGACGTCTTCCTCGCCTACTCCGCGGTCGACGAGGACGACATGATGTTCCTCGACGAGCTGCGCGAGCTGGCCCAGAAGCGGGAGTCGTTCACGTTCTACGAGCGGTTCACCGACACCGACGGCTTCCTGACCCCCGACCAGCTCGGCGACATCTGCTCGGACTGGGCGGAGCGCGAGACGTGGGCGTGTGGTCCGCAGCCCATGCTCGACGCGATCGTCGAGCACTACGAGAAGCTCGGCCGCGAGGACGAGCTGCACGTCGAGCGCTTCACGCTCGGCGCCACCGAGACCGACGCCGAGGGCGGCACCATCACCTTCGGCGACACCGGCAAGAGCATCGAGGCCGATGGGGCCACGACGTTGCTCGAGGCGGGCGAGAAGGCCGGCGTCAACATGCTGTTCGGCTGCCGCATGGGGATCTGCCACACCTGCGACGTCCCGCTGCTGTCCGGTCGCGTGAAGGACCTGCGCAGCGGCGACGAGCACACCGAGGGCGAGTACGTGCAGACCTGCATCAGCGTCGCCGCCACCGACTGCACGCTCAAGATCTGAGGAGAGACACATGGCCTACGCCGACGTCCGCGAGTACACCCACCTGACCGACGAGGAGGTGGAGGCGATCGGGCGCGAGCTCGACGAGATCCGCGCCCAGGTCGAGGCCGATCGCGGTCAGGGCGACCGCGACTACGTGATGCGCATCATCACGCTGCAGCGTCGCCTCGCCGCGGCCGGGCGCATCACCCTGTTCGCCAGCATGTTCCCGCCGGCCTGGCTGCTCGGCACGGCACTGCTGTCGTCGGCCAAGATCCTGGAGAACATGGAGATCGGCCACAACACGATGCACGGTCAGTGGGACTGGATGAACGACCCGGAGGTGCACTCCAGCAGCTGGGAGTGGGACACCACCCAGCCCGCGGAGCAGTGGAAGCACTCGCACAACTACATCCACCACCAGTTCACGAACGTGCTCGGCCACGACAACGACGTGGGCTACGGCATCCTGCGCATGAGCCGCGACCAGAAGTGGACGCCCTACAACCTGGGGCAGCCGATCTACAACGCGCTCCTGGCGATGTTCTTCGAGTGGGGCGTGGCGCTGCACGACCTCGACATCGAGGCGATCCGCAAGGGCGAGAAGGACCCGAAGCTGCTCAAGCGTCAGCTCAAGCAGATCGGCGACAAGGTCGGCAAGCAGGCGCTCAAGGACTACGTCGTGTACCCGGCCCTGACCGGCCCGGCGTTCATGAGCACCCTCACGGCGAACTTCACGTCCAACATCATCCGCAACGTGTGGGCGTACATGATCATCTTCTGCGGGCACTTCCCCGACGGGGCCGTGCACTTCACGGAGGAGGAGCTCGAGGACGAGACGCGCGCGGAGTGGTACCTGCGCCAGATGCTCGGCTCGGCGAACTTCCAGGGCGGCAAGCTGCTGCACATCATGAGCGGGCAGCTGGGCTACCAGATCGAGCACCACCTGTTCCCCGACCTGCCGAGCAACCGCTACGCGCAGATCTCCGAGAAGGTGCAAGACATCTGCGGGCGCTACGGCATCCCGTACACGACCGGTCCGCTGCACCGTCAGTACGGACAGGTGCTGCGCACGATCATGAAGCTGTCGCTGCCCAACCGCCGCACCAAGGACGACGCCACGCCGCCCCCGGTCCCGCGTGGGCGTCGCCGCGACGACGAGCGTCCGGGCCGTCGCCACGAGCTGGGGCGGTGGACGAGCACCGCCGCTGCCCAGTGAGCGGTCCGACGGTCGTCGTGAGGGGCCCCGTGGTCGACGGCGCGGCACTGCCGTTCGCCTGCGTCGACGACGAGGGCGTCGGCTCGCACGACCAGGTGGTCAAGAAGCGGGCCATCCGGTGCGCCCTGAGCCGCATCTGCGGGGTGTGCGGGTCGACGCTGGCTCGACCGATCGCACTCGTCGGCTCGTCCGACGAGGCGCTCGACGGTGAGTTCGCGTTCCCGCCCTGCCACGAGGCGTGTGCCCGGGAGGTGGCGGGCGAGGTCCGTCAGCGACTCGGCCGCCCGGAGCGTCCGCGACGCTGGGTGCTCGTGACGACGGCGGGATTCGACCTGGTCAGGCCCGCGCGGCGGGGGGAGCCGGTGTCGTTCCGGCCCAACTCGGTGCTGGCCCGCGAGACGCTCGAGCCCTGAGGGTGCCCGGCGGGCCTCAGATCGACTCGGCGCCGTCGATGAGGTAGCTGGAGCCGTCCTTGGTGAGCTGGAGCGTCACGGTCTCGGTGCGCCGGCTGCCCTCGTAGAGGTAGGAGTAGATGTAGGTGACGCGCATGGCCTCGGGATCGGGCGAGACGCGCTCGACGCGCACGTCCTCGACCTTGCTCCAGAAGCTCTCGTAGCCGGAGAGCCCACCGCTGGCCTGCTGGTACTCGGTGGTGAGCAGCTCGAAGCCCTTGCGCGGGTCGCCGGCGGCGGTCGTGACGTAGGTGTTGGCGAACTTCTCGAGCCGCTCGGCCAGCGACGTCGACTCCCCACCGGAGCCCTCGCCTCCATCGGCCGAGGCGACGGTGCTGGAGCCGTCGTCACCGCCGGAGCTGAGGGCCACGCCGGTGACCGCCGAGGCCAGGACCGCGACGGCGGCTGCGGCCGCGAGTGCGAAGCGGCGGTCGCGCCACATCGGCGGGGGAGCGGCGTGCGAGCCCCGGCTCGGCTGCTCGGGCGCCGGGAGCGGCGTGACCCGGGTGGCGTGGGGGTCGCGCCGGACGGTCGAGTCGGGCGGCGCCGTGAGCTCCGTGGCAGCCGTGAATCGCACCGGCGCGATGCTCGCGGGCGCGGGTCGCGGCGGCTGGTCGTCGGCGAAGTCGTCGCGGGAGACGTGGTCGATCAGCAGGTCGGCCAGCGCCGACCGGCGCGGTGCGCCGGGGTGGACGATGTCGTGCAGCAGGCCGGCCACCTCGCGCATCGAGGCCCGCTCGTCGGGCTCCTGCTGCATGGTGGCCGCGACGACCGGAGCCAGCGGGTGGTCGGCCGGGAGGATCGGCGTGGCCGAGTCCAGGATCTTCTGCACGGCCGTGATCGGGTCGTCGTCGGCGACGTCGAACGGCGGGGACCCGGTGGCGGCGTGGAACGCGGTGATCCCGAAGGCCCATACGTCGCTCGCCGTGGTGGCGGTGCGCCCGCGGGCGATCTCGGGGGAGAGGAAGGCCGGGGAGCCGGTGATCAGGCCGGTGCGCGTGAGCGCCTCGTCGATCTCGCGGCGCGCGATGCCGAAGTCGCCCAGCTTGGCCACGTCGCCGTCGGCGACGAAGACGTTGGAGGGCTTGACGTCGCGGTGGATCATGCCGGCGTCGTGCGCGGCGGCGAGCGCATCGGCAACCTGGGCGAGCAGGCGGGCGGCGCGGTCGGCCTCCAGCGGCATGCCGTCGCACAGGTCGGCGAGAGTCGGTCCGTCGACGTACTCCATGACGAGCCAGGTGTGCTCGTCGTCGTCGGCGATGTCGTAGACGGCCACGATGTTCGGGTGGTGCACGCGCGCGGCGAGGTGCGCCTCGCGCTCGGCACGGGCGGCATCGATCTCGGAGGAGCCGGGCGCGTGACCGAGGCGCTTGAGCGCGACGGTACGACCGAGCACGGTGTCGTGCGCGACCCACACGCTCGTGGCACCGCCCCGACCGATCTCACGGTCGAGCTCGTAGCGATCTGCGATCACGTCGCCTCCTTCCGCACCCCACGGTACGAGGCGATCATGAGAGTGGCGACCCGAGACCGCACCCCCCGATTTGGATCGGCGTTCACCGTGCCGTAAAGTACTGAGTGCGACGCGGGGTGGAGCAGTTCGGTAGCTCGCTGGGCTCATAACCCAGAGGTCACAGGTTCAAATCCTGTCCCCGCTACCACGAGAAGGCCCCCTGACCGGAGACGGTGAGGGGGCCTTCGCCATGCGCAGCCGATCTCTCGCCGGGTGGACGCGACATCGAGCCGTAGCCCTGACGTTCGACGACACCAGGGGCGGTGCTCTCCCCTCGGCGAGGCAGTGCCGATGCCGTCCGCGGCTGGAGGACCGGGGTCAGTGAGGGGGCGGCAGCTCGAGCACGTGGGAGGTGCGCAGGCGCCACATGAGATGCGCGGTGCCCAGCCGTGTCCGGCCGAAGCCGTCGAGGGGGTCGAAGTCGAGCGTCTGCTCCATGGTGTCGATGCGGTCCTGCATGGTGCTGTGATGGACGCCCGCCGCGCGCGCGGCCTGGCGGACGGTGCCGGTGCTGATGATGGCTTGGACGGTGGGCAGTCCCCAGGGGTGGGTCAGGACGGTGGCGAGGCGCTCGACGTCTGGGCTGGTCGTGGTGTCACCAGTGTCCGCCAGCAGGCCGACGAGGCCGCCGAGGTCGTCGGCGTGCACCAGGCCCGTGGTCGGTGGCTCGCACAGCCGAAGGGCCACGAGGGCGGTGCGGAACGAGCGGTGCAGGTCGACGGGTCGGGTAGCGGACCCGACGCCGCAGGGGCTGGCCGCCACGGAGCCGGCGTCTGCCGGGACGACCACTGCGTGGATGGGTCCGAAACGGGTCGGGACGACGTCCTCGGGTCCGGAGGGATGAGCGTCCCAGACGGCGAACAGAGGTGCGGCCGCGACGCGGTAGTCACGGTCGATGTCCAAGCCGAGGGCGGTGGCCGAGACGCAGCGCTGGTTCTCCGTGACCGACTCGTCGACGAGCAGCCCGAAGTGCCGACGGTTGTCGAACTCGCGGCGCCCGTGCCCGTGACGGATGCGCACCGCCAAGGCCAGGCGCTCCAGGATGATGGCGTCGTTCGGCTGTGCCGCCCCCTCCCGCTCGAGCCAGACCTCCAGGTCGCCCGCCGGTGCGGAGACCATCTCCGGACGAGGTGAGGGAGGGGGCGCCCCCGATGGCACGTGGTGTCCGTCGGGGGTGATGCGGATGGTCCGCGCGGGGGAACGCTGGCGGAAGCCGGCCGGGCAAGCGGCGAGGGAAGCGGCGGCGGCAAGGAGCGCTCGGGTGTTGACGTTGCCCACGACGAGCTCGTCGAAGCAGGCGATGACGCGCAGGCCGAGGCTCGCACTCGGGTCGAGCCGCGCGATGCGCCCGAGGAGCTCCTGCACCTAGCTCGCCTCCGCCGGTCGGGAGTGGTCAGTCGGCAAGGATCTTCTCCACCCACGAGTTCCGGGCTGCGATCATGCTGCGGCCCACGGTCGTGTGAGGAGCGAAGATGTCGCAGGCATGGAAGGCGCCTGACCAGACGTGCAGCTCGGCGTCGCCCCCTGCGCGCCAGATGCCGTTGGCGTAGTCGATCGCCTCGTCGCGGAAGATCTCCGCCGCGCCCACGTCGATGAACGCGGGGGGGAGGTCGGCGAGGTTCGTGGCGCGGGACGGGGCAGCGTAGTGCGAGACCGTCGTCGACCCTCGGGCATCCCCCAGCAGCGCGTCCCAACCGGTGATGTTGCTGATCCGGTCCCACACCCCGACTCCATCGAACTGTGAGGTCGAGGGCGTGCTGCACCGGTCGTCCAGCATCGGGTAGTCGAGCACCTGCCCGCAGAGGCTGGGTCCGCTCCGGTCGCGAGCGGCCAGGGCAAGACCCGCAGCCAAGCCGCCGCCGGCACTTGCCCCCGCCACCATGATGCGGTCGGTGCGAACCTGCAGCTGTTCGGCGTGGTCCGCGAGCCACAGCAACGCCTGATACATGTCCTCCCGGCCGTAGGGGTCAGGGCATTCCGGCGCGAGGCGGTACTCGACGGTCATGAGCGCTGCGCCCAGCTCGTCGACCCAGTCCAGCACGAGGTCGATGCCGCTGAAACGGTCTCCGAACATCAGTCCACCCGAATGTGCATAGACCACGACGGGCACGCGGCCGGTCGCGGCACGGTGCCGTAGGACCGAGAGTTCCAGGGGGTCCCCCTGGTGGCCGCGGCACGTGTGGTCTTGGCGCTCGATGCCGCGGTCGCGGAGAAGGTCCCCCAGCGGTGGGGACGCATAGGACGTACGCATGAAGTCGATCAAGTCCGGGGTGATCGTCGGCGGGAACATGCCACCCACCACCGAGAGCCCCGCCTTCAGCTCGGGATCGAAGGCCGGTCGTGCCAAGCCAGAGGTTGGCATCACCGTCTCCTTCCTGGTCGTGTTGCACGGAGGCTACCCCCGACGCGAGGTCGCTGGCCATGGTTCGGCGGATGACGAGGGGCTGGCCCGCCACCTGGCGGGCCCGGGGTGCCGATCTGCGTCGCGCTGTCGGTTCCGATCGCGCCGCCGACCGGCAAGTGTGACGGGGGACACCGTCCTCGACGCCATCGTGGACCCGAACCAACTGGAGGTCATCATGACCAGAAACATCGACGGCAGCGGCATCGACCGGGTGCTGCAGGACGCCGTCCAGGGGGGTGCCGTGCCGCACGTCGCGGCCATCGCCGCGGACGCCGACGGCGTCTTCTACGAGGGCGGTGCGGGTGTCCGGATCGCCGGCGAGTCCGACGACCCGGTGACGACGTCGACGCACTTCCGCATCATGTCGATGACCAAGATGGTCGCGACGACTGCCGCCCTGCAGCAGGTGGAGCGCGGCCAGCTCGACCTGAGCGCTCCCGTCGAGCAGTACGTGCCGGAGTTCGCCGACGTCAAGGTGCTCGATGGCTTCGACGGCGACGAGCCGATCCTCCGTGATCCCGCCAGCAAGGCCACCGTCCACCAGTTGGTGACCCACACCTCGGGTCTCGGCTACTGGTTCTGGAACGACCAGCTCGTCACGTACGAGGCGGCCACTGGCGTGCCGAACGTCGTGCCCGGCACGATGGAGGCGTTCAACGCCCCGCTCGTGGCTGACCCGGGCACGCAGTACGTCTACGGCATCAACACTGACTGGCTCGGCCGCGTCGTGGAGGCTGTCGCGGGGACGCCGCTGGACGTGGTGATCCGCGAGAACATCACCGGCCCACTCGGCATGGCGGACACCGCGTTCATCCTCGACGAGGCCCGCTACGCCAACGCGGTGACGGTGCATGTGCGGGGGGAGGACGGCGGATGGGTCTCAGCCGGCGAGATCCTCAACCAGTCGCCTGAGTGGTATGCCGGGGGACACGGGCTGTACTCCACCCCGCGCGACTACATCCGCTTCGAGCGAGCCCTCCTGCGCGGCGGTGAGCTCGACGGCGCCCGCATCCTCAGCCAGGCGACGGTCGACGCCGCCTTCAGCAACCAGATCGGGGAGATCGACTTCCCGGCCGAAATCCCGACTGCGGACCCTGCCATCACCGACACGATGTACGCCGGCCGGGGTTACAAGTGGGGCTACGGTCTGCTGCTGAACACCGAGGACGTTCCCGGACGGCGCAGAGCCGGCACCGGTGCCTGGGCGGGGCTGTTCAACACTCACTTCTTCATCGACCGCGCTACCGGCATCGCCGCCTCGATCTACACGAACTCGTTGCCGTTCATCGCCCAAGACGACGCGTGGAAGATGTACGTGGATTTCGAGGAGGCGCTCTACGCTGCTCTCTGAGCCTTCGAGTCCGACGTTCTCGGTGACGAACGAGGGTGTCGACGCCTGGTGCGCCGATCGACCGGTCTCGGTCGTCAGTTCACGTTGTGCGTCTTCACGGAGCCGGTGGTGCCCTCGGTGGCGTGCAGGATCCACGGCGGTGACTCGTGGCGGGAAGGCGCCGTCACGCACCCTTTCCCCGGTGCCGCGACAAGGTCCCCTGACCGAGACGGTGACGGGGCCTTCGTCACGCGCGGCCGTCCCTCGTCAGTAGGACGCGTGCCGGTGGCTATGGGCGCTGGCTCGAGGCCGTCGACCATGTCGAGACGTGCTGCGCGGACCCCTTTGGGTCGCGCTGCGCTTTGCTGTCAGACGCCCTCAGGGCCGCGTCGACGAAGGAGCGGTCGTGCTGGCGCCCCAGCTCGCGAGGAGCCTGAGTCGCTCCTCCGACGGGCTCCCCGGTTCGGCGGTGTAGACGGTCATGACCTGCAGTCGCGCGCCCTCGGTGGACAGGTTCATGGAGTGGTAGGCCACGTCGATGACCCCCGTCGCGGGATGGTTGAACTGCTTGCGGCCGGCGACGTGCAGCCTGACGTCGTGGGAGGCCCATCGCGTGCGGAACTCCTCGCTGACGGTCGACAGCTCACCGACCAGCTCGCGCATCGTCTTACTCTCGGGGTCGCGACCCGCCTCGGTGCGCAGGAGGGCGACCGTGACGTTCGCGGCGCCGTTCCAGTCGGGGAAGAGCTCGGTGGCCGATGGATCCAGGAACTGGTACCGCGCGATGTTCGGCCGTACGGGGTCGTGCTCGAAGACGGGTGAATAGAGCGCTCGCGCCAGGGGGTTTGAAGCGATGATGTCCAGCCGTCCGTCGGCGACGAACGCCGCGGACCCGGACATCGAGTCCAGCATCCACTGCACCTCGGTCGACACCTTATGGCGTGCCTTGGGCCGCGGCGCGCTCGTACGGGCGCGTGCGACGCGGGCGAGGTCGAAGAGGTAGGTCCGCTCGGCCGCGTTGAGCCGCAGTGCTCGCGCCACGGCATCGAGCACGTCCTCGGAGACGCCCTTGATGTGGCCCTTCTCCAGCCGGGTGTACCAGTCGGTGCTCACTCCAGCGAGGACGGCGACCTCTTCTCGGCGCAGACCTGGGACCCGGCGGCGCCGGCCCGCGTCAGGCAGGCCCACCTCGGCCGGCGTGAGCCGGCCGCGGCGGGTCGCGAGGAACTCCCTGATGTCGGAACGGTTGTCCACCAGCCCACCGTACGCCGACGCGGGAGGGCGTTCCCCGCATCCGGTCATGGCTGCTCCAGGGCCTCGACACGCACGCTGACGTTCCCGTCGATGCGGCCGAGCGCGTCGAATCCCTCCTCCATCCTGCCCAGGACCACGATGCCGTCGAAGTAGGACTGGTCGCCGTAGTAGAGGACGAGGTCGCCGTACGGGGCGTAGTAGCCGAGTGCGCCCACGTCCGGGTCGGCACCGGTGGGTTCCCCGTCGGTCGAGAGCTCCCGCGGCAGGGGACCGGTCTTCTCGACGCCGCCGTGGTCGCTCATGTCGAGCTCCAGCGGCAGCTGCGCGACGAGGTCGCGGCCGGCCGGGGTGTCCAGCACGGTCGCCTCGACCTGGCCACCCTCGAACCCGATACGGATCCGGGTCCCGGTGTCCTCGGATTCCGACCTCGCCTCCGACGGTGCGCCGGAGGGTGCCCTCGTGGACGGGGCCGGGGCGGACGACGGGGAGGCTGGGCCTTCCGCGCTCGAGCACGCAGTCAGGACCCCGGCGACCAGCAGCACGAGCGACACCCTCATCGCTGCTGCTCCGGCGCTGCGAGGTACTCGGTGTCGGTGACCGGGTCCAGCCAGTGCACGGCGTCGTGGTCGTCGTCGGCCTCGTTGATGGCTAGGTGCACCATCAGCCGGTTCGGCGCGGCACCGTGCCAGTGCTCCTCGTCGGCCTCGAACAGCACGCGGTCACCGGGACGGATGACCTCGACCGGTCCCCCACGGCGCTGGCAGAGGCCGACTCCCTCGGTCACGAAGACCGTCTGGCCGAGCTGGTGGCGGTGCCAGTGCGTGCGGGCACCAGGCGTGAAGTGCACGAGGTTCGCCGAGACGCGGGACGGCGGGGGTGCCGCCGCCACGGGATCGATGTAGACGTCGCCGGTGAACCAGTCGGCGGGTCCCTTGGCGGTGGCGAGGCTGCTGCGCGTGATCTGCATGATGTTCCTTGCGTCGGGAGGGTCAGGGGTTGACGAGGACCTTGAGGCTGCGACGGTCGGCCATGGCGCGGTAGCCGTCGGGGACGCCGTCGAGGTCCGTGGTGGTGTCGAAGACCCTGCCGGGCTCGATGGTGCCGTCGAGGATGTCGGGCATGAGCTCCTCGATGTAGGCGCGCACCGGAGCGGGGCCACCGGTCAGGCGGACGTTTCCTCCGAAGAGGCTCGCGAAGCCGACCGGGGCGGCCTCGTACTGCGGCACCCCGACGCGGCTGATGGTGCCGCCGGGCCGGACGACGCCGACCGCCTGCTCGTAGGCAGGCATGTGGCCGACCGCCTCGAGCACGACGTGGGTGCCGTGGCCGTGGGTGAGGTCGCGCACGGCCGCGATGCCTTCCTCTCCGCGGGTCGCGACGACGTCGGTGGCTCCGAACTCGCGGCCCAGGTCGGTGCGCGTCTCGTGACGACCCATCAGGATGATCTGCTCAGCGCCGAGGCGCTTGGCCGACAGGACCGCGAGCAGCCCGACGGCGCCATCGCCGATGACGGTCACGCTGGTGCGCTGGGTGACACCGCCGGCGACGGCCGCGTGGTGGCCCGTGCCGAGCACGTCCGACAGCGTCAGCAGCGACGGCATGAGTGCGGAGTCGGGCGCGACGGGAAGCTTGACCAGGGTGCCGTCGGCGTACGGCACTCGCGCGGCCTCGGCCTGCCCGCCCTCGTCGGGGAGGGTGTCCCAGAACGAGCCGTGGATGCAGGAGGTGTGCAGACCCTCGCGGCAGAACTCACAGGTCCCGTCGGAGATGGCGAAGGGGGCGACGACGAGGTCGCCCTTCGTGACGGTGGTGACCGCCGACCCGACGTCCTCGACGACGCCGATGAACTCGTGGCCCATGCGGGCGGGGCTGCCGTTGGCCGGCATGGAGCCGTAGGGGTGCAGGTCGCTGCCGCAGATGCAGGAGGTCGTGATGCGGACCAGCGCGTCGGTCGACGCCTTGATGGCCGCGTCCGGCACGTCCTCGATGCGCACGTCGCCGGCGCCGTGCATGAGTGTCGCCTTCATCGGATGTCCTTCTCTGGTCGGTGGGTGTTCCATCCCAGTGGAGCGCGGACCTGGTGCGTGGGGAAGGTCCGTCTTGTCGGGGGTACAGACAGCACCCCCCTGAGGCGTTCTCCGACACGGCCGCACGGGGCAGGCTCGAGGTCATGGACCTGAAGCAGTTCCTCGACCACGTCGACAGCGGAGCCGAGATCATCGGTGGCTCCGAGCACCACCAGTTCATGCACGGTGCCTCCCAGGAGGCTTTGGCCGTCATCGCAGAGCTGAACGGCGCCTACCGCACGCCGGAGCAGGTCCGGGACCTGCTTGCCCGGCTCACCGGCCGCCCGGTCGAGGACTCGGTCGTCGTGTTTCCGCCGTTCTACAGCGAGTTCGGCAAGAACCTGACGCTCGGCAAGGACGTCTTCATCAACATCGGCTGCCGCTTCCAGGACACCGGCGGCATCACCATCGGGGACGGCTCGCTCATCGGCCACGGCTGCACCCTGACGACGCTGAACCACGGCATGGACCCGGCGCTCCGAGCCTCGATGGTGCCGGCACCCGTCGTGATCGGGCGCAAGGTCTGGCTCGGGGCCGGCGTGACGGTCGTGCCCGGTGTCACGATCGGCGACGGGGCCGTGGTGGGCGCCGGCGCCGTGGTCACCCGCGACGTGCCCGCCGACACGATCGTGGCCGGCGTCCCCGCACGGGTGGTCAGGCCCACCGGCTACCAGGCCTGACCTGAGGTTCAGCGGTCCCGTTGGTCTCCTCGGGCCCGAGAACGTCGACGGCCCCGGATGGTCTGCCGGGGCCGTCGACGATCAGGTGGTGCCCCGCGACGCCCGGGGTCGCGTGCTGCCGGTCAGCGACCGCGGGGAGCGTCGACCCGCGTGATCCAGTACTCCGTGGTGGGGGTCGGCGGCGTGCTGAACCGCGCGTTCGGCAGGTAGAGCGAGCGGCCCGCGCGTGCGACGGTGGTCGGGACGTCGAAGTCATCGTTCGTGATGGTGCTCCGGAGGGTGCCGGAGCGACCATCGCGTGACAGCTGCACCACGGCGACCTGGTTCAGCCGGTTCTGCACCGCGTAGAGGGTGCGTCCCTCGCGCAGCAGGCCGTCGCCGTTGGTCAGGGTCGCGCCACCGAGGTCGACCCTCGTCGTCGCACCGGTGCGCGGGTCGACCCGGTAGAGGCCGCCGTCGGAGCTGTTGACCACGAGCAGGGCCGAGCCGTCGGGGGTGTCGCTGATGCCGTTCGCCGCGTTGGTGCCGGGCGGCGCCTGGACCCAGTCGCCGGTCAGGGGCAGCGCGGTGGCTGCAGCGGGTAGCGCGCCACCTCGGCCGAGGTCGAGGCGGAACAGGGTCGCGCGGCGTGAGTCGGTCACCCACACCGTGTCGCCCGAGATCAGCACATCGTTGACGAACGACTCACCCGTGGCCAGCTGGTAGGTGCGCAGCAGCGCGCCGGAGCGCGAGTCGACCACCCGCAGGGTGCCGGAAGGACCGCCGGCCACGAACAGGCGGCCGCGCTGGTCGATCTTCAGGCCGACCGACGCGGTGCCAGGGCCCTGGCTGATCGTCGTGGTGCGGCCCGTGCGCAGGTCGGCGCGCAGGATGTCGCCGTCCAGGCGCGAGCCCAGGTAGGCCTGGTCTCGGGGACCGATGGTGATGCCCTCGGGCTGGAAGTTGTCAGGCAGCTCGATGCGGTCGGGGAACGCCTGGCGGGCGCCGTGCTGGCCCGGCTCGCTGGCCACCGCAGCGGGAGCGGCGAGCGCGGGCGTGGCAGCCAGCGCGATCGCGCCGATGCCCACCGCGACGCGGGAGCGGAGGGAACGGGAGGAACGGGGACGAGGTGACACGTGATCTCCGGTCGTCGAGGTCTGCTGAGGGACTCCTTTCCCATCCCAGCACGAGCGGACCGATCCCGCAGACCTGATGACGTCGGTTCAACCTTTCGGACGGTCCGCTGCCGCCCCCGGATCCCTACGCTGAGTCTGTGAGCCACCCACTGCAGTCCGTCCTGGCCGAGTCCCGACCCGCGGCGCCCCCGGCGCGGGTGTGGCGCGACTGGGCGCTGCTGGGCTCCATCGCGATCTTCGGGGTGCTGGAGGGCCTGCTGCGCGAGGACCTCACGCTGCCCGTGCTGTCGATGGTGGTGACGCTCGGACTGGCCCCGCTGCTGCTGTGGCGTCGTACTCACCCGCTGGCCGTGGTCGGGACGGTCTTCGGGGTGGTCGCGGTGCTCCAGGTCGGGCTGTTCGTCACCGACGCACCGACGCTCGACGTCTACACGATGCTCTACGTCCTGCTGCTGCCCTACTCGCTCTTCCGGTGGGGCTCGGGGCGGGAGGCGGTCGCGGGGCTGGCGGTCATCCTGGGCGCGGCCACGACGGCGGTCCTGACCAGCTGGACCGGGATGGCCGACGCGGTCGGCGGGATCGGCGTCCTCGTCGCCTCCTTCGCCCTGGGGTGGGCCGTCCGCACCCAGCACGGCGCACGGGAGCGGAGGGTGGAGCAGGTGAAGTCGCAGGAGCGCGTCCTGCTGGCGCGCGAGCTGCACGACACGGTGGCGCACCACGTCTCGGCCATCGCCGTCCAGGCCCAGGCAGGGCGTGCTCTAGCGGCGACCAGCCCGTCGGCGCCGCTCGAGGCGTTGGAGGTCATCGAGGAAGAGGCCTCGCGCACGCTCGCGGAGATGCGGACGATGGTCCGTGTGCTGCGCAACGAGGCTCCGGTCGACTACGCCCCGCAGCCCGGCGTCGCCGACCTCCACCGGCTCTCCGGGGCCTCGCCCGCGGGACCGAGGGTCGAGATCGGGGTGTCCGGTGACGTCGCCACCCTCCCGGCGGCCATCGACGCCGCCGTCTTCCGCATCGCGCAGGAGGCGGTCACCAACGCGCTCCGGCACGCCCGGAACGCCACCGTCGTCGACGTGCGCGTCGCCGGCGACCGTTCGACCATCAGCCTCGTCGTCCGCGACGACGGCGACCCGGGTACGGCCGAGCTCGGTCCTGAGACGGGGTTCGGGCTCACCGGGATGAAGGAGCGCGCCCTGCTCCTGGGCGGCACGTGCGAGGCGGGCCCCTGCCCCGATCGCGGGTGGGCGGTCAGCGCCACGCTGCCGCGGCAGGGGTCGGCATGAGCATCCGGGTGCTGGTCGCCGACGACCAGGACCTCGTGCGGACCGGACTGTGCCTGATCCTCGGCACCCTGGAGGGCATCGAGGTCGTGGGGGAGGCGCGCGACGGCCAGGAGGCCGTGCGCCTGGCCCGCGAGCTCCGTCCCGACGTGTGCCTGATGGACATCCGGATGCCCGTCCTCGACGGCGTCGAGGCGACCCGTCTGCTGGCCGGGCCGGGCGTCCAGCACCCGGTCGCCGTCGTCGTGATCACCACCTTCGACCTCGACGAGTACGTGCACGGTGCGCTGTCGGCCGGCGCCACCGGCTTCCTGCTGAAGGACGCCGGACCCGAGCTGCTCGGCGAGGCGATCCGTGCAGCCACCCGCGGTGACTCGCTCATCTCGCCCAGCATCACCCGCCGGCTGCTGTCGACGTTCGCGGGCACCGGTCGGGCCATCCCTCCCGCACAGCCCATCGACCCGCTCACCGAACGCGAGGAGCAGGTGCTGCTCACCATCGCGCGAGGTCGCACCAACGCTGAGATCGCGGGCGAGCTGCACATCAGCCTCAGCACGGTGAAGACCCACATCGGCAGCCTCATGGCCAAGCTCGGTGCCCGGAACCGGGTGGAGGTCGCAATGTGGGCCTACGAGACCGGCCGAGTCCGGGACTAGCGCACCGCCGCCCTCGGCCACGAGTGCCGGGCACGCCGAACGCCCCCGCCGGGTCCGGCGGGGGCGTTCTCACGCGTTCGGGCCAGGTCCTACTTGACCTCGGAGCGGCGCAAGGTGAGCAGTCCGACCAGGAGCGGGAGGACGATCCAGATCGTCGTGGTCGAGGCGAGCATGGCCCACTCCTCGCCGGTGTCCATGGCGCCCTCCAGGAGCGCCACCTGCGTGTCGTTCCAGTCGACCCACGGCTGCAGGTCCGCGAACCACGGGCGCACCTGGGCGAGGAGCAGCAGGACGCCCGGCAGGACGAAGGACACCACGAAGTAGCCCACGATCGCGGCCGCGGAGCTGCGCAGCACGACACCCAGGGTGAAGCCGACGGCCATGCCGATCAGGTTGAAGAGCAGCATCTGGGAGGCCATGACCCACGAGACGTTCCACGCGGTGTCGACCCCGGCGAGGGCCGAGCCGCCCACGTTGGCGAGTGCTCCCACCGCGAAGGCGATGGCCACGGAACCGACGCCCACCAGGAGGGTCGCGACCGCCTTGGCGCCGATCACGCGGCCGCGGTGCGGCACCAGCGTGAACGTGGTGAGCCCGCTGCGCTGGCTCCACTCGCTCGTGACGGCCAGGATCGCGATCATCGGCAGGATCACCGACATCGGGAATCCACTCGCCCGCGTGAAGCTCTCGTAGGTGACGTCGCTGTCCGGCGCCACGACGACGACCGACCCGGCCGAGACCACCGACAGGATGCCGATGCTGACGAGCAACCAGAATCCCGAGCGTGTCGTGAACATCTTGCGCAGCTCGACCGTGACGAGTCGGTGTGCGGGGATGGGTCGGACGCTCCGGCGGGCCGGGGTGGCGGCCGGGGAGACGATGGTGGCGGTCATGCTGCAGCTCCTTCGCGCTGGGTGTCGGCCGTGAGTGAGAGGAACATGTCCTCAAGCCTGGCGCCCTCGGCGGACCGGAGCTCGGTGAGGGCGACGCCGGCGGCCGCGGCCACGGCCCCGACGCGGGCGGCGTCGGCATCGGTGCGCACCGAGCCGTCACCGGCGAGGGTGCTGGGGATCCCGGCCCGCTCGAGCGCGCGGACGAGATCGCGTGGCGACGGCGACCGCGCGAGCGTCCCGGCCGCGGCCAGCAGCTCCTCCTTGGGGCCGGCGGCGACGATCCTGCCGTGGCCGATCACGACGAGGTCGTCGGCGACGACCTCGATCTCGTGGAGCAGGTGCGAGGACAGCAGCACGGTGCCGCCGCGGCCGGCGAAGTCCGTCAGCAGGTCGCGCATCCAGCGGATCCCGGCGGGGTCGAGCCCGTTGGCGGGCTCGTCGAGGACCAGCACCGAGGGGTCGCCGAGCAGGGCCGTGGCGATGCCGAGCCGCTGGCGCATGCCGAGCGAGTAGTGGCGCACCCGGCGCTCGGCCTCGACGGAGCTCAGGCTCACCAGGTCGAGCATCTCGTCGACGCGAGCACGGGGCAGGCCCATGGTGGCTGCGGCGATCGTGAGGATGTCGCGACCGGTGCGGCCGGCGTGCTGGGCGGAGGCGTCGAGGAGGACGCCCACCTCCAGGCCGGGGTTGGGCAGGTCGGCGAACCGGACTCCGTGGATGGTGGCGGAGCCGGACGTGGGGGCGGTCAGACCGACCATGACGCGCATGGTCGTGGACTTGCCCGCGCCGTTCGGACCGAGGAAGCCGGTCACGCGGCCGGGCCGGGCGGTGAAGGAGACGTCGTCGACGGCGGTGAAGCCGGCATACCTCCGGGTCAGGGACTCAACGGTGATCATGCCGTCAACACTCGCCGCCCCGCGCCCTGCGCGTATCGGTTCGACGGCCAGTCCTGACCTGACCGAAAGTACGAGTCGGTGACCGTGCCCGAGGTTCGGTGCGCATGACCGTCGGGGTGCGCCTACCGTGGGTCCGTCCCGTCCGACGACCCGATCGTGGTGGACCCATGGCACGCATGAAGCCGCAGACCGTCCGGCTGCACGGCCACGACCTCTCCTACGTCGACACCGGCTCCGGCCCGGTGGTCCTGTTCATCCACGGGATCCTGGGGTCGCAGCGGCAGTGGGAGCACCTGGTGGACCGGATGGACGACGACCACCGGGTCGTGGTGCCCGACCTGTTCGGGCACGGGGACTCGGCCAAGCCGCTCGGCGACTACTCGCTCAGCGCGCACGCCGCGGCTCTCCGCGACCTGCTGGACCATCTCGGCGTCGACCGGGTCACGCTCGTGGGTCACTCGCTCGGGGGCGGCATCGCGATGCAGTTCTTCTACCTCTTCCCCGAGCGGGTCGAGCGCCTGGTGCTGGTCTCCAGCGGCGGCCTGGGACGCGAGGTCAACGTGCTGCTGCGCTCCGCGACCCTGCCGGGCGCCGCGCAGGTGCTGAGCGTGGTCGCGTCCGCGCCGGTGCTGTCCCGTGTCGAGGCGCTGGGCCGGGGAGCGTCAAAGGTCGGGTGGAAGCCCGGCGCCGACGTCAGCGCCGTCTGGCGCGGCTTCAGCTCGCTGCAGGACGCGGAGAGCCGACGCGCGTTCCTGTCCACCACGCGCGCCGTCATCGACATCGGGGGGCAGAGCATCAGCGCCCACGACCACCTCGACGGCGCGCTGCCCGTGCCGACGATGGTCGTGTGGGGGTCGAAGGACCGGATGATTCCCGCGTCGCACGCACGGAGCGTGGAGGCGCAGCTGCCGGACTGCCGCGTCGAGATGTTCGAGGGGGCGGGACACTTCCCGCACCTGGAGGACCCGGACCGCTTCGCACGCGTGCTGCGGGAGTTCATCGACGCCCACTGAGGCGATGCTCGGCCGTCGGTCTACCGGTCTGCTGAGCCCTCGTCCTCGTCGTCGTCGCCCGAGCGACCCATCGCTACGCCGAACAGCAGGCCCAGGGCGATGCCGATGCCGAGCAGGCCCCAGTTGTCGGTGACGAGAGCGATGGCGACGCCCAGCGGCGCGCCGAGGGCGAGCCCGATCGCGATGTTGTTGTCGGACTCCTCGTCCTGGTCGGGGTCCTGGCCGACGTCCGGGTCGCGGTCGGGGCCGGGGGCAGCGTCGTCCTCGGAGGTCATGCCCGCAGTCTGCAGGACTCGACGGCACGGCCAGAGGTTCGGCCCGTCTCCGAGGCGTCATCGGGCGGACTGGCGGGTCCCGCCCCGGCGCGCAAGACTGAGCAGCCATGATCACGTGGGACGTCGACGACCGACCCCTGCATCCCTTCTCGCGGCTCTACGTGCGTGGCATGTGGTGGCGGCGGGACAAGGAGGCGTTCGAAGGCGCCGAGCGGACCCTTCGTACGGCACGTCGTCGCCAGCGCGAGGGCGACGTCCCCCCGACGAGGCTCACCCGACTGCGTCGGCGCGTGCGCCGCGGCGACCTGCGCGGCATGACCGTGTGGACGGCGGCGCCCCGACGGGAGACGCCGCGGGTCCGCGTCCTCTACCTGCACGGCGGCGGGTACGTGCACCCGTTGACGGCCGACTACTGGCGCCTCGTCCGAGCCCTTGTCCGGGCACCGGCCGAGGTGGTGGTTCCCTGCTACCCCCTCGCACCCGACGCGACGGTGGACGAGGTGGTGCCCCGTCTGTGCTCGATCGCCCGCCAGGTCGGGACCGCGGACCTGCCGCTCGTGCTGATGGGGGACTCGGCCGGGGGTGCCATGGCCCTGGTGGTCGCCCGGCTCCTGGCGGACGAGGGTGGCCCTGCGGTGGCGGGCGTGGTGTGCCTCTCTCCCTGGCTCGACGCGACGCTGGACGAGCACGAGGTGCAGGACCTGGAGGCGTCGGACCCGATGCTGGCCGAGTCGGGTCTGCGCGCCGCCGGCCGGTGGTGGGCCGCGCCACGAGAGCCGTCCGACCCGGTGGTGAGCCCGCAGCGCGTCCCGCTGGACGCCCTCCCGCCGGTGGACGTGCTGATTGGTGACCGCGACATCCTGCGGCCCGCGGTCGAGCGACTGGCCGACCGCGCGCGGACGGCCGACGTGCTGGTCCACGTCCACGAGACGACCAGCATGTTCCACGTCTGGATGACACGGGCGATCCCCGAGGGGAGGCGCACGCGGCGCGACCTCGTCGGGCTGCTGCGAGCTCGCAGCGCGCATCGCGCCGACCGGAGCACCTGACCGCAGGACGGCGCGCGATCGACGGCGTCAGGTGCGGTTGCTGCCGACGACTCGGCGTCCCGGCTCGCGTCCCTGCGGCGTCGTACCGATCAGCTCACCACAGGACCTGCCCGACCGGCGTGACGGCGGCGGGCGCGTCCTCACCGATCATCTCGAGCAGGTCGATCTCGATGCCACGGCAGATGGCGGTCATCGGCACGTCGTGGACGCGGTCGACGAAGGGGTCGGCGAGGTCGCGACCGACCTGCACCGCGAGCAGGAACATCATGCCGACGAGACCGGACCCGATCGGCGTCCACCACTGCAGGTCCTTGTAGATCGCGAACGGGAGGATGACGCAGAAGGTGCGCGCGAAGAAGGCCGGCAGGAGCCTGTACTGGACGGGGAGCGGGGTCTTCTTGATCCGCTCGAGGCCGCCCTGGGCGTCGGTGAGGGTGCTCAGGGTCGACTCGACCTGAACCCTGGCGACGTCGTCGACCATGCCGCGACGGTGAGCCTCGGCCACGAGGCGACCGATGTACGAGAGCGTGGCCGTGGGCGAGCTGCTGGCGCTCTTCACCCGCGCCGCGACGTCGGGGGCGAGGTAGGCGTCGATCTCGGGCGGGGCGTCCTGCTGCCGCAGGGAGGTGCGCAGCGAGTGCACGTAGGCGATCTGCGCGCGGACGACCTCGTCGATCAGCTCGGGACGGGCGTCGCGGCCCGCGGGGTCGAGGAGGGTGGTCGCCTCCCGCGCGAGGTTGCGCGAGTGGTTGACGATGCTGCCCCACAGGGTCCGCGCCTCCCACCAGCGCGCGTACGAGGCGTTGACCATGAAGCCCAGGAACAGCGCGATGGCGGTGCCGTAGAGCGTGTACTGGATCGTGATGCCGCGGAACTCGATCCACCCCGCCGAGAAAGCGACGGTCACGCCCACGTCCCAGGCCAGCAGCACCACCATGGGGGCGAGGAGTGGCCGCCAGGCCGACACCGACCGTGGCAGGCGCGACGTGATCATGACGCCAGCCTGACCGACGGATGCTCGCCGCGCACGAGTGCGACGACGTGAGAGACATGACTTCCCAGAACGGGAACTCGCGTCCGCTCGTTGCTCTTGCCGATCGCCGTGCGCGCCCGTACCGTCGGCCCGCACCAGGGCGGCCATGACCGGGCACGCTCGCACGCAGCAGGAGGAGCGCGTGGACCACGACGAGCCGGACGGACCTCACGGTCTCGTGCTCGCGGCCGGCGCCGGCAGCCGGATGGGACGTCCGAAGGCTCTCGTCCGCGGGGACGACGGCGTGCCGTGGGTCGAGCGCGCGGTCAGGGTGCTTCGGGACGGCGGATGCGGCAAGGTCACCGTGGTCCTCGGGGCCGCGGCCGAGGAGGCGCGAGCCCTGGTGCCCGACGACGCCGACGTCGTCGTCGCCCGCCGCTGGGACGAGGGCATGTCGGCCTCGCTGCGTGCAGGGCTGCGTGCGGTGGGGGACTCGACGGCGACGGCGGTCCTGATCCACCTGGTCGACCTGCCCGACGTCGGACCCGACGTGGTCAGGCGGCTCGCGGCGACGGGGGTCTGGACAGGGGCCCTCGCGCGGGCGAGCTACTCGTCCCGTCCCGGCCACCCGGTGCTCGTCGGTCGAGACCACTGGGCCGGGATCGTCGCGTCCGCGGGCGGCGACGCGGGCGCGCGCGAGTACCTGCGGTCCGGGGGTGCCGCGGAGGTGGAGTGCGGCGACCTCGCCGGCGGCCGTGACGTCGACACGGCATCGGGCCTCGACGCGTAGAACCGGTCCGATCGGTCCGATTCGTGAGATCCGGTCGCAGGTTGATCTGCGCGGTGCGGTGACCTGTGTCACGGTGATGCTTCCCCCGCCTTCGTTCAAAGCCCCCCCAGAGCCCCGACGAAAGTGTGAACCCGTGACCGTCCCGCACGAGCTGTCCCCGTCCGCCCACGACCGCACCCCGCAGTCCCCGGAACCGCACGCTCAGGAACCGGATGCAGCGGCACGACCGGCGCCTCCCGGTCGGACCACCCGGCGACGCTTCCTCGGCTACGTCGTCGGCAGCGCCGGACTGGTGGTCGCCGCCGACCTCGGCCTCGGCGCGTCGCCGGCAGCCGCCCTGCCGCTGCCGTCGGTACCGCAGATCCCCGAGATCTACGACCTCAACGACTTCCTGACGCACTGTGCGCTCCCGACGTCGAACCTGATCGCCATCGAGATCGACGAGAAGGGCGACGCCACCTTCGCGCTGCCGCGCATGGAGGTCGGCCAGGGCATCACCACCTCGACGGCCATGATCATCGCCGAGGAGCTCGACCTGCCGCTCGAGCGGGTCAACGTCACCCTCGCCCCCGCCCGACCCGAGCTGCTGTTCAACCAGCTCACCGGCGGCTCGAACACCACGATCTCGACCTACACGCCCATCCGGGTGGCCGCGGCGGTGGCCCGCAAGTCCCTGCTCGACGCCGCCGCGATCCTGCTCGGTGCCCAGGTCAGCAGCCTCACCACCAAGGGCGGCGCGATCTTCGACTCGCTCGGCTCGTCCGTCACGTACGGCCAGGCCGCGGCGAAGGCCGCCTCGCCGACCACGAAGGAGGTGGAGGTCGACCTCGACGACGCCCCCAAGCGGTCCGTCGTCGGCACGCCGCAACGCCGCATCGACGCCGTCGACGCCGTGACCGGGCGCAAGAAGTTCGCGATGGACCTCGACGTCCCCGACGCCCTGCCCGCCATGGTGTGCCGGGCACCCGACCTGAACGGCAAGCCCAAGAGCGTGCGCAACGCCGCGGAGGTGAAGGCCATGCCCGGCGTCACCCACGTGGGCGTGGTGCCGACGGGCGTGGCCGTGCGCGCCAAGACCTTCGGCCAGTGCATCGACGCCGTCCGCGCCCTCGACGTCGAGTGGAGCGAGGGCACGGTGCCGGGCAAGAAGGCCGACGACATCCTGGCCGAGCTCAAGGCCGCCGAGCTGCCGCTCGCCGTGCCGGCCCTCGGGGCGACGACGGTCGAGGGCAGCTTCACGTTCCACTTCCGCAGCGGGTCCGCGCTCGAGCCGAACTGCGCGATCGCCGACGTCCGCAAGGGCTCCGCCGAGATCTGGAGCGGCCTCAAGTCGCCCATCGACGCGCAGTCCAAGATCGCCAAGGTCCTCGGTCTGCCGCAGGGCAAGGTGAAGGTGAACGTCGTCACCGGCGGTGGCTCGTTCGGCCGCAAGCTGTTCAGCGACGGTGCCATCGAGGCCGCGGAGGTCTCCAAGGCCTTCGGCGTGCCGGTCAAGCTCATGTGGCACCGCGCCGACGAGCCGCGGCAGGGTCGGGTGCACCCGATGTCGACGTCGCGCGTGCGGGCGACGGTGCTGGGCGAGAGCATCGCGACCTTCGAGCAGCGCCACACGTCGGTCACCTGCGACTTCACCCACGGCCTCGGTGAACGCCTCACCGCGGAGGTCGCGGCCCTGCCGACCGGCCTGGCGAACCTGGGGTTCTCGGAGACGATCTTCCTGCTCACGCAGGAGATCCCGTACAACTTCGGCGTCACCACGCAGCTGCTGAACGAGACCAACTACGACTTCACCCGGTTCAACACCAGCTCCGTGCGCAACATCTACTCGCCCGACGTGCGGGTGGCGAACGAGCTGATCGTCGACCAGCTGGCGAACCGGCTGAAGAAGGACCCGGTCGCGTTCCGGCGTCAGTACACCAAGAGCGGCGTCGTCCGACGGGTGCTCGACCGTGCCGCCGAGCTGGGGGAGTGGGGCAAGTCGATGCCGGCCGGAACGGCCCAGGGTGTCGCGATCCACAAGGAGTACAAGGGCGCGACCGCCGTGGTGGTCGAGCTCGACTGCCGGCCGGGGACGGTGAACCGGAAGGTGCGCGACGCGGTCACCGGACCCCGGGTCACCAAGGCGACGATCGTCGTCGACTGCGGCCTGGCCATCAACCCGCTCGGCATCGAGGCCCAGATGATGGGCGGCTTCAGCGACGGCATGTCGCAGGTCCTCACCTACGGCAACCACCTCGTCGACGGACACTTCCTGGAGGCCAGCTGGGACAACTCGGCCTACACCCGCCAGTGGAACACCCCGCTCGAGTTCGTCTGCGAGGTCATGGAGTCCGACAGCACGGAGCCCGGCGGCATCGGGGAGGCGGGCGTCGCAGCCTCGGCGGCCGCGGTGGCGTGCGCCTACGCGCGAGCCACCGGGGAGATGCCCACCGAGTTCCCGATCAACTTCCGCGACCCGCTCCACTTCGAGCCCAAGTCCTTCGTCCCACCCGTCCCCGCGTCGCCGACCAACGGCCTCGACTTCGTCTCCTGAGGAGCCCTTCATGCCCAGCTACAGCTTTCAGCTCAACGGCGAGAAGGTCACCGTCGAGGTCGAGAAGGGCGTGCGCCTGCTCTGGGTGCTGCGCGACGTCCTCGGCGTCACGGGACCGAAGTACGGCTGCGGGATCAACGTCTGCAAGGCCTGCACCTCGCACCTCAACGGCAAGGCGTTCAACCCCTGCGCCGTGCCGGTCGACAAGCTCTCGGCCTCGGACGAGGTGACCACGATCGAGGGACTCGCCGACACGACGCCCGGTGACGACCTGCACCCGATGCAGCAGGCGTGGGTCGAGCGCGACGTCGCGCAGTGCGGCTACTGCCAGCCCGGTCAGATCATGGCGGCCGTCGCGCTGGTCGAGAAGGTGAAGCGCGAGGGCCGCGCCGTCACCGACGACGACCTCGACGCGATCCGCAACGTCTGCCGCTGCGGCACGTACACGCGCATCCGCGAGGCCGTGCGCGCCGGCGAGAAGCTGATGCGGTAGCCGTGGCCGTCGCGGACGACGTCCTCGCGAGCGCGGCTCGCTGGGCGCACGAGTCACCCGTGGCCCTCGCCACGGTGGTGGGCACGTCGGGGTCGGCTCCTCGACTCCCCGGTGCGGCCATGGTGGTCTCGGTCGACGGGGAGGTCGCCGGGTCGGTCTCCAGCGGGTGCGTGGAGGCCGCCGTGTTCGACCTCGCCGAGAACACCCTGGCCACGGGTGCGCCCAGCCTGCGCACCTTCGGCTTCGCCGCCGACGAGGTGTTCGACGTCGGGCTCACGTGCGGCGGACGGATCGAGGTGTTCGTGCAGCGGCTCGACGTGGCCGCCGACCTGGAGAAGCTCGCGAAGCGCGCCGCCGCCGGGACCGCCTCGGCCCTGGTGACCGTGCTGGAGCATCCGGATCCCGAAGCCGTGGGCACGCGGATCGTGGTGCTCCCCGACGTGGTCCCCGACGGCACCACGCTGGGTCCCGACCTCGAGCGGACGCTCGTGGACCGGGCGCGGGCGATGCTGTCGACGGGTGCCACCGGCCAGGTGCACTGCGGTGCGGACGGCTCGCTGCTCGAGACCGGTGTCCGAGCGTTCGTGCAGGTGTGGGCACCCGCCCCGCGTCTGCTGATCTTCGGAGCCGTCGACTTCGCCGGTGCCCTCGCGGGCGCCGGCCGCTTCCTGGGCTACGACGTCACGGTGTGTGACGCGCGCCCCGTCTTCACCACGGCCGAGCGCTTCCCGCAGGCACACCGGGTGGTCGTGGACTGGCCCCACCGCTACCTCGAGCAAGAGGCGGCGGCGGGTCGTGTCGATGCGCGGACGGCGGTCTGCGTGCTGACTCATGACGCGCGGTTCGACGTGCCCGTCCTGCAGCAGGCACTGCGCCTGCCCCGCGTCGGGTACGTGGGGGCGATGGGCTCGCGACGCACGCACCACGAGCGGATGGGGCGGCTGCGCGAAGAAGGCGTCACGGAGACGGAGCTGGCGCGACTGCGCTCGCCCCTCGGACTCGACCTCGGTGCCCAGACGCCTGAGGAGACGGCGCTCAGCATCGCAGCGGAGCTGGTGGCCGTGCGTCGGGGCGGCAGCGGTCGCCGGCTCGGCCAGATGGACGGGCCGATCCACGCCGATGCCAGCGTTCCAAGCCCGTCCGGACCGGTATCGGTAGGTCGGCCCTGAGCGTGCGCACGACGCGCTGAACCCTCGATTCGTCCGTACTGTCGAGACATGGTGACGACGAATGACACGAGGTCGGTGACGACTCACGGCGGGGAGCGCTGGCTGGCGTTCACGGTCCTGGCGGCGGCGATCCTCGAGGTGGTGGCACCCGTGGTCACGATCAACGGACCGGGCAGCTCGCCCGGAGCCGGGTCGGGCCCGGAGCTGCTGATCACTCCGGTCGGGTGGGCGTTCTCGATCTGGGGCGTGATCTACACACTCGCGATCGCACAGTCCGTCGCCGTGCTGGTGAGAGGCGCGCACGCGGTTCCGCGACGTCTGCAGGTCGATCTCACGGTGCTGTACCTCGGCGGAGCGGTGTGGATCGTGCTGGCGGGACTCGACAGCAGCCTGGCGACCGCCGGTGCGCTGCTCGTGATGTTCGTGGCCGCGATCGATGCCGTGCTCACCACGGCGCGCTCGACGTTCGAGCCGGGATGGTTCTCCGTGCTCACACGTGCGTCCGTGGGTCTCTACGCCGGCTGGGTCACCGCCGCGTTCTTCCTCAACGTCTCGACGGCGATGGTCGACGCCGGGCTCGTCGAGGCGGACGAGCTGCCCTGGCAGCTGGTCGTGCTGGTCGTCGCCGCCGTGGTGCTGCTCGCCGTGCTCGTGCGGACTGATGGGATCGTGGCCTACGCCGCGGCCGGTACCTGGGCCATGGTCGGGATCGCCGTCACCGGCGACGCCGACGGCACCACGGGAGTGCTCGTGGCCGCGTTGGTCGCGGCCGCAGTGATCGTCGTCGTGACGGCCGCCCTGGTCGCTCGACGGCCCGCTGACGCCTGAGTCCTGGAGGTCAGGCCGGAAGGAAGACCTCCGCGAGCCGGCGCCGCACGTCGTGCTGGTCGATCGGGGCACCGGCGTCGCTCGTCAGCGCCGCGGAGAGCCGCCTCGGCCACGCCACCCGTACGTCGCGCGTGACGAAGTCGCCCCCGATCAGGGGCCAGTCGGCCTCGACGAAGCACAGGGCCGCGTGGACGGGAACCTGGTCGCCGACGACATCGCGGACGAGGCTGGCCTGCTTCAGCACGCTGTCGACCAGACGGGTGCAGTTGCGGCTCCCCACGTACAGCTTCTCGACGCGAGGACGGATCACGCCCCCTTCGACCCTGAGTCGAGGTCGCCCGGTGTAGCGCTTCGCGTCGATCACCCAGATCCCCGCTGCCGTGACGGCGAGGTGGTCGATGTTCGCGCGGGACCCGGGGACCTGACGATCGTGGAGCGCGAGCACGCCGCGGTCGACGAGGTCGTCGAGCATCCTGCCCACACGCTCCTCGCCCACGGCGCCCTTGGACCAGGCCGCGGTGCTCTGGGGCTCGCTCGACAGTGCGACCGCCAGGCCACCGAGCCGGCCCCACCGCTCGCGCAGTCGCTTCTCGTGGTTGGACCGGCGGCGTTCGTGCTCACGGCGTGCGGACGCACCGGCCGATCCGGGTGCGACGTCGGACGGTTCGACGTCCTGAGCGGCTGGCGGGGCCGCAGCCGCCGCCACGGCCGGCGGCTGCGCCGGTCCGGACGCCGAGCAGTCGATGCAGCGCACGGTCCTGCTGGACCGTTCGTAGATCGCTGGTTCGCGCGCCGGCAGGTGTGCGTCGCACAGTCTGCAGGTCCCTGCGTAGCGCAGGCGCATCCGCTTGTCGGTGTCGCTGGTCGACGCACGGTGCCTGCCCGCGACGACGTCACCTGATGCCATGAGCCACTCCCATCGCTCGGCATGGACGAGAACGGTACGACGGGTCGCGGTCGGGCCGCAGGCGTTCGCACGATGCGACCGGGAATAGTGGGGGAGGGTCGGACCTTGAAGTAGATGAACGTTGAACTACATTGGCCTCGAACCGGAAGGCGGCCGCCATGACGACCCACTCCCACGACGCGATCACGTCGAGCACCTCCTCGAGCACCGGAGCGACCCATGACGTCGTCTTCGGGCTCGACACCTTCGGCGACATCCCCCAGGGCGCGGACGGTGAGCTGCTCTCGCACGCCGACGCGATCCGTCAGGTGGTCGACGAGGCGGTGCTGGCCGACCAGGTGGGCGTCGACGTGATCGCCCTCGGTGAGCACCACCGGTCCGACTTCGCGATCTCCAGCCCGGAGACCGTGCTGGCCGGCATCGCCACCCGGACGGAGCGCATCAAGCTCGCCTCGGGCGTCACCGTGCTGTCGTCGGACGACCCGGTTCGGGTGTTCCAGCGGTTCGCCACCCTCGACGCGCTCTCGAACGGCCGCGCCCAGGTGATCCTGGGTCGTGGGTCGTTCACCGAGTCGTTCCCGCTGTTCGGCTACGACCTCGCCGACTACGACACGCTCTTCGAGGAGAAGATCGAGCTCTTCGCCGAGCTGCTCAAGGAGGAGCCCGTCACCTGGAGCGGCAGCACGCGCGCCGCCCTCGCGGACGCCGACGTCTACCCCAAGACCGACTCCGGACGCCTCGACACCTGGGTCGGGGTCGGTGGGTCGCCGCAGTCGGTGGTCCGCACGGCGAAGTACGGCCTGCCGCTCATGATCGCGATCATCGGCGGACCGGCCGACCGCTTCGCCCCCTACCTGGACCTGTACCGCCGGGCTGCCGAGAAGTTCGGAACCACGGCGCACCCGGTCGGGATGCACTCGCCGGGCTTCGTGGCCGACACGGACGCGGCCGCCGCGAAGATCGCCTGGCCGCACTTCAAGGCGTCGCGCGACCGCATCGGCCGCGACCGCGGCTGGCCGCCGGTCACACCGCGCGACTACGAGCGCGAGATCGAGCACGGCTCCCTCTACCTGGGTTCCCCGGAGACGGTCGCGACCAAGATGGCGGCCGCGATCAGGACGCTGGGGGTCGGTCGCTTCGACATGATCTACACGACCGGCTCCACGCCGGCGGCCGACCGGCTGCGCTCGGTCGAGCTCTACGGCACCGAGGTCATCCCGCGTGTCCGCGAGCTGCTCGCTGCCGACGCCGTGGTTCCGGCGGGGGTGCAGGCGTGACCACCGTCGGCATCCTGGGCGCCGGCAAGGTCGGCACGGTGCTGGCAAGGCTCGCCGTCGCGGCCGGTCACGACGTCCTCGTCGCGGGGTCGGGTCCTGCCGAGGACATCGAGCTGACGGTCGACGTGCTCGCGCCCGGCGCCGTGGCCACGACCGCCGCCGACGCCGCGGCCAGGGCCGACCTCGTGGTCCTCGCCCTGCCGCTCGGCAAGTACCGGTCCATCCCGGTGGCCGCGCTCGTCGGCAAGGTCGTGGTCGACGCCATGAACTACTGGTGGGAGGTCGACGGCGTGCGCGACGACCTGACCGACCCCCGCACGTCCACGAGCGAGATCGTGCAGGCGTTCCTCGCCGGTGCCGACGTCGTCAAGGCGTTCAACCACATGGGCTACCACGACCTCGAGGACGGCGCCCTGCCCGCAGGTGCGCCCGGACGTCGAGCCATCGCGGTCGCCGGCGACTCCGCCGACGCCGTCTCCCGTGTGGCCGCACTGGTCGACGACCTGGGCTTCGACCCTGTCGTCATCGGCGGACTGGCCGACGGAGTCCGGCTGGAGCCGGGCACCGAGCCGTTCGGCGCGAACGTCGGGGCCGACGAGCTGCGGACGATGGTGGCGCGCTTCGCGGAATCCACCCGCGGCCGCGAGGTCGTGGCCGCCCGCACCTGACGTTCGGGTCGGTTCAGGCGGGGTCGTCGGGCAGCTCGGCGTACCGCTTCTTCACGTCGTTGTACCAGCCGAGCGACTTGCGGGGCCGGCGCCAGCGACCCTTCATGTCGTCACGGGCGGGCTGGTGGGCGGCGTCCCCCGCCTTCTCGCGCTCCTTCAGGTGCGCGTCCTGAGCGACGATCACCTCGTCGGCGGTCTCCCCGGAGTGCACGAGGTCGCACGGTCCGCCGAGGTCCTGGCACGTCATGCTCTTCATGGGTCCATCCTTTCGCAGCACCTCCCGCCGGGGAAGTGGGTCGTCGTGTCACACGCTCGGTCCGGCGTGCGTCATGGTGGTGACGATCCGGACGACGAAAGTGTGACGACGTGCCCTCCGACGACATCCTCACCGCCGCCTTCGAGGCCGAACGCCCGCGGCTGCTGCGGCTGGCTGCGCGCATCCTCTCCGACCACGACGCCGCGCAGGACGTGGTCCAGCACGCGTGGCTGCGTCTGCACGGCACGGAGCAGGCGATCGACAACCTGCCGGGATGGCTGACCACGGTCACGTCACGCCTCTGCCTCGACCGGCTCCGAGCGCGCACGCCGATCCCCGTGGAGGACGTCGGCCCGGGCGGCACGGTGGCCGACCCGGTCGACGAGGTGGTGCTCGCCGACACCGTCGGGATCGCGCTGCAGGTGGTGCTCGACCGGCTCACCCCGGCCGAGCGGGTGTCGTTCGTGCTGCACGACAGCTTCGCCTTCGACTTCGCGACGATCGCCGCCATGCTCGACACGACCCCGGCCGCGGCGCGCAAGCTCGCCTCGCGGGCACGGGCGAAGGTGAGCGCGCCCGTGCCCGAGGACCGGCTCGCCGCCTGGGAGGTGGTCGACGCGTTCATGGCGGCGGCGAAGGAGGGAGACCTCGAGCGGCTGCTCGAGCTGCTCGCCCCGGGCGTGGTCGTGGAGGGCGACGCCGCGGCCGTGGCCCTGGGCACGCCGAGCCGGCTCGACGGTGCCGGCGACGTCGCGGGCTTCTTCCGGGGTGGGGCGCACGCCGCCTTCCCGGTCTTCGTCGGAGACCGTCCCGGCGCTGCATGGATCCACCGCGGCGAGGCGAAGGTCGCCTTCGACTTCACGATCGAGGACGGGCGAGTGCGCGGCATCGTGTTCCGGGCTGACGCCGGGGTCCTGGCGATGGTGCGACGACGTGCCGCGGGGGACCCGGTCTGAACGAAGGTCTTGGCAGGACGGCCGAGAACTGGTACACACGTACTGGTCTGTTACTGGTACGGACGCACCAGTTATCTGGAGGTCCCCATGGTCACTCGTTCCCGGTCACTGCTCGTCGCCGCCACCACCGCGCTCGTGCTGGGAGCGCTCGGCGCGCCGGCGAACGCCGCGGAGGCAGAGCCCGAGACCACGAAGGTGCGGGTGACCACGAGCACCGGCGCGTCGCTCGCGGCGGCGGTCAGCGGCGCTGCGCCCCTGCAGGCGCGACCGACGGTCGTCGAGTTCACGCCCTACGGCGAGCGCGGGGCCAGCTTCAGCGTGGGGGAGGAGTACAACTTCCTCACCGTCCAGATCCGCGGCACGGGTGACAGCGGCGGTGGGTTCGACGTCCTCGGGCCGAAGACGCAGCGCGACGTGCGCGACACCCTCGCGTGGGCATGCTCCCAGCCCTGGAGCGACGGCCGTCTCGCCGTGGTCGGGTTCTCGGCCAGCGCGATCACCTACTTCAACTCCCAGCACCAGGAGCTGCCGTGCGTGAAGGCCGCCGTCATGCGGTCGGGCACGTTCGAGCTGTACCGCGACCTGCTGGTCCCCGGCGGCGTCCCCAACTCGGTCCCCGGACTCGCCGTGCTCTCGGCCATCGGCGGCCTCGCGCTCGTCCAGGCCGACCAGCGTCTCTCCCGCGACCCGCTGTCCGGCACCGAGACCGTGCTCGGGCTGCTCGGCTCCGGACTCAGTGCGGGACTGCTCAACCCCACGCTGAACACCTACTGGAAGGAGCGCGGGTTCCGCGGCGACGCGAACGAGGTGCCCACGCTCCTCATCGACGGCGTCTTCGACGTCGAGCCGCGCGGCGACTACCAGGCGTTCCAGCAGCTGCAGGCGCAGGGCACGCCGGCGCAGCTGCTCGTGGTCGGTGCCCACGACGGCGCCCCGCGCGGGACCGATCACGGTGCCGCGCAGATCGACAAGTGGCTCGACCGATGGGTGCTCGGCGTCCAGAACGGCGTGGAGGACGAGCCGGCGGTGCAGATGCTCGTGGCCGACGGCGGTCGTGAGCAGTTCCTGGACGGACAGTTCCTCCGCTACGACGGGTCGTCGTGGCCGCTGCCAGGAACGTCGTGGACGCCGCTCTCCCTGTCCGCGAAGCGAGCCGGGACGAGCGCCTCGCCCAAGGACGGCAGCCTGACGATCGAGCCCGACGCGACGACGAGTCGGCAGTCGTACGCCGCCTTCACGTCGCTCCCGACGCAGGTCGATCCGCACACCATCTCCACGCTGGGCGCACCGCTCAACCAGCTCACCACGTGGATCCCGTTCCTGACCGACATGAAGCTGACGAACCTGACCGGGCTCACCTTCACGTCGGCCCCGCTGAAGGAGTCGGTGACGGCCATCGGTCCGGGCACGCTCGACGTCCGACTCTCCACCAGCGGCGTCTCCACGCCGATCTGGGCCGTGGTCTCCGACGTCTGGCCCGACGGCACGACCCACCCCATGACCGTCGGACGGCTCAACTCGGCGTTCCCGGGCGTCGTCGAGGAGAAGTCGCTCTACTCCGACGGGAACCTGGTGCAGCCCTACGGCGACTACAGCAACCCGAGGCTCGCGCTCCCCGGCGCCGCCCGCGACTACCACGTGGAGCTGTGGCCGATCGCCAACCGCTTCAAGGCAGGGCACCGCATCCAGGTCTCCCTCGTGGGGCAGTCGGCGCTGTCGCTCCCATCGATCCCCGCCCTCAACACCGTCACGATCGGGAAGGGGTCGGGCTCTCGACTCATGCTGCCGACCGTGCCGGAGTCGGACCTGGCGGCCGCCCTGCGGTAGCGGGTCGCCCGCGCCACGACACAGGATTCTGCGTTCCCGCGCGAAAGCCGGTTCGATGCTGCGTCCGCGACGGGATCCCGTCACGAACGCAGCATCGTTCGGCGTCTCGCGCGCAAAGGCAGAATCGTGCGTCCGGCGGGTGGGACAGGGGCGCCACCCCCGTGCGGCGTCAGGGGGTGCGCAGCACCTTCTCCATCGGGCGGCCCTTGGCCAGCTCGTCCACGAGCTTGTCGAGGTAGCGCACCCGCAGCATGAGCGGGTCCTCGATCTCGGCGATCTTCACGCCGCAGATCGAGCCCGTGATCAGCGAGGCGTTCGGGTGCAGCGACGCGGCCGCGAAGAAGTCCTCGAAGGTCGTCCCGGCCTCGAGGTGCCGAGCGATCGCGTCGTCGTCGAAGCCGGTGAGCCACGTGACGACCTCGTGGAGCTCGGCCACGGAGCGGCCCTTCTTCTCCACCTTCGTCACGTAGTGCGGGTACACCGACCCGAACGGCATCGACGCGATCTTGTGTGCCATGCCCGCAGCGTAGACCGCGGTGGGGACGGGTGAGCCGACACGACGACGCCGCCGCCCACGTGGGGCGACGGCGTCGTGTCGGGGAACGGTCAGGCGGCCGCGGGCACGTCCACGCGCTCGGGCTCGGTCGCCTTCGGCTTGCGGTCCGGCAGGGCGAAGTGGCAGATCTTCTTCGCGACGCTGAACAGCTGCTTGTGCAGCGGCCCGGTGTTGTACTCGATGCCGTAGCGCTCGCAGATCTCCTGGACCTCGACCGAGATGGCGCGGTAGCGGCGCGCCGGGATGTCGGGGAACAGGTGGTGCTCGATCTGGTGCGACAGGTTGCCCGACAGCATGTGGAGCAGGTCGCCGCCGCTGATGTTGGCCGAGCCGAGCAGCTGACGGTAGTACCAGTGCCCGCGCGACTCGTCCTCGCACTCCTCCTCGGTGAAGGTGGCGACGCCGGCCGGGAAGTGACCGCAGAAGATGATGTTGAAGGCCCACACGTTGCGGATGAGGTTGGCGGTGACGTTGCCGGCGAAGGTCAGCGGGAACAGCGGACCGGTGAGCGCGGGGAAGACCAGGTAGTCCTTCAGGGCCTGCTTCTTCACCTTCTTCATGATCGCGGAGTGCATGTGCGCGTTCTCCTCGATCTTGCGCTTGCCCTTGACGATGTTCTCGACCTCGAGGTCGTGCATCGCCACGCCCCACTCGAAGAACAGCATGAGCAGCACGGCGTAGACCGGGTTGCCGAGGTAGTACGGGTGCCACGGCTGGTCCTCGTCCATGCGCAGGATGCCGTAGCCGATGTCACGGTCCTTGCCGAGGATGTTGGTGAACGTGTGGTGGATGTAGTTGTGGCTGTACTTCCACTGCTCGCCGGGGCACACGTTGTCCCAGTCGTAGATGCGCGAGCTGAGGTTCGGGTCGCCCATCCAGTCGTACTGGCCGTGCATGACGTTGTGGCCGATCTCCATGTTCTCGAGGATCTTGGAGAGGCTCAGCGCGGCGACGGCGAGCGGCCAGGCCGGGGGCACGTAGAAGAGGGCGCGACCGGCGACCTCCAGCTGCTGCTGGCGCTTGACGACGTTGCGGATGTAGGTCGCGTCCTCCTCGCCGAGGTCGGCGAGGATGCGCTGGCGCAGGGCGTCCATCTCGTTGCCGAAGTCCTCGAGCTGCTCGGGGGTGAGGTTCGGGACCTTGGGGGCGGAGGCGCGGGTGCTGGACTTCTTCAGGCGGGGGACGAACGGGATCGTGGTCATGGCGGTTCCTTTCGACGAGGTCGTGGAGGCGGGTCGTGAGGTCAGAGGTCGACGGCGCAGCTGCCGACGGGCGCGGACACGCAGATGCGGACGTCCTCGTCGGGCAGCGACGACGTCTCGCCGGTGAGGATGTTGCGGACGGTGCCCTCGGTCTTGCGCGAGACGCACGAGAAGCAGATGCCCATGCGGCAGCCGAACTCCGGCGTCAGGCCGGCGGCCTCCGCCTGCTCGAGCAGGCTCGAGCCGTCGTTCGCGACGGTGGAGCCGGCGACGTTGAACGCCACGGTGCCCTCGGCGTCCTCCTCGCGGGCGAACGCCGGCGGCTTGAAGAACTCCAGCCGCAGGCGCGGCGAGTCGCCGTAGGCTTCCTGGACGAGCTCGACGAGCCCGGCCGGGCCACACACCCACGTGTCGAGGTCGGTGAAGTCGCCGACCATGAGCCGCAGCTCCTCGGGGTCGAACAGGTGGGGCCCGTAGCGCAGGTGCACCGTGACGCCGTTGTCGTTGGCGGCGATCTCGGCGAGCTCATCGGCGAAGATCTGGTCCTCGGGGGAGCGGGCGTAGTGCACGAACGTGACCTTGCGCTGCGCGTGGTGGTCGTACCCGTCGCGCAGGAGCGTCCGCACGTGCGACATGACCGGGGTGATGCCGGAGCCGCCCGAGATCATCACGAGGTGGTTGTTGGTCGGCGTCGCGGCGCTCTCGTGCATCGTGAAGTCGCCCTCGGCCTGGCTGAGGTGGAGGATCAGGCCGGGCTGGGCCTCGCGCACGAGGTGCTTGGAGACGACGCCCTCCTCGTGGGCGCGCACGGTGATCGTGAACTGCTCGCCGGGGAGCGACGCGGCCGAGGAGATGGAGAAGCAGCGGGTCGTGCGACGGCCGTCGATCTCGAGTCCGACCTGCACGTACTGGCCGGAGCGGTGACCGCGCCACGTGCTCGTCGGCTCGAGCGTGAGCGTGGCGACCGGGTGCTCGCCGTCCGTCTCGCGCTTCACGTCCACGACCTGGGCACGCACGTCGGTCGCGGCCCACATGGGGTTGACCTGGCGCAGGTAGTGGTCGACGCCGTGCGGAGACGTCAGGGACGCGAGCAGGCGCGAGCCGAGCACGCGCTGGGCGAGCGGAGGGAGGCCGGTCGTGGCGGTCGCCGTCATGGTCGGTCCTTCGCAGTTCGGGGTCGGGTCGAGGTGCGTTAGTGGACACCTGTCCACCAACTGTCGGTATGTGACACTCCGAATGTCAACGTGTTGCCCCTGTGACGGCAGGCACGTCGCGTGTTTGCGCAGGTCAGGCGGGGGCAACGGTGGTCACGTGTCCACCGACACAGGTACGCTCGGCCGCATGGAGGACCAGCCCGACGCCCTGCCCACGCGCACCGAGCGCAAGGAGCGCACCCGTCGCGCCATCCTCGACGCGGCCCTCGTGCTCACCGAGCAGAGCTCTCTCTCGGCCCTGTCGTTGCGGCACGTGGCCCGCGAGGTGGGCATCGCCCCCACGGCGTTCTACCGGCACTTCGTCTCGGCCGAGGACCTCGGCCTGGCCCTCGTCGACGAGTCGTTCTCGTCGTTGCGGCGCATGATCCGCGACGTGCGCAGCGCGGCGCCGTCGGTCGGGGGCGTGATCGGCCAGTCCGTCGACGTCCTCGTCGAGCGTGTCCGGTCCGACCCGGCGCACTTCGGCTTCATCAGCCGTGAACGAGTGGGGGGCGTGCCCGGGGTGCGCGCCGCCATCCGGCACGAGCTCGACCTGTTCGAGGCCGAGATCGCCACCGACTTCGCCAGGTTGCCCGGCGCCGTGCACTGGTCGAACGACGACCTGCGCACCTCGGCGGACCTCATCGTCACGGCGATGGTCGCGGCGGCCGAACGGCTCCTGCAGGGTCCACGGACCGCCGCCTTTGACCGCGAGGTCGCCCGGATGACGACCACGCAGCTGCGGATGCTGTCGATCGGCGCCATCCACTGGCGTTCCCGCCCCGAGGACCGGGGCGGAAGCGCTCAGATCCGGGCGACGGGCGGGTCGGAGAACTCGCCGGTGTAGTAGTCGTCGGGCTGGGTGAACGGCAGCGCCTTGCACTTGGGGGCCGGGCTGACCGTCTGCCGCGTGCCCGTGACGTCGGTGATCTCGAACGACGACCCCGTGAGGTCCTTCTGGGACTCGACGTGGCTCCACGAGGCCTTGAACAGGTCGATGCCCACGAAGTCCACCCCGACGGAGCCGGTCTCCTCGGTCTCGGCCACGTCGTACTCCAGGTCTCGCACGTTCGCCTTCTCGTCGAGCACGTCCTGCACGGGGTCGCCGCCGTCGGTCTGCTCGACCTCGTCGTCGAACTCGACGTCGACGTCGCCCTTCTTGAGGTTCCCGTCCTTGTCGCGGGGGAACATCTCGTCGATCCGGGGGCCCAGCTCGTCACGCAGCTCCGGGTGCTGGTCGAAGTCGAGGATCATCTCGGTGACGGTGGCCTTGCCCTCCTTGCTCTTCGTCTCGTAGGCGCCGCTGAGCCCGAACCCGTAGGGCAGGGCGACGGACAGGTCGATGCCGGCGCGGTTGATGCTGTCGAGGGCCTGGTCGTCGAGGGTGACGATGAGCTTGCCGAGCTTGCCGTCCGGCCCCCAGGTGACCGACGTCGAGGAGCTGCCCGCCCACTCGGCCCCGAGGGCGTCGCCGCCCTTCGCCCCGCCGCGGTCCTCCTGCTCGCCGTCCTTGCCGCCCTTCTTGTCCTTCGTCGCCTTGCCGCCCGCCTTCACGCCGATGAGGAAGCCGCCGAGGTCGGTGGACTTGTACGACGCCGTGAAGCTGCCGTCGGCCCAGTCGCGCTGCTCGACCTGGACCTCGCCGGTGTAGTCACCGGAGATGCCGGGCGTGATGCCTCCCGAGCCCTTGCCCTTGGACGTGGAGATGGGGAAGCTGACGCCGCCGGAGACCTTCACCTTGGATGACCGCACCGACGACGTCGCGAGGTCGTGGTGCTCCGGCTCGGTCTCCTGCAGCTCCTTCTTGCGCTCCATGAGCTTCTGCGCCTGCTGCACGTGGTACGGGTTCGGTGGGCACTGCCCGGGTCGGGGACAGATGGTGCTGGTCTGCATCAGGCCCTGGACGTTCGCGTCGATGGTCCGGTACTGCTGGTACCAGTCGAGCCACTCCTGGGCCTTCTCCATGTCGTGGAACTCGTAGGTCTGTCCCTTCTCGTACCCGGTGACACCGCCGACGCTGAAGTCGATGCCCTTGCCGCTGCCGGAGACCTCGCCGCCGACCTCGGTGCCCTCCAGGAGGTGCACCCGGACCCTTCCGTCGCCGAGGTCCTCGACGAGCATGCCGTCCGAGCTGCCGAACTTCACGAACAGGATGCGGACCTCGGAGCGGTCGACCTCGCTGTTGGAGGACGTCACGCACGGCGGCTCGATCCGGTCGTACGTGTCTCCCACGCAGGTGCCGAGTGCTCCGGCGGTCTTGGCGCGTGCCGCGCCCTCCGTCGCCGTGCGGTAGGCGTCCCACTCGGTCTGGCAGTCCTCGGGCACGTAGAGGTTGCGGCAGCCGACCTGCACGAGTGTGGGGTGCTCGCCGTCGATGGGTCCGCTCGACGGCTGCGCGTCCTTGCAGCGCGGGTCGGAGGGGTCCTCCGGGTTGAGGATCGGGGTGTCGGGATCGACCGGGTCGTCACCACCCGGCTGGTCGCCGCCCTCGCCCGGCTGCTCACCGTCCCCGCCCGGCTGCTCGCCGTCGGCGCAGGCCGCGCCGCCCCCGGCCGCCGCGAGGACCTTCGCGATGGCGCACCGGACCGTGGTGGTCACCTGGGGTGCCTTGGCGTGCACCGCGGTGACGCCCGCACCCACCAGCACCGCGGCGAGCACGACGACGCCGACGACCTCGAGGGTCCCCTGCCCGCGCGGTGCGCGCGGGGGAGGTGCGGTGGCCCGCTGGAGGAAGGCTGGCAGGACATGGCGGCGAGGGCCCGAGATCGACACACCTGGAACCTAGGTCCCGTCCCGGCCCGTCACGGAGGGCCCGCGGTCCCGCATCGGTCCTGGATCCACCCGGGCTCCGCGTCGTGTCGAGGGCCCAGGGGCCCGGCCGGCGGCGTCGCGCAGCCCCCTCGGCGAGCACGGGATCCGTGACGATCCGGTGACATCGCCACGAGATCCTGGTCAGGTGCCCCCCGAGAGGGAGATGATCAGCAGGTGACCCATCCGCTTGATCCCCTCACGTCCGACGAGTTCCGCGCGACCACGGCCCTGCTCTCCGCCGAGCACGGCGTGGGGGAGGGATGGCGCTACTGCTCGATCGAAGGACTCCAGCCGGCCAAGGCCGACCTCGACATCTACGCCGCCGACGGCACCGCCCCCGCCCGGGTCGTGGAGGTGCTCTGCCTCGAGCAGGCCACCAACCGGACCTTCCGCGGCCGGGTCGACCTCTCCGCCGACGCCGTGCTGAGCTTCGAGCACGTGCCGGGTGTGCAGGCCAACTTCACCGTGGACGAGTGGGAGGAGGCCGACGCCGCCCTGCGCGCCCACCCCGACGTGATCGCGGCGCTGGCGAAGCGGGGCATCACCGACCTCTCGCTGGTCTTCATGGACACCTGGACCTACGGCGACGCCGTGATGCCCGAGCAGTGGAAGGACCGGCGCATCGGCTGGTCCGACACCTGGGTGAGGGCCGCCGAGGGCGCCAACCCCTACGCCGGTCCCGTGAACGGCCTGCACTGCGTGATCGACATCAACACGATGGAGCTCCTGGCGATCGAGGACACGCACACCGTGTCGCGGCCCGACGTGATGGGCGAGTACGTGCCTCGCCACGTGCCCGACCGGCTGAAGGGCCACCGGCCGCCGCGCAAGCCGCTCGAGATCACCCAGCCCGAGGGCATCGGCTTCGAGGTCGACGGGCACGAGCTGCGGTGGCAGAACTGGACCATGCGGGTCGGGTTCAACCACCGCGAGGGCATGACCATCAACGCCGTCACCTACGACGACGCCGGCCGCACGCGCCAGGTGGCCCACCAGCTGAGCTTCGCCGAGATGGTCGTCCCCTACCGCGACCCGAGCGTCGACCACTACCGGCGCACCGCCTTCGACATCGGCGAGTGGGGACTGGGCTTCATGACCCAGTCGCTCGAGCTCGGCTGCGACTGCCTGGGCGAGATCCGCTACCTCGACGCCGTCATGCACGACAGCGCGGGCGAGCCGTACACGATCACGAACGCGATCTGCCTGCACGAGGAGGACAGTGCGATCGGCTGGAAGCACGTCGACCACGACTCCGGCGCCGAGGTCCGCCGCCAGCGCCGGTTCGTGGTCTCGTTCCACGTGACCGTCGCCAACTACGAGTACATCGTCTACTGGCGGTTCTACGAGGACGGCAACATCGAGTGCGAGGTGCGCGCCACCGGCATCATGGTCGTCACGCACGTGGAGGAGGGCCAGGCCCACCCGCACGGCACCCTGGTCGACGAGCGGACGTACGCGCCGTACCACCAGCACTTCCTCGTCGCGCGGCTCGACCTCGAGCCCGACGGCCGCACCAACACGGTGCAGCGCAGCGAGACGGTGATCGACCCCATCGGACCCGAGAACCCGCTGGGTCTCGGCATCCGGCAGGTCAGCACGCCGATCGCCGTCGAGGGTCACGACGACTTCAGGTGGGAGAGCCAGCGGGCCTGGAAGGTCGTCAACGAGCGGTCGCTCAACGGCCTGGGCACCCCGGTCGCCTACAAGCTGGTGCCCGGCGGCGCGATCCCGTCGTTCTTCCACCCGGAGTCGCCGGTGTTCCAACGGGCCCAGGTGATCGGCCACACGGTGTGGGTGACCCCGCACGACGCCGACGAGCGCTGGCCCGCGGGCGAGTTCGTCAACCAGAGCAAGGACGACCACGGCCTGCCCGAGTGGGTGCAGCAGGGCCGCTCGACGACCGACACCGACGTGGTGCTCTGGTACGTCTTCGGCATCCACCACATCACGCGCCCCGAGGACTGGCCCGTGATGCCGGCCGACATCGTCTCCTTCTGGCTCAAGCCCGTCGGGTTCTTCGACCGCAACCCCTCGCTCGACGTCGAGCCGGCGACGTCGTCGTCGTGCCACGCCGAGGGCGACGCGTCCTCACAGGGCTCGCACTGCCACTAGACGGCGGCTCGTCGAGGCGGGATCAGGTGGCGGTCTCCCTGACCTCGTCGTCCATCTCGGTGGCGAAGACGCGGAACTCGTCGCGGCGGGTGTGCATCGACCAGAGGGTCTCGGCGAGGACCTCCGGGTCCTTCTGCGGGTGACCCTCCTCGATCGCTCCGGGGATCACCAGCTGGGCGACGTGGATGTCCTCGGGTGCGAGCGTGTCGTGCAGCATCTGCGCGTACGCCGACTGCGCGGCGAACGAGAGCGAGGTGCCGGCGAACTTCGGCGCGGGACGCACGGCGGTGCCGCCGTTGACGAACAGCACCGTGCCCTTCCCGACGAACCGCATGTTCTGCAGCACCGAGTGCACCGCGGCCAGCGGGCCGTAGACGGAGAACTCGATCGCGCCGCGCGCGTCGTCCACGGTGGTCTCCAGCAGCGGCCGCAGGAACGACTTCTGGGGGAGTGGGCTGTACTGCAGCACCTCGATGGGGCCCTGCGTCTCGTTGGCCTGCTCCAGGGCGCGGGCGAGGGAGTCGGGGTCGCGGACGTCGGTGACCCAGCCGCGGGCGTCGATGCCCTCGGCCCGGAGGTCGGCGGCGAGCGCGTCGACGCGTTCGGCGTTGCGGGCCAGCAGCGCGACGGCGTGGCCCTCCCGGCCGAAGCGACGGGCGACCGCCGCTCCCAGTCCGCGTCCTGCTCCGACGATGGCGATGGTGGTCACGTGAGGCTCCTCGAGCGTGGGGATGGGTACCCCTCCACGCTAGGACGGGTCACGTGGCACGGCAGGTCGAGCGCCGCCGGACCGTCGGGCAGGATGGTGGCGGCGAAGCGGTGGACCATCGGGAGGGCGCATGACGATCATCGGACTCGACCACGTGCAGGTCGCGATCCCCACCGGGGGCGAGGACGCGGCCCGGGGGTTCTACGGCGTGCTCCTCGGCATGACGGAGGAGACGAAGCCGCCCGTGCTCGCCGCCCGGGGCGGGTGCTGGTTCACGTCGGGCTCGGCGGTCCTGCACCTGGGGGTGGAGGAACCGTTCGCGCCGGCCCGCAAGGCGCACCCGGCCTTCCTCGTCGACGACCTCGTCGCGGTCGAGGCCGTCCTGGAGGCCGCAGGTCACGCGTGCGTGCGCTCGGACGGCGAGATCCCGGGTGTCGAGCGGTTCCACTCCTTCGACCCGTTCGGCAACCGCGTCGAGCTCCAGCAAGCCTGACGACTCAGGCGGTGTAGCCCTCTCGGAAGGTCGGGTACCGCGGGATCCAGCCCGTGGCACGCAACCGCGCGTTGGAGATGCGCTTGCCGTGACCCCTAGCCGGGTCGACCGCGGCGGGCGGGTCCACGCCGAGCAGACCGGCGAGGTGGGCGGCGACGTCGCCGCGCAGGGCGGGCTCGTCGTCGGTGCCGAGGTACACCGGCGCCGGGTCGTCGACGCGGGTGAGCAGGTGCACCACGGCAGTGGCGGCGTCGTGGCGGTGGATGCGGTTGGTCCACCGGTGGAGGTCGCCGACCTCCCCGGCGAGCACCTGGTCGGCCATGCGGGCGCGCCCGGGCCCGTAGAGCCCGGAGAGACGCAGCACCGTGCCGGTGGGCAGACGCTCGGCGAAGCGCCGCTCGGCCTCGAGGAGCATCCTGCTGGGTCCGTCGCCCGGATCGGGTGGGGTGTCCTCGGTGACGACCTCGTCGGCGTCGGCGTGCACCCCGGTGGAGGACACCAGCACGGCGCGACGCGGCAGCGCCCCCTGGGCCTCCACGGCGTCGAGCGCCCGCAGCATCCCATCGACGTAGGTGGCGCGGTACGCCTCCTCGGTGCGGGGTCGGGCGGTCAGGACGACCACGAGCTGCGCGAGGTCGAGCGGAGGGAGGTCCGGCGTCCCCTGCGCCAGGTCGGCGGCGACGCCGACGATCGGTGCCGGGACCAGGTCGGCGTTGCGACGGATGCCGGCCACCCGGTGGCCGAGGGCGGCGAGCCGCAGGCCGACGTCGGCGCCGAGCCGGCCGCAGCCCACGAGCAGGGTGTCAGGGCGAGGTTCCACGGGAGCCACCTCCTAGAAGGGGGGCCAGGGGACGGCGGGCATGGGACCCGACGGGGCGGGCAGGGTGCCCTCGGACAGCAGGAGGTCGCAGCGTGCGGCGAGCGCCTCGACCTCGGCCACCTTCAGCAGGTCGTACAGGACCGCGCCGAGGCCGTCGGTCTCGTCGTCGACCGACGCGCGCACGCGCCGGACGCCGTCGAGCTCCTGCTCGCCGAGCGGCTCCCCGAGCCAGCCCCAGAGGACCGTCCGGAGCTTGTGGTCGGCGTGGAGGGTGAGCCCGTGGTCGATCCCGTGCCGGTGTCCGTCGGCCATCTCCAGCACGTGCCCGCCCTTGCGGTCGGCATTGTTGAGCACGACGTCGAGGACGGCCATGCGCCGCAGGGCGGGGGTGTCCTCGTGGACGAGCGAGACACGCCTGTCGCGTCCGTCGTACCCGTCGAACACGTGCAGCATGCCCGGGGGCAGCGTGCCGGCCGGGACGATCGTGACCGCCTCCTGCGCGGGGTCCACGGTCTGCCAGAGCTGCACCATGCCCGGGCCGTGCGGTCCGTCGCGCAGCCAGGTGAGCGGGACGACCTGCCATCCCGTGACCTCCGAGACCAGGTGGGCGGCGACCTCGCGCTCCGCGAGCGTGCCGTCGGGGAAGTCCCACAGCGGCTGCTCGCCGGAGACCGGCTTGTAGACGACGTCGACGTCGCCGATGGTGCCCACGAAGGTGGCGTTGGACGCCGGCATCACGCGGCCGGTGAGCACCAGCTCACCGGTGAGGAGGTCGGACTCCTCGGCCCAGGGCTCGTCCACGGAGGTGGCGTCGCTCACCGGAACTCGTCGGGCAGCTCGCAGACGTGGTCGGCGGACGGGTCCATCGGCGTCTGGCACAAGGGGCACAGCGGCCGCCCGGCCGACACGACCTCGCGGGTGCGCTTGGCGAACGCCCGCGCACTGCCGACGGGGATGCGCACGACGAGGGCCTCGGGCGGATCGATCTCGACCACGCCGTCCTCGTCGGCCTCGGCCTCGACGTCGAGCACCGGGAAGGCCTCGACCACGATCTGGGCCGTGGACGGGTCCCAGCCCAGCCCCATCGCACCGGCACGGAACTGCTCCGCCACCGGCTCGTCGAGCGGCTCGTGGTCGGCCAGCCCGTCGGGCGCCACGGTCGGGACGGAGAACGGGTTGCCGTCCTCGGCCATCAGCTCGTCGAGCACCTCGTCGATGCGGTCGGCGAGGGCAGCGGACTGCTCCTTCTCGACCGCCACGCTGACGAGGTCGGCCCCGGAGCGGGCCTGGAGGAAGAACGTGCGGGAGCCGGGGGTGCCGACGGTCCCGACGACGAAGCGGTCGGGCCAGTCGAATCCGTGGACGATGGTGGCCATGCCACCACTCTAGGGTCCGACCCCAGACGTCGCTGGGTGCGGCACGACGTCAGGACCGGCCGGGCCCGGCCAGCTCGGCGGGACCGTCGTCGAGGTCCTCGGGAGCGGCGGCCGCGCTCTGCCCGCTGCCGGGCCCGGCACCCCCGCCGGGCACCGCGTCGGTCGACGTCTCCTGCTTCTTCGGGACGAGCCATCCCAGGTCACCGGCGTGCGTGTTCTGCGCCAGCACGTAGGGCCGCGACGTGGTGTAGCGCACGATCGAGATCGAGGCGGGGTCCACCTGGATGCGCTGGAACAGGTCCAGGTGCATGCCGAGCGCGTCGGCCAGCAGTGCCTTGATGAGGTCTCCGTGGCTCACGGCGGCCCACACCGCGGACGCGCCGTGCTCGGCCTCCACCTCGGCGTCGATACGCCGCACGGCCTCGACCGCACGCGCCTGCATGGCCGGGAGGGACTCACCGCCGGGAAAGACGGCGGCGGACGGGTGGGACTGGACCGTGGACCACAACGGCTCCTTGGCCAGCTCCTTCAGCGGTCGCCCCTGCCAGTCGCCGTAGTCGCACTCGCTGATGGCGTCCTCGACGGGCGCGGCGGGGAAGCCGGACTGCCGCTCGAGGATCGCCGCACTCGTCTGACGGCACCGCTCCATGGGGCTGGAGACGACGGACGCGAGCGGGACGACGGCGAGCCTCTCGCCGGTGCGCGCCACCTGCTCGCGGCCCGTGTCGTCGAGGAGCACGCCGGGCGTGCGGCCGGCGAGCACCCCCGAGGCGTTGGCGGTGGTGCGACCGTGCCGGACGAGGACGAGGGTGGCCATGCCTCGAGCCTAGGCGCGGGGGCGCGACCCGGCCCGACGGACCGGTCGTCGGACGGTGTCGTCGGTAGGGGGCGTTAATCGCTTGGCGGCTGTGCACGCCGACCTCTACCGTGGTCCTGCACGCTCACCCGGGCGTCGCACCGACCACCTCGCACCAGGACCCTCCATGACCACGTACCGCAGCAGCCACGGCTCGTTCGGCCCCTCGGCCGTCCGGGTGCTCGGTGCTGCCGTCGTGGTGAAGGGCATGCCGTCCATCCAGCGACCCGAGAACGACGAGCTGCTCCAGGAGCGACCCGTGACCTAGGTGCCACCCGCACCCGGCACAGGGCCGCTCCACGAGTCGCACGGACTCGCCGGGGCGGCCCTTCTGCATGTCCGGACCGCTCCGTCCCCACACCCCATCCCCCTTCCATCCCCATTCCCACAGTTGAACGACACCCGAGACCACCGAGGAGGTGGCAGCACATGACGACACAGAACCGCAGGACACGGGCCAGGACCGTGTCGCTGCGCACCGAGTCCGCAGCGACGTCGGTCCTGACCACGCACGGCGTGGTCGCGGCCTTCGCGCACCCGACGCCCCGCCACGGGGTCACGGGGTGGGCGTGCGAGGACGAGGACCCCGACCTCTTCTTCCCGACCGACGACGCCCGGCTCGCCGCGGCGCAGGCGGTCTGCGCGCCGTGTGCGCTCAGGGACACCTGCCTGGGCCTCGGGACCGCACGCGCCGAGAGCGGCGTGTGGGGCGGTGTCCTCCTCGCCGAGGGGACCCCCCTGGACGCGGTCCCCACCAGGGGCAGGCCCAGGAAGACGGCCGCGGCCTGACGACGTCTGCACCACGTCGTCGGGTCGCGACCCGCCACCTCCCCGTACCTCAGCTGGAGAGAGGGCCCGGTCGCGAGCCGGGACGTCGGACGTTCGAGTCGTCCTGGGGAGACCAGCACCACCAGCAGGACACCAGCACCTCACCACCGCCGAAGGAGGCGAACCACCATGACCACCACGACGAGCACCCCCGGAGCCGACGCCTCCGGATTCCCGACGACGCTCCCCGGCGCCGTCGCCGACACCCTCATGTGGGCCGACCCGCAGGACGTCGAGCCCGCAGCGCTCGAGCAGCTCCGCACGATCTCGCGGCTGCCCTGGGTGCACGGTCTGCGCGTCATGCCCGACGTGCACCTCGGCAAGGGCGCCACGGTCGGCTCCGTCGTCGCGATGCGTGACGCGGTGTCGCCGGCGGCAGTGGGCGTCGACATCGGCTGCGGCATGACCGCCGTCCGCACCGACCTGACCACCGAGGACCTCCCCGAGGACCTCCGGTCGCTCCGCCACGCGGTGGAGCGCGCGGTCCCGGTCGGGTTCCACGCCCACGACGTCGCCCCCGACGTCGACCGCCTCGGCCTCGGCCGGGGACGCACGGACGGGCGCGGGACGGCCTGGGACTGGCGCGGCTTCTGGGCGGGGTTCCGCGGGCTCCACGACGCGGTGCAGGACCGCGAGGCCAAGGCCATGAAGCAGATGGGCACGCTCGGCGGTGGCAACCACTTCATCGAGGTGACGTCCGACGACACCGGGCGCGTCTGGCTCATGCTGCACTCCGGGTCGCGCAACATCGGCAAGGAGCTGGCGGAGCGCCACATCGCGGCCGCGAAGGGTCTGGACCACAACCTGGACCTGCCCGACCGCGACCTCGCGGTGTTCCTCGCCGGCACCCCGCAGATGGACGCGTACCTGCGCGACCTGTACTGGGCGCAGGACTACGCGGCCCGCAACCGCGCGGTCATGATGGCGCTCGTCCGCGAGGTCGTCTCGACCTGGTTCGGTCGCGCCGGCCGCGAGGTCGGGTACGACCGCGAGATCTCCTGCCACCACAACTACGTGGCGCAGGAGCGGTACGACGACGTGGACCTGGTCGTCACCCGCAAGGGAGCGATCCGGGCAGGCCGCGGCGACCTGGGGCTCATCCCCGGGTCGATGGGGACGGGGTCGTACGTCGTGCGGGGGCTCGGCGACGAGCGCAGCTACTGCTCGGCCTCGCACGGGGCGGGACGCACGATGTCGCGCACCCGGGCCCGCAAGACCTTCACCATCGACGACCTGGCCCGCCAGACGTCGGGGGTGGAGTGTCGCAAGGACGCGGGGGTGCTCGACGAGATCCCCGCGGCCTACAAGGACCTCGAGTCCGTCATCGCGGCGCAGACCGACCTCGTGTCGGTCGAGGCGCGGCTCACCACGCTGCTGTGCGTGAAGGGCTGAGCCACGCCGCCGGCGGACGCGAGCGCAGGGGCCGGCCGGCATCGGACCGGTCGGCCCCGGGGTCTCGACCCGAGCTCGCCGCGACGACCGCCGTCACCAGGTGTCGACGGTGCGTCCGGACCCGACGAGCCGTCCGTCGCGCACAGCCGCGTCGACCAGCCGCACCAGCAACCCCCGCGTCTCGGCAGGGTCGATCACGTCGTCGAGCTCGGCGTGCCGTGCGACGTTCAGGGCTCCGGAGTGGGCCTGCGCCAGCGCGGTCAGCTCGCGCACGGTGCGCTCACGCTCCGCCTCGTCCTCGATGGCCTCGAGCTCCTTGCGCATCGACAGCCGCACGGCTCCCTCGAGCCCCATGGCGCCGAGGTGGGCTCCGGGCCAGGCCACGGTCATGAGCGGCTCGTGCAGTCCTCCGCCGAGCATGGCCTGCGCGCCGAGGCCGTAGGCCCGGCGCAGGACCACGCCGATCATCGGCACCTGCAGCGACGCCCCGGCCACCAGGAGCCGCGACGTGTGGCGCACCAGACCGGTGCGCTCGGCCTCGGGGCCGACCATCATCCCGGGGGTGTCGACGAACGAGACGACCGGGAACCCGTGCGCGTCGCACAGCTGGAGGAAGCGGGCCGCCTTGTCGCCGGCGTCGGCGGTGACGGCCCCGGCGACGTGCCGCGTGTCGTTGGCCAGGACGCCGACCGTGCGCCCCTCCAGGCGGGCCAGCGCCGTGCACAGCTCGGGGGCGAAGCCCGGCCGCAGCGGCAGGACGCTGTCGTCGTCGAAGATCGTCTCGAGGATCGGCGCCAGGTCGTAGGCACGTCGCTCGCCCTCGGGCACCGCGTCCCGCAGCGGGGTCTGGTCTGCGGCGGACCAGTCCTCGCGGGGACCCAGGAAGTAGCCCAGGAGGTCGCGAGCCACCTCGGCCGCCTCGTCGTCGTCGGCCACGACGTCGACCACCCCGTTCGCCGTCATCACGTCGAGGGGGCCGACGTCGGCCGCGGCCACCTCGCCGAGGCCACCGCCGGAGATCATCGCCGGACCGCCCATCCCCAGGGATGCGCGGGACGTGGCGACCACCAGGTCGGCGCAGCCCGCCACCACGGCGTTGCCGGCGAAGCAGTTGTCGTCGACCACGGCGACGCGGGGGACCCGGCCCGACAACCTGGCCCACGCGGCGAAGGTGGTCACGTCGAGCGCGGAGACCAGGGGGATGTCGGTGTCGCCCGGCCGGCCCCCGCCGCCCGAGGCGAAGAAGACCGTCGGCAGGCCGAGCCGGGCGACGACGTCGAGGAGCCGGTCCGTCTTGGCGTGGCCGCGCATCCCCTGGGTGCCGGCCATCACGAGGTAGTCGTAGGACAGCACGGCGCAGGCTCGGCCGTCGATCGTGGCGAGACCGCCGACGATCCCGTCGGCGACGGTGCGGTCGAGCAGGTCGTCGTCGCTGCGGCGGTCGCTCTGCGCCGCCGTGACGAAGCGGCCGTACTCCACGAAGCTGCCGGGGTCGACGAGGGCGGCCACGTTCTCGCGGGCCGTGCGCCCGCCGCGCGCGTGCAGCCGCTCCACCGCCTCGGGGCGTGCCGCGTCCTCGGTGAGGGCGCGTCGGGCCAGCAGCTCCAGCAGCTCGGGTCGGATGTCCACGGCCCGATCCTGCCCCACCACGGCTCAGCCGGCGTCGAGCTGCTCGCGTGCTGCGTCGTGCAGACGCACGATCTCGCGTCGCAGGTCCGCACGCTCGACCGCGCGCTCGGTCCAGGGGACCCTCACCGGAACGGGCACGCCGTCGACCACCGCGCTCCAGTCGCCTCCGTCGGCGTCGAGCCCGGTCATGGTCGCCGACGTCGCGCGCCGGACGGCGTGGCCCTGCACGATGGTGAGGCTGTCGTCGCGGTGGTCGGCGTTCATGTGCTCGAGCACCGCCGCCACGACCTCGGGTCCGAACGCGGTCATGGGAGTTCTCCTGTTCTCGTCCCGGCAGCAGCCGCGACCCTGTCGTGGACGACGCGCAGGGCGGAGGCGTCGGCCGTGTCCGCGCGGTCCTCGTGGGTCAGCCAGTCCATCAGGGGAGCGGAGCTGGGGGCGACGCCGGACCGGACGTCGGCCACGGCCGCCGCGACCAGCCGCCCGGTCGGTGCCGTCGGCGGTGCGACCACGGTCTCCCGGACCCAGGTCTCCGCCTGCTCCAGCAGGTCGTCGTCCACCGCGGCTCGTCGACGGGCCGCGAGCACGGTGAGCGCGTGGGGGAGGGCGCCGACCGCGAGCCCCGCCCCGCCGAGCTGGTCGACCATCGTCGCGAGGTGGCGCTCCATGAGCCAGGTCGGCATGCCGCGGTGGGTCAGCATGGTGCTGAGCCAGGTCACCTGGTGCGCTGCCGTCTCGCGCGGCGCATCGGCCAGGTGGGCGATCCAGGCGGAGTCCGAGACCGAGAACTGCGCGCCGCGGCGACCGTAGCGGTCCCGGTAGTAGGGAGCTGCTCCGTACGACAGCGTCGCGGCCCGGGTCGCGGTGCGGAGCACGTCCAGGTCGGTGGCGACGTGATGGCCGCCCGTGGCGGGATTGAGCACCGTCGCGTCCGCCTTCCAGTCGGGGCCGGGCCTGGAGAGTGCCAGGGCGATCGACTGTCGGAGCTGGACTAGGAGCGCACCGAGGTCGGAGTCCCGCGGCCCCGCCAGACCGTCCGTCACGGCGGCACGCAGCGTCTGCGTGTCGCGGGACCCGACGAGGTCCGCCACTCGCTCGACGCCCACGACGGCGGCCACGAGCGCGGGATCGGTGTGTCGTCCTGCCGACGTCCGTGCGCACTGATCGAGCAGCAGCGCGACGGCGTCCTGCGCCGGGCCGGGCGCGGCGTCCTCGGGGAGGCTGGGCTCTCCACCGGTCTGGGGCGTGGTCACGGATCGATCGTGCCAAACCGGTCAGGCGTCGGGGGCGAGCGGTGCGCGAAGGGGTCCTGCGGCCAGACGCCGCATCACGTCGCGTCCGACCTCGCTCGCGGTCCGTCCGTCCCCGGGTTGCTCGTCGGTCTTGAGGAGCACGTAGATCGCGAGCCAGGCCGTGGCGCCCACGGCGAGGTCGTCGGGTTCGACCCCGTGACGTGCGGCCAGCGCCTCGCACAGTCGCTCCTGGGACTCCGCGAGCCACTCCATGACACGACCGCGGACCCGTGCGTTGGTGGCGACGAGCTCCTGGAACCGGTCGGCGTGTCGGTTGGCGCGTCGAGTGTGCTCGAGGAAGGCCGTGAGGGCGTGGCCGAGCGAGAGCTCCGGGTCCTCGTCGTCCGGACGGGCGGCCAACGCGTCGGCCATGAGACCGGGGTCGCCGAGGAACGCCGTGGCGAGCTGCTCCTTCGAGGGGAAGTAGCGGTACACGGTCGAGATGCCGACCTCGGCCTCGTGCGCGACGTCCTCCATGGTCGTGGCGTCGTAGCCGCGGTCGACGAACAGGGCCATCGCGGTCTCGGCGAGCAGTTCTCGCGTCCGTGTGGCATTCATCTCACGCAGCCCCATGGCAGGAGAATAGCCCGAACCGGGTGTTCGTGCGAAGATGGGAGAAACTTTCAGTACGAGGTTTCGGGCCCCGCCCGAGAGAGGGGCGCTCATGGCCTGGCACCTGTACCGGCTCGGTCGGTGGAGCTTCCGGCGACGGTTCCGGGTGATCGGCGTGTGGGTCACGCTGCTCGCGCTCGGCGGCGTGGGGGCCCTCACCCTCTCGGGGCCGACGTCGAACTCCTTCGAGCTGCCCAACACCGAGTCCAGTCGTGCGTTCGACCTGATCAAGGACCGCAGCCCCGACGCCTCGACCGACGGCGCGATCGCGCGGATCGTGGCGCAGGCTCCCTCGGGCGGATCGATGACCGACGCGGACGCGAAGCAGGCGTTCGCCTCCGCGCTCGAGGTCGCCCAGACCGACCACGTGGCCGCGGTGGCCGAGCCCTACACGTCGGGAACGGTCTCCCAGGACGGTCGTACCGCGTACGCCACGGTGACCTACGACCGCCAGGCCGGTGAGCTCACCGACGCCGATCGCGGTGCGCTGCAGAAGGCCGCCGAGGCGCTGGAGGGCGACGGGTACTCCACCGTGGTGGGTGGCGACGCGACGGGCGTGACCACCAGCGGCGGGCACCTCGCCGAGGCGGTCGGCATCGTGATCGCGTTCGTCGTCCTGCTCATCACCTTCGGCTCGCTCGTGGCCGCCGGCATGCCGCTGCTCACCGCGGTCGTCGGCGTCGGGATCGGACTCCTGGGCGTGACGACGCTGTCCGGCTTCGTCGAGCTGTCCTCCGTCACCCCCGCGCTGGCCAGCATGCTCGGCCTGGCCGTGGGGATCGACTACGCGCTGTTCATCATGTCGCGGTTCAAGCACGAGGTGCAGGCCGGTCGCAGCCACGAGGAGGCGGCCGCGATCGCCACCGGGACCGCCGGCTCCGCGGTGGTCTTCGCCGGCCTCACCGTCGTGATCGCGCTGACCGGTCTGTCCATCACCGGCATCTCCTTCCTCACGCAGATGGGTCTGGCGGCTGCCGTCACGGTGGCCCTCGCGGTGCTCATCGCCCTGACCCTCCTCCCGGCCCTGCTCTCGTTCGCGGGACGTCGGGTCACCTCGGGGCGGATCCCCGGTCTGAAGCAGCGCGACACCGAGAGCGACGGCGTCCGCACCAACGGCCGCCGCTGGGTCGAGCTCGTGACCCGCTTCCGCTGGCCGGCCCTCGTGCTCGGCCTGGCCGCCGCCGTCGTGCTCTCGGTGCCGGTCGCCTCCATGCAGCTGGCCCTGCCCGACGACGGCACGAAGCCGCGCAGCACCGAGGCGCGCCAGGCCTACGACCGGATCTCCGAGAGCTTCGGTGCCGGGGCGAACGGGCCGCTCACGGTCGTCGTCGACACCCAGTGGGCGTCCGACCCGACCGCCGCGGTCGACACGGCGCTCGCGGCCGTCGGCTCGGTGGAGAAGGACGTCGCCGCCGTGGTGCCTCCGCTGACGGACCCGGACGACCCGGAGGCCGTGGCGCGGTACCAGGGCATGCTCAAGCAGCTCAAGTTCGCCGTGATCACCGTCGTCCCCGAGAGCGGGCCCTCGGACCAGGCCACCAAGGACCTGGTGACCGACCTGCGCGAGAGGCTCACCGACCTGGGCGACTCCGGTGCGAAGGCCTACGTGACGGGCCAGACCGCCGCGGGCGTCGACATCGCCGACACCCTCGCCGATGCGTTCCCCACCTACCTCCTGGTGGTGGTCGGTCTCGCGTTCCTGCTGCTGGTGCTCGTGTTCCGGTCCCTGCTCGTGCCGCTCAAGGCCACGGTGGGCTTCCTCGCATCGGTCGGCATCTCGCTCGGCGTGACCGTCGCGGTCTTCCAGTGGGGCTGGCTCCAGGGCCTCATCGGCCTGGACACCGAGGCGCCCGTCGTCTTCATCCTCCCGCTGCTGCTGACGGGCATCCTGTTCGGCCTGGCGATGGACTACGAGGTCTTCCTCGTCTCCCGGATGCGCGAGGAGTACGTGCACGGACGCGAGGCGCGTGAGGCGGTCGTGGTCGGCTTCCAGCACAGTGCTCGCGTGGTGACGGCCGCGGCCCTGATCATGATCGGCGTGTTCGCCGGTTTCGTCGGCGGGTCGGACCCGATCATCAAGACCATCGGCTTCGCGCTCGCGATCGGGGTGCTCGCGGATGCGTTCCTGGTGCGGATGCTGCTGGTGCCGGCGCTCATGTCGATCGTCGGTCGGCGGATGTGGTGGCTCCCTCGCTGGTTGGACCGCAGCCTGCCGAACCTCGACATCGAGGGGGAGGGCCTCACGGCTCGGCTGCGTGCCGAGCGGGAGTCGGCGCCCCAGCGCTAGGAACGACGCTGCAGGGCCTCGCCCATCGCCTCCACGAGGGCGGTGAGGCCCTGCAGGGCACGCACCATCACGGTGAACTCGACGAGCCGTCCGTCGCCGCCCCAGCGCATCAGGTCGATGCCGTGCACCTGCTTGCCGCCGACCACGGTGGTGAACTCCAGCATCGCGGAGTCCTCGCCGACGAGCTCGCGGTGGTAGGTGAGGCCCGGGCCGAGGACGGCGAGCGCCGCGGTCAGGTAGGCGGTGGTGAGCGCCCTGCCCTCCTGGGGCGTGTGCACGGCGGGGGAGCGGAACACCACGTCGTCGGCGAGCAGAGCGTCGAGCCGGTCCAGGTCCTGGGTGCGCACGATGTCGTGCCAGGCCCGGACGGGGGCGGGACGGGGGTCGGTCATGGTTCCTCCTGTGGTCGAGGTGCCGCTGTGGTCTGCCTCACCTCGGCATGACGAGGCTCGGGAGCCGCGCTAGGCTGTGGCCCAGACTATGCAATGAGTTGCATAGTACGCGAGACGATCACCCGATCGACGCTCGCTCCGGACGAAACGAGGAGACCCGCCGTGGCCCTGCCCGAGATCCTGCGCCGACCCCTGGCCCTTCCTGTCGTGGCCTCCCCGATGTTCATCGTGTCGGGCCCGGAGATGGTGGTCGCCCAGTGCACCTCCGGCGTGATCGGCTCGTTCCCCGCGCTCAACGCGCGCCCGGCGTCGCTGCTGACCGACTGGCTCAGCCAGATCAACGAGCAGAACGACGCGTTCGCGGCCGCGCACCCCGACCGGCCGGTCGCGCCGTTCGCCGTGAACCAGATCGTGCACCGGTCGAACGACCGGCTCGACCACGACCTGCAGCAGTGCGTGGACCACCAGGTGCCGATCGTCATCACCTCGCTCGGCGCTCGTGAGGACGTCAACGAGGCGATCCACTCCTACGGCGGCATCGTGCTGCACGACGTCATCAACGACCGCTTCGCGCACAAGGCGATCGAGAAGGGGGCGGACGGCCTCATCGCCGTGGCCGCGGGGGCCGGTGGCCACGCCGGGACGCAGTCGCCCTTCGCGCTCGTCCGCGAGATCCGGCAGTGGTTCGACGGACCCGTGCTGCTGTCCGGCGCGATCGCCCACGGACGCTCGATCCTGGCGGCCCAGGTCGCCGGCGCCGACCTCGCCTACGTGGGCAGTGCGTTCCTGTCCACCGACGAGGCGAACGCGGCCCAGGAGTACAAGGACATGATCGTGGGCTCCTCGGCGGCCGACATCGTCTACAGCAACCTCTTCACCGGAGTCCACGGCAACTACCTGCGCGGCAGCATCGTCGCGGCGGGGCTCGACCCCGACGCGCTCCCGGAGTCCGACCCGTCGGCGATGGACTTCGGGACCGGGGGCGACGACAGCCAGCCCAAGGCCAAGGCCTGGCGCGACATCTGGGGCTCGGGCCAGGGCATCGGCGCCATCGGTCGGCGCCAGTCGGTGTCCGCGCTCGTGGAGCAGCTGCGGGCCGAGTACGACGAGGCGCTGGCGGCCCCGGTGTGGGACGGCCGGCGCGAGCTCAGCCTCACGCCCGCCTGATACGGCTCCGGGTCCGACCCGGCACCCGAAACCACCCGTCAGCCGGCGGCGGGTGGTCGCCAGCACACCGCGAGCATCGCGGCGCTGCCGGCGATCCCCACGCCGAGGACGGCCAGCCCGATCGGCCAGCCGTCGGCCACGGTGCCGACGGCGTGGTCGACCGACCACCGGCCCGGCCCGAGCGTGGCGAGCGCCGTGAGCGCCACGGCGACGAGCAGCACGTACTCGTACCCCTCCTTGATGATGAAGAAGCCGTTCCGGCGGTGCACCGTGACGAACGCCGTCGTCATGATCCCGACGCCGGCGGCCGCCGCGAAGGGGGTGGCCAGGCCGGCGAGCAGGGCGAGCCCGACGGCGATCTCCAGGTAGCTCGACACGGCGGCCTGCACGCGCGGCGGACGCAGGCCGATGCTGTCGAACCAGCCGGCGGTGCCGTCCAGCCCGCCGGGTCCGAAGCCCTGGTTCCAGCCGTGCGCGACGAAGACGGCGCCGAGGGTGGCGCGGAGCAGGGCGGAGGCGACGTCGAGGTCCATGTCCCGATGATGCCGCCCGCGAGGCTCGCTCGGCGAGTAGGGAGGTCAGCCGGCGAGGCCGGCGGCGATGGGCGCGGCGCCGCGCCCGTCCAGGACCTCGGGCTGGGCGTGGTCGAGCCGTCGGGACCGGGGATCGACGAGCCGGACGATGCCGCGGCCACGGATGGCATCGGCCAGGTTGTCGGACTCGATCGCGACGACGTGGCCGTGCCCCGTCGTGCTGCCGAGCGCCCGCAGGCCCGGTCGGTCGAGTGCGCCGATCGCCTCGACGACGGCGCGCAGGGCGGCGGCGTCTCGGACGAGGTGGAAGGTGACGGTGGCGGTGAGGGCGTCCGCGCTCGACATGATCGTGTGCTCCTGGGGTCTGATCGGGAAGGGACTCCCAAAGTAGGACAGAACTTGTTCAGTCGCACGCCGAGATGAACAAGTTCAGGACCTGTGCGTGGTGCGGCGTCATCGACCCGATGGACCCCGGTGGGAGGCGGCCTTGGGAGACTGGGGGTGTGGACGAGGCCGAGCCGGACTGGGAGCCGCACGCACGGGTGGTGGTGCCGTGGCGCCAGCAGATCGAGCGTGGGCCACGGGCGGACCGCCTCCTGCGCGAGATCGAGGTGCGTGAGCCCCCGCGGATCGCTGGGGCGGACTACGACGCGGACCGGCCGCTCGCCTCGTCGATGGCCAACGCCCTGGCGGGCCTGCGCCAGCTCGACGGCAGCCACGGGCGTCGCCTGAGGGCGCTCAACCGGCTGCTGCTGCGCACGGAGTCGGTCGCGTCCTCCAAGATCGAGAACATCGAGGCCAGCCTGGCCGACTACGGCAAGGCCGTGCTCGGCGCGCGCTCCAGCGCCTCCGCCGTGTCGATGGCGGCTGCCACCGACGCCCTCACCGGCATCATCACGCAGGCCGAGGTGAGCGGCGTGCTGGGACAGCGGTCCATGCAGGACGCCCACGCCGTCCTGTTCCGGCGCAGCATCGACCAGCAGCACAACGCCGGTCGCTTCCGCACGGTGCAGAACTGGATCGGCGGCAGCGACTACACGCCGCGCAACGCGCTCTACGTGCCTCCACCCCCTGCACTCGTGCCGGAGCTGCTGGAGGACCTGTTCGCGTTCGCCAATCGCGACGACGTCCCCGTGCTCGTGCAGGCCGCCGTCGCGCACGCCCAGTTCGAGTCGATCCACCCGTTCGTGGACGGCAACGGACGCATCGGTCGCACCCTGATCCACGCTGTGCTGCGCCGCCGACGCGTCACGACGCACCTCACCGTGCCGATCGCGTCGGCGCTCGTCGCCCATCGCGAGAAGTACTTCGACGCGCTCGGCGACTACCGCGAGGGGCAGGCGCGCCCGATCATCGCGATGCTCACCGGTGCCGTCATCGTGGCGACCCACGAGAGCCGGCGCACGGCGACCGCGCTCCACGAGATCCGCCAGGACTGGGACCAGCGGCTCGGTCCGGTGCGCCGCGGCTCGCCCGTGCACCGGGTCCTCGTCTCGCTGCCGGAGTTCCCCACCGTCACCGTGACCGAGCTGGCCGAGCGGCTCGACCTCGACCTCGAGGAGAGCGCCGCCGCCGTGGACGTGCTGCGCGCCGCCGACGTCCTGGTGCCTGCGAGCAGAGGGGTGACGGACCGCGTCTCGGGCCGCGGTGCGGACCGGGTGTGGTCGGCTCGGGACATCCTCGACGAGCTCACCGACCTCAACGACCGGATCGTGGCCGTCAGCCGTCTGCGCGACCGCTGAGCCTCCGGTCGCGTGCGGCGCGCTGAGCGGTCAGGATGGACGGACGGGTGCCGCCCGGCCTCGACGGCCGGGTCCGTGGCGCATCCGGACGCACGACCCGACGACGGAGGTACGCATGAGCGAGCACCAGCCAGGCCGTGAGGTCGACGCCGACGACCCCGGAGTGCCGAACGACCCGCCCGGTCCCGACGTCCCGGAGCCCTCGGAGGGGTCGCTGGCCCCCGACGTGCCCTCCCCGCCGGAGGTCGACCAGCCCGAGGGGGTCAAGGGTGTCGACGGTGCCGATCCCGATCGGGAGGGCGACGCGGACGAGTCGGCGGACAGCGGCGACGAGGACGGCGAGACCGAGACGCCCCCGGGCGCGGGTGCCACGCACGAGGCCGACGTCGAGAAGCCGGACTGACGGACGCCCCGCCGGGGCGGGACGCCTCAGCCGTCGCTCGGCCCGGGGCGACGGCGTGCGCGCTTGACGTCGCCGCGGCGCTTCTTCGCGTCGATGCGGCGTTGCTGCGAGCCGCGGGTCGGCCGCGTGGCGCGGCGGGGGCGTGGAGGGACGATCGCGGCGGCCACGACCTGCTCCAGCCGTACGCGAGCGGCCTCGCGGTTGCGGTGCTGCGAGCGGTACTGCGACGAGGCGATCGTCAGCGTGCCGTCGACGAGGCGTGTGCGGAGCCGTTCGAGCGCCTGGGCGCGCTGGGTGGCCGACAGCGCCGAGCTGGAGGCGAGGTCCCAGCTGACCTCGACGCGGGTGTCGCTGGTGTTGACGTGCTGACCACCGGGTCCCGACGAACGGCTGAACCTCCAGCTCAGCTCGTCGTCGGGGACCCGGAACCGGTCGTGACGGCCTGGGGCGTGCTCAGGCATCGTCGTCGGCGAGGACGCGGTAGAGAGCCTTGCGGGCGTCGTCGACGACCGCGATCGTCCTCTGGTGCTGTGCGGCATCGCCCGTGCGGACGACCTGCTGCCACGCGGCCATGAAGCTGCCGAGCGACTCGCGCAGCTCGCGCGCTGCCTGCGGGCGTCCTCCTCGGACCTCCCAGGGAGTGCCGAGCCGGGTGCGGTGCTCCTCGACGTGGGCCCGCCCGGTCTCGGTCAGGCTCGCGGTCTTGCGACCGTCGACCTTCTCGATCTCGATGAGACCCTCGTCCTCCAGCTGCTGGAGCACCGGGTAGATGGAGCCGGGGCTGGGTGTCCAGCTCCCGTCGCTCCGGGTGCCGATCTCGGTGATGAGGTCGTAGCCGTGGCGTGGCTGCTCGTCCAGGAGCAGCAGCACGGCGGCGCGGACGTCGCCGCCTCGCTGGCGTCGGCCACGGCGTCCGGGCCCGTCGGTGAACGGGTCGGCGCCGAAGGGCGGCGGGCCGCCCAGGCTCCAGTCGGGGCCGGGTCCGCGGCGTCCCCGACGCCGGTCCCGCGGATCCTCACGGCGGCGGTCGGGGCTGTGGTGGTGGTCGTGGTTCCTCATGGGAGCCTCCTCGGTCGTTCGATCGACGCCGGATCACGGGCCGATCGGTTGGTAATAGGTCAACGATATATCGATAATGTATCGACGTCAACGGACACCTGCCCACCAGGACCTCGGCCGGGCAGGGTCGGTCGCGGCGGCGGCATGACGACGAGGCCGGGCTCGGGGCTCGGCGGCCGCGTGACGGCAGGGGGTCGGTCAGCCGCCCGCGACGTAGGAGCTCAGCTGGTCACGCTCGAACTCCAGCTGCTCCATCCGGTGCTTCACGGCGTCGCCGATGCTCAGGACGCCTGCCAGCCGGTCGTCGACCACCACCGGCACGTGGCGCACGCGATGGTCGGTCATGGTGGCCATGAGGGAGCCGAACGAGTCCTCGGGCGAGCACACGAGCACCTCGGTGGTCATGATCGAGGCCACGGTCGCCGACCGCGCGTCGGGCACGTGGCGCAGCTTGCGCACCACGTCGCGCTCGGAGACGATCCCGACCATCGTGGAGCCGTCCTCGCTCACCACCAGGGCGCCGACGTCGTGCGTCGCGAACGCCTCGAGCAGGTCCGAGACCGTGGCCTCGGGCGCGATCGTGTGGACGGTGGCGCTGCCCTTGGAGGACAGGACGTCGCTGACTCGCATGGTGCCTCCTGGAGACTCCACGCCAGTGTAACGCGGGTCACACCGCAGGCCGCCACCCTCGACGGCGTGCGCCGGGACCGGGCCGCCGAAGGGAGCCGGACCTCCACCGGCCGCGGAGGTCAGGGTGCGTCGGGCGAGCCCCAGGGACGCGAGAAGTCCAGGCGGCGCACGGTGCCGGCAGTGCCGCCGCCGGCGTCCTCGGCGTCATCGTCCTCGACGCCGTCGAGGTCGGTGTCCTCGGCGTCGGGGAAGTGGCCGAGGTAGGCCATGGCGGCGTCGTGCAGGCGGCCGTTCGTCGAGATCGCGTTCGCGCCCCACGGGCCGTCGGAGCCGTCCAGCGACGTGAACCGTCCACCGGCCTCGCGCACGATGACGTCGAGGGCGGCCATGTCCCACAGCTTCAGCTCGGGCTCGGCCGCGATGTCGACGGCTCCCTCGGCGACCAGCATGTGCGACCAGAAGTCGCCGTAGCCGCGGGTCCGCCAGCACCGGCGTGCGAGCGCCCAGAACGCCTCGCCCTTGCCGATGTCCTCCCACGAGGGGGCCGAGCTGAACGACAGCGACGCCGACGACAGGTCGGAGACCTGCGAGCAGCGGATCTCGCGGGCGTGCATGAACGACTTGCCGGTGTAGGCGCCGGCGCCCTTCGAGGCCCACCAGCGTCGGCCCAGCGCCGGCGCCGAGACGAGGCCCACCACGATCTCGCCGTCCTCCTCCAGGGCGATGAGGGTGGCCCACACCGGGACCCCGCGCACGAAGTTGGACGTGCCGTCGATCGGGTCGATGATCCACCGGCGCTCCTGGGACCCGGTCGAGCCCAGCTGCTCGCCCTGCTCCTCGCCGAGCACCACGTCACGGGTGCGGGAGGACTTCAGCATGCGACGGATGGTCTCCTCGACCGCCTGGTCGGACTCGGTCACGTAGCTCATGTCCGGCTTCGTCGACACCTCGAGGTCGATCGCGCCGAACCGGTCCATCGACAGGTTGTCGGCGGAGTCGGCCAGCACGTGCGCCAGCCGCACGTCGTCGTTCCAGGAGTGCGTCATGGTCGCAGGGTAACGGCGTGGTTCGCCGGGGTGGGGGAGGCAGGGGGTGCTGCCGCACGTCGTGCCTGCGCGCGGCGAGGTGTCGAGCGGACGCGCGGCACGTACGGTGGCCCGATGGACCCCTCGACGTCCCGGGCCGCGTCGCCCGGTCGCGCCGGCCTCGCCGTCTCCGTCGTCCTGCTGCTCCTGTGGCCGTTCGGACCGTGGCTCGGCTTCTTCGGCTTCGTCACCGGACTCAGCCTGTTCGGGGAGTCGCCGAGCTCTGAGGAGCAGAGCCAGGGAGCGTTGCTCATGCTCGCCGGTGCGGCGATCTCGTGGGGCTTCCCCGCCCTCGTCCTCGTGCTCTCCGGTGGACGCCGCTGGATGCGGCGCGTCGCCGTGCTGGAGCTCGTGGCCGCCACCGTCGGCGTGGTCATCGCGCTCTGGCTCGGGAGCTTCTGAGCCCGTTCACCAGGCCGTGGTGTCCTTGGCCGCGACGATGCGGCGGAAGGACTCGACCCGGGCCGTGGGCAGCGTCCCGGCGGCCACCGCCAGGTCGAGCGCGCACTCGGGCTCCGTGGCCGCGTGCGTGCAGCCGCGAGGACAGTCGCGGGTCGCGTCGTCGAGGTCGGGGAACGCGCGCAGCACGTCGTCGACCTGAACGTGCGCGAGACCGAACGAGCGGAAGCCGGGGGTGTCGATGATCCAGCCACCGTCGCCGCCGTCGGTGGGCTCCAGCTCGATGGCCAGCGCCGACGTCGACGTGTGACGACCGCGGCCGGTGACCTCGTTGACGTGGCTGGTGATGCGGCCGGTCCCGGGGACGAGGGCGTTGACCAGGGTCGACTTGCCCACCCCGCTGTGACCGATGAACACGCTCACGCGGCCGGCCAGGGCCTCGCGCAGCTCGTCGAGGCTCTCCATGCCGTCGCCCCGCTCGTCGTCGCCCGGGCCCGTGCCGCTGCGCCGCGTGACGACCGTGCGGACGTCGAGAGGCTCCAGGAGCGCCAGCATCTCGTCGGGCGACCCGAGGTCGGACTTGGTGAGGCAGACGAGCGGCTCCATGCCGGCCTCGAACGCCGCGACCAGGCAGCGGTCGATGAGGCCGGGTCGCGGCGGAGGGTCCGCCAGGGCGGTGACCACCACGAGCTGGTCGGCGTTGGCGACCACCACCCGCTCGATCGGGTCGTCGTCGTCGGCGGTGCGGCGCAGCACGGTGCGGCGGGGCAGCACCTCGACGATGCGGGCCAGCGTCCCGTCGGCGCCGCTCACGTCGCCGACGACCTTGACCTCGTCGCCGACCACCACGCCCTGCCGTCCGATGGGGCGTGACTTCATGGCGGTGACGAGACCGGCGGTCGGCGGGAGGTCGGGATCGAGCAGACGCAACGTGAAGCGGCCACGATCGATCGTGACCACACGGGCCAGGGGCGCGTCGTCGTAGTTGGGTCGGTCCTTCGTGCGAGGGCGCGTGCGGCGACGCGGTCGTTCGAATGCGGCGTGCTCGTCGTCCTGCCTCACGCGACCAGGCGCTCCCACACCGGCGCGAAGTTGGGGTAGGTCTTCACGGTCGTCGAGACGTTCTCCACGAACAGCTCCGGGACCTTGAGGGCCAGGACCACGGCGGCGTGCGCCATGCGGTGGTCGTCGTACGTCTCGAAGATCTCGCCGTGGAGGGGGCGCGGACGGATCTCGAGCCCGTCGTCGGTCTCGGTGACGTCGCCACCGAGCCGGTTCAGCTCCGTGGCCAGCGCGGCGAGCCGGTCCGTCTCGTGGCCGCGCAGGTGCGCGACCCCCCGCAGTCGCGACGGGCCGTCGGCGAGGGCGGCGAGCGCGGCCACCACGGGGGTGAGCTCGCCGACGTCGTGCAGGTCGAGGTCGACCCCGCTGATCGAGGGACCGCCGCGGAAGACCATGTCGGCGCCGTCGCGCTCCGCGGTGCCGCCGAAGGCCACGACCAGCTCGCGCCACGCGTCGCCGGCCTGCTGGGTCTGCTCGGGCCAGCCGCGGACCCGCATGGAGCCGCCGGTGGCGACCGCCGCCGCCACGAAGACCCCTGCGTTCGAGAGGTCGGGCTCGATCTCGACGTCGAGCGCGCGCACCGGACCGGGGCTCACGACCCACCGGTCGGGGGAGGAGTCGTCGATCTCGACGCCGCGTCGGCGCAGCTCCGTGACGGTCATCTCCACGTGGGGGAGCGAGGGCAGGGCAGCGCCCCGGTGTTGCAGGTCGAGGCCCTGGGTGAAGGCGGGCGCGGCCAGCAGCAGCGCGGAGACGAACTGGCTCGAGGCCGACGCGTCGACCACGAGAGGCCCACCGGCCACGGCGCCGGTGCCGTGGACGACGAAGGGCAGCGAGCCGCGGTCGCCGTCGTCCACCCGGACGCCCAGGTCGCGCAGCGTGGCGATCGTCTGACCCATCGGTCGCCGTCGCGCGTGCGGATCACCGTCGAACGTGACGGCGGACGAGCCGAGGGCCGCGAGCGGTGGGACGAACCGCATGACCGTCCCGGCCAGACCGCAGTCGACGGCCGTCGAGCCGGTCCGGGTGCGGTCGACCGGCGTGACGCGCCACGTCATGCCGTCCTTCTCGACGCCGGCTCCGAGGGCGCCGAGGGCCGCCGCCATGAGCTGCGTGTCGCGGGAGCCGAGCGGACGGGTGATGACCGAGGGGCCGTCGGCCAGCGCGGCCAGCACGAGCGCACGGTTGGTCAGGGACTTGGAGCCGGGGACGAGCACCTGCGCGTCGACAGGACTCTCGCGGGTGGGGGCGAGCCAGGGCAGCGGGGCGTTCATCACGCCCCACTGTAGTGAACCGGCGCGCCGGACCTGACGTCTCGGGCCAGACGTCTCGGGCCAGACGTCTCGGGCTCAGGGGCGCAGGTCGTCGATGCGCTCGACGACGACGCCCTTCGCGTCGACGACCCGGTTCTTGGCGCGTGTGCCGATGAACTTCTTGTGCGGGTCGGGGTCGAGCGTGCTCATGAGCAGTCCGCCGATGAGCGAGAGGTTCTTGAGGAAGTGCACCGTCTGGTTCTGGCGCGACGCCGGGTCGGTCTCGTTCCAGAAGGGGTGCCCGACGGCCGTCGTGGGTGCCAGGGTGGAGGCCAGCACGAACGCCGACAGCCGGGGGAAGCGACCCGTGGCCAGCGCGGTGCCCGCGACCACGTGGACGGCGCCGTTCACCCGCACCAGGTTCGTGGGCGACGTCGCGAGCTGCGGCGCGGCCTTGCCGAGCGCGTCGGCCACGGGCTCGGCCTTCGGGCCCATGGCGGGGGCGTTGCGCAGCGCGTTGACACCTCCGTACACGAACATCGACGCGAGCAGGGGACGGGCGATGGTGCGCAGGACGGTCATGGCTCCCATCATGCCAACGTCGGCGAGTTCCACAACGTCAGCGCGCGAGCGGGCCCGAGCGCGCTCGAGGCGACGGACCGGTTCGATCAGATCGGCAGGAGCCAGCCCGTGGACCGGAACGTGGTGGTGTCGTTGTCGGAGCGGGGATCGTCGGGCGCGGTGGCGGTGACGGTGGCGGCGGGGCGGGCGCCGATGACCTTGAAGGGGAACGAGCCGCCTTGTCCGGCGGGCAGCGTGGCGCTGCAGCGGAGCGTGCGGAGCCGCTGGTTGCGGGTGGCGTCGCACGCCCACCCGTCGCCGGGGATCCCACGGAACTTCACGGTCCGGTCGAACGACACGGTCATGGTCACGGTGCGCGCCACGGGGTTGCTGCCGCCGTCGGCGGCGATCGGGACGACCACGCGGCGCTGCAGGAGGGTGGAGTCGTTCGTGACCGTGGCGGCGCCGAGGGAGAAGTCGGTGGGCGTGACCGGCGGCGGCGCGGGCGTGACGACCGGCTGCTCGGAGACGGGCTGGTCGGGAGAGGCGGAGGCGTCCGCGGTGGCCGGGGTCGGTGCGGGCGGCGTCGTCTCGACCGGCGTCTCCGGGGTGGGCTCCGCGGAGGGCTCCGGCGTCGGCTCGGTGGTGGGCTCCGGCGTCGGCTCGGTGGTGGGCGCCGCGGTCGACTCCGGCGCCAGGGGGCTGGACGGGCTCGGCGAGGCGACCACCGCGGGCGGCGCCGAGGTGAGCAGGTCCGTCCCGCCGACGACCATGCCGGTCGTCAAGGCCCCGGTGACCACGGTGGTCGCGACCACGGCGGGCGTCCCGGCGCTGACGGCCGTCGCGGCGGCGGCCTGGGCCGGCACGAGAGCCACCCGGGCGACCTGCGAGACGATCGCCGACGTCAGCATGGTCGCCCCGGCGTAGCCGCTCGCGGCGGCGAACCCGCCGCCGGCCGCGGTGGTGCCGACGGCGAGCGACCCCCCGGCCGCCGTGCCGGCCGTCGCCCAGACGCCTCCCGCCGCGATCCCCCCGGCCCCCAGGGCGGCGGCGGCCGTCCCGGTCGCCCCGAGGTAGCCCGCGGCGGCGGGTCCGAGGAGGGCGGGCGCGAGAAGGCCGCGCAGGTTCTGGTTGACCTCGACGAGCTCGAGGTGGACGCCGGTGCAGCGTCGGCACCCGTCGAGGTGCCGGTCGACCTTCGCGGTGTCGCGGGCCGACAGCGTCTGGCGCACGAAGCCGCCGAGCAGCGGTGTCACGGCGCGGCAGGCCTCGTCGGTGGTGGCCGCCGCGTGGCTCTCGAGGTACGCGGCCCGCAGACCCTCCCGTGCGCGGTAGGCCAGGGCGGAGACGCTGTTGGGGCTCATGCCGAGCAGCGGTGCGACGGCCGCGGGCTTCTGCCCCTCGACCTCGAGGTGCCACAGCACCAGCTGCCACCGCTCGGGCAGCGACGCGAAGGCGCGCGCGGCGGCGTCGTTCTCGAAGGCGGCGCTCACGGCGTCGTCGAAGGGCACACCCCGGTCGAGCACGTGCTCGTCGTCGGTGGGACGGGTGCGGGTCGTGGCCCTGATGCGGTCCACGTGCAGGCGCCGGACCGCGGTGAGCAGGTACGCGCGGAAGGCCTCGTCGGGACCCTTGCCGTCCTGCAGGAGGCTCAGCACCTTCAGGAAGGCCTCCGACACCAGGTCGTCGGCCTCGCCGGTGCTCAGGAGCTGGCGGGAGAGGCGGGTCGCGGCGGCCGCGTGCCGCTGGAACAGCAGACCGTAGGCCGCGGTGTCGCCGGCACGCACGGCAGCGATCAGCTGCGCGTCGCTGCGCTGCTGCGTCGTCTCGATCAGGTCGTCCATCGGTTCGGCTCCCTCGTCTGCACTCCCACGGGGTCCAACGAGGAACGTTCCTGCACGTCACGCCCGGCCGGTCGGGGGCCATCGGACCCGAGTCGAGAAAGTTCCGCCGATCGCGTCACGATCACCGCCCCCGGCCGTCCCATGGTCACCGCACACGAGAGGAGGACCGTCATGGACGACACCCAGCACGCAGCGACGTCGCTGGTCGAGGCCGTTCGCGACGGTCGGACCGACGTCGATGCCGTTGCACACGTGGTGGGAGCGAGTGCAGCGGCGGACGGGTCCCCGCTCCACGAGGTCATCGATCTCGTGGAGCGTGCCTTCGACGGAGCCCCCCGACACGCGTCGGTGCGGGCTGCGTGCCTCGCCTGGGCGGAGCGCGCACTCGGGCGCGTGCACGACGCAGGGTGCGAGGACCCGTTGACGTCGCTGTCGACGGTGCCCCACCTGCACAGCAGGTTGGGGGACGTGTACCGCGCCGCCGCTGTCGAGGAGCAGCGCGCCGGCGACGGTCACGTCCTCGTCGTGGTCGAGCCGTCCGACGACCGACGACGCTCGCCCCTGGAGGCCTCGTTGCGGGCCGTCGAGGTCGGGCAGGTCCTGCGATCGGTCTTCCCGGGCGACGAGACCGTGGCCCGGGTCGGGTCGAGCCGCTTCGTGGTGCTGACGGCGCGCGAGCGCGCCCACGCCACGACCCTCGCGCTGGTCGGTGTGCTTCTCGGGCGCACGCCGGACGGCGGGAGTGCGCCCCGGCTGTGGGTGGAGGAGCTTCCGCCCACGGCCGGGGACCTGCCGGGCCTCCTGCAGGCCCTGGCGCGCTGACACCCGTCCGGACCCGACGCACCAGGGCTGCGTCGGGCCCGGCGGGGGTGCCGGGCCGTCACTCCTTTTCGGACACCTCCGGGGCATGGATCGGGCTCCACGTGCCCCGCAACTGTCCAGAACGCATGTCGCAACGCAGAACGGGGGCCGGGAGGCTCGATCGATCCCGGTCCCACCGCACCGTCGGTGCGGCGTGGAAGGCTGGCCCCATGTGCGGCAGGTATGCGACCACCCGGACCTCGAGCGACCTCGACGACGCCTTCGCGGCCCGTCTGGCCGACGGTGCGGAGCTGCCGCCGCCCGACTGGAACGTGGCACCCACCAAGCAGGCGCCGGTGGTGATCGGCCGGGCCCGGGACGACGCCGAGGAGTCGGCGCCACCGCGGCGTGAGCTCCTGGCGGCCACCTGGGGTCTCGTGCCGAGCTGGGCCAAGGACCGCTCCATCGGCAGCCGGATGATCAACGCCCGGTCCGAGACCGTGGCCGAGAAGCCGTCGTTCCGGCGTGCCTTCGCGCGGCGGCGTGCCATCGTCCCGGCCGACGGCTACTACGAGTGGTACGCGGGCCACGGCCCGAAGGCGCCCAAGCAGCCGTTCTACATCACCTCCGGCGAGCAGGACGGCCGCCGCGAGGTGCTGGGCCTGGCCGGGCTCTACGAGTTCTGGCGGTCCTCGGCGGAGGAGCCGTGGCTCGTGACGTTCACCATCCTCACCACGAGCGCCGAGGGCGGCGACGGCATGCTCCACGACCGCGCACCGCTCCTGGTGGCGCCGGAGGTCCGCGACACGTGGCTGAGCCCGGTGGAGCGGCCGGCGGCCGAGCTGCTCGACCTGCTGGTGCCGGCCACGCCGGGACGTCTCGACGCCTGGCCCGTCACGACCCAGGTCAACAACGTCCGCAACAACGGCCCCGAGCTCGTCGAGCCCCTTCCCGCCGAGTAGGCCCTGCGCGGCGCACGGTTCGGAATACAGCCCACGGCCACGTCGTTCCACCTCACGAAGGAGGTCGACATGCTCGCGTGCCCTGAACGCACCCTCGCCAGCCCCACCACCACGGGTCCGGTCGCTCGCGGCCCCCGCTCGGACGACGGACGTCGTACGTCGGGAGTAGGCTGGAGCACGATGACGAACACCCCCGAGACCACCCCCCCGCCCACGTCGGACGCGTCCGACGCCGGGTCCGTCGACGCCACCTCGACCGTCGAGGACGGCAGCCACGACGGAGCCGTCGCCATCGACTACAGCGACGTCGACGTCGCCACGGAGACGCCGGAGCAGCGACAGGCTCGCTTCGAGGCCGAGGCCCTGCCGTTCCTGAACCAGCTCTACTCCGCTGGTCTGCGCATGACGCGCAGCCCCCAGGACGCCGAGGACCTGGTGCAGGAGACGTACGCCAAGGCGTTCAGCGCCTTCCACCAGTACAAGCCCGGCACCAACCTGAAGGCCTGGCTCTACCGGATCCTCACCAACACCTACATCAACTCGTACCGCAAGAAGCAGCGTCAGCCGCAGCAGGTCACCGACGAGATCGAGGACTGGCAGATCGCCGCCGCCGAGGCGCACTCGTCCTCGGGCCTCAAGTCGGCCGAGATGGAGGCGCTGGAGCGGCTGCCCGACAGCGACGTCAAGGATGCGCTGCAGGCGCTGCCGGAGGACTTCCGCTACGCGGTCTACCTGGCCGACGTCGAGGGGTTCCCCTACAAGGAGATCGCCGAGATCATGGGCACGCCCATCGGCACCGTCATGTCCCGTCTGCATCGCGGACGCCGTCAGCTGCGTGAGCTGCTGGCCGACTACGCCCGCGACCGCGGCATGGCCGTGAGCGGGGTGAGCGACTCATGAGCGACGACCTCACCGCCGACGGCTGCGACGGCCCTGACTGCGAGACCGCACTCGAGAGCCTCTACCTGTTCCTCGACCGCGAGATCGACAGCGCCAGCTGTGCGGAGATCCAGGCCCACATCGACGACTGCAGCGAGTGCCTCACCGAGTACGACCTCGAGCGGCTCGTGAAGTCGCTGGTGTCGCGCTCGTGCAGCGAGGTCGCGCCCGAGCCGCTGCGCGACAAGGTGCTGTTCTCGATCCGCACCGTGCAGGTGCAGATCTCCGAGTACCGCCAGACCTGACCGGTCCACCGACCGCGACGTCGGTCCCGGCGACGTCGAAGCCCCCGTCCGGTCACCGGACGGGGGCTTCGATCGTCTGTGCGCTCCGCGAGGAGCGTCAGGTCACGCGTTGGGGCGCTTGCCGTGGTTCGCGCCCTTCTTGCGACGCGCGCGGCGCTTGCGGCCGGTCTTGCCCATGATGGTCCTCCTCAGACGTTCAGCGTCCATCGTCCCACATCGTCCCTCTCGCCTGCGAACGTGGTCCGCGGCCCGGCACCGAGGGCGACGGGTCAGGGTCGGGTCGCTCAGGGTCGGGGCACCCGTTCCAGGAAGCGCGCGCGGTCCACGACGACGCGACGGACCTCGCCGTGCGCCACGAGCGTCCCGTGCCCGTCGTGGGCGGCGACCCGGAAGCGCAGGAGTCGGCCGTCCTCGTGCACCAGGTCCGCCGTGGCGGTGATCGTCGCCCCCACGGGGCTGGCGGCGATGTGCTCGACCTCGACCCTCGTGCCCACGCTCGTGCGGCCGTCGTCGAGGTCCAGGGCCGCGCACGTCGCTGCCTCCAGCCAGGCCAGGACGCGCGGCGTCGCCAGCACCGGCAGGTCACCGCTGCCGAGGGCGGCGGCCGTGTCGGCGTCGCCGACGGTGTGGGTCACGGATGCACTGCGGGTCATCGGTCCTCCAGGTCACGGGCGGGGGACCACCCAGCCTGCCCGACGTCCCCGGTTCCTGCGTCCGACCACGCCGACCAGAGGGCCGCGTAGCGCCCGCCGGCCCGCACGAGGTCGTCGTGGGGCCCCTCCTCGACCACCGCGCCGTGTTCCATCACGATCACCCGGTCGGCCGTGCGGGCCTGGCTCAACCGGTGGGCGATGACGAGCGCGGCGCGTCCGCGGGTGACGGCCTCGCCGGCCTGCTCGAGCTCACGGGCCCCGGACGACCCTGCCTCCGCCGTGGCCTCGTCGAGCACGACCACCTGCGGGTCGAGCAGCAGCACCCGGGTGAGGGCGAGCTGCTGGGCCTGGGCCGGGGTGAGGGGGTGGCCGAGGTCGCCCACCACGGTGTCCAGGCCGTGGGGGAGCGTCCGTGCCCAGGCCGCTGCCTCGGTGGCGGTGAGCGCCGCCCAGAGCGTGTCGTCGTCGGCGTGCGGGTCGGCCAGGACGAGGTTGTCGCGCAGCGTGCCGGCGAAGACGTGGACCTCCTGCGAGACGAGCGCCACGTGCCGGCGCACGACGGTCTCGGCGGCGGTGGTGATGTCGAGGGCGCCGAGTCGGACGCTGCCGCCGCTCGGGGAGAGGGTCCCGGCGGCGATCCCCCCGAGAGTGGTCTTCCCGGCGCCGGTGGCCCCGACGACGGACACGCGCTCCCCGGGGCGCACCTCCAGGTCGATCGGTGCGAGCACCGGACGGCCCACCTCGTAGGCGTGGTGCACACCCGTGAGCCGCAACGTCGGGTCGGGGCCGACGTCCACGGGGGCGTGGTCGCGCGGCGCGATGAGGACGACGCCGGCCAGCCGGGCCAGCGCCGCTCCGCTCGCCTGCACGGCGTCGAAGACGAACAGCACCGCCCCGATGGGGTTGAACAGGCGATGGAAGAACAGCGCAGCGGCGGTGGCGTCGCCGACGCTCGCGGCACCGCTCGACACGAGGAGGTACCCGGTGCCCAGCACCAGGACCAGGCCCACGCACTCCGACCCGTTCATCCGGGCGCCGAAGCGGGTGAAGAGCCTGAACACGTCGACGGTGATCTCGACGGCGGCGGCGGAGCGGCGCTCGATCCGCTCGAGCGCGATGCGCTCCACGCCGAACGCCCGCAGCGTCGCGGCGTCGCGCACCCCGGTGATGAGCGCCTCGGCCCGCGCACCCTCGGCGGTTCGCTCGGCGCGGTAGTAGGGGATCGAGCGGGGCAGGTACCAGCGGAGCGCGAGCACGTAGCAGGGCGCGGCGGCGAGACCGGCCAGGCCGAGGCGCCAGTCGAGCGTGAACAGTCCGCCGACCGTGAAGCCGATGGCGGACAGCGAGCCGAGCAGGAGGGGGATGGCCTCGTCGAGCGCCTCGGTGAGCTTGCGGACGTCGTCACCCACACGGCTCAGCACGTCGCCGATGCCTGCCTCCTCGATCCGCTGTGACTCCAGGTGCAGGGCACGGTCCAGCACGTCCTCGCGCAGCTCGGCCAAGGCCGGCGCCACGGCCTGCGCCAGTGCCGCGGACGACAGCGTCGAGAACAATCCGGCGACGAGACCGGCGAGCACCATCACCGTGGCGGCGACGACGATCTCGCGCAGGGTCCCGTCCTCGCGCACGGCGTCGACGATCCGGCCGATCATCAGCACGGGCGCGACCCCGGCGAAGCCGGTGAGCAGGAACGAGGCGATCGTCAGCGCCAGGCTCGCCCGACGGGCGCGCACGAGCCGCCACGCGACGGCCGTCGTGCTTCGTGCGTCGGCGACCGGCAGCAGGTGGACGTTCGTCGCCTCGTCCGTGCTCATCGGTCCACCGCCGCGCGATAGGTGGGATCGCGCACGAGGTCGGCGTGGGTGCCCTCGGCCACGACGCGTCCGTCGCGCACCACCACGACGCGGTCGGCGTGCTGGAGCAGCGCGGGACTGGAGGTGATGACGAGGGTGGTGCGTCCTCGACGCAGCCGGCGCACGCCGCGGGCGATGTTCTGCTCGGTCACGGCATCCACCGCGCTCGTCGGGTCCTGCAGCACGAGGACCGGACGGTCCGTCGCGAGGGCCCGGGCCAGGGTGAGGCGCTGCCGCTGACCGCCGGACAGGCTCGAGCCGGCGGCACGCACGGCGCGGTCGAGTCCGTCGGGGTGCAGGCGGACGACGTCGTCGGCCGCCGACGCAGCCAGGGCGGGCGCGAGGTCCGCGTCGGTGCGCTCGCCGCCGGGGTCGACCGTGCTGCGCAGCGTCCCCTCGAAGACGCCGGAGTGGTGCGAGGCGACGAGCAGGTGCAAGCGTCGACCCTCGACGGACAGCTCGTGCAGGTCGACGTCGCCGAGTCGCGCCCGGCCCGACGTGAGCGTGACCTCGCCCGTGAGCACGGCCATGAGCGTGTCGGAGACGGCGGGGTCGTCGATGCTCACGGCGACCAGCTCGTCGGCCGAGGTCCGCAGGTCCACCCCCCGCAGGGGTCCCACGACGGCCGACTCGAGCACGAGGCCGGGACGGTCCTCGGACGGTCCGCGACCGCCGGGGGCGAGCACACGGGGGGTGTTCAGGAACTCCACGATGCGTCCGGCCGAGGCGCGCGACGCCGCGAACTGCGCGCTCACGTCGCCCAGGCCGCGGATCGGCTCCGCGAGGAACTGGGTCAGGCCCACGAGCGCGATGAGCTGACCGAGACCGATGGTGCCGTCGAGGGCGCGCTCGCCGGCCACGACCGCGACGACGGCCAGCAGGATCCCGCTGAGTGCGGTGGTGAGTCCGGCCAGGTAGCCCCAGGAGCGCGCGACGGCGATGGTGTCGCTGCTCGCCTGCCGGCTGGCGGACCGGTACCGGCCGAGAGCGACGTCCTCACCGCCGATGCCCTTGAGCGGACGCAGTCCCGTCAGCACGTCGGCGGCCACGCCCGAGGCGGACGCAGTGCTCTCCTGCTGGCGGCGGGTGCGCCTGGCCACGAGGGGGGCGAGCGCCTGGATGACCAGCAGGACGCCGGGCACGCCGAGCAGGATCACCAGACCGAGCACGACGTCGACGGACAGGACGTAGACGGCCGTCGCGACGACGGCGACGAGCGACGCGAGCGCGTAGCCGAGCTGGTGCAGCACGGAGGGGACGAGCTCGGCGTCCGACGTCGCGATCGAGAGCGTCTCGCCGGCGAGCCGGTCGGTGCGCGCTCCGCGCGGGTGCAGCACGTGGGCGGAGACCTCCCCGCGCAGCAGGTGCGCCTCGGTCTGGATGCCGCGCACGATGAACCGGGCGCCGTAGCGGTAGCCGTTGCTCAGGACGAGGAAGAGGGCCACCAGGACGCCGAGCGTCCAGGCCAGGTCACCCAGGGTGCCGCCGTCCACGGCCTGGTCGACGACCAGGCCGATGACGACCGGCACGAGGGTCTCGCAGAGCTGCCAGACGACGAGCAGGGAGTAGCCGGGAACGAGCTGGCGGGCCTGGCGTCGCACGCTCCGACGCAGCAGTGCGCCGGCCCCGTCGGGCGGGGTGCGGTCGTCCGGACCCGTCCCAGGGGCCTCGACCTGCGTCCTCGTGCTCGCCACGAGGTGAGGCTACCCTCACCCGCGCGGGACGCGGCGGTCCGGTCGGGTCCCGCGCCGACCTCAGACGCCGTGGGTGGTGCGGGGGTACTGCGCCGACACGTCGGTCATGACGTTGACGAGGTAGGGCACGCCCGACGCGAACGCCCGGTCGATCGCCGGACCGATCTCGGCGGGGTCGGTGACCATCTCGCCGCCACCGCCGAGCGCCGTGACGACCTGGTCGTAGCGCGTGTTCGGAGCGAGGTCCGCGGCGACGTCGTAGCCGTAGAGCATCTGCATGGGGCTCTTCTCCAGCCCCCAGGCGGAGTTGTTGCCCACGACCATGACGACCGGCAGGTCGTGACGGACGAGGGTGTCGACGTCCATGAGCGACATGCCGGCAGCGCCGTCGCCGAACAGCACGACGACCTGGCTGGAGGGCCGCGTGATGCGGGCGGCCATGGCCGCACCCATGCCCGCGCCGAGGCACCCGTACGGCCCTGGGTCGAGCCAGCCACCGGGGCGCTGCGGCTCCACGAACTTCCCGGCGAAGGACACGAAGTCACCGCCGTCGCCGATGACCACGGCGTCGTCGGCCAGGCGGGGGAGCAGCTCGCCGTAGATGCGCGCGGGGTGGATGGGGTCGCTCTGCGAGCCGAGGAGGTCGACGTCGCGTGCTGCGGCAGAGGCCACGACGTCCTGCAGCTCGGTCAGCCACGGCGTCCAGTCCGGGCGCGCACCGGGGGCGGACTGCAGGGCCGAGAGGATGCCGTCGAGGACGACGGTGAGGTCGCCCGAGGCGGAGGCGGCCAGCGTGGCGTGCGTGGACAGCTGGGCGGGGGAGTCGGCGAGGTGGACCACGCGCGCCGGGGTGGCGCCGTCCTTGCCACCGAACACGCCGTAGCCGAGGCGGAAGTCGAGCGGGGTCCCGGCGACGACCACGAGGTCGGCGCCGCTGAAGGCCGCCGACCGGGCCTTCGTGACGAGCTGGCCGTGCCCGCCGGGCAGGATGCCGCGACCCATGCCGTTGGCGATGACGGGGATGCCGGTCTCGGCGGCGAAGCGCTGAGCGGCCTCCTCGGCACCGTCGGCCCAGACGTCGGTGCCGAGCACGAGGACCGGGCGACGCGCCTCCTGCAGGAGGCGACCGGCGCGGGCGAGGTCGTCGGGGTCCGGCTCGATCCGGGCCCGCTGGAGTCCTGGCTGTGCCGTGACGGGGCCGGAGTTGAAGAACTCGTCCATGGGCACGTCCACGAAGGTGGGGCCGCGGTGCGAGGACCCGGCGCGGGTGAAGGCCTCGTGGACGGTGGGGGCGATGTCGCCGACGGTCCGGGCGGTGGAGGCCCAGGTGGAGACCGTCTCGAAGATCGGCGGGTGGTCCAGCTCCTGGAGCGTGCCCATGCCCCAACGGGCCTCCGGCGCACGACCGCCGATCACGACCAGGGGCGAGCCGGCGAAGTGGGCCTGGGCGACCGGGCTGACGCCGTTCGTGACCCCGGGTCCGGCCGTGAGGACGGCCAGGCCGGGGGTGCGGGTGAGCTTGCCGACGGCCTCGGCGGCGAACACGGCGGTGGGCTCGTGCCGGACGTCGATGATGGGCATCGGGTCGGCGGCGGTGACCGCGGCGTCGTACATCGGGAACACGTGGGCGCCGGAGAGGGTGAACATGGCCTGGACGCCGTGGGCGCGGGCGACCTCGAGCGCGTGCACGCCCCCGTGCGCGGAGCGCACCTCGTCGGCGCTGGGCGCGGAGCGCACCTCGTCGGCGCTGGGCGCGGAGCGCACCTCGTCGGCGCTGGGCGCGGAGCGCACCTCGTCGGCGCTCTGGTCGTTCCCGGTCTCGGTGGGGGTCCCTGCGGTGCCGTCGTTCTGTGACATGCGGCGCACGCTACTGCACGGGGGTGTCGCCCGCCGGGCCGTCGACGGGCCGGGCCCGGGTGGTGGGTCGGTAGAGCCAGGGGCTCTCGCCGCGGATCTGGTCGAGCACGGCCAGCAGGAGGTCGGCCCGATGGGCCGGCTGCTCGGCGAACAGCTCGGCGTCGCCGCGCAGGTCGGCGCGTCCCTGCACGCCGAGGGCCAGCTGGAGGTGGAGGGCGCGCAGGAACGACGACGCGTTCTTGGCCGTCGGGGAGGGCCACTCGTCGTCGAGGTGGCCGCGGGTCCGTGGTGCCTTGATGCCGGCGCCGAGCCGGGCGAGCCACGGCTCGACGATGCCGGGGTCGAGCGCGTTGCGGTGCAGGAGGGTCATGACGGCGTAGGCGAGCCGGTCGTCCTCGCCGTGGCGCCAGCCGTAGGCGGTGGGGGTCAGCACGCGGTCGGCGATGACGTCGAGCAGGACGGTCAGCTCGAGACGGCCGAAGTGGCGGGAACGGGCGAGGGCCGCCAGCAGGTCGGCGCCGTGGGCGACCGCGTGGGCCCACCCCTGCTCGGGGATCCAGCCGCGGTGGTCGAGCTCGCGCACGTACCAGCTGGTGGCGAGGTCGCCCCACCCGAGGACGGTCGTGGCGGGGAGCAGGTGCTCGTCGTTGTCCCGCCCGATGATCTCGGCGAGCATGAGGGCGCTGTAGGACCGGCGGATGACGGAGACGTCGCCGTCGTGGCCGAGGCCGTACCGCAGCCCGGGCGCGACCCCGTCGCCCAGGCCGGCGAGCAGGCCGTCGTACACGCCGTTGGCGATCCAGGTCGTGAGGAGCGGGTAGGCGAGGTCCTCACGCAGCCGCGGATTGGGGTGACCGAGCATCTCGACGAGCTCCACCGTGGACTCGTCCAGGGAGCGGTCGAGCGGCACCTGCATGCCGGTCTTCATGACGGACTGCCAGTAGGCCTCGGACATCTCGTTCATCGTGCCAGACGTCCTGGAGCGACCGGCGGAAGGGACGGTCGGCCCGCTGCCGTCGATAGGCTGGGCGCGTGCCGACCCTCGACGACATCATCCGGTCGCAGACGACCCTGGGTCCGGACGACGTCGCGTGGATCCAGGCCCTCGTGGCGGACTGGCAGATCCTGGCCGACCTCTCCTTCGGCGACCTCGTGCTGTGGGTGCCGGACGCGGAGTCCAAGGGTCTGTGGGCGGTGGCCCAGATCCGTCCCACGACGGTGGCGACGACGCTCCTGGAGGACGTCACGGGGACGTTCGTGCCGGGGGAGCGGTCGCCGGCGGCGGCGCGGGTGCTGGCCGGGGAGGGCGCGCAGGACGACGACGACGCCGCGGTGGCCGAGGGTGTGCACGTGCGCGTGGTCCCGGTCCGGCGCGAGGAGCGCACGATCGCGGTCCTGGCGCTGCGCAGCGGCGGTGACGCGCGGGCCACGAGCCAGCTGGAGGTCACCTACCGGGCCGCGGCCGACACCGTCGTCTCGATGATCGGGCGGGGGGAGTTCCCGACGCCCGGGGCCCGGTCGGAGCTGGCCGACGCGTGGCGGGTGGGCGACGGGTTCATCCGCACGACGGCGGACGGCACGGTGCAGTACGCGAGCCCCAACGCGCACTCGGCGTACCGTCGGCTCGGTCTGACGGGGGCCCTCCAGGGTGCGGACCTGGCGGAGGTCACGGCAGCGTGCGTGGGGCGCACGCCCACGGACCTGAGCACCGCCGCGGCCCTGGGGGGATCGTCGCCGGCCGAGGCCGAGGTCTCGGGCGCGGAGGCCACTCTCCTCCTCCGAGTGATCCCGTTGACCGCGCCCGGGACCGGTCGTGACGGCGCCGTGGTCCTGCTGCGCGACGTCACCGAGCTGCGGCTGCGGGAGAAGCAGCTCGTCTCCAAGGAGGCGACGATCCGCGAGATCCACCACCGGGTGAAGAACAACCTCCAGACGGTCGCGGCGCTGCTGCGCCTGCAGGCCCGACGCATGGACGTGCCCGAGGCGCGGGCGGCGCTCGACGAGGCCGTCCGCCGGGTGGGGTCGATCGCGTTGGTGCACGAGACGCTGAGCCAGGGCTTCGAGGAGACGGTGGCCTTCGACGACATCGCCGACCGTCTGCTGCGCTCGGTGCTCGACGTCGGCGGGCCCCAGGTCCGGGCGGAGCGCATCGGGAGCTTCGGCCTGCTGCCGGCGGAGGTCGCGACCCCGTTGGCGATGGTGCTGACCGAGCTGGTGCAGAACGCGGCGGAGCACGCCTTCCCGGGCGGCGCGGGTCGGGTGACGGTGGCGGTCAACCGGATCCGGGAACGGGTGCGGATGCGGGTGAGCGACGACGGGACCGGTCTGCCGGCCGACTTCGACCCGACGCGCAGCCTCGGCCTGTCGATCGTGTCGACGCTGGTCGAGTCCGAGCTGGGCGGCACGCTGGGCTTCGAGTCACGGCCTGGCCGCGGCGCCACGGTGACCATCAGCATCTCGCTCTGACCGACGGCCACGGGCGACGGGCGGACAGGGGTGGGCCGGACCGTTCGGCGTCGGCCTCGGGAACCAGGCCAGGGGCCCGGACGCCGAGAACCCCGTACCCGACGCGGGTACGGGGTTCGGACGCGTGCTGCGTGGAACGACTTCAGGCGGTGCGGATGCGTGCCCTCGCGTTGCGACGCTTGAGGGCACGACGCTCGTCCTCGCTCATGCCTCCCCAGACGCCGTGGTCCTGACCGGACTCCAGTGCCCACTGCAGGCACTGCTCACGGACGTCGCAGCGGCGACAGACGACCTTCGCCTCCTCGATCTGCAGGATCGCGGGGCCGGTGTTGCCGATGGGGAAGAAGAGCTCGGGGTCTTCATCGAGACATGCGCTGTGGTGGCGCCAGTCCATGACGACAGCTCCTTCCCTTGTGTGAGTGCGAACGCACGAAAAAAAGCCGGCGAGACCGGCGTGCGCGTTCGCTTCATCGTTTCAACAAAATCCTCTGGGCACAAGGGATTGCGCGGCGGGTCCGTGTCGGGTCAGTCACACAGGTCATACCAGTTGCCTCGCGGGCTGGACCGGGGTGCCGGACCTACCCTGGTGCCGTGACCTCGAACCCCGATCCCTCACCTGCGGACGAGCCGTCGGCGTCCTCGCCCGGCCAGTCCTCCGTCGCGCCGCGCGGCAGGGCCAGGACGCTGCTGGCCGTGGCCGGTGCCGTCGTGTCCGCGCAGGCACTCGGCCTGCTGACGATCGCCGCGCTCGAGCTGCGGTCCGTCGAGGCCGACCGGGTCGGTCTGGGTGTGAGCACGGCCGGGTTCCTGGGGGCCTTCGGCGCGCTCCTCCTGGTCGCGGTGGTGCGGATCCTGGCCGGGCAGACCTGGCCGCGGGGCTTCCTGGTCTTCTCCCAGCTGCTGTGCCTCGTGCTCTCCTTCAACTTCCGGGGGGACGCGGCGTGGATCACCCCGACCATGGCCGTCGGCGCCCTGGTCGCGCTCGGCTGCCTCGTGTCCCCACCGGTCACCCAGGCTCTCGGAGGCCACGACCCCGTGTGAGAGACTCGTCGGCGGGCATCACCTGCCGTCTCCCCGCGTCCGCGGGCCCGCCGTGCACCTACCGGTCGCGGGCCGCGTCGACGCTCGTTCCGCGAGATCCTGCCCCCTTCGAAAGAGAAGACAACCGCCATGGTCGCCCCCGACACCAGCACGCCGTTCGAGGCGTTCGATCCCGACGACCCGGTCTTCGCGCTGCACCGCGGCGGCAAGATGCAGGTGGCGTCGACCGTGCCGCTGCGCGACGCCGACGACCTGTCGTTGTCCTACACGCCCGGCGTCGCCCGGGTGTGCGAGGCGATCGCGGCCGACCCCGACATGGCCCACGACTACACCTGGGTCTCGAACACGGTGGCCGTGGTCACCGACGGCACGGCGGTGCTCGGGCTCGGTGACATCGGGCCGGCGGCGTCCATGCCCGTCATGGAGGGCAAGGCTGTGCTCTTCAAGCAGTTCGGCGGCGTCGACGCGATCCCCGTGGCGCTGGCGACCACCGACGTCGACGAGATCGTCGAGACGGTCGTGCGCCTGGCCCCGACGTTCGGCGGCATCAACCTCGAGGACATCTCGAGCCCGCGATGCTTCGAGATCGAGCGTCGCCTGATCGAGCAGCTGGACATCCCGGTCTTCCACGACGACCAGCACGGCACCGCGGTCGTGACCCTGGCCGCGCTCATCAACGCGGTCCGCCTCACCGACCGGGACATGCAGGACGTGAAGGTCGTCATCTCCGGTGCGGGAGCCGCGGGTGTGGCCATCACGCAGATCCTGCGGTCGGCCGGGGTGCACCGGATCAGCGTCGTCGACCGCCAGGGTGTCATCCACCCGGGCCGCGACGACCTGAACAGCGTCAAGCAGATGCTGGCCGAGCAGACGGCCGACTGGGCCCGCCCCGGCACGGTGGGCGACGCGCTCGAGAAGGCCGACGTGTTCATCGGCGTCTCGGGCGGCACGGTCCCCGAGGAGGACGTCGCCCGGATGGCGCCGGACGCCATCGTGTTCGCGATGGCGAACCCCAACCCCGAGGTCCACCCCGACGTCGCCCACCGGCACGCCCGGGTCGTGGCGACGGGGCGGTCGGACTTCCCGAACCAGATCAACAACGTGCTCGTCTTCCCGGGCATCTTCCGGGGCGCCCTGGCCGTCCGTGCCACGGCGATCTCCGAGGGCATGAAGCTCGCGGCCGCCCACGCCATCGCCGACCTCGTCGGTGACGACCTGAGCGAGTCCTACGTGATCCCGTCGCCGTTCGACCCGCGCGTCGCCGACGTGGTGACCCGAGCGGTCACCGAGACGGCCCGTCGCGAGGGTCTCGCCCGCCGTCCCTACTGATCCGTCCACCCGAGGAGTCGCATGTTCGCCGTCTACGCAGGTCAGATCAACCCCGAGAACCCGCTCGACGGGCTCGTGGTGGGGGAGCGTCCCGACCCCGAGGTCCCCGAGGGCTGGACGACCGTCACGGTCAAGGCCGCGTCGATCAACCACCACGACGTGTGGAGCCTGCGGGGCGTCGGCCTGCGCGAGGAGTCGCTGCCGATGATCCTCGGCTGCGACGCCGCGGGACTCGACGAGGAGGGCAACGAGGTCCTCGTGCACGCCGTCATCAGTGACCCCTCCTGGCGGGGCGACGAGACGCTCGACCCCAAGCGGTCGTTGCTGTCCGAGCGCCACCAGGGCACCTTCGCCGCGAAGGTGGCCGTGCCCGCGCGCAACGTGGTGCCGAAGCCCGCGGGTCTGTCCTTCGCCGAGGCCGCGTGCCTGCCGACGGCGTGGCTGACGGCCTACCGGATGCTGTTCACGCAGTCCGGTCTCAAGCAGGGCGACACCGTGCTCGTCCAGGGTGCCGGCGGAGGCGTGGCCACCGCCGTGATCACGCTGGCCCGCGCGGCCGGGTTCCGGGTGTTCGCCACCAGCCGTGACGAGGACAAGCGCGCCAAGGCGCTCGAGATCGGTGCGCACGAGGTGTTCGAGTCCGGTGCCCGTCTGCCCGCCAAGGTCGACGCGGTCATGGAGACGGTCGGTGCCGCCACGTGGTCGCACTCGATCAAGTCGATGCGTCCGGGCGGCACGATCGTCATCTCCGGAGCCACGTCGGGCGACGCGCCGAAGGCGGCCGAGCTGACCCGCATCTTCTTCCAGCAGATGCGCGTGCACGGCTCGACCATGGGGACGCGCGACGAGCTGCACGCCCTGGCCCAGTTCATGGACGTGACCGGCACCCGGCCGCTCATCGACAGCGAGATCCCGATGGCGGACGCGGCCCAGGGGCTGCAGCGCGTGGTCGACGGCGACGTGTTCGGCAAGATCGTCCTGACGCTCTGACCGTGGCGCCGGGGTCGGCTCAGAGCACCCCGGCGGCGAGCAGCAGGCCCGTGGCTCCCAGGAGCAGCACGAGGAACAGCACGTTGACCACGGTGAACAGGCCGAGGAAGGCGCGCGTGCCGTCGGGCCGGAGCTGCTGGTAGCGGCGCAGCGTGATCAGGCTCGCCAGCGACGCCACGATCGTGCCGACGCCGCCGATGTTCACGCCCAGCAGCAGGGCGCGCCAGTCGTCGGTGAACGGTGCGAACAGCAGCGCCGTGGGGACGTTGGAGACGAGCTGGCTGCCGGCCACGCCCCAGAGCAGGACGTGCTCCTGGAGCAGGTCCTGCAGGAAGCCGCTGGCCTGCGGCACCCGTTCGAGGTTGCCGGCGAAGACGAAGAACAGCACGAACGTGGCGAGCAGTCCGTAGTCGACCGAGCGCAGAGCCCGTGCGTCGAGGACCGCGACGACCGCCACCACGACGACGCCCGCCCAGACGGGGAGTGCCCGGACGACGATCGCGACCGCCACGACGAAGAGGACGAGGTGCACGGTGGCGGGGGGCCAGCGGACCGACGTGCGGTCGGTGACCGGGGAGATCGGGGCGTTCGGCACCAGCAGGCAGGCGATCACCACAAGGACCAGGGACACCACGAACGGCCAGACCATCACGCCGACCAGCTCGCCGACGGACAGGTGGAAGTACTGGTAGAGGAAGAGGTTCTGCGGGCTGCCGAACGGCGTGATCATCCCACCGAGGTTCGCGGCGACCGTCTGCAGGACGAACACGTAGGCCAGGTGACGATCGTCGCCGGTGGCGCGCAGGGCCAGCTGGCTGAGCGGCAGGAGGGTCAGCAGTGCCATGTCGTTCGTGATCAGCATCGAGGCGACCATCGTGAGCAGCACCAGTCCGAGGACCAGCGCGCGTCGGGTGCGCAGGACGGCGACCACGCCCTGGGCCGCGGCCGTGACCAGGTGGGTGCGGTCGAGGGCACCGATGACGGTGAGGAAGCACCACAGGCAGACCAGGGTGCGGTACTCCGGGTAGTCCAGGTACTCCCGGCTCGGCGGGACGAGCACGCACGTGAGCAGCGCGAGGGCGGCCGTCGCGGTGAGGAACGGGTTGGCGGTCAGCAGCCGCCGCGTGCGCGAGGTCGCCGGCGACTCACTCATCGTCGTCGTCGGCCAGGACGTGGCGCAGGTATCGCCCGGGCGCGGCGAGGTAGGCACGCCAGTGGTGCACCAGGTCGAGGTCGTCCCACGTGGTCTCGCGCAGTCCCCACGGACCGACCTCGAGCACCCGGGCGCCGGGCAGCGAGGCGACGATCGGCGAGTGGGTCGCGCACAGCACCTGGCCCCCGCCCTCGGCGATGTCGTGGAGGGTGCGCAGCAGCGTGAGGCTGGAGGAGAACGACAACGCGGCCTCGGGCTCGTCGAGGCAGTAGAAGCCGGGGGAGTCGAAGCGCCGGCGCAGCACCGCGAGGAACGACTCGCCGTGGCTCATCGCGTGCAGGTCGTGTCCGCCCACGCCCTCCTGGTACGTGTACCAGCCGTGCATGGTCTCGGCGCGCAGGAAGAACCCCCAGCTGCCGGTGCCGACGCCGCGCTGGAGCGTCAGCTCGTTGTGCAGCGCGGACTCGCTCGGTCGGGTGCGGTGCCAGCCCTGCGTGCTCCCGCCCTCGGGGGACAAGCCGTAGGCCATGGCGACGGCCTCGACGAGCGTGGACTTGCCGGCCCCGTTCTCGCCCACGAGGAACGTGACGCCGGGCGCGAGGTCGAGCCCGTCGCGCAGCACCTGCTGCACCGCGGGGACGTCGAGGAGCCAGGGCTCGAGGGGAGGACCGTCGCCGTGACGCTCCGGCTTCACGCGCACCACGGGTGGCTGGTCGAACCTCACTGGTTCAGTCTGGCAGCCCGCACCGACACGTCGCGCTCAGTCCTCGTCGTCGTCGAGGCGGGCCAGCCAGGTCGCCAGCCGCTCGACCGGCACCTCGAAGTCGGGGTGCTGGTCGACGAACTCGACGAGCCGGTCGGCCAGCCACGCGAAGGACACGTCCTCCTCGCCGCGGCGGGCCGCCAGCTCCTCGATGCCTCGATCGGTGAAGTACACGGGTCAGGCGAACGCGGCGTCCATGAGCTCGCGCTGCTCGACGTCGTGCCGCGCCTTCGAGCCGACCGCCGTCGTGGACGACGCCGGACGCGAGACGACCGTGAGCGAGCCGGACGCGACGGCCTCGGGGTAGTGCAGCGCCGCGTCGGGCCACGGGCCCTGGTTGGCCGGCTCGTCCTGCACCCAGCGCACGGCCTTGAGGCCGCTGAACCGGGCGAGCTCGGACTTGATCTGCTCCACCGGACGCGGGTACAGCTGCTCGAGCCGCACGATCGCCGTGGTCGGGTTGTCGCCCTCGCGCTTGGCGCGCTCCTCGAACAGGTCGTGCGAGATCCGGCCCGAGCACAGCAGCACGGTGTCGACGTTCTCGGCGTCGACCGCGTCGTCGCCGATGACCGGGCGCCACTGGCCCGACGTGAACTCGTCCGGCTGCGAGGCCGCGGACTTGCGGCGCAGCAGCTGCTTGGGCGTGAACACGATGAGCGGGCGGTGCTGGCCCTCGAGCGTGTGACGGCGCAGCAGGTGGAAGTACGACGCCGACGTGGACGGCTGGGCGATCGTCATCTCGTCGTTCGCGGCGAGCTGCAGGAAGCGCTCGATGCGTGCCGACGAGTGGTCGGGGCCCTGGCCCTCGTAGCCGTGCGGCAGCAGCAGCACGACACCGGACTTCTGGCCCCACTTCGTCTCGCCCGAGGAGATGTACTCGTCGATGACGGACTGCGCGCCGTTGACGAAGTCGCCGAACTGCGCCTCCCACATGGTGAGCGCCTCGGGGCGGGCCACCGAGTAGCCGTACTCGAAGCCGAGCGCGGCGTACTCGCTGAGCAGCGAGTCGTAGATGTAGAACGTCGCCTGCTCGTCGCCGACGTGGGCCAGCGGGGTCCACTCGCTCGCGTCGTTGCGGTCGATGATCGTGGCGAAGCGTGACGAGAAGGTGCCGCGGCGCGAGTCCTGGCCGGCGAGGCGCACGGGGCGTCCGTCGAGCAGCAGCGAGCCCATGGCGAGGATCTCGCCGGTGCCCCAGTCGATCGGGCCGGTCTCGATGGACTGCGCGCGTCGCTGGAGCTGGGGCAGCACCTTCGGGTGCACCGTGAAGCCGTCGGGGACCGACGTGTAGGCCGACGAGATGGCCTTCATGGTCTCCGGCGTGATCGCGGTCTCGAGCGCACCCGCCTGCTCGGGCTTCTCGGGGTAGTCGGGGGTCCGCGTGTACTCCAGCTCGCCCGAGGACGCCTCCTTGACGTCGGCGAAGTTGCGCTCCAGCTGCGACTGGTAGTCGGCCAGGGCCGCCTCGGCCTCCTCGATCGTGATGTCGCCACGACCGACCAGCGCCTCGGTGTAGAGCTTGCGCACCGACTTCTTGGCGTTGATCGTGTCGTACATCAGCGGCTGGGTGAACGAGGGGTCGTCGCCCTCGTTGTGACCGCGACGGCGGTAGCAGACGAGGTCGATCACGACGTCCTTGTTGAACGTCTTGCGGTACTCGTAGGCGAGGTCGGCGACGCGGATGCACGCCTCCGGGTCGTCGCCGTTGACGTGGAAGATCGGCGCCTGCACCATGCGGGCGACGTCGGTGCAGTACGTGGAGGACCGCGACGACGACGGGCTGGTGGTGAAGCCGACCTGGTTGTTGACGATCAGGTGGATCGTGCCGCCGGTGCGGTAGCCGCGCAGCTGCGAGAGGTTGAGCGTCTCGGCCACGACGCCCTGGCCGGCGAACGCGGCGTCGCCGTGCACGAGCACCGGCAGCACCGGGAACTCGGCGCCACGGTTCAGGCGGTCCTGCTTGGCGCGCGTGATGCCCTCCAGCACGGGGTCGACGACCTCGAGGTGCGACGGGTTGGCCGCGACGGAGACCTTGATCGTGTCGCCGTGCTCGGAGCGGAACTCACCCTCGACGCCCAGGTGGTACTTGACGTCGCCGGAGCCCTGCACGGTGCGCGGGTCGATGTTGCCCTCGAACTCGCGGAAGACGGTGCCGGGGCTCTTGCCCGCGATGTTCACGAGGACGTTGAGGCGACCGCGGTGGGCCATGCCGATGCAGACCTCCTCGAGGCCGTCGCCGGCTGCCTCCTCGCAGATCTCGTCGAGCAGCGGGATCGTGGTCTCGCCACCCTCGAGGCTGAAGCGCTTCTGCCCGACGAACTTCGTCTGCAGGAACGTCTCGAAGGCCTCGGCCTGGTTGAGCTTGAGCAGGATGCGCAGCTGCTCCTCGCGCGGAGGCTTGGTGTGCCCGACCTCGATGCGGTCCTGGAGCCACTGGCGCTCGCCTGGGTCCTGGATGTGCATGTACTCCAGGCCGATGGAGCGGCAGTAGGAGTCGCGCAGCACGCCGAGGATCTCGCGCAGCTTCATGAACCGCTTGCCGCTGCCGCTCGCGAAGGAGCCGGTGGCGAACTCGCGGTCGAGGTCCCACAACGTGAGGCCGTGCGACGCGGTGTCGAGGTCCGGGTGGCTGCGCTGGCGGTACTCCAGCGGGTTGGTGTCGGCCATGAGGTGGCCGCGCACGCGGAACGCGTGGATGAGCTCGAGCACGCGCGCCTGGCGGTGCACCTCGTCGTCGTGGCTGACGGCGATGTCCTGGGCCCAGCGGATGGGCTCGTACGGGATGCGCAGCGCGCGGAAGATCTCGTCGTAGAAGCCCTCCTCGCCCAGCAGCATCTGGTGGAGACGGCGCAGGAACTCACCGGACTGCGCGCCCTGGATGACGCGGTGGTCGTAGGTGGACGTGAGCGTCATCATCTTGCTGACGGCCAGGTTGGCGATCGTGTGCTCGGACGCGCCCTGGAACTCCGGCGGGTAGTCCATGGAGCCGACGCCGACGATGACGCCCTGGCCCTTCATGAGCCGGGGGACGGAGTGGTTGGTGCCGATGCCGCCGGGGTTGGTGAGGCTGACGGTGGTGCCGAGGAAGTCGGAGACCTCGAGCTTGCCGTCGCGCGCCTTCTTGACCATGGCCTCGTAGGCCTGCCAGAACTGCGCGAAGGTCATGGTCTCCGCGGCCTTGATCGACGGCACGAGCAGCTGACGCTCGCCCTTGGCGTTCTTGGTGTCGATCGCCAGGCCGAAGTTGACGTGCTCGGGCTTGAGCTGGACCGGCTTGCCCTTCTCGTCGACGTCGTAGCCGGTGTTCATCTCCGGCATGGACGCGATGGCCTTGACCACGGCGTAGCCGATGAGGTGGGTGAACGAGACCTTGCCGCCGCGGGCACGCGCCAGGTGGTTGTTGATCACGACGCGGTTGTCGAAGAGCAGCTTGACGGGGACGGCCCGCACGCTCGTGGCGGTAGGGACCTCGAGGCTCGCGTCCATGTTGGCCGCGGTGCGCGCGGGCGCACCCTTGAGCGGGACGCGCTGCACCTCGCCCGGACCGGACGGGGTGGGCGCCGCGGACGCCGCAGCCTTCGGCTCGGCCTTCCTGGCGGCGGGCTGTGCCTTCTTCGCCGGCTCGGCGCTCTTGGCGGGCTCAGGCTTCTCCGCGGCGGGCTCGGCCTTCTTGGCAGCGGGCTGCGCCTTGGGGGCCGGCTCGGGCTTCTCGGCGGCGGGCTGCGCCTTCGGGGCCGGCTCGGCCTTCGCGGCGGGAGACTTCGTGGCCGTGCTGCCGTTGGCCGACGGGGCGCTGCCGTTGCTCGCGGCCAGCGCTGCTCCGTCGCCCTCCTCGAAGAACGTCACCCAAGTCTGGTCGACGGAGGAGGGGTCGGCCCGGTACTGGTCGAACATCTCCTCGACGAGCCACTGGTTCGTCCCGAAATCGGGGGTTGACGGGTCATGTGAGGACTCGGCCACGGCCTCGATCGCCTCTTCCGGTTGGTTCCCTGCGCACTGGACACGGTGCGGCTCCAGGGTAGCGCGGAGGGTCCGACGCCGAACGCCCGGTTCGACCACCGCGGAGCCGTGCTCTCACCGTGCCACGGCGACGTCGACGGCGCAGCGTTTCGCGAGCCTCGAGACGGTGCTCGGCGCAGGCTCAGGACGCCGCGACGCGGGCCTCGGCGAGCCCGTGGAAGGTGGCGAGGGCCTGCGCCTCCTCGTCGAGGGCCGAGCGGTGTCGCGGCGACAGCGACGCGTCGGTCCGCACCGTGACCTCGAGCCGACCCGCGCTCACCGAGCGGTTCCAGCTCCCGGCGAGGCGACCGTCGAGGACCAGGATCCCGACCCCACCCAGGACGTCGTCGTAGCGGGGACCCACCTCGGCCCGCAGGTCGCCGTCGCGCGCGTGGGAGATCAGCTCGTCGAAGTTCGCGAGCAGCAGCACCGGCGGGACGTCGACGCGCTCGGACTCGAGGGCGCCGGCATCGACGTCGGTCCACAGCGAGCGACCCGCGACCTGCACCTCGTGCAGGCCCGCGTCGACGAGGGCGCGCCGCGCCTGCGTGAGCGTGAGGCTGGACCACCAGGCGAGGTCGGCGGCACCGGCCGGCCCGTGTCCGCGCACGTAGGTGGCGGCCAGCCACGCCCGGGCTGCCTGGGCGTCGAGGGGGGACGGGGTGAGGACGACGGGGTGGTAGCGGTGCTGGGTGCCGGGGTCGCGCCGACCCGCGATCTCCCCCCGCAGCTCCGCCGCCATCACGACGTGGGCCAGGACGTCGCCCCGGGCGGGCAGACCCGCGGCGGCGAGGCGGTCGGCGATGACGTCGCGGGTGCACCCCGGCGTGTCCCGGACCGCGGCGGAGACCACCTCGCTCGAGGCCACGAGGGTCGCCTCGTCGACACCCTGACGACGGACGTGCGGGACGACCTGGGCCATCACGCGGTCGCCCGCGGCCGCCACGACGAGCGGGAGGTCGTCGAGGTGCACGTGGTGCCAGGTCGTGCGCAGGGCGTGGATCCGCACGACCCGGCCGACGTCGAGGGCGTCCAGCACCTGGGTCAGCGTGGCGCCGCACCGCCGCCCGATGCTCCACGGCGCCGTGGTGTGCTCCTGCGACTGCACGGCGCCGAGGTGGCGCACGACCGCGACGGGATCGGGCAGGCCGGGTCCCACGAGTCGTTGCGACCGCAGGCGGTAGGGAGCGAGGGACTGGCGCACGAGGCCATCGTGACACCGGGCGCGGACACCACTGTCCCTCGAAGACGCTCCGACGTCCCGCGTCAGTCGCCGAGCACGGCCTTCACGGCCTCGACGACCTTGGCCCCCGCCTTCACGTTCTTGCGGCCGTCGAGGAGGGCCTTGGGCTTGTCGTCGAGGCCGCCGGCGACGACCTCGAGGTTCGCGCCGCTGGCGGCCGGGGTCACGGTGGCCAGGTACTCGTGGCCCCAGGAGAAGGCGGTCTTGCCGCTCGTGAACGCGATGGTGCGCGACGCGTCGTCGCGCGTGGTGAGGGTGTAGGAGCCGGACTCGACCGTCTCGACGAGCGCGCCGAAGGTTCGGTCCGCATCGTGCGCGGTCGTGATGGCGGTGGTCTTCGGTGCGTGCATGGGTTCCTCCCGATGGCGTCGCGGCTGCTGCCGTGGTGGTCACGACGCTAGGGCATGGGGTCGGTGCCGGTGCGCCGCACGGACCGAACCGGGGCTCCGGCACCCGCTGCGAGGCATGGCAGCATCGGGGCATGCGGACCCCCATCGAGGAGTACATGGCGCAGCTGCTCGACTCGTGTGGCAAGGACGGTGGGGCGGTGGCCGACTACGTGCCCGAGCTCGCGAACGCCGACCCCGACCGGTTCGCCGTGGCCTTCGCGACGCCCGACGGGAAGGTCTACAGCCGTGGCGACACGGACGTCGCCTTCTCGATCCAGTCGATCTCCAAGCCCTTCACGTACGCCCTGGCGATCGCCGACCGTGGTCTCGACGAGGTCCTGCGGCACATCGACGTGGAGCCGTCGGGCGACGCGTTCAACGAGATCTCGCTCGACCCGGTCTCGGGACACCCACGCAACCCGATGATCAACGCCGGTGCGATCGCTGCGCACTCCCTGGTCGAGGGGGCCGGTCACGAGGAGCGCACGGGTCGCATCCTCGACCTCTACTCGAGCCTCGCCGGGCGCCGGCTCGACGTCGACGAGGCGGTCTTCGAGTCCGAGCTCGCCACGGCCGACCGCAACATGGCGATCGCCTACATGCTGCGGACGGTCGGCACCCTGGAGGGTGAGCCGCAGGACGTGGTGCGTGGGTACACCCGGCAGTGCTCGGCCGCGGTCACGGTCGAGGACCTGGCCCGGATGGCCGCCGTGCTGGCATCGGGTGGGCGCTCGCCGGACGGCGAGCAGCTCATCGAGCAGGCGGTCAACCGACAGGTCCTGAGCGTCATGGCCACCTGTGGCATGTACGACGCGGCAGGCGACTGGCTCACCACCGTCGGCATCCCGGCCAAGAGCGGCGTCGCGGGCGGACTCATCGGGGTGCTCCCCGGTCAGCTGGGCATCGCGGTGTTCTCGCCGCGTCTCGACGCCCACGGGAACAGCACCCGCGGCGTGAAGGTGTTCGGACGGCTGAACCAGGACATGGGCCTGCACCTCATGGATGCGGCCGAGGGTGCGCGGTCGGTCGCGCGACGCTACGTGGAGGGCGGCGTCCCGGTGCAGGAGGTGGCCGGCGACCTTCGATTCGTGGAGGCGGAGCGGGTGCTGCGGTCGTTCGAGCAGGAGCCGGGAGGAACGAACGTCGTGGTCGTCGACCTGGACCGGGTCCACCACGTCAACGACATCGCCCGACGGATGGTGCTGGAGGGCATCCGGCGTCTCCACGAGGACGGGCACCCGGTGCGGATCGTCGATCCGTCGAGGGTGCTGGGCGAGCCCGAGACCGGCGACGGGGAGATCGTGCGAGGTGAGCAGCCCCGCGGTGGCTTCGTCCCCGAGTCGTTCGAGGACGTCGCCACCGCGGTGCGCTCCTAGCGCGGGCTGCCTGGCGGCTCAGGACTCCAGTGCGGCGTCGAGGGTGATCTCCTCGACCGACGCGAGCGCCTTGCTGAGCGGGCAACCGGTCTTGGCCTCCTCGGCCGCCTCGAGGAACCCGGCCTCGTCGACTCCCTCCACCTCACCGCGGACGGTGAGCGCGATCTTCGTGATCTTGAAGCCGCCGTCGGCGTCGTCCTTCCCGAGGGAGACGTCGGCCTTGGTCTCGATGGAGTGGACGGTGCCGCCCTTCTGGCCGAGCAGTGCGGTCAGCTGCATCGTGTAGCAGGCCGAGTGCGCGGCGCCGAGGAGCTCCTCGGGGTTGGTCGCGCCGCCCCCGTCCTCGGAAGAGCGCTTCGGGAAGGACATCTCGAACGTCCCGAGGCCGGAGCTGCTGAGCTCGACCTGGCCGGAACCGTCCTCGAATCCGCCGTTCCAGGCGGTGCGTGCGGAGCGTGTGGGCATGGGTGACTCCCTTGCATCGGGTGCTGGTGCTTGCGAGGTCGACGCTACGGTCGTCGTGGCGGGACGCAAGCCGATCCGCTCCTCGGGCGTCACTCCAGCGTGAGGTCCTTGAACCACGAGTCGGTCACGTAGTCGGTCTCCCAGCCGAGCGACAGGTAGAGCTGGTCGGCCGACGTGGGGGAGTCGTCGTCGACCTCGAGGCCGACCCGGTTGCGTCCGCGACGGGCGGCGTCGCTGATGACGGCGGCGAGCAGCGACTTGGCGACGCCGCGTCCCCGGGCGTGCCGGTTGACGCCGATGTACTCGACGTACGAGCCCTCGGGTCCGCCGTCCTTGCCGGGCAGCACGGAGCAGACCACGGTGCCGGCCGGAACCTGCTCGCCGTCCTCGTCGGTGACGTAGGCCAGCCACCACTGGTCCCAGCGGTGCCCAGGCTCCTCCCGCATGCGCTGGACGAACTCCGGGAACGACTCGCGGTAGTTGTTGAAGTGGTCCTCGAACGACGTCTCGAGCATGTGGTGCACGGTCTGCAGGTCCGCGGCGACCGGGAACCCGTTCTCGTGCTTCTCGACGGTGCGCACGAGCACGCCCTCGCGCGGCTCGAGCTCGGCGTCCTCCGGCGTGACCGGGCGCTCCATGTGCAGCCAGGTGCGGCGCTTGGTGTATCCCGCGTCGCGCAGCCAGCCCGCCTGCCGGGTGTCGCCGCCGAACGGACTCTCGTCGAGCCGGGTCTCGGTGATGCCGCGGATCCGTGCCATGAGGGTCGCGACGTCCTCGGCCCAGGCGTAGAAGAGGCGGGCGATCTCGTCGACCTCGGCGACGTCGCGGTCGAAGTAGCCCCACACGAGCGCACGCCCGGCCGCTCGGTCGTGCACCGTGATCCAGGCCCGCGGGACGTCGTCGTCACCCACGGCGACGAGCTGGCGTCGGGTCCACGACGCCTGTCCGGCGACCTCGTTCTCGATGCCCGCCGGGTCGACGTGCGCCTCGCCCGTGCCCTGGAGCTCGTCGAGGTGGCGCAGGGCGACGAGGGCCTCCACGTCTCCGTAGGTCGGGACGCGGGCGACCCATGGCGCAGGCAGCTCGGGGACGTCGGGCTCGGTGGGCGGCACGTTCTCGTCGGCTGGGCTCATCGAGACACGAGTCTCCCACTTCCGCCGTCCGGCGCGCACGGGGCCGTGGTGACGCAGGATTCTGCGTTCGTGCGCACGGCGCGTTCGACGAAGTGGTCAGGAGGGACGCAGCGCCTGCTCGACGAGCTCGACGACCGAGATCTCGACCTGGTCGTCGGGGAGAGCGGCCCGCGACTCCAACCAGCTGAGCACCTCAGCCGGATCGACGTGAGCGCCGGTCCATCGGCTCGCGTCCACGAGCGCTCGTTCGTCGACGCCGGTGGGCACGCGGCTCCAGGCGACGCCGACAGTCTCCAGCCACATCACCCAGGTCGGCGCGGCTGCATCACTGACGCACGCGCACAGCCACAGGGCCACGTGGCTCGATGGACGCAGGTACGGCGAGATCAACGGTCGGCGTGTGGCGCGAACGTCGAGCGCCGCCTCGACGTCGGGGACGAGCGGGTCCTCGGCGGGCAGGTAGAGGTCCACGGCGGAAGCGTAGCGACGGGTGGACGTGCTTCTCAGGATCCGCAGGTCGCTCGTCGGCACCGATCTGCGACGGCCTCGGAAGGCTCGCTCAGCGCCAGCCGAGCTCGGGCGCGACGTGCTTCAGGATGCTCTCCACCACGTGGGCGTTGTACTCGACGCCCAGCTGGTTGGGCACGGTGAGCAGCAGGGTGTCGGCGGCCTCGACGGCGGAGTCCTCGCGCAGCTGCTCCACGAGCTGGTCCGGCTCGGCTGCGTAGGTCTTGCCGAATCGTGCGCGGCCACCGTCGATGTAGCCGACCTGGTCGTCCCCGCCCGAGCCGCCGAAGTACGCACGGTCACGGTCGTCGACGAGGGCGAAGATGCTGCGGCTCACCGACACGCGCGGCTCGCGGTCGTGCCCCGCCTCCTTCCACGCGTCGCGGAACCGCTGGATCTGCTCGGCCTGCAGCTCGTGGAACGGCACCCCGGTGTCCTCGGTGAGGAGCGTGGAGCTCATGAGGTTCATGCCCTGCTGCGCGGTCCACTCGGCGGTCGCTCGGCTGCCGGCGCCCCACCAGATGCGGTCGCGCAGGCCGGGGGAGTGCGGCTCGGGGCGCAGGAGGCCGGGAGGGTTGGGGAACATCGGACGCGGATTCGGCTCGGCGAAGCCCTCGCCCTCCAGCACGTGGAGGAGCACCTGCGTGTGCTGGCGTGCCAGGTCGGCGTCGCTCTGGCCCTCGCTCGGCACGTAGCCGAAGTAGCGGTAGCCGTCGATCACCTGCTCCGGTGATCCGCGGCTGATGCCGAGCTGGAGCCGACCGTCGCTGATGAGGTCGGCCGCCCCCGCGGTCTCCGCCATGTACAGGGGGTTCTCGTACCGCATGTCGATGACGCCGGTGCCGATCTCGATCCGACTCGTCCGCGCGCCGACGGCGGCCAGCAGAGGGAAGGGCGACGCGAGCTGCTGGGCGAAGTGGTGCACCCGGTAGTAGGCCCCGTCGCCACCCAGGTCCTCCACGGCCTCGGCCAGCTCGATCGACTGGTGGAGCACGTCGGAGGCGCTGCGCGTGGCCGAGTGCGGCGAGTCCGACCAGTGCCCGAAGGAGAGGAAGCCGATGTTCTTCATGCCCACGTCAAGCATCGGGACCGGCCCGACATTCCCTCGTGACCGATGGTCATGGTCCGATGTCCTCGTGACCGCAGCCGACGACACCGCTCCCACCGGCCTCCTGCACCTGGTTCCCGCCTCCGACTGGACGGCCGAGCCCGACCGCCCCTACGCGCCGGCGTCGCTGGAGGCCGAGGGCTTCGTGCACTGCTCGCCCGACGTGGCCACCACGCTGGCGGTCGCCACGGCGTTCTACTCCGATGCGCCGCGTCCGCTGCTGGTGCTCCACCTGGACGAGTCCCGACTGCGGGCTCCCGTCGTGCGCGAGGCGGCCGTCCCGGTGCCGCCGCCGGGCGTGGGGGACGACGTGCTCTTCCCCCACGTGCGCGGGCCGCTCGACCGCGACGCCGTGGTGCGGGTGCAGCAGGTCGTGTGGAGCGGTTCGTCCGCGGTTGACCTCGTGGAGTCCGCACCTGCGATGATGGGCGTCACGGTTCGGGGCACGGATGGGCGTGGTGTGTGAGCGAGACACGATCGGATGCACGGACGGCGGCGACGTCCATGGTCGAGCTGGTGCGCCGCGAGCTGGGTCTCAACGTCGCCTTCATCAGCGAGATCGAGGGTGACCGGCGCACGTTCCGGGCGCTCGTCTCCGACGTCGACCTGCCCATCGAGATCGGCTTCAACGAGCCGTACGAGGGCACGTACTGCGAGATGATCACGAGCGGGAAGCTCGAGGAGGTCGTCCCCGACACGTCGCGTGACCCGCTCACCGTCGATGCGTTCCACACCTCCTACCTGGGCATCGGCGCCTACGTGGGCGTGCCGATGATGCGCCGCAGCGGGGAGCTGTTCGGGACGCTCTGCGCGTTCTCGCGGAAGCCACGCCCCGACCTGTCGCCCGCCCAGGCGGAGGTCCTGCGAGCCACGGCCGTGCTCATCATGCGGCTGATCGAGGTGGAGGAGGAGGTCGACGGCAGGCTGCGCGACCTCGCCGCCACGGTCGACGAGGCGCTCGAGGCCGGGACGACGATCGACCTGCTGCCCGTCGTCGAGGTCGCCACCGGGGCGGTCGTCGGCCACGAGGCGGTCGCCCGGTTCGGCGACGGGGTGCCGTTCCGCCGTCGGCTCGCCGAGGCCCGCGAGCTGGGTCGAGGGGTCGAGCTGGAGCTGTCGGTCCTGACCCAGACCCTTGCGGCGGTGGAGGACTCCACCGTCCCGGTGGTCAGCACCTCGCTGTCGGCCGAGGCGCTCCGCGATCCGGCGTTCCAGGCCCTGATCTCGGCTATGCCGCCCTCGCGGCTCATGCTCCGCTTCGACGTCGACGAGAAGATCGACGACTACGAGGAGCTCACCCACCTGCTGCAGCCGCTCCGTCTGCTCGGAGCCCGGGTCGCGGTCGACCGCGTCGGCGACGGGTCGGCCGACCTGCGCCACATCCTGCTGCTCTCGCCCGACGTCATCCGCATCGATGCCTCCCTCGTCCAGGGCCTCTCCGAGGACCCGAGCCGACGGGTGCTGGTGGAGTCGATCGCGACGCTGGCCGCGAAGATCGAGGCCGACGCCGTCGCGCTCGGGGTGTCGTCGGACCAGGACCTGGCCTGGATGGAGGAGCTCGGCATCACCCACGTGGTGCGCGAGCTCTAGCGCTGGGCTCCTGCCGTCGCCGACGAGCGGAGAAGTTGGACGTCCGTATCCTCGAAGCGGGCTCGCGCCCACGTGAGCCCGTGGGCGCCCCTGCTCTCCTTGTACGAGAGCAGGGGCGCTGCCACCGGCCGCTACCAGGGGATGAAGCGTTCGGCGCGGGGCTGACACTAGGGCCTCGGGACCCCTCTGAGTGCTTCTGTCGCGAGAATGTCACCGAGAGTTACATTTCTCACGTCGCGGTCGGCCTGGCCCTCGTGCGGCAGGGTCAGCGCGGCGGTGCGGACAGCCCGGCGCGCCCCGCCCGTCCGGCCAGGGTCTGCGCCAGCATCACGCGGTCAGGGTCGAGCGAGACGAGGAGCAGGCGGCACAGCTCGGAGAGCCGGGCCATCTGGTCGGGATCGAGGGCATCGGCGAACAGGCGTCGCACCGTGCGCAGATGACCGGGTGCCGCCTCGGCGAGCACGCGGACCCCGGCCGCGGTGAGGCGGGCGTGTCGAGCGCGTCCGTCGCTCTCGTCGCGGACCCGTTCGACGAGTCCGTCCTTCTCGAGGCGGCCGACCACGCGCGACAGGCGGGCCGCGGTGGCGTTCGTCTGCGCGGCGAGGTCGGACATCCGCAACGAGCGGCCGGGCGCCTCGGCCAGCTGGGCGAGCGTGAAGTAGTCGAAGAAGGTGAGCCCGGAGTCGCGAGTGAGCTGGGCGTCGAGAGCGGCGGGGAGCAGCTCGGTCAGGGCGACGAGGTCGAGCCACGCGTCGGCCTCCGACTCGGAGAGCCACGCTTCGCGGGAGGGCATGGTCCGACCCTACCGGCATGGTTGTAGGTACAAGTACTATGGAGATAGTTGTACCTACAAATATCTAGGAGTCTCCATGACCGTCCATGACCTCATGCCGGTGCGCCACCGACAGCGAGCACGCGGCACGCCTGCCGTCGACGCGCCGATCGATCGCGTCCCCGCGGACTCCGCCGGGCGCACACGTCGCCTCACCGCCACCCTGTGGGCGATGCTCGCCCTGTCCTACGGGGCGGGGCTGTGGCGGCTTGCCGCCCTGCGGGACGCCGGCGTGCCCTCGACGTCGCCGGGCGCCGCGATGCTCGGCGCCCTCCTCGCCCTCATGGCGATCGGCCTGTACGTCCTCACCTTCAGCAGGGCCCACGCCGCGTCGACGACCGCTCGGGAGTCCGAGGCGGACCAGGGGCGCCCCTGAGTCTGCGGCGTGTGGGTCGGCAGATCGCCGTGCGCCTGGGACTTTGCGATACTCGCGGTATCCGACGCTGACGGCACGACAGGAGACGGCATGTCGATCCAGCACCAGATCAGGTCGCAGGCGGAGGCCCGTGCGGCCAGCACCCTGCGGTGGGGTCTCGGGCACGCTCTGCCGCGGGCTGCCATCCGTGGCTCGTCCAAGCGGGGCGACCTGCACGGTCGTCTGATCGAGGCGTCCGACGAGGCCGAGACCTTCGCACTGTTCGACCAGATCCGCGCCGGGGGACCGCTGCACCGTGCGAGGTTCGCCTACGTCACGGCCACGCAGCCGGTGGTCAAGGAGGTGCTGACGAGTCCCGACATGCGGACCGGCATCGACTTCGGGCCGGGCGGACCGCTGGCCAAGGTCAGTGGCTGGGCCTTCCGGTCGGCGCCGCTCGGCCCGCTGACCCCGCCGTCGCTCCTGGTCACCGAGCCGCCGGACCACACCCGGTACCGCAAGCTCGTCACCCGCGTCTTCTCGGTGAAGGCCGTGCAGGGTCTGCGGGAGCGCACCCAGCAGATCGCCGACGAGCTGCTCGACGGCCTCGACCCGACCCGGCCCGTGGACCTGGTCGAGGCCTACTGCTCGCAGCTGCCGGTCACGGTGATCGCCGAGATCCTCGGTGTGCCGAGGGAGGACCAGCACCGGGTCCTGCGCTTCGGCACCGGCGCGGCGCCCTCGCTCGACCTCGGGCTGTCGTGGTCGGTCTTCCGTCGGGTCGAGTCGTCGTTGACCGAGTTCGACCGCTGGCTCGAGCAGCACATCGAGAAGGTGCGCCGAGAGCCCGGGGACGACCTGCTGAGCCAGCTGGTGACCGCGCACGACGACGGGGAGGTGCTGAGCGACGCCGAGCTCAAGTCCACCGCAGGGCTGGTGCTGGCGGCCGGCTTCGAGACGACGGTGAACCTGCTGGGGAACGGGATCCGGCTGCTGCACGACCACCCCGACCAGCTCGCCGTGCTGCGCGAGGACCCCACCGTGTGGCCGAACGCCGTCGACGAGGCCCTGCGCCACGACCCGCCGGTGCTCCTCACCGGACGCATGGCGGCGCGTGACACCGAGATCGCCGGCGAGCGAGTGCCGCGCGGCTCGATGATCACCACCCTGCTGGCCGGTGCCAACCGCGATCCCGAGGTCTTCGCCGACCCGGCGCGCTTCGACGTGACCCGTGCCAACGCAGGCGACCACGTGTCGTTCTCCTCGGGACGGCACTACTGCCTCGGAGCGGCGCTGGCCCGCATGGAGGGCGAGGTCGGCCTGCGCACGATCTTCGAGCGGTTCCCGGACCTGCGGCTCGAGCCGGGCGCCACTCGCCGACCCACCCGCATCCTGCGGGGCCACGCGACGCTCCCGGCCACGCTCGCGCCGTGAGTGCGCCGAGGTTGCGGCCACGACGCACGAGTGCCCCCGGGAGGATTCGAACCTCCGCTTCCGCCTCCGGAGGGCGGCGCTCTATCCCCTGAGCTACGGGGGCCTGATGGGTGCCGCGCGAGGGCGGAACCCGATCTGGCCGAGTGCGGTGTGAGCCTACCGCACGGCCGATACCGTGGGACCCGTGCCCACCGTCCTGGTTGCCGACGACACGCAGTCGATCCGGTTCCTCATCCGGACGAACCTGGAGCTCGCCGGGTTCGACGTCGAGGAGGCGGTCGACGGTCTGGACTGCCTGGAGAAGCTGCGCGAGTCGGCCGACCGAGGGAGCCTCCCCGACGTGATCACGGTCGACGTGATGATGCCGCGGCAGGACGGTGTCAGCACGGTGCACGCCATCCGGTCGGACCCCCGGCTGCGGCACCTCGGCGTGGTGATGGTGACCACCCAGAACCACCCGGCCGACGTCCAGCGGGGTGTCAAGGCCGGCGTCGACGCCTACGTGACGAAGCCCTTCGACCCCGACTTCCTCGTGGCCACGGTCCGCGACGTCATCCGCCAGCGCGCGCAGGGCTGACCGGGCAGCACCTACGGGTCGTTCCCGCGGCGCGGCGGGGCGTCGCTGCTCGATAGGCTGGCCGGGTGACTCCCGAGCAGCTCAGCGACGTGATCGTGTCCGCCCTCTCCCGGCTCGCCGACGAGGGTCGTCTGAGCCTGCCCGACGGCGTGCCGACGCAGGTGCGCGTCGAGCGTCCGAAGGTCAAGGAGCACGGCGACTACGCCACCAACATCGCGCTGCAGCTGGGCAAGAAGGCCGGGCTGAACCCGCGCGACCTGGCCACCGACCTGGCCGCCGTCCTTGCCGAGCACGACGGCGTCAGCGCGGCCGAGGTCGCCGGGCCCGGGTTCCTCAACCTGCGGGTCGCCGCCTCCGCCCAGGGACAGGTCGCCGAGAAGGTGCTGCAGGGCGGAGCCTCCTATGGCCGCAGCGACCTCTACGCCGGCCAGAAGGTGAACCTCGAGTTCGTCAGCGCCAACCCCACCGGGCCGATCCACATCGGCGGCGTGCGCTGGGCCGCCGTGGGCGACTCGCTCGGCCGACTCCTCTCCTTCGCCGGCGCCGACGTCACCCGCGAGTACTACTTCAACGACCACGGGGCACAGATCGACCGGTTCGCCCGGTCCCTCCTGGCGTCCGCCCGCGGACAGGACGCACCGGAGGACGGCTACGGCGGCCAGTACATCCACGACATCGCCGCCGACGTCGTCGCCAAGCACCCCGACGCCGCCTCGCTCCCCGACGCCGAGGCCGTCGAGCTGTTCCGCGCCGAGGGCGTCGACCAGATGTTCGCGGAGATCAAGGCGTCGCTGCACGACTTCGGCGTCGACTTCGACGTCTACTTCCACGAGAACGACCTGCACGAGTCCGGTGCCGTGGATCGCGCCATCGCTCGCCTCGACGAGCTGGGCAAGATGTACGAGCGCGACGGCGCCCGCTGGCTGCGCACGTCCGACTACGGCGACGACAAGGACCGTGTGGTCGTCAAGTCCGACGGGCAGGCCGCGTACATCTCCGGCGACCTCGCCTACTACCTCGACAAGCGCGAGCGCGGTTTCGACCGGTGCCTGATCATGCTCGGCGCCGACCACCACGGGTACGTCTCCCGGATGCTGGCCATGTGCGCGGCCTTCGGTGACGAGCCGGGCGTCAACCTCGAGCTGCTCATCGGGCAGATGGTCAACCTGCTGCGCGACGGCCAGCCGCTGCGGATGAGCAAGCGGGCCGGCACGGTGATCTCGCTCGAGGACCTGGTCGAGGCCATCGGTGTCGACGCCGCCCGGTACGCGCTGGCGCGGTACTCCACCGACTCCCAGATCGACCTCGACCTGGACCTGTGGGCGAGCACCACGAACGACAACCCCGTCTACTACGTCCAGTACGCGCACGCCCGCCTGTCGAGCATCCTGCGCAACGCCACCGACCTCGGCATCGAGCACGGGCTCGACCTGTTCGACCCGGGACTGCTCGAGCACGAGAAGGAGGGTGACCTCCTGCGGGCGCTCGCCAGCTTCCCGGAGGTCGCGGCACGCGCCGCCGAGCTGCGGGAGCCGCACCGGGTGGCTCGCTACCTCGAGCGGACCGCGGCGGCGTTCCACGCCTTCTACGCCGTCTGTCGGGTGCTGCCCCAGGGCGACGAGGACGTGAGCGACGTCCACCGCGCGCGCCTCGTCCTCGTCGACGCCACGCGCCAGGTGGTCGCCAACGGTCTGGCGCTGCTGGGCGTCTCGGCCCCGGAGCGCATGTGATGAGGTCCCACGAGGCAGGCGCCCTGCACGGACAGGCCGGCGACCGCGGACCCGCCTGGCTGCGCAAGCCCGACGACGCCGACGCGCTGGTCCCGCACCTGTGGGCCCAGAACGTGTCGAAGGTCGACGGCGTGGTCACCGTCGCGGGGGAGCCCGTCACCGACCTCGCCGAGGAGTTCGGGACCCCGCTCTACGTCATCGACGAGGACGACTTCCGGGCCCGGGCCCGGGCGTTCCGCGACGCGTTCCCCGACGCCGACGTCTACTACGCCGGCAAGGCGTTCCTCTGCGTCGCGACCGCCCGATGGGTGAACGAGGAGGGCCTCAACCTCGACGTCTGCACCGGGGGTGAGCTCGCGGTCGCGCTGCGCGCCGGCTTCCCTCCGGCCCGCATCGGCCTGCACGGCAACAACAAGTCGGTCGCCGAGCTGCGCCGTGCGCTCGAGGTGGGGGTCGGGCGGATCATCGTCGACTCGCTCGAGGAGATCGACCGTCTCGAGGCGCTGACCGCCGAGACCGGGCGCGAGGCCGCCGTCATGGTCCGCGTCACCGCCGGCGTGGAGGCCCACACCCACGAGTACATCTCCACGTCGCACGAGGACCAGAAGTTCGGCTTCTCGATCGCCGACGGTGCCGCGCTCGCCGCGGTCCGTCGTGTGCTCTCGGCGCAGCGTCCTGAGGGTGGGGGCCTGCGGCTGCTCGGCCTGCACTCGCACATCGGGTCGCAGATCTTCGTCACCGACGGCTTCGAGGTGGCCACGCGGCGCGTGCTGCGGCTGCACGCCCAGATCGCCACCGAGCTCGGCGTCACGCCGCCCGAGCTCGACCTCGGCGGGGGGTTCGGCATCGCCTACACCACCCAGGACGACCCGCGCTCGCCCGAGGACCTCGCCGGCGGCCTGCTCAAGATCGTCGACGACGAGTGCGCGGCGATGGGTCTGGAGGTCCCGCGCATCTCGATCGAGCCCGGCCGGGCCATCGCCGGCCCGTCCACGTTCACGCTCTACGAGGTCGGCACCACCAAGGAGGTCGGTCTCGACGGCGGCGCCTCGCGTCGCTACGTGGCCGTCGACGGCGGGATGAGCGACAACATCCGTCCCGCGCTGTACAGCGCCGACTACTCCTGCACCCTCGCGTCGCGTCGGTCCACGTCGCACCCGGTGCTGAGCCGCGTCGTCGGCAAGCACTGCGAGAGCGGCGACATCGTGGTCAAGGACGAGTACCTCCCGGCCGACGTCGCTGCGGGCGACCTGCTGGCGGTGCCCGGGACCGGCGCCTACTGCCGATCGCTGGCCAGCAACTACAACCACGTGCCGCGGGCGGCCGTCGTCGCCGTCCGCGACGGCGAGGCTCGCCTCGTGCTGCGCCGCGAGACCGAGGACGACCTCTTCACGCTCGACGTCGGCTGAGCGGCTACGGCAGCCCCGCGAGCCTGAGCAGGGCGGTGAGGACCACGGCGATGCCGATGGTCGTGATCACCGACGCGCCGCGCCAGGCCGCCACGCCGGCCGTCGCGACCCCGACGGTGTCGGCGCCGGCGTGCCACCGGTCGCCGTCGGCGAGCACGCTGGTGACCACCAGGGCGGTGAGCAGGGCGGGTGCCATGAGCACGATGACCCCCGTGAACCGCTCCGGCAGGTCCCTCCCGCCCAGCAGCACGGGTCCGACGCCCTTCACCGCGGCCGTGGCCAGGGCGAGACCGAGGATCGTCCACCACACCGTGCTCATGCCGGGTCCTGCAGGTCCGGGCCAGGGGGGCCCTGCTCCCGAGGGCCTTGATCCCGAGGGCCTTGATCCCGAGGGCCCTGATCCCGACGGCCCTGATCCCGACGGCCCTGATCCCGATGGCGCAGCCCCCACAGGGCCGCGAGCCCGGCCGCCAGCACGGGCACCCCGGGCGGGGCGAAGGGCACGAGGGCGAGGGCAAGCAGCCCGCCGACGACGGCCACGCCGAGCCGGTTCCGGTCACGCAGCTCCGGCAGCAGGATGCTGAGGAAGAACGCGGGGTAGATCGCGTCGAGCCCGAACCGCTCGAGGTCGCCGATGAGGTCGCCGCCGAACGCGCCGACCACCGTGCCGAGCTGCCAGGCCACCAGCTGGGGTGCCGTCGTCCCGAACAGCCGCCAGCGGTCGAACGTCCCGTCCCCGCGGGCGGCGACCGCCCACGACGAGTCGACGACGGCCTGGCCCTGCAGCCCGCGCCACCAGGCGCGACCAGGCAGTGACGGTGCGAGCGCCACCCCCATGGGCAGGAACCGCGAGTTCATGAGCGTGCCTGCGGCGACCGCCGCGCCGGCCCCGCCACCGGTCGCGATCACGGCGACGGCCGCGAACTGGGCGGACCCGGCGAACACCACCAGCGACATCACGACGGCCGCAGCCAGGCTGAAGCCGGCCTCTCGGGCCACCACGCCGAACGACATCGACAGCAGGAACGAGGCGAGTCCGAACGGCACGCCGAGTCTCAGGCCCTCTCGGAAGGAGGACCGTTCGGCCGGGGTCACCGCGTCAGTCTGTCATCGGGTCGCGGCGAGCCGTCAGTCGGCGCAGATGGTCTGGGCGTAGAGCCCGGACTCCTCGTTCGACGACGCCTTGCGGCCGTCGACGTCGATGCGGCAGCGGATCGTGGCGTCGGCCGAGGTCTGGGCGCTCGCGAACACGTACGGTCCCGTTCCCTCGTAGACGCGGGTGAACACGACGTCCTCGCCGGCGGAGGTGAACGTCCGCTCCTTCTTCGCGGCGTCCACGACCGTGGCGGTGAACGGTCCGTCCGACGAGAACGTCACCCGGACGGCGACCTGGACCGCGGTGGTGGCCTCCCGGGTCCCCGTCGTGTCCTGCGCCGGAGCGGCAACGGTGGCCGGGCGGTCGGCCAGGAGTGACCGCACGTCGAGCACCGCCCAGACCAGGATCACGGCGACCACCACGATGGTCACGAGACCCACCAGGGGAATCGCCCCGAGCCCACGAAGTCGACGCTTCAGGCGGCCGGATCGAGAGGACACGCGCACAGAGTAGGCGACCGCGGGACGGCGTCGGGCCCGATCGTGCGGAGCCATCGGTGGATCCGCACCATCAGGGCCCGCATCGGTGGATCATCGACCGCAGACGTCGACCTGCGGTTGAGCATCCACCGATGGGGGGAAGTGGGGGACTGGATCGGGGGCGGGGCCCGCGTCGGTCACACGAGACCGCGGTGCGGTCCGGACCCCAGGCCGGCGAGCTCGTCGTCGTGGTTGTAGACGGCGCAGCTGCGCAGGGACAGGCAGCCGCAGCCGATGCAGCCGTCGAGGTCGTCGCGCAGGCGCTGGAGGCGCTCGATCCGTCGGTCGAGGTCCTCGCGCCACCGGGCGGTGAGGCGCGCCCAGTCCCGCTTGGTGGGCGTGCGGTCGGCCGGGAGGGTCTCGAGCGCCGCACCCACCTCCGCGAGGGGGATGCCCAGCCGCTGGGAGAACTGGACGAAGGCGAGGCGGCGCAGGACCTCGCGCCGGTAGCGCCGTTGGTTGCCGCTCGTCCGCGTGGCGCTGATGAGTCCACGTGACTCGTAGAAGTGCAGCGCCGACACGGCCACGCCGGAGCGCTGCGACACCTCCTGGGGCGTGAGCTGGTCGGTCGGGCGCACAGGGTCTCCTCGCTCGGCTTGACCTCAACCATACTCGAGGTTGTTGCATCAGGGCATGGCGATCGGAGCAGGGGTGGGGAGAGCGCCGACGGGGAAGCCCGTCGCGCTGTGGACGGGGCCCTTGGGCCGGACGACGGTCGGGCTCTTCGCCCTGGCGTTCCTGGTGGCCTTCGAGTCGCTGGCGGTCATCACGGTGATGCCCGAGGTGGCACGGGACCTGGACGGGCTCGGCGCGTACGCGGTCGCCTTCGCCGCGCCGATCGCCGTGAGCATCCTGTCGCGCACCGTCGCGGTGCCGTGGATCGACCGCTCCGGCCCCGGCCCGGCCCTCGCCGGGGGCGTGGCGGTCTTCGCCCTCGGGCTCCTCGCGTGCGGGACGGCGTCGACCATGACCTGGTTCCTCGTCGGACGCGCCGTCCAGGGCCTGGGAATGGGGGCGATCGGCGTCGGTCTGTACGTCGTGGTCGCGCGGGCCTACCCGGTCGACCTGCGGCCCCGGGCGCTCGCCGTCATGACGAGCGCATGGACGCTGCCGGCCGTGGTCGGACCAGCCGTCGCGGGAGGGCTCGCCCACCTGCTCGGCTGGCGTGCCGTCTTCCTGATGGCCCCGGCCCTCGCGGTCGTGAGCCTCGCCGTCGCCTGGCGGCCCGTCCGGGACCTCGGTGGAGCCGTCGAGACCCCCGACCGGGCCGGTCCGGCCGCACGACGTGTCCCGGTGGCGGCCGCCGCGACGGCCGGCGGTGCGGTGCTCCTGCTCTCCGTCGCCGGCCAGCGCGCGGTCACGTGGTGGCCCTGCCTGCTCGTGGGCTCGGCGGTGCTGCTCGCGGGGGCGGTCCGGCAGCTCGTCCCGCCACGGACCTGGACCGGCGGACGGGGCCTGCCGTCGCTCATGGGTGCCAGGTCCCTGCTCGCCTCGGCCTACTTCGCCGCCGAGGTCTACGTGCCGCTCGCCCTCGTGGACCTGCACGACGTGCCGGTGGGCCTGGCAGGCGCCGTGCTGTCCGTGGCCGCCTTCACCTGGTTCGCCGGCGCGTGGGCCGTCTCGCGTCCTGAGCGCCTCGGTCCCTTCCTGGCGACCACGCAGCGTCGGGCCGCTCTCGGCGCCGGCGCCATCTGCCTGGGCATCCTGGCGGTGCCCCTCGTGCTGCTGCCGCAGGTCCCGGTCGTGCTCGTGGTCGCGGCCTGGGCCGTGGGCGGGTTCGGCATGGGTGCGGCGATGACGTCGTTCGTCACCGAGGTCCTGGCGCGGTCGGCGCCGGGGGAGCAGGCATCGAGCAGCGCGTCGCTGCAGACCAGCGACTCCGTCGCGGAGTCCACCGCGCTGGCGCTGGGGTCGGCGGTGTTCGCGTCCGTCGTGGTCCACGGCGTGGGCGCCGCCGTGCTCGCGGCCTTCGTGGTCCCGGTGGGCTGTGCGGTCGCCGCCCTCGTGGTCCTGCGTCGCGGCTTCACCTCCTGACGGGGGCCGTCCGTGCGGGGTCGGGTCTCACGGCGACCCACTGCGGCCCGGGGCGCGGTGCGGCGCCGATAGGCTGTCCGCGTGACTACCGCACCCGCCGCCGTCCGACCCCTCAAGGTCGCCCTGCTGGGCTGCGGCGTCGTCGGCTCCGAGGTCGCACGCCTGCTGACCCGCGACGGTGACGAGCTGGCCCGGCGGATCGGTGCGCCGATCGAGCTCGTCGGCATCGCCGTCCGGCGGCTCGGGCGCGACCGCGACCTCGACCTCCCGACCGACCTCTTCACGACCGACGCCCTCGCGCTCGTGTCCCGGGGCGACCTCGACGTCGTGATCGAGGTGATCGGGGGCATCGAGCCGGCCCGCGAGCTCATCCTCGCCGCACTCGAGCACGGAGCCTCCGTGGTCACGGCCAACAAGGCCCTGCTGGCCGAGGACGGGGCCCACCTGTTCGAGTCCGCCGAGAAGGCCGAGCGCGACATCGCCTTCGAGGCCGCCGTCGCCGGCGCCATCCCGATCGTCCGCCCCCTGCAGGAGTCCCTGGCCGGTGACGCCGTGGAGCGGGTGCTCGGGATCGTGAACGGCACGACCAACTTCATCCTCGACGCCATGACCACCACCGGGGCCGGCTTCTCCGAGGCGCTCGACGAGGCTCAGCGGCTCGGCTACGCCGAGGCCGACCCGACCGCCGACATCGAGGGCTTCGACGCCGCGGCGAAGGCCGCGATCATCGCCTCGCTGGCCTTCCACACCCGCGTCACCATCGGCGACGTGCACCGCGAGGGCATCACCGACGTGACCGCCGGCGACGTCCGCTCCGCCGACGAGATGGGCTGCGTGGTCAAGCTCCTGGCCATCTGCGAGAAGATCCAGACCCCCGACGGCCCGGCCGTCTCGGCGCGTGTCCACCCCGCGATGATCGCGAAGAGCCACCCGCTCGCCAGCGTGCGCGGCGCGTACAACGCCGTGTTCGTGGAGAGCGAGTCGGCCGGACGTCTGATGTTCTACGGCCCGGGGGCCGGGGGAGCGCCCACCGCGAGCGCGGTCCTGGGCGACGTCGTCTCGGTGGCGCGCAACCGCCGCCAGGGCGTGCACGGCCCGGGCGAGACCTCCCACGCCGACCTCGAGGTGCTCGACGTCGGCCGGGCGCGCACCCGCTACCACGTGTCGATCGACGTGGACGACCGCGCGGGCGTGCTCGCGTCCGTCGCCGACGCGTTCGCCGGCTTCGACGTCTCCATCAAGACGGTCCGCCAGGAGGGCCACGGGTCCGACGCACAGCTCGTCATCGTGACCCACGAGGCCGACGACGCCGCCCTGGCCGCCACGGTCGAGGCCGTGCGCGCGCTCGACATGGTGCGCGACGTCACCTCGGTCATGCGCGTGGAGGGTCTCGACCAGTGAAGGGAACACACTGATGGCACAGCCGTGGCGCGGAGTCGTCGAGGAGTACCGAGAGTGGCTCCCGGTCGACGAGCACACCCCTGTGATCACGCTGGGTGAGGGCGGGACACCGCTCGTGCACTCCACCTGGCTGTCGGCGCTCGTCAAGGGCGACGTCTGGCTCAAGGTCGAGGGGGACAACCCCACGGGGTCCTTCAAGGACCGTGGCATGACCGCCGCGATCTCGGTCGCGGTCGGTGAGGGCGCCAAGGCCGTGGTGTGCGCCTCGACCGGCAACACGTCGGCCTCCATGACGGCCTACGCCGCACGGGCGGGCCTGACCCCGATCGTGCTCGTCCCGCACGGCAAGATCGCCACCGGCAAGATGGCGCAGGCGGTGATGCACGGCGCCGAGGTCATCCAGGTCCGTGGGGGCTTCGACGAGTGCCTCCAGCTCTCGCGCGGGCTCGCCGAGGAGTACCCGGTCGCCCTCGTGAACTCGGTCAACCCGGTGCGTCTGCAGGGGCAGAAGACGGCGTCGTTCGAGATCGTCGACGTGCTCGGCGACGCCCCCGACCTGCACGTGCTCCCCGTCGGCAACGCCGGCAACATCTCCGCCTACTGGATGGGCTTCACCGAGTACGCCGACGCCGGCCTCGCCACGCGGCGCCCCCGCATGTGGGGCTTCCAGGCTGAGGGCGCCGCACCGATCGTGCGCGGTGCGGTGGTGCCCCGCCCCGAGACCGTCGCCACGGCCATCCGGATCGGCAACCCCGCGTCGTGGCACCTCGCGGAGGCGGCTCGGGACTCCTCCGGGGGTCGCATCGACGCCGTGAGCGACGAGCAGATCCTCGACGCGCAGCGCAGGCTCGGCTCGCAGGACGGCGTGTTCGTCGAGCCGGCGTCGGCCGCGGGCGTCGCCGGTCTCCTCGCCGCCGCCGAGGCGGGCGAGGTCGAGCCGGGTCTCACCATCACGGTCACGGTGACGGGCCACGGCCTGAAGGACGTCGAGACGGCGCTGTCCGGCGTCGGCTCGGTGGTCGACTCCGTGATCGACGCCGACGTGCACGACGCCGCCGCCGCTGCCGGCCTGGCCTGAGGGCGCGATGACCTCACCCTTCGTCGACCGCCCGGTGACCGTGCGCACCCCGGCGAGCAGCGCCAACCTGGGGCCGGGCTTCGACGCCCTGGGCCTGGCCCTCGACGTGCACGACGAGCTGACCGCCGAGGTGCTGCCCGGCGACGCCCTCGAGATCGTGGTCGAGGGTGAGGGTGCCGACGAGGTGAGCCGCGACGCGGGACACCTGGTCGTCCGGTCGTTCGACGCCGCGCTCGACCTCATGGGGCTGAGGCGTCCCGGCCTTCGACTCACCTGCCGGAACGTGGTCCCCCACGGACGCGGGATGGGCTCGTCGTCCGCCGCGATCGTGGGCGGCATCGTGTTGGCGAAGGCCCTCGTCGAGGGGGTCGAGGTGCTCGACGACCGGGCCACGCTGCAGCTCGCCCACGACCTCGAGGGTCACCCCGACAACGTGGCGGCCGCGCTGCTGGGCGGCCTGACGATCGCCTGGACGGAGGGGTTCGCCGCCGAGGCGCTCCGCCTCGACGTCGCGGTCCCCGTCACCCTCTTCGTGCCCGACAGCCCGGTGTCCACCGAGGCGGCTCGCGGCCTGCTGCCCGACGCCGTGCCCCACGCCGACGCCGCCGCGAACGCGGGGCGTGCGGCCCTGCTGGTGGCGGCGCTCACCCAGGCCCCGGAGCGGCTCGCGGCGGCCACCGAGGACCTCCTGCACCAGCAGTACCGGGCGTCCGCGATGCCCGACTCCTACCAGCTCGTGCGGAGCCTGCGCGTCGACGGTGTGCCGGCGGTCATCTCGGGTGCCGGGCCCACCGTGCTCGCCTTCGCGCGTGGTGTCGCCCAGGCCTGCCCCGACGGCTGGCGCGTGCTCGAGGTCGAGGTCGCGGACCGAGGTGCGCACGTCGTCGACGCCCCCTGACCCGCACGGGAGCGCGTGATCGGGGCAGGACGCCGGGGACCGGCAGCGCTGCTAGAGTGACGATCGTCGGTGTGGAGTCCGCTCCCCGACACCGTTGTTCGATCACCCGCCGTCGGCGGGTGGCCGTGGTGCCCCGGTCTTCGCCGGGAGAGTGCCCGGCGCCCCTCCCACCCAGGAAGCTCTCACGTGACCGACTCCCCGAACGACCAGGCTGCGCCCGACACCTCCGGTGCCGCGGCTGAACCGACCACCAAGCCCGCCCGCCGTGCGGGCGGCGCGCTCGGCGGCAAGGTGCTCGCCGAGCTGCGCGAGATCGCGTCCGGTCTCGGCATCGCCGACGCCGCCAAGCTGCGCAAGGGCGAGCTGATCGACGCCATCAAGCAGGCCCGTGGCGAGACGGCCACCAGCGCGGTCCAGGCCGCACCGGTCGAGGCTCCCGCAGTCGAGGCGAAGGACGAGCGCGGACCGCGGACCCGGGCCGGTGCGCGCCGTGAGCCCGCGACGGAGCAGACGCCGACCGAGGAGCAGGACCGCCGTGGCCAGGACGACGCCCCTCAGGGCGGTGCCCCCCACGAACAGGGCGCTCCCCAGGACCAGGACGGCAGGAAGCGTGACGGCCAGCGGGCCCAGGGCGCCCCGAAGAAGCAGGACGCCCCGAAGAACCAGGACGGGCAGAAGAACGACGGCCAGAAGAACCAGGACGGCCCCAAGCAGGGCGGCCGCGGGCAGGGCCAGGACGATGCCCAGCGCTCCGGCGGACCGAAGAACCAGGGCGCGAAGAACCAGAACGACAAGAACCAGAACGACAAGAACCAGAACGACAAGAACCAGAGCGACAAGGGCCAGAACGACCGGGGCCAGAACGACAAGAACCAGAACGACCGGGGACAGAACGACGTCGACGACGAGAACGGTGGTCGCCGCCGCAACCGACGCGGCCGCAACCGTGGCGGCCGAGGCGCCGACGGCGAGCCCACCTACGCCGACGACGACGTGCTGGTCCCCGCGGCCGGGATCCTCGACATCCTCGACAACTACGCCTTCGTGCGCACCACGGGCTACCTGCCCAGCGAGAACGACGTGTACGTGTCGCTGTCGATGGTGCGCAAGTGGGGTCTTCGCAAGGGCGACGCCGTCACCGGTCAGGTGCGCCAGCCCCGTGAGGGGGAGCGCAAGGAGAAGTTCAACCCCATGGTGCGGGTCGACACGGTCAACGGGATGCCCCTGGAGGACGCTCGTGGCAGGGTCGAGTTCGCCGGTCTGACCCCGGTGCACCCCGACGAACGTCTGCGCCTGGAGACCGACCCGACGCTGGTCACGACGCGGCTGGTCGACCTCTTCGCGCCGATCGGCAAGGGTCAGCGCAGCCTCGTCGTCGCGCCGCCGCGGGCCGGCCGCACCACCCTCGTGCGCGCGGCCGCCGAGGCCGTCACGACGAACAACCCCGAGTGCCACCTCATGGTGGTGCTCGTCGACGAGCGGCCCGAGGAGGTCACGCAGCTGCAGCGTGCGGTGAAGGGCGAGGTCATCGCCTCCACCTTCGACCGGCCGGCCACCGACCACACGATCGTCGCCGAGCTCGCCGTCGAGCGGGCCAAGCGTCTGGTCGAGCTCGGTCACGACGTCGTGGTGCTGCTGGACTCCATCACGCGGCTCGGTCGCGCCTACCACCAGGCGACGCCGGCTTCCGGACGGGTGACCGCGGGCGTCGACGCGTCGGCCCTGCACCCGGTCAAGGCGCTCTTCGGGGCCGCCCGCAACGCCGAGGACGGTGGATCGCTCACCATCGTCGCCACCGCCCTCGTCGGGACCGGCTCGGCCGTGGACGAGACGGTGCTCGAGGAGCTCGACGGTGCGGCCAACAGCACGCTGCGGCTCGTCGTCGACGACCGCGGGACGGTCTTCCCGGCCGTCGACGTCATCGCCTCGCGGACCCACCACGAGGAGCTGCTCCTCGACCCGCAGGAGCTCGAGATCGTCGCCGGGCTGCGTCGCGCCCTGGCCGGTCGCGAGCCGCGCGAGGCCCTCGACGCCGTGGCCGAGCGGCTCGGTGCGACCGGGAGCAACGGGGAGCTGCTGCTCCAGCTCTCGCGCACGCCGCTGGCCTGAGCACCGGTCGTCGGTCGGGCGGGCTCGCGGATGCGTCCGCGAGCCCGCTCAGGCCCGGCCGGCCAGGTGGGTCATGAGGTCCTCCAGGTGGAGGACGCCGAGGAACCCGCCCGCGGAGTCGGTGCACGCCAGCGGCCCGAACCGGGTGCTGCGCGGGCGTGCCATCGCCCGGGCGACAGCGTCGCCGAGCGGGGTGTCCACGTGCACGGCCAGCACGTCGCTGGACTGCCACCGCCCGTGGTCGTCCTTGATTAGGACCGCGTGCGGACGCCGGTGCTCGTCGACGGCGACGACGACCTCGAAGCCGACCGTCTCCGCCAGCACCGATCGGGCCGAGCCGACGTCGTCGGTCGTGTAGGCACGGCGGACCAGGTCGCGAAGGACGCCGTCCCCGGCCGGTGCCCGGTCCCGGGGCAGGGCTCGATGAGCCTGGGGCGCGGCGCTCTGCCACACCCGTCGGGCCGGGCCGACGAGCGGTCCCTGAGCCAGCGGGACGCCGAGCTCGGAGAGGGTGCGGAGCTCCGCGGCCGTGCTGACCCCCTCGGCGAGCAGCCAGGCGTCCAGCTGGGCGGCCATGGTGCCCGTCACCTCGATGGCGTCCCGCTTCTCCGCGCTGTGCTCGATCCCCTCGACCCAGGCGCGGCCGAGCCGGACGATCGAGGGACGCAAGCGGATGACGCTGCGCAGCGTGGGCTGGGCCGCCTGCTCGCCCCCGAGCGCCACGCTGGCGCCCGCCTCGCGCAGACCCTCGAGGCGGGCTGTCGGTGCGGCGCCCACGTCCTCGGGGACGGCGCGCAGGTCCAGCACCACGCCGGACAGGTCGCCGCGTGACGTCAGGACCGACATGAGCGCCGGGTCGTCGAGGTCGCCGGGGCCCCCGTCGCCCAGCCCCAGGGGGACGGTCAGGAACGTGTCGGGGGGCAACGTCGCCGCGGCCGCGAGAGCGGCGGTCATGATCGAGCACGGGTCGTCGACGACGTCCTGCGACCGGCGTGCGCCCACCGGGGAGGCCACCGTCTGGTAGCCGGCCACCACGCCGCGCGCGAGGTCGAGGATCGGACTGAAGGCGACGTCGGCATCGATCCGCTGGGGCGTCGAGACGACCCAGGGTGCGACGGACATCAGACGGGTGCGGGTGTGGTGCGGATCGAGGCCCGGACCGCCGCGACCAGCTCGGCCGGGACCTCCACCAGGCCGTGGACCGCCGCAGCGTGGTCGGCCACGCGCGCGAGGACGGCCTCGTCGGACGGCTCCTCCCACCGGGCGGTGCACCCGGGGACGACGTCCCCACAGGCGAACGACTTCATGACGACTCCCTCGTCCCGGCGTCCCTGCTGGATGGCTCCCCATCCACCGCCGTGCCGACATCGTAGGGCGGGGTGCGCCGCCTCGTCGGGCTTTCGCGGGATCAGGAGGTGTGTGCAGGATCGAGGACTCCTGCGGCGCTCGGGCCGTGAACCTAGGATGAGCGCGTGACCACTGCATACGACTTCACCGCGAACGCGATCGACGGAACCCCGCGCGAGCTCGCCGACTACCGGGGCAAGGTGCTGCTCGTCGTGAACACGGCGACCCAGTGCGGCTTCACACCACAGCTGGCCGGCCTGGAGGAGCTCTACGCGAGCTACGCCGACCGCGGCCTCGTGGTGCTGGGCTTCCCGTGCGACCAGTTCGGCGGGCAGAACCCCGACTCCGACGACGACACCGCCGCCTTCTGCGAGCGGAACTACGGGGTCAGCTTCCCGATGTTCTCGCAGGTCGAGGTCAACGGCGACGACGCGCACCCGCTCTACCAGTGGCTGCGCAGCGAGAAGAGCGGGTTCGCCGGGAACAAGATCAAGTGGAACTTCACCAAGTTCCTCATCGACACCGAGGGCAACGTGGTCAAGCGGTACGGCTCGACCACCAAGCCCGAGAAGATCGCCTCCGACATCGAGGCCCTGCTCGCCTCCTGAGCGGGTCCTCCACCCCACGCACCGGCGGGCGCGGCGCGCCGGTCACGGGCATCGGGGTGGGGAACAGACGGGGCACGATTTGGGTTGACCAGGGTGCCCCTGGCAGAATTCAGCCTTGGTCCTGGTTCACGGTCCGCGCCGCGGTCCGACCCAGTACCGACGAGAGGACATCATGAAGCGCGACATCCACCCCACGTACGTCGAGACCCAGGTCACCTGCACCTGCGGCAACTCGTTCACCACCCGCAGCACCGCCACCGAGGGATCCCTCCGTGCCGACGTGTGCTCGGCCTGCCACCCGTTCTACACGGGCAAGCAGAAGATCCTCGACACCGGCGGCCGCGTGGCCCGGTTCGAGAAGCGCTACGGCAAGAAGTAGCTCCTCCGACACGCCGACCCGATCCCTCGAGGGACGGGTCGGCGTCGTCGTCCCAGGGCCGCCGGCCCAGGGACCGGACGCGTCGTCGAGACGCCGAGGGCACGAGAGGATCGCCATGTTCGAGGCTGTCGAGGGCCTGGTCGCCGAGCACGCCGAGCTCGAGCGGCAGATGGCCGATCCCGCCCTGCACGCCGATGCCGGCCGTGCCAAGCGCGTCGGCCGGCGGTATGCCGAGCTCGGCGCCGTGGTGGGCACCTACCGCGAGTGGCAGCAGGCGGTCGAGGACCTGCAGGCCGCGCGTGAGCTCGAGCTCGACGACGAGGCGGCCGAGCTCGAGGCGACGCGTGCAGCCCTCGCCGAGCGGCTCCAGCGCCTGCTCGTCCCGCGGGATCCCGCCGACGGCAAGGACGTGATCCTGGAGGTCAAGGGCGGGGAGGGTGGCGAGGAGTCGGCACTCTTCGCCGCCGACCTGCTGCGCATGTACACCAGGTTCGCCGAGCGCAAGGGCTGGCGGGTCGAGATCATCGACGCCACGGAGTCCGCTCTCGGTGGCTACAAGTCGGTCACCGCCTCGGTCGCGGCGAAGGGCACGCCGGAGCCCGGTCAGGCACCGTACGCGCTGCTCAAGTTCGAGGGCGGGGTGCACCGCGTGCAGCGCGTCCCCGTCACCGAGTCGCAGGGACGGATCCACACGTCGGCGGCCGGCGTCCTGGTGCTGCCCGAGGCCGAGGACGTCGACGTCGAGATCCACGACGCCGACCTGCGCATCGACGTCTTCCGGTCCTCCGGCCCGGGTGGTCAGAGCGTGAACACGACCGACTCGGCGGTGCGCATCACCCACCTGCCGTCGGGCCTCGTGGTGAGCTGCCAGAACGAGAAGAGCCAGCTGCAGAACAAGGAGCAGGCCCTGCGGATCCTCCGGGCGCGGCTGCTCGAGGCGGCCCAGGCCGCAGCGGACGCCGAGGCCTCGGACGCCCGCAGGTCCCAGATCCGCACCATGGACCGCTCGGAGCGGGTGCGCACCTACACCTTCCCCGAGAACCGGATCTCCGACCATCGCACCGGGTACAAGGCCTACAACCTCGATGCCGTGATGGACGGCGCGCTCGACGACGTGATCGGCTCCCTCGTGGACTCCGACCTCGCCGAACGACTCGAGTCGGTCGACGGGACGAGAGCGTGAGCCGGGTGCGCAGCCAGGCCGAGCGGCTCCTGGACGAGGCCACGGACACGCTGACGGCCGGAGGCGTCGCGTCGCCGCGGGTCGATGCCGAGATCCTGCTCGCCCACGTGACCGGGACGCCACGCGGCCTGCTCCTGACCGCACGGCCGCAGGGTCCCCAGGCGCAGGTGTACCGCGACATGGTCCAGGCGCGGGCCCGGCGGGTCCCGCTGCAGCACCTCACCGGCTCGGCCGGGTTCCGCTACGTCGACCTCGAGGTCGGCCCGGGGGTCTTCGTCCCCCGTCCCGAGACCGAGCTGCTCGCGGGGTGGGCCGTCGAGCAGGCGGCCGCCGTCGTCGCCGCACGCGAGGAGCCGCCGGTGGTCGTGGACCTCTGCACCGGCTCGGGCGCCATCGCGTTGTCGATCGTGCACGAGGTGCCGCGGGCCCGGGTGCACGCCGTCGAGCTCGACGAGGCCGCCTACGGCTGGGCCGAGCGCAACCTGGGCGACACCGGCATCGACCTTCGACTCGGGGACGCCTTCGAGGCGTTCGCGGACCTCGACGGCACCGTCGACGTGGTCGTCTGCAACCCGCCGTACATCCCGCTCGAGGCCTGGGAGAGCGTCGCCCCCGAGGCGCGCGACCACGACCCGTCGCTCGCGCTGTGGTCGGGCGACGACGGTCTCGACGCCATGCGTGCGCTCGAGCAGGCCGCGTGGCGGCTGCTGCGCCCGGGTGGCTCGGTCGGGGCCGAGCACGCCGACGCGCAGGGCGAGTCCGCCCCCGGTGTGTTCGCCGGACGTTGGTCCGACGTGCGTGACCACGTGGACCTCGCGGACCGGCCCCGCTTCCTCACCGCCCGTCGCCCCTGAGGCTCGCCCCGCCGACGGCGCTCCCGCCGTCGCCGCGGGTCCCGTGCGCTGCCGTGGGGGCCGTCCGCGACCGTCCGAACGGTCCGCTGCGCCGGGCCGTGCGACGTGACCCACGCCTTCCTGGCTCGTTCTCTTCCCCGAGAGGCCCTGAACTAGTACCTTCGTACAGGTATCATCTGCGGCGGTGAGGGAGGTCGGATGAGCGCGGACACGTCGGTGCCCCCAGGCGCGGCCTCCGGACGCCTGGCGCGCACCGCCACCGGCCTGCGTGCCTCCGGCAACGCCGGCCTCGAGACCTTCGGCGAGATGATCCTCCTCGGCCTCGGGTCCCTGCGCTTCGCCGTCGTCGACATCCTGCGCGGCCGGTTCGCCTGGCGCGAGTACGTCGAGCAGGCCTGGTTCATGACGCGCGTGGCCCTGCTGCCGACGATCCTCGTCGCGATCCCGTTCGGCGTGATCGTGGCGGTGCAGGTCGGTGCGGTCGCGTCGCAGATCGGTGCGGTCTCGTTCTCCGGGGCGGTCAACGGCATCGGCGTGCTCCGCCAGGGCGCGCCGCTCGTCACCTCGCTCCTCATGGCCGGAGCCGTCGGCTCGGCCATCTGTGCCCAGATCGGCTCGCAGACCGTGCGCGAGGAGATCGACGCCATGCGGGTCATGGGACTCAACCCGACGCAGCGCATCGTGGCACCGCGCATGGTCGCAGCGGTCACGGTCGGCCTGCTCCTCAACGTGGTGGTGGCCGCCACCGCCATGACCACCGGCTACGCGCTCAACGTCGGGTCCGGCGACGTCAGCTCGGGCACCTACATCGGGTCCTTCACGAGCTTCGCCCAGCCCTCCGACCTGCTGCTCGCCGAGGCCAAGGCCGCGATCTTCGGCTTCATCGCCACGATCGTGGCGTGCCACAAGGGTCTGTCGGCGCAGGGCGGCCCCAAGGGCGTCGCCGACGCCGTCAACGCCAGCGTGGTGATCAGCGTCATCGCCCTGGCCGTCGTCAACGTCGTGATCACCCAGGGCTACGTCATGCTCGTGCCGCAGAGGATGGCATGAGCGGCCTGGAACGCGCTGGCCGGCGCGCCATGGCGGCGCCGGGGAACGCGCTGGAGCTGATGGGGGCCCAGCTGACCTTCGCCGCGAAGGTGGTGGGGGCGATCCCCGCGACGCTGCGCACCTACCGGCTCGAGACGTTCAGGATCCTCTCCGACATCAGCTGGGGGACCGGTGCGCTGCTGGTGGGGGGCGGGACGGTCGGCGTCATGGTGCTGCTGTCCCTGTCGGCCGGGACCTCCCTGGGCATCGAGGGCTTCAACGGGCTGGAGACCATCGGCCTGGCACCTCTGACCGGCTTCGTGTCCGCGGTCGTGAACACGCGCGAGCTCGCCCCGCTCATCGCGGCGCTCGCCCTGGCCGCCCAGGTCGGCTGTCGCTTCACCGCACAGCTCGGATCGATGCGGGTGCACGAGGAGATCGACGCCCTCGCGGTCATGTCGGTCCCGCCCCTGCACTTCCTGGTCACCACCCGGCTCGTCGCGGCGATGGCGGCGATCCTTCCGCTCTACCTGATCGGGCTGGCGGGCTCGTACCTGGCGACCCAGCTCTCCGTCACGTTCATCTTCGGACAACCGCCGGGCACGTTCGAGCACTACTTCACCTCGTTCGTCGCCCTGCGCGACGTGCTGCTGTCGGTCGTGAAGATCCTGGTGTTCGCCGCTGCCGTGACGCTCATCCACTGCTGGTTCGGGTTCACCGCGAGCGGTGGGGCGCAGGGTGTCGGCGAGGCGACGGGCCGGGCGATCCGGGCCAGCATCGTCGTCGTGGTCCTGCTCGACATGGTGCTCACCCTGCTCTTCTGGGGCGGCGACCCCGGCGTCCGGATCGCGGGGTGATGCGGCGATGGACCTGACGACGATCGATCCCGACGACCCCGGCCGCGCGGTCCTCGTGCGCCGCGGCCTCGTGCTCGTGGTGCTCCTGGTGCTCGTGGGCGCGGCCCTGGCCGCGGTGTCGCGAGGTGCCCTGGCGGACGACACGACGGCGCACGCCCTCGTCGACGACGCCGGCGGGTCGCTCGTCCCGGGCTCGGACGTCAAGCTCGACGGCGTGATCGTCGGACGCGTCACCTCGATCACCCAGGAGCCGGGCACGACGGCCGACGGTGCCGACCCCTCGGTGCGGATCGACCTGCGCATCGACGAGCGGCACGCACGTGAGGTCCCGGCGCAGGTGACGGCGCGCGTGCTGCCCGCCACGGTGTTCGGCACGACCTACGTCGACCTGGTCCGACCCCGGAGCGAGCGCGGCGCCCTGCGAGCCGGTGCCGCCATCGAGCAGGCCCGGGACGCCGAGACGCTCGAGCTGCAGGACACGCTCGACAGCTCGTACCGCATCCTCACCGCCGTGGAGCCGGCCGAGCTGTCGGCCACCCTGGGTGCGCTCGCGACGGCGCTCGACGGCCGCGGCGAGCAGCTCGGCGGCACGATCGAGACGGTCTCCGGCTACCTCGGCCGCCTGGAGCCCCGGCTGCCGCTGCTGCGCGAGGACCTCGCGCTGTTCGCGCAGAACATGACGACGCTGGCCGAGACGTCGCCGCAGCTGCTCGACGCCACGCGCAACGCGCTCGTGACGAGCCGCACGATCGTGCAGAAGCGGGCGCAGCTCACCACGCTCCTCGCCGGGAGCAACGCCCTCGTGGGCGAGGGGCGTCGGGCGCTCGACGCCGTCGGGGACCCGTTCGTCGAGGCGCTCGACGGTGCCGCGGTCGTGGTCGACGCCATGTACGACGAGCGCGCCGGTCTGCCCGACAGCTTCACCTCGTTCGTCGACTTCGCCGCCAAGCAGGCCGAGACGTTCTCGCAGGGCTCCTACATGTCGACGAACGTCTTCATCAAGACCGGCGACGACGCGCCGTACACCGCGTCGGACTGCCCCACCTACGGGACGGCCCGCGGCCCGCGGTGCGGGGGCTCGCCGGGCTCGACCGGCAGCGGCACGAACGCCACGACGCCCGCCGACGACGCCCTGGTCGCCGAGCTCCGCGACATGCTCGACGAGCTGGAGGCCGCCCCCCAGGGTGGTGTCGCCGAGCTCCTCGGACGCCCCTACCTGGAGGGCGACGACCGATGAGGGCCACCGTCGTCAAGCTCGTCACCTTCGCCACCGTGTGCGTGCTCGTCCTCGTGGTGCTCGCGAACACGATGCTCAACAGCACGGAGGGGACCACCCGGACCTACGTGGCGGACTTCACCTCGGTCAGCGGGCTGCGCGTCGGCGACGACGTGCGCGCCGCCGGTGTCCGGGTCGGTCGCGTCGACGGCATCGAGCTCGTCGGTGGTGACACCGCCCGCGTGCGGGTGTCCGTGGGGGAGGGGCAGCGTCTGACCGACACCACGGGCATGGTGATCCGCTACCAGAACCTGCTCGGCCAGCGGTACCTGGCGCTGCTGCCCGGCCGTGAGCGGGGCACGGCCCTGGAGCCGGGCAGCGTCGTCCCGACGTCGCGCACGAGCGCCGGCTTCGACCTCACCGCGCTGCTCAACGGCTTCGAGCCGCTCTTCGAGACGCTCCGGCCCGAGGACGTGAACCAGCTCGCGGAGTCGGTGGTCAAGGTGCTCCAGGGGGAGGGCGGCACGGTGGAGAGCCTGCTCGACGAGACGGCGACGCTCACGCGCAACCTTGCCGACAAGGACGCGGTCGTCACCGACGTCCTCACCCACCTCACCCCGGTGCTCGAGAACCTCGTCGACCGCGAGGACGACCTCACCGCCACGGTCGGGGAGCTGCGGGCGCTGATGACCGGCCTGGCCGAGCAGCGCACCACGATCGGTGAGTCCATCGACGGCATCTCCGAGCTCTCCCGGGTCACGGCCGACCTCGTCGAGGACACCCGCCCCGACGTCGCCCGGGTGACGACGGCGCTGCGCACCACCGCGGCGCTGTTCGCCGACAACATGGGCGAGCTGCAGACCATGCTGGCCGCCGTGCCGACCGCCACCGGCGCGTTCGCCCGACCGATGTCCTACGGCACCTGGCTCAACATGTACATCTGCAACCTCGGGGTGGAGGTCGGTGGTGAGCTGATCAACCTCGGCTCCACCGACGGCCCCTACTCGGAGGTCTGCCGATGAGCGATCGACGGACGCACGCACGCCGCGTCGGCATGGTCGGGGTCGTCGGACTGGGGGTCCTCGGCCTGCTCGTCCTGGCGCTCAGCGTCATCCCGTTCGGCCAGCGCACGTACACCGCCGAGCTCGAGCACACGGCCGGCCTGCGGGTCGGCGAGGAGGTCCAGGTCGCCGGCGTCGGCGTGGGGGAGGTGACCGGGATCCGACTGGCGAAGGATCGCGTGGTCGTGACCTTCACCGCCGACCGCGACGTGCGGCTCGGTCGGTCCACGGGGGTCGCCGTCAAGGTCGCGACGCTGCTCGGGAGCCACTTCCTCGAGGTGGCACCGCGCGGCACCGGTGACCTCGCCGACGCCAGGATCCCGCTCGCGCGGACCTCGGTGCCCTACAACCTGCAGGACGTCGTCGACGCCTCGACCGACGCGCTGCAGACGCTCGACGCCGAGGGTCTGGCCCGCTCCATGAACGTCATGGCCGACGTGCTCGGTCGCACCCCCGACGAGACGAGGGCCGCGGTCGAGGGCGTGGCCGACCTCGCGCGCGTCGCGTCGCGGCGCAGCGACCAGCTGTCCCGTCTCCTGGCGGCCAGCAACGACGTGACGGGCACGCTCAACCGCAACGCCGACGCCGTGCTCGACCTGCTGGAGCAGTCGACGCTCGTGCTCGGCGAGCTGACCTCCCGTCGTGAGGTGATCGACCAGATGCTGTCCGACGCGCTGCGCATGGCCGTGCAGGTGCGCGGTCTGCTCGACGACACCGAGAAGGACCTCGACCCGATGCTGCGCGACCTCACCACCGCTCTCGACGGTCTCGAGGACGCCCGCGACGACGTGACGAAGGCCCTGTCGTCGTTGGCCACGATGACGAAGTACGTCGCCAACGCCTCGGGCAACGGACCCTGGCTCGACCTGCACGTGCCGGTCGCCATCAACGACAACCTCGCGTGCCTCGCGAGCCCGGACGAGTGCTCATGAGGACCCGACGGTGGTGGCGGGCCCTCCTGCCCGTGCTCGTGGTGGCGCTCGTGGCCCCGCTGCTCTCGAGCTGCGTCGGCTCCGGTGGCCGGACCGTGACCGTGCAGCTGCGCGACGCCGCAGGACTCTTCGAGGGCAACGACGTCGGCGTGCTGGGGGTGCGGGTCGGTGAGGTCGTCGAGGTGCGCCCCCGCGGCGGGCACGTCGACGTCACCCTGCGTCTGGACGACGGGATCGACGTCCCGGCCGACGCCGCCGCGGTGGTGGTGTCGCGGTCGGTCGCCACGGATCGCTACGTCGAGCTCACACCGGTCTACCGCGACGGAGCGACGCTGGGCGACGGCGACGTGATCCCCCTGGAACGGACGCGGACACCGGTCGAGTTCGACGAGCTGCTCTCGACGCTGGAGTCCACGTCGTCGGCCCTGGGCGCGGACGGTGGGGACGCGCTCAACGGCCTGCTGACGTCGTCGGCGGCCAACCTCGACGGGAACGGTGGCGCGATCCGCGACGGGCTGGCCGGGATGGCCGACGTGCTGGGCACCATCGACGCCCAGCTGGGCGACGTCGAGGGCACGATCACCGGGCTCGACCAGCTGACGACGGCGGTGGCGAACGACGACCAGGTGGTCCGGCAGTTCGTGGACCAGGTCGCCGAGGCCACCACGATGCTCGATGAGCAGCACGAGTCGATCGAGGCGACGTTCGACGCCGTCACGGCCATGGTGCGCGAGGTCGGCATCGTGGTGCGCGACCAGCGCGGGCGGATCAGCTCGCAGATGGACGACTTCGTGGCGCTCGCCCAGGACCTCGCCGACCACCAGGCCGAGTACCAGCAGCTCCTCGACACCGGCCCGCTCATGCTGCAGAACCTGGTCCGGGCGATCGACGAGAACGACCGGCTCAGCTTCCGCACCCGTCCGCTCGACCTCGTGCCCGGCAGGACGGTGGTCGCCGACCTCTGCGAGCGCGCGCCGCAGGACGCGTGCGAGCGACTGGGCCTGCTCGACCTCCCGCTGTGGACCGTCCTGCTGACGCTGGCGGGGGTGAGCGAGGGATGACCTCCTCGACGCGCCGCCTGGGCCGTGCCGTGGTGGGCGTGCTGCTGGCCGTGGCCCTGGCCGGGTGCAGCACCACGGCCTCGGACCTGCCGCTCCCCGGGAGCCGACTGGGCGGCGACTCCTACCCGTTGTCGGCGGAGTTCGACGACGCGCTCAACCTCGCGGTCGGCGCGCCGGTCAAGAGCGGCGGTGTGCTGGTCGGGCGCGTGCGGGAGATCTCGGTCCGTGACTTCCGGGCCCGCGTCACGATGGACGTGCTCGCGGACCGTCGGCTCCGTCAGGGCACCACGGTGCGGCTGCGCGCCACGACGCCGCTCGGTGAGCTCTTCGTCGACGTCGGCGAGGAGGGCGCGGACGGTCCGTTCCTGGCGCCGGGCTCCGTGCTGGCCGCGGGCGACGCGTCGAGCGCGCCCACCATCGAGGACACCATGTCGGCCGCCTCGATGCTCATCAACGGTGGTGGGCTCGGCCAGGTCCAGACCATCGTCGAGGAGGCCACCGCGGCACTCGGGGGCCGCGAACCGGCCGTGCGCACCGCGCTGCGCAGGATGGCGGGGACGGCGTCGGCCCTCAACGCCTCCGACGACGAGCTCGATGCCGCCCTCACCGCCCTGGCCGAGGTCTCGCGGGTCCTCGACGAGCGCGAGGACGTGGTCGACGCGGCCCTGACCGACCTTCGCCCGGCCGCCGAGGTCGTCCGGGAGAACACCGACGAGCTCGTGGACCTGCTCAGCGGGATCGACCGGCTCGGCGCCGACGTCGTGGACGTGGTCGGCCGCTCGCGCGACGACCTCACCACGGTGCTCGCCCAGGCGGGGCCGGTGTTCGAGTCGCTCAACACGACGGCGGACGAGTTCGAGCCGGGCCTGCGGACCCTCGTGGGCTTCTCGAGGCTCATCGACGAGGCGGTGCCGGCGGAGTACCTCAACACGTACCTGTACTTCCAGACCTCCGTGAGCGTCGGGCTGCCGTCGTTGCCAGGGGTGGGCGACCTCGACCTGCCGCGGATCGAGTCCCCCGGGACGGACGGGCTGTCCGCGGACGGGCTGGTCGACGGGATCGAGTCGTTGGTCGGGTCGCTCCCGGGCCTCGGCCGCATCGTGCCCCCGAGCGGCGCCTCCTCGGGATCGGGCGCCGACGCCTCGAGCGGCGGCGGTCTCACCGGACTGGGTCTCGACGGACTGCTGGGAGCCGCGCGATGAGCCGTCCGATGCCCATGAGGTACCGCACGAGCGCGTTCGCGCTGCTCGCCGTGCTGGTCCTGGTCTCGATGCACCTCTACACCTCCGTCCTGGGCGGGACGGTCGGTCAGCGCCAGGATCGCGTGGAGGTCGACCTCGCCACGACCGGCGGTCTGTTCGAAGGGTCGGGCGTCACCTATCGCGGGGTACGCATCGGGAAGGTCGACACCGTCCGCGCCCAGGGGTCCGGAGCCGTCGCGACCCTGTCGCTCGACCCCGGTGCCCAGGTCCCGGCCACGGCCAGGGCGGTCGTGCGCTCGCTCTCCCCGGCCGGTGAGCAGTTCCTCGACCTGCAGCCGGAGCAGCACCGCGCACCGTGGCTGGACGACGGCGACCGCATCGCGGCGTCGGCGACCACCACGCCGACGACGGTCGCACAGACCCTGCGCTCGGTCGACGACCTCATGTCCGACGTCGACACCGCCGCCCTGCGGACCACGCTGCGGGAGCTGCGCGTGGCCTTCGAGGACCCCGACGACCTGCGCCGTGTCCTCGACTCCGGCTCGCGGATCGTCGAGACCCTCGACCGCACGTGGCCGGAGACCGAGCGGCTCCTGGTCAACGGACGCACGGTGCTGCGGACCGGGGTGGACGTGGAGGACGAGTTCCGCGAGTTCGCGCGGTCCGCCGAGTCGTTCACCGCCTGGCTCGCCGACTACGACCCGACCCTCCGCACCAGCATCGAGACCCTCCCGGCGCGGGTCCAGGACCTGAGGGAGCTCACGTCGCTCGTCGCGCTCAAGCTGCCGCGGGTGCTCGACGAGATGATCGTCTTCGCCGACATGACGATCCCGCGCGACCAGCACCTGCGCGAGCTGCTCCGGGTGTTCCCCAGCGGGTTCGACCGGTTCGCCGAGGCCGTGAAGGGCGGGCGACTCCAGACCAACATGCTGGTCTCGCCCGGTGGGGTGTGCTCCTACGGCGTCGCCGACCCGAGCCCCAAGCACGCGGAGCGCCGGCCGATCGATCCGGACCGCTCGTGCCCGACGACGTTCGGCGGCCAGCAGCGCGGGTCGTCCAACGCGCCCCTGCCGCAGGACCGACGGTGACGACCTCGCGCGGCAGTGCCGTGGAACGCCTGTCGTCGGGCGGGGACCGGCGGGTGCGTGTCGTGGCCCTCGCGCTGGCGGTGGCGCTGCTTGCCTCGGTCGTCGGTGCGGCGTGGCTCGTCCTGTCCGGTCGCTCGGCACAGCAGCGTGCGGACGCCGCGGCGGAGGCCACGGCCGTGGCGCGCGACCGCGCCGTCCAGCTCACGAGCTACACCGGCGAGACCTTCGACGCCGACACGGCGTGGGCGCGCACCGGCGCGACCCCGCAGTTCGCGCGGGAGTACGCCGAGGCGAACGAGCCCGTCGCCCAGGTGGCGCGCCGGGTCGAGGCCCGTGCGGTCGGCGACGTCGTCGAGGCGGTCGGCAGGGCCGTCTCCGCCGACGAGGTCGAGGTGCTGCTGTTCGTCGACCAGACCATCACCCGCGGCAGCGACGGCACCCAGCGCACCGAGCGGAGCCGGGTGGTCATGACCATGGTCCGCCAGGACGGTGCCTGGCTGGTGGGCGACGTCGTGCTGCGCTGACCCGGCGCGCCGGGAGGTCCTCGGCGACGGGTGTGCTCGCAGGGCGTCCGCCTGCCGATAGGCTCCCGGACCATGGCAGTCGTCCTGGTCCACGCGGCCGCCTTCGCCTTCGGCGTGGGCTCGGCGATCCTGCCGATGTTCCTCAACGCCGAGATCTACGTGCTGAGCCTCGGCGCCCTCGTCGACAGCCGGTTCGACCTCGCCCTGGTCATCCTCACGCTCGGCGTCGGCACGGTGGTCGGCAAGGCGATCGTGTTCCAGCTGGTGCGCACCGGGTCCGCCCGCTACCGCAAGCAGGCCGAGCGCCGACCGCCGCGGAACCGGGTGACCGCGTGGCTGCGCCGTACCGGCGACCTCCTGCTCACCTGGCTCGACCGCCCCGTGGCCGGTGCAGCCACGGTGTTCCTGTCGGCGCTCGCCGCCGTGCCGCCGCTCGCGGTCGTGACGCTGCTCGCCCCGCTGTCCCGCCAGCGGCTCTGGGTCTTCCTCGCCATGGTCTTCCTGGGTCGGACCATCCAGTTCCTCGCCATCGCCTTCGTCATCCACGGTGTGCTGTGAGGCCCTGGGCAGACGGCGTGTCGGACGGCGTGGGCAGACCGCGTGGGCGCTGCGTCGGCGCTGGCGCGGCCGTTAGGGTGTCCCGGTGAGGTACGACTGCGCCGACGAGGAGACACGCCAGACCGGGATCGACGCCGCCCAGGGCGTGCTCGAGTCCGGTGAGCTGGTCGTGGTGCCCACCGACACGGTGTACGGGCTCGCCGCCGACGCGTTCTCGCCCGAGGCCGTGCAGCGCCTGCTCGACGCCAAGGGCCGGACGAGGCAGATGCCTCCGCCCGTGCTCGTGGGCGCCCCCACGACCCTCGAGGCGCTCGCCACCGACGTCCCCGGATGGCTCCGGTCCATGACCACCGAGCTCTGGCCCGGGCCGCTCACGATCATCTGCCGTCAGCAGCCGTCCCTCACGTGGGACCTGGGCGAGACGCACCACACCGTGGCCGTGCGGATGCCGGACCACCCCGTCGCGCTCACGCTGCTCAAGCAGACGGGCCCGCTCGCGGTGAGCAGCGCGAACCTCACCGGCGAGCCCGCCGCCGTCACCGTCGACGACGCCGAGCGCATGCTGGGCGACGCGGTGGCCGTCTACCTCGACGCCGGGACCAGCCCCGGCGGCACCGCCTCCACGATCCTCGACGTGACCGGCAGCTCGCCACGCATCCTGCGCGAGGGACCGGTCACCCTCGACGTCCTCCACCGCTACAACAACACCGTGGAGCCGTTCGGTGCGTGAGTACCTCGTCGTCTTCGGGGTCGCCCTCGGGGTGACCTACCTCCTCGCCTCGATCGCGCGGATGCTCGCGGTGCGCTTCGGGGCCGTGGCCCGCGTGCGCGACCGCGACGTCCACGCCATCCCCACCCCGTACTTCGGCGGCCCCGCGATGCTCGGCGGGCTCGTGTCGGCCTACCTCGTGGCGACCCACCTGCCGTTCCTGTCGCGCAACGACGACGCGGTCTTCGGCGACGCCCAGGCGGTCATCGTCGGGGGAGCGGTGATCTGCGTCGTGGGCGTGATCGACGACCTGTTCGAGCTCGACGCCCTCAGCAAGTTCGCCGGCCAGGTGCTCGCCGGGGTCGTGGTGGTGGCCATGGGGGTGCAGTTCCTGTACCTGCCGCTCTACAACAACTACCTGGGTCTGGACAACGCGCAGTCGATCATCTTCACGGTGCTGCTGATCGTCACCACGGCCAACGCGGTGAACTTCGTCGACGGCCTCGACGGCCTCGCTGCCGGCATGGTCGCGATCGGCGCCGTCGCGTTCTTCTCGTACGCGTTCTCGCTCGCCGTGGTCAACGGCGAGACGCGCGCCATCGCCGCCGCCCTCCTGACCGCGGCGCTGGCCGGGGCGTGCATCGGGATCCTGCCGCACAACTTCTTCCCGGCCCGGATGTTCATCGGCGACTCCGGCTCGATGCTCATCGGCTTCATGCTCGCCTGCTCCTCGATCAGCCTCACGGGCCAGTTCCCGGCCACGAGCCTCTCCGAGGGCGTGGGCGGGGGAGCGGCGAGCTTCCTGCCCGCCCTGCTGCCGCTGTTCCTGCCGTTCGCGATCCTGCTCGTCCCCTTCCTCGACCTGGCGCTCGCCGTGGTGCGCCGCACCCGGGCCGGGCGCTCCCCGTTCAGCCCGGACAAGATGCACATCCACCACCGGCTGCTCGAGATCGGCCACTCGCACCGCCGTGCCGTGCTGCTCATGTACGCGGCGGCCGGGCTCGTGGCGTTCGGCAGCGTCGTGGTGAGCCTGTTCAGCGGGTGGCAGTCGATCGTCGGATTCGTCGTGCTCGCCCTGCTCACGGCCGCCTCGGCCTTCGTGCTGCCTCGGTTCGAGGGTCGCGTGTGGAACCGCACGTGAGCGGCTCGGCTCCGGACCCACGGCCCACCGTCCGGCGGGTGGTCCCCGTCGCGGTCCCGATGGTGGTCGCCGTGCTGCTGTGCGCGACGGTCGCCGGCGCCACCCACGGGTGGCCGGGGGTGCTCGGCGCCCTCCTCGCCGGGATCGTGGTGGTGGCCTTCCTCGGCTCCACGCCGCTGGTGATGAACCCGGTCGCGCGCTCGAGCCCGGTGCTCGCCCTGCCCGCGGCGGTGCTGTTCTTCCTCGTCAAGGCGTTCGCCGCCATGGCGGTGCTGCTGCTGCTCTTCGACGTCGGTGGGGTGGCCGAGCACGTCGACCGCCGTGCCTTCGGCCTGTCCGCCGTGGTGTGCAGCCTGGTGTGGACGGCCCTGCAGGTCCGGGCGTTCCGCCGCCGTCGAGTCCTCACGTATGACCTGGACGACACCCCGCCGTGACCTCCTGGTAGCCTCTCGAGTGCGTCGAAGCCCAGCCGGTTCCCGGTCGGTCACGACGTGAACGATGACGCTGGCCGTATGCCGGATCGCCGACTTCCCAGTCGGAATCGACCGCGCCATGAGACAAAGGTGACCGAGTGACCCTCGCCTCGACCGCCCTGGCGGCTGCCGCTGACGGCCCGCCGCAGCCCGGCCCCGGGAGCTTCCTGCTCCCGCCGACGTTCACGATCGGCGGCTGGGAGGTCAACAAGCCCGAGCTCTTCCTCGTCTTCTCGATCGTCATCGTCTTCGGCTTCGCGTACGCGACGAGCCGCAAGGCCGCGGTGGTCCCCGGCCGACTGCAGTTCGCCGGCGAGTACGTCTACGGCTTCATCCGCAACGGCATCGCCCGCGACAACATCGGCAGCCAGGACTTCATGAAGTACGTGCCGTACCTGTTCACGGTCTTCCTGTTCGTGCTGGTGAACAACTTCTACGGCGTGATCCCGGTCATCCAGTTCCCGTCGATGTCGAAGTTCGGCTTCCCGGTGGCCCTGGCCCTCGTGACCTGGCTGATCTACAACGTCGCGGGCATCGGCAGGCACGGCTTCTTCGGCTACCTCAAGCACCAGACCGTGCCGGCCGGGGCCAAGGGCCCCATCCTGCTGGCCCTGGTGCCGCTGGAGTTCCTCTCCAACATCATCGTGCGACCGTTCACGCTCGCGCTGCGACTCTTCGCGACCATGTTCGCGGGGCACCTGCTGATCCTGCTGTTCTCGCTCGGCGCCGCGTACCTGGTGACCGACTACGCGAACGCCGCCATCGGCATCCCCGCCGGGATCGTGTCCTTCCTGCTCGGCATCGGGGTCAGCTTCCTCGACATGCTGATCATGTTCCTGCAGGCCTACGTCTTCACGCTGCTGACCGCGATGTACATCGGCAGCGCGATCGCCGACGAGCACTGAGCTCGCTCGGTACCACCTGACCACCTCTCGACCCGCACCCGACGCCTCCTGCGTCACCACGAAAGGAAAGAACCGTCATGACTGGTTCCATCGCCACCGTCGGCCTCGGACTGGCCGCTGTCGGCCCGGCCATCGCCGTCGGCCTGATCTTCGCCGCCTACGTCACGGGCGTCGCCCGTCAGCCCGAGGCGCAGGGCAAGCTCCAGGGCATCGCGATCTTCGGCTTCGTCCTCGCTGAGCAGTTCTTCATCATCGCGCTGGCCCTGGCCTTCGTCTTCGGCTACAACTGATCCTCGCTAAGGGAGATTCACCATGAGCGCGATCCTGGTCGCCGCAGCAGAGGGCGAGGAGCACAACCCGCTCGTCCCCGAGCTGCCCGAGATCGTCCTGGGCCTCGTCGTCCTGGGCATCCTCTTCCTGCTGGTCCGCAAGTTCGTCGTGCCCAACTTCGAGCAGGCGTTCGCCGAGCGGACCGCCGCCATCGAGGGCGGGATCGAGGAGGCCAAGTCTGCCCAGAAGGAGGCGCAGGCCGCGCTCGAGAAGTACAACGCCCAGCTGGCCGACGCCCGGCACGAGGCCTCGCGCATCCGCGAGGAGGCCAAGGAGCAGGGCGCGCAGATCATCGCCGAGCTCCGGGCCCAGGCCCAGGACGAGGCCGCCCGCATCACGGCCACGGCGCACGCGCAGGTCGAGGCCGAGCGGTCGCAGGCCCTCGCCCAGCTGAAGGCCGAGGTGGGCTCGCTCGCCACGGACCTCGCCGGACGCATCGTCGGTGAGTCGCTCGAGGACGAGGCGCGTCAGCGTCGCACCGTCGAGCGCTTCATCACGGAGCTGGAGGGGTCGGCCAACTGATGCGAGGCATCTCCGCGAGGTCCCAGCACGAGGTCCTGTCGGCCGTCGAGTCGGCCCAGGGTTCCTCGGCGGCGCTCGGCAGCCAGCTCTTCGGGGTGGTGGCGCTGCTCGACGCCAACCCGGCGCTGCGCCGCGTGCTCACGGACCCGTCGACCGAGCCCGAGGCCAAGGCTGGCCTCGCGGCCACCGTGCTCGGCTCGCAGGTCGACGGCGCGACCCTCGACGTGGTCAAGGCCGCGGCGGCCTCGCGCTGGAACGCCGGGCGTGACCTGGCCGACGCCCTCGAGACCGCCGGTGCGGCCGCCCTGGTCGGGCGTGCCGACGCCGCCGGTGACCTCGAGCGGGTCGAGACCGAGCTGTTCGAGCTCGGCCGCACGGTCGCCGGCGACGTCGAGCTCCGTGGCGTCGTGGCCGATCGCTCGGTCCCGGCCAAGGCCAAGGCGTCCCTGCTGGCCTCGATCTTCGAGGGCAAGGTCTCGACCGAGACCCTCGAGCTCGCGCAGCAGGCGGTCGTGGCACGCACCGGGTCGTTCGAGAAGGTCCTGACCGCGTTCGGAGAGGTGGCGGCCCAGCGTCGCGACCGCCTCGTCGCGGTCGTGCGCGTGGCCTACGAGCTGTCCGACGACGAGCGTTCCCGACTCGCGGCCGCCCTGGCCGGCAAGTACGGACGCGACGTCCACCTCAACATCGTGGTCGACCCGTCGGTCGTCGGAGGCATCGCCGTCTCCGTCGAGGGCGAGGTCGTCGACGGAACCATGTCCAGCCGACTCGAGGCCGCCCGCCGGCAGCTCGCCGGCTGACGTCCCCTGATCATCCGGCACCACCCAGCCACCAGACCCACAGAAGGCAGGCAGAAGACATGACGGAACTCTCCATCCGTCCCGAGGAGATCCGCGACGCGCTGCAGCAGTTCGTGTCCGACTACTCCCCGAGCGCCAGCAAGACCGAAGAGGTCGGCATCGTCGCCGAGGCCGGCGACGGCATCGCACGGATCGAGGGCCTGCCCTCGGCCATGGCCAACGAGCTGCTCGAGTTCGAGGACGGCACGCTCGGCCTCGCGCTGAACCTCGACGTCCGCGAGATCGGTGTCGTCATCCTGGGTGACTTCTCCGGCATCGAGGAGGGCCAGAAGGTCAAGCGCACCGGCGAGGTGCTCTCCGTGCCCGTCGGCGACGGCTACCTCGGCCGCGTGGTCGACCCGCTCGGCCAGCCGATCGACGGTCTGGGCGACGTGGAGACCGACGGCCGTCGTGCCCTCGAGCTCCAGGCCCCCAACGTGGTGCAGCGTCAGTCGGTCTCCGAGCCGCTCATGACCGGCATCAAGGCCATCGACTCGCTCACGCCCATCGGTCGCGGCCAGCGCCAGCTGATCATCGGTGACCGCCAGACCGGCAAGACGGCGATCGCCATCGACACGATCATCAACCAGAAGGAGTTCTGGGAGAGCGGCGACCCGACCAAGCAGGTCCGCTGCATCTACGTCGGCATCGGTCAGAAGGGCTCGACCATCGCCGGCGTCCGCGGCGCCCTCGAGGACGCGGGTGCGCTGGAGTACACGACGATCGTCGCGGCCCCCGCCTCGGACTCGGCCGGCTTCAAGTACCTCGCCCCGTACACCGGTTCGGCCATCGGCCAGCACTGGATGTACCAGGGCAAGCACGTCCTGATCATCTTCGACGACCTCTCCAAGCAGGCCGAGGCCTACCGTGCGGTGTCGCTGCTGCTGCGTCGTCCGCCGGGCCGCGAGGCCTACCCCGGAGACGTCTTCTACCTCCACAGCCGGCTGCTCGAGCGTTGCGCCAAGCTCAACGACGAGCTGGGCGCCGGCTCGATGACGGGTCTTCCGGTCATCGAGACCAAGGCGAACGACGTCTCGGCCTACATCCCGACCAACGTCATCTCGATCACCGACGGCCAGATCTTCCTGCAGTCGGACCTGTTCAACGCCAACCAGCGCCCCGCCGTCGACGTCGGAATCTCCGTCTCGCGCGTCGGTGGTGCGGCCATGACCAAGGCGATGAAGGCGGTCACGGGCTCGCTCAAGGTCGACCTGGCGCAGTACCGCGCCATGGAGGCGTTCGCCATGTTCGCCTCGGACCTCGACGCCGCGTCCAAGGCCCAGCTCGCCCGCGGACAGCGCCTCATGGAGCTGTTCAAGCAGGGTCAGTACGCCCCGTTCCCGATGGAGCAGCAGGTCGTCTCCCTCTGGGCCGGTACCCAGGGCAAGCTCGACCCGGTCCCCGTCGAGGACATCAGCCGCTTCGAGGAGGAGTTCCTCGACTACGTGAAGCGCTCGCACGAGGGCATCTTCACCACGATCCGCGAGACGGCGAAGTTCGACGACGACACGGCGTCCTCCCTGGAGTCGGCGTACACGTCGTTCCTCGAGCAGTTCGAGACCAGCGAGGGCGGACGCATCTCCGTCGGTCGCGAGGAGTTCGACGCTCTGGACGACGAGGACGTCGAGCAGGAGCAGATCGTCAAGCAGAAGCGGGGCTGACCCACATGGCAGCGTCGGTACGAGAGCTACGAGCGAAGATCAGGTCGACCCAGGCGACCAAGAAGATCACGCGCGCCATGGAGCTCATCGCCGCCTCGCGCATCATCAAGGCGCAGCAGCACGCGGCGGCGGCGGCCCCGTACGCCCGTGAGCTGACCCGGGCGGTGTCGGCGGTGGCGACGTTCTCCAACGTCGACCACCCGCTCACCACCGAGAAGGAGAACCCCACGCGGGCGGCGGTGCTCGTCATCACGAGCGACCGCGGCCTCGCGGGGTCGTACTCCTCCAGCGTCCTCAAGGAGGCGGAGCGGCTCACCGAGAAGCTCCGGTCCGAGGGCAAGGAGGTCGACTTCTACCTCTCCGGTCGCAAGGCCGTGACGTACTTCTCCTTCCGCCAGCGCGAGTTCGTCTCGTCGTGGACCGGATTCTCCGACAAGCCGGAGTACGCCAACGCCCGCGAGATCGGCGACGCGCTCACGAGCCTGTTCGCCCAGGACGAGACGGACGAGGAGGCCATCGACCCGTCCCGCGCCGTCGACGAGCTTCACATCGTGTTCACGCGGTTCAAGTCGATGCTCACGCAGGAGCCGGACGTCATCCGTCTGCTCCCGCTCGAGGTCGTCGAGGGCACGGAGGCTCCCGAGGAGTCGGACCTGCTGCCGCTGTACGAGTTCGAGCCCTCGGCCCACGAGGTCCTCGACGCGCTGCTGCCGAAGTACGTCAACAGCCGCATCTACTACTGCCAGCTGCAGGCGGCCGCCTCCGAGCTCGCCGCCCGCCAGAAGGCCATGAAGTCCGCGACCGACAACGCGCAGGACCTCATCGAGAAGTACACCCGCATTGCCAACCAGGCCCGCCAGGCCGGCATTACCCAGGAGATCAGCGAGATCGTGGGCGGCGCCAACGCGCTCGCCGACGCCACCGCTGGTCAGGAGTGAGAGAGCTATGACTGCCACTGCCGAAGAGAAGACCACGACCACCGGTCGCGTCGCGCGGGTCATCGGCCCGGTCCTCGACATCGAGTTCCCGTCGGACTCGATGCCGGAGATCTACAACGCGCTCACCGTGGAGACCAGCATCCCCGGGAGCGAGGAGACCCTCACGCTCGAGGTCGCCCAGCACATCGGTGACGGCCTGGTGCGCGCCATCAGCCTGCGCCCGACCGACGGTGTCGTGCGCGGCAGCGTCGTCACCGACACCGGCGAGCCGATCTCGGTGCCGGTCGGCGACCAGACGCTCGGCCGGGTGTTCAACACCACCGGCGCGGTCATGAACATGCCCGAGGGCGAGACCTTCGAGGCGGCAGAGCGCTGGGGCATCCACCGCAAGGCCCCCGCGTTCGACCAGCTCGAGTCCAAGACGCAGATGTTCCAGACCGGCATCAAGGTCATCGACCTGCTGACGCCCTACGTCCTCGGCGGCAAGATCGGCCTGTTCGGCGGCGCCGGCGTCGGCAAGACGGTGCTCATCCAGGAGATGATCGCCCGTGTGGCCAAGGACCACGACGGCGTGTCGGTGTTCGCCGGAGTCGGCGAGCGCACCCGCGAGGGCAACGACCTCATCGCCGAGATGGAGGAGGCCGACGTCCTCGACAAGGTCGCCCTCGTCTTCGGCCAGATGGACGAGCCGCCCGGAGCGCGTCTGCGCGTGGCGCTGTCGGCCCTGACGATGGCGGAGTACTTCCGCGACGTCCAGAACCGCGACGTGCTGCTGTTCATCGACAACATCTTCCGGTTCACGCAGGCCGGCTCCGAGGTCTCCACGCTGCTCGGCCGCATGCCGTCCGCCGTGGGCTACCAGCCGACGCTGGCCGACGAGATGGGCGTGCTGCAGGAGCGCATCACCTCCACGCGTGGTCACTCGATCACGTCGCTGCAGGCGATCTACGTGCCGGCAGACGACTACACCGACCCGGCCCCGGCCACCACGTTCGCGCACCTGGACGCCACCACCGAGCTCAACCGTGAGATCGCCTCCATGGGCATCTACCCCGCGGTCGACCCGCTGACGTCCACCTCGCGCATCCTGGACCCGCGCTACATCGCCGACGACCACTACACGACGGCCAACCGGGTCAAGGGCATCCTGCAGCGCAACAAGGAGCTCCAGGACATCATCGCCATCCTCGGTGTCGACGAGCTGAGCGAGGAGGACAAGACGATCGTCTCGCGCGCCCGTCGCATCCAGCGCTTCCTCAGCCAGAACACCTACGTGGCGAAGCAGTTCACCGGCATCGAGGGCTCCACCGTCCCGCTCGACGAGACGATCGACGCCTTCACCAAGATCTGCGACGGCGAGTACGACCACGTGGCCGAGCAGGCCTTCTTCATGTGCGGCGGTCTCGACGACGTCGATGCGAAGTGGGCCGAGATCCAGAAGAACTCCTGATGGCGGACACGACGCTCCAGGTCGAGCTGGTCGCCGCCGACCGCGTGGTGTGGTCGGGGGAGGCCCACGAGGTCGTCGCCCGCACCGTCGAGGGTGACCTCGGTGTCCTCGTCGGGCACGCGCCGCTGCTGTCGGTGCTCGTGCCCGGCGTGGTCAAGATCAAGGCCGACGGCGAGACGGTCGTCGCGGTCGTCGAGGACGGGTTCCTGTCCGTCGCCGACGACCGCGTCTCGATCCTGAGCGAGGACACCCACCTGGTGTCCGAGCTCGACCGCGACCAGGTGCAGGCCGAGCTGGAGCAGGCGCGGTCCGACGACGACGACGCGGCCGTCCAGCGCGCCGAGGCCAAGCTCCGCGGCATCGAGCTGGCCTAGGGTTCTCGGCCGTCTGCCGGAGGAGGGAGGGCGGGGTGCCGCTGTGGCTGTGGGCCGTGGACCTCGTCCTCGCCGCGATCGCCCTCACCGTCGTCCTGCTGGCCGTCCTCGTGCTGCGCCGTCGGTACCTGGCGCGCACGCTGGGCGCCTTCGACCTCAGCATCAACAAGCGGGACGGCGCGTCGGCCCAGGGGTGGACCCTGGGCCTCGCGGTGTACCGCGGAAGCACGCTGGAGTGGTACCGGACCTTCTCGTTGAGGCTGCGTCCGGCGTACCGGTTCTCGCGGGACGCCATGGCCGTCGACGGTCGTCGTGACCCCGTGGGCGGTGAGGTGCACGCGGTCCACGACGGGCACGTGGTCGTGACCACACGCAACCCGACACCGGTGCAGCAGCTCGCCCTGACCCCGGCGGCCCTGACGGGGCTGCTGGCCTGGCTCGAGGCCTCGCCCCCCGGGCAGCGCGTCAGCACCGTCCTCTAGCTCCTCCCCGCACGCAGGGCCAGCGACCACCATGTGCGAGAACGAGGTGGATCGGTTTTCGGCGTTTCGATTGACGATCTCCCGAGGACTACGGGACCATGGTCCCGATGGACCATGCCCGGTCGACCGGGTCCCCCGATGGAACAGGTAGCCCCATGAACCGAATGACCAAGCGCATCGTCGTCGCCACCTTCGCGTCGGCCCTCGCGTTCCTGCCGCTGTCGTCGCCGGCCCAGGCTGACGTCGACTCCACGTCCTCCGTCACGAAGGTGACCAAGGTCAAGTCCGGCGGCACCGTCACCACCCAGCGAGCCATCGACTGGGAGTGACCCCCACCAGCACGTGACCGGATCGCCGTCGTCCCGCGTGGACGGCGGCGATCTGCGTCTCCGACGGGCTCGCTGGGGCTCGCCGCTGTGCCGTCGGGCGGGCTCGCTAGCGCTCGCCGCTGTGCGGTCGGGCGGGCTCGCTAGCGCTCGCCGCTGTGCGGTCGGGCGGGCTCGCTAGCGCTCGCCGCTGTGCGGTCGGGCAGGCTCGCTAGCGCTCGCCGCCGGGCACCCAGAGGATGTCGCCGGCCTCGCGGTTCGCGTAGCGACCGAGGATGAACAGCAGGTCGCTCAGCCGGTTCAGGTAGCGGGCCGTCAACGGGTTCATCGTGTCGCCGTGCACCTCGATCGCGGCCCACGCGGATCGCTCGGCGCGCCGGGTCACTGTGCGCGCGACGTGCAGGGCCGATGCCGAGCGGGTGCCGCCGGGCAGGATGAACGAGCGCAGCTTCTCGAGCCGGTCGTTGTACTGGTCGCACCAGCCCTCGAGCCGGTCGACGTAGTCGGGCTCGACACGCAACGGCGGGTGCTCGGGGTTCTCCACGACCGGAGCGCCGAGGTCGGCACCGACGTCGAACAGGTCGTTCTGCACGTGCCGGATGACCGCGGTCACCTCGTCGTCCAGCTCGTCGAACGCCAGGGCGAGCCCCAGCTGGCTGTTGGCCTCGTCGACGTCGGCGTAGGCCACGAGCCGCAGGTCGTTCTTCGAGGTGCGGCTGAAGTCGACCAGGTTGGTCGTGCCGTCGTCGCCGGTCCGGGTGTAGATCCGTGTCAGGTTGACCATGACCTCACCCTAGGGCGTGTCGCTCGGGACGGCCGGGCCACCTGAGGCGGGTCGCGTGGCTCACAGAGTCTGCCGCGTCACGTTACGGCGCGGTAACCTGACCGGCATGCCTGACAAGTCTGCGCCCGACCGTCCCTGGGTGATGCGCACGTACGCCGGACACAGCTCGGCGGCCGAGTCCAACGCGCTGTACCGCAAGAACCTGGCGAAGGGCCAGACCGGGCTCTCGGTGGCCTTCGACCTGCCCACCCAGACCGGCTACGACCCCGACCACGTGCTGTCGCGCGGCGAGGTGGGCAAGGTCGGCGTCCCGATCCCGCACCTGGGATCGATGCGACGGCTGTTCCAGGACATCCCGCTCGGCGAGATGAACACCTCCATGACGATCAACGCCACCGCCATGTGGCTGCTCGCCATGTACCAGGTGGCCGCCGAGGAGCAGGGCGTCGATCCGTCGGCGCTCGCCGGGACGACCCAGAACGACATCATCAAGGAGTACCTGTCGCGCGGGACCTACGTCTTCGGTCCTGCCCCGTCGCTGCGGCTGACGACCGACATGATCGCCTACACGGTCAACACGATCCCCAAGTGGAACCCGCTCAACATCTGCAGCTACCACCTGCAGGAGGCCGGCGCCACGCCCACGCAGGAGATCGCCTACGCGCTGAGCACCGCCATCGCGGTGCTCGACGCCGTGAAGGACTCCGGCCAGGTCGACGACGCCGACTTCGAGAAGACCGTCGGGCGCATCTCGTTCTTCGTCAACGCCGGTGTCCGCTTCATCGAGGAGACCTGCAAGATGCGTGCCTTCGGGCAGCTCTGGGAGCAGATCACCCGCGACCGCTACGGCGTCACCGACCCCAAGATGCGTCGCTTCCGCTACGGCGTGCAGGTCAACTCCCTGGGACTCACCGAGGCCCAGCCCGAGAACAACGTGCAGCGCATCGTGCTCGAGATGCTCGGCGTCACGCTCAGCAAGAACGCCCGGGCCCGGGCGGTGCAGCTGCCCGCCTGGAACGAGGCGCTCGGCCTGCCCCGCCCGTGGGACCAGCAGTGGTCGCTGCGCCTCCAGCAGGTCCTCGCCTTCGAGTCCGACCTCCTCGAGTACGACGACATCTTCGAGGGCTCGCACGTCATCGAGGCCAAGGTGGCCGAGCTCGTGGAGGGTGCGCAGGCCGAGATCGACCGCGTGCAGGCCATGGGCGGTGCCGTGGCGGCCGTCGAGTCCGGCTACATGAAGTCCGAGCTGGTCGCCTCGCACGCCGCCCGCCGCTCGAAGATCGAGTCCGGCGAGATGAAGGTCGTGGGCGTCAACAGCTACGTCGAGACCGAGCCGTCGCCCCTGACCGCGGACCTCGACGGCGCCATCATGGTGGCCGACCCGCAGGCCGAGGCCAACGCCGTCGCCGACGTGCAGGCATGGCGCGAGCAGCGCGACCAGGGTGCCGTCGACGCGGCTCTCGAGAGGCTGCAGTCCGAGGCCAAGACCGAGACGAACCTGATGGAGGCGACGCTCGCGGCCGTGCGGGCCGGTGCGACCGTGGGGGAGTGGTCGGGTGCGCTGCGCGAGGTGTTCGGCGAGTACCGGGCACCCACCGGCGTGTCCGGCGCCGTCGGCGTGGCGGAGGCCGGCGCCGAGCTGACCGCCGTGCGCGAGAAGGTCAAGCGCACGGGTGACGAGCTCGGCACCCGGCTGCGCTTCCTGGTCGGCAAGCCGGGCCTGGACGGCCACTCCAACGGGGCCGAGCAGATCGCCGTCCGCGCCCGCGACGTCGGCTTCGAGGTCGTGTACCAGGGCATCCGGCTGACTCCCGAGCAGATCGTCTCCGCCGCCGTGGCCGAGGACGTGCACGTGGTGGGTCTGTCGATCCTGTCGGGGTCGCACATGGAGCTCGTGCCCGACGTGCAGCAGCGCATGCGCGAGGCCGGCATGGACGACGTGCCCCTCATCGTCGGTGGCATCATCCCCGACTCCGACGGTCGTCGTCTCGAGGCGGACGGCGTCGCCGCGGTGTTCACCCCGAAGGACTTCGGCATGACCGACATCATGGGTCGCATCGTCGACGAGATCCGCAAGGCCAAGGGCCTCGAGGCCTGACCGCGCGCGAAGGGCCCGGGACCACACGGTCCCGGGCCCTTCGTCGTCCGTGGGTCAGTTGAGGACGCGGAAGCCCTCGGGCAGCGCGCCGCCGGACTGGATGTCACGGGTCAGGTCCTGCAGGGCCATGAGCGCGACGGACTGCGTGAACGGGCCGTACGACACGCGAGCGACGCCGAGCTCCTGCTGGCGCGCGAGGGGGATGGACCCCGGGTAGCCGATGGTGGTGAGCCGCTGCGGGCCCCAGGCGTCGACGAACGCGCTGACGTCGTCCTCCGAGAGGGGGCCCGGTACGAAGACGATCGGCGCGCCGACCTCGATGAAGGCCCTGCCGCGCTCGATCGCGTCGGCGATGACCTCGTCGTGCGGACGGTCGCCGGCCTTCGCGACGACGTCGGTGCGGGCGTTCAGCACGAACGGGATGCCCTCGGCCTCACCGGCCTTCACGACGGACTCGACCGCGGCCACGGCCTCGGCCAGCGGCTTCACCTGGTCCTCGAGGTTGGCACCGACCGCGCCCACGCCGATCGCCTTGCGGGCGGTCTCGCCGGGGTCGCCGTAGCCGGCCTCGAGGTCGGCCGTCACCGGCAGGTGCGTGTTCGCGACGATGAGCCCGACGGCGGCGATCATCTCGTCGACCGGGATGTTCTCGCCGTCCTCGTAGCCGTGCGACGCGGCGATGGAGTGGCTCGCCGTGGCGAGGGCCTTGGTGCCCTCGACCTCGGTGACGATGCGGGCGGTGATGGCGTCCCACACGTTCACGACGGTGAGCAGCTCCGGGGCGGTGTGCAGGTCGAGCAGCGTCTGGGCGCGTGTCTTCAGGTCCATGACGCCGACGCTAGGGCACGACGTCGGGACCCACCAGACGAATCTCGCCCCGGGACGGACTCAGGCGGCGAGGGCGTGCTTCTTGGCCTTCTTGCCCGGCGTCTTCGCGTTCTTGGAGCCGGACTTCTTGCCCTGGGACTTCGTGCTCTTCGACCCGGACTTCTTGCCCTTCTTGCCCTTCTTGGACTTCTTGTCCTTCTTCTCCACCGGGACGACGGTGCCGTCGGCGCCGATACGGACGAGCCGCCTCTTCTTCACGCCGTAGCCGTCGGGGAGGGTGCCTTCCTTGAGCATCCGGATCGGGCAGCGCTTGCAGCGGTTCTTGCTGACGCAGCACTTGCGCTTCGGCTCCTTGGACACGAGCAGACCGTAGCATCGGGCCCATGAGGTCACCCGGCGACGATGGAGGACGACGATGACGTCACAGGCGTTCGTGGAGAAGCTCAACGAGCAGCTGGGGCACGAGTTCGGGGCGCACCAGCAGTACGTGGCGATCGCGGCGTTCTACGACGCCCAGACGATGCCGCGGATGGCGGCGCTCTTCTACGACCAGGCGGCCGAGGAGCGCGACCACGCCATGATGATGGTGCAGTACCTGCTGGACGCCGGCGAGACGCCGCACATCCCTGCCCTGCCTGCGCCGGTCGGAGAGTTCGGCGACGTCGTGGAGCCGGTCCGCGCTGCGCTCGAGCAGGAGAAGAAGGTCACCGAGCAGGTCAACGAGCTGACCCGGATCGCGAGGGCCGACGGCGACTTCGCGTCGGAGCAGTTCATGCAGTGGTTCATCCGCGAGCAGGTCGAGGAGGTCGCCAAGATGGGGGACCTGCTGGCCGTGGTCACGCGGGCGAAGGACGACGTCGACCGCATCGAGGACTGGGTCGCCCGCGAGGACACGGGGGAGTCCTCCGACCCGACGGCGCCCAGGATCGCCGGTGCGTAGGGCCCTGCCGCTCCTCGTCCTCGTCGTGGCACTCCTGGTCGGTTGCGGCCAGGGCTCCGACGACGAGCCCGGGACGGACGCCGAGGCCGGCGACGGCTCGGTCGCGGCCACGTCGATCACCATCGAGGTGCGCACCGACGCCGACGCCGAGCCGAACGTCATGACCCTCGAGTGCGACCCGGTGGGTGGCGACCACCCCCAGGCCCAGGAGGCGTGCGCCGCGCTCGCGTCGGCCGGGGCGGACGTCCTCGAGCCCGTGCCGGCCGACCAGGTCTGCACGATGATCTACGGCGGCCCCCAGACCGCCACGGTGAAGGGCACGGTCGACGGCGCCGACGTCGATGCCACCTTCACCCGCGAGAACGGCTGCGAGGTCGACCGCTGGGAGACCCTCGGCACCACCTTCTTCGACGTCCCCCTTCAATGAGGCGCGCGGCTCGTTCCTCGCCGCTCCAGCCGTTCGTTCCTCACGGCTGCCGGGCTCTGCCCGGGCGCCTGCCGTCACTCGCTGGCGCTCGCTCGGCCCATGCTGGCGTCGCTGGCCGAGCCCCACACGGTGGGAGCGTTCAGAACAGGCGCAGGGAGGGGTCGTCGATGCCGCGGAGGGCGTCGTAGTCGACGACGACGCACTCGATGCCTCGGTCCTCGGCGAGCACGCGGGCCTGGGGCTTGATCTCCTGGGCGGCGAAGATGCCGCGCACGGGGCGCAGCTTCGGGTCGCGGTTCATCAGCTCGAGGTAGCGGGTGAGCTGCTCGACGCCGTCGATGTCGCCGCGCCGCTTGATCTCGACGGCCACGGCGGCGCCGGCGTCGTCGCGGCACAGCAGGTCGACCGGTCCGATCGCGGTCATGAACTCACGGCGCACGAGCGACATGCCGACGCCGAAGGTGCTCGTGTGCTCGGCCAGGAGCTCCTGCAGGTGCTTCTCGACGCCGTCCTTGCGCAGGCCGGGGTCGACGCCCAGGTCGTGGCTGGAGTCGGACACGACCTCGTCGATGAGGATGCGCAGCGTGTCGTCGGTCTTGCCGGCCTGCACGACCCACTCGAGGCGACCGTCGTCGGCGGTGCCCTCCTTGAGGCTGCAGGGCGGGCTCATCCAGTTCAACGGCTTGTAGGAGCCACCGTCGGAGTGCACGAGCACCGAGCCGTCGGCCTTGACCATGATGACCCGGGTGGCCATGGGCAGATGTGCGGTGAGCCGCCCGGCGTAGTCGACCTGGCAGCGTGCGACGACCAGACGCACTACTGACGCACCAACGTCCCGAGCTTGAACACCAGCGTGCCGTCCTTGATGGTGCCCTCGTCGTCGTTGCCGTCGCCACCCTGCAGCGTCACGACGCCGTCGGCGACCTCGTAGTCACCCGTCCGGAACTCCGGCACGCCCTGGAAGTCCTCGGAGAACGTGCCGTCGGCCTTGAAGGTCACCGTCCAGTCGGCCTCGTCGTCGCGCCACGTGCCGGCGAGGTCGGCCGCGTCGGCCGGATCGCCGGTGGGCTCGGCCGCCGTGGGGGACTCGGACGCGGAGGCGGAGGTCGACGGGGACGGCGAGGAGCCGTCGGGGGTCCCCGGTCCGTCGTCGGACCCGCAGGCGGCGAGGGTGCTCAGCGCGAGGGCGGCGACGCCCGTGGCCAGGCTCATACGACGATTCATGTGACAGCCCTCCCGTTGGTGCGGATCGGACGCTAGTGTGTCACGACCCCGAAGTTACCTAGGAGTAGGCATGCAGGAGATCGTGGACCGTCTCACGGCCGACGACCGCGGCGCCGAGATCGCCCGGACGCTGGTGTACCCGTACCTCAACCACGCCGCCACCATGTACGAGAGCGGCTACGCCACCAAGGACGACATCGACGCCTCGATGCGCTTCGGCTGCGGCTACCCGATCGGCCCGCTGGCCCTGGTCGACGCCCTCGGTGCCGCCACCGTGGTCGAGGGCCTGCGCGCCCAGCACGCCGGCACCGGTGACCCGCTCCACGAGCCGGCTCCCGTGCTGGTGAAGCTCGCCGAGTCCTCCGAGACGTTCGAGGCCGCCGCCGACGCGGGCGCCGACGCGGCCCCCCAGAAGCACCACCCGGTCGCCAAGGTCGGTGTCGTCGGCACGGGCACCATGGCCTCCGGCATCGTCGAGGTCTTCGCCAAGGCCGGGCACGACGTGGTCTTCGTCGGTCGCTCCGACGACAAGGTCGCCGCCGTCCAGGCCCGGATCGAGAAGAACCTCGACCGGGCGATCGCCAAGGGACGGCTCACCGAGGACGAGAAGTCCGACGTCATCGGTCGGCTGACCGCCGCGACGGACCGGCACGCGCTCGACGACGTCGACATCGTGGTGGAGGCCATCGCCGAGGACCTCGACGTGAAGCTCGAGCTCTTTCGCGACCTCGACCGCATCACCAAGCCCGGGGCGATCCTCGCGACCACCACGTCGTCGCTCTCCATCGCGTCGTGCGCCGAGGCCACCTCGCGTCCGCAGGACGTCGTGGGCATGCACTTCTTCAACCCCGCCCCGGTCATGAAGCTCGTCGAGGTCGTCTCCGCGGACTCGACCTCGCCCGAGGTCGCCGAGACCGTCAAGGCCCTGTGCCTCGACGTCGGCAAGCACCCGGTCTCCTGCGGTGATCGCGCCGGGTTCATCGTGAACGCGCTGCTGTTCCCCTACCTCAACGACGCCGTGACGCTGCACGAGTCCGGTGAGGCCTCGCTCGAGGAGATCGACACCGCGCTCAAGGGGACCAAGCTCCCCATGGGTCCGTTCGAGCTGCTCGACGTGGTCGGCAACGACGTCTCGCTGGCGATCCAGCAGACGCTGGTGTCCACCTTCGGTCACGAGGGCTGGACGCCCGCGCCGACCCTGGAGCGCCTGGTCGCCGAGGGCAAGCTCGGCCGCAAGACCGGCGAGGGCTTCCACACCTACTGAACCGATCCGACGAGAGGAGGGCGCCCGGGGTAACCCGGGCGCCCGGGACAGGAAGGCAGAGCACATGCGGACCAGGGGGGTTCTGCGCATCGCTGCGGCGCTGCGGCGGCTCACGCTCGTGAGCGTGGCGGCCGCCGTGCTCACGCTCGTGTCGCTGCACGCGTTCGACCGCGGGTACGGGACCACGGACGAGGACGTCTGCGCCGTCGCGGGCTGTCCCGCCATGGCGCCGGCACTCGCCGAGCTGGTCGAGTCGCAGCAGGCGCTCGGGATGCACTGCACCAGCACGCCACGACTGAGCGACGTGGTGGCCGTCGACGACGGTCGCGGCGGCGCCACCCTCAGCTCGCTCGCCGACGTCGTGGCCACGAGCGTCGGCATGACGCCTCGCACGGTCGTCTACTGCCGCTGAGCGGTAACCCCGACCCCACCCGCTCGTTGAGGTGGGCGTGGCGGTCATCCGGCCGTCGCCTCGGGGGCCGACGGATCCGGAGCCCCCGTGTCGACGATGCAGACCGCCCAGCAGGCGAGTCGGGTCGTGCGCATCGCGGCGTTGTCGTTCGGGCTCTCGTTCCTGCCGGCCCTGGGCGTCGTCCAGCAGCTGGTCGACCCGCCGGCGGCCACGGAGGACGTCAGGCAGGTGATGCGCTGCGGCGCCGCTCCCTGTGACCGGGAGATGTCCTCCGCGGCCACCGCGCTCGTCGCCCGGCTCACGGAGCAGGGACTCGTGTGCAGCTCGGCGCCCCGGCTGACCGACGTCGTCGTGGTCGAGCGGATGACGGGGGAGGCCGAGGTCGTCGTGTTCGACCGAGCGCTCGAGGTTGCCGCCCACCGGGAGGGCTGGCTCCGCTCCTACTGCGTCGAGGACGTCGCCGGACGATAAGGTCACCCGGGTGTCCAGACGACGGCCGCCCCGACGACCCCGGCCGGGACCACCGTCGGCCGGCTCACCCCCTGTCGAGCCGAAGGCCGACGGCGGCTGGCACGTGCGACGCCTGACGGGGGCCGGTGCGACCAGCAGCTACACGTGCCCCGACTGCCACCGTCCGATCCCGCCCGGGACCCCTCACGTGGTGGTCTGGCCCGTCGAGAAGCCGCTGCTCAGTGCGGCAGCCGTCGACGAGCGCCGGCACTGGCACACCGCCTGCTGGCGCCGCAAGCCCTGACCCGCGCGAACCTCGCCGGACCCGGGTGGCCCGGACCGGCGAGGGGTCGTCGATCAGCGGGCCGCAGGAGCCTCGACGGTGTCGTCCGTGTCGCCCGTGTCCTCGTCCGAGGCGTCCTGCGGTGCCGGCTCGTCGGCCCGCCCCTGCGGGGCGGACGCGGACACCGTGCTCGCCGCCGAGTCGCCCGCGAAGGACGCGACGATGTCGCGGAGCTGACCCATCTGCGCCAGGATCCCCTCGCGTCGACGCTGCAGGTCCTCGACCTCGGTCCGCAGGGAGCGGGTCTCGCGCTCCACGTCGGTGGTCGCGGAGGCGCGCAGGTGGTCGGCCTCGGCCTTGGCGTTCGCCACCAGGGCGGCCGCCTCCTTGCGCGCGTTGTCGACGATCGACGACGCGTCCGTGCTGGCCGACTCGCGCGCCGCGTTGGCCTTGCTCATGAGGCCTCGGGCGCGCTCGTCGGCGGCCGCGGCACGCGTCTCGGCGTCCGTGACCAGCTTGGACGTCTGCTCGGTGGCGGCAGCGTGGTTCTCGGCGGCCTCGCGAGCCAGGCGCTCCTTCTCGACCGCCAGCACGCGACGGGCCTCGGTGACCTCCCGGTCGGCGGCCGCGCGAGCCTGCTCGACCTCACGGGTGGCGCCGAGACGCATGTTCTGGGCGTCCTGCTCGGCCGCGAGCCGGATCTGGGCGGCCTCGCGGTCGGCCTGGGCGCGCACGTCGTCGGCGTGTGCAGCCGCGTCGGCACGGCCGGCCTCGGCCTCGGTGAGCAGCTCGCGCCGCTTCTCCTCGAGCTCGCTGACCGCGCGCGTGCGCAGGTCCTCGGCCTCCTTGGCCGCAGCGGTGCGGACGAGGGCGGCCTCCTCCTCGGCGACCTTCAGCACCTCGTCGGCCTCGCGGCGAGCACGCGAGCGCACCTCGTCGGCCTCCTGCTCGGCCAGCTGCAGCAGCTGGGCGGCGTGCCCGCCGAGCCCGGAGTACGTGGGCCGGTCGATGGCCTCGACCCGCTCGCGCAGCTGCTCGACGAGGTCGTGCAGCTCGTCGTTCTCCTCCTGCAGCGACTGGACCGCGTCGGCGGCCTTCTGCAGCTCGGCGGACTGGGTGCGGGCCCAGGCGTCGACCGCGTCGCTGTCGTAGCCGCCGCGCCGGGCCAAGGGGAACGAGACCTCGGCGGACTTGCGTGCCGCGTCGAAGATGGACAATCCGGACTGCTCCTCGGACATGCCGCGGTACTCCCTCTGGCTGGATCGACTGGTGCGCGAGCCTGCATCGGACGACGTCGCGTCGACTTCGCTCGCGGTGGGACCCACCATACCCAGGTGGGCCGACGCCCCCGCGCTGCCGCGACCGCGTGCCGGACGCTCGTCCGGCGTCCCCACGCCCCGGGCGGCGCCCAACCCCGAAGGAACCGGCACGCCAAGGACGCGGACGTGCCGAGGGGCCCGGACGGATCGTCCGGGCCCCTCGGTCGAGCGGTGGTGCTGGTCGGTCCTGCGTCAGATGCCGCGGAACCGGTTGATGGCGTCGAGGTGCTTGGCGCGGAACTCCTCGTCGCGGACGCCCAGCCCCTCCTCGGGGGCGAGGGTGAGCACGCCGACCTTGCCCTGGTGGAGGTTGTGGTGGACGTCGAGCGAGGCCTGGCCCACGTCCTCGAGCGTGTACGTGCGCGAGACCGTGGGGTGGATCTTGCCCTGGGCGATGAGCCGGTTGGCCTCGTACGCCTCGCGGTAGTTGGCGAAGTGGCTCGAGACGATCCGCTTCAGGTTCATCCACAGGTAGCGGTTGTCGTACTCGTGCATGAAGCCGGTGGTCGACGCGCAGGTGGTGATGGTGCCGCCCTTGCGGGTGACGTAGACCGAGGCGCCGAAGGTCTCACGACCCGGGTGCTCGAAGACGATGTCGATGTCCTCGCCACCGGTGAGCTCGCGGATCTTCTTGCCGAGGCGCTGCCACTCCTTCGGGTTCTGCTGGGTGCCCTCCTCGTTCCAGAACTTCCAGTTCTCCTCGGACCGGTTGATGACGTGCTCGGCGCCCATGCTCCGGACGATCTTGGCCTTCTCCTCGTTGGAGACCACGCAGATCGGGTTGGCGCCACCGTTCAGGGCGTACTGCGTGGCGAAGCCGCCGAGGCCGCCGGAGGCGCCCCAGATCAGCACGTTGTCGCCCTGCTTCATGTTGCCGCCGTTCTTGGAGACCAGCTGGCGGTACGCGGTCGCGTTGACCAGTCCGGGCGAGGCGGCCTCCTCCCACGTGAGGTGGTCGGGCTTGGGCAGCAGCTGGTTGGACTTGACCAGGGCGATGTGGGCCAGTCCGCCGAAGTTGGTCTCGAAGCCCCAGATGCGCTGCTGGGGATCCATCATCGTGTCGTCGTGGCCGGCGGGGTCCTCGAGCTCCACGGAGAGGCAGTGTGCGACGACCTCCGCACCCGGCTTCCACTGGGTGACGCCCGGGCCCGTGCGCAGCACGACTCCGGCGAGGTCGGAGCCGACCACGTGGTACGGCAGGTCGTGGCGCTTGGTGAGCGGGGAGAGTCGGCCGTAGCGCTCGAGGAAGCCGAACGTGGAGACGGGCTCGAAGATCGACGTCCAGACGGTGTTGTAGTTGATGGCGCTCGCCATGACGGCCACGAGGGCCTCGCCCGGACCCAGCTCGGGGAGCGCGACGTCCTCGACGTGGATCGACTTGCGCGGGTCCTTGTCGCGGCTGGCGACGCCCTCGAACATGTCGACCTCGTCCTTGTGGACGGTGGCGGCGCGGTAGTGGTCGGGGATGTCCAGGTGGGCGAAGTCCTCGCTCGCCGTGTCTCCGGCGAGGATCGCATCGAGGATGTGCTGCACGGGGCCTCCAAGGTGGGGTGTTCCGGCGCTCGGTCCGGCGCTGGGTCGGGGTTTCGGCGATGTTACCGATCCGTAGCGTTCTGCGTCCCGGCTCGGGAGTGTGGGGCGGGTCACGCCCGAGACGCGGGCCTCGGGCTCAGTGCGACGTCGAGGACGGCTCGACCAGCTCGACGAGCACGCCGCCGGCGTCCTTGGGGTGCACGAAGTTCACCCGGCTGTCGGACGTGCCGCGCTTCGGCTGGTCGTAGAGCAGCCGGACGCCGCGCTCGCGCAGGATCGCCGAGACCGCGTCGATGTCGAGCACGCGGTAGGCGAGCTGCTGGATCCCCTGGCCGTTGCGGTCCAGGAACTTCGCGATCGTGGAGCTGTCGTTGAGCGGGGCCAGCAGCTGGATGCAGGAGCCGGAGTCGCCGACGGCGAGCATCGCCTCGCGGACACCCTGCTCCTCGTTGACCTCCTCGTGCACGGACCGGAGCCCGAAGACGGAGGAGTAGAAGGCGAGGGCGTCGTCGAGGTCGGGCACGGCGATGCCGACGTGGTCGATGGCGACGAGGAGGTGCTCGGGGACGGTGGCGTCGGCGGGGGCGTCCGACGGAGGGGTCGAGGTGGTCATGAGAAGCAGGGTAGGGGAGGTCCGTGTCGCCCGCCGAGGCCCGTCGGAGACCGCACGTATGGTCGATTTCCCCTACCCGTCGGAGGTCACGTGCACATCGAGCTGCGGATGTTGCGTGCCCTGGTGATGGTCGAGGCCAGCGGCTCCATCACCCGCGCGGCGGACGGCCTGGCCTTCTCGCCCGCCGCGGTCAGCGAGCACCTGCGTGCGCTCGAGAGGGAGTGCGGGGTGCGTCTGGTCGAGCGCACGGGGGCCGGCACGGCACTCACGGAGGAGGGGCGCAGGGCGGTGCCGATCGCCCGCCTCATGCTCGCCGCGGCCGTCGAGCTGGAGCGGCTCGGTCGGCGCGCGAGCCCGAGCCGCAGCGGTGTCATACCGCCTGGACCGTCGTCGATCAAGAGCAACCACAGAGATCGTGAGGTTCGTTGATCGGCCCACTCCCACGCCGCGAGGCTGTCGGCAGACGCGTCGTCGAGCGTCGGGCACGTACGTCGCGCCTGCGGGGGGAGCTGGTCCGGGTGCATCTCGATCTACGGATGCTGCGCGCCCTGGTGATGGTCGAGCGCAGCGGCTCGATCACCGACGCCGCCCGGGTCCTGCGGTTCTCGGCGCCGGCCGTGAGTGCTCACCTGCAGGCCCTGGAGCGCGAGTGCGGTGTCCGCCTCGTCCGGCGCGAGGGCGCCGGGGTGCGCCTCACCGAGGAGGGACGTCGGGCCGTGCCGATCGCGCGGCTCATCCTGGCGGCCGCCGAGGAGCTCGGTGGTGTCGCCGAGCGCGGGCCGGTGGCTCGCGGCGCACTACCCGGTGGCAGCGCTCCTCGTCAACACCTCCCGCACGAAGTCTGAGGAAGGGTGGTCGGCGCCGCGGCGCTCCCGAGAGTCTCGTCCCACGCGACACGAGACGGCGGCGGCCGACGAGGGGGACGACATGAGGCGAGCAGGGTCGGTCACGAGGGCGAGCTCGATGACGGGGTCGATGACGAGGACGGGGTCGATGGCGGGGTCGGGGTCGATCGCGAGGGCCAGGGGTGCGATCGCCATGGTGACGGCAACGATCCTGGGCGTGGCGGGGATGGCGTCGGCACCGGTCGCCGCGTCGGCCTCCGAGGACCCCGGTCCGGTGCCGCGTGACCTCTGGGTCGTCGACACCGCCGAGGGTGACTACGTCGTCGACGAGCTCTCGGCGCTCGACGGCACCCCGATCTCCACCGTCACCACCCCGATCACCGCCACGGCGAGCCGAGCGACGGCCCCCGACGGCCCGTCGGCCGTCAAGGGGTCGGGCAAGGGCGGGTCGAGCACCGGCTCGGGGTGTCGCAAGGTGACGATCTCGAACCGCGCGACGACGTACACGGGCAAGACGGCCTACCGCTACAACACGTGGACCCGCTGGTGCTGGACCAGGTCGACCCAGCACATCCACGCCGGTGGCAGCAACGGCTTCTTCGTCTCCGAGGCCGACGCGTTCCAGTACTGGCGCGGCCAGGTGGCGTCCACCCGGTACTTCTACGACGCAGGAGCGAACGACGGCCACCCGCGCAGCGCGTTCTACCACTACCGGCAGGGGCGCTTCGAGAACTGCGTGCTCAAGTACGGCTGCGTCCAGACCACCTATCCGACCAACGTCATCCGGTCCTACGCCAACGGCACCTACGCCTGGTCGACCTCGGGGGTCTCGTGACGGCGCGCCGCTGGGGGATCCTGCTGGCTGCCCTGGTGGTCCTGCTCCTCCCGACGGCGCTCGCCGGTGCGGGGCTGCAGCGCCAGGTCGGGCCCCTCGAGGCCGGCCTGGCCCTCGCGGTGCTGGTGGTGCTGGGCGTGCTGTTCTTCACCTGGGCGCGGCCCCGGGTGACGTGACCCACATCCGCTCCTGGGCGAAGTGACCCGCGAGTACAGTGACGGGCACCCCACCACCTGTGTCCATGCAAGGGAGCAACCCCATGACCCAGTCCGTGATCGTCGCCGGCGCCCGCACGCCGATCGGCCGTCTGCTCGGCGGCCTCAAGACGCTGTCCGGATCCGACCTCGGTGGCCTCGCCATCAAGGGCGCGCTCGAGAAGGCCGGGATCTCCGGCGACCAGGTCGACTACGTGATCATGGGCCAGGTGCTCGGCGCCGGAGCCGGCCAGGTCCCCGCGCGGCAGGCTGCCTTCAAGGGCGGCATCCCGCTCGACGTGCCGGCCCTGACGATCAACAAGGTCTGCCTGTCGGGCATCAACGCCATCGCGCTCGCCGACCAGCTGATCCGCGCCGGTGAGTACGACGTGGTCGTGGCCGGCGGTCAGGAGTCGATGACCCAGGCGCCGCACCTGCTCACGGGCTCGCGCGAGGGAACCAAGTACGGCAAGGCCACGATGCTCGACCACATGGAGTACGACGGCCTGTGGGACGCGCTGACCGACCAGGCCATGGGCTCGCTCACCGAGCAGCGCAACGCCGACGTCGACGCACTGACCCGCGAGGAGCAGGACGCGTTCGGAGCCCGCTCGCACCAGCTCGCGGCCACGGCGCAGAAGAACGGTGTCTTCGACGAGGAGATCGTCCCCGTCGAGATCCCGCAGCGCAAGGGCGACCCGGTCGTCGTCTCGGCCGACGAGGGCGTGCGGGGCGACACCACGGCCGAGTCCCTCGGCCGACTGCGCCCCGCCTTCGACAAGGAGGGGACCATCACCGCCGGCACCGCCAGCCAGATCTCCGACGGCGCCGCCGCCGTGGTGGTCATGAGCAAGGCCAAGGCCGAGGAGCTCGGCCTCACCTGGATCGCCGAGATCGGCGCGCACGGCAACGTGTCCGGCCCCGACTCCACGCTCCAGGAGCAGCCGGCCAACGCCATCGAGAAGGCGCTCGCGAAGCAGGGCAGGACCGCGGCCGACCTCGACCTCGTCGAGCTGAACGAGGCCTTCGCGGCCGTCGGCATCCAGTCGGCCCGCAAGCTCGGCATCTCCGAGGACATCGTCAACGTCAACGGCGGTGCGATCGCCCTCGGGCACCCGATCGGGATGAGCGGCGCGCGCATCGTGCTGCACCTCGCGCTCGAGCTGAAGCGACGCGGCGGTGGGCTCGGCGCTGCCGCGCTCTGTGGTGGCGGCGGCCAGGGCGACGCCCTGCTCATCACCGTGCCGTCCGCCTGACGGTCACCCTCACCAGCGCAACCGACCGCCCGTGCCTGCCCCCACTCCCGACGTCGCCGACCTCGTCGCGCGGCTCCAGGAGGGGCAGCCGCGGGCGGTCGCGCGTCTGATCTCGCTCGTCGAGGACGAGTCGCCCGCGCTGCGCGAGGTCAGTGCGGCGCTCGCCCCACTCGTGGGCCGCGCCCACGTGGTGGGCCTGACCGGGTCGCCCGGTGTGGGCAAGTCGACCTCGACCGCAGCCCTGGTCGGGGCTCTGCGTGCCCAGGGCAAGCGCGTGGGTGTCCTCGCGGTCGACCCGACGTCCCCGTTCTCCGGTGGAGCGCTGCTGGGTGATCGCATCCGCATGGGCGAGCACGCCACCGACAGCGGCGTCTACATCCGCTCCATGGCCAGCCGTGGTCACCTCGGCGGCCTGTCGTGGGCGGCGCCGCACGCGTTGCGCGTGCTCGACGCCGCCGGCTGCGACGTCGTGCTGGTCGAGACCGTGGGGGTCGGACAGTCGGAGGTGGAGGTCTCCGGGCTCGCCGACACCACCCTGGTGCTGCTCGCCCCCGGCATGGGCGACGGCATCCAGGCGGCCAAGGCCGGGATCCTGGAGGTCGGTGACATCTTCGTGGTCAACAAGGCCGATCGGGACGGTGCGCAGTCCACCCGGCGCGAGCTGCGCTCGGTCATCGCGATGTCGGAGCGTCCCGAGGGCGCCTGGAAGCCACCCATCACCCTGACGGTGGCCTCGCGTGGTGAGGGCATCGACGAGGTCGTGGCCGAGATCGAGCGGCACCGCGAGCACCAGGAGTCCTCGGGCGGGCTGCGCCGACGCCGGCTCGCCCGCACGCGCCGTGAGATCGAGGCGGTCGCCCTGCACGAGCTGCGAGAGCGGTTCGGGCACGTCGGCGCAGACGAGCGCCTCGACGACCTCGCCGCTGCCGTGCTGGCCGGCGACCAGGACCCGTTCGCCGCGGCCGACGTGCTGCTCGACGTCGTCCGCTGAGGCGTGTCGACAGTCTCAGCGATCACCCGGGCGCGCCTGCCGCTGACGGGCGGTCGAGTGCGATAGGAATGTTCGCGTGCTGAAGAAGCTCCTGGTGCTCCTCGTCGCCGCGTTCGTGGTCTACTACCTGCTGACCGCGCCCGCCGGCGCGGCCGATGCTGTCTCCGGCGCGGTCGAGGCCGTCATGAACGCCTTCGGCCAGGTCTTCATCTTCTTCAACGAGCTGACCCGGTAGGCCCCGTGCTGGCCGCCCTGCTGGCGCGACTTCCCGAGCAGGACGTCGAGGGGCACCTGCTGCTCGACGAGGGCGAGCACGTGATCGACCTGGTCCGCAAGCACCCGGTCGTCTACCTGCGTCCCGCCGCCGAGGCCCTCGGTGCCGTGCTGCTGTGGGTGCTGGCCGTCGTCGGTCCCATCCAGATCGGGTGGCTGTTCATCCTGCTCGGCGTCGGGGTGCTGCTGCACGCCGGCTACCTGGTGCTCCAGGAGCACCGCGACGTCTTCGTCATCACCAACATGCGGGTCTTCCGCGCCTCGGGCGTGTTCTCGGTGCGCATCGCCACCATGCCCATCACCCGCATCCTCGACATCACCGTCGAGAAGCCGTTCGTGGGGCGGGTGCTCGGCTACGGGCACTTCGTCTTCGAGTCGGCCGCCCAGGCCCAGGGCCTGCGCGACATCCGCTTCATCGGCGATCCCGACGCTCGCGACCTGACGATCCAGCGGGTCGTCCAGCGCTCCGGGCTGCGCGGCCCGCGCACGGCCTTCGAGCGGCAGGCGCAGGACGGCCGCTGAGGCCCGAGGACCGAGGCCTGGGGACGTGGGGTGCGTGAGGACGCTGGCCCCACTTCCTAGGATGGGTCCATGACCTTCTCGCGTCCCGGTGCCATCGACCTGTCCGCCCTGGCGTCGCCCCCGCCGTCCCCGGCTGCAGGACCGTCGGGTGCCGCAGGCGCGTACGCGGTCGACGTGACCGAGCAGAACTTCCAGACCGTCGCCCTCGAGGCCTCGATGCAGCACGTCGTGGTCCTGGCCCTGTGGTCGCCGCGCGCACCCCAGAGCCGCGACTTCGTCGACGTCGTCGGACGCGCCGTCGACGGCCTCGAGGGTCGCGCCCTGCTGGCCAGGGTCGACGCCGATGCCAACCCCGCCATCGCGCAGGCACTGCAGGCCCAGGGCGTCCCGCTGGTCGTGGGTCTCGTCAAGGGCCAGCCCGTCCCGCTCTTCCAGGGTGCGGTCGAGGAGGCCGAGGTGCGCCAGTACCTCGACCAGCTGGTCGCGGTCGCGGTGCAGAACGGGCTGTCCGGACGCGTCGCCGCGCCGGACGCGGCGGGGGACGTCGAGGCCGAGCCCGCCGAGGACCCGCGCTTCGCCGCGGCCGACACCGCCTTCGCGGCAGGCGACACCACCACGGCCATCGCCGAGTACGAACGACTCAAGGCCCAGCACCCCGGAGACGCCGAGGTGGCCGAGCGGCTGGCCGGGGTCAAGCTCTTCGACCGGACGAAGGACGCCGACCTCCAGGCTGCTCGCGCGGCCGCGGCCGACCGGCCCGACGACCTCGACGCGCAGCTGCTGGTGGCCGACCTCGACGTCAGCGGTGGCCACGTCGAGGACGCCTTCGCCCGTCTGGTCGCGCTCGTGCGCCAGGCGCAGGGCGACGACCGCGACCGCATCCGCGAGCGTCTGCTCGAGCTGTTCGTGGTGGTGGGATCGAACGACCCACGGGTGGCCGACGCGCGACGCGCCCTCGCGTCCGCCCTCTTCTGACGGTGCGGACGCACCCGGAGGGTTAGGGTGCGGCGACGGCGACGACAGGCGTGGCCGCAGCGAGGAGAGCGACGATGGGCGGACGGCTGGCCTGGCCGGCGCTCGTCGTGGGTGTGCTCCTGTCCGTCGTCGGCCTCGCGGTCGTCGTGGTGCTCGGTCCGGACAGCCGGTTCACGACGGGTCCGCACGAGGTCGACACCGATGCCGCCGCCGTGGTGACCGCCCCCGGAGTCGTCTCCTACCGCGGGCTCCAGGTCGACGTGCTGGTGGAGGTGCCGGTGAACAAGCCGGTGTTCGTCGGCCTCGGCAACACGGTGGACGTGCAGGACTACGTGAGTCGGACGCAGCGGCTCGAGGTGACGTCCTTCCGGGTGCCGTGGACGGTCCGCACGCGGGAGGTCGAGGGAGGCCCGGCGCTGCCCGGTGCGCCCACGGCCCTCGACTGGTGGATCGCGGAGTCGGCGGGTCTCGGTGGGGCGTCGATCAGTGCGAGCCTGCCCGACGAGTCCGTGTCCGTGGCCGTGCTCGCGGTGGGGGCCTCGGACCTCTCCGGACTCACCGTCACGTTCGCCTACGGCGTGAAGGGCGGCTTCGGGCTGGGCCTCGGTGCGGTGCTCGTCGGTGCCGGACTCGTGTGGGTGGGTGTGCTGCTGCGGCGCGACACCGCACTCGCTCCCGCGCGGGTCGCGGCGCCCGGTGCCTCGGGCGGGGAGGAGGAGGTCGAGGAGGTCGAGGAGGTGGTCTACGTCTTCGTCGACGAACGGGGCGTGGAGCACGAGATCTCCGAGGACGAGGCAGAACGTCTCCAGGCCCGCCTGGACCTCGCCGAGCAGGCGGGGCGCGACGACGTGCCGACTGCGGAGGCCGCCGGGCCCGACTCCTCCACCGTGGACCGTCCGGTCGAGGCGGCGTCTGGCGAGCAGACTCCTCCGGTTCCGGTTCCGGCTCCGGCTCCGGCGACGCCGATGGCCGACCCACCCGCACCGACGCCGGTCCAGGACGTCGTCTACGTGTTCGTCGACGAGGACGGCGTGGAGCACGAGGTCTCGGCCGACGAGCTGGCCGACTACGAGGTCGTCGACGAGGAGGACGAGCGATGAGGCGGTCCTCACGGCTCCTCGTGGCGCTGGTCTGTGCGCTGCTGGTCCTCGCGGCCTGTGGTCTCCCGCGCGAGCGCGGCGACGCGCCCCCGTCCACGGTCCCGGTCGACGCCGGGGAGGTCGACGCGGTGCTGGCCCGCTACGAGAAGGTGCGCGACACCGCCGCCGAGCTGCTCGACCCCAAGCCGCTGTCGACCGTGGAGAGCGGTGCCGTGCTGGCGATCGACACCGGGTCCTTCGAAGTGGCGCAGCGCCTGGCGCGAGCCGTGGGTGGCGACTCGGCCTCCAACGACGTCGTGCGCCTGGCCACGCCCCGGTTCACGGCCTACCCCCTGTGGTTCATGGTGGAGGTGCAGGACCGCGCGGCCGAGGTCAACCGGGTGCAGATCTTCGAGCGCGCCTCGGCCGTGGACCCGTGGTTCCTGGTCGCCAGCCCGGAGACGCTGCTCACGACGCAGCTGCCCGACCTGCGCGAGCGCGACGGGGTCCAGCTCGTGGTGCCCCCGGACAGCGCCACCGGCATGTCGATGTCGCCCCAGGAGGCGGCCGACCGCTACGCCGCGGTGCTCGCGGACCCGGCCTCACCCGCGGCCTCGTCGCTCGAGCAGGACGACTTCATCGAGCAGATGCGTGCGGCGGCCGAGCGCAACGCCTCGCTCGAGGACGTGTCGTTCACGCAGACGTGGTCGGCGCAGGAGGTGCGGCACGTCCTGCGGACCGCCGACGGGGGTGCGCTCGTGTTCGCGACCCTCGAGCGCGTCGACTCCTACGAGGTGGGGGAGGGCGTCCGGGTCACGTGGCCGGACGACTCGCCGCAGAAGGCCCTGCTGGAGTCGGGACTGTCCTCGTCGGGCAGCCTGCGCTACCTGCACCAGGTGCTCGTCTCGATCCCCGGCGGGTCGGGCAAGCCGAGGGTCATCGGACAGTACGGCGGCGTCGTGGAGGCCCAGGGGCCCTGACGGGTCAGACGGCAGGCGGCTCGGGAGCGAGAGGGGCCTCGCGGTAGGTCGCGAGGTCGTCGCCGGCCACCGCGTCGAGCAGCTCGATCGCGGCCGCGGTCGCCTTGTCGTGGACCGTCTCGGTGTCGCACCAGTGCACCGACACGATCTCGGTGGGCTGCAGCACCATGTCGTCCACGTACGACGTGTCGACCACGCCGAGGTCGAACAGGAAGATGCAGGCGTCGTCCCAGCCGCGCCAGGCGGGCAACCAGTTGACGGTCAGCAGGTCGCGCACCTGCACGGTGAGGCCTAGCTCCTCCTCGAGCTCGCGCACGAGGCCGTCGGCGGGGGACTCGCCGACCTCGACGACCCCTCCCGGCAGGTCCCACTCCTGCTTGTAGGTCAGTCGACACAGCAGCACGCGTCCCTGCGGGTCGCGCAGCAGGCCCTGGGAGATGACCCGCTTGGTGGGCAGACCCGCGTTGAGCAGGGCGATGAAGCCGTCGCGGCTCGTGGCCGGAGGGTCGTCGTGCAGCCGGGCGAGCAGCGCGCGGTCGGGGGCGTCGCCCGCTCCCCGAGCGATGCCCTCGCGGCGCAGGCCGCTGATCGAGGCCGCTCGTACGTCCTCGGTCCGGTCCACGGGTACCCGGGCCTCGACCCGCAGGAGCCCCCGGTCCCCGAAGGCGTGCTCGAGCACCAGTCGCAGGGCGCGGACCGCGAGACCGAGCGCACCGTCACCGGTGCCGGTGTTCCAGCGGACCGAGCCCACCCCACGGCCCTCGTCGAGGAGCGCGATCGTGCCGAGACGATCTCCGTCGATGGTCAGGGCCCAGCCGTGGAGTCCGTCGGATCCGCTCGTGGGCTCGAGGACGAGGTCGTCGTCTCGCAGGATGGTGCTCACGCCGCCACCGTACGCGGGGCCTGTGCGGCCGTCATCGCTGACGTCGGCCGTCGTGGGCGAGCGTCACCGCCGGCCCGTGAGGACCCGGACCGGGTGCTCGAGGTCCAGCAGGATCGACTCCGCGGCGTGCCAGGACCCGTCGAGCTCGTCCTGCAGCCGGCCGTCGCTGCCGGTCAGCGTGGTCTGCACGCCCACGGTCTTGGAGAAGGCCGGGAAGAGGTCGATCACCACGAGCACCTCGTCGTCGGCGCAGGTCCTGCTGAAGGCCAGCACCCCGGCGTGGTGCACCGGTCGCAGCTCGAGTCCACGACGCGACCGCAGGGCGGGGTGGGACCGGCGCAGCTCGTTGAGGCGGGTGAGGAACGCGGCGACCGTCTCGTCGGCGGGGTCGTCGGTGGGGGAGAAGGTGCTGCTGACTCCCCAGGCGGGTCCGCCGAGCGCCGCGACGGCGGCCCAGGCCTGGAAGGTGGCCGCGGATCCGCCGGTGAGGGCCGACGAGCGCCGGTGGCGCGTGGACGCCAGCAGCTGCGGGCGGGTCACCGACCCGCGGCCGATCCCGGTGAGGACCTCCTCGACGTCGTGGACGCCGAGGGCCCGGTGCAGCGGCGGGGTGGTCTGGTGGAACCCGACGAGCGACAGCGCGTGCGCCTGCGCGGGCGACGGATCGCCCTCGGCCACCAGCACCACGTCGGGGGCCGCGACCCGGACGTCGTGGAGCAGCTGCTCCCACAGCGCCAGCGGCCAGCGGTGCGCGTCCTGCACCACGAAGGCGCTGATGCCCCGGCCGATCCAGGTGGTCACCATGTCGAGGACCGCGGCATAGGTGGCACCGGTGTCCCCGTCGTGGTCGAACCGCCAGGTGTCGTCTCCGGCGGGGACGAACCAGCTCGGGTGCTGCGCGAGCCACGGGTGGGACGACGAGATGGTCCAGGCGAGCTCGAGGGCGACCTCGAGGCCCACGTGGTGTGCCTGCTCGACGAGCTCCAGGACGTCGTCGACGGTGCCGAGGCGAGGATCCACCGAGGTGTGCTCCCCGGTGGCCGGTCCGGCATCCCAGGGGTTGGCGGACGCGGACGGGTGCAGCGGAGGGAGCCGGACCACGTCGAAGCCCAGGGCGGCGACCCGTGCGAGCTCCTCCGTGACGGTGGCCAGGTCGGACGTGGACGTGGGGGACAGCTCGTACCAGGCGCCGACGAGGGCTCGTTCCGGATCGACGCGCAACGGCAGTGGATCCGTGCTGTCGACGTGCAGCCGACCGATCTCGTCGGGCAGGGACGCGACGTAGGCGAGCGCCTCGGCCAGCCGCTCGTGGGCCGGTGCGGCGTCGTCGAGGAGGTCCTCGGCCACCTGCAGCGCGGCGGGATCGCGGTCGCCGATGCCGAGCACGAGCGCGCTGCCGTGGGCGAGGACGTTCTCGGCGTCGGCGCCGCCGTCGATGTCGGAGACGACGCGAGCCGCCCAGCTGCGCAGCGGCTCCTGCCAGCTCTCGACGTGGTAGGTCCAGTCCCCGACGACGTCGGTGGTGACGGTCGCCGACCACAGGTGGTCGCCGAGGTGGCGAAGGGCGATGGGGGCGCGCGCCTTCCCCTCGGGGTCGGTGAGGACCACGGCGGCGCCGACCTCGAGGTCGTCGGGCAGCACGATCGCCTCGATGCGCAACGGTTCGCCGGGGACGACCTTGGCCGGGAACCGGCCGCGGTCCAGGCACGGACGGACCTCCAGCACCGGAACCCGAGCGACCATGGACCCACGCTAGTGCGTGCGTGCGGCTTTCGGGCGTGTTCCCCCGATGCCGCCCCGGGTCGCGACGACTCCTATGCTCGCGGCCACGGACCAGCGGCCCCTTCCTCGGGTGGTCGCCCGACGGAAGGAAGCAGCGTGACGCAGCTCGTCCAGCTCGACGTGACCGACGGAGTCGGCGTGATCCGACTCGATCGTCCGCCCATGAACGCCCTCGACGCCCAGCTGCAGCGCGAGCTGGTGGAGGTGGCCCGTGAGGCCGACACCCGCGACGACGTCGCCGCGGTGGTGCTGCACGGAGGCCCCAAGGTGTTCGCCGCGGGCGCCGACGTCAAGGAGATGGCGGCGATGACCTACCAGCAGATGGTCGCCCACGGCCACCTGCTGCAGGAGTTCACGCGGGCCGTGGCGAGCATCGGCAAGCCGACGGTCTCGGTCGTCACGGGCTTCGCGCTCGGCGGAGGCTGCGAGCTCGCCCTCTCCACCGACCTGCGGTTCGCCGCGGAGAACGCCAAGCTCGGCCAGCCCGAGATCCTGCTCGGCATCATCCCGGGTGCGGGTGGGACGCAGCGGCTGGCGCGCCTCGTCGGTCCCTCGATCGCGAAGGACCTCGTCTACACCGGACGGTTCGTGGGTGCCGAGGAGGCGTTGCGCATCGGTCTGGTCGACCGCGTCCTCCCGGCCGACGAGGTGCTCGAGGCCGCGCTCGCGTGGGCCCGCGGATTCGTCGGAGGCCCGGCGCTGGCCCTGCGGGCGGCCAAGAGCGCGATCGACCGCGGCCTGGAGACGGACCTGCAGACGGGGCTGGAGATCGAGCGGATCGAGTTCACCGGCCTCTTCGCCACCGACGACCGGAGCGCCGGCATGGACTCGTTCGTCGAGAACGGTCCCGGCAAGGCCACGTTCAGCGGTTCCTGACCCGGACGGGACGGTCCGAGGTCTCACGCCTCGACATCGCCGCGAAACGTCCGTGGCTCGAGAGGCGCATGGGGCATACTGTGCTGCGACGTGCCGCCGTGTCGCCAAGAAGGGGAGTCATGACCGACTCAGGGTCGAACCAGCCACAGGATCGTCGGCGTGCCGACCCCTTGAAGGTCGCGGCGGACATGCTCGCGCAGTCCGACGGCGACGACGCCGCCGACACGAGCGACGCGGGCGGTTCCGGGTCCGCGGACGACCGACGACGCAAGCGGGCAGCGCAGCGCGCCGCGCGTCAGGTGGCTGCCGAGAAGCGGCGCAGCGAGCGCAACGCGGCACGGGCGTTCAGCGCCTCCCGTCGCGGACGCCGCTCCGAGGACGATTCGGTCGAGCCGGCGTTGCGCACGGCCGAGGAGGCGCTCGACGCCGAGCAGCCGGCCGAGGCGGCGCAGCAGGAGCCCAAGCCCACCGCTCCGGAGCCCGTCGAGGCCCAAGCCGTCGAGACTCCGCCCGTCGAGACTCCGCCCGTCGAGACCGGCGCTGTCGAGGCCGGGTCGGCGAGCCAGGTGCCCGAGGCCGAGAAGACCGCCGAGATGCCGCAGGTCCCCGCGGCGCCGGCGGATCCCGAGGCCCGGCCCACGGTCGCGGACGCCCTGACCGGTCGGGTCCCGAACGACGACGAGCACATCGATGCGGCGCTGCTGGACGACACGGACGATCCGGCCGCCGTCGAGCCCGAGGCTCCCGCCTCCGCCGCTCCCGAGGCCGAAGCGGTCGAGCAGCCGCAGACGAGGCGGTGGATGCCGCCCACCGCGGCGAGCCTCGCCGAGCCGGAGACGCCCGCCGCGACCGACCGACCGGCCGACGCCGACCCGGTCGAGGCCTCCGGCACGAAGGAGTCCGTGACGGCGTCGCATGCCGAGGGTGTCGCGGTCCCCGAGCCCGAGCGCGCCGAGCCCGAGCGCGCTCAGGCCGACGAGTCCGCGCCCGACGAGCAGCCACCTGCCGAGACCGCGACGGACGGGGCGACGAGCCCCGACGTCGAGACCGAGTCCGCTGCGGAGGCGGAGGAGAGCGAGTCGGTCGCGGCCCAGCCGCACGAGGGCACGCAGCCCGAGAGCACACAGCCCGAGAGCACGCCGGACGAGACCGTCGTGGAGCACGCCGAGCCGACGTCCGAGGTCCCGACCGACGACCACGTCGACGCGCTCTCGGAGCCGGTCGAGCCGCCGCAGGACCGCCCCGTGGCCGCCGACGCGCCCGAGGAGGCTCCTGCCGCCGCGACGGAGAGCCTCGAGGCGCCCGCCCCCGAGGACCCCGCGCCGACCACGTCCGCACCGGAGGCTGCTGCGGTGGCGAGCCCGGCCCCGCCCGCGGTTCCGAGCACGTTCGCCGAGAAGCTGGCTGCCGCCAGCGCCGCGGCCCAGGAGCGGGTCAGCGCCGCGCGCGCCGAGGCCGCTCGCCTCATGGAGGAGGCGGCCAGGGAGCGCGCCGAGGTGGCCGCTCGCATCCGCGCCGACGAGGCCGAGCAGCGCGAGGTGCTGCAGGGTCGACTGCGCGCAGCCGAGCAGGCGGCGGAGGAGCGGGTCCGCGCCGCACGCGAGGAGGCCGATCGCGTCACGGCGGAGATCGAGCGCGAGCGCCAGGCGGCGTCGGCGAAGATCGAGCAGCTGCAGAAGGAGGCCGACGAGCGCGTCGAGGTCGCCCGTGCCGAGGCCGAGCGGGCCGCGCAGGAGCGGCTCGACGAGGCCAAGGCCGAGGCCGAGCGGCGCATCGCCGCCGCCGAGGAGGAGGCGTCGCGCAAGGCGGCCGAACGACTCGCCCAGGGTGAGCGTGACGCCGAGGACGCCGCCCAGCGACGGCTCGCCGCGGCCGAGCAGGACGCCGAGCGTCGTATCAGCGAGGCCCGTGCCGAGGCCGAGAAGCTCGCCGAGGGCGCCCGGAGGGATCGCGAAGCGGCCCTCGAGCAGCTCGAGAAGGAGCGTGCCGAGGCCGAGGCCAAGCTGGAGCAGGTGAGGCTCGAGGCCGAGAAGGTCGTGGCCGATGCCGAACGGACGTCGGCCGAGCACGTGGCCGCCGCGAAGGCCGAGGCGGAGAAGTACGCGCAGGAGGTGGCGGCCGAGCGCGTCGCCATCGCCGTGCGGCTCTCCGACGCCGAGCGCACGGCCGGCGACCAGCTGGCCGCCGCGAAGGCGGAGGCGGAGCGCCTCGCGTCCGAGGCCGCCGAGCGGCACGAGCTCGCGGCGACCGAGCTCGCCCGCGAGCGCGACGAGGCCCGGGCCCACGTGGAGCGCGTCACCGCCGAGGTGGCCGAGCTCGCACGCCAGGCCGAGGAGGAGCGCAACCAGGCCACCGCACAGCTGGCCGAGGCCGAGCGGGTCGCGGAGGAGCGCGTCCGCAACGCCCAGGCCGAGGCCGAGCGCGTGGCGGCCGAGGCGGCCGACGCCGCGCGGGCGTCCGCAGCCGCTCGCGAGGAGGCCACGCGTCGTCAGGCCGAGGAGGCCGAGCAGGCACGCGTCACCGCGGAGCGCAAGCTGGCCGAGGCCGAGCAGCAGGCGGCCGACCGCCTCTCGCAGGCCGAGGCCGAGGCCCGCACCGTGGCGCAGCGCGCCGACGACGACGCGCGGCGACGGATCGAGGAGGCGCGCGCCGAGGCGGACCGCGTCGTCCAGCAGGCCAAGCGCGACGCGCAGGAGCGACTCAGCCAGGCCGTGGCGGCCGCACGCTCGGCCGCCGAGGAGAAGCTGGCCGAGGCCGAGGCGACGGCCATGGAATGGGTCGCGGCGGCCGAGGCCGAGGCCGAGCGGGTGGCGCAGTCCCACATCGTGGCGGCCAACCAGTCGGCCAAGGCCACCCCGACGTTCTCCGAGAGCCTCTCGGAACCGTCGGTGGGGGAGTTCGTGGACGAGAAGCCGTCCGTGGGCACCGAGACCCCCCCGGAGGTGAGCGACGGGACCGGGGGATCCGTCCCCCCGACCAAAAAAAGGGTCATCCGCCGATCCTGAGTACCTGACCGCCGGCGCGATCGTCGCCGGACTCGAGGCGAGCACGCCCGAGGACGAGCCGGTGGCGACCCCGGAGCCTGCGCAGGCGACGTCTGCGACCGACGACGCGCGCCCGACGCGGTCCTACGAGGACCTCGTGCCGGGTTCGCTCGCGTGGATCGCTGCGACGCACGGCGGCTCGTCCGACGACGGTGCGGCCGAGCTGGAGGACCAGCCCGGTGACCACGCGCGCCGCGACGCGGGGGACCGGCGCCGAGCCGCCAAGCAGGCCAAGGCCGAGAAGCGTCTTGCCGCGCGCCGAGCCCGTGAGGAGCAGCGAGCCGCCGCCAAGGCCGAGAAGGATCGTGCCAGGCGCGAGCGCGCCGAGGCCAAGGATCGTGAGGCGGCCGAGCGGGCGGAGGCCAAGGAGCGCGAGGCCGAGCAGGCCGAGGCCCGCAGGGCGGCGCAGGAGGTCGAGGACGAGCGGACGAGGCAGCTCGCCGAGGAGCAGGCCGCGGCCGCGCGGGTCGAGCAGGACCGACGTCGCCAGGCCGAGAGCGCGGCGGCGGAGCAGAAGGCTCAGCGCCGCGAGAAGAGCAAGGCCGCGGCCCTCGCCGCCCTGGCCGGACGCCCGACCACCGCTCGAGCCGACGCCCCCACGTCCCAGGACGTCGCGGACCAGGACGCTGCGCCCGAGGACCCCGACGCGCAGGACCCGATGCCGGGCGACGGCACGTCGGAGCAGGAGTCGACGACGACCCGGTCCGAGGACGGCTCCGCTGCCGACCTGGCCGCGGAGACGGCCCTCCTCGACGCCGTCGGTGCCGCCCACCAGGACCTCGAGGCCACCGAGGACGTCGAGGCCACCGAGGCCACCGAGGTCACCGAGGCCGACGCCCAGGACGCCCGTGCCGACGCGCGCGAGTCCGAGCACACCTCTCAGGAACCGGTGGACCGCGGCGGTCGAGGTGACGACCGCCGAGCAGCGGCGGCAGCCACCGTGGCGCGTCGTCGCGAGAAGGCCGAGGCGAAGGAGCGGGCCCGCGCCGAGAAGGGCGAGGCGGCCCGGCGTCGTCGGGCCGAGAAGGCGCCGGCCCGCGAGATCGACGACAGCGTGCCGGAGCCGCCGTCGGTGCCGCAGGAGTCCTCCTCCTTCGGACCGGCGCGTGTGGTGTCCCTGGTGGGCGTGGCGATCGGCGTGCTCGGACTGGTGGCCTCGGTGCTGCTGGCGCTCGCCGCCCTCCTCGTCGCCTTCGGCTTCGACGCCGACGCCGGTGTGCTCCGGGCGGTCGCCGTGGTCGCGGACCCGCTCACGGCACCACTGCGTGGCCTGGTCGCCTTCTCCGGGGAGAACGCTGCGGCCAAGGAGGCGTTCGTCGCCTACGGCGGCGGTTCGGTGGTCTACCTCATCGTCGGGGTGGCTGCGCCGTCGCTGCTCTCCCGCCGCGACGCCTGAGCCGGCGGTCGGCCGGCACCGCGGGCGACGCGGCGTGCAGCGATGTGACCGACGCCATTGCCGGTGTGGGTGGCCGCGCTTGTAACCCGCCGGTAACCTGCGACGCAAGGCTGCCCTCTCCACGTGGAGCTCCACGTGGGAAGGTGGACCTCCCGACCACGCGACGCCGAGCGTCGCGTCCCCGACCACAGGAGGGTCCTCGTGACCAACATCGTCGTCGCGGTGAAGTACGTGCCGGATGCCACGGCCGACCGCACCTTCGACTCGTCCGACAACACCGTGGACCGTGAGAACGTCGACGGTCTGCTGTCCGAGCTCGACGAGTACGCCGTCGAGCAGGCCCTCAAGGTCGTCGAGGAGGGCGACGGCGAGGTCACCGTCCTCACCGTCGGCCCCGACGACGCCGCCGACGCCGTGCGCAAGGCGCTGCAGATGGGCGCCGACAAGGGCGTGCACGTCAACGACGAGGCCATCGCCGGCTCCGACGCGTTCGCCACGTCGCTCGTGCTGGCCAAGGCCCTCGAGAAGCTCGAGTACGACTTCGTCTTCTTCGGCATGGCCTCGACCGACGGCGGCATGGGTGTCGTCCCGACGCTCGTCGCCGAGCGTCTCGGCCTGCCCGCGGTCACCCTCGGCGGCGAGATCACCGTCGACGGCGAGACCGTGACCATCAAGCGTGACGGCGACGTCGCCACGCAGGAGGTCCAGGGCACGGGCAAGCTCGTCGTGAGCGTGACCGACCAGACCGGCGAGGCCCGCTACCCGTCCTTCAAGGGCATCATGGCGGCCAAGAAGAAGCCGGTCGAGGAGTGGGACCTGTCCGACCTCGGTGTCGACGCGTCCGACGTGGGCCTCGACGCCGCGTGGACGAAGGTCGCCTCGACCGAGCCCCGCCCGCCGCGCACCGCCGGCGAGATCATCACCGACGAGGGCGACGGCGGCTCCAAGCTCGTCGAGTTCCTCGCCTCCAAGAAGTTCGTCTGAGCAGGGAGAGCAGAGACATGTCCGAAGTCATCGTGCTCGTCGACGTCGTCGACGGCAACGCCACCAAGCCCAGCCTCGAGCTCCTCACGATCGCCCGCAAGATCGGTGAGCCGTCGGCCGTCGTCTTCGGCGCCGACGTCCCCGGCTCGCTGGCCGAGCACGGCGCCGAGAAGATCTACCAGCTCGACGACGCCGTCTACGGCGAGTACCTGGTCGGTCCCAAGGCCGAGGCGCTCACCAAGATCGTCACCGACTCCTCCGCCTCGGCCGTGCTGGTCCCCTCCAGCACGGAGGGCAAGGAGATCGCCGCCCGCGTCGCGCTGCGGACCGAGTCCGGTCTCATCACCGACGCGGTCGACGTGAAGGTCGACGGCGACGTCGTCACCACCACGCAGTCGGTCTTCGCCGGCAACTTCACCGTGGACGCCCAGGTCACCAAGGGCATCCCGGTCATCGCCGTCAAGCCCAACTCCGTGGCCCCCGAGGCCGCCTCGGGCGCCGGCACGGTCGAGGCCGTCACGGTCGAGGTCTCCGACGCCGCCAAGGGCGCCAAGATCGTCTCCACCAAGGAGAAGGCCGCCTCCGGCCGTCCCGAGCTCACCGAGGCCGCCATCGTGGTCTCCGGCGGCCGTGGCACCGGTGGCGACTTCACCGAGGTCGAGGCGTTCGCCGACAGCCTCGGTGCCGCCGTGGGCGCCTCGCGCGCCGCGGTCGACTCCGGCTGGTACCCGCACAGCTTCCAGGTCGGCCAGACGGGCAAGACCGTCTCGCCGCAGCTGTACGTGGCCAACGGCATCTCCGGTGCCATCCAGCACCGCGCCGGCATGCAGACGTCCAAGACCATCGTCGCGGTCAACAAGGACGACGAGGCGCCGATCTTCGAGCTCGTCGACTTCGGCGTCGTCGGCGACCTGAAGACGGTCCTGCCGCAGGCCACCGAGGGCATCGCCCAGCGCAAGGGCTGATCGCACTCCTGCCACGAGGGCCCCGGACCACACGGTCCGGGGCCCTCGTGCGTCCCATGGTCCGACCGAGCCAGGGGGAATGGCCCATCGGGATCAGGTTCCAAGTTGGTTAAGACGTCGTCCGGCTCTGTCGTGCGGCCCTGTCGCGGTGATAGCAATAGGGGCGCACGCGCCTGCGTGCACCCATCTTCACAGGAGGAATCCATGCGTCTCTCCCGACGTACTCGCGTCGCGGGCGTAGCCCTGCTCGCCGCGGGCAGCCTCGTCCTGGCGGCTTGTGGCGGGGGCGGTGACGACTCCGGGTCCACCGACTCGGTCATCACCAACTTCAGCACCGAGCCCCAGAACCCGCTCGTCCCCACCTCGACGAACGAGACCGGTGGCGGTCGCGCCATCGACCTGCTCTTCGCCGGCCTGGTCTCGTACCAGAAGGACGGCTCGAGCGTGAACGAGGTCGCGGAGTCGATCGAGTCCGAGGACAACGTCACCTGGACCGTCAAGCTCAAGGACTGGGAGTTCTCCGACGGCACCCCCGTCACCGCCGACTCCTTCGTGGACGCGTGGAACTACGGCGCCCTCAGCACCAACAAGCAGCTGAACAGCTACTTCTTCTACCCGATCAAGGGCTTCGACGCCGTCCAGGAGGAGAAGCCGACCGCCAAGACGCTCGAGGGCCTCAAGGTCGTCGACGAGAAGACCTTCACGATCGAGCTGAACCAGCCCGAGGCCGACTTCCCGGCGCGTCTGGGCTACTCGGCGTTCTACCCGCTGCCCGAGTCGGCCTTCGACGACATCAAGGCCTACGGCGAGGACCCGATCGGCAACGGCCCGTACAAGATGGACGGCAAGGGCGCGTGGGAGCACGACGTCCAGATCAAGCTCGTCCCGAACGACTCCTACGACGGTGTCCGCAAGCCGAAGAACGGTGGCGTCACGCTGAAGTTCTTCACGAACCCCGACACCGCCTACACAGCCGTCCAGACCGGTGACCTCGACGTCCTCGACGCCGTGCCGCCGAGCGCCCTGTCGACGTTCCAGTCCGACGACAGCGTCCAGGCCATCTCCGAGCCCGGCTCGGTCTTCGGCTCGGTCACGATCCCCGAGAGCCTGGCCGGCTTCGGCACCAACGACGAGGGACGTCTGCGTCGTCAGGCCATCTCCAAGGCGATCAACCGCGAGGAGATCACGAAGAACATCTTCGACGACACCCGCACGCCGGCCGTCGACTTCTCGGCTCCGGTCATGCCCGGCTTCGACAAGGAGATCCCGGGCAGCGAGGTGCTGCAGTTCGACGCCACCGAGGCCAAGGACCTGTGGGCCCAGGCCGACGACATCGCCGAGTTCGAGGGATCGTTCACGATCTCCTACAACAGCGACGGTCCCGGCAACAAGGAGTGGGTCGACGCCGTCGTGAACCAGCTCAAGAACAACCTCGGCATCGACGCCAAGGCCAAGGGCTACGCCACGTTCGACGAGCTGCGCACCGACGTCACCAACCGCACCATCAAGACCGCCTTCCGCACCGGTTGGCAGCCCGACTACCCGTCGATCTTCAACTACCTGGCCCCGCTGTACCAGACCAAGGCCGGGTCGAACGACGGTGACTACTCCAGCAGCGAGTTCGACGACCTCATGAAGCAGGTCGCAGGCGAGCCCGACGAGGACAAGCGCTACGCGCTTCAGTCGCAGGCCCAGGAGGTCCTCTTCAAGGACCTGCCCGCCATCCCGCTCTGGTACTCCAACGTCGCCGCTGCCGCGTCGAAGAACGTGGAGAACGTCGAGTTCAACTGGCAGAACCAGCCCGAGCTGCACCTCATCACCAAGAAGTAGCTCCGGCGCCCGCACGACCACCCGTGGGGCAACACCTCAGGTGTTGCCCCACAGGTGTGTCCGGGTCCCTCGGTGGCGCTTCCGCCCGCGGCGTATCGTCGTGGCGGGTCGCGGTGTCGCCGCCCCCTCAGACAAGGAGTTCTGCCCATGTGGTGGTACGTCGGCAAGCGTCTCCTCCAAGCGATCCCGGTGATCCTCGGAGCCACGCTGCTCATCTACGCGATGGTGTTCCTGCGACCGGGAGACCCGATCGTCGCCCTGTTCGGCGACAAGCCGGTGCCCGAGGGCACCTACCAGGCGCTGCGTGAGCAGTACAACTTCGACAAGCCGTTCCTGGTGCAGTGGCTGCTGTTCCTCAAGGGCGCGCTGACCCTCGACTTCGGCACCGCGTTCAGCGGCCAGCCCGTGATCGACCTGGTGCAGCGTGCCTTCCCCGTGACCATCAAGCTCGCCCTCATGGCCCTGGTCATCGAGGCCGTGCTCGGCGTGGCCGCGGGCTTCTACGCCGGCATGCGGCGCGGCAAGCTGTTCGACTCCACGATGCTGGTCGTCTCGCTGCTCGTCATCGCCGTGCCGATCTTCGTCTTCGGCTTCGTGCTGCAGCTGCTCGTCGGCATCAAGCTGGGGGCGCTACCGGCGCTCGTGAGCTCGCAGGCGACCTTCCAGGAGCTCCTGCTGCCGGCGATCGTGCTGGGACTCGTGTCGTTCGCCTACGTGCTGCGCCTGACCCGCACCTCGGTCATCGAGAACCTCACGGCCGACCACGTGCGCACCGCCCGTGCCAAGGGCCTGCCCGACGGCCAGGTCAACCGGCGCCACGTGCTGCGCAACTCCCTCATCCCCGTGGTGACCTTCCTCGGCGCCGACCTCGGCGGCCTCATGGCCGGTGCGGTCGTGACCGAGGGCATCTTCAACGTCCCCGGCGTCGGCAACCTGGCCTTCGAGGCCGTGCGACGCGGGGAGACCCCGACGATCGTCTCCGTCGTCACCATCATGGTGCTCGTCTACGTCGTCACCAGTCTCGTCGTGGACCTGCTCTACGCCCTGCTCGACCCGAGGATCCGCTATGCCTGACGGCCGCTCGCCCAAGATCCGACCCGGCCAGGAGCGGTACCTCGCCCGGCTGGAGGACACGCCCCTGCACGACGTGGGTGCACTCGACACCACCGCGCCGCCGGAGAGCCAGTGGAAGGAGGCGTGGAAGCAGCTGCGCAAGAACCCGCTGTTCTACGTCTCGGCCGCGCTGCTGGTCTTCCTGGCCGTCGTGATCGCCTTCCCCGGGCTGTTCACGAGCAACGACCCGAGCTTCTGCCAGACGGGCAAGAGCCTGGCGGTGGGCGAGCCCGGGCACCCGCTCGGCTTCGACCGACAGGGCTGCGACGTCTACTCGCGCATGATCTACGGGGCGCGTGCCTCCGTGGCGGTCGGCGTGTTCACCACGCTCATCGTCGCGCTGCTGGGCCTGGTGACGGGCGCGGTCGCGGGCTTCTACGGCGGGTTCTTCGACTCGCTCATCTCGCGCATCGCCGACGTCTTCTACGCGATCCCGCTGCTGCTCGCCGCCATCGTCCTGCTGTCGGCCCTCAACAACGTGTGGCCCGACCGCGGCTTCTGGGGCTCGGTCCTGGCGATCGTGCTCGCGCTCGGCCTGTTCGGCTGGCCGCAGGTCACCCGTATCGCTCGTGGCGCGGTCATCGAGACCAAGCAGCAGGAGTTCGTCGACGCTGCGCGCGCACTGGGCGCCACGCCGCGCCGGAACCTGGTGCGGCACGTGATCCCCAACTCGCTGGCCCCGGTCATCGTGACCGCCACCGTCTCGCTGGGCATCTTCATCGTCGCCGAGGCCACGCTGTCGTTCCTGGGCCTCGGCCTTCCGACGAGCATCGTCTCGTGGGGCAACGACATCGCGGCCTCGCAGAACCAGGTCCGGGCCGGGCAGCGGCTGGGCACCATGTTCTGGCCCGCGGGCGCGCTCGCGCTGACCGTGTTCAGCTTCATCCTCCTCGGCGACGCCGTGCGCGACGCCCTCGACCCGAAGGCCAAGAAGCGATGAGCAACCCGAACCCCGAGGGTCGCCCCTCCAGCGAGCAGCCGCTGCTCGAGGTCAAGGACCTGCACGTCGGCTTCGAGGCCGACAAGAAGACGATCGTCCCCGCCGTCATCGGCGCGAACCTGACGGTCTACCCCGGTCAGACCGTGGCCATCGTCGGCGAGTCCGGCTCGGGCAAGTCGACGACGGCGCACGCCATCATCGACCTGCTCCCGGGGACCGGGCGCATCACCGGTGGCCAGATCCTGTTCGAGGGCACGGACATCGCCCACGCCAAGCGGTCCGACATCGTCGCCCTGCGCGGGTCGTCCATCGGTCTCGTGCCGCAGGACCCGATGTCGAACCTGAACCCGCTGTGGCGGGTGGGCACCCAGATCAAGGAGTCGCTCGAGGCCAACGGCGTGGCCAAGGGCAAGGCCGCCGACGCCCGCGTGGTCGAGCTGCTCGAGGAGGCCGGTCTGCCCGACGCCGAGCGACGTGCGCGGCAGTACCCGCACGAGTTCTCCGGCGGCATGCGCCAGCGCGCGCTCATCGCCATGGGCCTCGCGGCACGCCCCAAGCTGCTCATCGCCGACGAGCCCACCTCGGCCCTCGACGTGACCGTGCAGAAGCAGATCCTCGACCACCTCGACCGGCTCACCGACGAGCTCGGCTTCGCGGTGCTGCTCATCACCCACGACCTCGGTCTGGCTGCCGAGCGCGCCGACCACCTCGTGGTCATGTACCGCGGCCAGATCGTGGAGTCTGGCCCGGCGCTGGAGATCCTGCAGAACCCCCAGCACCCCTACAGCAAGCGCCTCGTCAGCTCGGCCCCCTCGCTCGCCTCGCAGCGGCTCTCGTCGGTCCAGGCGCGGGCCGAGGTGCGCGAGCAGGCGGTGCAGACCGCCGCCGAGATCGCGGCCGAGGTCGCGACGGACTCCGGCGAGTTCGGTGAGGGGTCCAGCACGATCATCGAGGCCAAGGACCTCACCAAGGTCTTCAAGATCCGCGGCAGCCGCCCCGGTCAGTCCACGGACTTCACGGCGGTCGACCAGGTCTCGTTCCGGCTCGAGCGCGGCACCACGACCGCCATCGTGGGGGAGTCCGGCTCGGGCAAGTCCACCGTGGCGCGCATGGTGCTCGGCCTGCTCGACGCCACGAGCGGGTCGGTGGAGTTCGACGGCGTCGACATCACCAGCCTGCGGTCCAAGAAGCAGCAGCTGGCGATGCGGCGGCAGATGCAGCCGGTCTTCCAGAACCCGTACGCGTCGTTGGACCCGATGTACTCGATCTACCGGTCCATCGAGGAGCCGCTGCGGCTCCACGACATCGGCACCTCCAAGGAGCGCGAGGCCAAGATCCGCGACCTGCTCGACAAGGTGTCGCTGCCGGCGTCGGTCATGACGCGCTACCCCAACGAGCTGTCCGGCGGGCAGCGGCAGCGCGTCGCCATCGCGCGGGCGCTCGCCCTGGACCCCGAGGTGGTCATCTGCGACGAGGCCGTCTCGGCGCTCGACGTGCTGGTGCAGGCGCAGATCCTGAACCTGCTCAACGAGCTCCAGAGCGAGCTGGGCCTGTCGTACCTGTTCATCACCCACGACCTCGCTGTCGTGCGGCAGATCGCCGACCACGTGCTGGTGATGCAGAACGGCCAGGTCGTCGAGCAGTCGAGCGTGACCGACGTGTTCGAGAACCCGCAGCAGGACTACACGCGGATGCTCCTCGACGCGATCCCGGGCGGGTCGATCCCGCTCGGCGTGGTGGAGGCGGGCGACGCCTGATCCGGTGACGGCTCGGGGGTGGGACCAGGTTGACTCGTTCGAACATCTGTTCGATCATGGGTAGGTGTCCGCAGCCCGTCCAGCCCTCGAGGTCGTCGCCGAGCTGCGGCGCGAGGTCGAGCGGATGCAGGGCGCGCCCGCACGGCAGGCGGTGCCCACGCACCCGGCCCTCGAAGGCCTGCTGAGCCTCGAGACCGGTGGGGTCTACGGCGTCGACGCAGCCAGCCTCGCGCTGCTGCTCATGGCCGGCCCGTCGGCGGCCGGCACGTGGTCCGCGGTCGTGGGCGCGCCCGACCTCGGGGTCGAGGCCGCCGTGGCCATGGGGGTCGACCCGCACCGCACCGTGTTCGTGCCGGACCCGCAGGACCGGTGGCTGGAGGTCACCGCCGCCCTCGTCGACGTCGTCGGCCTCGTGGTGGTGCGGCCGCCGTCCGCCGTCGGTGAGGGCGACGCCGCCCGCCTCGGTGCCCGGCTGCGCAAGCAGGGCTGCGTGCTGGTGCCGTGGGGCGTCTGGCCCCGGTGCGACGCCCGGCTCACCCTCGCGACCACGCGCTGGGCGGGGGTGGGGGCGGGTGACGGCCACCTGAGGGCGCGTGAGGCCACCGTGACCGTGCACCGTGGCACTGCTCCGAGTCGGACCCGCGACCTCCTCCTGCCGGCCGACGACCTGACCGTGCGACCTGTGCGCCCACAGCTCGCGGCGCCCCCGGCCACCGGGGTTCCCGCCATCGTGAGGAGCCCCGCGTTCGTCAGGAGCGCAGGATGAGGACGCTCGTGCTCTGGTGCCCGGACTGGCCCGTGCGGGCCGCTCTGCCGGACCTGCCGCGCGACGTCCCCGGCGCGGTCATGGACGGCGGCCAGGTGCTGGCCTGCAACCACGCCGCCCGGGTGGAGGGCGTGCGCCGCGGCATGCGGCGCCGTGACGCGCAGGCGCGGTGCCCCGAGCTCGCGCTCGCCGACCACCGCCCGGAGGTCGAGGCCCGGGCCTTCGAGGAGGTGCTGCTGGGCGTCGAGGAGCTCAGCCCCGCCGTCACGCCGCTACGGCCGGGACTGTGCGCGCTGCCCGTGCCGGCCCGGTTCTACGGGGGTGAGGAGGAGGCGGCGGCCGTCGTCGCCGAGCGGGTCGTCTCGCTGGCGGTGTGGGACGTGCGGCTCGGGGTGGCCGACGGCCTCTTCGCGGCCGAGCAGGCCGCCCGCCGTGCGGTGCCGCAAGGGGTCCACGTGGTCGAGCCCGGTGCCGACGCCGCGTTCCTGGCTCCGCTGCCGGTCGAGACGCTCGAGGCGCCGGAGGTGGTGAGCCTGCTGCGTCGCATGGGCCTGACCACGCTCGCGCACCTGGCGGCCCTGCCCGCGTCCGACGTGCACACCCGGTTCGGCACCCACGGTGCCCTCCTGCACCGCCTGGCCTCGGGCCAGGACCCTCGGCTCCTCGCCCGGCGTGAGGTGCCTCCCGAGCTGGGCGGGATCCTCACCCTCGAGCCGCCGGTCTCCAGCTCCGAGACGGTGGCGTTCAGCCTGCGGTCGATCGCCGAACGGTTCGTCGCGCGCCTGGCCGACCACGGCCTGGTGTGCACCGCGCTCGGGATCGAGGTGGAGGTCGACGACCAGGTGGCGTCCACCCGTCGGTGGGTCCACCCGCGCTGGTTCGGTGCGGTCGACGTCGTCGACCGGGTGCGCTGGCAGCTGCAGGGCGGTCCGCTGCCGGGACCGGTCGGCGCGGTCCGGCTCGTGCCCGAGAGCGTCGCGCCCGTCGGCGAGCACGCACCCGCCCTCTTCGGGCCCGGTGGCCGGGGTGCCGCGACGGCGCAGGAGGACGACCGCGTCGAGCGCGGCATCGCCCGGGTGCAGGGTCTCGTCGGTCACGAGGGGGTGCTCGCCGCCCGGGTGCAGGGTGGCCGCTCGCCGTCGGCCCGGCGTCTGCTCGCGCCGTGGGGCGAGCAGACCCAGCCGGCGCGTGCCGTGGGGGCTCCCTGGCCGGGCTCCGTGCCACCGCCGGCACCGGCCACGGTGTACGCGTCACCGCGTCCGGCCCAGGTGGTCGGCCCCGGCGACCGGGTCGTCGGGGTCGATGGCCGGGGAGCGATCAGCTGCGACCCCGTCCGGTTCCGTGCCGCCGGCGACGAGGACTGGCGTCCCGTGGCGTCCTGGGCGGGCCCGTGGCCGGTCGACGAGCTGTGGTGGGACGAGGCGGCGGCCCGTCGGGTGGCGCGCTTCCAGGTGGTCGGGGTCGACGGCACGGCCTGGCTCATGGTCGTCGAGAACGGCACCTGGTGGACCGAGGCCCGCTATGACTGACGTGCACGAGCCCGTGGAGCGCTGATGGGCTGGAACAACCCCGACGTCCCGTGGCGCGAGTTGGAGGCCCGGCTCTCCGGCCGGCCCGCCCACGCGCTGCCGAGCGAGGGCCGCGACGACCTGCGCCCCGACCCGGTCGACGGCCGCTTCCCCGACGGGGGAGACGGGCCGGCGTTCAGCCGCAAGCGGGCGCGGTACGAGGCGCCACCCGATGCGCCGGGGAGTGGGCGGCAGATCGATACCGTCCCGTACGCCGAGCTGCACTGCCACAGCGACTTCAGCTTCCTCGACGGCGCGAGTGCACCGGAGGTGCTGGTCGAGCAGGCGAGCTCCCTGGGGCTGGAGGCGCTCGCGCTCACCGACCACGACGGCTTCTACGGCGTGGCCCGCTTCGCCGAGGCCGCCGCCGAGCACCCCGGTCTGGACACGGTGTTCGGAGCCGAGCTGTCGCTGGGCCTGACCGCGCCCCAGCTGGGTGCCGCGGACCCGGAGGGCAGCCACCTGCTCGTGCTCGCCCGAGGGGTGGAGGGCTATCACCGGCTGGCCGCGGCCATCACCGAGGCGCAGCTCGCGGGCGACGAGAAGGGCAGGCCGGTCTACGACCTCGAGCGGCTCGCCGAGCAGGGCCGAGGGCACTGGCACGTGCTCACGGGCTGCCGCAAGGGCTTCGTCCGGCAGGCGCTCGCGACCGGTGGGCCGGCCGATGCGTCGCGCGCGCTGGGACGGCTGGTCGACCTGTTCGGTGCCGGCGCCGTCGACGTCGAGCTCACCGACCACGGCGGTCCCACTGACTCGGCCACCAACGACGTGCTCGCGGCCCTGGCCGTCGAGCACGACCTGCCGGTGGTGGCCACCGGCAACGTGCACGCCGCCGTGCCGTCGCGCACCCGGCTGGCCCAGGCCATGGCCGCCGTGCGCGCCCGGCGCAGCCTCGCCGAGATGGACGGCTGGCTGGCCGCCTCCGGGCAGGCCTACCTGCGCTCGGGCGAGGAGATGCAGGCACGCTTCGCGCGCTACCCGGGAGCCGTGGCGCGGTCGGTCGAGGTGGCCCGGGGCGCTGCCTTCGACCTGCGTCGTGCGGCGCCGCGGCTGCCGCAGACCGACGTCCCGGACGGGTACACCCCCATGGAGTGGCTGCGTGAGCTGGTGAGGCGGGGCGCCGACGACCTGTACGCCCACGACCGCGACCGAGCCGAGGAGCGGCTGCGCCAGGAGCTGGCGGTCATCGAGGCCAAGGGGTTCTGCGGCTACTTCCTCATCGTCCACGACATCGTGGCCGAGGCCCGTCGGCGCGGGATCCTGTGCCAGGGCCGGGGCTCTGCGGCCAACTCCGCGGTCTGCTACGCCCTGCGCATCACGGCCGTCGACTCGATGTTCTACGACCTGCCGTTCGAGCGGTTCCTGGCCGCCACGCGCGACGAGGAGCCCGACATCGACGTCGACTTCGACGCAGGTCGCCGCGAGGAGGTGATCCAGTGGGTCTACGACACGTTCGGACGCCGCAACGCCGCCCAGGTGGCCAACGTCATCAGCTACCAACCGCGCTCGGCGGTCCGCGACGTCGCGAAGGCGCTGGGCTACTCCGTGGGCCAGCAGGACGCGTGGAGCAAGAGCATCGAGTCGTGGCGTGCGGTCGAGACGCCCGAGGAGAGCCCGTTGCCACTGCTGGTCGGTGAGCTCGCCGAGCAGCTGCTGAAGACCCCGCGGCACCTGGGCATCCACTCCGGCGGGATGGTGCTCACCGAGCGCCCGGTGGGCGAGGTCGTGCCGATCGAGCGGGCGCGGATGGACAAGCGCACCGTCGTGCAGTGGGACAAGGACGACTGCGCGTGGATGGGTCTGGTCAAGTTCGACCTGCTGGGCCTCGGGATGCTCGGCGCGATCCAGCGCACGTTCGACCTGCTCGCCGAGCACACGGGGGAGCAGTGGGACCTCGCGTCGATCCCCAAGGAGGAGCCGGCGGTCTTCGACATGCTCTGCCTGGCCGACTCCGTCGGGGTCTTCCAGGTCGAGAGCCGTGCCCAGATCGGCACGCTGCCCCGTCTGCGTCCTCGTTCGTACTACGACCTCGTCATCGAGATCGCGCTCATCCGGCCCGGTCCGATCCAGGGCGGCGCCGTGCACCCGTACATCCGTCGCCGCACGGGCAAGGAGCCGGTCGAGTTCATCCACCCGTTGCTGGAGCCGGTGCTGGCGCGCACCCTCGGGGTGCCGCTGTTCCAGGAGCAGCTCATGCAGATCGCCATGGCGGTGGGTGACTGCACGGGCGACGACGCCGACCTGCTGCGTCGGGCCATGGGGTCCAAGCGCGGCACCGAGCGCATCGAGCGGCTGCGGGAGAAGCTCTACGCCGGCATGGAGCGCCACGGCATCACGGGGGAGGTGGCCGACGGCATCTACGCCCGCATCCAGGCGTTCGCGAACTTCGGCTTCGCCGAGAGCCACGCGTTGAGCTTCGGGCTGCTCGTGTACGCCAGCAGCTGGCTCAAGCTGCACGCGCCGGCGGCGTTCCTCGCGGCGCTGCTGCGCTCCCAGCCGATGGGCTTCTACTCCCCGCAGTCCCTCACCGCCGACGCGCGGCGCCACGGCGTCGAGGCGCGGCGGCCCTGCATCGCCCGCTCACAGGTCCATGCCGACCTGGAGGTCATCGACGACGCGCCGGGCCGTGGGCGGCGGACCAGCACCGGCCTCGACGGGTGCACGCATCGGGTGCAGCCGCCGGCAGGCGACTTCGACGACACTGAGGGCCGGACGGAGCTGCAGGCGCGGCTGGCCGGGCACCGCCGCGACGGCCACCACGCCGTGCGCCTCGGCCTCACCGAGGTCCAGGGCATCGGTGAGGCCGACGCCGAGCGGGTGGTGGCGGCGCGAGCCGACGGTCCGTTCGTCGACATGGCCGACGTCGTGCGACGTACCGGGCTGTCGGTCCCGCAGATGGAGGCCCTCGCCACGGCCGGGGCGTTCGACGTGTTCGGGATCAGCCGCCGTCAGGCGCTCTGGAACGCGGGCTACACCGACGCCCCCGACCTGCTGGCGGGCACGGCGGTGCAGGCGCCACCTCCGATGCTGCCCGGCATGAGCGACGTCGAGCTGACCACCGCCGACCTGTGGGCCACCCGCATCTCGCCCACGGAGCATCCGTTCGTGCACCTGCGACCGCTGCTGCGCGCCGAGGAGGTGCTGGCGGTGCAGGACTGCCCCGACCTGGGCACCGGGCGTCGGGTCCGGGTGGCGGGGCTGATCACCCACAAGCAGCGCCCCTACACCGCCTCGGGCGTCACGTTCCTGAACCTGGAGGACGAGACGGGCATGCTCAACGTGGTGGTCTTCGCCGACGTCTGGAAGCGGCACCGGCGGGTCCTGCAGAACGCGGCGGGCGTGGTCGTGCGCGGTGTGGTCGAGAACGTGGAGGGTGCCACCAACCTGCGGGCCGAGCGGATCGAGCGGGTGGAGGTGCTGTACCCCGAGGCGGCCTCGACCATCGGTCCTCACCGGTCCCGCGACTTCCGGTGATCGACGTCACGTCGGCCCTGCCGAGCGATCTCAGGGAGCGAGAACCGACCGGCGGTCGACTCCGCCGGACGTAGCGTCGAGGACATGGCCACCCTCCTCAGCCCCGCCCGTACCCGGGTCCCCACCCCACCCGCGCCGCCGGCACCTCCACTGCAGCGCGGACCGGCGGTGGCCGCCGGGGTGCTCGCCGTCGTGCTGCTCGCGGTCGTCCAGACCCAGCACGGCACGCAGAAGGCCGTGCTGCTCGCGCTGGGTCTCGGGCTCGGAGCGGCGCTGTTCCACGCGCGCTTCGGCTTCACGTCGGGCTGGCGCCAGCTGGTCGCCGTCGGCAACGGGGCGGGCGTCCGCGCGCACTCGCTGCTCCTCGGCACGGCGGCCACACTGGGGCTTCTGCTGCTCGCGTCAGGGTCCGGGCTGTTCGGCACCACCCCGGCGGGCGTCGAGGGCCCGATCGGCGTGGGGCTCGTGCTCGGCTCGTTCCTGTTCGGCATCGGGATGCAGCTGGGCGGCGCGTGCGCGTCGGGCACGCTGTTCGCCGTCGGGTCGGGCCAGAGCAGCATCCTCGTGACCCTCTTCGGGTTCGTCGTCGGGTCGGTGCTCTACACGTGGCAGTACGACCTCGTCGACGACCTGCCGGCGTGGGACCCCATCGTCCTGCAGGACCACGTCGGCTACCTGGGCGCGTGGGTGCTCACGATCGGAGCGCTCGCGCTCGTGGTGTGGGGGACCCGGGTCGTGCAGGCCCGTCGCAACCCGCCGCCCACCTCGCCGCCTCCGACGGCCCAGGGTGCGGCACGCGTGGTGCGCGGCTCCTGGTCGCCGTACGTCGGCGCGGTGGTGCTGGCCGTCCTCGCGGCCGGCGTGCTGTGGGTCTCCGGCGGCATCTGGGGCATCACCAGCGCGTTCGCGCTGTGGGGCGCCAAGCTCCTCCAGCTGGTCGGGGCCCACCCCGAGACCTGGACCTTCTGGCAGCAGCCCGACCAGGCCGCCCAGCTCTCGGGGTCGGTGCTCGCGGACAAGAACTCGCTCACCAACATCGGCATCGTGGTCGGGGCCGCCCTCGCCGCGACGCTGGCCGGTACCTACTCCCTGCGGCACCGGTTCGCGACGAGGCAGGTCCTGGCCTCGCTGATCGGTGGCGTCCTGCTGGGGATCGGTGCGCGGCTCGCGTCGGGCTGCAACATCGGCGCCTACCTCGGTGGCATCTCCACCGGCAGCCTGTCGGGCTGGATCTGGGGCCTCGTCGCGCTCGCCGGCACCTGGGTGGGCCTGCGCCTGCGGCCGTACTTCGGCCTCGACGTGCCGAAGCGGTACGACGGGGTCTGCTGACTGAGGGACTCCCTGCGCAGGGCGCCTCGACGAGCCCGACGGCCGGGTGCTCAGAAGTAGTCGTGCACCGTCACCGGCCCGCGTGAGAACAGCAGGTCCCACGTGACGTCGTCGGCGTCGTCACCGCCCACGTGGCCCAGGGCGCGCAACGCCGCCGACGTCTGCGCCCCCGCGAAGGTCAGGGCCAGCCCACCGCGGGTGAACGAGCGGCCGCTCCCGTCGCCGTCCTCGAGCCGACCCGAACCGTCGGCCAGGACGAGGGTGTGCGGTCGGCCCTCGACCACGAACGGCAGGCGCGCGCCGATGCCGGGATGCACGCGAGGGAGCGCGAGGGCCGCCGGATCGAGCACGGCGAGGGCGTAGGGCGTCGACGTGACGGGGGTGGGGTGCGCGACCCGCATCAGGTGCTGCCACGCCGGGATGCCACTGGAGCGGAGCAGCACGTTCGGCGTGACCGACCCGAACGTCGAGAGCAGCGTCATGAGCGAGCGCAGGGCGTCCTCGTCGTCGGCCACGAGGTCCCACACCCGCAGCTCGCCGTCGGCGGCGTACCCACGACCGCGGTCCCACGACGTGTAGCCGACGACCACGCCGTCGCGCTCGGCCACGGTCACGCCGCTGACCCGGAGCGTGGGGGCCTCGGCGAACAAGGGTCCACGACGCTGGAGCGGGCCGTTGCCGCGAGAGACGACCCGGTCGTGCACGGCACGGATGGCCTCGGCGTCGGACTCGTCGGCACGGCGCACCGACGTGGTGCCGCCGGCAGCGAGCGCCCCGGTGGGCACGCGGACGTCGTCGAGGGTGGTGACGTTCTCGTACCCGAGGCGCCGGTAGATGCCGGGGGAGGTGGCGTAGAGGGTGGAGACCAGGGCGCCACGTTCCCGCGCGGCGTCGAGCAGCGTCGTCAGCAGCGGCGTGAGGATGCCGCTGCCGCGGTGCTCGGCCGTGATCGTCACCCCGCCGATGCCGGCCGTCGGCACCAGCGTGCCCCCGAACCACGAGTCGTAGGCACGGTCGAGCGCGGTGGCCACGAGGCGTCCAGCGACGAACGCACCCCACCAGGTCTTGCCCGGGGCGTGGATCGCGACCGGCGGCTCCGGGGGGTCGAACGCCCCGAACGCCTCCACGAACAAGGGACGCATGGCTGCGGTGTCGTCGTCGGTCAGGCGGCTGATCTCCATGCACTCATCCTGTCCCCACCCCAGGGACGCACACCACACCGACTTCGGGTTGACCTGACCATAAGAGGGGCTTAGGGTCAGAAGTACCTGAAGGGAGGCGGACCATGACGACGACACCGGACCTGCTCGCGAGCGACCAGGTGAGCCTGGCCGTCTCGACGGTGATCTTCGCGCTGCGTCCGCACCCGACCACCGGCAGCACCACGCTCTGGCTGCCGCTGGTGCGGCGGATCCGCGAGCCGTACGAAGGCCTGTGGGCGCTCCCGGGCGGCCCGCTCGAGCCCGACGAGGACCTCGCCGCGTCGGCGCGGCACACCCTGGAGCGGACCACCGGACTCACGCCCGGGTACCTCGAGCAGCTGTACTCCTTCGGCGCGGTCGACCGGTCCCCGGCCGACCGGGTCGTCTCGATCGTCTACTGGGCGCTCGTGCGCCCCGACGAGGACGCGCGCGCCACCGACGGCGAGAACGTCGAGTGGGTCGTGGCCGACGAGGTCGAGGGACTTGCCTTCGACCACGACGCGATCCTCGGCTACGCGCTCGACCGGCTGCGGGCCAAGATCACCTACTCGCCGATCGCCTTCGCGTTCCTCACGCCCGAGTTCACGCTGGCGGACCTCCGTGCCGTGCACGAGGCCGTGCTCGGCCGGCCGCTCGACCCCGCCAACTTTCGCCGCCAGGTCCTGGCGAGCGGCACCGTCGTCCCCACCGGCTCGCACCTGACGGGTACGAGCCACCGACCTCCGGCGCTCTACCGACGCGCCGGACACCTCGAGGAGAACCGATGACCACCTCATTCGTCCCCGCTCCCGGTGGTTCCGTCCACGACGCGATCTCGGCCCGCCCGGCCGACTCGTGCGACACCGAGCTGGCCGAGGGCCCCTGGGTCTTCGACCTCGTCCCGGGCTACGGCCCCGGGGCCTCCGAGGGCGACACGATCCCCGAGCCGGTCGTACGTCCGGGTCAGCTGCCCGCGGCCTACCAGCGGATGGCCGAGCCGGAGCTGCACGAGCGCATCCGCGCCGCCAAGGAGGCGCTGGGGGACCGGCTGGTCGTCCTGGGGCACTTCTACCAGCGCGACGAGGTGGTGCAGCACGCCGACTTCGTCGGTGACTCCTTCCAGCTGGCCAACGCCGCCCTCACCCGTCCGGACGCGGAGACGATCGTGTTCTGCGGCGTGCACTTCATGGCCGAGACCGCCGACATCCTGGCTGGTCCCGGCCAGCGCGTGATCCTGCCCAACCTCGCCGCCGGCTGCTCCATGGCCGACATGGCCGACGAGGACTCCGTCGAAGGGGCGTGGGAGGAGCTCGAGGCCCTCTACGCCGACCCGGTCACGGGCATGGGCCCCGACGCCGACGGCAAGCTGCCCGTCCTCCCCGTCACCTACATGAACTCCTCCGCCGCCCTCAAGGCGTTCTGCGGAGGCCACGGCGGCATCGTGTGCACGTCGTCCAACGCGTCGACCGTGCTGGAGTGGGCGTTCGAGCGGGCGCACCGGGTGCTGTTCTTCCCCGACCAGCACCTCGGCCGCAACACCGCCAAGGCGATGGGCGTCCCGCTCGAGCAGATGCCGATGTGGAACCCGCGCAAGGCGCTCGGCGGCAACACCGCCGAGGTGCTCCAGGACGCGAAGGTGCTGCTCTGGCACGGATTCTGCTCCGTGCACAAGCGGTTCACCGTCGCGCAGATCGAGAAGGCGCGCGCGGAGCACCCCGGGGTCAAGGTCGTGGTGCACCCCGAGTGCCCGATGCCCGTCGTCGACGCCGCCGACGCGGCCGGCTCCACCGACTTCATCCGGAAGTTCGTCGCCGCGAGCGAGCCGGGCGACGTGATCGCGATCGGCACCGAGGTCAACCTGGTCAACCGGCTCGCCGCCGAGCACCCCGACCGCACGATCTTCTGCCTCGACCCCGTGGTCTGCCCCTGCTCGACGATGTACCGGATCCACCCCGGCTACCTGGCGTGGGTCCTCGACGGCCTGCTCGAGGGCGAGGTGCGCAACGAGATCGTCGTCGACGACGAGGTCGCGACGCACGCCAAGGTCGCCCTCGAGCGCATGCTCGCCGCACTCCCGAAGGACGCCTGACATGACCCGCGTGGTCGTGGTCGGCAGTGGCGTGGCGGGGCTGACCGCTGCGCTGGAGGCCGACGCCCGCGACGGGGTCGAGGTCACCCTCGTCACCAAGGCCGCCCTCGGGACCAGCAACACGGCGTGGGCCCAGGGCGGCGTTGCGGTCGTGACCGACGCGGGCGACTCGGTCGCCTCGCACGTGGCCGACACCCTCGCGGCAGGTGCGGGACTCTCCGACGACGACGCCGTGCAGGTGCTGTGCGCCGACGGTCCCGAGGCCGTCGCGGGTCTGATGCGCCGGGGCGTGCTGTTCGACGTCGACGCGGGCGACCTCGCGCGCGGCCTGGAGGCTGCGCACTCGCACGCGCGCATCCTCCACGCAGGGGGCGACGCCACCGGCGCGGCCATCTCCGAGGCGCTCGTGGCGCGGGTCCGCGCCGCCGGCATCGAGGTGCGCGAGCACACGTTGGCCGTCGACCTGCAGCTGACGCAGGGACGGGTCTGCGGTCTGCGTCTCCTCGACGGCACGGTCCTGCCCGCCGACGCCGTGGTGCTCGCCACGGGGGGCGCGGGGCAGCTCTACCCCTTCACCACCAACCCGGCGGTCGCGACGGGTGACGGTCTGGCGATGGCGCTGCGGGCCGGCGCGGTCGCGTCGGACCTGGAGTTCTACCAGTTCCACCCCACGGCGCTCGCCGTGCCGGGCAGCCCGCTCGTGTCCGAGGCGGTGCGGGGCGAGGGCGCGGTGCTGCGCTCCGTGGACGGCCACCGGTTCATGACCGACGTGCATCCCGACGCCGAGCTCGCCCCGCGCGACGTGGTGGCTCGAGGGATCGCCGCGCACATGGCGCGCCAGGGTGGCCTGCCCGTCCTGCTCGACGCGACGGCGCTCGGGACCGCCTTCCTGGCCCGCAGGTTCCCGACCATCGACGCCATGGTCCGGTCCCACGGGCTGGACTGGGGGGCCGAGCCCGTCCCCGTGTCGCCCGCGGCGCACTACTTCATGGGTGGGGTCCGGACCGACCTGTGGGGGCGTACGTCGCTGCCGGGTCTGTACGCCGTCGGCGAGGTGGCCTGCACCGGTGTGCACGGTGCGAACCGGCTCGCCTCGAACTCCCTGCTCGAGGGTGCGGTCTTCGGTCGGCGTGTGGTCGAGGCCGTCCTCGGCGCGGCGCCCCAGGAGACGTTCGACGCCGAGTGGGCTGCACCGGTCGAGGTGCCGTCGGCGGCCACGACCGAGCCGCTCGAGCGCGCCGACCTGCAGCAGCTGCTGTGGGAGACCGCCGGCCTCAGCCGGGACGCGGCGGGCCTCGAGCGGGCCTCGGCGCTGATCGGCGCCGGCGCCGTCCCACCGGGTGCCGACGTGAAGGCGGTCGAGGACGCGAACCTGCACGTCGTGGGCGCGGCCGTCGTGGCGTCGGCGCTGGCACGACGCGAGTCGCGGGGCGGCCACCACCGCACCGACGCCCCCGGCACCGACCCGACGCAGGCCCGGCACAGTGCCGTCGTCCTCCCGGCGGCGCGCCTGCTGATCGCCGGGGCGCGGGAGTCGGTGCCGTGCTGAGCCGGGAGCAGGTGCAGCGCGTCGTCGACATGGCGCTCGCGGAGGACGCGCCCTTCGGCGACGTCACGTCCCAGGTCTTCGTCCCGGCCGAGGCCGTGGCGCGTGGGTCCGTCGTGGCGCGGGAGCCGGGCGTCCTGGCCGGTACCGACGTGCTCCGGCAGACGTTCACGACCGTGGACCCCCGGGTCGTCGTCGAGCTGCTGGTGGCCGACGGTGAACGGTTCGCCGCCGGCGACGTGCTGGCGCGCGTGCAGGGCCCGGCGCGGGCGGTCCTGCAGGGGGAGCGGGTCGCGCTCAACCTGGTGCAGCGGATGAGCGGGATCGCCACGCTCACCTCGCTCTACGTCGAGGCTGTCTCCGGCACCGACGTGCGCGTCGTCGACACGCGCAAGACCACGCCTGGCCTGCGCGCGCTGGAGCGGCACGCGGTGCGCTGCGGGGGCGGCCACAACCACCGCTTCTCGCTCTCGGACGCGGTGATGGCCAAGGACAACCACCTCGCGCTCGTCCCGGACGTCACGGCGGCCGTCCGGGCGGCGCGCGCGACCCTCCCGCACACCATGCACGTGGAGGTCGAGGTGGACCGGCTCGACCAGGTGGAGGCCGTCCTGGCGGGTGGGGTCGACACGATCATGCTCGACAACTTCACCCTCGACGAGCTGCGCGAGGGAGTCGCTCTCGTCGCCGGCCGCGCGATCGTGGAGGCCAGCGGTGGCATCACGCTCGAGACGATCGGCGAGGTCGCACGGACGGGGGTCGACGTGATCAGCGTCGGGGCGCTGACGCACTCCGTCCGCGCGCTCGACCTGGGGCTGGACCTCGACGTCGCGCCCGGCGGGGGTGCCGGGCCGTGGGCGGCTGGAACAGCACCATGATCTATCTCGACGAGGCGGCCACGACACCGTTGCGCCGCGACGTCCTCGCCGCGATGGGCCCGTACCTCGGGCCTGCGTTCGGCAACCCGTCGAGCCACCACGAGCTCGGGGAGGCGGCTCGTGCCGGGCTCGAGCAGGCTCGCGCCGACGTCGCCGTGTCGCTGGGGGCGCGGCCGGGCGAGGTCACGTTCACGTCGGGTGGGACCGAGTCCGCGAACACCGCCGTGAAGGGGATCTGCCTGGCGCAGCCGCGGGGGAGGCACGTCGTGGTCAGCGCGGTCGAGCACCCGGCCGTGCTGGAGTCGGCGCTCTGGCTAGGACGCATCGGGTACGACGTCACGCTCCTCGACGTCGACGAGCACGGCGCGGTCGACCCCGGCGTGCTTGCGGCCGCCCTGCGCGACGACACGACCCTGGTCAGCGTGCAGCACGCGAACAACGAGGTCGGCACGGTCCAGCCGGTCGCGGACCTGGCCGCCGTCGCCGCAGAGCGTGGTGTCCCGTTCCACACCGACGCCGTGCAGTCGGCTGCCTGGCTCGACGTCGACGTCACTCGGCTGAACGTGCAGGCGCTCAGCCTGTCGGCCCACAAGCTGGGCGGTCCGAAGGGCGCGGGCGTGCTGTGGGTCCGGCGGGGCACGCGGTTCGAGCCGCTCGTGCACGGCGGAGGTCAGCAGGACGGGCGACGGTCAGGTACCGAGGACGTGCCCGGCGCGGTGGGTCTGGCTGCTGCCCTGCGCCTGGCTCGTGGCGGCCCGTCGACGGCCGAGGAGGTCGCGGCGCGCCGTGACCGCTTCGTCGCGGCCGTGCTGGCCGGCGTCCCCGGTGCGCGTCTCACCGGCCACCCCACGTCGCGGCTGCCCGGCCACGCGTCCTTCGTGCTGCCCGGCCGGTCGGGGGAGTCGGTCCTGCTGGACCTCGAGCGGCGCGGCATCGTGTGCTCCAGCGGCTCGGCCTGCCACGCGGGCAGCGACGAGCCCAGCCACGTGCTGACGGCCATGGGTCTGGAGCGCGAGGTGGCGCAGACGGCGCTGCGCTTCACCTTCGGGGTGGCGGTGACCGACCACCAGCTCGCCGAGACCGCCGACGCCCTGGTCGACGTCGTCGGGTGAGCCGGGGCCGGACCCTCGGTTCGGGCGTCAGGTCGTGGTGCGGGAGCGACGTGTCGCCCGGAGCGCGAGAAGTCCGGCTGCGCCCCAGAGGGCGAACCACGGGTCCCAGAGCGCAGCGTGCCAGCGGATCGCCCTGAGGTCGGCGCTGTCGGAGGGGCTGATCAGGTCGAGGGCCACGGCCGCGTTGCCGACGGTCATGAGTGCCCCGTAGACCAGCAGCGCCCCGGTGGCGAGGGCGGCCGGGCGGCGGAACCGGCCGTGCAGCACCGCGACGGCGACCAGCGCCACGACGACGAGCTTGGCGACCACGACCGCAGCCAGCGCCGCGAGCACGCCGGCGCCCCGGTCGGTGCCCCACGACACGAACGGCTCGCCGACCGTGTCGAGCAGCCAGGTCGAGCCGAGCAGCCAGAGCAGGCTGATCCCGGCGTGAGCCGCCCCCAGCACGGTGGCCACCACCAGCCACCCACGTGGCGCCGACGTCTGCACGGTGCTCATGGACCACCCCCGACGGGAGCGTACCTGCCGGCCTCGGGGCCAGTGACTACGCTGGGAGAGCCATGACCTCGTCCGATCCCTCCTCGAGCCTCGACGCCGTGTACCTCGACCACGCGGCCACGACGCCGATGCATCCCGAGGCCGCCGCGGTGCTCGCCGACCAGCTCGCCCGCACGGGCAACGCGTCGAGCCTGCACACGTCGGGTCGGGCGGCCCGGCGCGTGGTCGAGGAGTCGCGCGAGGTGATCGCCGAGTGTCTCGGCGCACGGCCCAGCGAGGTGGTGTTCACGTCCGGTGGGACGGAGGCCAACAACCTCGCGATCAAGGGTCTGTACTGGGCGCGGCACGACGAGTCCTCGGCGCGGGACCGCGTCCTGTTCAGCTCCATCGAGCACCACGCCCTGCTCGACCCCGTGACCTGGTTGGCGGCGCACGAGGGCGCCCGCATCGACACGACCCCCGTGGACCGCCAGGGCCGGGTCGTCGTCGACGCCCTGCGCGGTCAGATCGAGTCCGACCCGGCGTCGGTGGCCGTCGTGACGACCATGTGGGCCAACAACGAGATGGGCACGATCCAGCCCGTGGCCGACGTCGTGGCCCTGGCTCGCGAGCACGGCATCCCGGTCCACAGCGACGCCGTCCAGGCAGCGGGCTACCTCCCGCTCGACTTCGCCGGCTCGCACCTGGACGCCATGACCGTCACGGCCCACAAGCTCGGGGGTCCGGTCGGCGTCGGGGCCCTGGTCGTGCGACGCGAGGTGACGCCGGTGCCGCTGGTCCACGGCGGCGGCCAGGAACGTGACCTCCGCTCGGGCACCGTCGGCGTGGCGCTCATCGCCTCCTTCGCCCGGGCGCTGGAGCTGACGGTGCAGCGCCAGGCGGAGGTCTCGGCACGCATCGAGGGACTGAGGCGGCGGCTCGTCGACGGCATCGGGCGAATCGTTCCCGACGCGATCGTCAACGGGGACCCGGAGCCCGGGCCAGACCACCGTCTGCCCAACATCGCGCACGTGACGTTCCCGGGGTGCGAGGGCGACGCGATGCTCATGCTGCTCGACGCGCAGGGGGTGGAGGTGTCCACCGGGTCCGCCTGCCAGGCCGGGGTTCCCCAGCCCAGCCACGTGCTGCTCGCGATGGGCTACGACGACGCCGCGGCTCGCGGTTCGCTGCGGCTGAGCCTCGGCCACACCAGCACCGAGGCCGACGTCGACCGGCTGCTCGCGGTGCTGCCCCAGGTGCACGAGCGTGCCGTCCGCGCCTCCCTCGTGCGGAGCCGTTGATGTCCGGACCGACGACGGAGGCCCGCTGATGGCCCGCCTCGTCGCGGCCATGTCCGGGGGTGTCGACTCGGCCGTGGCGGCCGCGCGTGCCGTCGACGCCGGCCACGACGTGACCGGGGTGCACCTGGCCCTGAGCCGCAACCCCCGGTCGTACCGGTCCGGTGCCCGTGGGTGCTGCTCCATCGAGGACGCCGGCGACGCCCGACGTGCCGCCGACGCGCTGGGCATCCCGTTCTACGTGTGGGACATGAGCGCCGAGTTCGCCGTCGAGGTGGTCGACGACTTCGTCTCCGAGTACGCCGCGGGTCGGACCCCCAACCCGTGCCTGCGCTGCAACGAGAAGATCAAGTTCGCGGCCGTGCTCGACCGCGCCCTCGCGCTCGGCTTCGACGGCGTCGTGACGGGGCACTACGCGCAGCTGAGCACCGCGACCGACGGCACGGTCGAGATGCACCGCTCGGAGGACGCCGGCAAGGACCAGAGCTACGTGCTGGGCGTGCTCACGCAGGACCAGCTGCGTCACTCGCACTTCCCCCTCGGCGGCTCGGTCAAGACCGACGTCCGCGACGAGGCGGCACGTCGCGGCCTGCAGGTCGCCACCAAGCCCGACAGCCACGACATCTGCTTCGTCGCGGACGGTGACAACGCCGGTTGGCTGGCCGAGAAGCTGGGACCGCGACCGGGCGTGGTCGTCGACGAGGCAGGTGCGGTGCTGCGCGAGCACGACGGTGCCTACGCCTACACGATCGGACAGCGGCGCGGCCTGCGTCTCGGCGTCCCGGCCGACGACGGCAAGCCGCGCTTCGTGCTCGACATCGAGCCCGTCTCCGGCACGGTCACCGTCGGTCCGCGCGAGCACCTGCTCGTCGACACCCTCGAGGCGGACCGACCGCTGTGGTGCGGAGCCGCGCCCGACGGACCGCTGGAGTGCACGGTGCAGCTGCGCGCCCACGGTGCCGAGCACCGGGCGGTCGTGGAGGTGCTCGACGACGGCCGGGTCCACGTCGACCTCGTCGACCCCGCCGAGGGCATCGCCCCCGGTCAGGCCGCCGTGGTCTACGTCGGGACCCGCGTGGTCGGGTCGGCCACGATCACCGCGACGAGTCGCAGCAGCATCTCCTCCGGGCCCGTGCGGTGAGGGCCACGGGCGTCGGCTCGATGCCGGGGGAGGGCTACGCCGAGTCGGTCAAGGCCGTGCTCGGCACGCTCGACGACCTGGCCTTCGTCCCCGAGCTGCCGGCGCGAGGCGTCGGCGCGCAGATGATCGGCCGCTCGCTCGCGTTCCTGGAGGGGCTGGGGGCGGACCTGCAGCCCGGTGGGTGGCGGCTGCTCGACGCGTCGGGCGTGGACCACCGTCGCGCCAGGTCGCTGCTCGCCCAGGACCTCGACGTCGTGGAGGAGCTGGCGCAGGACCGACAGGGTGCCGTCAAGCAGCAGGTCGCCGGGCCGTGGACGCTCGCTGCGACCGTGGAGCTGCAGCGGGGGGAGAAGGTGCTCTCGGACCACGGAGCACGGCGCGACCTCGCCCACGCGCTCGCGTCGGGCCTCACCGACCACGTCGCGTCGCTGCGCCGCCGGTTCCCCGGCGCCGAGCTGGTGCTGCAGGTCGACGAGCCGATGCTCCCTGCCGTGCTGTCCGCACAGGTCCCCACCTCCTCGGGCTTCGGGCGCTACCGCACCGTGCACCCGCCGGAGGCCGACGCCCTGCTGCGCGTCGTCGTCGACGCGGTGCGGGCGGCGGGAGCGAGCCCCGTCGTGCACTCGTGCGCTCCGGACCTGCCCGTCACGCTGCTCCGCGGCGCGGGCTTCGACGCGATCTCCTTCGACCTGTCGCTCGACACCCCCTCTGGAGGCGACGCATGGGCCGAGGCGTTCGAGGCGGGGACGGACCTGTGGCCCGGGATCCTCCCGTCGACCGACGCCGCGCTCGACCCGGCCGCGTCCCGTCGCACGCTGGAGGCGTGGTTCGACCGTCTGGGCTTCGCCGAGGACGCCTGGCACGACCGGGTGGTCGTGACGCCGTCCTGCGGCCTGGCCGGGGCCACCCCGGCCCACGCCCGCCAGGTGCTGGCCGAGCTCGCCGCCCTCGCGGGCTGACCACCGTCGAGGGCGCTGCGGCCACCCCTGTGTGCATCGCGTGGGAGCGCCACCTGCGGTCGTGTGCGACCCGCTGCTGCGTGGCTTGGGTGGGTACGTCCCTGTGGCTGCGCGGCTCCGGCTGGGCTTTCGCTTGCTGCTGCGTCGCTGTGGCTGCGAGTCGGCTCGGTCTCCGAGAGGACCTCGACCGCACCGGTGGGTCTCGACCCGGGCGGACCTGCGGGGCGCAGCCACGACTCTCCCTCTGCGCGTGATCCACGCACGATGCTTCCTCCGCGTGGACCGTGCCTCACGAAGGAAGAGTCGTGGCGACGAAGACGGCCTCAGAAGGGCAGGGATTCTCCCGTCTCGTGCAACGGTCCGCGCAAAGGGAGAATCCCTGCCCAGCCGCCGCGTACCGAAGCCCCGCTGGACGCAGGATTCTGCCTTCGCGCACAACAACCCGAACGATGCTGCGTTCACGACGGGAACCCGTAGCTAACGCAGCATCCTTCGAGCCCTCACGCGCGAACGCAGAATCGTGCGTCCCTCGAGCCACACTCCGAGAACCCGACCGACCCCGGACCCGTCCGCCGGTCGAGGCCCTTTCGGAGACCGAGCCGACTCGCAGCCGCAGCGACGCAGCCGCAGCTCGAGGCCCAGTCGGAGCGACGCAGCAGCGAGCGAAGACCCAGCCGGGGAAGCGCGGAAGCGCACCAGCGAAGGTTCAGCCGCAGCGACGCAGCACCATGGCCCTCACACGATCTCGTCGCGGGCCGGGCGACTGCCGAGCCGCACGACCGCGATGCCGACGACCACGGCCACGCCGCACACCACGTCGGCCGTGAGCCCGTCGAGGGCGAAGAACCCCACGAGCCCGGCCACCACGAGGAGAGCGCCGAGGACGATCGGGACGAGACGTCGAGTGCTCATGCGTCCACCGTGCCAGGTCGTCGACACCGATGCATCCCGCGACTCGCGGCGCACGTGTCGGCGGGCGCCGATATCGTCTGACGCATGAGCGACGACGACCTGCGGCAGCGGCACAAGGAGCTGGCCGAGCAGGTCGACGAGCACCGCCAGCGCTACCACCGCGACGACGCGCCGACCATCTCCGACGGCGAGTACGACGCCCTCGTGCGCGAGCTCGAGACGCTGGAGGAGCAGCTGCCCGAGCTCCGCACGCCCGACTCGCCCACCCAGCAGGTGGGCGGCATGGTCTCCTCGTCGTTCGAGGCCTACGAGCACCGCGAGCGGATGCTCAGCCTCGACAACGCGTTCAGCCGCGAGGAGCTCGAGGCCTGGTACGGGCGACTCGAGCGCGACGGCGCGGGCGAGGCCGAGTTCCTGTGCGAGCTCAAGGTCGACGGTCTCGCCATCAGCCTGACCTACGAGGACGGTGTCCTCACCCGCGGTGTCACCCGCGGCGACGGTCGGGTGGGGGAGGACGTCACCGAGAACGTCCGCACGATCAAGGCGATCCCGCACCGTCTCTCCGCGACGGACGAGTTCCCGGTGCCCGCCTACGTCGAGGTCCGGGGCGAGGTCTACTTCCCCACGCAGGCCTTCGACGACTTCAACGCCGCCTGGGCCGAGGCCGGCAACAACCCGTTCGCCAACCCGCGCAACGCCGCGGCCGGCACCCTGCGCATGAAGGACTCCTCGGTCACGGCCTCGCGGCCGCTGTCCATGGTCTGCCACGGCCTGGGCTACCGCGAGGGCTTCCGGCCCGAGCGGCAGTCCGAGGCCTACGACGCGCTGAAGGCGTGGGGACTCCCGACGTCGGACAGGGCCAGGGTCGTCACCGGCCTCGACGCGGTCCAGGAGTTCATCGAGCACTACGGCGAGCACCGCCACGACGTCGAGCACGACATCGACGGGGTGGTGGTCAAGGTCGACCAGGTGGCGCTTCAGGGACGCCTGGGCTCCACCTCCCGCGCGCCGCGATGGGCGATCGCGTTCAAGTACCCGCCGGAGGAGGTCAACACCCGGCTCAAGGACATCCTCGTGAACGTGGGCCGCACGGGACGCGTCACGCCCTTCGGGCTCATGGAGCCGGCCAAGGTGGCCGGGTCCACGGTCGAGATGGCCACCCTGCACAACCAGCACGAGGTCAAGCGCAAGGGCGTGCTCATCGGCGACATGGTGGTGCTGCGCAAGGCCGGTGACGTGATCCCCGAGATCGTCGGGCCCGTCGTCGCGCTGCGCGACGGCACCGAGCGCGAGTTCGTCATGCCCACCGAGTGCCCGTCGTGCGGAACTCCGCTCGCCCCCGCCAAGGAGGGCGACGCCGACATCCGCTGCCCCAACACGCGGTCCTGCCCGTCGCAGCTGCGCGAGCGGCTGACCCACGTCGGCGGCCGAGGTGCCTTCGACATCGAGGTCTTCGGCTGGGAGGGCGCCGTGGCGCTGCTCGAGTCCGGGGTGCTCGTCGACGAGGGCGGGCTCTTCGCCCTGACGGAGCAGCAGCTGCTCACCGTGCCGCTGTACCGCCGAGCGGCGAAGAGGGCGGAGAAGGAGGCGGTGGCCGCCGGCGCGCCGGACGCCCCGGTGCTGGGTCCGGACGACACGGTGCTCTCCACCAACGGTCGCAAGTTCCTCGACGGCCTGCAGAAGGCCAAGACCCAGCCGCTGTGGCGGGTGCTCGTGGCCCTGTCCATCCGTCACGTCGGCCCCACCGCGGCGCGGGCCCTCGCCACCGAGTTCGTCACCATGGAGGCCATCCGCGCCGCCAGCGCCGAGGAGCTCGCCGCGGCCGAGGGCGTCGGTCCCACGATCGCCGACGCCGTCGTGGACTGGTTCACCGTCGACTGGCACTGCGGCATCGTCGATGCCTGGGCTGCGGCGGGGGTACGCATGGCCGACGAGCGCGACGACAGCATCGTGCGCACCCTCGAGGGACTCACGGTCGTCGTCACCGGGTCGCTGCAGGACTTCACCCGTGACTCCGTCAAGGAGGCGATCATCGCCCACGGCGGCAAGGCGTCGGGTTCGGTGAGCAAGAAGACCGACTACGTCGTCGTCGGCGACAGCCCCGGCACCAAGGCCGAGAAGGCCGAGCAGCTGGGCGTCCCGATCCTCGACGAGGACGGCTTCAAGAAGCTGCTCGCCGACGGGCCTCCTGCGGCCGAGGACGACGCCGACGCGGACGACGGTGCCAACGACGAGGACGGGGCCGACGCGCCGGACACCGAGGGTGAGGCCTGACCGTGCTGGAGCTTCGTCCGAGCTGTGAGTGCTGCGACGTCGACCTCGCGCCCACGAGCCGCGGCGTCTTCATCTGCACCTACGAGTGCACGTGGTGCCGCGACTGCGCCGAGGGCCGGCTCGACCTCACGTGCCCGAACTGCGGCGGCGAGCTCGTCCGCCGGCCGGTCCCGTCGCCCTCCAGGCTCGCGGCGCACCCGCCCTCGACCATCCGGGTGCACGCGCCCGACTGCCTGACCCGCTCGTGAGCGAGCCGCGTCTGCGGGGGGCGGCAACAGCGATCGCGCTGGTCTCCGTCGCCTTCGCGGTGTCGGTGGTGCACTACCTCGACAACGTCGTGAACTACGCCGACTACCCGCAGCCCGAACCCGGTGCCACCCTTCCCACTCCGTCGGCGGCGCTCATCGCCGCGGCCTGGTTCACCTTCACGGCCCTCGGCACCTCCGGTCTGGTCTTGTTCCTGCGCCGTCGCCTCGTGCCGGCCGTCGTCTGCCTGGCGCTCTACTCCGGCAGCGGGCTGATCGGCGTCGGCCACTACACCGTGCCCGGCGCCCTCGACATGCCGTGGTGGAGGCAGCTCCACGTCGTGGTCGACATCGCGCTCGGCGTGCTGCTGCTGTCCTTCGCGCTGTGGGCCTTCCTGGCCAACCGAGGGCGGCGATCGTTGGCCGAAGCCCGCGCGAACGTGGGCGAGGAGCGGGAGACCTGGGCCTTCCTCGTTCGCGAGCTCGAGAGTCAGGGGAAGGTCGACCAGTCCACGCCAGGTCGGCTCGTCCTCGACGAGCGTTGGAACGACGGTCCAGCCGTCACGATCGTGGTCACGCCGGCTGAGTGGTACTCCGACGTGCTGAGCGCCGAGCTCACGTGCCGCCACCCGGGCGACGGTCCCGGACGAGCGATGTTCTACCTCGACGAATCGATCGGCTCGCGGCTTGACGACGAGCACTTCGTGGTCTGGGACGGCCGCGGGTTCGAGCGCTCAGTTCAGGCTGTCCTGCCAACGCGGCGCGGCGACGGCGACTTCGTCTGACGCGTCAGCGCAGGACGAGACGGTGCAGCGCGCTCGCGATCTCTCGGGCGATCCCCGCGTCCTCGTACCCGGTCTTGTGCACGGTGTAGTCAGTACCTCCGTCGGCGTCGCACACGACGTCGCGGGTCAGGCAGGCATCCACCGTCCGGTCGGCGAGCGCCCCGAGGTCCGGACCAGCGCCCAGGCTGCCGTCGAGGGTGGCCTCCGAACCAGGGAGGTCCGGGCGGATGAACGGGGCGTCGGGGTCGTGCCGCGGGCTGCCGATGAGCGCGAGCGCGTCGACGCGACGGGCGAGGGCGGGTCGGTCGGCGAGCGTCTCCTGGGCGATCTGTGCGCCCTGGCTGAAGCCGACGACCGCCAGGCGTGCCTCCGGGCAGTCCCGGACCGACGCGGTGAGCTGGCGGGCCAGCAGCCGTCGGCCCTGGTCGACGTCGGCCTCGTAGACGTCGACGTCGGAGGCGTCACGGCTGCGGTGCCGGACCGCGTCGACGTCGATGTCGTCCACGCCCTTCGCTGCCAGCCGCTCCTCGAGGTCGGTGACCACGCCGTCGACCTCGGTGCCCAGGCCACGGTTCTTGTCGAGCGACTGCGACTGCCCACGGACCCCGACGACCTGCACCTGGGGGCACCCGTCGGTGGCCTCAGGGAGTGCGTCGTTCCCGGCCGCGGAGCACCCCGTCAGCACGAGGACGCAGGCGACCAGGGGCAGCAGCAGGCGGGAGAAGGGGGACATCCCTCGAGCATGGCAGGCGGCCGACGAGGTACCCGCGGGTGCCTCCGCCCTTCCACGGCTCGGCCGCGCCTGTCCAGCGGGCGCGACCGACGAGCGGCACTCAGTCCACGTCGGCGTCGTCCGGGTCGAAGAGGTCGGCCGCCGCGCCCACGACGAGCGGGTCGGGGATGCGGACGACCTCGTGGTCCTTGCCGGGGTAGTCGAAGCGGTGCAGCACGTGGCGCATGGCCTCCAGACGGGCACGCTTCTTGTCGTTGCTCTTCACGACGGTCCAGGGGGAGTGCTTCGTGTCCGTCCTGCGGAACATCGCCTCCTTGGCCTCGGTGTAGGCGTCCCACTTGTCGAGGGAGGCGAGGTCCATGGGGGAGAGCTTCCACTGCCGCACCGGGTCGATCTGGCGGATGGTGAACCGGGTCAGCTGCTCCGCGCGCGAGACCGAGAACCAGAACTTCACGACGTGGATGCCGTCGTTGACGAGCATCTTCTCGAACGCCGGCGCCTGCTTGAGGAACTCGGTGTACTGGTCGGGCGTGCAGAAGCCCATCACGCGCTCGACACCGGCGCGGTTGTACCAGGACCGGTCGAAGAACGTGAGCTCGCCGGTCGTCGGCAGGTGGTGGACGTAGCGCTGGAAGTACCACTGGCCCTGCTCGCGCTCGGTCGGCTTCACGAGGGCCACCACGCGGGCGCCGCGCGGGTTGAGGTTCTCGGTGAACCGCTTGATCGTGCCGCCCTTGCCGGCCGCGTCGCGTCCCTCGAACACCATCACGACCCGCTGCCCGGTGTCCTTCACCCAGCGCTGCAGCTTGATCAGCTCGATCTGCAGCAGCCGCTTCTCCAGGTCGTACGTCGTGCGGTCGAGCCGCTCGCCGTAGGGGTAGCCCTCGCGCCAGGTGTCCACCGGCACGCCGGAGGGATCCAGGAGCACGGGGTCGTCGTCGTCGGAGTCGTCGACGGTGAAGTCGGTGAGGTGCTGGGCGGCCACGGTGTCGATCACGAGCGGGAGGCTAGGGGAGCGTGGTGAACGCCAGGTGACACGTCACTACGATGGGTCGGTACCCGCACCCGAGCCTGCAAGGGAGACGCATGTCGTCGGCCATCTCGCGTGAGGACGTCGCCCACCTGGCGAGCCTCGCGCGCATCTCGCTCAGCGAGGACGAGCTGGACCGGCTCGGCGCCGAGCTCCCGGCGATCCTCGACCACGTCGCCGCCGTCCAGGAGGCCGCTGCCGACGACGTCGAGCCGATGAGCCACCCGGTGCCGATCAGCAACGTGTTCCGTGCCGACGAGGTCCGTCCCGGTCTGACGCCCGACGAGGCCCTCGCCGGTGCCCCGGCGAGCGAGGAGCAGCGCTTCCTCGTCCCGCAGATCCTCGGGGAGGAGTGATGAGCGACCTCACCCGGCTCGAGGCCGCCGAGATCGCCGACGGCCTCGTCGACGGCACCCTCACGTCCGTGGCCGTCACCCAGGCCCACCTCGACCGCATCGCCGACGTCGACGAGCGGCTCGGCGCCTTCCTGCACGTCGACGCCGAGGGCGCGCTGGCCACGGCGGCCGACGTCGACGCGCGGCGCGCAGCGGGCGAGCAGCTGGCGACCCTCGCCGGCGTCCCGGTGGCCGTGAAGGACCTCATCAACACCGTCGGCCAGCCCACCACGGCCGGTTCGCGCATCCTCGAGGGCTGGGTCCCGCCCTACGACGCGACCGTCGTCAGCCGTCTGCGTGCCGCGGGTCTGCCGATCCTCGGCAAGACCAACCTCGACGAGTTCGCCATGGGCTCGTCCAACGAGCACTCGGCCTACAAGCCGGCGCGCAACCCCTGGGACACCGAGCGCATCCCCGGCGGCTCCAGCGGCGGGTCCGCGGCCGCCGTGGCCGGCTACGAGGCGCCCCTGGCCCTCGGCACCGACACGGGCGGATCCATCCGCCAGCCCGGCGCCATGACCGGCATCGTGGGCGTCAAGCCGACGTACGGCGGTGTCTCGCGCTACGGCGTCATCGCCATGGCCAGCAGCCTCGACCAGGTCGGCCCGATGGCCCGCTCCGTGCTCGACGCCGCCCTCCTGCACGAGGTGCTCGCCGGACACGACCCGTTGGACTCCACCAGCATCGACGCGCCGACGCCTGACGTCGTGGCCGCGGCGCGCCGCGGCGACGTCGCCGGGCTGCGCATCGGTGTCGTGAAGGAGCTCGGTGGAGAGGGCTTCCAGCCCGGCGTCCAGCAGCGCTTCGACGAGTCCGTCGAGCTGCTCGCCAAGGCGGGCGCCGAGGTCGTCGAGATCTCGTGCCCGAGCTTCGTGCACGGCATCGCCGCCTACTACCTGGTCATGCCGAGCGAGGTGTCCAGCAACCTGGCCCGCTTCGACGCCATGCGGTACGGCGTCCGCGTCGCGCCCGACGGCGTCGACGGCCCCAGCGCCGAGCAGGTCATGGCCGTCAGCCGTGACGCCGGCTTCGGCGACGAGGTCAAGCGCCGCATCATCCTCGGGACGTACGCCCTCTCGAGCGGCTACTACGACGCCTACTACGGCTCGGCGCAGAAGGTGCGCACGCTCGTCGCGCGCGACTTCGCGGCTGCGTTCGAGCAGGTCGACGTGCTGGTCTCGCCCACCGCTCCCACCACGGCCTGGCGCCTGGGGGAGAAGAGCGACGACCCGCTGGCCATGTACCTCGAGGACATCGCCACCATCCCGGCCAACCTCGCCGGAGTGCCGGGGCTCAGCCTCCCGGTCGGGCTCGCGAGCGACACGGGTCTCCCGGTCGGCGTGCAGGTGCTCGCCCCGGCCCAGGCCGACGACCGTCTGTACAACGTCGGGGCGGCCCTGGAGCGGCTCGTCGCGGCCCCCCAGCTGAGCGAGATCGATGCAGGAGCGACCCGATGAGCACCCAGAGCAGCAACACGACCACACCGGCGCTCGTCCCGTTCGAGAAGGCGATCGAGCGCTACGACCCGGTCCTCGGGCTCGAGGTCCACGTCGAGCTGAACACCGCCACGAAGATGTTCTGCGGCTGCACCACCGTGTTCGGCTCCGAGCCGAACACCCAGGTGTGCCCCGTCTGCCTGGGCCTGCCGGGCGCACTGCCCGTCGTGAACGCCAAGGCGGTCGAGTCGGCCATCCGCATCGGGCTCGCGCTCAACTGCGAGATCGCCGAGTGGTGCCGGTTCGCCCGCAAGAACTACTTCTACCCGGACATGCCGAAGAACTTCCAGACGTCGCAGTACGACGAGCCGATCGCCTTCGACGGCTACGTCGACCTCGACGTGCCCCTGCCGGACGGCGGGGTGGAGACGTTCCGCATCGAGATCGAGCGCGCCCACATGGAGGAGGACACCGGCAAGTCGCTGCACGTCGGCGGTGCCACCGGACGCATCCACGGCGCCGACCACTCGCTGCTCGACTACAACCGGGCCGGCATCCCGCTGATCGAGATCGTCACCCGCACGATCGAGGTGCCGGCCGACCGGGCCCCGCTCGTGGCACGCGCCTACGTCCAGCACCTGCGCGACCTCATGGTGGCGCTCGGCGTCTCCGACGCCCGCATGGACCAGGGTTCGCTGCGTGCCGACGTGAACCTGTCGCTCAAGCCCACTGGCTCGTCCACGCTCGGCACCCGCAGCGAGACCAAGAACGTGAACTCCTTCCGCTCGGTCGAGCGGGCGGTGCGCTTCGAGGTGTCTCGGCACGCGGGCGTGCTCGACGCCGGGCAGAGCATCCTGCAGGAGACGCGGCACTTCCACGAGTCCGACGGCACCACCTCGCCGGGTCGGCCCAAGTCCGACGCCGACGACTACCGCTACTTCCCCGAGCCCGACCTCGCGCCGGTCGCGCCGTCGCGCGCCTGGGTCGACGAGCTGCGGGGCACGTTGCCCGAGCCGCCGGCCGAGCGACGCAAGCGGCTGCAGGCGGAGTGGGACTTCACCGACCTCGACATGCGCGACACCGTGGGCGCCGGCGCGCTGGAGCTCGTCGTGGCCACGGTCGCGGCCGGGGCCACCCCGGCGTCGGCGAAGAAGTGGTGGCTCGGCGAGCTGGCGCGCCGCGCCAACGAGTCCGGCACCGGCCTCGACGAGCTGGGCGTCACGCCGGAGCAGGTCGCGGGCGTGCAGGCCCTGATCGATTCCGGTCGCGTCAACGACAAGCTCGCCCGACAGGTGCTGGAGGGCGTGCTGGCCGGCGAGGGCACGCCCGAGGAGGTCGTGACCGCGCGCGGGCTCGAGGTCGTGTCCGACGACGGCGCGCTCGGTGCCGCCGTCGACACCGCCATCGCGGCCAACCCCGACGTCGCCCAGAAGATCCGCGACGGCAAGGTGCAGGCCGCCGGTGCGCTCATCGGCGCCGTCATGAAGGAGATGCGGGGCCAGGCCGACGCCGGGCGCGTGCGCGAGCTGATCCTCGAGAAGCTCGGCGGATGAGCCCGTCACGATGACGAGCGCTCCGGACGGCGTCGGCCCGTGAGCCGGTCCACGTCGCGCGTCCTCCGGATCGCGGGTCTCGCCGTCACCGCGCTCGTCGGCTCGTCGGTGGTGGTCGCGAACCTCGTGGTCGTGGGTCGGACCTCCGACGACCTGACCCGTGACGTGGACGACCTCGGCCCGGCCCAGGTCGTGATCGTTCCGGGTGCCGGCGTCTATCCGGACGGCACGCTCGGACGGCCCGTCGAGGAGCGCGTGCGCGCTGCCGTGGCCCTCCACGACGCGGGCCTCGTCGAGAAGATCCTCCTGTCGGGCGACAACGGCACCAGCACCTACAACGAGCCCGACGCGATGCGTCTGGCCGTGCTCGAGGCCGGCGTGCCCGCGGCCGACGTCTTCACCGACTACGCGGGATTCAGCACGTGGCACACCATGCGGCGCGCCCGGGACGTGTTCGGGGTCGAGGACGCGATCGTCGTCACCCAGGGCGTCTACGCGGCACGGACGGTCGACCTGGGCGTCGCGGCCGGTCTCGACGTCGAGGGCTACGTCGTCAGCGAGGGCGGTCGACGTGCGCGCGAGTGGATCGCCCGCGTCCGCGGCCTCGGCGAGGCGACGTTGCGGCCCCGGGTCACCCCGGGCCCGGCCATCCCCATCACCGGTGACGGCCGCGCCTCGTGGGCGGACGAGCCGGCCTGAGCGGGTGCGGCCTCAGGCTCCCCGCAATGCGTCGATGCGCTCGAGCAGCATCCGCAGCTCCTCGCGCACGACCTCGGGCTGCTCGACCGGGATGAAGTGCGTGGCGTCGAGCTCGCGGTAGCGGGAGCGCTTCACGGCCTGCGACGCGGTGTACATGTCGCGCGCGCCCGTGAGCACGTCCCACCGGCCGGACACGAACGTGGTGGGCACGTCGATCGAGGAGAGCGAGACGCGGGAGTGCTCGGCCACGCCGAGCGCGAGCTTCGCGTACCAGGCGGGGTGGGTCGTGCAGAACTCCTTCACCATCGCCTGCAGCTCCGCGGTGTCGGCCGCGGGGTCGATGAGTCGGGTGCGACGCAGGATGTTGGTGGTGGAACGCGTCCAGGGGATCCGGGTCGTCAGGGGGGCGATGCCGTGGCCGGTCACGGTGGTGATGCGCGCCAGGCCCACCATCAGCTGGCGGGCCAGGAACGGCGGGACGTGCAGCGGTGCGAGCATCGTGCCGAAGGTGTTGCCCGGCACGCCCGCGACGGCGAGGACCCCCTCCACCCTGTCGGGGTGGCGTCCGGCCAGCTCGAAGGCCACGGTCACCCCGGCCGACCAGCTCAGCAGGGGGGCCGACTCGATCCCGGCGTGGTCCATGACCGCCAGGGCGTCCTCCACGTACGCGTCGAGATCGACCCGGCCGTCCTTGGGTCGGGCCGACCCGCCGACGCCGCGGTGGTTCCACGAGACGACGCGCACGCCGCAGTCCGGACGCAGCAGCGTGGGCCACGCGTAGGGGTTGGTCCCCAGCCCGTTGCACAGGAGCACGGTGGGGCCTTCGGCGTCGTTCGTCCAGGCCCTCAGTTGCGTGCCGTCGGCACTCGTCACGTCGTAGAAGCGCACGAGTCCGGGAGTGGAGGTCACGGGCGTCGATCCTGCCTCCTCCGGCCCCCGCCCGCAACGCGTTCGCCGGAACCGGTGCCGCGCGGCCGAGTCGCCCCAGACTCCCTAGGCGTCGAGCCGACGCTGCAGGGCGGTCGCGAACGCCGCCGCGCCGGTGGGGGTGTGGTCGAGGAAGAACGACGGCTCGGTCAGCTCGAGCTCCATGAGTCGCAGGTCGCCGTCGGGTCCGGTCACCACGTCCACCCGGGCGTAGAGCAGGTCGTCGCCCACCAGGTCGCGTGCCACCGACACCGCGCGCTCGGCGAAGGCCACCTGCTCGGGTGAGGCGTCCCTCGACGCGATGTCCTCCTTCAGCTCGGGCAGCCCGCGTGGATCACCCTCGTCCACGAGCAGTGCGCCCTTGCGGAAGGCGTGGGAGTACGTCGGGCCGAAGAGCAGCAGACCGGTCTCGCCCTCGGTGTCGACGGAGGCGACGTACGGCTGGACCATGGTCGGCCGGCCGGCGTCGAGCAGGCTGCGGCTGTGGGCGACGGCCCGCTCGGGGTCGCTCCAGCGCGCCGTGTCGGCGGATCCGGCGGAGATGGTCGGCTTCACGACCCACTCGTCGGCCTCGGGCAACGCCTCGGCGGACCGGACGGACCAGGCCGTCTCGACCACGGCCACGTCGGCCTCGACGAGTTGCCGCAGGTACGTCTTGTCGGTGTTCCAGCGCAGCACGCCGGCCGGGTTCGCCAGCCGAGGCACGCTGTCGGCCCAGGCGAGGAACGCCTCGCGCCGCGGGACGTAGTCCCAGCACGAGCGCACGACCACGAGGTCGTAGGAGCCCCAGTCGACGTCGGGGTCGTCCCAGACGGCGGTCTCGGCGTCGATCCCGACCTCCGCGACGGCGGCGGTGAGCAGGGGGAGGTCGGCATCGACCTCGCGGAAGTCGGCCCCGCAGGCCCAAGCGATGCGCATCACCCCATCCTGCCAGGTCCAGGTTCTGTCTTACCTGAACGCATATGCTTATCTCCATGGTCGAGGTTCACACGCGGGTGACGGTGATCGTGGACCTCGTCGGGTCGCGTCGCCACGGTGATCGCGCCTGGGTGCACCGGGTGTTCACGCAGGCCCTAGCGGCGGTCAACGACGCGGTACCTGCCGAGCAACCCCTCGAGCCGACACTGGGTGATGAGGCCCAGGCCCGGTACCGCACGGTCGAGGAGGCCCTGCGGGCCACCCTGCTCCTCCGCCTCGAGCTGCCTCGAGAGCTCGACGCGCGGGCGGGGATCGGCGTGGGCTCGGTGCAGCACCTCGGGGAGGGTGCGGTCGGCTTGCTTCAGGACGGCCCTGGATGGTGGGCGGCGCGCGACGCCATCAACGAGGCGAAGGCGCGCGAGACCCTGCGGGACCGGACGCTGCGCACCTGGTTCGTCGTCGCGGAGGACGCGCCGGCCGACCCGGACCGCCCCGACCAGGCGCACGTCGACGCCTTCCTGCTGCTGCGCGACGAGATCGTGACGAGCATGCCGGTGCGTTCGCGTCGCCTCCTGCGCGGCGTGCTCGACGGACGCACGCAGGCCGAGCTGGCCGAGCAGGAGGGCATCAGTCCCTCCGCGGTGTCGCAGAACCTGCGGCGCAGCGGTGCCTACGCCGTGCTGCACGCCCACGCACTGCTGCTCCAGGGGGCTGTGGACGGCCCCGACGCTCAGTAGCCGGTGAGGGCGGCGAGCAGGAAGAACGGCACCGAGGCACCCGCGAGGCGCATCGCGACCCTCACCCAGTGGTACTTGCGGGCCACGATCCGCGACAGCTCGTACAGCTGGTGCCGGGTGCGGGCGGGCAGTGTCGGGGGATGGGCGTCGAGGGTCTCGTCCAGGTCCTCGCGGGAGGCGAAGGCCGCCACGTGGCCCCAGTAGTACACGTGCGCCGACGGCGGGGGAACGGTGAAGCGCGGCCAGACCGCGCACGCGGCAGCGGCCACGGACCCCCCGGCGAGCAGCGCGCCGACGGTCCAGACGACGCGCCCGAAAGGCTCGAGCTCCGCCGGGCTCCAGTCGCGGGCCAGCAGACCTGCGAGCAGGGCGCCGAAGCCGATGCCGAGGACGGCGAGCACCATCGAGGCCTTGTGGTCGGCAGCGCCCACCTCGTTGCGCGCCTCGGCGAGGATGCTGAGCTCGACCTCGAGCGGGCCCGTCCCGACTGCTCGGTCGTCGGCGGGAGCGGCGACGTCCCCGGACGGGGGTCCGTCGTCAGCAGCCGCAGGTCGGCTGACGTCGTCGGTGGCATCGGTCATGTCATGGTCCTCGCGCGCCATCGTGCCACGAGACGGCGACATCGACTCGACGGGTCAATCCTCAGGGCTTGATTCGGTGGAATCAACGCATGTGGCTTGATACCATCGTCCGATGTTCGCCCTGACCATCGACCAGCGGGGGAGCCGACGGTCCCGCGACGGGGTGCCGGAGCTCCTCGACGCCCTGGCCCACGTCGAGACCGTGCGCGCGTTCGAGCGCACCGTGGGCGACGAGGTCCAGGGCCTCGTCGCGGCGCCGGCCGTCGCCGTCGAGGTGGTCACGCAGGTGGCGGGCACCGGACGCTGGTGGATCGGGGTGGGGGTCGGGGACGTGGACGTGCCGACGCCGACCTCCGTCCGTGCGGCTCGGGGTCCGGCGCTCCTCGCGGCTCGGGTCGCGGTCGAACGAGCGGCCCGGTGCACCGCGGGCGTGGCGCTGGAGGCGGGCGAGGGCCGTGACCCGCAGGACGCCCTCGACGCCGAGACCGTCCTGCAGGTGCTGGGCCGGCTCGTCGCGGACCGGTCGCCGGACGGCCAGGAGGCGGTCGACGTGGTGCGACGGCACGACACGCAACGAGCGGCCGCCGAGCAGCTGGGCATCACGCCCCAGGCCATGAGTGCGCGCCTGCAGGTGGCCCGCCGCGACGACGAGGACCGACTGCGAGCCGTCGCCGTTCGGCTGCTGGCCCGCTGCGACGAGCCCTCGCCCTGACGCACGGGACGGGGTCGCGCGGCCCGGTCGTAGGATCACCCCATGCCCAGCGAGACCCCCGAACGCCGTCCCGCCCCGACGCCTGAGCCCGGTGTCGACATCAAGCCCCGTAGCCGCGACGTCACCGACGGTCTCGAGAAGACCGCCGCGCGCGGGATGCTGCGCGCGGTCGGCATGGGCGACGACGACTGGCCGAAGCCGCAGATCGGCGTGGCCTCGTCCTGGAACGAGATCACCCCGTGCAACCTCTCGCTCGACCGGCTGGCCAAGTCGGTCAAGACGGGCGTGCACGCCGCCGGCGGGTACCCGCTCGAGTTCGGAACCATCAGCGTCTCCGACGGGATCAGCATGGGTCACGAGGGCATGCACTTCTCCCTCGTGAGCCGTGAGGTGATCGCCGACTCCGTCGAGACGGTCATGATGGCCGAGCGTCTCGACGGCTCCGTGCTCCTGGCCGGCTGCGACAAGAGCCTGCCCGGCATGCTCATGGCGGCGGCCCGGCTCGACCTCTCGAGCGTCTTCCTGTACGCGGGCTCGATCATGCCGGGCAACGTCGACGGCAAGGACGTCACGATCATCGACGCCTTCGAGGCCGTCGGCGCGTGCATGCGCGGTCTCATCACGCGTGAGGAGGTCGACCGCATCGAGCGGGCGATCTGCCCGGGCGAGGGCGCGTGCGGCGGCATGTACACCGCCAACACGATGGCGTCGGCCGCCGAGGCGCTGGGCATGAGCCTGCCCGGCTCGGCCGCACCGCCCGCACCCGACCGCCGACGCGACGACTACGCCGAGAAGTCCGGCGAGGCCGTCGTGGAGCTGCTGCGTCGCGGCATCACCGCGCGCGACATCATGACGCTCGAGGCGTTCGAGAACGCCATCACCGTCGTGATGGCGCTCGGCGGCTCCACCAACGCCGTGCTGCACCTGCTGGCGATCGCCCGCGAGGCAGGCGTGCCCCTCACGCTCGACGACTTCAACCGGGTCGGCGACAAGGTGCCGCACCTGGGCGACCTCAAGCCGTTCGGCCGCTACGTCATGAACGACGTCGACAAGGTCGGCGGCATCCCCGTCATCATGAAGGCGCTGCTCGACGCAGGGCTCATGCACGGCGACGTCATGACGGTCACCGGTCGCACCATGGCCGAGAACCTGGCTGACATCGACCTGGGCCTGGACGGCGACATCATCCGCCCGCTCGACGCACCGATCCACAAGACCGGCGGCCTCACGATCCTGCGCGGCTCGTTGGCCCCCGAGGGCGCCGTGGTCAAGAGCGCCGGCTTCGACTCCGACGTGTTCTCCGGGACCGCCCGGGTCTTCGACGGTGAGCGCGCCGCCATGGACGCGCTGGAGGACGGCACGATCACCGCCGGCGACGTCGTGGTCATCCGCAACGAGGGCCCCAAGGGCGGACCGGGCATGCGCGAGATGCTCGCGATCACCGGCGCCATCAAGGGCGCCGGCCTGGGCAAGGACGTCCTGCTGCTCACCGACGGTCGGTTCTCCGGCGGAACGACCGGCCTGTGCGTCGGGCACGTGGCGCCCGAGGCGGTCGACGGCGGACCGATCGCCTTCGTGGCCGACGGCGACCCGATCACGCTCGACGTGGCCAACCGGACGCTCGAGGTCGAGATCGACGACGACGAGCTCGAGCGGCGCAAGGTCGGGTGGGAGCCCATGGCCCCCAAGTACACGTCGGGCGTGCTCGCCAAGTACCGCAAGCTCGTCAGCTCCGCGGCGCACGGCGCCGTCACCGGCTGACGTGCCGGTTCCGGATCGTCGGTTCAGCGACGACGAGCTCGCCACCGCGCTCAGGGTGCTGGGCGACGCCCAGTTCCTCACCGAGGAGGACGAGGCGTACGTGGCGCTGCGGCGTGCGTGCGGGGCGTTCTACAAGGACGTCAAGAAGCAGCGACGCAAGGCCAAGCGCGACGCGGTGGCCGCGGCGGACCGCGAGGTCGTCGAGAGGACGGCCACCGGGTCGGCCCAGCGCATCGACGACGAGACCGCGGGCCTCACCCTCACCTCGACGGCCCGGGGTGCGACCGCCGGGGTCCTGCAGGTGCCTCGAGGCTGCTACATCTGCAAGCGCAAGTTCACGCTGGTCGACGCGTTCTACCACCAGCTGTGCCCGGACTGCGCGGCCCTGAGCCACGCCAAGCGTGATGCGCGCACCGACCTCACGGGGCGTCGGGCGCTGCTGACCGGCGGTCGCGCGAAGATCGGCATGTACATCGCGCTGCGGCTGCTGCGCGACGGCGCCGAGACCACGATCACGACCCGGTTCCCGCGCGACGCGGTGCGGCGATTCGCCGGGCTGCCCGACAGCGCCGACTGGATGCACCGGCTCCGCGTGGTGGGCATCGACCTGCGTGACCCGGCACAGGTGGTCGGGCTGGCCGACGACCTCGCGTCCCGTGGTCACCTCGACATCCTCATCAACAACGCGGCGCAGACCGTCCGTCGGTCGCCGGGCGCGTACGGTCCTCTGGCCGAGGCGGAGGACGCCCCGCTCCCGCCCGGGCTGACCTACGAGACAGGCGGACCGGAGCTCGTCACGTTCGGCCACACGAGCGACCTGCACCCCGCCGCACTCGTCGGCTCGGTCGAGTCGCACCCCGTGCTGGCCGGCGACGCCTCGACGGCGGACGCGCTCACCGAGCGGACCCATCGTCTGGAGCAGGCGCTCACCGCGGGGTCGGCCGACCTCAGCCGGATCGACGCCGGGGGACTGGTGCCCGACGTCGTCGACACGAACAGCTGGGTGCAGACCGTCTCGGAGGTCGACGCGCTGGAGCTGCTCGAGGTCCAGCTGTGCAACCAGACGGCGCCGTTCCTGCTGATCAGCCGCCTGCGGCCTGCGCTCGCGGCCTCTCCCGCGCGGCGCACGTACGTCGTGAACGTCTCGGCGATGGAAGGACAGTTCTCCCGGCGGTACAAGGGACCCGGGCACCCCCACACGAACATGAGCAAGGCCGCGCTCAACATGCTCACGCGCACGAGCGCGGGCGAGATGCTGGAGTCCGACGGCATCCTCATGACCGCGGTCGACACCGGCTGGATCACCGACGAACGGCCGCACACCACGAAGGTCCGCCTGGCGGAGGAGGGCTTCAAGGCTCCCCTCGACCTGGTCGACGGTGCGGCGCGCGTGTACGACCCGATCGTGCGGGGCGAGGCGGGCGAGGACGTGCACGGCGTCTTCCTCAAGGACTACGACGTCTCACCCTGGTGAGCGTGGCCGGACGGTCCACTTGACCTAGGTCATGGACTTCGCCGGCTTTGGTCCCGGAAAGATCCGCGGAGCGGCGTCAGCGTCCTGGGGCGCCCTACTCTCCAAGAGCGGAGAGCAGGGGAGGGCCGCCATGTCGAGCAGGTCGAGGTTCGGTCGGGGCGTCGGACGCCTGGGTCGGGTGGTCGTGGTCGTGGTCGCACCCGTCCTCGTGGCAGTGGCGCTGGTGGCTGGCCCCGCGGCGGCCGACGACTCCGGGGCAAACCTTGCGGGACGGCTCGTCCAGGCCGACGGCAGCGCCTGGGACGCCACGCCGTGGACGGTCACGGCCGTCCCCGTCGACGGTGCCGGTGACCAGGTCGACACCGCTGTCGCGAGCGACGGCTCCTACCGACTGGCCGGCGTCCGTGACGGCCGCTACCGGATCCGCGCCGTCCCGGCCGAGGAGAGGTCGGGCATCCCCGCCATGTGGCTCGGCGGGACGCTGCGCGAGGACGAGGCCACGGTCGTGGACGTCCGTGCGGGTCGTGACCTCGACGGACTCGACGTCGTCCGGTTCGACGGCAGCAACCTCCCGCGCCGAGCCACCGCCACCTGGCGGCCCTACGTCAAGGGCACGCCGAAGGTGGGATGGACGCTCACGGCGGACCCGCAGGAGTGGACGGTCGAGGACGACTGGTTCGGTGGACCGATGCCGGTCACCGACGACCTGTTCACCTTCCAGTGGCTCGCCGACGGCAGGCCCGTCGCCGGGGCCACGGATCGCACCTTCGCGCCCACGGCGAGCCAGCTCGGGCGCTCGCTCTCGGTCCGCGTCGGGGTGGACCTGCCCAACACGACCACGTCGAACGACACGAGCGCGAGCACCGCGGTGGTCGTGCAGGGCCGCAACGCCCCGTGCTCGCGGGTCACCCTGACCGGCAAGGCCAAGGTCGGCCGCACCCTCGTCGCCAGTCGGTCGCGGTGCTGGGCCGCGCCGGGGACCAAGGTCACCCACGTCTGGTACGCCGACGGTCGTCGGGTGGCGACCACGACCAGCCCTCGCCTGACGCTGCGCAAGAAGCTCCGCGGTGACCGGGTGAGCGTCCGCGTGGTCGCCACCGCCCCGGGCTACGCCAAGGCCACGGTGCGCACGACGACGCGCAAGGTCCGCTGACGCGGTGCCGCCCCCGGCCGGGGGTTCCGGGCCGTGGGTGGAAGAGGGCCCGGCGGGGGTTCCGGGCCGTGGGCGGAAGAGGGACCAGTCCGGATGCTGGTACGTCGCGTCTCAGTACTTGACCACGCCCCGGGCGAGGGCGAGACTGGGACGGTGCACGCCATGCTGCTCGTAGTAGATGTCTGACGCGACGACCCGCCGTCTCGCGTCACCCTCCGTACGCCATCATTGGCCGGAGGGTTTTTTCATGCGAGGACACCGTCGGGTCGGCGTCACGAGCGACCGCCGGCAGCACGACCACCACCCGGAACACCCAGCCCAGAACACCCGAGAACCGTGGACCGAAGCGAGGAACGACCGATGACGGAACAGGTCACGAGGCCGAGCACCGAGACGCTGACGGGTGCGCAGAGCCTCGTCCGCTCCCTCGAGCACGCCGGCGTCGAGGTCATCTTCGGCATCCCCGGCGGTGCGATCCTGCCTGCCTACGACCCGCTGTTCGACTCGAGCATCCGGCACGTTCTGGTGCGTCACGAGCAGGGCGCCGGGCATGCCGCGCAGGGGTACGCCATGGTCACCGGCCGCGTCGGCGTCTGCATGGCGACCTCGGGCCCGGGTGCCACGAACCTCGTGACGGCCATCGCCGACGCCTACATGGACTCCGTGCCGGTCGTCGCGATCACCGGTCAGGTGTCGTCGAGCCTCATCGGCACCGACGGCTTCCAGGAGGCCGACATCCGCGGCATCACGATGCCGATCACCAAGCACAGCTACCTGGTCACCGACCCCGCCGAGATCCCGCGCGTGGTCGCCGAGGCCTTCCACATCGCGGGCACCGGACGTCCGGGGCCGGTGCTCGTCGACATCGCGAAGGACGCGCTGCAGGCCGCGACGACGTTCCACTGGCCGAACGAGCTCGCCCTGCCGGGCTACCGGCCCACGACCCGCCCGCACGGCAAGCAGGTGCGCGAGGCGGCACGGCTCATCGCGGCCGCCGAGCGGCCGGTGCTCTACGTCGGAGGCGGCGTCATCAAGGCCGACGCCGCGGCCGAGCTGGCCATGCTGGTCGAGCTGACGCAGATCCCCGTGGTCACCACGCTCATGGCGCGCGGCGCGTTCCCCGACTCCCACGAGCTGAACCTCGGCATGCCGGGCATGCACGGGACCGTGGCCGCGGTGGCAGCGCTGCAGAAGTCCGACCTGCTGATCTCGCTCGGCGCGCGCTTCGACGACCGGGTCACGGGCAACCTCGACACGTTCGCCCCCGGGGCCAAGGTCATCCACGCCGACATCGACCCGGCCGAGATCGGCAAGAACCGCGAGGTCGACGTGCCGATCGTCGGCGACTGCCGCGAGGTCATCGCCGACCTCGTGGTCACGTTGCGCAAGCAGGCCGAGGAGACCGGCGTGCAGGGGGAGTACGGACCCTGGCGCGAGCGGATGCTCTCGACCAAGGGCCGGTTCCCGGTCGGCTACGACAAGCCGTCCGAGGGGCTCGCGCCGCAGACCGTCATCGAGCGGATCAGCGCCATCGCCGGACCCGACGCCACCTACGCGGCCGGGGTCGGGCAGCACCAGATGTGGTCGACGCACTTCATCGACTTCGAGCGCCCGCGCCAGTGGCTGAACTCCGGTGGCGCCGGCACCATGGGCTATGCCGTCCCGGCCGCGATGGGCGCCCAGGTCGGGCTGCCCGACTCGGTCGTCTGGGCGATCGACGGCGACGGCTGCTTCCAGATGACCAACCAGGAGCTCGCCACCTGCGCCATCGAGGGCATCCCGATCAAGGTCGCGGTCATCAACAACTCCTCGCTCGGCATGGTGCGCCAGTGGCAGACCCTGTTCTACGAGGGTCGCTACTCCAACACCGACCTCAACACCGGTCCGGAGTCCATCGGTGCGCGCCGCATCCCCGACTTCGTGAAGCTCGCGGAGGCCTACGGGTGCGTGGGCCTGCGCTGCGACAGCGAGGACCAGCTCGACACCGTCATCAAGGAGGCCATGGCGATCACCGACCGCCCCGTCGTCATCGACTTCGTGGTCGAGCGCGACGCCATGGTCTGGCCGATGGTCGCGGCCGGCACGAGCAACGACGACATCAAGATCGCGCGCGACATGGCGCCCGAGTGGGACGACGAGGACCTCTGATGACAACGCAGCACACGCTCAGCGTCCTGGTGGAGAACACCCCGGGCGTCCTGGCCCGCGTCTCGAGCCTGTTCATGCGGCGCGGGTTCAACATCGACTCGCTCGCGGTCGGGCCCACGGAGATCCCCGAGATCTCCCGCATGACGATCGTCGTCAACGTCGACGAGCTGCCTCTCGAGCAGGTCACCAAGCAGCTCAACAAGCTCGTGAACGTGCTGAAGATCGTCGAGCTGGACTCGGCGTCGGCGGTCGAGCGCGAGCTCATGCTCATCAAGGTGCGCACGGACGCGCAGACCCGTGGACAGGTGCTCGAGACCGTGCAGCTGTTCCGTGCCAAGGTCGTCGACGTGTCCACCGATGCCGTCACCATCGAGGCGACGGGCGACTCGGGCAAGCTGACGGCCATGCTCAACGTGCTCGAGCCGTTCGGCATCCGCGAGATCGCCCAGTCCGGTCGCGTCGCGATCGGACGCGGCGCACGGTCCATCACCGACCGCACGCTGCGGACGGTGCCGGGCCACCAGAGCGCCTGACCACCCCACGAACCCATCCACGACACGAGGAGATACCAGTGGCCGAGTTGTTCTACGACGACGACGCAGACCTCAGCATCATCCAGGGCAAGCAGGTTGCCGTCATCGGCTACGGCAGCCAGGGACACGCCCACGCCCTGAACCTGCGCGACTCCGGCGTCGACGTCCGCGTCGGCCTCGCCGAAGGCTCCAAGAGCCGCGACAAGGCCGAGGCCGAGGGCCTGCGCGTGCTCAGCGTCGCCGACGCCGTCGAGGAGGCCGACGTCATCGTCGTGCTGACCCCCGACCAGGTGCAGCGTCACGTGTACGCCGAGTCCATCGAGCCCAACCTCGTCGACGGCGACGCGCTCGTGTTCGGCCACGGCTTCAACATCCGGTACGGCTACATCAAGCCGCCCGCCGGTGTCGACGTGCTGCTGGTGGCGCCGAAGGCTCCCGGCCACACCGTGCGCCGCGAGTTCGTCGCCGGCCGCGGCATCCCCGACATCATCGCCGTCGAGCAGGACGCCAGCGGCCAGGGCTGGGACCTCGCCCTCTCGTACGCGAAGGCCATCGGCGGCGCCCGCGCCGGTGTCATCAAGACGACCTTCACCGAGGAGACCGAGACCGATCTCTTCGGCGAGCAGGCCGTGCTGTGCGGCGGCATGTCGCACCTCGTGCAGGCCGGGTTCGAGACCCTCACCGAGGCCGGCTACCAGCCGGAGATCGCCTACTTCGAGGTGCTGCACGAGCTCAAGCTCATCGTCGACCTCATGTGGGAGGGCGGCATCGCCAAGCAGCGCTGGAGCATCTCCGACACCGCTGAGTACGGCGACTACGTCTCCGGACCGCGTGTGGTCGACTCCTCGGTCAAGGAGCGCATGCAGGCCGTGCTCGCCGACATCCAGGACGGCACGTTCGCCAAGCGCTTCATCGACGACCAGGACGCCGGCGCCCCGGAGTTCCTCGCCCTGCGCGAGCAGGAGGCCGGTCACCCGATCGAGGCCACCGGCAAGGTGCTGCGCTCCCACTTCTCGTGGAAGCAGTCCGACGACGACTACGTCGAGGGTTCGGCAGCTCGCTGATCGCCCCAGCTCGCAGCAGGAAGGCCCCCGTCCCTCGGACGGGGGCCTTCCTGCGTCAGGCGATGAGGTCGACCCTCGTGCCGGTCGGCTCGCAGCGTCGACCGGAGACGACGGCCGACCAGGCACGGGCGAGGCGCTGGACGGCCTCGACGCCCACGTGCTCGGCGGAGGTGCAGGGCAGCCGGAGCCGACGTTCGCCGGCGCTGGGAGCGCCGAGCGTGAACCGAGGGCCGGGCGTGAGCAGCAGCCCCTCCTGCGCGGCCGCGGCGACGAGCCGGCTCGACGAGCGTGAGGGGAGGCCGACCCAGAGGTTCGGCCCACCGGGCGGCACGGGCACGTCCCAGTCCGGGAGGTGGGCGGCCAGCGCCTCGACCATGGCGGCGCGCTGTCGGCGCAGTCGCACCACGGCCTCGTCGAACAGGTGCTGGTCGTGGCGGAGCACCTCGGCGGCCACGAGCTGGTCGAACGCGGCGGTGCCGAGGTCGTGGCGCATGCGCGACTGGAGCAGGGCTGTCACGTGACGGCGGGGCGCGCGGATCCAGCCGATCCGCAGCCCACCCCAGAGGACCTTCGACAGGGAGTCGACGACGATCGCGTCCGGGTCGTGCGCGGCGTACGACGCGGGCAGCCCCTCCCCGGCGAGGTCGAGCCGACGCATCGACTCGTCCACGACCGTGAGCACCTGGTGCCGGCGCAGCGTGTGGGCGAGCCGGAGTCGTGTCTCCACGGGCATGACGGCACCGGTGGGGTTGTGGAAGTCGGGGATCAGGTACGCGGCCTCCACGTGGGGTGCGGCCGCTGCGGCCGCGTCGGCGTCCCACGGGTCCTCGCCGATGGGCAGGGGAGTGGTGCGGTAGCCGAAGCCGGTCAGCGACTCGACGCCGTGCGGGTAGCTGGTGCCTTCCACGAGCAGACCGGCACCGGGTCGGCCGAACGTGCGACCGATCAGCGAGATCGCACCCTGTGCCCCGTTGGTGACGATGATCTGGTCCGGGTCCGTCGGCAGCCCTGCGGCGACGTACCCCTCGGCGATCACCTCGCGCAGCGCGGGCAGTCCGTCGGGCAGGTAGCCCGACGTCGTGAGGAGCGACGGGAGCTGCTCGGCGGCGGCGCCGAAGGCCCGGGTGAGGCCGGACGGGCCGGTGGGGGCGGAGAAGGTCAGGGCGATGGTGTCGGGGTCGTCGGGATCGACGATGAGGCTGCTGGCGGTGGTGGAGCTCGTCGGCACCCGGAGCACGCTGCCGCTTCCCTGGCGGGAGTGGAGCACGCCACGGCGACGCAGCTCGTCGTACGCGCGGGTCGTCGTGGTGCGACTCAGCCCCATGGCCTGGGCCAGCGAGCGCTCGCTGGGCAGCCGGGTGCCGTCGAGCAGGCGGCCGTCGACGACCAGCAGACGGATCGTGTCCGCGAGGTTCCGGTAGGCCGGTCCGTCGGGCAACGTCCCGATCATGGCGGCGAGCCGGAAGGCGGAGGTGCTGGGGTCCACACCACCAGCATGCGGGATGATTGGACCTGACCGAAAGGGCCACTTGACCTCGAGTGGCTGCGTCCATGATCCGCGAAGTGGCTCTGGTCGATCAGGCCACCTGCGGTCCAGGCTCGGCTCATGATCACCTTCTGGCTCCTCCTCGTCCTGGTGCCGTCGGCTCTTCTGGGGCTGGCGGTCGGCATGCGTGTCCTGGCCGGTGACGGGCTCGGCCTGCGACCGCCTCCGCTCGTCAGTGACGACCAGGAGAGGATGCGGTCATGGCCACGGTGAACCTCGCTCGCGCCCTTCGAGGGCGGCGGATGACGCGTCGCATGGTGCAGCTCGTGATCGGTCTGTGGCTCTACGGGGCCACCATGGCCCTGCTGGTGGAGTCCGGTCTCGGCCTCGACCCCTGGGACGTGTTCCACGAAGGGCTGACGCATCACCTGCCCCTCACGTTCGGCCAGGTGGTGATCCTGGTGGGTGCGGTGCTGCTGCTCCTGTGGGTCCCGCTGCGTCAGCGCCCCGGCATCGGCACGGTGCTCAACGTGGTGCTGATCGGCATCGCCGTCGACGTGACGCTCGCCCTGCTCCCGACGCCCGACGCGCTCGGCGTCCAGGTCGGCTTCCTCCTCGTCGGCGTGGTGGGCAACGGGATCGCCGGGGCCCTCTACATCGGGGCGGACCTCGGGACCGGGCCGCGCGACGGACTCTGGACCGGGATCGTGCGGCGCACCGGTCGCAGCGTGCGGCTCGTGCGGACCAGCCTCGAGGTCACGGTGCTCGTGGTCGGGTTCGTCCTCGGGGGCACCGTGGGCGTCGGCACCGTGCTCTACGCGCTCGCGATCGGTCCCGTGGTGCAGCTGTTCCTGCCGCTCACGCAGGTGCGCCGGCCCGAGCGGCCCGGCGCCTCGGCGCCTGGTCCGGAACCGGTCAACGACGTGTCGCGATGACGAGGGACGCGCCCTCGTCGATGAGCAGCTCGACCGCGGCGAACCGGTCGTCGGTCAGCCACTGCTCGCGCACCACGTCGACCTGACCGTCGACGATCGGGGGCCAGTGGACCGACGGCACGAAGTCGTCGAGCACCACGATGCCGCCGGGCTGCATCAGGTCGGCCAGCACGTCGATCTGCTCCATGACCTCGCGCACGTCGACGAACAGCAACGAGAACGGGGCGTACTGCTCGAGCGTCGACCAGTCGCCCGCGACGATCTCGACGTTGTCGACGTCGGCGAAGATCTTCTGGACGTCGCCCGCGAGGGAGGGATCGAGCTCGGCGCTCACGATCCTGGCGGCCTTGGGTGCGCCGCTGGACAGCCAGGCCGAGCCGACGCCGGTGCCGGTGCCCAGCTCGGCGAGCGTGCCCTCGCGAGACGCGGCGAGCGCCGCCAGGAGTCGGCCCGTCTCGTGGCGGGTCGACGTGATGAACCCCCGCTGCCGGGCGAGGTCGAGCGATCGCGCCACGAGGTCGGGGATCTGCGAAGGAGCGCTCACCTCGCCAGTCTGGCACCCGTGCGCGCGGCGCCGACCTCCGCCGTCTCATCGGGCGAGACACGCAGGGCAACCTGCCCTGCGGTCGACGTGGCTGGCCGTACTCTGGTCCCATCATGCGGAAGCAGCTCGTAGTCATCGCTTGCCGCGGCAGGGCCTCGTAGGGCCCACCCTGCCGCGGAGTTTGGCGTTTGGCCCGACTGTTCCGCCGCAGGCTTGAATCGCCTCGCACGGGGATCACGACCTGATTCCCTCTCCTGATCCATCCGATCACCCCCGGATGTCGTCGCCCGTGGAGCAGTCGGACCGGTGCCGGACCCGCCCATCGTCTCGATGGAACCCGTCCGTCCGATCCAGCACGACCTCAGGAGAGACCATGAACAGCTACCCGATCGAGTGGGGACCTGCCCACCTGCGCGACGACGCCGTGACCCCCGCCGCCGAGCCGTCCGAGCGTCCCGACGACAACTGATGACGGCTCCGCGACGTCCATCCTCTGGGACCGCGGTTTCAGATCATGAGACGCGACTTCTAGGATGAGGCCATGACGCGCTCCTACTCGCTCGCCGTCGTCCCCGGCGACGGCATCGGTCCCGAAGTCACCACCCAGGCCCTCACGGTGCTGCGCGCCGTGGCGGCCCAGCACGACCTGTCGTTCGACACGGTCGAGTACGACCTGGGTGCGCGCCGATACCACGCCACCGGGGAGACCCTCCCGGACGCGGTGCTGGAGGAGATCCGCGGCCACGACGCGATCCTGCTCGGCGCCGTGGGCGATCCGAGCGTCCCGTCGGGCGTGCTCGAGCGAGGACTGCTGCTGCGGCTGCGCTTCGAGCTCGACCACTACGTCAACCTGCGGCCCAGCACGCTGTACCCCGGCGTTCCCACGCCGCTCGGACCCCAGGTCACCGACCGCGGACCGATCGACTTCGTGGTCGTGCGCGAGGGGACCGAGGGGCCGTACGTCGGCAACGGCGGGGCCATCCGCGTGGGCACGCCGCACGAGCTGGCGACCGAGGTGAGCGTGAACACCGCCTTCGGCGTGGAGCGCGTCGTGCGAGACGCGTTCGCCCGAGCGCAGGCGCGTCCGCGCAAGAAGCTCACGCTCGTGCACAAGAACAACGTGCTCGTGCACGCCGGTCACCTCTGGAGCCGCACCGTCGACGCGGTCGGCCGGGAGTTCCCGGAGGTGAGTGTCGACTACCTGCACGTCGACGCCGCCACGATCTTCCTCGTGACCGACCCGGGGCGCTTCGACGTGATCGTCACCGACAACCTGTTCGGCGACATCCTCACCGACCTCGCGGCCGCGGTCACCGGTGGCATCGGCCTGGCGGCGAGCGGCAACGTGAACCCCGACCGCACGGCTCCGAGCATGTTCGAGCCGGTGCACGGGTCCGCACCCGACATCGCGGGTCAGTCCAAGGCCGACCCGACGGCGGCCATCCTGTCGGGCGCGCTGCTGCTCGAGCACCTCGGCCACCCCGAGGCCGCCCACCAGGTCAGCCAGGCCGTCGAGGCCGACATCGCTGCTCGTGGGGCGGGTGCCCACGACGCCGCCCCGCGCAGCACCGAGGAGGTGGGGGAGGCCATCGCCGCGCGCGCCAGCGCGGCAGCGGCCGAGGGCGTAGCGGTGGGCTGACCCCCACCGCGAGCCCCGTCGGGGACCCCACGGGGGCCCCGAGGGGCCGTGCCCCCTCGACCCCGGAAGGACTACCGTGTCCAGCATGACCACCGCACCGTTCGCCAGCACCCTCGAGCTCAACCAGGCTGCCCGGACGGACGCCGAACGGGAGGCGATCCTCGCCTCGCCGGGCTTCGGCAACCACTTCACCGACCACATGTTCCTCACCGAGTGGACGCCCGAGGCCGGCTGGCACGACGCGCGCGTCGTGCCCTACGGTCCGTTGCAGCTCGACCCCGCGACCGCGGTCCTGCACTACGCGCAGGAGATCTTCGAGGGGCTCAAGGCCTACGCGTGGGCCGACGGGTCGATCCGGGTGTTCCGCCCCGAGCAGAACGCGGCGCGGCTCCAGCGCTCGGCGCAGCGACTCGCGCTGCCCCAGCTGCCCGAGGACTGGTTCCTCGGCTCCATCGGCGCGCTGGTCGAGGCCGACCGCAGCTGGGTGCCCCAGGGTGGCGAGACGAGCCTGTACCTGCGTCCGTTCATGTTCGCCTCCGAGGTCTTCCTCGGGGTGCGTCCGAGCCAGCACGTCACCTACTGCGTCATCGCCTCACCGGCCGGTGCGTACTTCCCCGGCGGGGTCGAGCCGGTCTCCATCTGGCTGTCCTCGGAGTACTCGCGCGCCGGTGCGGGCGGCACGGGCGCGGCCAAGTGCGGCGGCAACTACGCCGCGAGCCTGCTCCCGCAGCAGGAGGCCACCGCGCACGGTTGCCAGCAGGTCGCCTTCCTGGACTCGGTCGAGCACCGCTGGGTCGAGGAGCTCGGAGGGATGAACCTGTACTTCGTCCAGTCCGACGGGTCGATCGTCACCCCCGAGCTCTCGGGCTCGATCCTCGAGGGCATCACCCGCGACTCGATCCTCCAGATCGCCCGCGACCTCGGCCACGAGGTCGTCGAGCGCCGGGTGAGCATCGAGGAGTGGCGCGAGGGCACCGCCGACGGCACCATCACCGAGGTCTTCGCGTGCGGCACCGCTGCCGTCGTCACGCCCGTGGGCGTGCTCAAGTGGGACGGCGGCGAGGCGGTCGCCGGCGACGGCGGGGCCGGCAAGGTCACCCTCGACATCCGCTCCGCCCTCGTCGACGTGCAGTACGGCCGCGCCGAGGACCGGCACAACTGGATGCGCCCGGTCACAGACTGAACCGCGCACGACACGACCCCGGGTGCTGGCGCGCCCGGGGTCGTTCTGGTCAGATGGGTGTGACCACGGTCACCTGCGGCGATCCCGCGACGTGACCCACGAGAACCAGCGGCGGACCCCACCCTCGGCCCGTCCCTGCGACGGAAGGACGACATGACGCTCTCGACCAGCCGCGCTGCGGAGCAGCCGGCGGCACCGGACGGCACCACGCGACGCGAGCACGACCTCATCGGCGACCGCGACGTCCCCGTCGACGCCTACTGGGGCGTCCACACGCTGCGCGCCACCGAGAACTTCCCGATCACCGGCATCCCGATCGGCCAGAGCCCGTTCCTGATCGAGGCGCTCGCGGCGGTCAAGCAGGCCGCCGCGACCACCAACCACCAGCTCGGGCTGCTCGACGACGAGCGCTTCCGTGCCGTCGAGCAGGCGTGCGAGGAGATCAGGGCCGGGGAGCTGCATGACCAGTTCGTCGTCGACGTCATGCAAGGTGGCGCCGGCACGTCCACGAACATGAACGCCAACGAGGTCATCGCCAACCGCGCGCTCGAGATCCTGGGCCACACCAAGGGTGACTACGCCCGGGTCCACCCCAACGAGCACGTCAACCTGAGCCAGTCCACCAACGACGTGTACCCGACGGCCGTCAAGATCGCGATCATCCTGGCGACCCACTCCCTGCTCGACGCGATGCTGGTCCTGCAGGCGTCGTTCGCCGCGAAGGCCGAGGAGTTCCGCGGTGTGCTGAAGATGGGCCGCACCCAGCTGCAGGACGCGGTCCCGATGACGCTCGGCCAGGAGTTCTCCACCTACGCGGTGATGCTCGGCGAGGACCACAGCCGCCTCACCGAGGCGGTGGCGATGCTGCACGAGATCAACCTCGGTGCCACGGCGATCGGCACCCAGCTCAACGCGCCGGTCGGCTACGTCCCCATCGCCTGCGAGCACCTGGCGCGCATGACCGGACTGCCGCTCGTGAGCGCCGTCGACCTCATCGAGGCCACGCAGGACTGCGGCGCGTTCGTCCAGCTGTCGGGCGTGCTCAAGCGGGTCGCGGTGAAGATCAGCAAGATCTGCAACGACCTGCGCCTGCTCTCGTCGGGTCCGCGAGCGGGTCTCAACGAGATCAACCTGCCGGCGGTGCAGGCCGGCTCGAGCATCATGCCCGGCAAGGTGAACCCGGTGATCCCCGAGGTGGTCAACCAGGTGGCGTTCCAGGTCATCGGCATGGACGTCACGGTCACGATGGCGGCCGAGGGTGGTCAGCTGCAGCTCAACGCCTTCGAGCCGGTCATCTGCTACTCGCTGTCGTCGGGCATCTACCGCATGCGCGAGGCCATGCTGGTGCTCGCGCGTCGCTGTGTCGACGGGATCACCGCCAACGAGGAGCTGCTGCGCCAGGAGGTCGAGAACTCGATCGGCCTCGTCACCGCCCTCAACCCGTTCATCGGGTACGCCGCGGCCACCGAGGTCGCGATGGAGGCGCTGGCGACCGGCCGCGGCGTGGCCGAGCTGGTGCTGGAGAAGAAGCTGCTCCCGCCGGAGCAGCTGCACGCGATCCTGCAGCCCGAGGTGCTCGCCAACCTGACGCCCCGCGCCTGATCGACCGTCCTGCGGCTGGGCTGCGTGGGGTCGTGTTGGGCTTGGTGCTGCGCTGCCTGGTTTCGTCTCGACGTGCTGGTGCGCTGCTTCGGCTCGCGCCGGGGTCGGCCCCCGAAAGGGCCTCGACCGGACGGCTGGGCGGGCGCTGGTCCGGCGTCTCGGGGTCCGGTCTGGTGCTGCGGGTGACGCACGATTCTTCCTTTGCGCGCGATCGGCGCAGGATTCTTCGTTCGTGCGTGCCATCGGTGGATCCTCCACCGCAGACGGCCCGCAGAGGTTGAGGATCCACCGATGTCGAGGGCGCAGGGCCAGGGATTCTCCCTTCTCGTGGACCGGTCCACGGGAAGGGAGAATCCATGCCAGCCCGCGCGGCCAGGCGGCCACGATGCTGCGTTCACGACCGGATCCCGACACGAACGCAGAAGCTTTCGCCTCCCAGCGCGCGAACGCAGAATCCTGCGTCCGACCAGCACCCGCCACAGCCCGAGAACCCGGACCGCGTCCCGCGCCAGCCGCCCGGTCGAGGCCCTCTCGGAGACCGATCGGGGCGCGAGCCGCGGCAACGCAGCGGCGAGCCGAAGCCCCCGCGGGCAGCGCAGCAGCGAGCCGAGGCCCTCGCAGGCGACGCAGCGGGCGATCGACCTACACGAACAACGTCGTCGCGGGGTCCTCGAGCAGCTCGACGCCCAGGACGTGGTCGTCGGGGACGTAGTCGATGGAGATCCGGATGCCCCGGTCGCGTGGGGTCACGTCCGCCTGCAGGTCGCCAAGGCCGAACGCGATGTCGCTCAGCGTGATCGTGGCCTCTCCGACGGGGTCCTGAGCCGGCCACTCCGCGATCAGCCGGTGCACGAGCCCGGCGAGCACTGCGCTCGACATGGCCCGGTCGATGCGGAGCTCCGCGCCGCGTCCGTCGGGCACGGTGCCGCGCACGCGGACCTCGGGGAGGCCGAACTGGGCCAGTCCGTCGGTCACCAGATCACCGTCGAGCAGGGCCGCGTGGTCCAGCACGTACCACTGGGCCGCGTGCGCGAGGGAGACCTGCTCGCTCGTCAGCTCCACCACGCGCGGTGTCAGCAGCTCCACCACCACACCGTCGTGCCGGGCGGCCATCTCGAGGGCCTGGATGCGCGCGTCGCGCGCTGCGGCGGCGGCGGTCTCGACCGGTGCCTGGCTCTGCAGCACGACCTGGTGGGGGCACCGCTCGAGGCGGGCGAGACCGACCTGCGAGGTCCCGTGCGCGCGCAGGAGCGCCGCGTTCGGGAGGGGCAGGTGGTCCTCGTGCTCGAGGGGCTCCGGCGTCATCACCGCATACATCCACTCGCACGTGGTGGGCACCGGCACGGGTCGAGAGGTCATAGCCGTCCATCCTAGGTCGGGCGCCGACTAGACTGGCGCGCGTGATCAGCGACGAGTTCCACGTCTACGACACCACGATGCGCGACGGTGCCCAGCAGGAGGGTCTCAACCTCTCCGTGCAGGACAAGATGCACGTGGCGCGCCACCTCGACGACCTCGGGGTGGGGTTCATCGAGGGCGGTTGGCCGGGCTCGAACCCGAAGGACACGGAGTTCTTCGCGCTGGCCGCGAAGGAGCTCGAGCTGCAGAACGCCACGCTCGCCGCGTTCGGCGCCACGCGCCGTGCCGGCGTGGCCGCCGCCGACGACCCGCTCGTCGCCGCTCTCCGGGACTCGGGAGCCTCCGTGGTCACGCTCGTGGCCAAGAGCCACGACCGTCACGTCGAGCTGGCCCTGCGCACCACCCTCGAGGAGAACCTCGCCATGGTGCGCGACACCGTGGCCCACCTGCGCACCGAGGGGCAGCGGGTCTTCGTCGACTGCGAGCACTTCTTCGACGGGTACGCGGCGAACCGCGACTACGCGCTGCAGGTCGTCGCCGAGGCGGCGGGCGCCGGCGCCGACGTGGTGGTGCTCTGCGACACGAACGGCGGCATGCTTCCCCACCAGGTGGAGGAGGTCGTGGCCGACGCGCTCGGGGTCGGGGCGCGTCTGGGCATCCATGCGCACAACGACACGGGCTGCGCCGTGGCCAACTCGATGGCGGCCGTGCGGGCCGGTGCCACGCACCTGCAGGGCTGCATCAACGGCTACGGCGAGCGCACCGGCAACGCCGACCTCGTCACGTCCGTGGCCAACCTCGAGCTGAAGCTCGGCATGAGCGTGCTGCCCGAGGGCGCGCTCGCCGACGCCACGCGCATCGCCCATGCCGTCGCGGAGATCACCAACTACCCGCCGTCGGCGCGTCAGCCCTACACCGGGGTCTCGTCGTTCGCGCACAAGGCGGGCCTGCACGCCAGCGCCATCCGGGTCGACCCCGACCTGTACCAGCACATCGACCCGGCGCTGGTCGGCAACGACATGCGCCTCCTGGTCTCGGAGATGGCCGGCCGGGCCACCATCGAGCTCAAGGGTCGCGAGCTCGGCTACGACGTGGCTGCCGACGCCGGCCGGCTCGCCCGGGTGACCGACCGGGTCAAGGCGATGGAGCAGCAGGGCTACACGTTCGAGGCCGCCGACGCGTCCTTCGAGCTGCTCCTCGCCGAGGAGATGGAGGGCGGCCGCCCTTCCTACTTCGACGTCGAGTCCTGGCGCGTGCTGGCCGAGTCGGCCCGGGGCACGGAGGCGACCGTCAAGCTCCGCGCGGCCGGACAGCGGCTGGCCGTCATCGGTGAGGGCAACGGCCCGGTGAACGCCCTCGACCACGCCCTGCGCCAGGCCATCGAGCAGCTCTACCCCGACGTCGCGCGGTTCCACCTCATCGACTTCCGGGTGCGCATCCTCGACCAGGGCCACGGGACCGACGCCGTCACACGGGTGCTCATCGAGACGTCCGACGGTCAGGACTCCTGGGTCACGGTGGGCGTGGGAGCCAACATGATCGAGGCCTCGTGGGAGGCCATGGTCGACGCCCTCACGTACGGGCTGCGCCGCCACGGTGTCCCGGTCGGCAGTGCCTGAGGAGCGAGCGGCGTGACCCGGGGGCGCCTCCTCGCGCTGGTCCTCGCGCCGACGCTCGTCCTCGGGCTGGTGATCGGTGGGTTCGTCGTCGTCGACGCCCGCGCCCGTCAGGCGGACGTGGAGCGGGCCGACGACGTCGCCCAGAAGTACGCCGGCGAGGCGGCCGGCTTCCGTGCGGCGCTCGTGAAGGACCTGGAGGCCGTGGACGCTGCCGATCCGACCGACGTCGCCGAGGTGATCGAGGCACGCGGTGACGACCTGCCGGAGCTGGCGTCGGCACCCGAGCGCGGCGAGTCGGGGTCGAGCGCCTACGCCGCAGCGCGCCAGGACGTGGTGACCCTGCGCGAGTCGTGGCAACGGCTGGGCGACGTGGTCGACGTCTCCGTCGACGCCCGGTCCTTCGTGCTGGCCGCGAACCGTGCCCTCGACCTGAACCCGGCCGAGCTCGCGCCGCCGACCGTCGTCACGAGCGGCGATCCGCTGCGGACGCAGCTGCTGCCGCCGATGCGCTCGGCCCTCGCCACGTTCGAGTCCACGGACGCGCCGGAGGCCGCCACGCCCGCTCGCGACGCCGTGCGCGCCGCCTTGCAGCACGTGGTCACCGAGGCCGAACGGCTCGCCGCCCGCCTCGACGCCGGGCAGGGTGGGAGCTTCCAGTACGCCGAGCAGTACACCGCGGCGCGCGCGGCCGTTCGCCAGTACGCCGACGGCGTGCGCGCCGACCTGCGTGAGGCGCTCGACGCCGTCGTGGCCGACTCCACGGTCGTGGGCTGAGCGTCACGCACCCGGCGCGCGGCGCATCGGGACGTGGTCGATCCCGGCCTCGAGGAAGTTCTCGCCGCACCGTTCGAAGCCGAAGCCGGCGTACCAGTCGTGCAGGTACGCCTGGGCGCCGAGCCGGATCTCGGCGTCGCCCCACCGGTCGAGCACCTCGCGCAGGAGCCGGCTCGACAGGCCCTGCCCGCGGCTGTCGGAGCGGGTGGCCACGCGGCCGACCTTGCGCACGCCCGCGTCGGTGACGTAGGTCCGCAGGTAGCTGGTGGGTCCGGCCTCGTCGGCGTACCAGAGGTGGGTGCACGTCGGGAGCAGGTCGATGCCGTCGACGTCGGGCTCGTCGCACTGCTGCTCCACCGCGAAGACGGCGTCGCGGATCTTCCAGATCGCGTAGACCTCCGCGGCGGTCAGGGCGTCACCGGCGCGGATGATGGGGAGGTCGGCCACCCGATGAGCCTAGTACCGGCGAGGACCGTCGATCCGCGACGGTGGTGGCTTCGACGGCGGGGGTGGCGGCTCCTAGTCCGGGGCGTCGAGCGCGGGGTGGGCGAGGAGCCGGTCGACGTGGTCGAGGAGGGTCCGGCGCAGTGGCTCGGCTCGGTCGGCGAACGCCCGTTGACGCCGCACGTACTCCGCCTTCCCCTCGGGGGTCTCGATCGCGATCGGCTCCAGCCCGAAGGCGCTCACGTCGTAGGGAGAGGCCTGCATGTCGACCGCGCGGATCTCGAGGGCCAGCTCGAAGGCGTCGAGCACCACCGTCGACTCCACGAACGGCAGCAGTCGGAAGGCGATGCGGTACAGGTCCATGTTGGCGTGGAGGCAGCCCGGCTGCTCCTGGTCGAGCTGGTGCTCGCGACCGAGGTGCTGGGCGTTCAGCGGCGCAGCCTGCGGCGTGAAGAAGCGGAAGGCGTCGACGTGGGTGCACCCGAGGGGGTGGGACTCCACGACCGCGTCGGTCCCGGAGCGTCCGAGGCGCAGCGGGAGGTCGTGGCGCGGTTGCTCGGCGCGGTAGACCATGGCCCACTCGTGGAGCCCGAAGCAGCCCCACCGGGCCGGCCGGTCGAGGGTGGCCGCCAGCAGGGCGCGGGTCCAGCGCAGGCCGGCCGCGCGCGACGTCAGGCGCTGCGCGTCCACGGTCGTCACCCCCTCGTGGGTGACGTAGGCGCCGAGGGCGGCGTGCGTCGGGGCGTGGAGGAGTCCGGTGCCGAGTCCGGGGTGCCAGCGCTCGAGCTGGCCGGGGGAGAGGTTGTAGTACTCGAACAGGAAGTCCACCACGGGGTGCGGCTCACGCCGTTCGCGTCGCAGCAGGTGCGGCGCGGTCCAACGACGAGCTCGGTCGCGATGGGCCAGTGCGAGGGGCTTCCACCGCTCCGGAGGCAGCGTCGTGGCAGGGAGCGTCGTGCTGGGGAGCGTGGTCACCGGGAGCAGTCGGCGCAGGTGCCGAAGATCTCCAGCGTGTGCTCGACGTCGGTGAAGCCGTTCTCCGACGCCACCTTGGTGGCCCACGACTCGACCGCGGGGCCGGCCACCTCGACGGCGCGACCGCACGAGCGGCAGACCAGGTGGTGGTGGTGGTCGCCGGCCTCGCAGCGGCGGTAGAGCACCTCGCCGTCGTTCCCACGCAGGGCGTCGACCTGCTCGGCGTCGACCAGAGCCTGCAGGTTGCGGTACACGGTGGACAGACCGACCTTCTCGCCGCGCTGGCCCAGCTCGCCGTGGATCTGCTGGGCGCTGGCGAAGCCCTCCAGCTCGTCGAGCACCGCGCTGACGGCGCGGCGCTGCCTGGTGTTGCGTACGTCGACCATGGTCCTCCTCAGGGCGAGCGTACCGACCGGCGCCGGAGCCCGACGGTCACTCCCCGAAGGACCGCGGCGAGGGCGAAAGCCACGAGGGCGAGGAGCACGATCGTCGGGCCGGGCGCGGTGTCGGCCTCGAAGCTGACGACCACGCCGGAGACCGCGGTGACCAGTCCGATCGCCATCGCAGCCAGGTGGGTGGAGCGGAAGCTCCGGCTGACCTGCTGCGCTGCGGCCACCGGCACCACCATCAGGGCCGAGACCAGGAGCAGCCCGACGGTGCGCATGGCGACCGTGATGGTCGCCGCCGCGAGCACCGCGATGAGCACGCCGTACAGACGCACGGGCACGCCGCACACCCGGGCGTGCTCCTCGTCCTGGCAGACCGCGAACAGCTGGGGCGAGAGCACCAGGCACAGGGCGACCACGACGACACCCAGCACCGAGACGACGGTGACGTCGGACGGCGTGACGGTCGTGATGGAGCCGAAGAGGTACCGGTTCAGCGTGGCGGCACCCTCGCCGGCGAGACCGATCAGCAGCACGCCTCCGGCGATGCCGCCGTAGAACAGCATCGCGAGGGCGACGTCGCCGCTCGTGCGGGTGAACGTGCGCAGCACCTCGATGAGCACGGCTCCCAGCACCGCCACGACGAGGGCGGTCAGGAGCGGCGCGGTGCCGGTGAGCAGGCCGATCGCCACGCCCGTGAGCGCCACGTGGCCCAGACCGTCGCCGAGCAGCGCGAGGCGGCGCTGCACCATGTAGGTGCCGATGGCGGGAGCGGCCAGGCCGGTGAAGACGGCGGCGACGATCGCCAGCCGCATGAACTCGTAGTCGAGGATCTGGAGCATCACCACACCCCTTCCTCGGGCAGGGGTCGAAGGCGACCGGGCTGGGCGGAGTGCGGGTGGGCGTCGCCGTGGTGCTCCTGGTGGGCCCCCGCGACGTGGTCGTCGACGGGCCCGTCGTGGACGACCCGGCCGCGATCGAGCACGACCGCACGGTCGATCAGGGGGAGCATCGGGCCCAGCTCGTGGGCCACCAGCAGCACGGTGGTGCCGTCGGCGGCGAGATCGGCCAGCAGCCCCGCGAGGTCCTGGGTGTGGTGGGCGTCGACGCCTGCGGTGGGCTCGTCCATGACCAGGAGGTCCGGCTCCCCGGCGAGCGCCCGAGCGATCGAGACCCGCTGCTGCTGCCCGCCGGAGAGCTCCACGAGCGGGGAGCCGGCACGGTGGGCGAGCCCGACGCTCTCGAGCGCCGTCGTCACGGCCTCCCGGTCGGGACGACGGGGCAGCCCGAACCGGGGCCGGCGCGACAGCCGACCGCTCGCGACGACCTCACGGACGGTGGCCGGGACACCCGCCACGGCCGCCGACCGCTGGGGCACGTAGCCGATGCGCTGCCAGCCGTGGAACCCGTCGAGCGGCTCGCCGAACAGCTCGATGGTGCCGGTCGACGGCACGAGCCCGACGGCGGCGCGGACGAGGGTGGACTTGCCCGAGCCGTTGGAGCCCAGCAGCGTGACGAACTCACCCTGCGCGACCTCCAGGTCGACGTCGCGCAGCACAGGGTCCCCGCCGAGCGTGACGTCCACGCCACGCATCAGGAGCGGAGGGTGTGTCATGAGCAGTCGTTGGCCTTCTGCAGGGTGGCGAGGTTGGTGCGCATGATCGAGAGGTAGTCCTCGTCGGACGTCGCCTTGGTGAGTCCCTCGATCGGGTCGAGCGTAGCCGTCTCGACCCCGGCCTCGCGGGCCACGGTGTTCGCCACGGCGGGGCTCACGAGCGTCTCCGTGAAGACCGTGGTGATGCCGTCGGTCCTGACCAGGTCCGAGATCGTGGCGAGCTGGGCGGCGGACGGCTCCGTGCCGGGGTCGATGCCGGCGATCGGGATCTGCGTCAGGTCGTAGGCCTGGGCGAGGTAGGCGAAGGCTGCGTGGCTCGTCACGATGTCGCGGACCTTGCAGTCGGCGAGCCCGGTCGTCAGGTCCTCGTCGAGGGTCGTCAGGTCCTCGACGAGCGCGGCGGCGTTCGCGCGGTACTCGTCGGCGTGGTCGGGGTCGATCTCGACCAGGGCGTCGCGCACGTGCTCGGTGACCGGGACGAGGTTGGTCGGGTCGAGCCACAGGTGCGGGTCGACCCCGCCGTGGTCGTGGCCGTGGTCATGACCCTCGTGCTCGTCGCCCTCCTCGTGCGCGTGCTCGTCACCCTCCTCGTGGGCATGGTCCTCGCCCTCGGCCTCCTCCTCGGACTCCTCGATGAGCGTGACGCCGTCGGCGGAGTCGATGGTGGTGCCCTTGGTGCGGTCGGCCTGCTCGACGGCCTCGTCGACGGCCGTCTGGAACTGGCTCTGGTAGACGACCAGGTCGGCGTCCTGCACCGCGGCGACCTGCCGCGGGCTCAGCTCCAGGTCGTGCGGCTCCCCGCCGGGGGCCGTGAGGTTGGTGACCTCGGCGCGGTCGCCGGCGACGCGCTCGGTGACGAACTGGACGGGGTAGAACGACGTGACGACCGAGACGTCGTCGGTGCTCCCTCCGGAGCTGCCGCACCCGGCCAGCACGAGAGCACAGGACGACAGCAGGACGGCGGGGCGCACGAGGGAGAACGTCATGAGAACGATTCTCAAGAGTCACGGGAACGATTGTCAAATCGCCACCGTGTCGACCCGGTCACAACCGGCGTGGGTACGCTGAGGCCCACTCGGGCGCGCGCGGCCACGGACGCGCGCACGGCCCGCCGACACCCAGCCGGAACGGAGCGCCTCACCATGGCCACGAGCCTCATCGACACCGTCATCTCCCTCTGCAAGCGCCGGGGATTCGTCTACCAGTGCGGCGAGATCTACGGTGGCACGAAGTCGGCCTGGGACTACGGGCCGCTCGGCACCGAGCTCAAGGAGAACATCAAGCGTCAGTGGTGGCGCTCGATGGTGCAGGGGCGTGACGACGTCGTCGGACTCGACTCCTCGGTCATCCTTCCCACGTCCGTGTGGGAGGCCTCGGGCCACCTCGCTGCCTTCGTCGACCCGCTCGTCGAGTGCCTCTCCTGCCACCGTCGCTACCGCCAGGACCATCTGCAGGAGGCGTACGCGGAGAAGAAGGGCCTGGCCGACCCCGACGCCGTGTCCATGAGCGACCTCGTGTGCGCCAACTGCGGCACCAAGGGCCAGTGGACCGAGCCGCGGATGTTCAACGGCCTGCTCAAGACCTACCTCGGTCCCGTGGAGTCCGAGGAGGGTCTGCACTACCTGCGCCCCGAGACCGCGCAGGGCATCTTCGTGAACTTCGCGCAGGTCATGACCACCTCGCGCAGGAAGCCGCCGTTCGGCATCGGGCAGATCGGCAAGAGCTTCCGCAACGAGATCACGCCGGGCAACTTCATCTTCCGCACGCGCGAGTTCGAGCAGATGGAGATGGAGTTCTTCGTCGAGCCCGGGACGGACGAGGAGTGGCACGAGCGCTGGCTCGAGACGCGCATGAGCTGGTACACCGGCCTCGGCGTGGATCCGGAGAACCTTCGCTTCTACGAGCACCCCGCCGAGAAGCTCTCGCACTACTCCAAGCGCACCGTCGACATCGAGTACCGGTTCCGCTTCCAGGGCTCGGAGTGGGGCGAGCTGGAGGGTGTGGCCAACCGCACCGACTTCGACCTGCGCACGCACAGCGAGCACTCCGGGAAGGACCTGTCGTACTTCGACCAGGCCACGGGCGAGCGCTACACGCCGTACGTGATCGAGCCCGCGGCCGGCGTCAACCGCTCGATGATGGCCTTCCTCGTCGACGCCTACGCCGAGGACGAGGCCCCCAACACCAAGGGCGGCGTGGACAAGCGCACGGTGCTGCGCCTCGACCCGCGGCTCGCCCCGGCCAAGGCTGCGGTGCTCCCGCTGTCGCGCAACGAGCAGCTGTCGCCCACGGCCCGCGGGCTGGCCGATGAGCTGCGCGGCTTCTGGAACGTGGAGTTCGACGACGCCGCCGCGATCGGCAAGCGGTACCGCCGCCAGGACGAGATCGGCACGCCGTTCTGCATCACGGTCGACTTCGACACCCTCGACGACCAGGCCGTCACCATCCGTGACCGTGACACGATGCAGCAGGAGCGGGTGGGTCTGACCCAGGTGCGCGACTGGCTCGCGGCGCGCCTGCCCGGGTGCTGAACCCCGCCAGGGCCACAATCGTCCCGTGAGCACGCGCACCGGTCCCGTCGCCGCCTCCGTCCTGGTCCTGGCGCTGGCCGCTGCCTGCTCGTCCGAGGACGAGGCGCCGCCGGTCCCCACGCCGAAGGGATTCGACGTCCCGGCCGGCGTCACGCTCACCCAGCCGGGCACGTCCCTCGCCCTCGGCAAGCCCGCGACGGTCGTGCTGGACCTCGGCGACGGTGCCGCGAGCGCGGTCACCGTGATCGTCGACGAGGTGCGCAAGGGCACGCTCAAGGACTTCCGGTTCTTCAGCCTCGACGAGCAGAGCTCGACCGCGACGCCCTACTACGTCGACCTCACCGTGCGCAACGACGGACCGGCCGGTCTGGGTGGGTCGTCCCTGCCGGTGCTGGCGCACTCCAGTGCCGAGACGGTGTACCCGGCGAGCGAGCTGGTCGGTGACTTCGAGCCCTGCCCGTCGTCGGCGCTGCCGGGCCGCTTCCTGTCCGGCGCCTCCGCCACGCTGTGCTTCATCTACCTCGTGCCGAAGGGGGAGACCCTTCGGACGATCGACCTCCAGCCGTCGGACGCCTCCTCGGCGGTGCGCTGGAAGGCCTCGTCCTGACGGGGACCCGTCGCGGTCGACCGGTGGGAAGAATGACTTTTTCATGTTCTTTCTGTCATTCAGGAAGTTCTTTCCGGCGAGGTGTTCCGTTGTCGGGTGCCGTGTGCTCAAGATGGACGAGGATCACGCGTCGACCAGGGGCACGCAGATCTGCTGGGAGCATCGACGACGTTCGTCGACCCGGACCGGCGGCGAGCTCGTCGGTGCTCCCAGACCTCGGGTGGCGGCACCCGGCCCCCTGGCACAATTGAACTCGGGGTCGAACGCAGGGCCCCACTCGAGCCTCCTCGTGGGACACGCCCACGGCAGGCGAGCGGCGCCGGACGACTCTCCCATTCGCCCGGCCTGTACGTCGCCCGCCCTCGTCGCCGGGAACGGAGCCACTCCCGCTCCGGGCCCACCGGGCCACTGCTCACGAGGAACCCACCAGGGTCGGCGTCCGGCGACGGTCGGACGCCGACCCTGAGTGCTGTCCCGTGCACGAGCGACGAGGGCGACCAGGGATACTGGAACCCTCATGACCGTCACCGACCCGAGCGCCGCGCCCGGACTCCGCGAGCCCGCCGCGCTGCGCCTGGGGGGCCTCGAGGTCGACGTCCCGGTGGTCTTGGCGCCGATGGCGGGCGTCACCAACGTGGCGTTCCGGCGGCTGTGCGCCGAGCAGGGCGCCGGTCTCTACGTGTGCGAGATGATCACGTCACGCGGGCTCGTCGAGGGTGACGCCACCAGCCTGTCGATGCTGACGTTCGCCGACAACGAGACCGTGCGGTCGGTGCAGCTGTACGGCGTCGACCCGGTGGTGATGGGCCGGGCCGTCGAGATCCTCTGTGCGGACCACGGCGTGGAGCACGTGGACCTGAACTTCGGCTGCCCCGTCCCCAAGATCACCCGCAAGGGTGGCGGGGCCGCGCTGCCGTGGAAGGCCGGGCTGCTCGGACGGATCCTGGAGGAGACGGTGCGTGCGGCGCAGCCGTACGGCGTGCCGGTCACCATGAAGACCCGCCTGGGCATCGACGAGGACCACCTGACGTACCTGGACGCCGGCCGGATCGCCGAGGACGCGGGCTGCGCCGCCATCGCCCTGCACGGTCGCACCGCGGCGCAGCACTACTCCGGGCGGGCACGGTGGGAGGCGATCGGCGAGCTCAAGGCCGCGGTCGGCATCCCGGTGCTCGGCAACGGCGACATCTGGGAGGCCACCGACGCCGCGAGGATGATGGCCGAGACGGGCTGCGACGGCGTCGTCGTGGGTCGCGGATGCCTGGGTCGGCCGTGGCTGTTCCGCGACCTCGCCGCCACCCTCGGCGCCGACCCCGGGGGTGGAGCACCCACGCCGACCCTGCCGAGGCTCGGCGAGGTGGCTGCCGTCATGCGGCGGCACGCTGAGCTCCTGGGCGACTGGCTGGGGGAGGAGCGCGGCTGCATCGAGTTCCGCAAGCACGTCGCCTGGTACCTCAAGGGCTTCGCAGCGGGCTCGCGGATCCGGACGGAGCTCGGCGGCGTCTCGTCGTACTCCTCGCTCGACCGGCTGCTCGGCGACCTGGACCCCGACGAGCCCTACCCGGTCTCCGAGCTCGGGACGCCGCGCGGTCGTCAGGGCAGTCCCCGCAAGGTGGCCCTGCCCGACGGGTGGCTCGGTTCACGCGAGGTCGTGGGTGCCGTCGACCCCGCGGCCGAGGACGCCACGAGCGGCGGCTGACCCGACGTCGGCCCGGGCCGACCGGGCTGCACCGACCGCCCGGAGCGCGACGTCCCGGGCGACGGGTCCCGCCAGGTGGTGGGCGTCGACGTCCACGGGTCCGTCGGGCGTGTGCAGCTCGACCGTGGCGACGCCGAGACGCCGCTGCAGCGGTCCCTGGCGCAGCGCGATCGACTGCACCTTGGCGTGGGGGGCACTGCTGGTCCGTCGTGCCAACCACCCCGTCGACGACGTCGCGCGCCGCAGGCCCAGGTCGATCCAGCGGTAGCGCCAGCCGATCGGTGCGAAGGGCCACGACCGCCGGCTCGCTCGGACCGGCCCCGTCCGGTCGACCTCGCCGACGACCGTCTCGGGAACGAGCTCGTCGACCAGAGCGGCGGCCAGGGCGCGGTCCGCGATGGGCAGCAGGGTGGTCTCGCGGGCTGCCTCGTCGCCGGTGCCGCTTCCGGCGACGTCGACCTCGAGACGGCACCAGCCGAGAGATCGCCAGAGGATCGGCTCGACCACGGCGATGCCCTGCACCCGGGCGAACGGGATGGTCTGCGAGGTCAGGGACAGCAGACCTCGCTCGATCCGCAGACCGTGTGGCGTGCGCCAGAGGGTGAAGCCCCACTCCGCCACCACGCGCCGCGAGATCAGCTGGACCGCCCAGGAGAGCGCCGGGAGCACGCCACCGAGGAGCACGAGCGGCGCGCCGAAGCCGATGGCGGCCAGGACCACCGCGGCGACGGCCGCCAGCGCGGTGAGCAGGTCCAGGCTCAGGAGGGCGCCGAGCATCGTGCGCTCCGGCGTGACCCGGGTGATGAGGTCGCGGTCGTCCAGCGCCTCGACCGGGTCGGCATCGTCGGCAGCGCCACCGTGCGCCCGCCTCAGGAGCAGTCGACGGACGTCGTGGGCCTGGTCGAGCGGGAGGAACCTGACGACGAGCCGGGACTCGTCCCCTCCGGCCAGCTCGATCCGCACCTCGGCGAGGCCCACGACCCGGGCCAGGAGCGGTTCGGCGACGTCGACGGCCTGGATGCGCTCGAACGCGGCACGGCGCGACCGACGGTTCAGGACACCGCTGTCGATGCGCACCTCGTCGTCGTCGACGACGTAGCGGGTGAACCACCAGGAGACGAAGCCTGCGGCCTGGCCGAGCAGGAGGCCTCCGCCGAGGACGCCGAGCAGGGCGGCCCACCACGGCACGCCGTCCCAGCGGTCCCCCTGGAGGTAGGAGGTGCCGATCGCGATCACCGCGGCACCGGCCCACAGCCCGCCCTGCACCGCACCGGTCAGGGGGTGGGTGCGGCTGCCGACGGTCGGCAGGGCGGTGCCCGGGTCGCCGGAGGTGGCAGCCTCGACGGGCTCAGACCCCGCCATCGCGCGCCTGCCCGAGCTCGGTGAGCCGGTCGCGGAGCAGGCGCGCCTCGTCGGCCGGGATGCCGGGCACGACGGCCGCGGTCTCGGTGCTGGCCGTGTGCAGGGAGACGCGGGCGATGCCCAGCCGTCGCTCGACCGGCCCGCCCTCGACGTCGACGAACTGGACGCGGCCGTAGGGCACCACCACGAGTCGGCGGAACATGACGCCCGAGGTGACGAGCAGGTCGTCCTCGGCCTCCGCCCAGCCCCAGGACCGACGGTTCCGCTCGGCCCACCACCAGGTCGTCGCGGCGGCCGCGGCGGCGCACGCCGCCAGGGCCCCGAGCCCGACGCTCACGAGGACGTGCGCGTCGACGGCGGTGGCCGTCGCGGCACCCGCGGCCAGCAGGACGGCGAGGACGACGAGCGGGATGACGAGCACGATGCGGCGACGCGTCGTGAGGGCAGGGGAGACGGGACGCCAGGTCTCGGCGACGGGCCGGAAGAGAGATGCGTCCACGTCCTGCAGCCTAGGTGCACGCGGGGCGGGTCCCGGTGGACGCCCGAGGTTTGACCCGGGCCCGGTCGCGGTGGGACACTGGCAGACGCAGCCGCCGCTGTACCCCAGTCCCGCCGCCCGGCACTCGAGCCGGAGCCGCGACCTTCCTGCGGAGGATCACTCATGGCCAAGGCTCTCGTCGGATTCGTCGGTGGACCGACGCTCGACCAGCTGAACGAGGTCGCGCGGCTGCGCCGACGTGTCGCCGACCTCGAGGCCGAGGTGCTGCGACTGAACACCGAGAACGACGGTCTGCTCAAGACCCTGTCCGAGCGGGTCGACCAGGTGACCGCGGGCGACCTGCTCGAGCCGCTCTCGCGCTGATCCCAGTACCCTCGCTCGCCTCCGAGGGCGGGACACGACGACGCACTAGGGTGGTCGCGTGTACCTGAAGAGCCTCACGCTGCGCGGTTTCAAGTCGTTCGCGTCGAGCACCACCCTGGAGCTCGAGCCCGGCATCACGTGCGTGGTGGGGCCGAACGGCTCCGGCAAGTCGAACGTCGTGGACGCCCTCGCCTGGGTCATGGGCGAGCAGGGTGCCAAGTCGCTGCGCGGCGGCAAGATGGAGGACGTCATCTTCGCCGGCACCTCCGGCCGCCCGCCGCTCGGCCGCGCCGAGGTGGTCCTCACGATCGACAACACTGACGGTGCACTGCCCATCGAGTACAGCGAGGTCACGATCTCGCGGACCATGTTCCGCAACGGCGGTTCGGAGTACGCGATCAACGGCACCAGCTGCCGTCTGCTCGACGTGCAGGAGCTGCTGAGCGACTCCGGCATCGGCCGCGAGATGCACGTGATCGTCGGACAGGGGCAGCTCGACTCGGTGCTGCGGGCCACCCCCGAGGAGCGTCGCGGCTTCGTCGAGGAGGCCGCCGGTGTGCTCAAGCACCGCAAGCGCAAGGAGAAGGCGCTGCGCAAGCTCGACGCGACGCAGGGGAACCTGACGCGTCTGCAGGACGTGCTCACCGAGCTGCGGCGCCAGCTCAAGCCGCTCGGCCGGCAGGCCGAGGTGGCGCGGCGTGCCGTGACCATCCAGGCCGACGTGCGCGACGCGCGGTCCCGCCTGCTCGCCGACGACATCGTCACCGCGCGGTCCACGATCGCCGAGGAGATGGCCGACGAGGCCGCGCTCAAGCAGCGACGGTCGGCCGTCGAGCACGCGGTGTCCGTCGCGCGCCAGCAGGAGACCGAGCTCGAGGACCGGCTGCGCGAGGACTCGCCGGCGCTGTCGGCCGCCCAGGAGACCTGGTACGCGCTGTCGGGGCTGCGCGAGCGCATGCGCGGCACCGCCGGGCTCGCCAACGAGCGGATCCGACTGGCCGCCGTGGAGTCCGACGACCGGCCCTCCGGTCGTGACCCCGAGGAGCTCGAGGCGGAGGCCCGACGGGTCGAGGAGCAGCACCAGGCCATGACGACGTCGGTCGCCGAGGCGCGGGCCGCGCTCGAGACCGCCGTGGCGGCGCGGGGCGAGGCCGAGACGTCCTACGGCGAGGAGGAGCGACGGGTCGCGGGTCTGCTGCGGGCCGCCGCCGACCGTCGTGAGGGTCTCGCGCGCCTGCACGGGCAGGTCAACGCGCTCAAGAGCCGCGCCGAGGCCGCCGACGCGGAGGTGGCCCGCCTGCGCTCGGCGCGCGACGAGGCGCTCCAGCGGTCCGAGGAGGCGCAGAAGGCGTTCGCCATGCGCGAGAGCGAGATCGCCGGGCTGAGCCAGGGCGAGTCCGGGCTCGACGAGGCGCTCGAGTCGGCCGAGGCCGCGCTGGCCGAGGCCGAGGCGAAGGCCCGCGAGGTCACGACGGTGGAGCAGGAGGCCAGCCGCCGGCAGGCAGGTCTGGCCGCTCGTGTCGAGGCGCTGGAGGTGGGCCTGGCGCGCAAGGACGGTGCGGGTGCCCTGCTGGCGGTCTCCGACGAGATCAGCGGGCTGCTCGGCTCGGTGGCCGCGCTCATCACCGTGCGCCCCGGCTTCGAGGCCGCCATCGCCTCCGCGCTCGGGTCCGCCGCCGACGCCGTGGCCGTCGACCACCTCGACACCGCCGTCACGGCGATGGAGCTGCTCAAGACGGAGGACCTCGGTCGTGCCGGGCTGCTGCTCGGCGGTGACACCGAGCTGGACGACACCGGGTGGCCGGGTCTGCCGGACGGTGCCACCTACGCCGTCGACGTCGTCGACCCGCCCGCCACCCTGCACGCGGCGCTGCGTCGGCTGCTGTTCAAGGTCGCGGTCGTCGACGACCTCGCGGCCGCCAAGGTGCTGGTCGCCCAGGCGCCCGACCTCACGGCGGTGACGCGCGACGGGGACATCCTCGGGGCGCACTACGCCTCCGGTGGGTCGTCGTCGCAGCAGAGCCTGCTCGAGGTCCAGGCCGCCATCGACCAGGCGCGCGAGGAGCTGGGCGAGGCCGACCGACAGCTGGAGACGCTCCGCTTCGATGCGCAGCGCATCGCGCAGGAACGTGCAGCGGCGCAGGAGCGGGTCGATGCGGCGATGGAGAAGCTGCACGAGTCCGACGCGGAGATGTCGGCCGTCGCGGAGTCCCTCGGCCAGCTCGGGTCGACGGCGCGCGCGGCCAAGGGCGAGGCCGAGCGGCTGACGGCGGCGATCGCGTCGGCCCAGGAGGCGCACGAGCGCGACCTGGGCGGCCTGGCCGAGCTCGAGGAGCGCCTCACGCAGGCCGAGGAGGCGCCGGAGGAGGAACCCGACACCTCGGCGCTGGAGGAGCTCGCCGAGGTCGCGTCGACCGCGCGTCGCACCGAGACGGAGGCGCGACTGGCGCTGCGCACGAACGAGGAACGGGCCCGCGCGCTCGAGGGCCAGGCCAGTGCGCTGGTGGCGTCGGCGGCTGCCGAGCGCGAGGCGCGCATCCAGGCCCGGTTGCGGCGTGAGCAGCAGCTGCGCGAGGCCGAGACGGCGCGCGCGGTGCTGGCGGTGAGCGACGTCGCGCTCGCCCGGCTCGAGACCACGATCGCCGAGGCGGCGGCGCTGCGGACCGAGATCGAGCAGTCGCGCTCGGGCCGTGAGACGGAGCTGCGCGACGTGCGCGCGCGGCTGCGGACGCTGGCCGAGGAGCTCGACGGTCTCACCACCTCCGTGCACCGCGACGAGATGGCTCGGGCCGAGCAGCGGCTCCGCCTCGAGGCGCTCGAGGCGCGCGCGCTGGAGGAGCTCGGCGTCGAGGTCGAGGCGCTCGTGGCCGAGTACGGTCCCGACCAGCTGGTGCCGCCCCCCGCCCCGGAGGTGGTCGAGGCCACCGACGACGCCGTCGCGACCACCGGTGACGCGGACGACCCGCAGGCCGAGCCGGAAGGTCGGCCCTTCGACCGGGCCGAGCAGACCAAGCGGTTGCGGGCCGCCGAGCGGGCCATGGCCATGCTCGGCAAGGTCAACCCCTTGGCGCTCGAGGAGTTCTCGGCCCTCGAGGAGCGTCACCAGTTCCTGTCCGAGCAGCTCGACGACCTCAAGCGCACCCGGCAGGACCTGCTCGACATCGTGGCCGACGTCGACGAGCGGGTGCAGCAGGTCTTCAGCGAGGCCTGGACGGACGTGTCGCGCGAGTTCGAGGGGGTTTTCTCCCGACTCTTCCCCGGCGGCGAGGGCCGTCTGCTGCTCACCGACCCCGACGACCTGCTCACGACCGGCATCGACGTCGAGGCGCGCCCGCCCGGAAAAAAAGTCAAGAGGCTGTCGCTGCTCTCCGGTGGCGAGCGGTCGCTCGTGGCCGTCGCGTTCCTCGTGGCGCTGTTCAAGGCCAGGCCCAGCCCGTTCTACATCCTCGACGAGGTCGAGGCGGCGCTCGACGACACCAACCTCGGGCGTCTGCTGGAGATCTACGAGGAGCTGCGCGCCAACTCCCAGCTCATCGTCATCACCCACCAGAAGCGCACGATGGAGGTCGGCGACGCCCTCTACGGCGTGTCCATGCGGGGTGACGGCGTGACGACGGTGATCAGCCAGCGACTGCGTGAGGACGAGATGGCGTGAGCGAGAAAGATCGAGCACCGGCCGACGACGGGTCCCGACGGCGCGATGATTTTCCCGTCGTGCGTCGCATCTCCACCCGGTGGGAGGACGAGGACGTCTACGGGCACGTCAACAACGTCGTCTACTACTCGTTCTTCGACACGGCGGTGAACGGCTACCTCATCGACGCGAGTGGCACCGACATCCGCACCCTGGACGCGTACGGGGTGGTGGCCGAGACGGGGTGTCGGTTCCTGCGCGAGCTGCGCTTCCCCGGCGACGTCGAGGTGGGCCTGCGGGTGGTCCGGCTGGGGACGTCGAGCGTGGTCTACGAGATCGGCCTGTTCCAGGGCGCGGCACCCGAGCCGGCCGCGATCGGACGGTTCGTCCACGTGTACGTGACCGGCTCCGAGCGCGCGGTCACCCCAGTGCCCGACGTCGTCCGCGCGGTCCTCGAGCCGCTCACCTGACGCGACGGGCGCGGGTGGCCCGTACCGGCAGCGTCGCACCGACCGGGGGCGGCGCGGCGTCGGTGCGCATGAGGACCCGGCGGCCCGGCAGGTCGAGCTCCACGAGCCACTCGTGACCGCGGTACGAGCGGCGCGCGACGACCGCCGGCGTCGCAGCCTCGTCGACCACCACGTGCTCGGGCCGTACGACCAGCCGGGTGCCGTCGTCGCCGTCGATCGTCGCGGCCGCGACCAGTGGGTCGTCCTGGGCGAGCACGGTGGCCTCACCGAGGAAGGTCGCGGTCCACGCGTGCTCGGGCTCGCGGTAGAGCACCTCGGGCTCGGCCTGCTGCAGGACCGTCCCGTCGTGCATGACGGCCACCTCGTCGGCAAGGGTGAGCGCCTCGGCCTGGTCGTGCGTGACGAGCAGGGCCGTCGCCCTCTCGGCCACGAGCAGCTCGCGCACCTCGTGGCGCAGGTCGTCGCGCAGACGGGCGTCGAGAGCGGAGAACGGTTCGTCGAGCAGCACGAGGGCAGGGCTCGGTGCCAGGGCGCGCGCCACGGCGACCCGGTGCTGCTGGCCGCCGGACAGCTCGTGCGGGCGACGGTGCGCCAGCTCGGTGAGACCGACGAGGTCGAGGAGGTGCAAGATCCTGTCGCGCGACCCGCGGGGCAGTCCGAAGCCGACGTTGGCCGCGACGTCGAGGTGGGGGAACAGCGCCGCCTCCTGCGGGACGAGGGTGATCGACCGGTGATGCGTGGGCACCGACGCTCCGGGTGCGTCGAGCGGTCGTCCGAGCAGGGTGGTGCTCCCCGAGAGGGTGGGGTGCAGACCGGCGACGCAGCGCAGCAGGGTGGTCTTGCCGCAGCCGCTCGGCCCGACGAGCGCGACGAGGGTCCCCGCGGGCACCCGGAGGTCGACGCCCTGCAGCACGGCTGCGTCGTCGTACCCGGCGACGAGGCCGGAGACGACGAGCCCGCGTGCCACGGGGTCCATGTCGTTCATTCCCATCGGCGGGCCTCCCAGGACGTCGGTCGGGACAGCAGGAACGCGGGGATCGCGGCGAGCGCCACGACGGCGAGCGCGTAGGGAGCAGCGGCCCCGTACGCTGCCGAGCTCGTGCGGCTCCAGACCTCGGTGGCGAGGGTGTCGAGACCGGTGGGGCGCAGCAGGAGCGTGGCCGGGAGCTCCTTCATGACGGTCAGCATGACGAGCAGCGCACCTGCGGCGACTCCCGGAGCGGCAAGGACACCGGTGGTGCGGGCCTGGGCCGGCAGGGGGTGCCGACCGAGGCTGCGGGCCACCTCCGACAGCACCGGTGGGACGAGCGCCACGCTGGTGCGCGTGGCGCCGACGGCCTTGGGCAGGAACAGCACCACGTAGGCGAGCACCAGCACCACGACGCCCTGGTAGAGCCCGGGAACCACGCGCAGCGAGAAGTACACGAGCGACAGGGCCACCACGATGCCCGGCAGCGCGTGCCCGGCGAAGGCGAGGCTCTCGACGAGGGCCACGAGCCGGCCGCGGTGCCGGGCCGCCAGCACGCCGACCGGCACGGCGAGGATCACGACGGCCAGCGCGGCGACCATGCCGAGCAGGGTGGTGGTGAGGATCGCCGAGAGCAGCTCGCCGACGTCGAGGGCGCGCGCGGTCCCGGCGGCGAGACGCCTGAAGAGAGCCAGGATCGGGACCCCGACGGCCAGCAGGGGGACGACGAGCAGGCTGCCCGCCACGAGGGCGGTGGGCGCCGGCCCCAGACGGACCGGGCGCGGTGGAGCGGCGGTTCCCCGTCCGGTGCGCCATCGCTCACCGCGACCACGCACCGACCGCTCGAGCACGACGGTCCCGAGGGCGAGGAGCACGAGGAGCAGCGCGAGGACGACGGCCTGCTCCCTGCCGACGAACGAGCCGTACTCGCGCGAGATGGCGAAGGTGAACACGTCGAAGCGCAGCATGGCGACGGCCCCGAAGTCGGACAGGACGTAGAGCGCCACCAGGAGCGTGCCCGCTGCCGCCGCGGGCAGCACCTGGGGGAGAACGGTGCCCGTCCAGGCGCGGAACGGAGGTCGGCCGAGGGTGCGCGCGACGGCGGCGCCATCGGGGTCGACACGACGCAGCGCGGCGGCCACGGGGAGCGTGACGTACGGCGTGCACACGAGCGACAGCACGAGCCACGAGGGCCAGAAGCCGGTCCAGCCCGGAACCGTGGTGAGCCAGCCGAAGGCCGCGACGTACGACGGCATCGCGAGCGGGATGGCCGCGAGCACCCACCACACGCGACCGCCGGGCAACCTCACCGTCGAGGTGGCCGCCGCCGTGGCGAGGCCGACCAGCAGGGTCGTGACGCACACCGCCGCGGCAAGGCCCACGCTCGAGCCGAGCAGGGAGAACGTCCGGGCCCGTCCCAGGGTCTCGGCGAAGACGTCGGGCCCGATCTGTGCTCCTCGGACCAGGAGGTAGCCGAGCGGGAGCGCGGCGACGGCCCCGCCGGCTCCTGCTGCGACGAGCAGGAGCGGGCGGGGTCGGTGCGCCGGGCGGGTCCGGTCCGAGGTCACGGTCAGGACAGTCCGGCGTCCTGGATCATGCGCACCGTGGCCTCGAGGTCGGCCAGGTCGGAGAGGTCGATGTCCGGACCCTGGAGGTCGGCCAGGGCAGGCAGGCCCTCCGGCGCGTCGATGCCCTCCACGAGCGGGTACTCGTAGGTGTTCTCGACGAAGTACGTCTGGCCGGCGTCGGACAGGAGGTACTCGACGAACGCTGCGGCATCGTCGTGGTCGGACAGGATGCCCGCACCGGTGACGTTGACGAGTGCGCCCGGGTCGCCGGCCTTCGGGAACGTCAGCTGCGCGCGCATCTGGTCGGCACCCACCTCGGCGGCCGTCTGGAACCAGTAGTAGTGGTTGATCAGGCCGAGGTCGAGCTGGCCGGTGTTGACGGCCTCGAGCACGGCGCCGTTCTTCTCGTACGACTGGTAGTCGTTGGCGGCCATGCCCTCCAGCCATGCCTGGGCCGCGTCGTCGCCCCGGGAGACGCGGAAGCCCGTGACGAAGGCCTGGAACGACGCGTTGCCGGGCGGGAAGCCCACGCGGCCCTTCCACTCCTCGTCCGTGAGGTCGGCGACCTCGTCGGGGACGTCGGCCTCGTCCAGCTTCTCGCTGTCGTACGCGATGACACGGGCGCGACCGGTCACGCCCACCCACGACCCGTCGGTGGAGGTGAGGGACGCCGGGACCTTGTCGGTCAGGTCCGCGTCGAGGTCGCTCAGCAGGCCCGCCTCGGAGAGTGCGCCGAGGGCGCCGGCGTCCTGGGACAGGAACACGTCGGCGGGGGTGGCGTCACCCTCCTCGAGGAGGGTGGCCGTGAGCTCCGGGGTCTCTGCGTAGCGCGCCTCGACCTCGATCCCGGTGTCCTTCGTGAACTGCTCGACGAGCGGCGAGACGAGTGCCTCGTCGCGGCCGACGTAGACCACGAGCGGTCCGTCGTCGTCGGCCCCGTCGTCGCTCGAGCCGCCGCAGGCGGAGAGCACGAGCACGAGGACCGTGAGGGGGAGCGCGACGCGCGCGCCGCGGTGCCGCGAACGAGGGAGGGGGGTGCGCATGCAGGTGTCCTTGGTCGGAGTGATGAAGCAAGGTGAGCCTAAGTAAGGTGAGCCTGCCCGTCACTCCCTAACCTAGGGGGGTCTGATCGGCCGGGGGTCAGGAGGCGGCATGGGTGGCATCGAGCGGGTGCTGGTGGTCGACGACCACCAGGTCTTCGCCGACCTCGTGTCCGTGGCGCTCGAGAGCGACCCCACGATGCGCTGCGTCGGATCGGCCGCGTCGGTCGAGGACGCCCGACGGCTGGCCGCGGAGCTCCGCCCGGACCTGGCGCTCGTGGACGTGCGCCTGCCCGACGGCGACGGACTCGACCTCGCGGCCGAGCTGCTGGCCGCCCGACCGGAGCTGCGCGTGGTCGTGCTCACCGCCTACCCGCGTGCGGACCTGGTGGAGCGGGCCCGAGCGGTGGGCGTGGCCGCGCTGCTGGCCAAGGAGCTGTCCTTGACCGAGCTCCTGGCCGCGTTGCGCGACGCGCGCCCCGACGCCCCGGTGCTCGTGCAGCTGCAGGAGCCGCAGCACGGCCTGACCCGTCGTGAGCTCGAGGTGCTGGAGCTGCTCGGCGAGGGATCGGACGTGCGAGCCATCGCCCGTACGCTCGGCATCAGTCCGCACACGACGCGTGACCACGTGAAGAACGTGCTCGCCAAGCTGGGAGCGCGCACGCAGCTCGACGCCGTGGTGATGGCGGCGCGCAGCGGCATCCTGAGGATCGGCGCGCCGTAGTGGTGCTCGGCGGCACGGTGCGGCGGCGAGGGCGGACGGCCCGGGTCCCGTTCGGTGCGGAGGGGAGCCCCGTGCGCGGAGCGGTGGTCCGCTACGTGGCGGGCGCGTCGATCGTGCTGGTGCTCGTGGTGACGGTGGCCGTCGTGGTCGCGGGCCGGATCGCCACGCGGGAGGCACTCGACCATGCGGAGCTGGACGCCCGCACGCTGGCCGAGCAGTACGTCGCACCCTTGGGTGTCGACGCCCTCGACCCGGTGGGCGAGCGTGGCCGGCTCGACGACGCCTTCCTCGGCCGGGTCGACCAGGGTGCGCTGCGGCAGGTCAAGATCTGGGCCGACCTCGGTGACGGTCGTGGACGGATCGTCTACTCCGACAACCGCCTGTACCAGGGTGCCGAGGTCGAGCTGGGCGAGGAGTACGCCCTGTTCGCGTCGGGACGGGCGGTGGCGCGTCGCGTGGAGCCGGCGGCCGAAGGACCACAGCCCTACCCGGAGGGGACCTACGAGGTGTCCGTGGGGTTCCGCGACGGCCGCGGCACCCCGTTCCTGTTCGAGGCGTACCTGCCGACGCCGGCCATGGCGTTGAGCCGGAGCGAGCTGCTGCGGCAGTGGCTGCCGGTGGTCGTGGGTTCCCTGCTGCTGTTCGCGGTGGCGACGTTGCCGTTGGCGGTCGGTCTGGCGCGACGGGCGGGTGCGGCGGAGTCCGACCGCCGGCGCCTCGCGCAGCGAGGGCTGCGCGACGCCCTGTCCGACCGACGCCGGATGGCGCAGCGCCTGCACGACGGCCCGGTGCAGGAGCTGTCGGGTGCGGCGCTCGTGCTGGACAGCGTCGATCGTGGGGGGCTCTCGGCGTCGGACGCAGCCGCGCTGGATCGGGCCACCCGGGTGCTGCGCGACGGCGTCGGTGAGCTGCGTTCGGTGGGTGACGACCTGTTTCCCGATGCCGTGTCCGCCGAGGGTCTGCGGGCAGCGGTCGACGAGCTGGGGCGCGGCTCGGGCGAGGTCGGACTCGACGTGGCGGTGCGGGTGGAGGGGGGCCTGGGGCTCGACGCCGACGCCTCGTTCCTCGTGTACCGCGTCGTGCGGGAGGGTCTGCGCAACGTGGTGCGGCACGCAGAGGCGCGATCGGCGTCCGTCGAGGTGACGCAGGTCGTCGACTCCTCGGTGCCCGGCGTGCGCGTGACCGTGACCGACGACGGCGTGGGGCTTCCCGCCGAGGTGCGCCACGGGTTGGGACTCCGCCTGCTCGCGCACGAGGTGCACGGTGTCGGCGGGACGTTGCGGCTCGAGCCGGCCGAGGGCAGCGCCGACGGGTCGTGCTTGGAGGTGTGGCTTCCGGCGGACCTGCCGGAATGAGGCGTGGCCTGACTCAGGCGGCGGGCAGCAGCTCGGGCCACTGCTCGACGGGCAACGGGTCGGGGTCGTGGCGATAGACGTGTCCGGTGCGGGTGGTCCACTCCCAGGATCGTCCGCGACGTCTGAGTCGGTACAGGCCGGCGGTCTTGAGTCGATGGGCCCGGCGGTGGATCGGGCCGAGGTTCGTGCCGCGCGTGGGTGCGGGCCAGGCGTCGGTGTGGTCGATGTCGCTGCGGGAGGCGGGGACGTCGGAGGTCGGGAAGCTCGTCGTGCCGTCGCGGAACCACAGGGCGGTACGGATCTTCTCCGGCGCGAACCGGCCGAGGTGGGCGGCGTCGAGCAGGTGACCGTGGTCGTCGGTGAGCAAGCGGTAGAACACGGTGCCCGGCTCCACCGCCTTCTCGCGCACGAGCGCGGCGGGCACGGAGGCCGAGCGGTCGGCCAGCTCGCCGGGTGCGTCGGTGAGACCCATGAGGGACGTGACGGGGACGGTGATGCCGATGACCGTGCTGACGCCGCCCCGGTTCGAGCCGACGAACTCGGCCTCCGGGTCCGGCGAGCCGAGCAGCAGCCCGGTGAACAGGTCGGCGCAGCACTGGTCGTGGGTGCGGGGATCGGCGCTCATGCCACGGGCCTCGGTGTCGAGGCGTTGGAGGGCGGCGTGTCCGTCGACCTCGGGCACCAGGGCGGAGAGCCAGGCCATGCCGTCCCCGGCCGGGCTGAGCCGCACGTGGCGGTCGGCGCGCGCACGACGGTGCCGCTCCCGAGCGGCGTCGGCCTCGAGTCGCTCGACCTGGCGGGAGAGCCAGCGTCGCGTCTGGGGCACCGTGTGGTCGGCCGCGTACCGGGCGATGCGCTCGTCGAGGACGGCAGGGGAGTCCGGCTCGGTGAGCCGCTGCAGCTGGACGTCGACGATGCCTACGTGGTGCTGGCTGACGGACCCGCCCAGGAACGCCTTCCACACCGCGGGCAGGCGGCCTCGGATCCGTCGGGCCATGGCCAGGCGGGCGACCACGGTGCCGGGTGCGACTCCCAGGGCGAGCGAGAGGTCGTGCGCCGCTGCCTGGGCGGCCGTGCGTGCGGCGGACCGCGAGTACTGCTCGCCCTCGGCCCGCGCGGACTCCACGTAGTCGAGCATGTCGACCAGCTGCTCGGCCTCGAGCACGTGGAGGGCTCGCCGACGCACCGTCACCCGGTCGACCGTCTCCGCGCCGGCCGTGCGGAAGGGCACGTCCAGCTCGGTGTCGTCGAAGGTGAAGTCCAGCTCGTCCATGTCCTCGACCCTAGAAGCGCCTTCCGACACCGTGCTCGAAAGGTCCGGGCCGCTGACGGTCGCACCGCGTGGTCACCGCTCGAGCAGCACCTCGACCGCGTGGTACATCCACGGCACCGCGATGAAGACGGTCGGGACGACCAGCACCACCGCCGAGATCGCGATCGACGCGATGGCCGACGCTCGGCGTGCCCGGGTCGGGGCGGGGTCGCGCAGTCGCTCGAGACGCAGGAGCGCGTCGCTGCTCGCGCCGAGGGCGCCGGCCGGGGTGGGGCCTCCGGCGAGGGCGACGATCGCGCGGGCTAGGGGCGGGTCGCCCGTGACCTTGCGTGCCGCGTCGTCGGCCATGAGCTCGACCATCACCTGGCTCTGACGCAGGGGAGCGTCGGTGCGCAGGGGTCGGGGGAACGCGCGGTGCAGCACGCCGAAGGCCTCGAGCACGAGGTCGTGACGGGTGCGCACGTGCGAGCGCTCGTGCTCGAGCACGGCCTGGAGGGCGTCGTCGTCGAGGGACTCCACGGCTCCGCTGGAGATCACGACGCGGGCGTCGCGCAGGCGAGGGATGCAGTAGGCCACGGGTGTCTGCTCGGTCAGGACCCGCACGGCGGGGAGTGCGCCGTGGGGCTCGCCGAGGAGGTCCACCAGCGCGCGGTGGCGGGCGCGCCGGGTCGACGTCTCGCGCCAGACCTGCCAGGCCGCCCACCAGAAGCGCGCCCACACCAGGACGCCGATGCCCATGAGCGTCGCGTGGAGGGCGATCCGCCACCAGGTCGGCTCGTCGTCGGTGACGAGCCACAGCGCCGTGGAGAGCGCGGCCCCCGAGATGGCGAGCACGGCGGCGAGCGCCAACGACTGCCAGAGCACGATCCCTGCGGCCGGCGCGAGTCGCGGCCACGCGGCGCGCGACAGGAGGGCGGGCACCGGCAGGGCGAGCGCGAGGCCGATCGCGCCGAGGAGCAGCGGAGTCATGGTCGCGGGGTCATGGAGGCGGGTTCAGGGTCGCGGGTGCACGGTCAGCGGCCCGCGTCGATCTCGTCGAGCGCGGCCCGTAGCGCCGCGGCCTCCGCGGGGTCGACGGTGCGAGCGAAGTGGAGCAGGGCCGCGGTGCGGTCGCCGGAGCTGTCGAGCGTGGCGTTCAGCGCCTCGGCCGTGGCCGCCTCGCGGGAGAGGGCCGCCGTGTAGCGGAAGGCGCGCCCGTCGCGCTCGCGGCTCACCATCTCCTTGGTGCCGAGCCGGTCGAGCACCGTCATCACGGTCGTGTAGGCGAGGTCGTGCGTGCCCGAGGCCTCCAGTCCGTCCTGCACCTCGCGGACGGTGAGCGGGGACGTGGCCCCCCACAGCACGTCCATGACGGAGCGCTCGAGGGAGCCGAGGGAACGGGATGACTGCGGCATGTGACCTAATCTACTACGCCCGGTAGGAGTTCGGCTTGCCGGTGGACCCCTCGAGGTCCTACGCTCGGTAGTAGTTACTACAGGATGTAGTAGATCAGCGAGCGGAGGCGACCATGGAAGCGCTCGACATCGCGCGGTGGCAGTTCGGCATCACGACCGTCTACCACTTCTTCTTCGTGCCGATCACGATCGGGCTCATCTTCCTCGTGGCCATGCTGCAGACCGCGTGGCACCGCACCGGCAAGGAGAAGTACCTCAGGCTCACCCGGTTCTACGGCAAGCTCTTCCTCATCAACTTCGCGATGGGCATCGCGACCGGGATCGTCCAGGAGTTCCAGTTCGGCATGAACTGGAGCGACTACTCCCGCTTCGTCGGCGACATCTTCGGCGCACCGCTCGCGATCGAGGGTCTGCTGGCCTTCTTCCTGGAGTCCACGTTCCTCGGCCTCTGGATTTTCGGCTGGGACCGGCTCAAGCCGGGGCTCCACCTGGCCTGCCTGTGGCTCGCCGCCATCGGCACGGTGCTGTCGGCCTACTTCATCCTCGCCGCGAACTCGTTCATGCAGAACCCCGTCGGCTTCCGGATGAACGAGGAGGTCGGGCGGGCCGAGCTCATCGACTTCTGGGCCGTGCTGACCAACAAGGTCGTGCTCGTCACCTTCCCGCACACGATCTTCGCGTGCTTCATGGTCGGCGGTGCCTTCGTGGCCGGCATCGCCCTCTGGCAGATGTTCCGCAAGGACCGCGAGGACGAGCGCGAGACCTGGCGCACCGCCCTGCGGCTCGGCGCCGTGGTGCTCCTCGTCTCCGGCGCCGGCACCATGATCTCCGGCGACTTCCAGGGCAAGGTCATGACCGAGGTCCAGCCCATGAAGATGGCCGCCGCCGAGGGCCTCTACGAGGACGAGGCGCCCGCCTCCTTCTCGCTGCTCACCGTCGGCACCCTCGACGGCAGCGAGCCCGTCCTCGAGCTCAAGCTGCCGCACCTGCTGTCGTACCTCGGCACCGGGTCGTGGAACGGGGAGATCCGCGGCATCAACTCCCTGCAGGCGGAGTACGAGGAGCTCTACGGCCCCGGCGACTACTCGCCGAACATCCCGGTGACCTACTGGACCTTCCGCGCGATGATCACCTCCGGTGCGCTCGCGATGGCCGGCGGTGCCTGGATGCTCTGGGCCACCCGTCGACGCCGCATGCCCAGCGTCGGGACGAGCGAGGGCCGATGGCTCCTGCGCACCGCCGTGGTCCTGCCGTTCCTGCCGCTGCTCGCCAACTCATTCGGCTGGATCTTCACGGAGATGGGCCGCCAGCCGTGGGTGGTCTTCGGCCTCATGCCGACGTCGGCCGGGGTCTCGCCCGGCACCACCACGGCCGAGGTGCTCACGACGCTTATCGGCTTCACCGCCCTGTACGGCGCCCTGGCCGTCGTCGAGGTGAAGCTCCTGCTCACCTACATCCGCAAGGGCCTGCCCGACGCCGACCCGCCCCAGTACGTCGACGACCCGGACGCGCCGCTCGCGTTCGCCTACTGACCACCAGGAACCGGAGGAGACGACCATGGAGCTCACCGCCGTCTGGTTCGTGCTCATCGCCGTGCTGTGGATCGGCTACCTCGTGCTCGAGGGGTTCGACTTCGGCGTCGGCATGCTCACCGCCGTGCTCGCTCGTGACGAGAAGGAGCGCCGCGTCCTGCTGAACACCATCGGTCCGGTGTGGGACGGCAACGAGGTGTGGCTGCTGGTCGCCGGTGGCGCGACCTTCGCGGCGTTCCCCGAGTGGTACGCCACCTTGTTCAGCGGCTTCTACCTGCCGCTGTTCCTCATCCTCGTCGCGCTCATCCTGCGCATCGTGGCCCTCGAGTACCGCAGCAAGCGGCCCGCGATGATCTGGAAGCGTCGCTGCGACCTCGGCATCCTCATCGGGTCCGTCGTGCCGGCGCTGCTGTGGGGCGTGGCCCTCGCCAACATCGTGCGCGGCGTGCCCATCGACGCCGACAAGGAGTTCGTCGGCTCCTTCTTCGACCTGCTCAACCCGTACGCGCTGCTCGGCGGGCTGGTGACCCTCACGGTCTTCCTGGTCCACGGCGCGGTCTTCGTCGGCCTCAAGACCGTCGGCGACATCCGCGACCGCGCCCGGCTGCTCGCCCTGCGCGTCGGCGTGGTCGCCGCGGCGCTGGCCGTCGTGTTCATCGTCTGGACGGCCGCCCGCGACGGCGACCTCGCGGTCTGGATCGCCGGTGGCGTGGCTGCCCTGGCCTTCGTCGCGGCCCTGGCCGCCACGTCGGCGCGGCGCGAGGGGTGGGCGTTCATCGGCACGGCGCTGTCGATCGCGGCGGTCACGGTCATGCTCTTCACGGCGCTCTTCCCCGACGTCATGCCGTCGTCGCTCGACCCCGCGTGGAACCTCACCACCACCAACGCGTCGTCGACGCCGTACACGCTCAGGATCATGACCTGGGTGGCGGCGGCCTTCACGCCGATCGTCATCGGCTACCAGGCGTGGTCGTACTGGGTGTTCCGCCGTCGCATCGGCACGCACCACATCCCTGACGACGTGCTCGCACCCACGCCTGACCTCGAGCCCAGCCGGGAGCGCTGAGCGGCCGTGGGTCCCGTCGATCCCCGCCTCCTGCGCCGGTCGCGGCCGGCGCGGCGCTTCCTCGTCGCCACCGTCGTGCTCGGGTCCGTCGCCGCCGTCGCGGTGGTGGCCCAGGCCTGGCTGGTCTCCGACGTCGTGGTCGGTCTCGTCGAGGGCGAGTCGACCCGTGCGATCGCCGCCGGGGCCGCTCTGCTCGCCGCGGTCGTGGCCGCGCGCGGCGTGCTCGCCTGGGCGCAGGCCACGGCCGGCACCCGCGCCGCCGCCTCCGTGAAGGCCGGGCTCCGGCACGACCTCGTCGAGGCCGTGCTCGACCAGCGTCGGGTGGGCGCCGCGCCGTCGAGCGCGCGCGTCGCCACGTTGCTCGAGACCGGGCTCGACGCGCTCGACGGCTACGTGGCGCGCTTCCTGCCCCAGGTGGTGCTCACGGCCGTCGTGCCCGTGGCCGTGCTCCTGACGCTCGCGGTGGTCGACCCCCTCTCGGCGCTCATCGTCGTGCTCACGCTCCCGCTCGTGGTCACGTTCCTGGTGCTCGTGGGCCTCGTGACGCGCGACCGGCTCGACCACCGGTGGGGTGAGCTGCAGCGTCTCGGGCGGCACTTCTCCGACGTGCTCGCCGGCCTGACGGTGCTGACCGGGTTCGGTCGCGACTCGGCCCGTGGGCTGCGCGACGTGGGGGAGCGGCACCGTCGAGCCACGATGGAGTCGCTGCGCACCGCGTTCCTGTCCTCACTCGTCCTCGAGCTGTTCAGCACCCTGTCGGTGGCTCTCGTCGCCGTCGCCGCCGGGCTGCGACTCGTCGGCGGGGGGCTCGACCTGGGGACCGGTCTGCTGGTCATCGTCCTCGCTCCCGAGGCCTACCTCCCGCTGCGCCGGCTCGGCACCCAGTTCCACGACAGCACCCAGGGGCTGGCCGCGGCCGACGAGGCGCTCACGCTGCTCGACGGCCCCCAGCCCGACCGGGCGACCGGCCACTTCGTGGTGGACGGTCCGGCGCCGGTCACGGTGCAGGCCCTCGAGGTCGTCCATCCCGGACGTGAGCAACCGGCCCTCGTGCTGCCGGCCTTCACCCTCCTGCCCGGCGACTTCGTCGCGGTCACCGGACCGTCCGGTTCCGGCAAGTCGACGCTGCTGTCGGTGCTGCTGGGCTTCGCCGCTCCCACCGCCGGGGCCGTGCGGGTGGGGCGGCACCGGCTCGACGAGCTCGACCCCGAGGCGTGGCGCCGTCGTGTCGCCTGGGTCCCGCAGGACCCCCACCTGCTCGCCGGCAGCGTCGCCGACAACGTCCGGCTCGGTGACCCCGACGCCGACGACGCGCAGGTGCGCGCGGCCCTCGACGACGCGGGCGCCGACGACCTTCCCGCCGAGCGCCACGTGGGGGAGCAGGGACAGTCCCTGTCCGCCGGTGAGCGGCGTCGCGTGGCGGTGGCCCGGGCCCTGCTGCGCATCCGGGCGGGCGACGCGTGGCTCCTGCTCATGGACGAGCCGACCGCGGGCCTCGACGCCCACCGAGAGAGCACCGTGCTCGGCACGCTCTGCCGGCTCCAGGAGACCGGCGACGTCACCGTCGTCGTGGTCGCGCACCGCGCCGAGACCGTGGCCGCCGCCTCGCGCGAGCTGCGGGTCACCGTGGCGAGCGCCGAGTCCGCGACGGTGGTCCCCTCGTGAACGTGGTGCGCAGGCTCATCGCCTCGCCCCGGGGGCACCTGGGTCTCGGGGCGAGCCTCGGCGTGGCGGCACAGCTGAGCTCCCTTGGCCTGCTGCTCACCTCCGGGTGGCTCGTGGTGCGGGCCGCCGAGCAGCCGCCGGTCCTCTACCTCATCGTCGCCATCACGTCGGTGCGCATGTTCGGCGTGGCCCGGGCGGCGCTGCGCTACGCCGAGCGGCTCCTCACGCACGACGCTGCCCTCGCCCGCGGGATCGACGACCGGGTGCAGGCCTACCGTGCCCTGGCACGCACGATGCCCGCCGCCGGTGCGATGCGCCGAGGCGACGTCGTGCGCACCGTCGTCTCCGACGTCGAGACCGTGCAGGACGGCCTGCTGCGCCTGCGGCTGCCGTGGATCTCGGCCGTGGTGGCATCGGCGGTGACCGTGGGGGTGGTGTCCGTCGTCCTCCCGGCCGCCGGGCTGGCGCTGGCTCTGTACGCCGGTGGGGTGCTGCTCGTCGCGCGGGTCCTCGTCCCTCGGCTCGCCGACGGCGGCACGGGGTCGGGGTCGGGGTCGGACGCAGCGACGTCGGTGGCCGGGAACGTCACCGAGCTGGTGCTGGCCGCACCGGACCTGGTCGCCTACGGGTCCGCGCGGGGACGCGACGCCACCGTGCACGCGGCGGTCGACGCGCTCGCCCTGCAGGACCGTCGACGTGCCTGGGCCGGTGGTGTGGGCTCGCTGGTGGTGCTGCTCGGCGGCGCTGCGTGCGTTCTCGCCACGGCGCTGGTCACGGCCGACGCCGGCCTCGCCGGACCCCTCGTCGGCGTGCTGGTGCTCGCACCCATCGGGCTGGTCGACGTGCTCGACGCCGTGGCCGAGGCCGAGCGCCTCCGCCCGCGCGTCGCCGCCGCTCGCGCACGCCTCGCCGCGCTCGAGGGCGCCACGGACCCGATGCCGGCTCCCGTCGCGGACGCGGCGCCCGTGGGCTTCGACCTCGAGCTGCAGGACGTGACGCTCGGCTGGGACCGTGACCTCGTCCGCGGGGTCACGACCCACGTCGGGGAGGGCAGGGTGCTGGTGGTCACCGGACCGAGCGGGGTCGGCAAGAGCACGCTCGCGGCCACGCTCTCGCGCCTCGTCGAGCCTCGTGCCGGGACGGTGCGTCTGGGCGGTGCGGACCTGCTCGACCTCACGCGGGAGCAGGTGCGCGGCGCCGTCGGCTGGATGCAGCAGGACGCCGTGCTGTTCGACACGACCGTGCGCGAGAACCTGCGCGTCGCCGACCCCGCCGCCGGCGACGACCTCGTCTGGCGCACCCTCGGTCGGGTGCGGCTCGCCGACACCGTCGCGTCCTGGCCCGACGGTCTCGACACCGTCCTCGGTGAGGGCGGGGCCGTGCTCTCGGGCGGCGAGCGCCAGCGCATCGCCCTCGCCCGCATGCTCCTCGCCGGGCACCGGGTCCTCGTGCTCGACGAGCCCACCGAGCACCTCGACGCGCCCACCGCCCGGGCCCTGCTCGACGACGTCGACGCCCTCGCTCCCGAGCACACCCTCGTGATCGTGTCCCACGCCCCGGAGGTCGTCGCCCGGTACGACCACCGGCTCGACCTCGGCGCGTCGCTCGCGCCGGTGGGGGGCGCCTCTAGGGTGGGTGGGTGACCACCGAGCTCCTCGTCGCCCTCATCGCCGTCGCCGTCGTCGTCCTCGGCGGTGGTGCCGCCCTCCTCGTCCGCCGCGGACGTTCCGAGCTGCCGCCACCGCGCGACCTCGACGCGATCACCGAGGAGGTCATCGACCACCCGGAGCACCCGGAGCCGCACCTGCCGTCCGAGGACGAGGAGCCGCCGTTCGAGGAGGTGCCCGCCGACGAGAAGGCATCGGCGTCCCCGACCACCACGGTCGAGCGTCCCGAGCCCGCGCAGGGTCGGCTCGTGCGGCTGCGCGCACGGCTCGCCCGCTCCAACAGCTCGCTCGGGCGCGGACTGCTCTCGGTGCTCGGCCGGGCCGACCTCGACGACGCCGCCTGGGAGGAGCTCGAGGACACGCTGCTGGCCGCCGACGTTGGCGTGGGCCCGACCACCGAGCTCGTGGACCGTCTGCGCACCCGCGTCCGCGTGGAGGGCATCACCGACCCCGAGGGCGCTCGCACCGCGCTGCGCGAGGAGCTCATCGCCCTCGTCGACCCGTCCCTCGGCCGTGCCGTCGCCACCACGGGTGCCGACGGCAAGCCCGGCGTCGTGCTCGTGGTCGGCGTCAACGGCACCGGGAAGACCACCACTGTCGGGCGGCTCGCGCGCGTGCTCGTGGCCGAGGACCGCACCGTGGTGCTGGGCGCCGCCGACACCTTCCGTGCCGCCGCCGCCGACCAGCTGAGCACGTGGGGCCAGCGGGTCGGGGTCGAGGTCGTGCGTGGCCCTGAGGGCGGCGACCCGGCCAGCGTCGGCTTCGACACCGTCAAGCGTGGCATCGAGCTCGGCGCCGACGTCGTGGTCATCGACACCGCGGGGCGTCTGCACACCAAGTCCGGTCTCATGGACGAGCTCGGCAAGGTCAAGCGCGTGGCCGAGAAGCAGGCGCCGGTCACCGAGGTGCTGCTCGTCATCGATGCCACCACCGGCCAGAACGGCCTGCGTCAGGCCCAGGTGTTCGGCGAGGTCGTCGACGTCACCGGCGTGGTCCTCACCAAGCTCGACGGCACGGCCAAGGGCGGCATCGTCGTGGCCGTCCAGCGCGAGCTCGGCGTCCCGGTCAAGTTCGTCGGTCTCGGCGAGGGTGCCGACGACCTCGCCCCGTTCGACGCCGCCGAGTTCGTCGACGCCCTGCTCGGCTGATCGGGTAACACGCCCGTAACGTGACCGCCGATCTCGTGACCTGAGCGAAACGTGGCGCTGCCGTGGAGGTAATCGGGGCGTTCCACAGTGTGACGCAGGCGCTGCCGCACGGCGTGCCGTCCCACCACGTCACCCCTCAGCCACTCGGAGGTTCCATGGATACCGGCGACACCGCCTGGATCTTGGCCAGCTCGGCGCTGGTCCTGCTCATGACACCCGGACTCGCCTTCTTCTACGGCGGCATGACCCGGGCCAAGAGCGTGCTCAACATGATGATGATGAGCTTCGCCGCTCTCGCGATCGTCCCCGTCCTGTGGGTGCTCTACGGCTACTCGTTCGCGTTCAGCCCCGGAGGCAACGGCTGGCTGGGCGGGTTCGACCGCCTGGGCTTCACCAACATCGGCGTCGAGACCGCCTACGGCACCATCCCCGAGTTCGTCTTCGCCGGCTTCCAGCTCATGTTCGCGATCATCACGGTCGCCCTGATCAGCGGTGCGATCGCCGACCGCGCCAAGTTCTCCGGCTGGGTCGTCTTCGTGGTCGTGTGGGTCACGATCGTCTACTTCCCGGTCGCGCACTGGGTCTTCGACTTCGGTGACGACGGCGGCTGGATCGCCACGCAGCTGGAGGCGGTGGACTTCGCGGGCGGCACCGCCGTGCACATCAACGCCGGTGCGGCCGGACTCGCACTGGCCCTCGTCCTCGGCAAGCGCACCGGCTGGAAGCGGGACCCGATGCGTCCGCACAACCTGCCGTTCGTGCTCCTCGGCGCCGGCCTGCTGTGGTTCGGCTGGTTCGGCTTCAACGCCGGCTCCGCCGTCGGTGCCAACGGCCTGGCCGGTCTCGCCTTCGTGAACACCGCCGTGGCCACGGGCGCGGCGATCGCCGGGTGGCTCGCCTACGAGCTCGTCAAGGAGAAGAAGGGCACCAGCCTCGGTGCCGCGTCCGGCGCGGTCGCCGGTCTCGTGGCCATCACGCCGGCCGCGGGCGCGCTGTCGCCGTTCGGCTCCATCGTGCTCGGCCTGATCGCCGGCATCGCCTGTGCGGCCGCCGTGAGCCTCAAGTGGAAGCTCGGGATCGACGACTCGCTCGACGTCGTCGGCGTGCACCTCGTCGGTGGCCTCATCGGCACGGTCCTCATCGGCTTCCTGGCCACCACCTCCACCGGAGGCGGTGCGCCGGTCGACGGACTCTTCTACGGCGGCGACGCCGCGCTGCTCGGCAAGCAGGTCCTCGCAGCGGTCGTCGTCCTGGTCTTCTCGTTCGTGCTCACCTACATCATCGGTAAGTTGATCGACGTGACCATCGGCTTCCGGATCGACCCGGACGACGAGGTCGCCGGCATCGACCAGGTCGAGCACCTCGAGTCCGCGTACGACTACACCGGTGGATCCGGTGGTTCGCCCTTCAAGACGGGAGTCTGAGATGAAGCTCGTGACCGCGGTCATCAAGCCGCACAAGTGGGAAGAGGTCCGCGAGGCCCTCGCCGCCGCCGGCGTCGCCGGCATGACCGTCACCGAGGCCAGCGGCTACGGCCAGCAGAAGGGCCACACCGAGGTCTATCGTGGCGCCGAGTACGACGTGACGCTCGTGCCGAAGATCCGGCTCGAGGTCGTGGTCGACGCGGCCGACGTCGAGAGCGTGGTCAGCACGATCACCGGTGCCGCGCAGACCGGCAAGATCGGCGACGGCAAGGTCTGGGTCGTCCCGGTCGACTCGGTGGTGCGGGTCCGCACCGGCGAGACCGACGAGGCCGCGCTCTGACCCAGTGCTCTGACCCGGGGCCCGCAGCGGTGCGCACGCAGCCCCCGACCCGCCCGGTCGGGGGCTGCGTCGTGCCGCCCGCCGAGGCGGGGAGACTGATCCCGTGAGCCACCCCCCGAGCACGGCGACGCAGCGGCGACGTCGGGCCGACGACGCAGACCGGCTGCTCGCCGACGTCTTCGCTACGGCTGTCGGTCCCGACCCCTCCGGTCTCGCCGCGGTGGCGGTGGGCGGGTACGGCCGGCGCGAGCTGTCGCCGTCGAGCGACCTCGACGTCGTGCTGCTCCACGACCCGGCGGTGCCGGAGAGTCGCGTGCGCGAGGTGGCCGAGGCGCTCTGGTACCCGCTGTGGGACGCGAAGATCCCGCTGGACCACTCCGTGCGCGACGCCGAGCAGATGCGGGCCACGGCCCGCGACGACCACCGCGCCGCGATGGGGATGCTCGACGCCCGCGCCGTCGCCGGCGACGCGGGCCTGGTGCTGGGCCTGCGGTCCCACGTGCTGGCCGACTGGCGACGCGAGGCGCGCACGCGCGTGGAGGAGGTCCGCGCAGGCCGGGAGCAGCGGATCGAGCGATTCGGGTGGCTGGCCTACGCCGCCGTCCCCGACCTCAAGGAGTCAGGTGGGGGACTGCGTGACGGCGTCGACCTGCGGGCACTCGTGGCCACCTGGCTCGTCGACGTGCCGCACGCCGAGGTCGAGGAGCTGAGGTCGGCGCTGCTGGACGTGCGCGACGCCGTGCACGCCACCACCGGCCGTCGGACCGATCGGCTGGTGGTCGACGACGTGCCCGCCGTCGCCACGTCCGTGGGCATGGACCCCGAGGCGCTCGACCTGCACGTGCGTCACCTCGGGCGGCGCATCGCGCACGTGGCCGACGTGACGTGGCGTCGGCTCGACGGCGTGCTCGTGCCGCGCACCAGTCCTCGGCCGCGCCCCGGCGTCCGTCGTGCCGGGCCCGCCGTCGTCCAGGTCGACACCGGTGTGGGCTGGCTCGGCGACGAGATCGTGCTCACGGCCGACGCCGCACCTCGCACCGACCCGGTGGTCGCCCTCAGGGCCGCCGCCGCGGCCGCCAAGGCCGGGCTGCCGCTCGGCGCCGGCACGGCCCAGCGCCTCGCCCGTGACCTCGGCGACCTTCCGGAGCCGTGGCCGGCGCCCGCGACGCGCTCGCTCGTCGACCTGCTCACGGCCGGGCGCGGGCTGGTGCAGGTGTGGGAGGAGCTCGACATCGCCGGCGTCGTCGACCGGTGGCTCCCCGAGTGGGCCGACGTGCGGCTGCGCGGCTCGAGCTCGCCGGTCCACCGCTTCACCGTCGACCGGCACAGCGTCGAGACGTGCGTCGTCGCCGCCGGACTGCGCCGCGACGTCGACCGCCCCGACCTGCTCGCGGTCGCCGCCCTGCTGCACGACATCGGCAAGGGCCGCCCGGGCGACCACAGCGAGGTGGGTGCCCCGATGGCCGAGCAGGTCGCCCTCCGGTGGGGCTTCACCGACGCGGACGCCGACGTGGTCGGACGACTCGTGCGTTGGCACCTGCTGCTGACCAACGTGGCGACCCGCCGCGACATCGAGGATCCGGCGACCGCGGCGAACGTGGCGGAGATCGTGGGCGACACCGCCTTCCTGGACCTGCTGCTCGGACTCACGCAGGCCGACGCCGGCTCCACCGGGCCCACGGCCTGGACGGCGTGGCGACGAGGCCTCGTGGAGGGGCTCGTGGCCAAGACCCGCGACCACCTGGCCGGCGCGGTGCCCGCGGTGGCCTCCGACGACTACGAGGGCTGGCCCGCCGACCTGGCCCTGCCCGAGCCCGAGGTGCTGGCCCGCACGGGCGACGGCGTCGTGGAGCTGACGGCCGAGGACCACCAGGGCGGGTCGCTCCTGACGGTGGTCACCGGGGACCGGCCGGGTGTCATGGCGCGCATCGCCGGCGGGCTCGCCCTGCAGGGCCTGGCCATCCGCTCCGTCCGCGTGGTCACGCAGGGGGATGCGGCCGTCTCGCTCTGGGAGGTCACCCGCGCGGGCGTGCTCGCCAGCACGGTGCGGGAGCGCCTGGTCCCGGTGCTCGAGGGTGAGGTCGCCCTGGAGGACCGGATGACCCTCACCGCCGTCGAGGGGGTCGCTGCGCGGGTGCGGGTCCTGCCCGACTCGTCGGACTCCGCGACCCTGCTGGAGGTGCGCGCCGCCGACCGTCGCGGCCTGGTCTGGACGGTGTGCGACGCCATCGCCCGCAGTGGGTGCTCGATCCGCTCGGCGCACCTGTCCACCTACGGCGACGAGGCCCGAGACGTCTTCTACGTGGTCGACGCGACGGGGGACCCCCTGTCGGGGCCGGTGGCGCAGGAGCTGCGCGCCACCGTCGACGACGCCCTCGTGTGAGCGCCGGGCGGGACTGGGCTGCGTCGGTGCCGCGACCCGCTCGGTAGGCTGGCCGTCATGTTCGACACCCTGCAGGACCGCCTCCAGTCCGCGTTCAAGAACCTGCGCGGCAAGGGGCGTCTCACCGAGGCCGACATCGACGCCACGGCACGCGAGATCCGCCTCGCGCTGCTCGACGCCGACGTCGCCGTGCCCGTCGTGCGCGACTTCGTCGCCCGCGTCAAGGAGCGCGCGCTCGGTGCCGAGGTGTCCAAGGCGCTCAACCCCGCCCAGCAGGTCATCAAGATCGTCAACGAGGAGCTCGTCGGCATCCTCGGCGGTGAGACGCGCCGGATCCGGTTCGCCAAGAACCCGCCGACCGTCATCATGCTGGCCGGCCTCCAGGGCGCGGGTAAGACGACCCTGGCGGGCAAGCTGGGTCGCTGGCTGAAGGAGCAGGGCAACAGCCCGATGCTCGTGGCCTGCGACCTCCAGCGCCCCAACGCCGTCAACCAGCTGCAGGTCGTCGGCCAGCAGGCCGGCGTCACGGTGTACGCGCCGGAGGCGGGCAACACCGGGTCAGGTGACGGTGGAGCCGAGGGCACCCGCTCCTACGGCGACCCCGTCCAGGTCGCCCGCGACGCGGTGGCCGAGGCCCGACGCACGCTGCACGACGTGGTGGTCGTCGACACCGCCGGACGCCTGGGCATCGACGCCGACCTCATGCAGCAGGCACGCGACATCCGCGACGCCGTGCAGCCCGACGAGGTGCTGTTCGTCATCGACGCGATGATCGGCCAGGACGCCGTGCAGACCGCCGAGGCCTTCAACGAGGGCGTCGACGTCACCGGTGTGGTCCTGACCAAGCTCGACGGCGACGCCCGCGGTGGCGCAGCGCTCTCGGTGCGTCAGGTCACCGGCCGGCCGATCATGTTCGCGTCGACGGGCGAGAAGCTCACCGACTTCGACGTGTTCCACCCCGACCGCATGGCCGGGCGCATCCTCGACATGGGCGACATGCTCTCGCTCATCGAGCAGGCCGAGAAGGTCTACGACGCCGAGCAGGCCGAGAAGGACGCCGAGCGCATGCTCGGCGGCACCTTCACGCTGCAGGACTTCCTCAAGCAGATGGAGGCCCTGTCGAAGATGGGGTCGATGACCAAGCTCATGGGCCTGCTGCCCGGCATGGGTCAGTTCAAGGACCAGCTGGCCGACTTCGACGACCGCGAGCTCGACAAGATCAAGGCGATCATCCTGTCGATGACGCCCAAGGAGCGCGACGACCCCAAGATCATCGACGGTTCGCGCCGCGCCCGGATCTCCAAGGGCTCGGGCACCACGGTCCAGGACGTCAACCAGCTCGTCACCCGTTTCTTCGACGCGCGCAAGATGATGCAGCAGATGGCCAAGGGCGGAGGCGTCCCCGGCATGGGTGGCGTCCCCGGGATGCCGGGCATGCCCGGCAAGCGTGCCGGTGCGCGTCAGAAGCCCCAGAACAAGGGCAAGAAGAAGGGCAAGCGCGTCTCCGGCAACCCCGCCAAGCGGGCCCAGGCCGCGCAGCCGAAGGACGCCCCCACGACCACCGGGGCCGACGCCTTCGGCTTCGGCAAGCAGGGCGGCGACCAGGACTTCGAGCTGCCGAAGGAGCTGCGGGACCTGCTGTAGGTCCAGCGAGGTGCACCTCCGCCTGCTCGGCACGGGATCGGCCGACGGCTGGCCGAACGCGTTCTGCCGCTGCGACTCGTGCGAGGCCCAGCGTGCCGCAGGCGTGCTGCGTGGTCAGACCAGCGCGCTGCTCCGGGTCGACGGCACCGCCGTGCTGCTCGATCCCGGGCCCGAGGTGCTCGCTGCCGCGACGCGCTGCGGTGAGTCGCTCGCCGACGTGCGTGTCGTCCTCGTGACCCACGCCCACGCCGACCACTTCGGGCCGCAGCTGCTGCTGTTCCGGTCCTGGGTGAACGACGAGCCCCTCGACGTCGTGGGTCCGGCCACCGTCGTCGACGAGGCGCGCCGGTGGGTGGCGCCGGACTCGACCGTGCGGTTCCACGCGGTGGACGCGGGTGACGTGCTGGACCTCGGCGCGGCCCCGCACGGGGGAGGGGAGCCGATCCGCGTGCAGGTGCTGTCCGCGGCTCACACGGTGATGGCCTCGGGCGACGCCGTCCTCTACGACGTCACGGGCTCCGACTGTGCTCGGGTGCTGTGGGCCTGCGACACCGGACCGTGGGAGGCGTCGTGGTTCGAGACGGTCCGCGACGCCGCCTACGACGCCGTGCTGGTGGAGGAGACCTTCGGCGACCGCGCCGACCTCGGGTCGGGGCACCTGCACCTCGGCACGCTCGGGTCGCTGCTCGAGCGGCTGCGCGAGGTCGGCGCCGTGACGACGTCGACCGACGTCGTGGCCTTGCACCTCAGCCACCACAACCCCCCGGAGGACGAGCTGGTGCGACGCCTGGCCGACCTCGGCGCGCGGCCGGGCACGGACGGCGAGCGGTGGGAGACCGGCCTCAGCGCAGGGCGGTGACCGTGTCGCAGGTGGTGGAGCCGGGCTCGGCGCGCGTGGTCTCGTCCGTGAGGCTCTGGTGGACGAAGGCCTGACCGTCCTTCACCTGGTGGTAGGTGTAGACGCAGAACTCCTCGTCGCCGAACGCGACCCCGTACCCGAAGCCCGCGGACGGCTCCTCCCCGACCGCCTCGAAGTCCTCCAGCCCCTCGACGACCGCGTCGAGCTTCTTCTTCCTGACCTTCTTCTGCTCCGCGGTGACGGCGCCGTCGCCGACGGGCCCGTCGATGTAGACCGCGTCCACCAGGTCGGCGATGGCGGTCGCATTCGTTCGCAGGAAGTCGCCGATCTGCTCGCTCCTCAGCTTCGCCTCCTGGTCGGCGGGGGAGCTGCCGAAGGTCGGTGCGGGCGCCTCCTCGGTCGGGTAGACCGTCGGCTCGCAGTACGTCGGCTCCTCGTCCACCTCGGCGCTGGCGTCGTCGGCGCTCTGGTGGACGAACGACCGACCACTGTCGGGGTCCACGAGCCAGACGCAGTACGCGGGTGTGCCCGCGAGTGGCCGGCTCGGCACCGATCCTGCCGTGTAGCCCTTCGCCTCGAGGGCGGCGACCGCGTCGGGGAGCGGCATGCGCCCCTTGGCGTCCTTGTCCTTCGCCACGGCGTCCACGGCGGTGGCCAGGTCGGTCTGCAACCGCTTCGTCTCGGCCTTCTCGGCGGCGGCGCGGCGTTCCTCGGCCTGCTCCTCCTGGCTGGGACCGCAGCCTGCGAGCGCGACCAGGGCGGTCAGGACCATGACGGTGGTGCGCCTCATCGTTCCCCCCGGGGTCGTCGTGGAGCCACAGTCTGGCCCATGCTGGCCGCCCGCGTCACGACGCTCGGGGACGTGGAGGCTGGTTGTAGCCTGCAACGGTGCTGATCCCCCTGCTGCGCCGGTACCTGGCGCCCTACCGGGGAGCGATCGCGGTCGTGCTCGTCTTCCAGCTGGCACAGACCGTGGCCAACCTCTACCTCCCCGGTCTGAACGCCGACATCATCGACCGCGGCATCGTCACCGGGGACGTGCCCTTCATCTGGCGCACGGGCGCCACGATGCTGCTGGTCACGGTCCTCCAGGTCGGCGCGACGGTGGTGGCGGTCTACGTCGGAGCGCGGGTGGCGATGGCCCTCGGTCGAGACCTGCGCGCCGCCGTCTTCGACCGCGTCGAGACCTTCGCCGCGCGCGAGATGGCCCAGCTCGGCGCGCCGACCCTGATCACGCGGAGCACGAACGACGTCCAGCAGGTGCAGATGCTGGCCTTCATGGGCCTGACGTTGCTGGTGACCGCGCCGATCATGGCCGTCGGGGGCGTGGTCATGGCGCTGCGCCAGGACGTCGAGCTCTCGGCACTCCTCCTCGTGGCGCTGCCGGCGCTGCTGATCAGCGTGGGCCTGATCATCCGTCGGATGCGGCCGCTCTTCCGCCAGATGCAGGACCGCGTCGACGGCCTCAACGGCGTCATGCGCGAGCAGATCCAGGGCATCCGCGTCATCCGGGCGTTCGTCAAGGAGAAGCACGAGACGCAGCGGTTCGACGACGCCAACCAGGCCTACCTCGACGTCGCCGTGGCCACCGGTCGGCTCATGTCGCTGATGTTCCCCACCGTCATGCTGATCATGAACGTCTCGGTGGTGCTGGCCACGTGGTTCGGCGGCTACCGGATCGCCTCGGGCGACCTGCAGGTCGGCACCCTCACGGCGTTCCAGAACTACCTGATCCAGATCCTCATGGCGGTCATGATGGCCACCTTCATGCTCATGCTGTGGCCGCGTGCGGAGGTGTCGGCCGAGCGCATCACCGAGGTGCTCGAGACCGAGCCCAGCATCGTGGTCGACCCAGACGCCACGCCCGCGCACGTCGTCCGCGGCGAGGTCGAGCTGCGAGGCGCCTCCTACGCCTATCCCGGTGCCGAGGTCGACGTCCTGCACGACGTGGACCTCGTGGCCCGGCCCGGCGAGACCACCGCGATCATCGGCTCCACCGGCAGCGGCAAGACCACGCTCATGAGTCTCGTGCCGCGTCTGTTCGACGTGACCGGGGGAGCGGTGCTCCTGGACGGTCACGACGTGCGCGACCTCGAGCCGCAGGCCGTCTGGGCCGCCATCGGGCTGGTGCCGCAGCGTGCGTTCCTGTTCTCCGGCACCGTCGCGTCCAACTTGCGCTACGGCCGTGACGACGCCACCGACGAGGAGCTCTGGCAGGCGCTGGAGGTGGCGCAGGCCCGTGAGTTCGTCGAGGCGATGCCCGGCGGGCTGCAGGCCCCGGTCACCCAGGGCGGCACCAACGTGTCCGGTGGGCAGCGGCAGCGGCTGGCCATCGCCCGTGCCGTGGTCAAGCGACCGCTGGTCTACCTCTTCGACGACTCGTTCTCGGCGCTGGACTACGCCACGGACGCCGCGCTCCGCCGGGCGTTGCGTGCCATCACGCGCGAGTCCGCCGTCATCACCGTGGCCCAGCGCGTCAGCACCATCCGCGACGCCGACCGCATCGTGGTGCTCGACCAGGGCACGGTGGTGTCCACCGGCACGCACGCCGAGCTCATGGCCGACTGCGACGTGTACCGCGAGATCGTCCTCTCGCAGCTGACCGAGGAGGAGGCCGCGTGAGCGGGCGCGGTCCCGCGTGGGGCGGAGCCATGAACCACGAGAAGGCCAGCGACTTCCGCGGCACCCTCGGGCGCATGGTCCAGCGGCTGCTGTTCCACCGTCGTCTGGTGCAGGCCATCGGGCTGCTCGGCCTGGTGGCCACCGCGCTCTCGGTCGTCGGACCGCGGATCCTCGGCCACGCCACCGACATCGTCTTCAGCGGCTACCTGTCCGACCAGTTCCCGGCGGGCGCCGACAAGGCCGAGGTGGTCGCGGGGCTCGAGGCCCAGGGCGACGACCGGATGGCCGACCTCGTGCGCGGCACGGACCTCCGACCGGGTGAAGGCATCGACTTCACCTCCCTGGCCTGGGTCCTGGCCGGCGCGCTGGTGCTCTACGTCGTGGCATCGGTGTTCATGTGGTGGCAGGGACGCCTCACGACCGTCGTCGTGCAGCGCACGGTGGCCGGTCTGCGCGGCGAGGTCGAGGACACCCTCAACCGTCTCCCGCTGGCCAGTGTCGACGCCCACGAGCGTGGTGAGCTGATGTCGCGGACGACCAACGACATCGACAACATCGCGCAGTCGCTGCAGCAGACCATCAGCCAGCTGCTGACCTCGGTCCTGACGGTCGTCGGGACGTTGGCCATGATGCTGTGGATCTCGCCGCTGCTCGCTCTCGTCGCCGTGCTGACGGTCCCGGTGGCCGTGGTCCTCACCCGCGCCATCATGAAGCGCTCCCAGCCCCAGTTCGTGGCCCAGTGGGCGGCGACCGGTGCGCTCAACGGCCACATCGAGGAGGTCTTCACCGGCCACGAGATCGTCAAGGTCTACGGCCGGCAGCAGCAGGCGCGCGAGGAGTTCGACTCCCGCAACGACGCCCTGTTCGGAGCCGCCTTCAAGGCACAGTTCATCTCCGGGGTGATCGCGCCGGTGATGATGTTCGTGTCGAACCTGAACTACGTGCTCGTGGCCGTGATCGGAGCGTTCCGCGTCGCCTCGGGGACGCTCTCCATCGGCGAGGTGCAGGCCTTCATCCAGTACTCACGCCAGTTCACGCAGCCGCTGACGCAGGTGGCCTCCATGATCAACCTCCTGCAGTCCGGCATGGCCTCGGCCGAACGGGTGCTGGCGCTGCTCGACGAGCCGCACGAGGCCCCCGACGCGCCCGACGCGCCGTTCCCGGACCCGCTGCGTGGCCGGGTGGTCTTCGAGGACGTCAGCTTCTCCTACGGCGACGATCCCCTCATCGAGCACCTCGACCTGGTGGCGGAGCCGGGGCAGACCGTGGCCATCGTCGGGCCCACGGGGGCCGGCAAGACGACGCTCACGAACCTGCTGCTCCGCTTCTACGACCTCGACGGCGGACGCATCACGCTCGACGACGTCGACGTCGCCGCCATGGAGCGCGCTCGGCTCCGCGAGGCGTTCGGCGTGGTGCTGCAGGACGCGTGGCTCTTCCAGGGGAGCATCCGCGACAACATCTCCTACGGTGCGCACCGTGCCACCGAGGAGCAGGTGCAGGCCGCGGCCGAGGCGGCCTACGTCGACCACTTCGTGCGCACGCTGCCCGCCGGCTACGACACGGTCATCGAGGACGAGGGCGGCGGCGTCAGCGCCGGCCAGCGCCAGCTCCTCACCATCGCCCGGGCCTTCCTCGCCGACCCGGCCATCCTGGTGCTCGACGAGGCGACCAGCAGCGTGGACACCCGCACCGAGGCGTTGGTGCAGAAGGCCATGGAGCAGCTGCGGGCGGGCCGCACGTCCTTCGTCATCGCGCACCGGCTCTCGACGATCCGCGACGCCGACCACATCGTGGTGATGGAGTCGGGTCGCATCGTCGAGCAGGGCACGCACGACTCGCTCGTGGGCGCCGGCGGACCCTACGAGCGGCTCTACGCGGCGCAGTTCGCCGGCACACCGCTCTAGGGGACGACTCAGCCCTCGCGGAGGAAGGCTTCGGCGCGGCTCTTCGGCCGACCGATGATCGCCCGGTCGCCGCGGACCAGCACGGGGCGCTCCATGAGCCGGGGGTGCTCCACGAGCAGGTCCGCGACCTGCTCGGGCACGACGTAGGCGGCGGGGTCGAGCTCCTGGTCCTTGAAGAACGAGTCCTTGCGCACCAGGGCGGACGGCTCGTCCTCGAGGCGGTCCAGCAGGTCGAGCAGGGCGGCCCGGTCGAGCGGCTCCTTGAGGTAGCGCACCTCCTCGACGTCGACCCCGGCCGCCGCGGCCGACTCGAGCGCGTGCCGCGAGGTGGAGCAGGCGGGGTTGTGCAGGATCGTGACGTCGGCCATGCGAGCAGCCTAGCCACGCAGGTCCTCCTGCCGACCTCGACGGATCGCTAGCGTGGGGCCATGTCCTCCGCTGCCGTCCGCTTCGACGTCGACGACGACGTCTGCACCATCACCCTGGACCGACCCGACGTGCGCAACGCCGTCGACGGCCCCATGGCCGCCGAGCTCCTGGCGGCGTTCGAGGCGTTCGAGGCCGACGACGCGCTGGCCGTGGCGGTGCTGCACGGCGAGGGCGGCAGCTTCTGCGCCGGAGCCGACCTGACGTCCGTCGGCGACCCCGACCGTCGTCACGTGCTCGACCCGGACGGTCCTGGTCCCATGGGGCCCACGCGGATGGCGCTCACCAAGCCGCTGGTGGCCGCGATCGAGGGACACGCCGTGGCCGGCGGGCTCGAGCTGGCGCTGCTGGCGGACCTGCGGGTCGCCGCGGAGGACGCCGTGCTGGGCGTGTTCTGCCGGCGCTGGGGTGTTCCCCTGATCGACGGCGGCACGGTGCGGCTCCCGCGTGTGGTGGGGCACGGCCGCGCGATGGACCTCATCCTCACCGGACGTGCCGTCGAGGCGCACGAGGCGCTGCAGATGGGGCTCGTGAACCGCGTCGTGCCCGCGGGGCGCGCCCTCGACGTCGCCCACGAGCTGGCCGAGCAGCTCGCCCGCTTCCCGCAGGAGTGCCTGCGCGTCGATCGAGCGTCGGCGATCGCCCAGTGGGACCTGCCGCTGCGCGAGGCCCTGCGCGCCGAGGGGGCGGGCGGCCTGCCCGTGGTGGCCTCCGAGGCCGTCGCGGGTGCCGAGCGCTTCGTCTCGGGGGCGGGACGGCACGGGTCGTTCGACGATCCGACGACTCCGCCGTGAGCCTGACCGGTCGACTCGCGAGGCGATGTGGTCGATCCGGGTCCCGTCTGGCAGAATGTCGGCTTGTGTCCGACGCGGACGGGACCCTCTCAGCCCGGCCGCATGGGCCCACCAGCTTCGTGCCCGGATCGTGACCCCACCCGGTCCGGCGCGTCACCACACCACAGAGACCTGAGGAGACACCACACTCGTGGCCGTCAAGATTCGCCTGAAGCGGATGGGCAAGATCCGCACCCCGTTCTACCGCATCGTCGTCGCCGACTCGCGCACCAAGCGCGACGGTCGCGTGATCGAGGAGATCGGCACGTACAACCCCAAGACCGAGCCGTCCACGATCCACGTCGTGTCCGAGCGCGCCCAGTACTGGCTCGGCGTCGGCGCCCAGCCGACCGAGGCCGTCGCCGCGATCCTCAAGATCACCGGTGACATCGGTGGCACCAGCACCCTCAAGACGCCGGAGCCGAAGGCCGACAAGGCTGCGCTGTTCGACGCCGCTCTCAAGGAGCTGCACGCCGAGCCGAAGACCGAGGCGACCACCAAGAAGAAGGCCGCCAAGAAGGCTGCGCCGAAGGCCGACGAGGCCAAGGCCGACGACGCCGAGAAGGCTGAGGAGCCCAAGGCCGAGAAGGCTGAGGAGCCGAAGGCCGAGGAGCCCAAGGCCGACGACGCCGCCGAGAGCACCGAGGCCTGAGCATGGCCGGTCGCACGCAGGAGGTCATCGAGCACCTCGTGTCGGGCATCGTGGACCACCCCGACGAGGTCGACGTGAGCGAGAAGCAGACGCGGCGCGGCGACCTCTTCGAGGTGCGCGTCAACCCGGCCGACCTCGGCAAGGTGATCGGCCGTCAGGGTCGCACCGCGTCGGCGATCCGCACCGTCAGCGGAGCGGTCGCCGGCACCAAGGGTGCCCGCATCGACTTCGTGGACGTCGACCGCCAGCGCTGAGGTCCTGACCATGCGCGTCGTGGTCGGTCGGATCGGCCGGGCTCACGGGATCAAGGGTGAGCTGACGGTCGACGTCCGCACCGACGAGCCCGAGCGAAGGTTCGCCCCGGGCACGGCGCTCGTGGCCGGCGACCGCACCGTCGTCGTGGCAGCCGCCCGGAACCACTCCGGGCGGCTGCTGCTGCGTCTGGAGGGGGTCGCCGACCGCACGGCGGCCGAGGCGCTGCACGGTCGTGTGCTGGAGGTCGACATCGATCCGGCCGACGAGCCCGACGAGGACGACGCCTACTACGACCACCAGCTCGTGGGCCTGCGCGTGCACGACCACCACGGAGTCGACGTCGGCATCGTGACCGAGGTGCTGCACCTGCCCGAGCAGGACCTGCTCTCCGTCGATCTCGACGACGGCGCCCGCGGCGTCCTCGTCCCCTTCGTCACGGCTCTCGTGCCCGAGGTCGACCTCGCCGCCGGTCACGTCGCGCTGGCCGACGTCCCGGGCCTGCTGGACCGCGACGCCCAGGCCGTCGCCACCCCGGACGTGGGCGACGGGACGTGAGCGGGGGACCGGGCGACCACGTCGCCCCGACGATGCGCATCGACGTCGTCTCGATCTTCCCCGCCTACCTCGACGCCCTCGACCTCTCGCTCGCCGGCCGGGCCCGCGCGAGCGGGCTGCTCGAGATCCGCACCCACGACCTGCGCGACTTCACCCACGACCGCCACCGCACCGTCGATGACACGCCCTACGGAGGCGGCGCCGGCATGGTGATGCGCCCCGAGCCCTGGGGCGAGGCCCTCGACGCCGTCACCAGCGACGAGGCCGTCGTCCTGGTGCCCACGCCCTCGGGCACGCCTTTCCGGCAGTCCCTCGCCCACGACCTGAGTCGCGAACGACACCTCGTCTTCGCCTGTGGCCGCTACGAGGGAATCGACCAGCGGGTCATCGACCACGCCCGCGGGCGCTGGCGCGTCGAGGAGGTCTCCCTCGGGGACTTCGTGCTCAACGGGGGAGAGGTCGCCGCGCTCGCCGTCATCGAGGCCGTCGTGCGGCTCGTCCCCGGCTTCATGGGCAACCCCGCCTCCCTCGCCGAGGAGTCCCACGGGGACGACGGGCTGCTCGAGTACCCGGTCTACACCAAGCCCGCGTCGTGGCGCGGTCTCGACGTGCCCGACGTGCTGCTGTCCGGCCACCACGGGGCCATCGCGGCCTGGCGGCACGAGCAGGCGGTCGCCCGCACGCGGGAACGTCGGCCCGATCTCCTGACCGACTGACGACGTCGAACACCCACCGACGAGGCCCTGTGCGCCGGATTTAACACGGGGGCCACCGGCGTCATGCAGGTGAAACATTCCGGGCGTGGTTGAGGAAACCTTGCCGCCCCATGATGAACGCGGCTCCTCCAAGAACAGCAGCGTGGCTGTGGGACGCCGATGTTCACTCAACCAGCTACAACGAGGTGGGTATGTCAGTCGATCTTTCATGGCAGCTGCTGTGCACGGCACTCGTCATCTTCATGACGCCGGGTCTTGCGTTCTTCTACGGCGGTCTGGTCAAGTCCAAGTCCGCGATCTCGATGATGATGCTGAGCTTCGGCTCGCTCGCCCTGGTCACGGTGCTCTACGTCCTCTACGGCGGCACGGGCATCGCCGGCAACGGCACGAGCGGCGGCAGCAAGCTCTTCGGCAACCCGTTCGAGGACTTCGGCATGTCGGACCTGATGTCGGGGGTCGGTGGCGGTGACGCGGCCAACGCCTTCGGCGGTCACGCGTTCCTCGTCGCCTTCTGCATCATCACGGTCGCCCTCGTCTCGGGCGCGGTCGCCGACCGGGCACGCTTCTGGCCGTGGATGCTCTTCGCCGGGCTGTTCACGACCTTCGTCGTCTTCCCGACGTTCCGCTGGCTCTTCGGGGTGGACGCCGACGGCAACTTCTACGGCTGGCTGGCCAACGACGTCTTCGGCTTCGGTGCGGCGCTCGACTGGGCCGGCGGCACGATCATCCACCAGTCCGCCGGTGCTGCGGCCCTCGCTCTCGCCCTCGTTCTCGGCAAGCGCAAGCTCGGGTTCTCCAAGGAGGAGTCCCAGCCGCACAACGTGCCGCTGGTGCTCCTGGGCGCCTCGATCCTGTGGTTCGGCTGGTTCGGCTTCAACACCGGTGTCTACGGCGCCGACGAGGGCCAGACGTCGCTGATCTTCTTCAACACGCTCATCACCCCGGCGGCCGCGCTGATCGGCTGGATCGTCGTCGAGACCTTCCGTGACGGCAAGGCCACCGCGGTGGGTGCGGCGTCCGGCATCGTGACCGGGCTCGTCGCCATCACGCCGGCCTGCGCCTTCGTCACGCCCCTCTGGGCGATCGTGCTCGGCATCGTGTCGGGTGTCGCCTGCGCCCTGGCTGTCGACCTGAAGTTCAAGCTCGGCTACGACGACACGCTCGACGTCGTGGGCATCCACCTCGTCGCCGGCTTCATCGGCTGCGTCTACATCGGTCTGTTCGGCTCGGAGGCCCTGACCGGTGGCAGCCTGTTCTTCGGTGGCGAGACCGACCTGCTGTTCGCCCAGATCCTCTCGTCGCTCACGATCATCGTGTTCTCGTTCGTCGTGGCCTTCGCCATCGGCTTCGGCATCGAGAAGACGATCGGCTTCCGCGTGACGGAGGAGGACGAGGTCGCCGGCATCGACACCGCGCTGCACGGCTCGGAAGGCTACGCGCTCGACTGAGTCGTCACCCGAACCCCACGGAGGGCTCCTGCTCGGGCAGGGGCCCTTCGTGGCGTCCGGGGGCCGATCCCGGGCGCCACGGTTCCCCCGGGCCACCGAGGGCCGGTCTCGGCCGGCCGGCTTCGTCGGGGCCGGTCTCGGCTGGGCCGGCTTCGTCGGGGCCAGTTTCGTTCGGGCCGGGCCGCTGTGGCAGAATCGTCCCTTGGTGCACCGCGGTTCTGCCACAGGGGAGCCGTCGACGAGCACCGGTACGACACCAAGACTTTTCTCACCATCGTTTCCGTGGGTGACCTGTGGCACCGGCGAGGAGTAGACATGACCAACTTGGTCGACCAGGTCGCAGCCGAGTCGCGACGCGACGACATCCCCGCGTTCCGCGCCGGCGACACCCTCAAGGTCCACGTCAAGGTCGTCGAGGGCAACCGCTCGCGCGTCCAGGTGTTCCAGGGCGTCTGCATCAAGGTGCAGGGCTCGGGCATCGGACGCACCTTCACGGTCCGCAAGGTCAGCTTCGGCGTCGGTGTCGAGCGCACGTTCCCGCTCCACACCCCGGTCATCGAGAAGATCGAGGTCGCCACCCGCGGCGACGTCCGTCGGGCCAAGCTCTACTACCTCCGCTCGCTGCGCGGCAAGGCCGCGAAGATCAAGGAGAAGCGCGAGGACTGAGCGTCCTCCCGCGTGGCCGTCGAGCCCGCCCAGGATGCTGCGTCTAGGCTCACGTCGTGAGTGAGACCACGAAGCGCCAGCTCCCCGTCTGGCAGGAGTCCATCCTCCTCGTCGTCACCGCCATGGTGATGGCCGTCGTGGTCAAGGCGTTCTTCCTCCAGGCCTTCTACATCCCGTCGGAGTCCATGGAGCCGACGATGCTCGTCAACGACAAGATCCTCGTCCAGAAGGTCTCCTACTGGACCGGGGATCCGCAGCGTGGCGACATCGTCGTCTTCGACGATCCCGGTGGATGGCTCGACCAGAGCGAGTCCGCCCGTGCCAGCAACCCGGCGCAGAAGGCGCTCGAGGTCATCGGGCTGTTCCCCACGGGCGGCCACCTCATCAAGCGTGTCGTGGGCGTCGGCGGGGACCGCGTGGCGTGCTGCGACGACGAGGGTCGTCTGACGGTCAACGGCGTGTCGATCGACGAGCCGTACCTGAGGGACCCGAGCGCCAACGCCGAGTCGCGCTTCGACGTCGTGGTGCCCAAGGACCACCTCTGGGTGCAGGGCGACAACCGGGGCAACTCCGCGGACTCCCGCGTGCACCAGGGCGACCCCGGTGGCGGCTTCATCCCCGTCGACTCGGTCGTCGGCAAGGCGTGGGTCCGCGTGTGGCCGTGGAAGCGGATCGGTCTCATCCGGGGCAGCGAGGCCTTCGCCGAGGTCCCGTCCGAGCCCGCGTCGTCGCAGTGACCGGTCGGCCCACCCTCCGACTCGAGCGCAGCCTCCTGCGCGAGCGCTGCACCGTGCTGGCGTGCGCCGACGAGGTCGGCCGCGGCGCCCTGAGCGGTCCGGTGAGCGTCGGCGTCGTGGCCATCACCGCGAGCACGCGCACCGCACCCCAGGGGGTGCGCGACAGCAAGCTGCTGACCCCTGACGCGCGCGTCCGACTCGCGCCCCGCATCCGGCGCTGGGCCGCCACCCACGGGGCCGGGTACGGCGTCGGCCACGCGTCACCCGCGGAGATCGACGACGTCGGCATCATGGCGGCCATGCGCCTGGCCGCGCGACGAGCGCTGGAGCAGGTCGGGACCCCGCCCGACCTGGTCCTGCTCGACGGCAACCACGACTACCTGAGCGTCCCGGACCAGGCCTCGCTCTTCGACGTCGCGGAGGTGCCGCTGCCGCCGGTGGTCACGGCGATCAAGGCCGACCTGCGCTGCGCGGCGGTGGCCGCGGCGAGCATCCTCGCCAAGACCGAACGTGATGCACTCATGGTCGAGCTGGCGCGAGAGCACCCGGAGTACGGCTGGCACGAGAACAAGGGCTACGCGGCGCCGGCGCACGTGGAGGCCCTGCGCACCCACGGGCCCAGCCACCACCACCGCCGCTCGTGGAGCCTGCCGGGCAGCGTGCCGGCGGCCGGTAGTGTTCCGGTCATCGAGTCCGGTGCCGTCCGGGCGAGCGACGAGGCGATGGGGAGCAGATGAGCGCAGAGGACCTCGAGCGGTACGAGACCGAGGCCGAGCTCGCGCTGTACCGCGAGTACCGCGACGTCGTGAAGATCTTCAAGTACGTGGTGGAGACCGATCGGCGCTTCTACCTCTGCAACGCCGTCGACGTGAAGGTGCGCTCCGAGACGGGCGACGCCTACTTCGAGGTCTCCATGAACGACGCCTGGGTGTGGGACATCTACCGTCCGGCGCGGTTCGCCAAGAACGTCAAGGTGCTCACCTTCAAGGACGTCAACGTCGAGGAGCTGGCCGACTCCGACGTCAAGGTTCCGTCGAGCTGAGCCGAGCCGGCGCTCGCGGTCCGTCCACAGGACGTCGCACGCTCGAGCACCGTCGTCCACAGCCTGCGCCCGTGGCCTGTCGCCGGTCCGTCGTCCCGCCGACGCTGGAGGCATGACCTACGCACGCAACGACGCCGTCGGGCAGTACGGCGAGCAGGTGGCTGCGCGACACCTGGAGTCCCACGGCATGACGATCCTCGACCGCCGCTGGACGTGCCGGTGGGGCGAGCTCGACATCGTCGCCCGTGACGGTGCGACGATCGTCTTCTGCGAGGTCAAGACCCGCACCAGCCAGCGGCACGGCACGGGCTTCGAGGCGGTCTCGAGCCGCAAGGCGCAGCGGCTGCGTCGCGCGGCGTCGGCCTGGCTGCAGGCGCACGGGCTAGAGCCGCTGGGCGTGCGGATCGACGTCGTGTCCGTGCGCATCCCACGCCGTGGCGGGCCGGTCGTCGAGCGCGTGAGCGGGGTGGCCTGATGGCGGCCCTGCACTCGGTGACCCTGGACGGCCTCACCGGGCGCGCGATCGAGGTGGAGGTCGACATCGCCAACGGCTTCCCGTCGACCGTCGTCGTGGGTCTTGCCGACGCGATCGTCAACGAGGCTCGCGACCGGGTGCGCGCGGCGGTGGTCAACTCCGGCGCGTCCTGGCCCGACCAGCGGGTCACGATCAACCTCGCCCCGTCCACGCTGCCGAAGACCGGGTCCCACTACGACCTCGCCATCGCCCTCGCGATGTTCGTCGAGAAGAAGATCGTGCCGCTCGCGGCCACCGTCGGGACGGTGTTCATCGGGGAGCTCGCGCTCGACGGTCGCCTCCGCGCGGTGCGGGGCGTCCTGCCGGCCACGGTCGCCGCCGCCGAGGCCGGGTTCGAGCGCGTGCTCGTGCCCGAGTCCAACGTCGGCGAGGCCGAGCTGGTCGACGGCATCGGCGTGGTCGGTGTGCGGTCGTTGCGCCAGGTGGTGGCCATGCTGACCGGGCAGGAGGAGCCCGACGACCCGCCGGTCCCTCCGCTGGACGGTGGCGACGGTCTCGGCCACGCCTACAGCGACCGCGTGGCCGGTCTCGACCTCGCCGACGTGGCCGGGCAGGAGGACACCCGCACGGCGGTGGTGGTCGCTGCGGCCGGTGGCCACCACGTGCTGATGACGGGTCCGCCGGGCATCGGCAAGACCATGCTCGCCCAGCGGCTGCCTGGTCTCCTGCCGGACCTCACCCGCCCCCAGGCGCTGGAGGTCAGCGCGGTGCACTCCCTGGCGGGCGTCCTGCCGTCCGACGTCCCCCTCGTGCGGCGTCCTCCGTTCGTCGACCCGCACCACACGGCGAGCGCCGTCGCGATCGTCGGTGGAGGCCAACGGGTCATCCGGCCCGGTGCGCTGTCGCTCGCTCACCGCGGGGTGCTGTTCCTCGACGAGGCGCCGGAGTTCGCCTCGAACGTGCTCGACGCGCTGCGCCAGCCCTTGGAGAGCGGGCACGTGGTGGTCTCGCGGTCCGCCCAGACCGCGACGTTCCCGGCCCGCTTCCAGCTGCTCCTGGCGGCCAACCCGTGTCCGTGCGGACAGGGCGGGTCGGTGAGCGAGCCCTGCGAGTGCACCCCGCTGATGCAGCGGCGCTACCGCGACCGGATCTCCGGACCGGTGCGCGACCGCATCGACATCCATCGCACCCTCGTCGCGCCGACCCGGCCGGAGCTCGTCCACGGCGTCTCAGACGCCCGGTCGACGCGGGACCTCGCGCCGCTCGTCGCGCGGGCCCGGTCCCGCCAGGCCGAACGGCTGGCCGGCACGCCCTGGCAGGTCAACGCGGACGTGCCCGGCGTCGACCTGCGCAAGCACTGGCCGGCGACGGACGCGGCCAGGCGGCTCGTGGACTCCCAGCTGCGCGGTCAACGACTCTCCGCCCGTTCCGCGGACCGGGTGCTCCGCGTCGCCTGGAGCGTCTGCGACCTGCGCGAGGGGGAGCGGCCCGACGTCGAGGAGGTCGAGCTGGCGCTCGCCCTGCGCCGAGGTACCCCGCTCGGACCCCTGCTGCGGGACGTGGTGGTGGCGCCATGACCTCCGCGAACCGTCCCGCACGGCGGGGCACGCACGCCACGGACGCCGATGCGCGGATGGCGTTGAGTCTGCTCGTCGAGCCCGGCGACCCGCGCCTCGTGCAGTGGGTGCGCGAGCACGACCCGGCGGGCCTCCTCGAGGTGGTCCGTGATGGCTCCCGACGCTCCCGGCTGGAGGTCCCGCACGCCTGGCTGGAGGGGGCCGCGCGTCTGGACCGAGCCGTGAGCAGTGCGCGCGCGAGGTCCGAGGCGCACGGACTCCGCTGGGTCGTGCCCGGCGACGCGGCCTGGCCCGCGGCGCTCGACGACCTCGACCACGTGGAGCCCCTCGGCGGGAGCACCGGTGCGCCGCTCGGGCTGTGGGTGCGCGGCCCCGGCGACCTCGCGTCGCTCGTGGAGCACGGCATCGCCGTGGTGGGCGCCCGCTCGTGCACGGCCTACGGGAGCGACTGCGCCTCCGAGATCGCGGCCGACGTGGCCGACCAGGGCGGCACGGTCGTGAGTGGGGCGGCGTTCGGCATCGACGCCGCGGCCCACCGCGGCGCCCTCGTGCAGGACCGACCGACCGTGGCGGTGCTCGCCTGCGGTGCCGACGTCGAGTACCCACGCACCCACGCCGCGCTGCTGCAGCGCATCGCCCAGGACGGTCTCGTGGTCTCCGAGCAGGCCCCCGGGCAGGTCGCGATGCGGTCACGCTTCCTCACCCGCAACCGCATCATCGCCGGGCTCACGGTGGGCACGGTGGTCGTCGAGGCGGCCCGCCGCAGCGGATCGCTCAACACGTTGAACTGGGCCGACGCCCTGGGGCGGGTGACGATGGCCGTGCCCGGTCCGGTCACGTCGCAGCAGTCCGCCGGGGTGCACCAGGCGCTGCGCGACGGGCGGGCGGTCCTGGTGACGAACGGCCGCGAGGTCCTCGACGCCGTGGCCGGCGTGTCGGCCGACGTGCCCGAGCCGGTCCGGCCGTCCGACACCGACCACGACCGGTTGGGCGGGCTGGCTCGGCGGGTGCTCGACGCCCTCTCCTTCACCGAGGCGCGCAGCACCGCCGACGTCGCGGTCGCCGCGCGAGGCAGCAGGGCCGACGTGGCGGACCTGCTGGCGGGTCTCGAGCGGCAGGGATGGTGCGCCCGCGTGGGGGACCGGTGGCTGGTGCTCCCGCGTGGTGCCTCGATCGCGGCCCGCCGACCCGTCACGCTGGGACCATGAGTGGAGCCTGGGACGACGCGCTCGAGGCGTTCACCGAGCACCTGCGCCACGAGCGCGACCTCTCCGAGCACTCCGTCCGCGGCTACCTCGTCGACCTCGGCCACCTGGCCGACCACGCCCGGGCCCTCGGGGCGGGCGAGCCGTCGGGGCTCACCACGCGGGCGCTGCGCAGCTTCCTGGCCAACCAGCAGACCCTCGGCCGGTCGCGGGCCACGCTGGCCCGGCGCGCGACGTCGATCCGCTCGTTCACGGCCTGGCTGGTGCGCACCGGCCGCGCGACGAACGATCCCGGAGCACTGCTCGCCAGTCCTCGCTCGCAGCGCGCCCTGCCCGACGTGCTCAGCCAGACCGAGGTCCGAGCGCTCCTCGACGCCACGTCGGCCGCGATCGAGACCGATGGTCCCGTGGGCCTGCGGGACCTGGCCATCCTCGAGCTGCTCTACGCGACCGGCGTGCGGGTGGGTGAGCTGTGCGGTCTCGACATCGACGACATCGACCGCGGCCGTCGCCTGCTGCGCGTCCTCGGCAAGGGTCGCAAGGAGCGCTCGGTGCCCTACGGGCTTCCGGCAGCCGATGCGGTCGACGCCTGGGTCACCATCGGGCGGCCGACGCTGGTCGGCCCGGAGAGCGGGCCGGCGCTCCTGCTGGGCGTCCGCGGCGGTCGACTCGACCCTCGCGCGGCCCGCAAGATCGTGCACGACCGGCTCGCAGTGGTCGAGGGCGCCCCCGACCTCGGCCCCCACGGCCTGCGGCACACCGCCGCCACTCACCTGCTCGAGGGCGGCGCCGACCTGCGCAGCGTGCAGGAGGTGCTGGGCCACGCCTCCCTCGGCACCACCCAGATCTACACCCACGTGAGCACCGAGCGGCTGCGCGCCGCATACCGGTTGGCGCACCCACGGGCGTAGGACGCGGGCGAAGGACGACGCGTCCTGCGGCCGCCTCGTCGCCTCCGGCCGTCGACCTGCGGCTGCGTCGCTGTGGCTCCCAGGCGGGTCGGTCTCCGAAAGGGCCTCGACCGGAGCAGGGGGTCTGGGCTCGGGTGGGTCTGCGGGGTGCAGCTGGGTACTCGCGTGCGGCTGCGTCGCTGTGGCTTCGAGTGGGCGTGGTCTCCGAAAGGCCTCGACCGGAGCAGGGGGTCTGCGCTCGGCTGGGTCTGCGGGGCGCGGCCACGTTTCTTCCTTCGCGTGGACCGTGCCACGCGAAGGAAGCATCGTGGCGACGAAAAGGGGTCCGTACGGGCAGGGATTCTCCCTTCTCGTGGACCGTCCCGCGCAAAGGAAGAATCTCCGCCGCCCGGCGGGAGAGAGGCCCCGGCGGACGCAGGATTCTGCCTTCGCGTGCGGAAGCCCCAACGATGCTGCGTTGGTGACGGGATCCCGTAGCGAACGCAGCATCCTTCGCCCCCTCACGCACGAACGCAGAATCTTGCGTCCCCCGGGGTCGCGCTCCGAGAGCCCACCCGAGCCCGGCCCCGTCCGCCGGTCGAGGCCCTATCGGAGAGCAGGTCGACTCGCACCCACAGCGACGCAGCCGCAGGAGAAGACCCACCCGCGGGAGCGCAGCCACAGGAGAAGACCCACCCACAGCGACGCAGCCGCAGAGCCCCTCACCCCATCGGATCGACCGGCTTCCCGCCCCGCACCACCATGAAGTGCAGGTGACAGCCGGTCGACATCCCGGTCGAGCCCACGCGGCCGACGACGGTGCGCGGATCGACCCGGTCGCCGCGCGAGACCGAGGCCGAGGACAGGTGGGCGTAGGCGGTGCGCACGCCGCCGCCGTGGTCCAGCACGACCCGGAGTCCATAGGCACCGTCGCGCCCCGCGGACCGGACGGTACCGGCCTTCGCCGCTCGGACGGGCGTGCCGCAGGAGGCGCCGAGGTCGACGCCGTCGTGCAGCTTGCGGATGCCGGTCACCGGGTGGACACGCATCCCGAACGCCGACGTGACCGGCCCACCGACGGGCCGGGCGAGGTCGCCGAGCGAGCCGAGGGCGCCGGCCGGGGGCCGGGGGAGTCGGGCGTCAGGGTCCACGAGCACGAACCGCGACTCGCCGGTGAGCCGATCGCGCGGGTCGAGGTAGCGCTCGCCCTGCAGTCGCCCGAGGTGCAGGCACGCGCTCGCGCAGTGCGTCCCACCCGGCGCGAGTCGACCCAGGACCTCGCCGGGCTCGACCGCGTCGCCACGCTCGACCGTGCGCCGCTCCACCGGTTGGTAGGTGGAGCGCTCGCCCCCGTGGTCGACGGTCACCACGCCCACGCCGGCCACCGTCCCCGAGAAGCTGACCCGGCCGGCCGCCACGGCACGCACGGGCTCGCCCGGGGAGCCGGGCAGGTCGATCCCGCGATGCCCTGCGCCGTAGGGGGTGTCGGGCGGGTCGAAGTCGGTGCCCACCACCCGCTGGCCGAGCGGCCACGACCACGACGGGCCGTCGTCCGAGGCCCGCGCCACACCGGTCGCCGTCGACAGCAGGATCGCGGCGGCAGCGCCGAGGGCGAGGAGGAGGCGAGGGTGGGGGGAGCGGGCCGGCATGACTCGAGCGAACCCCGTCGGCGCTCGTCGCGGCAGGCCCTCGTCGCGACCTGTGGACACGGGACGTCCGCAGGTGCCCACGGCGCCGGGTCTGTGGATTTCTCGTTCTCCCGCCCGGTGTCCTAGACTGACCCCATCACGTCCTCGGACGTGAAATTCGCACGCCCGTCTCCGTCGTGACGTCGCTCGTCGACCGAACGCCGGGCGCGATCCTGGTCCTGCTCGCAGGTTGGTTCGCGTGGCACGGGAGTCAGGGCACCGCCGACCGGCGGTGCATCAACCAGGAACGGACCACCCGCCGCAGGGCCGGTGCGTCCAGAGGAGGAATCGACCATGGCGGTCGTCACCATGCGAGAGCTGCTCGAGAGCGGCGTCCACTTCGGGCACCAGACCCGTCGTTGGAACCCGAAGATGAAGCGCTTCATCTTCACCGAGCGCAACGGCATCTACATCATCGACCTGCAGCAGTCGCTGGCCTACATCGATGCCGGCTACGAGTTCGTCAAGAACACCGTCGCCCGCGGCGGCACGATCCTGTTCGTCGGCACCAAGCGCCAGGCGCAGGAGCCGGTCGAGGAGCAGGCCAAGCGCGTCGGCATGCCCTTCGTCAACCAGCGCTGGCTCGGCGGCATGCTCACCAACTTCCAGACGATGCACCAGCGGCTCCAGCGCATGAAGGAGCTCGAGGAGATCGACTTCGACGACGTGGCCGGTTCGGGTCGCACGAAGAAGGAGCTCCTCCAGATGCGTCGCGAGTACGACAAGCTGAACCGCACCCTCGGCGGCGTCCGCGACATGGCCCGCACCCCGTCCGCGGTCTGGATCGTCGACACCAAGAAGGAGCACCTCGCGGTCGACGAGTGCAAGAAGCTCGGCATCCCGATCGTCGCGATCCTCGACACCAACTGCGACCCCGACGACGTCAACTACCCGATCCCGGGCAACGACGACGCCATCCGCTCGGTCAGCGTGCTGACCCGCGTGGTCGCCGACGCCGTCGCCGAGGGCCTGCTGCAGCGCGGCGGCGCCAAGACGGGCAACGAGGAGGCCGGCGCCGAGCTCGGTGGCGACGAGCCCCTGGCCGAGTGGGAGCGCGAGCTGCTCGAGAAGAAGGACGAGTCCGCTGCCCCCGCCGCCGAGGCCCCGGCTGCCGAGTCCACCGAGGCGCCCGCCGCCGAGGCTCCGGCTGCCGAGACGACCGAGGCTCCGGCTGCCGAGGCCCCCGCTGCCGAGGCCACCGAGGCTCCCGCCGACAAGTGATCCCTGGTCGGGTGCCGGGCCATCCCCGGCACCCGACCCCACCACCTGCCACCACCACGATCAGGGAAGAGACCACGCACATGGCCATTGCTGCCGCAGACGTGAAGAAGCTCCGCGACGCCACGGGCGCCGGGATGATGGACGCCAAGAAGGCCCTCACCGAGGCCGACGGCGACTTCGACAAGGCCGTCGAGATCCTGCGGATCTCCGGTGCGGCCAAGGCCGCCAAGCGCGGCGCCGAGCGCGAGGCCTCGTCCGGCCTCGTCGCCAACACCGGCACCGCCATCGTCGAGCTCAACTCCGAGACCGACTTCGTCGCCAAGAACGAGCAGTTCATCGAGCTCGCCGAGCGCCTGGCCGCCGCGGCCGACGCCAGCAAGCCCGAGAGCGCCGAGGCCTTCGCCAAGACGACCCTCGACGACGGCAAGACCGTCGAGGAGACCGTCAGCGCCCTCGCCGCCGTCATCGGCGAGAAGATCGAGCTCGGCCGCGTGGCCGCGTTCGACGGCCAGGTCGCCGTCTACCTCCACCGTCGTGCCAGCGACCTCCCGCCGGCCGTCGGCGTGCTCGTCGAGTACACCGGCGACGACCTCGACGCCGCCCGCGGCGCCGCCATGCAGATCGCGGCCATGCGCCCGCGCTACCTCACCCGTGAGGACGTGCCCGCCGACATCGTCGCCAAGGAGCGCGAGATCGCCGAGGCCACGGCCCGCGAGGAGGGCAAGCCCGAGCAGGCGATCGAGAAGATCACCGAGGGTCGCGTCAACGGCTTCTTCAAGGACGTCGTGCTGCTCGACCAGCCGTCCGTCACCGACAACAAGAAGACGGTCAAGGCCGTGCTCGACGCCGCCGGCGTGAGCATCACGCGCTTCGCGCACATCGAGATCGGCGCCTGAGCGCAGGAGTCGACCCACGCACGACCACAGGAAGGACCGGAGCATCGTGAGCATCCACCAGACGAACGGTGACCCGGCCGACCCCCGTGGCGTGCACGGCAGCACGGAGCTGTCGACGGGGGACGCCGGGACCCCAGGTCCCGGCGTCCGTCGCGTGCTGCTGAAGCTGTCCGGCGAGGTCTTCGGCGGCGGGAGCATCGGCATCGACCCCGACGTCGTCAACGCCATCGCCCGCCAGGTCGCCGAGGCCGTCCGCGAGGGCGCCCAGGTGGCGATCGTCGTGGGCGGCGGCAACTTCTTCCGCGGCGCCGAGCTCAGCCAGCGCGGCATGGAGCGGTCCCGCGCCGACTACATCGGCATGCTCGGCACCGTCATGAACAGCCTCGCCCTGCAGGACTTCATCGAGAAGCAGGGCATCGACACCCGGGTGCAGTCGGCCATCACCATGGGGCAGGTCGCCGAGCCGTACATCCCCCGGCGCGCCATCCGGCACCTCGAGAAGGGCCGCGTCGTGATCTTCGGCGCCGGTGCGGGCATGCCCTACTTCAGCACCGACACCGTCTCGGCCCAGCGTGCGCTCGAGATCAAGGCCGACGCGGTGCTCATGAGCAAGAGCGGCGTCGACGGGGTCTACTCCGCCGACCCGCGCACCGACGCATCGGCGCGACGCTTCGAGGAGATCACCTTCGCCGAGGCCCTGCGCCTCGGCCTCAAGGTGGTCGACGCGGCCGCGTTCGCGCTGTGCATGGAGAACGACCTGCCCATGATCGTGTTCGGCATGGAGGGCGAGGGCAACATCGCCCGCGTCCTGCGTGGTGAGAGGATCGGGACGCTGGTCCACGGTGGGACCGGACCACTCAACGGGACGACTACAGGAGACGCATCGTGATCGACCAGACCCTGCGCGAGGCCGGCAGCAAGATGGACAAGGCCGTCGAGCACACCCGCGAGGAGTTCGCCGCGATCCGCACCGGTCGTGCGCACCCGGCGATGTTCGCCCAGATCACGGCCGAGTACTACGGCACCCCCACGCCGCTGCAGCAGCTGGCGGGCTTCCAGGTGCCGGAGCCTCGCACGGTCATCATCAGCCCCTACGACCAGGGCGCGAAGAGTGCGATCGAGAAGGCCATCCGCGAGTCCGACCTCGGCGTCAACCCGTCCGACGACGGCAAGGTGCTGCGCGTGACCCTGCCCGAGCTCACCGAGGAGCGGCGCAAGGAGTACATCAAGCTCGCGCGCTCCAAGGCCGAGGAGGGCCGGGTGGCCGTGCGCGGTGTCCGCCGCAGCGCCAAGCAGGCCATGGACAAGGCCGAGAAGGACTCCGAGATCAGCCAGGACGACAACACCGGCGCCGAGAAGCGGCTCGACGGGCTGACCAAGCAGCACGTGGACCAGATCGACGAGATGCTCAAGAACAAGGAAGCCGAGCTCCTTGAGGTCTGAGGAGCCCGCCCCCACGGACGGACCCCTGGACGAGACCGACCCCGCGGTGGCGCAGAAGAAGAGCCGCGCCGGGCGCAACCTGCCGGCGGCCATCGCCGTCGGTGCCGCGCTCGGCGGCACGGTCGTGGCGTCGCTGTTCCTCTTCAAGGACCTGTTCGTCGCCGTCGTCGTGCTCGCGCTCGGCGTCGGTCTGTGGGAGCTGGCCAGGGCCCTCGGCAAGGCCGGGATCACCGTCCCGTTCCTGCCCGTGCTCACCGGCGGCACCCTCATGCTGCTCGGCGCCTACTACGGCGGCATGGAGACCGCGGCCGTCGCGATGGCCCTCACCGTCATCGGCACCCTCGTGTGGCGACTCTCCGACGGCGCCGACGGCTTCGTGCGCGACGCGAGTGCCGGCCTGTTCTGCCTGTCCTACCTGCACCTCATGGGCGTCTTCGTCATGCTCATGCTCGTCGAGGACGACGGACCCTGGCGCATCGTCGCGTTCATCGTGGCCACGGTCGCCTCCGACATCGGCGGCTACATCGCCGGCGTCCTGTTCGGCAAGCACCCCATGGCCCCGACCATCAGCCCCAAGAAGTCCTGGGAGGGCTTCACCGGCTCGCTCGTCTTCGGCATCGGTGCGGGCATCGGCACCGTGGTGCTCGGGTTGGACGGCGACTGGTGGGTCGGCGTCCTGCTCGGCGTCGCCGGCGTCGTCATGGCCACGCTCGGTGACCTGTCGGAGTCCCTGGTCAAGCGCGACCTCGGCATCAAGGACATGGGCGACCTGCTCCCCGGCCACGGAGGTCTCATGGACCGTCTGGACTCCCTGATCGCCGTCGCCCCCGTCGCGTGGCTGATCCTGCACTACCTGGTCACGCCTGCCTGACCGACGCCCGGCCGAGCGACCGGGTCGGTGCCGTCACGGCCGTGAAACAGCCATGAGGCAGGCTTGCGCCATGTCGATCAAGGTCTCGCTCCGCCACCGCACGACCTACCGCTTCGACCGCCCTGTCGCCCTGGGCCCGCACGTCGTGCGGCTGCGTCCCGCGCCGCACAGCCGCACGCCCATCGACGCCTACGCGATGAAGGTCTCGCCGGGCGAGCACTTCGTCAACTGGCAGCAGGACCCCTTCGGCAACTGGCAGGCGCGGCTCGTGTTCCCCGAGAAGGTCACCGAGCTGGACATCGACGTCTCGCTCGTCGCCGACCTCATGGTGATCAACCCGTTCGACTTCTTCGTCGAGGAGTACGCCGAGACCTTCCCGTTCACGTACGAGCCCCAGCTGGCGGCCGACCTCGCTCCCTACCTGCGTCCGGTCGGGGAGAGCGGGGCCGATGCCGGTCCCGGACCGGTCGTCTCCCAGTGGCGCGACACCCTCCCGGACCTCCCGGACGACGGCGTGCCGCTCGTGCAGTTCCTCGCCGGGCTCAACGACGCCGTCCACCGCGACGTCGCCTACACCGTGCGCATGGAGCCAGGGGTGCAGACGCCCGACGAGACGCTCACGCGCGCGATCGGGTCGTGCCGTGACAGTGCCTGGCTCCTCGTGTCGTTGCTGCGCCAGTACGGGCTCGCTGCGCGGTTCGTGTCGGGCTACCTCGTGCAGCTGGCCCCGGACCCGCTGGTCGCGGCGCAGGCCCTCGACGGGCCGGCGGGTGCCACCGAGGACTTCACCGACCTGCACGCGTGGGCCGAGGTCTTCGTGCCGGGCGCCGGCTGGGTCGGCCTGGACCCGACGTCGGCGCTGTTCGCGGGGGAGGGCCACATCCCGCTCTCGGCCACGCCCCACCCGTCGTCGGCCGCCCCCATCACGGGTGCGTTGGAGCCGGCCGAGGTGGAGTTCTCGTTCCTCAACGAGGTGACCCGCGTCCACGAGGACCCCCGGGTCACGCTCCCGTACACCGACGCCCAGTGGCAGCGCGTCGACGCGGTGGGGGCCGACGTCGACGCCCGGCTCGACGCCGGCGAGGTGGGCCTCACGATGGGCGGCGAGCCCACCTTCGTGAGCGTCGACGACATGACCTCGGCGCAGTGGAACACCGACGCCGACGGTGACGAGAAGCGCGCCCTCGCCACCGAGCTCGCCGAGCGTCTGCGCCAGGTGTACGCCGCCGGTGGGCTCGTGCACCGCGGGCAGGGCAAGTGGTACCCGGGCGAGCCCCTGCCGCGCTGGCAGATCTCGATGCAGTGGCGAACCGACGGTGAGCCGTTGTGGAGCGAGCCGGACCTGCTGTGCGACCCGTGGGCCGAGAACGAGGCCGTCGAGCACGGCACGGCCGAGCGGCTGGCGCGCGAGGTCGCGCACTTGCTCGGGCTCCCGGCCGAGCAGGTGCTGCCGGCGTGGGAGGACCCGTTCGCCGTGCTCGCGCACGACGTGTCGCGTCCCGACGGCCCCCGCCCGGACTCCGTCGGTCCCGACGGGGCGGAACAGGTCCCCGACGTCGCCCTCGTGGCCGAGCTCGACGCAGCCGTGGCGCGTCCGACCGGGTGGGTGCTGCCGCTGGCGACGGGGGAGACGTGGCGCAGCCCTGCCTGGCGCTTCCGGCGCGGTCGGCTCGTGCTGCTGCCCGGCGACTCCGCCGTCGGTCTGCGCCTGCCGCTGGACTCGATCACGTGGACCGACCCCGAGGCGTCGGGCGATCCGTCCTACCTCGAGGCCGGACCGGCCCTCGTGCCCGGCGTGCCCGACGTCGTGGTCGTCGATCCCGACGAGCAGCCCACCACGGCGCTCGCCTTCGAGGTCCGTCCCGGCAGCGAGGACGGGGCCGAGGTCCTGCACGTCTTCCTGCCACCCACCGAGCGGCTGGAGGACTACGCCGACCTGCTGCACGTGGTCGAGGCCGCCGCCGTCGCCGTCGGGACACCGGTCGTGGTCGAGGGCTACGGCCCGCCGCCGGATCCTCGCCTGACCCAGCTGAGCGTCACCCCCGACCCGGGTGTCATCGAGGTCAACGTGCACCCGACCCGCTCGTGGGCCGAGCTGAGCGCGCTGACCGACACGCTGTACGACGCCGCCCGGCGCACCCGCCTCGCGACGGAGAAGTTCGACCTCGACGGCCAGCACACCGGCACCGGCGGCGGCAACCACATCACGCTCGGCGGCACGACCCCGGCGCACTCGCCCCTCCTGCGTCGTCCCGACCTCCTCGTGAGCCTGCTGACCCACTGGCAGCGACACCCGTCGCTGTCCTACCTGTTCTCGGGGCGGTTCATCGGTCCGACGAGCCAGGCGCCGCGCTTCGACGAGGGTCGTCCCGAGGCGGTCTACGAGATGGAGATCGCGATCTCCGAGGTGCACCGCCTGGCCGCCGAGGCGGCGGAGAAGGACGAGCCCGTGCGCCCGTGGCTCGTCGACCGCGCCCTGCGGCACCTGCTCACCGACCTCACCGGCAACACCCACCGCGCGGAGTTCTGCATCGACAAGCTGTACAGCCCCGACTCGTCGCGCGGCCGCCTGGGGCTGCTCGAGCTGCGCGGCTTCGAGATGCCTCCGCACCCGCAGATGGCGCTCGTGCAGGCCCTGCTCGTGCGGGCCCTCGTGGCGCGGTTCTGGGAGTCGCCCAGCACCGATCCGCTCGTGCGATGGGGCTCGGCCCTGCACGAGGACTTCCTGCTGCCCCAGGGAGCGATCCGCGACGTCGACGCCGTGGTGGGCGACCTGCAGGCCCACGGGATCGCGTTCGAGCGGTCCTGGCTCGACCCCTTCGTGGAGTTCCGCTTCCCGCGGATCGGCCTCACTCAGGTGGCCACGCCCGCCGGCCCGGTCGAGCTGGAGCTGCGCAGCGCCATCGAGCCGTGGCACGTGCTGGGCGAGGAGGCCACGGGCGGAGGGACGTCGCGGTACGTCGACTCCTCCCTGGAGCGGCTGCAGGTGACGGTTCGCGGCATCTCGCGGTCGAGCCACCTCGTCACGTGCCAGGGTGTTCCCGTGCCCCTCACCCCGACCGGCGTGCCCGGCGAGTACTACGCGGGCGTCCGTTACCGGGCGTGGCAGCCGTGGTCGGCGCTGCACCCCTCGATCCCGGTGCACTCCCCGTTGCACGTCGAGGTCGTCGACGTCGCGTCCGGCCTCGCGCTCGGCGGCTGCACCTACCACGTGGTGCACCCGGGTGGCCGTGCCTACGACCACCCGCCGGTCAACGCCCAGGAGGCCGAGGCGCGTCGGTCGAGCCGGTTCGTCACCCAGCCGGCCGGCACCGGCCCGGTCGACGTCGGCGCGCTCGTCGAGGCGGGTCGTCGCGCCCACAGCGACGAGTACCCCCAGACGCTCGACCTGCGCCGGGTGCCCCCGGCGGGGGCGCCGGGCCCTGGGCGGCTGACGACATCGCCATGACGGTCCTGCGCGACTACGCCTCGGCAGTCGGCCAACCGACCCTGGACGCCGCCCCCGGTCGCTATGACGAGGTCGTCGACGCCGACGGCGCCCTGCGGCCCGCCTGGCGGAGCATCGCCGCGAGCGCCCTCGAGATCACCGGTCCCCAGCTGCGCCGGGTGCACCGCGACATCGACCGGTTCCTCGGTGACGACGGGGTCACCTACCGCCGACCGGGGGAGCCCCGCGCGACCTGGCGGCTCGATCCGCTCCCGATCGTGCTCTCGCCCCAGGACTGGGCCCCGCTGGAGGTCGGGCTCGCGCAACGGGCCGAGCTGCTCAACGCGCTGCTCGCCGACCTGCACGGTCCGCAGACGGTGCTGGCCGACGGCGTGCTCCCGCCCGAGCTCGTGTACGCCCACCAGGGCTACCTGCGCGTGACCGCCCGCGCCTCCTCCACCGACGCGCGTCCGCTCCTCGTCACGGCCACCGACGTGGCCAGGACGCCTGCGGGCGAGTGGATGGTCGTCGCGGACCGCGCGCAGGCCCCGTCGGGCCTCGGGTACGCGATGGAGAACCGCCACGTCATCTCGCGGGTGCTGCCCGAGATGTACCGCGAGGCGGGGCTGCACCAGATGGGCCCGTTCCTCCAGGCGTTGCGCTCGACCCTCATGCAGGCCGCGCCCGACCACGTGGCGGACCCGCGCGTCGTGGTGCTCACGCCGGGGTCGTCGTCGGAGACGGCCTTCGACCAGGCCCACCTCGCGTCGAGCCTGGGCTTCCCGCTGGTCCAGGGCAACGACCTCGTGGTGCGCTCCGGGGCGGTGTGGATGCGCGTGTTCGGTCGACTCGAGCGGGTCGACGTGATCCTGCGGCGGGTCGACGCGTCCTGGTGCGACCCGCTCGAGCTGCGTGGCGACTCCCAGCTGGGCGTGCCGGGGCTGTTGGAGGCGGTCCGACGCGGGAACGTGCGCATCGTCAACGGTCTCGGGTCCGGTCTGCTGGAGAACCCCGCCCTCCTGCCGTACATGTCGCAGCTGTGCGAGCGGCTGCTCGACGAGCCCCTCCGTCTCGCGTCGGTCCCCACCTACTGGCTGGGGGATCCCTCGTCGCTCGCGTTCGTCCGCAAGCACGTCGACGAGCTGACCGTCCGCTCCATCGACCGCAGCGTCGACCTCGAGCACCTCGGTCCCGACGACCTGCTCCGACAGGTCGAGGCCGCACCGCACCGGTTCGCCGCGCAGGAGCTGCCCGCCTGGTCCCAGGCGCCCCGGCTCACCGGGGGTGCGGTGAGGCCCCAGTCGGTAGCCCTGCGAGCGTTCACGCTGCGGTACGGCGCCTCCTACCGACCTCTGCTCGGCGGGCTCGCCTCGGTGCTGGAGGGTGGCCGCACGGTCTCGAGCAAGGACGTGTGGGTGCTCAAGGAGAGCGCGGACGACCCCGACCAGCACCTGGCCGAGGTCCTGCCCGTCACGTCGTCGAGCAACGTCACCCCGCCGGTGCCGCGCGTGCTGGAGGACCTGTTCTGGTTCGGTCGGTACGCCGAGCGCGCCGAGGACACCCTGCGGCTGGTGCTGGTCGCGCACGCGCTGGCCGAGGACTACCGCAGCCGGCCGTACAGCGCCGGCGGCGTCGCGCTGCGGGTGCTTCGGTCGGCGCTGCAGCAGCTGGTGCCAGGGACCTTCGACCTCACGGACCCGGCGGCCATCGACGCCGACCTGCGCTCGGTGCTGCTCGACGCGGGGCGACCGGCCTCCGTGGCGCAGTCGTTCGCCGCCTTGCGCTCGGCGGCACAGGGCGTGCGCGACCAGCTCTCCATCGACGTGTTCCGCGCCTTCGGCGCCACCGAGCGCGCCGCCGGGATGCTGGACGTCAACGACCACAGCCTGCAGGTCACGGAGAGCGCCGAGCGCATGCTCACGGGTCTGCTCGCCCTGCACGGCGCCACGGCGAACATGGTCCACGACGACGGGTGGCAGGTGCTCGAGGCGGGACGTTCCCTCGAGCGGTGCCTGCAGGTGGTCGCGCTGCTGCGTCGCTCGGTCACCGTGCGCCGCGGCATCGATGTCGACCGTCACCTGCACCAGGCGGTGCTGACGGCCACCGAGAGCGCCGTGACCCATCGTCGTCGCTACCGCGGGTTCGTGCGGGTCACCACCCTCGTCGAGCTGCTGCTCGCCGACCCGGGCAACCCGCGGTCCCTGCGCTTCAACCTCGAGGCGCTGCGGCGGCACGTCGCGGCGCTGCCCGCCTCGACGGGATCGACCCGTCCCGAGCGGCTCCTCGACGACCTCGCCGAGGAGCTCGACCGCGTCGACACGGCGGCGCTCGTGCCCATCGAGGGGGAGGCGCGGCCGAACCTGGAGCGGCACCTGGACACCGTCGCCGTGCACCTGTCGCGCTTCGCGGAGGCGTTCGAGGCCATGCACCTGGCCGCGGCCCCGGCCCCGCGGTCGTTCGGCCTGGCGGGACGGGGGCCGGCATGAGGCTCGACGTCACCCACCGCACCACCTACACCTACGACGACGACGTGACCGGCAGCTACGGCATCGGCTACCTGACCCCCCGCGAGCTGCCCTGGCAGCGCATCGAGCAGCACGAGGTCGTCGTCGACCCCACGCCGCTGGACCTCGCCACGGACGTCGACCACTACGGCAACACCGCCACGTTCTTCCAGCTCGACGAGGCCCATCGTGACCTCGTGGTGGTGGCGCACAGCGTGGTGGAGGTCGACGTCCCCGTGATGGACCCCGTCGCGCTGGCCGTGCCGTGGGAGCAGGCGCGGCCGACCGAGCGCCGTGACGTGCCGGACGCCTGGCAGGCGATCGACCTCGCGCTCGCGTCGCCCTCGATCGACCATCCTGCTGCGGCCCACGCCTACGCGGCCGAGTCGCTGCGTCCCGGGCGGCCGCTGGGAGAGGCGGCGCTGGAGCTGATGCACCGGATCTACGCGGACTTCGCGTACGAGCAGGGTGCGACGACCGTGACGACGACGATCTCGGACGTCCTGGAGGCCCGCGCAGGGGTGTGCCAGGACTTCGCGCAGCTGACCCTCGCGTGCCTGCGGTCGCACGGGCTCGCCGCCCGGTACGTGAGCGGCTACCTGGCGACCGAGCCGCCGCCGGGCAAGGAGCGGGTCCTGGGCGCCGACGCCACGCACGCGTGGGCCGCGGTGTGGGTGCCGGGCGGCGGCTGGCTCGCCCTCGACCCCACCAACGACCAGGCCGCCAACGAGCGGTACGTGACCGTCGCGTGGGGTCGCGAGTACGCCGACGTCCCGCCGCTGAAGGGCGTCATCTTCACGGAGGCGAAGACGTCGACGCTCAGCGTGGGTGTCGACGTCGTGCCGGTCTGAGATCACACCGGCCCGAGGTGCGCCGGGGGGCCGTCGCCCGGATGATGGGGCCGGTGAAGGCCTTCTCCTGCCGTGTGTGCGGCAACCCCCTGTTCTTCGAGAACTCCGTGTGCGTCTCGTGCGGGACCGCGCTCGGCTACTCCCGCGTCGAGCACGAGATCGTGCCCGTCGACGAGGACGGCCGCTACGTCGACGCCGAGGGCCTCGTGTGGCACGTGTGCGTGAACCTCAACCTCTCCGGCTGCACGTGGCTGGCGCGGCTCGAGGGCGGCCAGTGCTTCAGCTGCGACCTCACGCGCACGCGACCGTCCGACGACGACCTCGAGGGGCTCTCGCAGTACCCGGTGGCCGAGGCCGCGAAGCGTCGCCTCGTGGTGGAGCTCGACGCGCGCGGCCTGCCCATCACCACGCGCGACGAGGACCCCGAGCAGGGCCTGTGCTTCGACATGCTGTCCAGCGTCGAGGAGAACGTGGTCATCGGCCACGCCGACGGCGTCATCACGATCGACCTAGCCGAGGGGGACGACGCGCACCGCAAGAAGGTGCAGGCCGAGCTGGCCGAGCCGTACCGCACGATGCTGGGGCACCTGCGGCACGAGGTGGGGCACTACTTCGAGTCCGTGCTGGTCCGTGGCGACGAACGCATCACCGCGTGCCGAGAGCTGTTCGGTGACGAGTCGAAGGACTACCAGGCCGAGATCGACCGCCACTACGCCGAGGGCCCGCCCGAGGACTGGCAGGAGTCCTACATCAGCACCTACGCGACGATGCACCCGTTCGAGGACTTCGCCGAGACCTTCGCGCACTGGATGCACATCAGCGACACCGTCGAGACCGCCCGCGCCTACGGGCTGACGACGGTCGACCCGACGGCGTTCAGCCTGTTCAGCGACCTGGTCCGGGGCGTCTGGGTGCCCCTGTCGACGGCGCTGAACCAGATCAACCGGGCGATGGGTGCCGACGACCTCTATCCCTTCGTGATCCCGGAGCCGGTGCTCACGAAGCTCGACTTCGTGGCCGATCTCGCCAAGGACCCCGTGCCCGCCGCCTGACCCGCGTCGCCGCGCCCCGTCCGACGTTTCGACACGGCTGGGGTCGGCCTGGGAGGATGGGCCGGTGAGCGAGCCCATCAAGACCCTGCCGCTCGTCCTCGAGCCTCCCCGTGGCCGCGGCAAGCCGCCGCGGCACCTCGCCGACTTCTCGGCCGAGGAGCGCAAGGCCGCGGCCGAGGAGCTCGGCCTGCCCGCGTACCGCGTCAAGCAGGTCGCGCACCACTACTTCGCCCGGCTGCAGCGCGACCCCGAGGCCATGACCGACCTCCCCGCCGCGCAGCGTGACGCGATCGCCGAGGCCCTGCTGCCGCCGCTGCTCACCCCGGTGCGCACGCAGGAGGCAGACAAGGGCGCGACCCGCAAGACGCTGTGGCGCCTGTTCGACGGTGCCCTCGTCGAGTCCGTGCTCATGCGGTACAGCGAGCGGGCGACCGTCTGCGTCTCCAGCCAGGCCGGCTGCGGCATGGCCTGCCCGTTCTGCGCCACCGGCCAGGGCGGGCTCCAGCGCAACATGAGCACCGCCGAGATCGTCGACCAGGTCGTCGACGCCGCGGCCGCGATGGCGAACGGGCTCGTGGCGGGCGGCCCCGGCCGTCTCTCCAACGTCGTGTTCATGGGCATGGGGGAGCCGCTCGCCAACTACAAGGCCTTGGTCGGTGCGGTGCGACGCATGACGTCGTCCGCCCCCGACGGCCTCGGCATGTCGGCCCGCAACATCACCGTGAGCACCGTCGGCCTCGCCCCGCGCATGCGCCAGCTGGCCGACGAGGGCGTGCCGGTCACGCTCGCGCTCTCGCTGCACGCACCCGACGACGAGCTGCGCGACGAGCTGGTGCCGATCAACACGCGACACAGCGTCGACGACGCGGTCTCGGCGGCGCGCTACTTCTTCGACGTGACCGGACGCCGGGTGTCCATCGAGTACGCCATGATGCGCGACATCAACGACCAGGCGTGGCGCGCGGACAAGCTGGCCGACGTCCTCATCGCCCACGGCGGCCGCGCCTGGGTGCACGTGAACCTCATCCCGCTCAACGAGGTCCCCGGCTCGCAGTTCACCCGCTCCCGCGACGAGGACATGGACGAGTTCGTCCGTCGTCTCGACGCCCGGGGCATCAGCACCACCATCCGTGACACCCGCGGCGACGAGATCGACGCCGCCTGCGGCCAGCTCGCCGCCACCGGCGACTGACTCCTGCGGCTCAGGCCAGCGGGTTCGGCAGCACCAGCTCGGTGTTGCGGTCGGCGGCCTTGCCCTCGTAGCCGGCGGTGCGCTGCTGGGGGTCGTTGGCAGCGAGCTCGCGCGAGAGGGACGCCAGCTCGACGGTGCTCGCGAGCCCGGAGTGCTGCTCGGCTCCGGCGTGGTCGACCATCGTCGTGAAGATCGAGAGCGTGCCGTCGCGGTTGTCGACGAGCTCCACGAGTCGCGACTGCTGCGGGAAGTCGACGTGCGAGGCGCAGCTCATCTCGTAGAACCCGCCCGAGCCGTCGGGGCGGGCGTGCGCCGTGATCGCGTTCTTGTGCGTGTGCCCGTTCACCCACGCCACCACGTTCGGGTGCGCCAGCAAGGTCGAGACGACGGCCGGACCGAGCACGCGGACCTGGGCGTCGCCGCCCGTGAGCACGAGCGGGTTGGTCATCGTGGCCGACGTGTGGTGGCTGAAGACCATGACGTACCGGTCGGTCGATGCCGTGAGCACCTGCTCCAGCCACGCCGCCTGCGCCGCGTCGATGGAGCCGTCGGCGTACCCGTTGGGGTTCACGGTGTCGAGCACGACGCAACGGAGGGAGCCCTGGTCGAACGTGTAGTACGCCGTGCCCTTCGACCGGTTCTCCGCCGTGAAGCCGTGGCCCACCGGGGCGCCGCTGGTCCGGAAGTGCTCGTCCACGACCTGCTTGCGGGTCAACGAGCGGCGCGCCGGGTCGGCTGACACCAGGCGTGCCGACAGCAACGACAGGGCTCCAAGCAGTGGCGTGGCGTTCGCGGTACGGAGCGCGTCGAGGACGTCGGCCTGGGACAGCCCGGGCGGCAGGCTGGTCGCCTTGAGCGGGCCGGTGCCGACCAGGCCGAGGGGCAGGGTCTGCGGGAAGTTGCCCTGCACGAGGCCGTCGTGGTTGCCGAACACCGAGTACCAGGGCATCGAGAGACCCTCGGGGGTGAAGGGCCGGCGCGCGGCGTCGAGCAGGCCGTTCTTCGCCGGGAACCCGTAGCGCGAGCGGTACTGGTCGTTCTTCCCGCCCTCGGGGTGCCAGTAGTGCGTGTCGGACGTGCCGCTGTCGTGCACGCCCTCCCACCGGTTCGGGTTGCCCGAGTCGGGCCGGACCGGCCGGCCGCCGTCGAGGACGTCGATGTTCCAGCGGACCTCGTTGTACTGGCAGTTGTCGGAGTTGTCGCCGGTCTGGATCGCGAACGCCAGCGGGCTGCCGGTGACCGGTCCCGCGGTCACGTCGTTGACGGCGCGGACCATCGCGTCGCTCGTCTGGGCCGTGAGCATCTCCTGGGGCCGGTAGCTCGACGTGAGGAGCCCGCCGAGCGTGGGGTCTCCGGGGGAGTAGGCGTCGTCGAGACGGTCGAGGTACTCCACGCGCATCGGGGACTGCGCGTCGATCACGTGCACGTCGGTGAGGTGGACGAACGAGACCACGGCCTGGCGGCCGGTGGCCCGCGCGTCGCCCGGGGTCGCCCCGAGATCGGCCCGGACGACGTGCGGCTCCCCATCAGCCGTCACCAGACGCGCGTACCCACCGGGGCCGGGGGTGCCGCGCACGAGGCGTCCCGCCAGCGTGGTGCCCGCCGACGAGGCCGGCGACACCGCCGCCCCCGAGATCGACGGCAGGCCGACCACGGCCGCCGTGCCGAGCAGGGTTCCGGAGCGCAGCAGGGCGCGACGAGTGACCGTCATGTCCCCATCAACGACGCGATGTGCTCCAGGTCACGTCGGACAGGTCGTGCGGAGCGACGCCGGCGCGGTCGGTAGCGTGGCCGCGAGCCGACCGAAGGAGCACCATGCTGGGAGTCCACCGCGACGGCGACGTCGTCGTCCTGGAGCTGCAGCGCGAAGAGCGTCGCAACGCCCTGAACCTCGACCTGTGCCGCGCGATCGACGAGGCGGCGCGCGACGCCGTCGGTGACGGACCGGCGGCCGGGGGAGCCCGGGCGATCGTCATCACCGGTCAGGGCACCGCGTTCTGCTCCGGCGCCGACCTCGGTGGCGTGTACGGGGACGAGTTCCTGGAGGCGCTGTACGGCATGCTGCACGGCCTGGCGCTGCTGCCGGTCCCCATCGTCGCCGCCGTCAACGGGCCCGCCATCGGCGCGGGGACGCAGCTGGCCATCGCGTGCGACCTGCGCGTGGGTGACGACACCGCGCGGTTCGGCGTGCCGACCGCGCGTAACGGCATGGCGGTGGACGCCTGGACCATCCGCACGCTCGCGGCGCTCTCCGGCACAGGTCCGGCGCGTCGGATGATGCTCGCCGGCGAGCTGATCGACCGCGACGAGGCCCTGTCCCACGGGCTGGTCGACCGGGCCGGGACCCTCGACGACGCGTTGGCCTGGGCGCACGAGATCGCCACGCTGGCGCCGCTCACGCTCGCCCACAACAAGCTCGTGCTCAACGGCACCCATCACGACGATGCGGCGATCGAGCAGAGCTTCCGCGACGTGTGGGCCAGCGACGACGTGCGTGAAGCCGCCCAGGCGCGTGCCGAGAAGCGCACGCCCGTGTTCCGGGGACGCTGATGGCCAGCCTCGGCTTCGACCTGCTGGACCGTCACGTCGTCAGCGGCGGTGCGGACGACCCGGCAGCCGGGCGTCTCACCTTCGCCCGGCTCCTGGAGCGGTCCGCCTCGCTCGCGTCCGGACTCGGCATGCTCGGCGTCCGTCCGGGTGACGAGGTGGGCGTCCAGGTCGACGACGTCGACCGGGTCCTCGTGGTGTGTGCCTGCATCCGCATCGGTGCCCTGCCCGCTCCCGACGGCGTGGTGGTCGTGGTCCCCTCCGACGACGGACCCGTGGTGCGGGTCGGCGACGACGTGCACCCGCTGGACCTGGTCCGGCAGGCCGGGTCGGGTGATGCCGCGATGGCCCTGGCCGACGACACCGCGGGCTATCGCGACGCGGTCCTGCGGCACGCGGCCGACGTGGTCGAGCCGCTGCTGGAGCGCCGCCCCGTGCTCTGACCGAGCCGCTGCTGCGTCGCTCCTGGTGGGCGTTCGCTCACTGCCGCGTCGCTCCTGGTGGGCGTTCGCTCGATCCTGCGTCGCTGTGGCTTCGCGTTCTCCTGCGGCCGCGTCACTGTGACTGCGAGGCGGGTCGGTCTCCGAAAGGGCCTCGACCGCAGCAGGGGGTCTCGTCCCGGCTGGGTCTGCGGGGCCCGGCCACGATTCTCCCTTCCCGTGGACCGTCCCGCGCAAAGGAAGAACCCCTGCCCACTCGACGCACGAGAGGCCCCCGGCGGACGCAGGATTCTGCCTTCACGTGCAGAACCCCGAACGATGCTGCGTTCACGACGGGATCCGACCACGAACGCAGCATCCTTCGACTCCTCACGCACGAACGCAGAACCTTGCGTCACCGGGAGCCGCGCCCCGAGAGCCCGGCCGAGCCCGGACCCCGCCGCCGGTCGAGGCCCTTTCGGAGCGCAGGTCCACTCGCAGCCACAGCAACGCAGCAGCAAGGCAGGACCGGGCCACAGCGACGCAGCAGCAAGGCATGACCCGGCCACAGCGACGCAGCAGCGCGTGCAAGCCCAGCGGAGGCGAGGGGATCATCCCCATCCCTTCGAGACGACCGGAAGGGGAAGGCTCAGGAGCCCTCGACGTCGAGTCCGGCCCAGGTGGCCACGCGGTCCCAGACGCGGCGCCGAAGAGCCGGCTCCTCCTTCGGCCACGGGGCGTAGTGCGGCGAGCGGCGTCGGCGGTCGCACCAGAACCCGTCCTGCCCGGTCCGTGACGTGGGCACCGCGGCCAGCCAGACCATGGTGTCGGCGCCCTCGGCGGCCGTGCGGAGCACCGGACCCAGGACCTTGGCGAAGCCGGGCAGGGAGTCGGTGATGCCGGGGGTCTGCGCCCAACCGGGGTGCATCGAGTGGCTCGGCAGCTGCGGGTGCCGCTGGGCGAGCAGCTCGGCCACCACGACCTGCAGCCGCTTCGTGCGGGCGTAGGCACGCACGCCGTCGTAGGTGCCCTCGCGGTACTGCAGGTCGTCCACGAGTGCCTCCGTGAGCGGGGCGGTGTACATGCCGCCCGACGAGACCCACACGACGCGCCCGTCGTCGGCCGCCTCGAGCAGCGGGCGGACGAGCTCGGTGAGCAGGAGTGGGCCGAGCACGTGCGTGGCGAGCGTCAGCTCGTGACCCTGCGGCGACTCCGTGCGCTCGGTCGGCATGACGCCGGCGTCGTGCACGATCGCGTGCAGCGCGCCGAGGTCGGCCCGAAGACGATCCGCGTAGCGGCGCACGTCGTCGAGGTCGCTGACGTCGCACACCTCCTCGCGGAGCTCGGCCGACGGCAGCGAGCGGCGGATCTCGCCGGCGGCGTCGGCCAGGCGGTCGGCCTTGCGTCCCACCAGGTGCACGGTGGCGCCGAGCTCGGCGAGTCCCGTCGCCGCCGCGGCGCCCAGGCCACCGCTCGCTCCCGTCACGACCACGTGGCGACCTCGGAGCGAGTCGGGCTCGGGGTCGGCCGGCCACCAGCGACGACGCAGCCGCGGTCCGATGCTGGAGTACCCGGGCAGCACCGTCTTGTCGAGGATCGTGTCGGCCAGGTCGGTCAGCGTCGAGGACATGCCTCCACGCTAGAGAGGTGGATCGCTGCAGGCACCTCCAGACGACGTGCCGTGCGCTACAGGAGGCCCGCGTCGTGCATCGTGATCGCCACCTGCACCCGGTTCACGGCGTCCAGCTTGGTGAAGAGGTGGGAGATGTGCGCCTTCACGGTCGCGAGGCTGAGGTGCAGCTCCGAGGCGATCTCGGCGTTGGACGCGCCTCTCCCGATCGCCCGGGCCACGTCGCGCTCGCGGTCGGTCAGCGACGCCACCAGGACCGCGGCCCGCGTCTCGCGGCCGTCGCCCGACCCGTCCGTCACCTGCTCGATGAGTCGACGGGTGATCGCCGGCGACAGCGCGGGCTCGCCGGAGGTCACCGTGGCGATGGCCTCGACGATCTGCGCCGGCGGGGTGTCCTTCAGGAGGAACCCGTGCGCCCCTGCGGCCAGTGCCCGCACGACGTAGTCGTCGGCGTCGAAGGTGGTCAGCACCAGGACGCGGGGCGCCGAGGGCAGGGCGACGATCGCGGCGGTCGCGTCGATCCCGTCCATCACCGGCATCCGCAGGTCCATCAGCACCACGTCGACGTCGCCCTCGCGGACCCGGGCGACCGCCTCGCGGCCGTTGGACGCCTCGGCGACGACCTCGAGCTCGTCGGACCCGCCGAGCATGAGCGCCAGGCCGGCTCGCACCAGTGCGTCGTCGTCGACGAGGAGCAGCCGGGTCACGCCGGCCACGGTACCCACGCCTCGAGCACGTAGCGCTGGTCGGGCGTCACCTTCTGCGTCAGCCGACCGCCGGCGAGCTCCACCCGCTCCCGCAGGCCCACCAGGCCCAGGCCGGCCCCCGGTGGTGGCGCCGTGGTGCGGGTGGTGCCGACGCGCAGCGGGTTCGTCACCACGGCCCGCACACCCGCTCCGCCCTCGGCCTCCACGCGCACCGTGACGGCGGTGTCGGTCGCGTGCTTGTGCGCGTTGGTGAGACCCTCCTGCACGACGCGGAAGATCGTGCGGCCCTCCGCGTCGGGAACGTCGTCGAGGTCGCCGTCCACCGACAGGTCGACGCGCATCCCGGCACGCGCCCACTCCTCCACGAGGATCCGCAGGTCGCCCGCGGACGGCTGCGGCAGCTCGGGGGCCGCGTCGCCGGGACCGTCGCGGAGCACGCCGAGCACACCCCTCAGCTCGGTCATGGCCTGGTGGGCCGTCTCCTGGATCGTGCGGGCGGCCTCACGCACCTGCTCCGGCGGGAGGTCGTCCCGGTAGGCCAGCGCCCCCGCGTGCATGGTGACCAGCGAGATCCGGTGCGCGAGCACGTCGTGCATCTCCCGGGCGATGCGCGTGCGCTCGGCGCCGCGGGCCTGCGCCACCTTCGCCGCCTGCTCCGCCTCGGCGATCTCGGCCCTGGAGCGGAGCGTGGCCAGCAGCTCACGCCGCGACCCGACGTAGAGCCCCACCGCCACCATGAGGCCGATGACGACGACCACCACGGCGGCGTCGAGTCGTGGGTCGGGCCCCGGGACCGGGTTGATGGCCACCACGACCGGGATCGTCAGCGCCACCACGATCGTGACGGGGACGATCTCGCGCCAGCGTCGGCGCGTGGCCAGCGACACGAGCGCGAGGCTCGCCGCGCCCCCGGAGCTGAACGACACGATGCTCACGACGTTGGTGACCAGCGCGGTCGCCACCGGGAAGCGGTGCCGCCACCGGAAGGTGGCCACCGTGCTCACCACCCCGATCGCGATGTCGGCAGCGAACCACCCGGGCGCGTTGGCGAGCTGCCACGGGGCGAGCTCGACCCACGACAGGCCCGTGACCGCGAGCACGAGCAGGAGTCGCCAGACCTGCCCCCATCGCGTCACGGTCGGGGGCGGGGGGCTCACCGGCGTCACGCTACCGACGTGGGTGCGGGCCGTGCCACGTCCACCCGGCCGGCGAGGCTCATACTTTCGGCGACCGGATCGTGGCTGCGTGGCGGATGCCCACGACGCACCACGTCGGGCAGGCTGGGGTCATGATCCAGGTCCAGAACCTCACCAAGACGTACGCCGGCTTCACCGCCGTCGACGACGTCAGCTTCACCTGTCGCCCAGGGGCCGTCACCGGCTTCCTCGGGCCGAACGGTGCCGGCAAGTCGACGACGATGCGCATCATGACCGGCCTCACCCCGGCCTCCGTCGGCCAGGCCCTCATCGACGGCGTCGACTACCGCGACATCCCCAACCCGGGCACGCAGGTCGGCGTGCTCCTCGACGCCTCGGCGCAGCACGCCGGCCGTACCGGCCGCGAGATCCTCACCCTGTCGGCCCTGACCATGGGTCTGCCCAGCAGCCGCGTCGACGAGATGCTCGAGCTCGTCAGCCTGAGCGACACCGAGTCCAAGCGCCGGGTGAAGAACTACTCGCTCGGCATGCGCCAGCGACTCGGCATCGCCAACGCGCTGCTCGGCGATCCCAAGGTGCTCATCCTCGACGAGCCGGCCAACGGTCTCGACCCGGCCGGCATCCACTGGATGCGCAGCCTGCTGCGCCACTACGCCGACCGCGGCGGCACGGTGCTGCTGAGCTCGCACCTGCTGCACGAGATCGAGATCATCGCCGACGAGATCATCGTCATCGGCCACGGCAAGATCGTCGCCCAGGGCACGAAGGACGAGCTCATGCACCGCGCACGCGGCGGAGCGGACTCCACCTTCGTCCACTCGGTCGACGACGAGCAGCTGCAGAAGGCGCTCGTGGGCGCCGGGCAGCAGCCCACCGCCGTCCAGGGCGGCCTGCAGGTCGCCGTCGGCGCCGAGCAGGTCGGCCAGGCCGCCCTCGCGGCCGGCGTCGCCCTCGTCGAGCTCCGGCCCGCCGGAGGCGCGGGGCTCGAGGACATGTTCCTCGAGCTCACGTCCTCGACCCAGCGCGAGAAGACCACCACCGAAGGAGGCGTGGCATGAGCGCCACCACCGCAAGCCCGCTGCCCGCGTCGGTCTCCACCGACCGTCCCGGCATCCCGTTCGCCCGGCTCGTCCGGGTCGAGCTGCGCAAGATGTTCGACACCCGCGCCGGTCGCTGGCTGATGATCAGCATCGTCGTGCTGTCGCTGATCGCGGCCGTCTCGGTGATCGCGTTCGCTCCCGACAGTGTCATCTCCTACGCCGTCTTCGCGACCGCCTTCGGCGTGCCGCTCGGCATCCTCCTGCCGGTGGTGGCGATCCTGTCCGTCACGGGTGAGTGGAGCCAGCGCAGCGGCCTGACGACGTTCACGCTCGTGCCGCACCGCGGCTCGATCATCAACGCCAAGATCGTCGCCTCGGTGCTCGTCGGCATCATCTCCGTGCTGGTGGCCTTCGCGATCGGCGCGGTCGGCAACCTCGCCGGTGCCGCGATCAACGGGATCGACGCCGACTGGGACGTCACGCTCACCCAGTTCCTCACGATCCTGCTGGCCAACATCCTGGGCCTGCTGCTGGGCTTCACCCTCGGCGCACTGTTCCGCAACACGCCCGCCGCGATCGTCGGCTACTTCGTGTACGGCTTCGTCCTGCCGACCGTGTTCGGGATCCTGGCCGCGTTCCAGGACTGGTTCAAGGACCTGCAGCCGTGGATCGACTTCAACTTCTCGCAGAGCAAGCTGTTCGAGGGCAACCTCACCGGCGAGGAGTGGGCACAGCTGGGCACGTCCGGGGTCATCTGGTTCGTGATCCCGCTGGCGCTCGGCATCTGGCTGATCCGTCGGTCCGAGGTCAAGTGACCCGGCGGCGATGAGACCTCCGGCGCCCGGGCGGGACACCCGGTGCCGGTGAGAGAGAATGGCGACATGCGAAAGCGTGTCGCCATTCTCGGTTCCACCGGCTCCATCGGTACCCAGGCCCTGGAGGTGGTCGAGGCCGCCCCGGAGCGGTTCGACGTGGTGGCGCTCGCAGCCGGCGGCTCGGACCCGGGCCTGCTGGCCGCCCAGGCGATCCGGCACGAGGTGGAGCTGGTCTCGGTGGCCAGGGCCACCGCCGCCCAGGACGTGCAGCTGGCGCTCTACGCCGAGGCCAAGCGACGCGGGTGGTCCGAGGGCGACCACCGCCTCCCGAAGCTGCTCGCCGGACCGGACGCCGCCACCGAGGTGGCCCGGGCCGACGTCGACGTCGTGCTCAACGGCATGACCGGGGCCGTCGGGCTCAGGCCGACGCTGGCCGCGCTCGAGACCGGGACCACGCTCGCCCTCGCCAACAAGGAGTCCCTGATCGTCGGTGGCGACCTGGTCACCTCCCTCGCCGCACCGGGTCAGATCGTTCCGGTCGACTCCGAGCACTCGGCCATCGCGCAGGCCCTGCGTGGCGAACGGATCGAGGACGTCCAGCGTCTCCTGGTGACGGCCAGTGGTGGACCGTTCCGTGGGCGGACCCGCGACGAGCTGGCCGACGTCACGCCCGAGCAGGCCATGGCGCACCCGACGTGGGACATGGGTCCGGTCATCACGATCAACTCGGCCACGCTCGTCAACAAGGGTCTCGAGGTGATCGAGGCGCACCTGCTGTTCGGCATCGGCTTCGACCGCATCGACGTGGTCGTGCACCCGTCGTCGGTCGTGCACTCCATGGTCGAGTACGTCGACGGGTCCACGATGGTCCAGGCCTCGCCGCCCGACATGCGCCTGCCCATCGCCCTCGGGCTGGCCTGGCCCGAGCGCGTGCCCGGCTCGGCCCGGGCCTGCGACTGGAGCGCCCCGACCGCCTGGGAGTTCTTCCCCCTGGACGAGATCGCGTTCCCCGCCGTCCGCCTGGCGCGCCGGGCGGGGGAGCACGGTCGGACGGCGCCGGCGGTGCTCAACGCGGCCAACGAGGTGTGCGTCGACGCCTTCGTGGCCGGCGAGTTGGACTTCCTTGGCATCGTTGACACCGTGGGAGCGGTCCTGGCCGAGCACCTCGACGACCCCGACGTCGCCCACGCCGACCTGACCCTCGACCTCGTGCTCGAGGCCGACACCCGAGCCCGGGACCGGGCGAGGGCCCTCGTGGAGGAAGCTCCCATGCGATCGAACACCGTGACAGCACCGGGCGGGACCCGCGCGTGACCGGGCTCGTCTACGCCCTCGGCGTCGTCGTCTTCGTCCTCGGCGTCATCGCCTCGATCGCCCTGCACGAGCTCGGCCACCTGTACCCGGCGAAGAAGTTCGGCATCAAGGTCACCCAGTACTTCGTCGGGTTCGGCAACACGGTCTGGTCGTTCCGACGCGGCGAGACCGAGTACGGCATCAAGTCGATCCCGCTCGGCGGCTACGTGAAGCTCGTCGGCATGCTCCCGCCGGAGCGGCGTTCGCAGGAAGACGTGCCCGTCGGGGGAGCGACGGCACCCGAACGGGTCCGCGACACGAACACCGGCCTGTTCACCCAGCTGGTGAGCGACGCCCGCCACGCCGAGTACGAGCTCGTCGACGACGACGACGCCGACCGGCTGTTCTACAAGAAGCCGTGGTGGCAGAAGCTCATCGTGATGGCCGGCGGCCCCATGGTGAACGTGGCCATCGCGGTCGTGCTGTTCGCCGTCGTCCTCATGGGCTTCGGCGCGCTCACCCCCACCACCACCGTGGCGGCGGTCTCGGACTGTGCCATCAGCGACGCCGAGGCCGGTCGCACGTGCACCGACGCCGACCCCGTCACGCCGGCCAAGCAGGCCGGTCTCCAGCCGGGGGACCGGTTCGTCTCGTTCAACGGCGAGCGGATCACCTCGTGGGAGCAGCTCTCGGGGCTCATTCGCGGCAACGGTGGCGACGAGGCGCGGATCGTCGTGGAGCGGGACGGTCGCGAGATCGCCGCGGAGGTGCCCACCACGGTCCTCGCCCGGGCGTCGGTCGACGACCCCGAGCGCACCGAGCGGGTCGGGTTCCTCGGCGTGGAGCCCACCCAGGCGATGCAACGCCAGGGACCCGGCACCGTGGCCGAGGTGATGGGTGAGCAGGTGGTGGCCACGGCCGACGCCATCGCCCACCTCCCGGTGCGGATGGTCGAGGTCACCAAGGCTGCCTTCGGTGCCGAGCGCCCGGCCGACGGACCGATCAGCGTGGTCGGCGCGAGCCGCGTGGCCGGCGAGCTGGTCACCGTCGACGAACCCACGTGGTCCGAGCGGGCGCAGCGGATCCTCGGTCTGCTCGCCTCGCTGAACCTCTTCCTCGCGCTGTTCAACTTCATCCCGCTGCTGCCGCTCGACGGTGGTCACATCGCGGGCGCCCTGTGGGAGGCGATCCGGCGGGGCTGGGCGCGGCTGCGGAGGCGTCCCGACCCCGGATACGTCGACGTGGCGAGGATGCTGCCGGTCGCCTACGTGGTGGGTGGCATCCTGATGGTCATGAGCGTCATCCTGATCTACGCCGACATCGTGAACCCGGTGAGCATCTCGTGAGCATCCCCGTATCGCTCGGCATGCCCGAGGCGCCGCCGCCCGTCCTCACGCCGCGGCGCAAGACCCGCAAGATCAAGGTCGGCTCGATCGACGTCGGCGGCGACGCCCCGGTGTCGGTGCAGTCCATGACCACGACGCTCACCTCCGACGTCAACAGCACCCTGCAGCAGATCGCCGAGCTGACGGCCGCCGGCTGCGACATCGTGCGCGTGGCGTGCCCGAGCCAGGACGACGCCGACGCACTTCCCGACATCGCGCGCAAGTCGCAGATCCCCGTGATCGCCGACATCCACTTCCAGCCGAAGTACGTGTTCGCGGCCATCGACGCCGGCTGTGCCGCCGTGCGCGTGAACCCGGGCAACATCCGCAAGTTCGACGACCAGGTCGGCGCGATCGCGAAGGCCGCCAAGGATGCCGGGGTCTCGCTGCGCATCGGCGTCAACGCCGGCAGCCTCGACAAGCGCCTGCTCGAGAAGTACGGCAAGGCCACGCCCGAGGCGCTCGTGGAGTCTGCCGTGTGGGAGGCCTCGCTGTTCGAGGAGCACGACTTCCACGACTTCAAGATCTCGGTCAAGCACAACGACCCCGTGATCATGGTGAAGGCCTACGAGCTGCTCTCCGAGCGAGGCGACTGGCCGCTGCACCTCGGCGTCACGGAGGCCGGTCCGGCGTTCCAGGGCACCATCAAGAGCGCCGTGGCCTTCGGGCACCTGCTGGGCAACGGCATCGGCGACACGATCCGGGTCTCCCTGTCGGCACCGCCGGTCGAGGAGGTCAAGGTCGGCATCCAGATCCTGCAGTCGCTCAACCTGCGCCCGCGCAAGCTCGAGATCGTCTCGTGCCCGTCGTGCGGTCGCGCGCAGGTCGACGTGTACACGCTGGCCGAGCAGGTCACGGCCGGGCTCGACGGCCTCGAGGTCCCGCTGCGCGTGGCCGTCATGGGCTGCGTCGTCAACGGACCGGGCGAGGCTCGCGAGGCCGACCTCGGTGTCGCCTCGGGCAACGGCAAGGGTCAGATCTTCGTCAAGGGCGAGGTCATCAAGACCGTGCCCGAGAGCAAGATCGTCGAGACCCTCATCGAGGAGGCCATGCGCATCGCCGAGACGATGGAGCCCGTGGAGGGCGCCACCGCCTCGGTCGACGTGTCGGGCTGAGGCCCGGACGACCGCCGCTAGTCGACCACGCTGTCGATCGGCCGTGACCGCGGCGCGGAGGCGTCGTCCTGACCGCGCAGCACCAGCACGGGGCACGACGCGTGTCGGACCAGCCGGTCGCTGACCGAGCCGAGCAGCAGCCCGGCGAAGCCGCCCAGGCCGCGGGGGCCGATCACGACCATGGTGGCGCCGCGCGACGCCTCGAGCAGGGTGTCGTCCGCGGGCCCGTGCACGGCCTCGAGGGTGACCGGCACGTCGGGGTGCGCCGCACGGGCGTCGGCGGTGTCGGCCTCGAGCGCGGCCTGCGTGGCGCGGCCCAGCTCGTCGACGCCCGGGACGAAGCCGGGGCGGGCGTCGGCCGGGCGCGCGGCGGTGGAGATCGACCAGGCGCGCACGACGTGCACGGGCAGACCAGCGGCCTCGGCGTGGTCGAGCGCCCAGGCGAGGGCGGAGTCGGAGAAGCGGGAGCCGTCGTGACCGACGACGAGGGGACCGGGTGACGTCATGACTCATCGTAGGACGGCGTGGGATCACCTCCGGCGCTACGCTGACGAGGTCTCGGCACGCCGTGCTGCGGACGGACGGAGGTGCGCGATGACCCAGCTGGTCGACGCGCGTGCCGGCGCCGGGCCTGGAGACCAGGTGGTCCGAGCGCTGACCCCCGGTGACGTCCCCGACCTCGTCCGCCTCACCGCCCGCGACGCGCGAGCCAACCTCTTCGTCCGGCACCGCGTCGCGGAGACCGGGCTGCGCGACGTGCTGCTCGGCGGGTCGATCCTCGGCTGCTTCCGGGACGGCGTCCTCGTCGCCGCCTGCCACAGTGGCGCCAACCTCGTCCCGGTTCAGGCCGACGCGGTGGCGATCGACGGCTTCGCCGAGCACCTCCTGGCCGCCGACACGGGCCCCGGCGGACGCCGCAGTGCCTCGCTGGTGGGTCCCCAGGAGGCGGTGCTGCGGCTGTGGTCACGTCTGGAGGGGCTGTGGGGCCCGGCGCGCTCGGTCCGGGCCGACCAGCCGTTCCTCGCCATCGACCACGACCCCGCTCTGCCGGCGGACCCGCGGGTCCGCCACGTCATGATCGACGAGGTCGACGCGCTGTACCCCGCCTCCGTCGCGATGTTCCGCGAGGAGGTCGGGATCGACCCGGAGGCCGGCGGGAGCGTCGGCTACCGGGCTCGGGTCGGGCAGCTCGTCGCGCGGGGCTGGGCGTTCGCGATCATCGAGCGCGGCCAGGTGCTGTTCAAGACCGAGGTCGGGGCCGCGGTCGACGGGGTGTGCCAGCTCCAGGGCGTGTGGGTGCACCCTGATCACCGCGGCCGTGGGATCGCAGCCCCGGCACTCGCGGGCGTGGTGCGTCTCGTCCGGCGCGACGTCGCACCCGACGTCACGCTCTACGTCAACGACTTCAACGCCCCGGCTCGCGCCACCTACGACCGCGTCGGGATGCGCCAGGTCGACACCTTCGCCTCGATCCTGCTGTAAGGCGTCCGGAGTCAGCTCGACGTGCTCCACCGGGTGAGCACGGGTGCCGCAGCCAGCAGGGCGGCCAGCGCGGGACGCTGCCCGTCGCCCGCCCGCCAGGTGCGGTAGGCGTCGTCGTGCTCCAGGCTCTCCCAGCGCTCGAGGGCGGTGACGTGCGTGGGGTCCTCGACGTCCGTCAGCACCTCGACCCCGTGGTTGCCGGGGAAGGCCCGGGTCTCGGCGAGGACCTCCTCGAGGACGGCCGGCGCGTCGTCCAGCCGGTCGGGCCGCAGCCGGAGCTCGAGGGTGGCGATGACGGTCATGGAGTACTCCTGGGGCTGGTCGGGTCGGCAGGGCCGGGACCGATCCTTCCACGCGTCACCTCGCTAGGGTGCGGGCATGGATCGTGACGTGAAGGCGCTCGCCGGACTCCTCGCCGCCGCGGGGGTCGCCCACTTCGTGAAGCCGGCACTCTTCGAGTCGATGGTCCCGAGGCCCCTGCCGTACAAGCGCGAGCTCGTCCTGGGCTCCGGCGCGGTGGAGATCGCGTGCGCGGCCCTGCTCGTCCACCCCCGCACCCGTCGTGCGGGCGGGACGGCATCGGCCGCGCTGCTCGTCGGGGTGTTCCCGGCGAACCTGCAGATGGCGGCCGACGCGGTGCGCAGCCGGCGCGCGTCGACGGGGTGGAAGGTCGGCACCCTCGCGCGTCTGCCGCTGCAGGCCCCGCTCGTGCGCACCGCGCTCAAGGCGTCCCGCGGCTAGGACACGCCCTGGCCCCACCCTGGGCCACCTCGCGCGCGAGGTACCGCCGACACCCTCGATAGGGTCGGTCCATGCGCATGTCCCAGCTGTTCCTGCGAACCCTGCGAGACGACCCCGCCGACGCGGAGGTCCCGAGCCACAAGCTGCTCGTCCGGGCGGGCTACGTGCGTCGCGTGGCGCCCGGTATCTACTCGTGGCTGCCGCTGGGGCTCAAGGTGCTCGCCAAGGTCGAGCAGATCGTCCGCGAGGAGATGGACGCCATCGGCTCGCAGGAGGTGCGGTTCCCCGCGCTGCTCCCGCGTGAGCCCTACGAGGCCACCAACCGCTGGGTCGAGTACGGCCCGAACCTGTTCCGGCTGAAGGACCGTCGCGGGACCGACATGCTGCTCGGCCCCACGCACGAGGAGATGTTCGCCCTCCTGGTCAAGGACCTCTACTCCTCGTACAAGGACCTGCCCCTGAGCCTCTACCAGATCCAGACGAAGTACCGCGACGAGGCGCGTCCCCGTGCCGGCATCCTGCGCGGACGCGAGTTCGTCATGAAGGACTCCTACTCCTTCGACGTCGACGACGCCGGCCTGGAGGCCAGCTACCGGGCCCACCGCGAGGCCTACGTCCGGATCTTCGACCGGCTGGGGCTGGACTACGTCATCGTCCACGCCGACTCCGGAGCCATGGGTGGCTCGGCCAGCGAGGAGTTCCTCGCCGTCGCCGAGGTCGGCGAGGACACGTTCGTGCGTTCCCCCGGCGGCTACGCGGCGAACGTCGAGGCCGTCACCACCGTGGTGCCCGACCCCCTGCCCCTCGACGACGCGCCCGCTGCGCACGCCGAGCAGACCCCCGACACCCCCACCATCGAGACGCTCGTCGCGCACCTGCAGGAGCACTTCCCGCGCGAGGACCGACCCTGGCACGCGGGCGACACGCTCAAGAACGTGCTGGTGGTGCTGCGGCACCCCGACGGCAGCCGCGAGCCGCTCGCCATCGGCGTGCCCGGCGACCGCGAGGTCGACCCCAAGCGCCTGGAGACCCAGGTCTCGCCCGCCGAGGTCGAGCCGTTCACCGAGGACGACTTCGCCGCGCACCCGCTCCTGGTCAAGGGCTACATCGGTCCGGCCGCCCTGGGCGCGGAGTCCGAGAGCGGCATCCGCTACCTCGTCGACCCCCGCGTCGTCGAGGGCAGCCGGTGGGTCACGGGTGCGAACGTCCGCGGGTCCCACGTCGTCGATCTCGTGGCGGGCCGCGACTTCACGCCCGACGGCACGATCGAGGCCGCTGAGGTGCGCGCCGGCGACCCGGCTCCCGACGGCTCCGGGCCGCTCGAGCTGGCCCGCGGCATCGAGATGGGCCACATCTTCCAGCTGGGACGCAAGTACGCGCAGGCCCTCGGGCTCCAGGTGCTCGACGAGAACGGCAAGCTCGTGACGGTCACGATGGGCTCCTACGGCGTCGGGATCTCCCGTGCCGTGGCGGCCGTGGTGGAGAGCTCGCACGACGAGATCGGCATCGTCTGGCCCCGCGAGCTCGCCCCCTACGACGTGCACCTCGTCGTGGCGGGCAAGCAGCCCGAGCAGTTCGAGGCCGCCGACCGGCTGGTCGCCGACCTCGAGGCCGCCGGTGTCACCGTGCTCCACGACGACCGGCCCAAGGTCTCGCCCGGCGTCAAGTTCAAGGACGCCGAGCTGCTCGGGATGCCCACGATCGTGGTGGTCGGCAAGGGTCTGGCCGACGGTGTCGTCGAGGTGAAGGACCGCGCGACGGGATCACGACGCGACGTGCCGGTCGCGGGTCTCGTCGACGAGCTGCGCGCCGTGTGCCGCTGATCGACCCGACGGACCACAGCCCGCCGGGCCGGGTCAGCCGAGTCCGGGGAACGCGGTCGGGGAGGCGCCCCAGTCGATGGCCTCCAGCGCGGAGGCACGCAGCGAGGCCAGGGCCTCGCGGCGGTCGCCGGCTCCGCCGAGCGTCACGAGCGGCAGAGTGGCCGTGCACAGCCGGTCACTGACGTCGGCCAGACGCTGCCGAGCGTCGTCGGCCGTCGCCGGTGCGGTGCCGTAGGACGCCTGCGGGCCCACCGGCGTGGCGCCCGCCGCCGCGACCCGGGCGATCAGGCTGTCCCGCGACCGACGGTGGCGGACGAGGGCGTCGCTCGCGGCGTCGCGCAGGGCCGAGAAGCGACCGGCCACCAGCGAGGCGAGCCAGACCGCCTCGTGCTCAAGGGCGAGGCGCCGTTGAAGGGCGCCGACCGGGGACGGAGTGCTCATGGTCGCGCTCTCAGCCCCGACGTCCGAGCGTCCGGGCGACCTGGGCCTGGCCGGCGGCCAAGGACGCCAGCACCCGCGCGAGGTCGGGGGAGACCGCCGTCAACGCGTCGGACTCGCGGCGTCGCGCGGCGGCCGCGACGGCACGCGCCACGGCGGCGCCGCCGCCGGTGATCTCCGAGGCCGGGGGAGTGGAGCCGCCCGGAGGGCCACCCAGCGCCTCCAGCTGCTCGCGCAGCACGTCCACCAGGGTCTCGTCGGCGCCGCCGAGCTGCTCGACGGCGCTCACCAGCGAGACCTGCTCGGAGGCCGCCGTCCGCAGCAGCGCGGTGTCCGACGCGTCCGGGATCGGGTGCGGGCGGGCGCCGAGTGCACGCAGCAGGTCGTCGTCGCGTCCGGCCACGTGCAGGCCCGCCCCGGCCGCGACGACGGCGAGCCCGGACCCCACGACGACGCGACGGCTGACCACCACGGCAGCCTAGTCCGTGACCGCTAGAGTGGTCGCCTGCGGCAGGCCGTCCCTTCGGCTCGCCGCACGTGACGTGTCGACAACAGAACACAGGAGGCTGCTCGAGATGGCGGACCCGCAGGCCGACCGCGTGGAGGACGAGGTCCGAGGCGCGCTGACGCCGCTCGGACTGGACCTGGAGGCGGTGGAGCTGTCCCGCTCGGGGTCCAAGCGCCTCCTGAGGATCGCGGTCGACGCCGACGGTGGCGTCCCGATCGACCTCATCACCGACGCCACGCGCGTCGTGTCCGCCGCTCTCGACGAGGGCAGCGCCATGGGCGAGGAGCCCTACACGCTGGAGGTCACCTCCCGTGGCCTCGACCGCCCTCTGACCGAGCCCCGGCACTGGCGGCGCAACGTCGGCCGGCTGGTGGCGGTGACGCTTCACGACGGTCCCTCCGTCACGGGGCGTGTCGTGGGCAGCGACGACACGGGCGTCGAGCTCACCGTCAAGGGCCAGCAGCGCCGTCTGGAGTACTCCGAGGTCGCCCGTGCCCTCGTGACGCCGGAGCTGGGTGCCCCCAAGGCCCCCACGACGGGTCGCTCCAAGCAGCCCCGACGGCCGGTGCAGGGCCGGCCCGGCACGTCACGCCCCACCGACCGGAACCGCGAGAAGGACTCCTGATGGACATCGACATGAGCGCACTGCGTGCGCTGGAACGCGAGAAGGACATCTCCTTCGAGGTGGTCGTCGAGGCCATCGAGACAGCGCTGCTGTCGGCCTACCACAAGACGCCCTACGCCCACTCCCACGCGCGGGTCGTGCTCGACCGCGCGAGCGGCCACGTCACCGTGTGGGCGAAGGAGCGACTCGAGCCCGAGCCGCAGGCGCAGCCCGAGACCGCGCCCGAGACCGCGCCCGACACTGGGACCTCGACGGAGACCGGGCAGGAGGGCGCGGCCGAGGACGCAGCGGCCGACACGGACGGGACCGTCGCTGCCCAGCCGGCCCCCGCTCCCACCACCGCCCCGGCCCCGCCACGGTTCTCCGAGGAGTTCGACGACACCCCCGAGGACTTCGGCCGGTTCGCCGCCGCAGTGGCGCGCCAGCTGATCATGCAGCGTCTGCGTGACGCGGAGGACGAGCAGAAGTTCGGCGAGTTCTCCGGCAAGGTCGGCGACATCGTCTCCGGCGTCATCCAGCAGGGCAGCCGGCCCGGCGACGTCATGATCGACCTGGGCCGTGTCGAGGCGCTGCTGCCGGCGTCCGAGCGCGTGGCGGAGGAGAAGTACGCCCACGGCGAGCGCATCAAGGCCTACGTGTACGAGGTCGAGAAGGGCATGCGTGGGCCGCGGGTCAAGGTCTCGCGCACGCATCCGAACCTGGTGCGCCTGCTGTTCGCGCTGGAGGTGCCCGAGATCGCCGACGGTGCGGTCGAGATCATGGGCGTGGCCCGTGAGGCCGGACATCGCACGAAGATCGCCGTGCGCGCCAAGGCGGCCGGGGTCAACGCCAAGGGCGCCTGCATCGGACCGATGGGCCAGCGCGTCCGCAACGTCATGCACGAGCTGCACGGCGAGAAGATCGACATCGTCGACTACAGCGACGAGCCGGCTGCGTACATCGGTCACGCGCTCTCGCCGTCGCGCGTCAAGCAGGTGACGGTGGTCGACGAGCAGGCTCGTGCGGCGAGGGTGGTCGTTCCCGACTTCCAGCTCTCCCTCGCGATCGGCAAGGAGGGCCAGAACGCCCGCCTCGCCGCGAAGCTCACGGGCTGGCGCATCGACATCCGGTCCGACACCGAGGACCCCTCCGTGGCCGGGGGGCCAGCGCGCCCGTCCGGTGCGTCGAGGCCCGAGAACGGAGCATGAGCGCGGACGGGGTAGACTCGACCCTGGTCACTCGCACGTGCATCGGCTGCCGGTCGCGCGACGCAGTGACCGCTCTGGTGCGACTCGTCGCGGTCCCGGGGGAGACGACCACGGTCGTCACGCCCGATCCACGGCGGTCCATGCCGGGGCGAGGGGCGCACCTGCACCCCGACCCTCGGTGCCTGGAGCTGGCACGTCGCCGCAAGGCGTTCGGCCGGGCCCTCCGCCTGGAGGGACCACTCGACCTGACGCCGCTCGACGCCGTCGCCGACCGCACCACGCACCAGTGACACCGATCCAGGGGGCCACCCGGCCCCACGACCCGAAAACGGAGCAACCGCTCATGAGCTCTCGATGAGAACCAACCGATGAGCCTGCACGTCAACTAGGGTCCGCACCTCCTTCAGGGCGGGCGGACCCCCCTGAAGGAGAACAGTGGCTGTCAGAGTCCACGAGCTCGCACGAGAGCTCGGAGTCCAGAGCAAGGACATCCTGTCCACGTTGAAGGACATGGGTGAGTACGTGAAGTCCGCGTCGTCCACCGTCGAGGCGCCGGTCGTCCGCCGCCTCAAGGAGGAGCACGGCGACACCCTGCGCGACAAGGGTGCGAAGAAGGCTGCCAAGAAGGCGCCTGCGGCCAAGCCGGAGGCACCGGCCCAGGCCGAGGCCAAGGCCCCCGAGGCCCCCGCGCCCGTCGAGCAGCCCGCTGCGGCCGAGCCCGCCGCGGAGGCTCCTGCCCCTGCGGCGCCCAAGGCCGCGCCGGCACCCGGCCCGCGTCCCGGTCCGCGTCGTCCGGCCGAGCCGGAGGCCCCGGCGGCCGAGGCCGCTCCGGAGGCACCTGCGGCGCAGCCCGGCCCGAAGCCGGCCGCTCCCGGACCCCGTCCGGGACCGCGCGGTGGCGGTGCCCGCCCGGGCAACAATCCGTTCTCGTCGCGCCAGGGCATGCAGCAGGACCGTCCCCCGCGCCCGCCGGCCGCCCGTGAGGGTGGAGCGGCTCCTGCGCCGGGCGGTCGCCCGGGCATGCCGCGTCCCAACCCGGCCATGATGCCCAAGCAGTCCGGTCTGGCCGGCTCCCGTCCCGGCCCCGGTGGCCGTGGCGGCCCCGGCGGCCGTCCCGGCGGTCCCGGTGGCCGACCCGGTGGCGGCGGCGCTCCCGGCGGTCGTCCCGGCGGTGGCGGTGGCGGCGGCTTCGCCGGTCGTCCCGGCGGCGGTGGCGGCTTCGGTGGCCCCGGCGGTCGTCCCGGCGGCAACCGTCCCGGTGGCCGCGGTGGCACGCAGGGCGCGTTCGGTCGCGCCGGTGGCCCGGTCCGACGCGGACGCAAGAGCAAGCGCGCGAAGCGTCAGGAATTCGACCAGATGCAGGCGCCCGCCATCGGCGGCGTGCGTGTGCGCAAGGGCAACGGCGAGACGATCCGTCTCACCCGCGGTTCGTCGCTGAGCGACTTCGCCGACAAGATCGGCGTCGACGCGGCATCGCTCGTCGAGGTGCTGTTCCACCTGGGCGAGGTCGTCACGGCCACCCAGTCGGCCAACGACGAGACGCTGCAGCTGCTCGGCGAGGAGCTCAACTACACGGTCGAGGTCATCTCGCCCGAGGACGAGGACCGCGAGCTGCTCGAGTCGTTCTCGCTGGAGTTCGGCGAGAACGAGGGCGACGACGACGACCTCATCGCGCGGCCGCCGGTCGTCACGGTCATGGGTCACGTCGACCACGGCAAGACCAAGCTCCTCGACGCGCTGCGCTCCAGCAACGTCGTCGACAAGGAGGCCGGTGGCATCACGCAGACCATCGGCGCCTACCAGGTCGCCACCGAGGTCGACGGCGACGAGCGTCGCATCACCCTGATCGACACCCCCGGTCACGAGGCCTTCACGGCCATGCGTGCCCGTGGTGCGCAGGCGACCGACATCGCGATCCTCGTGGTCGCGGCCGACGACGGCGTCATGCCGCAGACGGTCGAGGCGCTCAACCACGCGAAGGCGGCCGGCGTGCCGATCGTCGTCGCGGTCAACAAGATCGACAAGCCCGACGCCGATCCGACCAAGGCTCGCGGCCAGCTCACCGAGTACGGACTCGTGCCCGAGGAGTACGGCGGCGACACGATGTTCGTCGACGTCTCGGCCAAGGCCGGGACGGGCCTGGAGGACCTGCTCGCCGCCGTCGTGCTGACGGCGGACGCCGAGCTCGACCTGCGCGCCAACCCGACGCAGAACGCCGAGGGCCTGGTCATCGAGGCGCACCTGGACCGCGGTCGCGGCCCGGTCGCCACGGTGCTGGTGCACCGCGGCACCCTGCGCGTCGGCGACTCGCTCGTCGCCGGACCGGCCTTCGGTCGTGTCCGCGCGATGCTCGACGAGCACGGCGAGAACATCGAGGAGGCCACGCCGTCGCGTCCCGCGCTCGTGCTCGGCCTCACCGCCGTTCCCGGCGCCGGCGACAACTTCATGGTCGTCGCCGACGACCGCCTGGCTCGCCAGGTGGCCGAGAAGCGTGAGGCGCGCGAGCGCAACGCACTGCTCGCCAAGCGCAGTGGTCGCCGGACCCTCGAGGACTTCATGTCCTCGATGGAGAAGGGCGAGACCGACGAGCTGCTGCTCATCCTGAAGGGTGACGGCTCCGGCTCGGTCGAGGCGCTCGAGGACGCGCTCGCCAACATCGACGTCGGCGAGGAGGTCGACCTGCGGGTCATCGACCGCGGCGTCGGTGCGATCACCGAGACCGACGTCAACCTGGCTGCCGCGTCGAACGCCGTCATCATCGGCTTCAACGTCCGGCCGCAGGGCAAGGCCACCGAGCTCGCCGACCGCGAGGGCGTCGAGATCAAGTACTACTCGGTGATCTACCAGGCGATCGACGAGATCGAGGCGGCCCTCAAGGGCATGCTCAAGCCCGAGTTCGAAGAGGTCCAGCTGGGCACGGCGCAGATCCGCGAGATCTTCCGCTCGTCCAAGATCGGCAACATCGCCGGCTGCATGGTCACGAGCGGCACGCTGCGGCGCAACGCCAAGGCTCGCCTGCTGCGCGACGGTGCCGTGGTGGCCGACAACCTCGACCTCTCGAGCCTGCGGCGCGAGAAGGACGACGTGTCCGAGGTCCGCGAGGGCTTCGAGTGCGGTCTGGTGCTCCGTGGCTACGGCGACATCAAGATCGACGACGTCGTGGAGATGTTCGAGCTGCGCGAGAAGCCGCGCGCCTGAGGTGACCCGGGTCGGGCCCGACACCCGTCGGGCCCGACCCAGCACCTGTACTGACCCGGCACGAGGGTGCCGGACGAGGAGGAATCATGGCCGGACAGCGCACCCAGCAGCTCGCTGACCGCATCAAGGTGATCATCGCCCAGATGCTCGAGCGTCGGGTCAAGGATCCGCGTCTCGGCTTCGTGACCATCACCGACGTCCGGCTCACCGGTGACAACCAGAACGCCTCGGTGTTCTACACCGTCATGGGTGACGAGCGGGCCATCGCCGACACCGGCGCTGCGCTCCGCAGCGCCACCGGGCTCCTGCGGGCCGAGGTCGGCAAGCAGCTCGGGACGCGGCACACGCCCACGCTCGAGTTCTTCCTCGACGCGGTGCCCGAGACGGCACGCCAGATCGAGGACCTGCTGGCCAGGGCGCGCGAGATCGACGAGCGCGTGGCCGCGGAGTCGGCCGGCGCGCAGTACGCCGGCGACCCCGACCCGTACAAGCAGCCCCGCACGGACGAGTCGTCCGACGAGGACGACGAGGACGACGGACGCGCATGAGCCCCGTGGGGCTGGTCGTCGTCGACAAGCCCGCAGGCTGGACGTCGCACGACGTCGTCGCGCGCACCCGACGCCTGGCCGGGACGCGCAAGGTCGGTCACGCCGGGACGCTCGACCCGATGGCCACGGGTGTGCTCGTGCTCGGGGTCGGACGTGCGACGCGGCTGCTCGGCCACCTGCAGCTGGCCGACAAGGAGTACCTCGCCACGATGCGGCTGGGGCAGACCACCGTGACCGACGACGCCGAGGGGGACCTGCTCGAGCAGGTCGACGCCTCCGGCATCGGCGAGGCCGACGTCCGGGCCGCGGTGCTGCCGCTGACCGGCGACATCGAGCAGGTGCCGACCGCGGTCTCGGCCATCAAGGTCGACGGCAAGCGGTCCTACGCGCGGGTCCGGGCCGGCGAGGACGTCCAGCTGGCGGCGCGGCCGGTCACGGTCTCGACCTTCGAGGTCACCGACGTGCGCCACGTCGACGTCGACGGCACCCCCGTGGTCGAAGTCGACGCCCGGGTCGTGTGCTCCAGCGGCACCTACGTCCGCGCGCTCGCACGCGACCTCGGCGCCTCGCTCGGGGTGGGCGGCCACCTGACCATGCTGCGGCGCACCCGGGTGGGCGGCTTCGGCCTCGACGTCGCCAGCACGCTCGAGGAGCTCGAGCGTTCGTGGATCCACGTGGATCTCGACGCTGCGGCGCGGGCGGCGTTCGTGTCGATCGACCTCGACGAGTCCGCCGCTCAGGAGGTGCGGTTCGGGCGCGCGCTCACCGGCACCGCTCTCGGTCACGACGGCCCGGTGGCGCTGTTCGCGCCCGACGGAGCCTTCCTCGCGCTCTACGAGCAGCGCGGCCCCGACGCCCGGGCGGTCGCCGTCTTCGTGTGAGCGGCACCGAACGAGGACGTGTCGGTCGCACGATGTCCTAGGGTGACGCCGTGGCTCGCATCTCGACCCGAGGTCTCCTCTGGCGCCCCCTGCAGACCTGGTTCCTCTCCGTCGTCGGGATCGTCTCGGGCCTGATGCTCACGACCAAGGTGCGCAAGATCCTGCGCGCCGGCGGGCAGAAGCCCTTCCCGACCGTCGCGCCGCTGACGCTGCCCGTCGGGCAGGAGAACCACGCCACCACGTACACCTACGGCGAGGACCTCTACGCCGACATGCTGGCGGCCATCCGTGGCGCCCGGACCCGTGTGCTCTTCGAGACCTTCATCCTCAAGGCCGACGAGGTCGGTGCCGAGTTCAAGCGGGAGCTCGTGGCCGCTGCCGAACGAGGCGTCCACGTGCACGTGATCTACGACGGGTTCGCCAACCTCGTCGTGCCGCGGTCCTTCCTGCGCTTCCCGCCGAGCGTGCACGTGCTGCGGTTCCCCGTCCTGAACTCCGGGCTGCAACCCTTCAACCCGCGCCGGTGGGGGCGTGACCACCGCAAGATCCTGGTCGTCGACGACCAGGTCGGCTTCGTGGGCGGCTACAACGTCGGGTCGCTCTACGCGACGCAGTGGCGCGACACGCACCTGAAGGTCGAGGGCGCCGCGGTGTGGGACCTCGACAACGCGTTCATCGACTTCTGGAACGACCGCCACCCGGTGCGGATCGAGCCCCTGGGCGAGGCCAGCTGGGAGCCGACGGTGCGGGCCCACCGCAACGTCCCGCAGCAGCTGGTGTTCCCGATCCGCGGGATGTACCTGGAGGCGATCGACCGTGCGCGGCACCACGTGCACATCACGGCGGCCTACTTCATCCCCGACCACGACATCCTGCGGGCGCTCCTCGACGCGCGGTCACGGGGCGTCGAGGTGACGATCATCGTGCCCGAGATCAGCAACCACGTCGTGGCGGACTGGCTGTCGCGCGGGTTCTACGGCGAGCTGTTGAGGCACGGCGTGCGGATCCAGCTGTACCAGGACGCGATGGTGCACGCGAAGACCATGACGATCGACGGCCACTGGTCGACGGTCGGCACCGCCAACATCGACCGACTGAGCCTCACGGGCAACTACGAGATCAACCTCGAGGTGATCGACCCGAACCTCGCCGAGCATCTCGAGCGGGTCTTCGAGACGGACCTGGAGAACTGCCGCGAGCTCACCCTCGAGCAGTGGCAGTCGCGGCCGTTCGTGGCCCGGGCGTGCGAGCTGCTGCTCACCCCGCTGCGACCCCTGCTCTGAGGTGCGTGACCGGTGCGGACCCGCGCATGAGAGTCCTCTCATCGGGGTCTCACGGAGGGCTCACGGGCGCTGGCGAGAGTGAGGGCATCACATCGACACCAGGAGGAACCATGAAGCTCTCAGTCCGCACCGGAATCGCCGCCGTCGCCGGCACCCTCGCCCTCGGCACCGCCGGGTTCGCCCTGTCGGCGGCCAACGCCGACGACACCGACCGCGACCCCGCCCTCAAGCGCGAGGACACCAGCACCTCGTGGACGGTGCCGGCCGCCGACGACGATGACGACGACCGCGACGGCCGCGACGACGACCTCAACACGCAGGTGACCGCGCAGACGGCCAACACGGCTCAGACCGCGCAGACCCGGAACACGGCCCCCACGGCCAACACCAAGAACACGGCGCAGACCAAGAACACCGCGCCGACGAAGAACACGGCCAAGACGGTGCAGTCGGCTCCCACCAAGAACACCGCCAAGACGGTCCAGTCGGCGCCCACGAAGAACACCGCGCCGAGCGCCCCGACCAAGAACACCGCCCCGACGAACGACACGAACAGCTGATGTCCGACGACCGCTGGGGCCTGGCCGGGGGCGACGAGATCGCCCCCGGCCTCACGGCCGTGAAGGACCTCGGGGGAGGCACCGTCTACGAGGCGTGGCTCGCCTTCGACGAGCGCCTGCACGCCCCCGTGGTCGTCAAGGTGTTGCGGCCCGGCCACGTGGAGGACCCCGCCTCGCGCGCCGGCTTCGACCGCGAGATCGGGCTGCTGTCGCGGCTGGCGCACCCGGGCATCACGCGGGTCTTCTCCTACGACGACGAGGCCGAGCGGCCGTACTTCGTGCTGGAGCACGTGGACGGTCCCAACCTCTCGCGCCTGATCGGCAAGCACGGTGCGGTCCCCGAGCACCAGCTGCTGCCGCTGGCGCTCGAGCTCGCGTCGGTGCTGCACTACCTGCACGGTGAGGACGTCCTCCACCTCGACATCAAGCCGAGCAACGTCATCATGGGCTCGCCGGCCCAGCTGATCGACCTGTCCGTCGCCCTGGACGCCTCCGAGGCCGCCGCCCTCGACCACGCGGTCGGCAGCGACGAGTACATGGCCCCCGAGCAGTGCCTGCCGGGGGAGCGCGGCACCGTCGGTCCCGCGGCCGACGTCTGGGGCCTGGGCGCCACGTTGTTCCGCGCCGCGGCCGGCTTCCGCGCCTTCGACCGCGACCCGCGCTGGGCCCAGCTGCAGGACGAGCCGAAGCCGCTTCCCGCCCACGTGCACCCGGGCGCCGCCGACCTCATCGGCCGCTGCCTCGACCCCGACCCGGCGGCGCGTCCCACGCCGACGCAGATCGCGCACGACCTCGAGCCGATGATCGCCGGCCTGCCCAGCGCCCGGTTGTCGGGGTTCACGCTGAAGCGCTGAGCCTCTTCGTCGTTGCGTAGCCGTCCGTCCGGGTCTCGACCTGCGGCTGTGTCGCTCGGCTAAGGCTTCGCTCGCTGCTGCGTCGCTGGGGTGGGGCTTCGTCCTGCTGCTGCGTCGCTGTGGCTGCGAGTCGACCTGCGCTCCGAAAGGGCCTCGACCGGCGGTCGGGTCTGGGCACGGGTGAGTTCTCGGAGCGCGGGTCGGGGGACGCAAGATTCTGCGTTGGAGCGTGAGAGCTTGAAGGATGCTGCGTTCCTGTCCGGATTCCGTCGTGAACGCAGCATCGTTCGGGGTTCTGCACTCGAAGGCAGAACCCTGCGTCCGCGGGCGATGGTGCACGACGGATGGGCAGGGATTCTCCTTCTGCGTGGGACGGTCCACCAAAAGGGAGAATCCCTGCCCGTACGGGGCCCTTTTCCTCGCCACGATGCTTCCTTCGCGAGGCACGGTCCACGCGAAGGAAGAATCGTGCGCGTATCCCGCACAGAAGAAGAATCGTGGCCGCGCCCCGCAGGCCCAGCCGAGCCCAGACCCCCGGTCCGGTCGAGGCCCTTTCGGAGACCGGGCCCACTCGTAGCCACAGCGACGCAGCAGCACGTGAAGGCCCCACGGCAGCGACGCAGCAGCAAGCGAAGCCCCTACGGCAGCGACGCAGCAGCAAGCGAAGCCCCTGCGGCAGCGACGCAGCAGCACGGAAAGACCCAGCCACGGCGACGCAGCATGCCGGGAGGACCTCAGTCCACCCGGTACCCCAGCCCCCGCACGGTGGTGACGAGCTCGGCACCCAGCTTCCGTCGCAGGTACCCGACGTAGACGTCCACGACGTTGGAGCCGGGGTCGAAGTCGTAGCCCCACACGTGCGAGAGCAGCTGCTCACGCGACAGGACCTGACCACGGTGGCTCATGAGGACCTCGGCCAGCGAGAGCTCGCGGGCCGAGAGCTCCACCTCCCGCTCGCCGACGTAGGCCCGCCGCCGACGCAGGTCCAGCCGGACGTCACCGGCCACGAGCTCGTCGTCCGGGGCGGCCTGGGCGGGGGAGCGGAGCCGCAGCCGCACACGGGCCAGCAGCTCGGCGAAGCGGAACGGCTTGCTCATGTAGTCGGCGGCGCCGCCCTCCAGCGCCTGGACCGTGTCGGTCACCGAGTCGCGGGCGGTCAGCACGATGACCGGCAGCTCGGGGCGCTCGGCCTGCACACGCTCGAGGATGGTGAACCCGTCCAGGCCGGGCAGGCCGATGTCGAGGATCATCAGGTCGAACGGGCCGGTGAGGGCGTAGTCGAGCCCGCTCACGCCGTCCGCGACCACCGTGGGGGTGAACCCCTCGGCCTTGAGGCCCTTGGACACGAACGAGGCGATGCGGTCCTCGTCCTCGACCACCAGGATCCGGTTCACCACTGTCCTCCTGCCGGGACGACCAGCCGGAACGTCGCGCCGGTGCCACTGGTCGGTCCATGGTCGCTCGTGCCGTGCTCGTCGGCTCTCGGCCCATCAGTGCTGGGTTCGTCGAGCACCACCTGGCCCTCGTGGGCCCGGGCGATCACCGCGACGATGGAGAGCCCGAGGCCGAAGCCGGCGTGCTCGTCCTCGCCCTGCGAGAAGCGCTCGAAGATCGTCTCACGCAGCGCGGGCGAGACGCCGGAGCCCGTGTCGCGGACCCACAGCTCGACGTTCCCCTCGTGCAGGCGCGATCCGATGCCGATCTCGTCACCGGCGGCCGTGTGGCGGACGGCGTTGTCCGCCAGCTGGAGCAGCGCCTGGGTGATGCGTTGTGGATCGACCTCCACCGTCGTGCGCGCGACGCCGTCGAGCACCCAGGAACGCTCCGCGAGCCCGCGGGCTCGCTCCAGCACACCGACCGTCAGGGCCTCGACGTCGGTGCGCTCGAGCCGCACGAAGTCGGGACGCTCGGCCTTGGCGAGCAGCAGGAGGTCGTTCACGAGCCGGGTCATCCGGTCGATCTCGTCGAGCAGCAGCACGCGGGTCGTGCGCACGTCGTCGGGGTCGGTGAGGTCGAGGACCTCCAGGTGCCCCTGCAGGACGGTGAGAGGGGTGCGCAGCTCGTGCGCGGCGTCGTCGAGGAGTCGACGCTGGCTGGCGAAGGCCTCCTCCAGGCGGTCGAGCATGTCGTTGAACGTGCGCTGCAGCTCGCTCAGGTCGTCGTTGCCGCTCACCTCGAGCCGTCCGCTCAGGTCACCCTCGGTGATCCCCTGCGCGGTCTCACGGAGGCGGCGCACGGGGGAGAGGAGTCGGCCGGCGAGCCACGAAGCGATCGCGGAGATCAGCACCACCGACAGCGCACTGAGCAGGGCGTAGGTGACCATCAGCTCGTCCAGCTGGTTGCGTGACTCGCTCACGTCGTGCGAGACGACGAAGGAGGCGCGCTCGGATCCCTGCTCCACCGGCTGGACCGCCACGCGGTAGTCGCGGTCGGCGACGGTCAGGTCGGCCACGCCGCCTGCGGTCTCGAGCCGCTCGACCAGGGCCGGGAACCGCGGTGAGGTGCGCAGCGCCCGTTGGCCCTCGCCGACGAACGTGGGCTTGCCCGTGACGGGGAACTGCCAGAGGTTCTCCTCGGCGTCGGGCACGTTGCGGGACAGGAAGAACGCGATCAGGCGGTCGGGGTCGGCGAACCGTTCGCCCGTCTCCGGGTCGACTCCCTCGGCCTGGAGCCGACGCAGCTCGCCGACCTCCTGGGCCAGGCTGGTGTCGATCACGCGGTCGATGCGGCGCGACTCGAGCACGAAGAGCGTGGCACCGACGGCGACGAGGGCCGCCGCCGTCAGGAGCGCGACGGCGGCGGTGAGACGTTGGCGGACGGAGTAGCGGGGGCTGCGGCTCACGTCCACGCGTCGCTCCTGCGTCCACGGCGGAGCCGGGCAAGGAGGTCAGTCGTCATCGTCGTCCCGGTCGTCCCTGTCGTCATCGTCGTCGTCATCATCGTCGATGGGGCGCGGTGTCTGGGGGACGCGCTCGTAGTCGTCGTCGTCATCGTCGTCGTCGTCCGCCGACGGGGTCGGCGACGGCGTGGGGGTCGGGGTCGGGGTGGAGCTCGTCGTCGGCACCGTCACGGGGGCGAAGTCGCCGGCCGGTGCGTCGTCCTGCGCCACGACGCGCGCCGCCACGATGCCGAGCAGCACGAAGGCGACCCCCACGACGAGGGGGACGAGGAGGCGGGAACGCGTCATGCGCACACTGTGCCGCACGGAGCACCTCGCCACGATGAGGTGGCGATGAGAGAACTCTCATCGAACGTCACCGCGCACGCGTGCGGCGAGCGCCGCTGTGGCACAGTTCTGGCGTGGCCACGTGGACAGAGCTGGGCGGGGCGTCGACCGCGCCGATCGCCGAGGACTCCGCCGTCACCATCGGGACGTTCGACGGCGTCCACCGAGGACACCAGGCACTGCTGCAGCGGACGCGCGAGGTCGCCGGCGGTCTGCCGGTCGTGGCCGTGACCTTCGAGCCGCACCCGGTCGCGGTCTTCGCCCCCGAGCGGGTCCCCGCCCGTCTCACGTCGCTCGAGCGCCGCGTGCAGCTGCTGCTCGAGCCGGCGCCCGGAGTGCGCGGGGCCGACCACGTCCGCGTCCTCGACTTCGACCGCGAGATGGCCTCCTGGTCACCTCGCGAGTTCGTGGAGCGCGTGGTGGTCGAGCAGCTGCGGGCCCGTCACGTGGTGGTCGGGGAGAACTTCACGTTCGGCGCCAAGGCCGCCGGCACCACGGAGGTGCTGCGCGAGCTGTGCGCCGAGCACGGCTGCTCGGCCGACGCGCTCACGCTCGTGGGGGACGCCGAGGCGCGGGGGGACGACGGGTCCGGCACCTGGTCGTCCACGCGGGTGCGGGGTCTCGTCGCCGAGGCCCGTCTCGCCGAGGCCGCAGCGGTGCTCGGCCGTCCGTACGAGGTGGACGGCGTGGTCGTCCCCGGTGACCGCCGTGGCCGTGACCTCGGCTTCCCTACCGCCAACGTCCCGGTCGACGCCGGGTACTGCGTCCCGCCCGACGGGGTCTACGCCGGTCGCCTCGTCACCGGGGACGCCGCCTACCCGGCGGCCGTGTCCATCGGCACCAACCCGACCTTCGCCGGCACCGAGCGGCGGGTCGAGTCCTACGTGATGGACCACGGGCACGACCTCGACCTCTACGGACGCACCGTCCGGGTGGAGCTGGTCGAGCGGCTGCGCTCGATGGTGGCCTACGAGGGTGTCGAGGCCCTCGTCGAGCAGATGCACGCCGACGTCGACGCCGCCCGCGCCGTGCTCGCTCGACCGTCCTGACCCGGGCGATTCGCCTGGAGGTGCCGCCCGCTGATAGCCTGGCAGGCGGCGTACCAACGCCCACGGATCATCAGAGCCCCGGTGGACATGCCCGGGAGCGCCGTGCAACGACCTCCCAGGAGAAGAATGTCTAAGAAGACCGCTGCCCCCACCGTCGCCGGCACGCCGCGTGACGAGATCATCAAGCAGTACGCCCGCAGCGAGGGCGACACCGGCTCCCCGGAGGTCCAGGTCGCGCTGCTCACCGAGCGCATCTCGCACCTGACGGAGCACCTGAAGGAGCACAAGCACGACCACCACAGCCGTCGTGGCCTGCTGCTGCTCGTCGGCCAGCGCCGTCGGCTGCTCAACTACCTCCAGGCCAAGGACATCGAGCGCTACCGCTCGCTCATCGAGCGCCTCGGTCTGCGTCGCTGACTTCGATCAGGCGGTCTCCCCAGTCGGGGTGGCCGCCTGATCCGCATCCGGGCCCGCCCAGGTCGTAGGACCTGGACGACCGCCCACCACAACTGAACATCGACACATCCACGGACGAGAGCCGCCACGTCGGGTCCGGTCCTCGGTAGTGGCCCTCGGGACGGCGATCGCCGCGCCGCGGGCCTCGATCGAAGACCGAAGGCCATCATCACGGCAGGTCCGGAGCTCGTCCCACCGCGCGACGACCGTCGCGAGAAGGGACTTCTATGTCCGACTCCATCCACACCACCGAGACCGTCATCGACAATGGTCGTTTCGGTACCCGCACGATCCGTTTCGAGACGGGTCAGCTCGCTCGCCAGGCCGCCGGCTCCGTGTCCGCGTTCCTGGACGACGACACGATGCTGCTCTCGGCCACCACGGCCGGCAAGCACCCCAAGGACCACTTCGACTTCTTCCCCCTCACGGTCGACGTCGAGGAGCGCATGTACGCCGCGGGACGCATCCCCGGCTCGTTCTTCCGTCGTGAGGGCCGCCCGGGCGAGGACGCGATCCTCACCTGCCGCCTGATCGACCGCCCGCTGCGGCCGACCTTCAAGAAGGGTCTGCGCAACGAGGTCCAGGTCGTCATCACGGTCCTGGCCCTGAACCCCGACACCCCGTACGACGTGCTGGCCATCAACGCCGCCTCCGCGTCCACGCAGATCTCGGGCCTGCCGTTCTCCGGTCCGATCGGCGCCACCCGCGTCGCCCTGATCGACGGCCAGTGGGTCGCCTTCCCGACGCACAGCCAGCTCGAGGACGCCGTGTTCGACATGGTCGTCGCGGGCCGCATCGCCACGCAGGCCGACGGCTCCAGCGACGTCGCGATCATGATGGTCGAGGCCGAGTCCACCGAGAACACCTGGGACCTCGTGCAGTCCGGTGTCCAGGCGCCCACCGAGGAGGTCGTGGCCGGTGGCCTCGACGCCGCCAAGGGCTTCATCCGCCAGCTGTGCGAGGCGCAGCAGCAGCTCGCCGAGGCCGCGGCCAAGCCCGTCCAGGACTTCCCGGTCTTCCTCGACTTCCAGGACGACGTCTACGACGCCGTCGCCGCAGCCGCCTCCGGCCCGCTGGCCGAGGCCCTCACGATCTCCTCCAAGGCCGATCGCGAGGACCGCGAGAGCCAGATCAAGGCCGACGTGCTCGACCAGCTCGGCGAGCAGTTCGAGGGTCGCGAGAAGGAGGTCGGTGCCGCGCTGCGTGCCGTCACCAAGAGCCTCGTCCGCCAGCGTGTGCTCCGCGACAAGGTGCGCATCGACGGTCGTGGACTCGCCGACATCCGTGAGCTGTCGGCCGAGGTCGGCGTCATCCCGCGCGTGCACGGCTCGGCCCTGTTCCAGCGTGGCGAGACCCAGATCCTGGGCGTGACCACGCTGAACATGCTCGACCTGGTGCAGAAGCTCGACACGCTGAGCCCCGAGAGCACGCGTCGGTACATGCACAACTACAACTTCCCCCCGTTCTCCACGGGTGAGACGGGCCGCGTCGGTTCGCCGAAGCGCCGCGAGATCGGCCACGGTGCGCTCGCCGGCCGCGCGCTCCTGCCGGTCCTGCCCACCAAGGAGGAGTTCCCCTACGCGATCCGTCAGGTCTCCGAGGCGCTGAGCTCGAACGGCTCCACGTCGATGGGCTCGGTCTGCGCCTCGACGCTCGGTCTGCTCAACGCCGGTGTGCCGCTGCGCGCCCCGGTCGCGGGCATCGCGATGGGCCTCATCTCCGGTGAGGTCGACGGCGCCACCGAGTACGTCACCCTCACCGACATCCTCGGTGCCGAGGACGCGTACGGCGACATGGACTTCAAGGTCGCGGGCACGCCCGAGTTCATCACGGCCCTGCAGCTGGACACCAAGCTCGACGGCATCCCCGCCGACGTGCTCGCCGGTGCCCTCACGCAGGCCAAGGGTGCGCGCCTGACGATCCTCGACGTCATGTCCGAGGCCATCGACGCGCCCGACGAGATGAGCGAGTTCGCCCCGAAGATCATCACGGTGAAGGTGCCGGTCGACAAGATCGGCGAGGTCATCGGCCCGAAGGGCAAGATGATCAACCAGATCCAGGACGACACCGGCGCCAAGATCTCGATCGAGGACGACGGCACCGTCTACATCGCCGGCGAGGCCGGCGGTGCGGCCGACCGTGCGCGCGACGCCATCAACGCGATCGCCAACCCGACGATGCCCGAGGTCGGCGAGCGCTACCTCGGCACCGTCGTCAAGACGGTCGACTTCGGTGCGTTCATCGCGCTCTCGCCGGGCAAGGACGGGCTGCTGCACATCAGCAAGCTGCGCGACCTCAACGGCGGCCAGCGCGTGAACAACGTCGAGGACGTCGTCTCGGTGGGCCAGAAGATCCAGGTCCAGATCGCCGAGCTCGGCGACCGCGGCAAGATCTCGCTGATCCCCGTCCCCGAGGACGCAGCTCCCGAGGACGCCACCGACGAGGCCCCGGCCGACGCCGAGGAGTCCACGGACGCCTGATCGGTCCACGTCACGAGGCCCTCACCCCTTCGGGGGTGGGGGCCTCGTCGCGTTCGGTCCGGGCGGTCGACCGGGAGGTGGGGTCACGGCCCTCGGCGTGAGACGATCCGCGAGATGACCGACTTCCGTGAGCGCGCCGCCGCGCTCGATGCTGCCGACCCGCTGGCCGTGTACCGCCAGCAGTTCGTGCTCGACGCCGACATGGTGGCCTACCTCGACGGCAACTCGTTGGGTCGGCTGCCTCTGCGCACGCGAGAGCGCCTCGCCTCGTTCGTGCGTGACGAGTGGGGCAGCCGTCTGATCCGTGGCTGGTCGGAGGGCTGGACCGAGCTGCCGGTCGAGGTGGGCGACGAGGTGGGCGCCCTCGTCGGTGCCGCACCCGGTCAGACGGTGGTGGCCGACTCGACGTCGATCTGCATCGCGAAGGCCCTGCACGCCGCGGCGTCGATCGTGCCCGGACGCAGCCGGATCGTCGTCGACGCCGGCGACTTCCCGACCGACCGCTACCTGGCGTCGCACGTGGCGGCAGCCCGTGGCATGGAGCTGGTCACGATCGAGCGTGACGCCGAGGGCGACCTGACCGACTCGTTGGACGCCGTGCTCGACGAGCGCACTGCCGTCGTGCTGCTGAGCCACGTCGACTACCGGTCCGGCGCCCTGCTGGACCTGGCCGCGCTCACCGACCGGGTGCACGCGGCCGGTGCCCTGGTCGTGTGGGACCTGTGCCACTCGGTCGGGGTGGTGCCCACCGCGCTCGACGCCGCGGGCGTGGACCTCGCGGTCGGCTGCACCTACAAGTACCTCAACGGTGGACCGGGCTCACCGGCGTTCCTGTACGCGGCGGCTCGCCACCTCCCCGTGCTCGAGCAGCCGCTGCCGGGCTGGTGGAGCGCCGACGACCTCTTCGCCATGGCCGACGACTACCGCCCCGCCGTGGACGCACGTCGGTTGCTGTCGGGGACGCCGAACGTCGCCGGCCTGCTGGCGGTGCGCGAGGGTGCAGCCATGGCCGCCGAGGCGGGCGTGGACGCAGTGCGGGTCAAGTCGGTGCTGCTCACGTCCTTCGCGATCGACGCGCTCGACGTGCTGGCCGCCGACGGCAGTCCGGTCGAGGTCGTCACACCGCGTGACGCGGCACGTCGCGGTGGTCACGTGACCGTGCGGGTCCCCGACGCGCGCGCCGTCACGGCTGCGCTGGTGGACCGTGGCGTGGTGCCCGACTTCCGCGAGCCCGACCTGGTGAGGCTCGGGCTCGCGCCCCTCACCACGTCGTTCGCGGAGCTGCACGCCGGGCTCGTGGTGCTGCGCGACGTGCTCGCTCGATAGCCTGAGGTCATGACTCGTGTAGCCGTGCTGGGCGCCCGTGGGCGCATGGGTTCGACCTCCGTCGAGGCGCTCGACGCCGCCGACGGGATCGAGGTCGTCGCCCAGGTCGACGTCGGCGACTCCATCGACCTGGTGGGGGAGTCCGGAGCCGAGGTGGCCCTCGTCTTCACCACGCCCGACGTGGCGCTCGACCAGGTCCTGTGGTGCATCGAGCGCGGGGTGCACGTGGTCGTGGGCACCTCGGGATTCGACGGCGAGCGGCTGCGGTCGGTGCGTACGGCCGTCCACGAGCGCACCGGGGTCTCGGTGCTCGTGGTGCCCAACTTCTCCATCGGCGCGGTGCTCCTCATGCGCTTCGCCGCCACGGCCGCGCCCTTCTTCGAGTCCGTCGAGGTGATCGAGATGCACCACCCTGCGAAGGTCGACGCCCCCTCGGGGACGGCCGTCCGCACGGCCGAGCTGATCGCGGCCGCCCGCGCCGAGGCCGGTTCGCCGCCGGTCCCCGACGCCACCACCACCGACCCCGACGGTGCTCGGGGTGCCCAGGTCGACGGGATCACGGTGCACGCCGTGCGCTCGCGTGGCTTCGTCGCGTCCCAGGAGGTGCTCCTGGGCGGCGAGGGGGAGATCCTGAGCCTGCGGCACGACTCGTCCACGCGGGAGTCGTTCATGCCCGGCGTGGTGGCGGCCGTGCGTCACGTGGCCGACCGGCCGGGTGTCACCGTCGGTCTCGACGTGGTCCTCGGCCTCGGCGACTGATGGAGGTCGCGTACGCGCCCGGTCGGGTGGCGGACGTCGTCGGCGACGGTCCCACCGTCCTGCTCTGGCACGGCTCCGGCCCGAACGAGCGCCACGCCCTCGCCCGACTCGCCACCGCCGTGGCGACGTCCGGGCACCGGACCGTCACGCCGGACTGGGATGTGACCTCCTCGGACGGCGGACGCGCCGACCTGCTGACCTCCCTACGCTTCGCCCGGGAGACCGCTGACCACGATCCCGACGGTCTGGTGCTCGTCGGCTGGTCCCGCGGGGGCGTCGCAGCAGCGAGCCTCACCCTGAACCAGCGACGGCTCGGGGTCGGCCTCGCACGTACGGTCTGCGTCGCCGCCGCTCCGTTCCCTCGCGCCGACCCGATCAGCGGCGCGATGCTCGGACCGGCGTCGCCACCGGTGGCGCGCGGGACGACGGTCGCGTTCGTGACCGGGCTGCGTGACGAGCGGACACCGATCGACGAGGTGCGCGCCGTCCACCGGCAGTGGAACCACGCGGGCTGGCCCACGACGTTGCACGAGCTCGACGCCGACCACTTCTCCGTCGTCGAGGACCACGCCGAGGACGTCGCCGCCGTCGTGGTCGGCTGACCCGGGGCTACAGACGCAGGAGGGCGGCGCTGAGGGCTGCTGCCCCCACCACGGCGAGGAACGGCACACGCAGCACCAGCAGCACCGCCGCCACGGCGAGGGCGGCAAGGCGCGCGTCGACGGCGACGCGCTGTCCGTCGGCCAGCACCTGCACGGCCACCAGGGCACCGAGAAGAGCCACCGGGATCAGGTCGACGGCACGTCGGGTGGCGGGGTGCTCGAGGACCCGCTCCGGCACCGAGAGCCCGGCGAGCTTCAGGGCGTAGCAGCCGACGCACGTGAGCACGATGCCCAGCCAGGTGGCGCTCACGACGCGGGCCGTCCGAGCCGGTCACGCAGCAGCAGGCCTGCCGCGACGGCCACCGCGCCGCCGGCGATGATCGGCACGCCGGCGGGGGAGAGCGGCACCAGGCCCAGGGCCACCCCGGCGCCGACCAGCGCGACGACCCGGGCGAGTGCTCCGGACAGGCGTGGCCAGAGCAGGGCCAGGAACGCCGCGCCGACCGCGGCGTCGAGCCCGTAGGTGCGGGGGTCGCCGATCGCGGTGCCCGCGAGCGCGCCGGCGAGGGTCGACAGGTTCCACAACAGGTAGATCGAGGCGCCGGTCCACCAGAACCCGAGCCTGCCGAGGACGTGGTCGCGCTGGGCGACGGCGACGGCCGTCGACTCGTCGATCACGAGGTGCGCGCCCAGGGTCCTCCGCACCCCGGTGAGACGCAGGATCGAGGCGAGGCTGAGACCGTAGAACAGGTTGCGCGTGCCCAGCAGCACGGACGTGAGGGCACCGGTCAGCGGAGCTCCGCCGGCCGCGACCACGCCGATGAAGGCGAACTGGGAGGCACCGGTGAAGGCCACCAGGGACAGCACGCACGTCTGCAGGACGCTGAGTCCTGACGCGGTGCCCAGGGCGCCGAACGAGACGCCGTAGAGACCGGTGGCCACGCCGACCCCCAGGGAGTCGGCCACGACTCGGCGACGGGCGGCACTGGGTGGGTCGGGGGAGCGGTCGCTCACTCCTCGACCAACGAGGTGACGAGTCGCACCTGCTTCACGGTGTGGGCGCCGGTCTCGTCGGCGAGCTCACGGTGGGCCCCGTCGGCGGCCCACCCGGTGCCGACCACGAAGGCTCGCAGGGCGTCGTCGGTCGTGGGCAGCCACCACCGGGCTCGCTCGAAGCCGTCGGCGCGCAACGTGTCGATGGCGGCCTGGAGCAGCCGCGAGCCGTGACCCTCGCCGCGGTGGCCGGGGTCGACCAGCAGCTCGCCGACCTCGCCGTCGGCGACCTGGTCGGCGTCGGGGTCGTGGCAGGGGTGCACGAAGGCCACCCCGCGGAGCGTGGCCTGCTCGAGCGCGACGAGCACCCGGGCGCGAGCGTCCGGGGGAGTCGTGAGGAGTGCGTGCCACGCCGGGGCGACGTCGACGGTGGTCATGTCCCCGAAGGCGTCACGCCAGGCGGCCTGCTGGACGGTCGCGATCGCCGCCACGTCGTCGGGCCAGGCGAGCCGGACGCTCACGTCGGCGGTCACCACGACCGGAAGCTCTCGACGAGTCGTGTCTCGGCGCCCTCGGCCTCGAGCATCGCGGCGGTCATGGTCAGGTTGCGCAGGCCGGGCCACGTCTCGAAGCCCAGCAGGAACAGGCCCGGGACCCCGGCGAGCAGGATCGGCCAGCCGCCCCAGGTGCCCACGAACGAGACGAGGATCGCCAGCAGCACGGACGCCTCGCAGAACATCAGCTTGCGCACCGTCTGCGCGGCGTAGATGCCGATCGCGCGGCGCTCGAGGTCGTCGGGGTCGTCGTCGGGATCGAGCGGGGAGGCCTGCAGCCAGACTCGTTCGGAGAGCACGGCGGCGACCACGACCACCAGCAGCAGCGCCGCCAGCAGCCACCACGGCGGAAGATCGGCGTCGGTACCGCCGAGGGCCAGGAAGATCAGCGTCATGAAGCCTGCGGTCAGACCGATCTGCAGGAGGGCGAAGCGGCGGACCTCCTGCGGGGAGGCCTCGTACTCGGCGAGGGGCACGACCAGAGTTTCGCACAGGACCTGTCGGCGTCGGCGGGTATCCTCCGGAGCATGCAGGCCTACCTCGACCTCGTCCGCCGGATCCTCGACGAGGGCGTCGAGAAGGGCGACCGCACCGGAACCGGCACCCGCAGCGTGTTCGGGCACCAGATGCGCTTCGACCTCACGGCCGGGTTCCCGCTGGTCACCACCAAGAAGGTGCACCTCAAGTCGGTCGTCGGCGAGCTCCTCTGGTTCGTCTCGGGCGACACCAACACCCGGTGGCTCCGCGAGAACGGCATCACCATCTGGGACGAGTGGGCCGACGAGAACGGCGACCTCGGGCCGGTCTACGGCCACCAGTGGCGCTCGTGGCCGACGCCGGACGGCGAGACGATCGACCAGCTGGTGGGTGTCATCGAGTCGCTGAAGGCCGACCCGGACTCCCGGCGCCACATCGTCAGCGCCTGGAACGTGGCCGACCTGCCCGCCATGGCGCTCGCGCCCTGCCACGCCTTCTTCCAGTTCTACGTCGCACCGGCCGACGACGGGGGCCCGGGCCGCCTGTCGTGCCAGCTCTACCAGCGGTCGGCCGACGTCTTCCTCGGCGTGCCGTTCAACATCGCGTCCTACGCGCTGCTCACGCACATGGTCGCGCAGGTCGCCGGGCTGCGGGTGGGCGACTTCGTCCACACCTTCGGCGACGCGCACCTGTACCTCAACCACCTCGACCAGGCCCGCCTGCAGCTCGAGCGCGAGCCGCGCCCCCTGCCCGAGCTGTGGCTGGACCCGTCGGTCACGAGCATCGACGGGTTCACCCTGGACTCGGTCAAGGTCACCGGGTACGACCCCCACCCGGGCATCAAGGCACCGATCGCCGTCTGAGCACACGCATGACTACCGCCACCACCACGCTCGTCGTCGCGATGGGCGCCAACCGGGTGATCGGGGTCGACGGCGCCCTGCCCTGGCGGCTCCCCGAGGACCTGGCCCACTTCAAGCGGCTCACGCTCGGCCACCCGATGGTCATGGGGCGGGCCACGTACGAGTCCATCGGCCGGCCGCTGCCGGGCCGCACCACCATCGTCGTCACCCGCGACGCGCGGTGGAGCGCCGAGGGTGTCGAGGTGGCGCACTCCCTCGACGAGGCGCTCGACCGTGCCCGGTCGCTCGACGACGAGGTGTTCCTGGTCGGTGGCGCCCAGGTCTACGCTGCGGCGCTCGAACGCGACCTGGTCGACGTCCTGGTGGTCACCCGCGTGGCCGCGGCGCCGGACGGCGACACGTACTTCCCGCGGATCGACTGGGAGCGCTGGCACGAGGCGGGCCGGGTCCCGCACGTCGGACCGGAGCCCGAGCGGGTGCCGTTCGACATCGTCACCTACGTGCGCGCCTGACCCGGCGCGCCGTCGGCCCCGGGCCTCAGTCGAGGTAGGTCGCCGCGAAGTCGTCGTGGTGGACCGGACGCCCGATCACGTACCCCTGGGCGAAGTCGACGCCCTCGGCGCGGGCCACGTCGAGGACGGCTCCCTCGGCCACGAACTCCGCGACCGTCTCCTTGCCGAGCGCCTTCGCCATGGCCACCACCGATCGCAGGATCGTCCGGTCGACACCGTTGCGGTGCGAGTCGGCCACGAACTCGCCGTCGATCTTGAGCAGGTCGAAGTCGAGGTGCTTGAGGTAGGAGAGGGACCCGAACCCCGCGCCGAAGTCGTCGAGGGCCAGCCGGCATCCGGTCGACGCGACCCGTCGGGCGAAACCACGCGCGTTCTCGAGGTCGGAGACCGCCGCCGTCTCCGTGATCTCCAGCACGAGTGACTGCGGTGGGAAGGCACCCGAGGTGGCTGCCGAGACGATCATCCGTTCCAGCTCGGGATCGCCGATCGTCAGCCCGGACACGTTCACCTCGAGCACGAAGCCCGGCCGGACCCGCTGCAGGTCGGTCAGGATCGGCAGCGCATGGGCAAGGACCCAGCGGTCGAGGGCCGCGATGAGACCCGCACGTTCTGCGATGTAGAGGAATCGGCCGGGCATCACGAGAGCCCCGTCGGGGTCCCGCATGCGCAGCAGCGCCTCTGCGCCGGTGATCCGTCCCGACGCGACGTGCTGGATCGGCTGGAGGTGGAGCTCGAAGTCGTCGTGCTCGAGCGCGTGCTCGAGGCGCTCGCGCCAGCGCAGTCGCGCCCCGAGACGGGGGACCTCGTTCAGGGCGACACCGAGCACGGCGGCCCGGTCGCGGCCTGCGTCCTTCGCGTCGTACATGAGCATGTCGACCGTCGCGAGGGCGTCGTCACCGGACAGGCTGTCGGCGTAGGTGATCGGCAGGACTCCCACGCTGGCCGTGACCCGCCGCCGCGTCCCGTCGAGGGTCGCCGTGTGGTCGCGGATGCGTTCGACGAGTCGGTTCGCGAGCGCTGACGCCTCCTCCGGTCCCGCGGACGGCAGGAGCACTCCGAACTCGTCGCCGCCGAGTCGCGCCACGATGTCCGCGTCCCCCAGCTCGCGGCGCAGGACCGCGGCGACCGAGGAGATCAGCTCGTCGCCGGCCCGGTGCCCGAGCGTGTCGTTCACCTCCTTGAAGTGGTCCAGGTCCAGCAGGAGGAGCGCGCCGCGTGCCCCCGTGCGGCGGCACTCCACGAGGTGGCGTTCGAGGTCGCGGTCGAAGCGGCGCCGGTTCACCAGACCGGTGAGTGCGTCGTGGTCGGCCATGTGGGTGAGCTGGAGCTCGTAGCGCTGGCGGTCCGACACGTCGACGACGTTGACGATGATGTCGTCCGACGACGTGTCCTCGTCGGCTCGCAGTCGTGCCAGCGACAGGGAGAGGTGGACCACGTGGTCGTCGTTGGACTCCCACGTCCACGACGTGGTCGCGAGGCGCGCCGGGCTCTCGTCGAGCTCGGCCAGGAGGCGTCGGCTGGACTCCGGGTCGGGGGAGAGGTCGACGAGGTTCCGGCCCACGAGCGCTCCCGCGGGGAGCGGCAGCATCCGCTCGAGTGCGCCGTTCACCTCGAGGACGACACCGTCGGCGTCGAGGACGGCGATGCCGTGCGGCGCGTCCAGGAAGAGGTGCTCGGCGCGGTCCCGGGCCCGAGCCACCTCGCGCTCACGCCGACGCTCCGCGCTGACGTCGCGCGCCACGATCAGTGCGCGTGGACCGTCCGCCGTGTCCAGGGGCGTGACGACGACGTGGTGCTCGTCCCCGGTGCGGGTCGCCGCGAGGTCCTCCTCCGACGTGGTGCCGTCGATGGCGAGCGGGACGAGCCGGTTCCAGATCGCCATGTTGACCGGTCCCGAGAAGGCATCGAGCGGCTGTCCCACCTTGCCCTCGATCCCCTGACGCATGGCCCCGGCCCCGGCGACGAGCTCGATGGTCATCGACGGGTCGACGACGACGACCGTCGCGTCCGGCAGCTGGTCCATCACCGTGCGCCATCGGGCTTCTGCGGCCGCGAGCCGGCGCTGGTCCGAGACCGCGGCAGTCGCGTCGATGGCGACGTGGAGGTAGCCGACCACGGTGCCGTCGTCGTGGCGGAGCTCGGTGACCGCGAGGCGCACGAAGATCCTCGTCCCGTCGGCGCGCAGGTAGGTCCAGACCTGGCTCGGCGCGTCCTCGGCGGCGAGCTCGGCGAGGACGTGCCCCGGGTCGCTGTCGCGGGCCGTCGCGGTGGCCGCGAGCTCCTGCGGGTCGTGCAACGACGAGACGTTCACGCGTCCCACGACCTCGACGGCTCGGTACCCCAGGAGGTGCTCGGCCCCCACGCCGAAGGACGTGATCAACCCGGCGCGGTCGGTCGCGATCATGCTGCTCAGTCGCGCGCCTCCCAGCAGGCCGCGCGCCTCGGCCGCCGCCCGCTGGTGCTCGCGCCGTTCGACGGCGAGACGGCGCACGACGTCCTGGATGGCTGGGCCGATGAAGAGGGAGACGCCCGTCCAGATGAGGGCCATCCGCCACCCGCTGGTGGGGTAGCGCGGATCGCCGATGAGCAGTGCGGGCACCAGGAAGAGCACCAGGGTGGCCAGGGCGGAGAGCCAGAGGTCCTTGCGGCGACCGAACAGGGCCAACCACAGGACGGGGAGCGCGACGAGCCCGCCCCCGCCGCCCATGGCGCCGCCGCTGACCTCGCGCGCGGCGGCGATCACCACGAAGAAGAACAGCGGGGCACCGGGATCGGCCCAGGTGCGTACCGGCGACGTGAGGCTGCGAGCGAGGATCGCGAGGGTGACGGCGAAGAGTGCCACCACGTGCCACGGCTGCACGGGTGTCGTCGACTCCGGGTGGGGCGGTACGAGGAGGCCGAGGAGGCCGAGCGTGCCGACCGCGACGAACGGGGCGGCGGTGCGCAGGGTCGGTCGGTCCCCGACCGGCGTGGCGCGGGTGTCCCTCGTCATGGCTCAGGGTAGGAGCGAGCCGGGGTCACGTGGCGGACCTGAGACCACTGACGACTGCATATTGACGTAGGTAACTTAATCTGTGCACCATGATCGGGTGACCTACGACCCGACGCAACCGGCCTACCGGCTGCACACTCTCGTCTCGGCGCTCGACGCCGCGGCCGACCGCATGCTCGGCGAGTCGTTCGACATCAGCTACGGCCGGTTCCTGACCCTGGTCACGATCCAGGTGCTCGGCGCGCCCACTCAGGTCGAGCTCGCCGGCGCCCGTGGCGTCTCCGCACCCGCGGCCAGTCGGATGGTGCAGTCGCTGGTCGAGGCCGGGCTCGTCACCGCGACCCGGACGGACGGGGCGGGCAATCGTCGAGTCGTGCAGCTCACCAACGCGGGATCCACGCTCGTCGCCGACGGGGGACGGCTGCTGGAGTCCTCGTTCGAGCAGCTCCTGGCCGCGACCACCGTCACCGCCGACCAGGTGCGCTCGGTCACCGACCCCCTGCTCGCCCTCCTGAAGCCGGAGCTGTCATGACACCCCTGATCGCCACCCATGCCTTCGCCGCCGTCGTCGCGCTCCTGGTCGGGGCGTGGCAGCTCTTCCGGGGCCCGCGCGGCACCCAGGGGCATCGCGTGGCCGGGCGGGTGTGGGTCGTCGCGCTGATGTTCGTGGCCGCCTCGTCGTTCTGGATCCAGGAGATCCGGCCCGGGCACTTCAGTGCCCTGCACGCGCTCTCGGTGGTCACGCTGGTCACGGTTCCGCTCGGCATCCTCGGCGCACGGCAAGGTCGTATCCGCGACCACCGGTCTGCCATGACGGGCAACTGGATCGGGCTGGTGGGTGCCGGCATCGCCGCGGCGGCGGTGCCGGACCGCGCGATCCCGCAGCTCGTGGTGCACGACGCCGTCACCGCAGGTGTCGCGGGTCTGGCCGTCCTGGCGACCGCGGCCGCGGTCATCGGCGTCGGCCGCGTCGTCGACGCCGCCGTCGTGCCCCAGCCCTGACGACCTGCCCTGGCCACCAGTCCTGAGAGCCGCGCCGGAGGCGTGGGCCCCGAAGGTCAGGACAGGACGGCGAGCTGCCGGCTCTGTGCCACGAGGCGGCCCTGGTCGTCCCAGAGCTCGACGTCCTCGTCGTGGTAGCCGTGCACCACGTGGCGGGTCGTCACGTGCATCAGCGCCCACGCCGTCTCGGGGCGGCGGCGCAGGTGCACGGTCAGCTGGACGGTGGCGGAGGCCAGGAGTCCGAGCTCGGCCGTGACGGGCGGGTAGCCGTCGACGATGGCAGCGGCCGCGACGGCGTCGATCGGTCGGCCGTCCTTGGGGCGGACCCACACGCTCGCCTCGGGATCGCCGCTCGGCTCGCCACGCAGCCAGCCGGGGACCTCGGGCAGACGGACCTCGTAGCGGTCGACGATCGGGACCGCCCCGGACGGCACGTACCCGGAGACGTCGACGCCGTCGTCGGGCCCGCCGACGGGGGGTGCGCCGTGCGGGGTGTGCTCGGCCGAGCCGGCGGCGTCCCAGTCGTGCAGGGCGATGACCGCGTGCGCGACGGTGGCGCCGTTCTGCAGGAGCACTGCCTGGTGGACCGACACGCGTCGACCGACGCGCAACGTGGTCACCTCCACCGCGGCATCGCCCGGTGTCGGCGGCTTGAAGTAGCTCACCGAGACGGTGAGCAGGTCAGGGTGCGCATGGGCGGTGGTGGCGGCCTCGTCGAGCGTGGCGCGGGCGAGCACGGCGAGCACGTAGCCGCCGTTGGCCGTCCCGTTGGGGGTGTTCCAGTCCGCGGTGAGGACGAGGTGGCGCAGGCCGTCGTCGCCGGGTGTCGAGGCGATGGCACGGTCGAGCTCGTACGTCGTCATGGGCTGACGGTAGCGACGCGCCTTGCCTGGCCCGCACGCGCGGTGCCGCACGTGGACGTCGCGCGACGAGGCACCTGGACGACCTGATCGACCCGGTCGCGTCCTCCTGCGTGCTCAGCGGGCCGGACCGGACGCCGCAGCGTCGAGCGGTAACCTCGGTCCATGACCTCCCCGCTCGCCAGCGACGCCGCGCCGTTCGGGCGCGTCCTGACCGCCATGGTCACGCCGTTCACGCCCGACGGCGACCTCGACCTCGCTGCGGCGCAGAAGGTGGCGAAGCACCTGGTCGACCACGGCAACGACGGCCTCGTCGTCAGCGGCACCACCGGCGAGTCGCCCACCACCACGGTCGAGGAGGACGGACAGCTGCTGGCCGCCGTCGTCGAGGCCGTCGGTGACCGTGCCACCGTGGTGGCCGGTGTCGGCACGAACGACACCCGTCACTCCGTGCAGCTGGCGCAGCAGGCCCGCAAGGCCGGCGCCCACGGCCTGCTGGTCGTCACGCCCTACTACTCCAAGCCGCCGCAGTCGGGCATCGTCGCGCACGTCAACACCGTGGCCGAGGCCGGCGAGGACGTCCCGGTGATGCTCTACGACATCCCCGGACGCAGCGGAGTCATGCTGGCGACCGAGACCTACGTCGAGCTGCGCAAGAACCCGCTCGTGCTGTCGGTCAAGGACGCCGTCGGCGACTTCAACCGCGGTGCGTGGCTCATGCGCGAGACCGGCATCACGATCTACTCCGGCGACGACTCGCTGAACCTCGGCTGGCTCGCGTACGGAGCCAGCGGCATCGTCAGCGTCGTCTCCCACGCCGCGCCCCGTCGTCTCGCCGACCTGGTCGCCGCGGTCGACGCCGGCGACCTCGACGAGGCTCGCGCCATCCAGCGGCAGCTCCTGCCCATCGACCGGGCGATGATGACCGTCACCCAGGGCGTCATCACGGCCAAGGCCGTGCTGCAGATCCTGGGCGTGCTCGACAACCGCACGACCCGCGCGCCCCTGCCCGAGGCCACGGAGGACGAGGTCGCCATGCTGCGCGACGCCCTCGTTGCCTCCCACCTGATCGACCAGACCTGATCGACTGAACGGACGAACTCCTTGAGTCACATGCACACGGAGCTGGGCCCGCCCCCGGCCCTGGGCTCGAACACCCTGCGCGTCACCCCGCTCGGCGGACTCGGCGAGATCGGTCGCAACATGACCGTCTTCGAGTTCGGCGGCAAGCTGCTGATCGTCGACTGCGGCGTGCTGTTCCCCGAGGAGCACCACCCGGGCGTCGACCTGATCCTGCCCGACTTCGGCCCCATCCGGGAACGGCTCGACGACGTGGTCGCCGTCGTGCTGACCCACGGCCACGAGGACCACATCGGCGGTGTGCCGTACCTGCTGCGCGAGCGCGGGAACATCCCCGTGGTCGGCTCGAGGCTGACGTTGGCCCTCGTCGAGCCGAAGCTGCGCGAGCACCGGCTGCGCGACGTGCCGCAGCACGTGGTGGCCGAGAACGAGACGCTGCACCTGGGGCCGTTCGAGCTCGAGTTCGTGGCCGTCAACCACTCGATCCCCGACGCCCTCGCCGTCGCGGTCAAGACGCCCGCGGGCGTCGCGCTGCACACGGGCGACTTCAAGATGGACCAGCTGCCGCTCGACGGCCGCATCACCGACCTGCGCGCCTTCGCGCGGCTCGGCGAGGCCGGTGTCGACCTCTTCCTCACCGACTCCACCAACGCCGACGTGCCCGGGTTCACGGTGGCCGAGCGCAACATCACCCCGGCGATCGACGCGGTGTTCGCGTCCAGCACGCAGCGCGTCATCGTCGCCTCGTTCGCCTCGCACGTGCACCGGGTGCAGCAGGTCCTCGACGCCGCCGCCAAGCACGGCCGCAAGGTCGCCTACGTCGGACGCTCGATGGTGCGCAACATGCAGATCGCCCGCGACCTGGGGTACCTGCACGTGCCCGACGGGGTCGTCGTCGACCGGATCGACGCCGCGCCGCCGGAGAAGATGGTGCTGATGTCCACCGGTTCCCAGGGCGAGCCCATGGCCGCCCTGTCGCGCATCGCCAACCGCAGCCACCCCCAGGTCAGCCTCGAGCCGGGCGACACGGTCCTGCTGGCGTCCTCGCTCATCCCGGGCAACGAGAACGCCGTCTACCGCGTCATCGACGGGCTCACCAAGATCGGCGCGCGCGTGGTCCACAAGGGCAACGCCCTGGTGCACGTGTCCGGGCACGCGTCGGCCGGCGAGCTCCTCTACTGCTACAACATCGTCAAGCCCACCAACGTGCTGCCGGTGCACGGGGAGATCCGCCACCTACACGCCAACGCCGCGCTGGCCACGCAGACGGGCGTGCCGAACGTGCTGCTGGCCGAGGACGGGTACGTCGTCGACCTGGTCGACGGGCACGCGTCCGTGGTCGGCGCGGTCGAGTGCGGCTACGTCTACGTCGACGGCTCCTCGGTCGGCGAGATCACCGACAGCGAGCTCAAGGACCGTCGGATCCTGCGCGACGAGGGCTTCATCTCCGTCGTCGTGGTGGTCGACTCCACGAACGGCAAGATCGTCACGGGCCCGGAGGTGCACGCGCGCGGTCTCGCCGAGGACGACTCCGTCTTCGACGAGATCACGCCCAAGATCGTCGACGCGGTGGAGCAGGCGCTGCGCGAGGGCACGCACGACACGCAGCAGCTGCAGCAGGTCGTGCGCCGTGTGCTCGGCTCGTTCGCCGGCCGGAAGCTGCGGCGTCGGCCCATGATCATCCCCATCGTGCTCGAGGCCTGAGCCGTCCGACCCGGTCCGATCGAAGACCTTCGGACTGTTACGCAGGTGAAACCTGTGGGCGGTGGTGCCGAAACACGCGCTGACTAACGTCGTCATCAAGAGTTCGGCGCGGGGCCGAACCGTGGTGGGACACCGGTTGCGGCCGGCAGCGTCGTTACGCACGACGGTGCCGGCCGTACGCCGATCTCCCCGCACGAGGGGGTTGGTCAGTGACGTCACGCAGGTCCGACGAGGTGTTGCTCGCCTGCTCATCCGGGCATGCCGATCCGGCCGAACGGGTGGCCCTCCAGGGCCTGGTCAACGCCGTGCGACGCGACGCTCCGTCGGTCGACGTGCGCGACACCCCGGTCGACCTGATGGCCCTCGACGACGCGTGGCCGCCCGTGCGGGTCGCGGTGCCGCTGACGCTGACCGGAGGGACCGCCGTGGCGGGCGCGCTGTCGGCCGCCTCCCGGCACGACCCGTCCCTCGTGGTCGCGCACCCGATCGGCCCGGACTGGACGTTGGCCGAGCTGTGCGTGCAGCGACTGATCGAGGCAGGGGCCCGCAAGGACGACACGATCGTCCTGGGTGTCTCCGGAGCCCATGACGACGCGGCGATCACGGGCTACTCCCGGATGGCGCGGCTGGTCAGCGCCGTGTGGGGCGGGCCGGTGCACATCGGCTCCATCGGCGGGAAGGACACGCCGCTCACCGACGCCGTCGACATCGCGCGGGCCTACGGCCAGCGGGTGGTGGTCTCGTCCTACGTGCTGACCCCGGGTCGCGACGCCGACATGCTGCGCCACTGCGGTGCCGACCTGGTGACGGCACCCGTGCTCGACGGCGGGCTGCCCGACCGACGGGTCGTCGACCTCGTGCTCGCTCGGTTCCACCAGGCCCTCGGTCTCGGCGTCGCAGCGCTCTGAGGTCGGTCGTCCGGCGGCTGCGCTGCCTCCGGTCTCCACGACGACCTGCGGCTGCGCTGCCCCGGCCTCGAGCGGGGCCGCTCTAGCGGGCTGTCCTCGGGCCGTGCTCGGGCCGTCAGAGGTAGGTGACGCACGTATCCGCGCCGTCAGAGGTAGGTCTCGCACCGAAGGGCGGTCTCGACAGGTGCGACGCCTACCTCTGACACGCCGGGAATCCCCGCCGGGTCGACGGCGTGGGTGCACGCCGACCCTCGACTTCTGGTTTAGGCTCTCGCCATGGCGACCCGAACGTCTTCCCCGCCGCGCAAGCGGCCGTCCGGCAGCCAGGCCCGCAAGAAGCCTGCCTCCCGCAGCACCGCGAAGCGCAAGCCCGCGGCGCGCAAGCCTGCCCCGCGGCGCACCGGACCCGGTCCCGTGGCCGCGGTGCTCGGCGGGCTCGCCCGTGCCTGCGCAGCCGTCTGGCTGGGCATCGCCGGAGCCGTCGGCGCGGTCGCGCGCAGCATCGGGCACTCCGCGGCCGAGCTGGAGCCCGAGCAGCGCCGTGACGGCGTCGGGTTCGGCATCGTCGCGCTCGCCATCGTCGTGGCCGCCGCCGTCTGGTGGCAGGTCCCCGGTCCGGTGGCCGACGCGGTGCGTGCCGCCACCACGGGCACGGTGGGTCTGCTGGCCTGGGCCGTGCCGATCCTGTTCGTCGTCATCGCCTGGCGCACGCTGCGCCACCCCGACCGCAACGGCCCCGTGGGCCGTCAGGTCATCGGCTGGTCGGCCATCTGCGGTGGCGTGCTCGGCCTCGTGCACCTCGCCCACGGCGTGCCGCGCCCGGAGGACATGGTCGAGGTCCGCGACGCCGGGGGAGCGGTCGGGTTCCTGTTCTCCGCCATCCCCATGGACCTGCTGCGCACCGAGTACGTCGTGGCCCCGATCCTCGTGCTCGTCGTCCTGTTCGGCCTGCTCGTCGTCACCGCCACGCCCCTGCACGCCGTGCCCACGCGACTGCAGGAGGCCCGCGATCGTGCCCTCGGACGTCACGTCGAGGACGCCGAGGCGGAGCCGGAGGCGAGCCCGCGCAAGCGTCACCCCCGCACCGTGGCCGACGAGCCGTACGAGAACCCGCTCGTCGACGGTCCCGACGAGGACCGCCAGGTCTCGGCCCGACGTCGCCGCAAGGCCGAGAAGGCCGAGGCCGACGCCGCGGCCGCGGCTGCGAGTGCGATGGAGGTCGACGCCGCGCCGGAGACCGAGGACACCACCGACGTCGTGCTGCCGCCCATGGAGCCGCTGCCGGCACGCGCCGAGCAGCTCGCACTCTCGGGTGACGTCGTCTACTCCCTGCCCGACTCCACGGTCCTGCGCGAGGGCAGCCCGCACAAGGCGCGCTCCGCGGCCTCCGACGAGGTCGTCGAGCGGCTCACCGAGGTCCTCGAGCAGTTCCAGATCGACGCCCAGGTCACCGGCTACACCCGCGGACCGACGGTCACCCGCTACGAGGTCGAGCTCGGACCGGCCGTCAAGGTCGAGAAGGTCACCGCGCTGAGCAAGAACATCTCCTACGCCGTGGCCTCGAACGAGGTCCGCATCCTCAGCCCGATCCCCGGCAAGTCCGCGATCGGCGTCGAGATCCCGAACGTCGACAAGGAGATGGTCTCCCTCGGCGACGTGCTCCGCTCGGCCAAGGCCCGCGGCGACCACCACCCGATGGTCATCGGCCTCGGCAAGGACGTCGAGGGCGGGTTCGTGGTCGCCAACCTCGCCAAGATGCCCCACCTGCTGGTGGCCGGCGCCACCGGCTCCGGCAAGTCGAGCTTCGTCAACTCCATGATCGCGTCGCTGCTGATGCGCTCGACGCCCGACGAGGTGCGGATGATCATGGTCGACCCCAAGCGGGTCGAGCTGACGGCCTACGAGGGCATCCCGCACCTCATCACGCCGATCATCACGAACCCCAAGAAGGCGGCCGAGGCGCTCCAGTGGGTCGTGCGCGAGATGGACCAGCGCTACGACGACCTCGCCAACTTCGGCTTCCGGCACGTCGACGACTTCAACAAGGCGGTGCGCGCCGGCTCCGTGAAGGTGCCCCCGGGCAGCGAGCGCGTGCTCACCCCCTACCCCTACCTCCTGGTGGTCGTCGACGAGCTCGCCGACCTCATGATGGTCGCCCCGCGCGACGTCGAGGACTCGGTCGTGCGCATCACGCAGCTCGCGCGCGCCGCCGGCATCCACCTGGTGCTCGCCACCCAGCGACCCAGCGTCGACGTCGTCACCGGGCTCATCAAGGCCAACGTGCCCAGCCGTCTGGCCTTCGCCACCAGCTCCCTCGCCGACAGCCGCGTGATCCTCGACCAGCCGGGCGCCGAGAAGCTCGTCGGGCAGGGCGACGGACTGTTCCTGCCCATGGGTGCCAACAAGTCGATGCGCATGCAGGGCGCCTGGATCACCGAGGCGGAGATCGCGGAGGTGGTCAAGCACTGCAAGGAGCAGCTGCAGCCGAGCTACCGCGACGACGTCACGGCACCCGCGCAGGCCAAGCGCGACCTCGACGACGACATCGGCGACGACATGGACCTGGTCATCCAGGCGGTCGAGCTCGTGGTCACCACGCAGTTCGGCTCGACGTCGATGCTGCAGCGCAAGCTGCGCGTCGGGTTCGCCAAGGCCGGCCGGCTCATGGACATCATGGAGAGCCGCGGCGTCGTGGGCGCGAGCGAGGGCTCCAAGGCCCGCGACGTGCTGATCAAGCCCGACGACCTCGAGGACGTCCTCGCCTCGATCAGCGTCGGCTGAGCGTGCCCATGGTCGACGAGCGTGCCGACGCGCCAGGATCCGGGGAGCCCGCCTCCGACGAGCCGTTCGAGATCCGTCGACGGATCGCCCTGTTCGCGCTCCTGGGGCTGGCCGCGCTCGGGGTCGCGGCCGGGTTCGCCTGGCTGGCCTGGGACCGGGACGACGTGCTGCTGTGGGTGCCTGCCGCGGTGCTCGCGCTGCTCTCCCTCGCGGTGCTGCAAGGCGTCCGCGACGCGCGTACCCCGTTGTTCGTGGCGGACGCCCACGGGGTGAGGATGCGCGACGGCGACGGCTGGGTCGGGCTGCTGTGGAGCGAGATGGCCGACATCCGCGTCGAGCCGCGCGAGGGGCTGCTCGACGCGCGGGTCAAGGTCGTGAGCCCCGACGGCCAGAAGATCTACACCGCCCCGTTGGGCCTCGGCACGACCGTCTCGGCCGAGGAGGCCGAGGTCCAGGTGGCCAGGCGCCGGAGCCCTGCTCCATACTGAAACGTCCGCCCCGCCACCGAGAGGCATGCATGCAGCCGGCCGACGCCAGCCACGATCCGACGCCCGAGCACGCTCCCAGCAACCTGAACATCGCGAACGCCCTCACGGTCCTGCGGATCGTCGGCGTGCCGCTCTTCGGCTGGTTGCTGCTCACGCAGGACGGGTCCGACGTCTCGACGCGGGTCTGGGCGTTCGTGGCCTTCTCGCTGCTGATGATCACCGATCGCATCGACGGTGACCTCGCGCGAAGCCGCAACCTCGTCACCAACTTCGGCAAGCTCGCCGACCCCATCGCCGACAAGGCGCTCACCGGCATGGCGTTCGTCGGCCTGTCGATCATCGGCGTGCTCTGGTGGTGGGTCACGATCGTGCTGCTGGTGCGCGAGTGGGGCATCACGCTCATGCGGTTCGTGGTCAAGAAGTACGGCGTGATGCCGGCGAGCCAGGGCGGGCGCATCAAGACCACGCTCCAGGCCCTCGCGATCGGCGGCTACGTGCTCCCCTTCGAGCTGTGGGACAACACCGCCAGCGACGTGCTGCGATGGGCGACGCACGTGATCATGGCGGCCGCCCTGGCCATCACGATCGTCACGGCGGTGCAGTACGTGCGCGACGCGATCGTGCTGCGGCGGGACGCGAAGGCGTCGGCCCCGAGCCCCGAGTCGTGAGCCCGGAGTCGTGACACCGGGCCCCGACGCCGTCGAGGTCGTGCGCCTGCTCCGTGAGCGGGGCGAGACGATCGCCACCGCCGAGTCGCTCACGGGAGGGCTCCTGTGCGCGGCCCTCGTGGACGTGCCAGGGGCGTCGGACGTGGTCGTCGGCGGTCTCGTCGCCTATGCCACGCAGGTCAAGACGGACGTGCTGGGGGTCGACCCCGACCTGGTGGCCGCGCGTGGCACGGTCGATCCCGACGTCGCCGTCGCGATGGCCGCGTCGGTGCACCACCTGCTGGGCTCCGACTGGGGCGTCTCGACCACCGGCGTGGCCGGTCCGGGTCCGAGCGAGGGCAAGCCCGCCGGGACGGTCCACGTCGGCATCGTCGGACCGGGGTCGCGGGAGGTGTCGATGCCGCTCGCACTTTCGGGCGACCGCGACGAGGTCCGCGCGGCGACGGTCGCTGCGGCGCTGTCGCACCTGGTCGCTAGGCTGGATCCAGAGAGTCGGGAATCACACCCGAGCCCATCGCGTTGACCCTCGCAGGAATGCGTTGATCTCTCACGGAGCACGGCGGACGGAGGTGGACCATGACGGCCATGAGGCAGCTGGTCGGTGAGGTGCTGCGCGCCCGCCGTATGGCCCAGGGGCTCACCCTCCGCGACGTCTCCGCCAAGGCACGGGTCTCCCTCGGGTACATCTCCGAGGTCGAGCGCGGCCAGAAGGAGCCCAGCTCGGAGCTGCTGGCTGCGCTCGCCGCCGCCCTGGAGGTGCCACTGAGCAAGGTGCTCCTCGACGTCAGCACGCTGCTGGCCATCGAGGAGGCCACCGACCTCGCGAGCGTGTCGTCCATCGCCCCCGGCGAGGTCGAGGTCTCCGCGGCCTGACCCGCCGGCCCCACACCGTGGGCCCGGCGACCCTGGACCCACGGCTTGGGGCCTCACGTCGCGTGGGGGTCGAGCCTGCCAGGCGATCGGCGTCACGGTCCTGGCATGCTGGCCGACGGCAGCGAAGGACCGAGGCACGGCCCGTCCCGCGGTGTCACGGACGGACGACCAGCGACGACGAGGCGGGGGTACCGGTGAATCCCAGTAACTGGGGCTTGCGACCCCTCGTCCTCGACGACGTCGACGCCGTCCACGCCGTCTACTCCGACCCCGGCACCTGGCGGCACCTGCCCGCGGGCGTCTTCACGGACCGCGCGCAGAGCGTGGGGCTGGCGGAGCGTGCGGAGCGCGACTGGCGCGACGTCGGCCTGGGGGAGTGGGCGGTCCTGGTGGCCGGCGAGGTCGTCGGCACCGGAGGCGCCATGCCCCGCGACGGCTGGTGGAACCTCGGCTTCCGCCTCTCGCCCCGGGTGTGGGGCCACGGCCTCGGCACGTGGGTGGCCAGCGTGGGTGTGGGCGCCGCGCACCGCACGCGCGAGGACTGGCCCGTCGTGGCGCGGTCACTGTCGTCGAACCCCGCCTCCGGCCGGGTCAGCGAGCTCGCCGGGCTCGAGCTGGTGCACCGGGCCCCGTTCCCCGACGGCCTCGACCGCATCGTGCACGCGGACCGGCCGCTCGAGCCCGGTCTGCTCGACGCGATCGTCGCGCTCGGCTGAGGTCGACGGACGGCCCGAGCGGCTCCGAGGTCGCCCGAGGCCGTCGCCGACGGCTGTGCGCCCCGTGGCATGCTGGCCGCGATGAGGCACAGCGAGTTCTGGGAGCGGATGCGGATCCACCTCGGCCCGGCGTACGCCCGCTCGTGGGCGGAGTCGCAGGTCATGTCCGACCTGGGTGGTCGCACGGCCAGCGAGGCGCTCGACGCCGGGGTCGACCCCAAGACCGTGTGGCGTGCCGTGCACGCCCGCCTGGAGCTTCCTGCCAGCGAGCGCTGACCGCCCGCCCCTTCCCCCATCGGTGGATCCTCAACATCTGGAGCCTCATCGGTGGATCCTCAACCACAGCGGGCGTTCTGCGGTTGAGGATCCACCGATCGTGGGGGAGTCGTGAGCGTGCCGGCACCGACGAGGTCGACACGGCGTGTCGCATCCGATCGAACAGGTGTTCGTACTAGCGTTGTCCACACGGTTGACGCGAAGGTGTGTCGCTGTCCACAGGCGGGGTCGACGAGGCCCCAGATGTCTGAGGCGGCCCCTAGCGTCGCAGATGACCGGCCCCCACCGAGCAGAACGGACCAGCCCATGGCTTCCAAGGCACCACTGACCCCCGTCACCGCCGTCACGAGCGACCAGCGCGAGAAGGCGATCGACAACGCGATCGCCCAGATCGACCGCAACTACGGCAAGGGCGCCGTCATGCGCCTCGGTGAGCGGGGCCGCGTCCCGATCAACGTCATCCCCACTGGGGCCACGGCGCTCGACATCGCGCTCGGCATCGGCGGTCTGCCGCGCGGGCGCATCGTCGAGATCTACGGTCCGGAGTCCTCGGGCAAGACCACGGTCGCGCTGCACGCGGTGGCCAACGCCCAGAAGGCCGGTGGGGTGGCGGCCTTCATCGATGCCGAGCACGCGCTCGACCCCGACTACGCCCGCAAGCTGGGTGTCGACACCGACGCGCTGCTCATCTCCCAGCCCGACTCCGGTGAGCAGGCCCTCGAGATCGCCGACATGCTGATCCGCTCGGGCGCCATCGACGTCATCGTCATCGACTCCGTGGCGGCCCTGGTGCCCCGCGCCGAGATCGACGGCGAGATGGGCGACAGCCACGTCGGTCTGCAGGCTCGCCTCATGAGCCAGGCCCTGCGCAAGATGACGGGCGCCATCCACGGCTCGGGCACCACGGCGATCTTCATCAACCAGCTGCGCGAGAAGATCGGCGTCATGTTCGGCTCGCCCGAGACCACCACCGGCGGCAAGGCGCTCAAGTTCTACGCCTCCGTCCGGCTCGACGTGCGCCGCATCGAGACGCTCAAGGACGGCACCGACATGGTCGGCAACCGCACACGCGTCAAGGTCGTCAAGAACAAGCTCGCCCCGCCGTTCAAGCAGGCCGAGTTCGACATCATGTACGGCCAGGGCATCAGCCGGGAGGGCAGCCTGATCGACGTCGGCGTGGAGACGGGCATGGTCCGCAAGGCCGGCGCCTGGTACACGTACGAGGGCGACCAGCTGGGCCAGGGCAAGGAGAACGCCCGCCAGTTCCTCAAGGACAACCCCGACCTCGCCGAGGAGCTCGAGAAGCGGGTCAAGGAGCACCTGGGAGTCGGCGCCACGATCGACGACGAGGTCGCCGCCGACGACGACATCGACCTGCCCGCGACGGAGTTCTGAGCGTGCCCGGGGGACAGGCGCGAGGGCAGGAGCCGCCCGTGGGCTCGGACGAGCCGGTGCGCGACACCGCGCAGGATCCCGATGCCGACGTCGAGTCGGTGGCTCGCACCATCCTGCTCAACAAGCTCACGGACTCGCCGCGCAGCCGGGCCGAGCTCGCCGAGGCGCTGGCGCGCAAGCACGTGCCCGACGACGTCGCGACGCGGTTGCTCGACCGGTTCGAGGAGGTCGGTCTGATCGACGACGCCGCGTTCGCGCGGGCCTGGGTCGAGTCGCGCTCACGCAGCAAGGGCCTGGCCACCAAGGTGCTGGCGCTCGAGCTGCGGCGCAAGGGCATCGCCGACGAGATCGCGCGGGAGGTCCTGGCCGACGTCGATCCCGACTCCGAGCGTGAGGCGGCCCACCGGCTGGTCCAGAAGAAGCTGCGCTCCATGCGCGGCCTCGACGACACCACCCGGATCCGTCGGCTCACCGGCATGCTGGCGCGCAAGGGCTACTCGCCCCAGGTCGCCTTCGACGTGGTCCGCGAGGAGCTCGAGGCCGACGTGGAGCCGCTCGTCTCCACCTGAGCTGGTGGCAGCAACGGGTGTGGTGTGGGGGAGTGCGGATCAGCCGCGCTCCTCCACGTCGCGTCGGATCCGTTCGACGATGTCCTTCTCGCTGTCGTAGTACGACATGCCCCAGTCGGCGACGCGGGCCGCGTAGCGGAGCTCCTCGACGTCTCCGAGCATCTCGCGCACGGCCTCCAGCTCCTTGCGCTGCACGGCGAGCCGCTCGAGGTAGTCGTCGAGCATCTCCTGCACGTGCTCGGTCGAGGTGAGCCGACCCATCAGCAGACGCAGAGCCACCGGGTGCTTGAGCACCGGGAACGGGTCGTCCACGGGTGCGGAGAGCCACCGTTCCACCTGGGTGCGTCCCTCGTCGCTGATCTTGAAGCGGCGCGTGGTGCGTCGTCCCTCGGTCTGCTCCACGGCGTGCACCAGGTCGCCCTGGAGCAGCTTGTCGAGCTCGGTGTAGATCTGGCTCATCGCCGGCGACGTCCAGTAGAACCGCAGCGTCCGGTCGGCGCGCTGCTTCAGCTCGTAGCCCGTGAGGCCCTTGGTCTCGGACTCCCCGTCGAAGGCCAGCAGCCCCAAGATGGCGTACGAGGTCATCGACAGGTTCACGTCGCTCACCCTACTGAGCCGTTCGCCACATCGCCCGCGCCGACGCAGACAGCGTCGCTGTCAGGGTCCTAGACTCACGCGCATGCCCAGCACCCTCGATGTGTACCGGAAGATGTCGGCCCTCCCGCAGGGAAAGCGACTGTTCTCCATCTTCTACGGCCAGAAGGCGCCGTACTTCGCGTCGATCCACCTCGCCGTGCGCGAGATGCGGCCGCACTTCGCCGAGATCACGATCCCGAAGCGGCGCAGCGTGCAGAACCACATCGGCACCGTGCACGCGATCGCGGCCTGCAACGGTCTCGAGGCGGCCATGGGCCTGCTCGCCGAGGCCACCTGTCCGAGCGACTCCCGCTGGCTGCCCAAGGGCATGGACGTGAAGTACCTGGCGAAGTCGGCCGGCGACCTCTACTGCACCGCCGAGTCCAGCCCCGAGGACTGGGCCAACGGTCCCGACGTCCCGATCCGCGTGAAGGCGGCGCTGAAGGACGGCACCGTCACGGTCGAGGGCACCATCCACCTCTGGGTCACCCCCAAGAAGCGCTGAGCCGGCTCAGGCCGGACCCGGTGCGCCGGTGCCGCCCGCACCACCGTCGGGCTGGCCCTGCACGACGCCACCGACCTGGTCGGACGACTTTCGCTGACCGATGTAGCGCCGCTGCACCCACCCACCGAGCCAGGTGAGCAGCAGGTTCATCGCGATGTAGACGACCGCGAGCACGATGGCGGTGGCCAGCCGGTTGTCGAAGGTGTTCCAGACCGAGCGACCTGCCACGGTGAGGCCCGGCGCGAGGATCGCGTACCCCAGGCTGGTGTCCTTCAGCACGACGATGCACTGGCTGATGATCGAGGGGAACATGATCTTCACGGCCTGCGGCAGCAGGATGATGCGCGTGACCGCGCTCTTGCGCAGACCGAGCGCATAGGCCGCCTCCGCCTGTCCCTTCGGCACGGCGTTGATGCCGGCGCGGAAGACCTCGGCGAGCACCGATCCGTTGTAGAGGATCAGGCCGATCACGAGGGGGAACAGCACCCCGTTCGGGTACGACGCGAGCCCCCAGACGAAGATGATGAGCAGCAGCAGCGGCACCGCGCGGAAGAACTCCACGACGGTCCACGACGGCCACCGCACGAGCCGGCTGTCGCTCAGCTTGCCGACCCCCAGCAGGACGCCGAACACGACAGCCCCGACGATGGCGATGCCGGCGGCGCGCAGGGTGTCGATGAGGCCCTGGACGAGGACGTCGACGATCCGCGGGGTGACGAACGGCTCCCACTGCTGGGCGGTGAGCTGGTTCTCGCTGTAGAGCTTCCAGACGACCAGCGCGGCGAGCGCGACGACGCCGACGACCGTGGCGATGCCCAGCAGCCGGTAGCGGCGGGCGGCCTTCGGTCCGGGGACGTCGAAGAGGACGGATGCCTGGCTCATGCGACCCTCCAGGCCTTCTCGAAGCGGGACGCGCCGAAGGAGATCAGCTCGACGATGACGATGTAGCCGAGGGCGATCCCGAGGAAGATGACGATGCGCTCGCTCGCGTAGTCGTTGCTGAGCCCCTTCATGCGGAAGGTGGCCTCGGCGATGCCGAACACCGCGGCGAGCGAGGTGTTCTTGGTCAGGGCGATGAACACGCTCGCCAGCGGCGGAACCGTGAGCCGGAACGCCTGGGGGAGCACGACCTGCGTCATGGTCAGGGAGAAGGGCATCCCGATCGACCGTGCGGCCTCGGCCTGGCCGAGCCCGATGCCGTTGATGCCCGAGCGGATCGCCTCGGTGACGAAGGCCGCCGTGTAGAGGCCCATCGCGAGCGTGATCATGACGAAGAAGCCGAAGTCGATGCCGACCTCGGGCAGCCCGTAGTAGGTGAGCAGGATCAGCACCAGCAACGGGGTGTTGCGGAAGATGGTGACGTAGCCGATCCCGACGCCGCGCAGCACCGGCACCGGCGACACGCGGGCGACGGCCACGAGTGTGCCGACCACCAGCGCGAGCGCGCCGGACGCGACGAGCAGCTTCAGGGTCTCACCGAAACCGGAGAGCACCAGGCCGAAGTTCTCGCTGAGGGCTTCCACGTCACCTCCGTCGTCGAGCGACAGTCGCAGGATGGTCGGCCGGTCGCCGGGCGATGAGGCCCGGCGACCGGTCGGTCGGTCGGATCAGGCGCAGGCGTCGAGCATCGGCTTCTCGGGCACGTCGTTGCCCGACTTGCCGAGCGTCGCGTCGAAGGCCTTCTCGAAGTCGCCGTCGTCGTACGCCTTCTCGATCGTGTCGTTGAGGAACTGGCACAGCTCGGGGGCGTCCTTGCTGTAGCCGACGCCGTAGCGCTCCTCGGAGAAGGGCTCACCGACGACCTTGAGCTCGTCGGGCGCCTGCGCGGCGTAGCCGAGCAGGATCGCGCCGTCGGTGGTGACGGCGTCGACGGAGCCGTTCTTCAGCTGGTCGACGCACTCGGAGTACGTGTCGAAGCCGGCCGGAGTCGCGCCGTACTCCTCCTCGACCGTCTTGATCGACGTGGAGCCGGTGACCGAGCAGACCTTCTTGCCCTCGAGGTCGTCCGGACCGTTGATGGAGTCGTCGTCGGCGGCGACGAGCAGGCTCTGGCCGGTGACGTAGTACGGACCGGCCTGGCCGACGACCTTGCGACGGTCGTCGGTGATCGAGTACGACGCGATGACGAAGTCGACCGTGCCGTTCTGCAGGAACGGCTCGCGGTTGTCGGAGATCGCCTCGACCCACTCGATCTTGTCGGGCTCGATGCCCAGCTGGCCGGCGATGATCTTGCCGAGCTCGGGGTCGATGCCGGTGGGCGCCTCGGAGCCGGCGGCCTTGAAGCCGACGCCGGGCTGGTCGTACTTGACGCCGATCTTGACGCTGCCCGCCTCTGCCAGCTCGGCCATGCGCGAGCCCGCCTCGAAGTCGGGGCTGTCGACGACCTCGTACTCGTTGCCGGACGCCGCCGTGCCGTCGTCCTCGCCTGCGTTGCCGCAGGCCGAGGCGGCCAGGACGACCGCTGCGGCGACTGCCGCGAGCTTCATGCTGCGCACCTTCATGGGAGCTTCCCCTCGATCGGTTGGTTGGGTTCGAACAGGTGGATCAGTGGTTGAGGATCTTGCCCAGGAAGTCCTTCGCGCGGTCCGACGACGGAGCGCTGAAGAACTCGTGGGGGGTGTTCTGCTCGACGATGCGTCCGTCGGCCATGAACACGACGCGGTCGGCGGCGGTGCGAGCGAAGCCCATCTCGTGGGTGACGACGATCATCGTCATGCCGCCCTTGGCGAGGTCGATCATGGTGTCGAGGACCTCCTTGATCATCTCCGGGTCGAGCGCCGACGTCGGCTCGTCGAAGAGCATGACCTTGGGCTCCATCGCGAGCGAGCGGGCGATGGCCACCCGCTGCTGCTGGCCACCGGAGAGCTGGGCGGGGAGCTTGCTGGCCTGCGACTCGACACCGACCCGCTCGAGCAGCTCCATGGCACGCTTCTCGGCGTCGACCTTGGCCTGGCCACGGACCTTGATGGGGCCGAGCGTCACGTTCTCGAGCACGGTCTTGTGCGCGAAGAGGTTGAACGACTGGAAGACCATGCCGACGTCGGCGCGCAGCTGCGCGAGGGCCTTGCCCTCGGCGGGGAGCGGCTGGCCGTCCACGTGGATCTGGCCCTCGTCGATCGTCTCGAGCCGGTTGATCGTGCGGCACAGCGTCGACTTGCCCGAGCCCGACGGCCCGATCACGACGACGACCTCGCCCTGGGCGACGTCGAGCTCGATGTCCTGCAGCACATGCAAGGAGCCGAAGTGCTTCTGGACCCCCTGCATGGCCACCATGGGTGTGTCAGCCATGCGGGACAACCTATCGGCGTCCTTGGTCGTCCTTGCAAGTCCGCAACCGAATCGTCACCTGCGCCGGGGACGCGGCAACGCCGTGGACACACCGCCGGAAGACGCACGGGAACACACGTCGGCCGCCGACGCAGGGAGCTGCATCGACGGCCGACGTCTCGGGGCCGCGAGGGTGGGAGTGCCGGCTCGCGGTCGTGCGATCGAGCCCTACTCGCGGTACCGCGGCTGGCTCTGCGGGTTCAGCTCGTCGAAGCGCATCCGCTCCGCACCCTTGATCCGACGGTCGTCGACCTTGAACACGTCGAAGCCGCGCTGGATCTCGTTGGAGTAGACGTAGCCGTTGTAGTAGTACGTCGACCAGGGGCCGCCGACCACGAGACGCTGTGCGTCGTTGGGGCCGCGGTCGTGCCAGGCGATCTCCTTGGGGTTGGCCGAGTCGGTGAAGTCGAACATCGACCAGCCGCCCTGGTACCAGGCCTGGACCATGATGTCCTTGCCCTTCACCGGGACCAGCGAGCCGTTGTGGGCCACGCAGTTCTCGGTGTTCGCCTGGGTGCGGGGGATCTTGTAGTAGCTCTTGAACTCCAGGTCGCCCTTGCGGGTGATGTCGTAGATCCCGTTCGCGCCCTTGGTGTCGCCCACGGTCGGGTTGCAGGTGGGCGCGCCGCCGCCGCCGAGCTCGTCGGTGAAGACGACCTTGGTGCCGTCGTTGTTGAACGTGGCGGAGTGCCAGAACGCGAAGTTCTCGGTGTCGCGCACGTTCTCGGTGACCTTCGGCTTCTCACGGTCACCGATGTCGAGCAGGATGCCGTCGCCCATGCAGGCGCCGGCCATGATGTCCTTGCTCGGGTAGGCCGTGAGGTCGTGGCAGCCGCTGGTCTCTCGCGAGTAGCCGCCGGCCGGGTTGCCTCCGTCGGGGAACAGCACGGGCTGGGCGATCATCGTCGCGGCCGACGGCTTCTTCAGCGGCACCTTGACGATGCTGATGGAGTCCAGCGGAGGCTGGCAGTCGGGGAACGCGGCATCGGGCGCGTACGACGAGACGTAGACGTACAGGTCGTTCTTCGAGCCCTTGCCCGGCTTGCCGCCCTTGCCCTTGCCCGGCTTGCCGTTGCCGGGAGCCAGGGTGTGGGTGTGCGAGCCGCACGGTGTCTCGACGGCCGACACGTACTTCGGCTTGCGCGGGTCGGAGATGTCGAAGACCTTGACGCCCTCCCACGAGTCCTTGATGGTGGCCGACTGCGCCGTGCTCTGGCACGAGGCGTCGCTGCGCGAGGAGTCGGTGCTGAGGATCAGCACGTCGTCGTACACGGAGATGTCGTTCTGCGAGCCCGCGCACACGACCTGCGTGACGACCTTCGGCCTCGCGGGCTTCGAGATGTCGTAGACCATGAAGCCGTTGTAGTTGCCGGCGAAGGCGTACTTGCCCTGGAACGCGAGGTCGCTGTTGAGGGCGTCCTCGGTGGCGAACGCGCCCTGCTTGGCGATGGTGGCGATGCGCTCGACGTTCTTGCTGTTCGCCTCCTCGCCGGGTGCCAGGTCGGCGCCGCTGGCGTTCATCCGAGCGGTGTCGTTGCCCGGGAGGCAGTTGCCTGCCAGGCGGTCCGCCTCCGACAGCACGACTTCGCCGTCGCACTCGTCGGACGTGGTGTCGCGGGCCTGCACCTCGGCCGTGGCGGCCATGGGTGAGAGCAGTGCCGCGGTGAGCGCGCCGGTGGCGGCGGCTCCGAGCAGGGCCGTGGTGGCCCGTCTGCGCGAGATACGCATAGGTGTGTCCTTCCCCCGAAGTGTGGCTATCCTCGCTGAAAGCCGTCATGACGACAAGGGCGACGCGCGGACTCGTTCGTGACGTTCCCGTGACGGCGACACTTCGGGGGAAGGAACCACGTATGCGTCGTCGGAGTCCCACGTTCGGCCGCGGAGCAGCCGCCGTGCTCGTGGCCGTTGCCGTGCTCGCCACCGGGTGCTCCGGGGACGATCCGTCGCGCAAGGTCGACGGCACGATCATCCAGCCCGGCATGCCGGGGGAGGACTCCGAGGAGCTCGACGAGGCCCCGGAGATCGAGCGGGCGCGGGCCAACGACGCCGACATCGAGTTCGTGCAGATGATGATCCCGCACCACGCCCAGGCGCTCGAGATGGCGCAGCTCGCCCCGAAGGCCGGGGGCAGCAAGGCGGTGCGCACGATGGCGGACCGCATCGACGGCGCCCAGCGTCCCGAGATCGTCTACATGGCGGGCTGGCTGACCGACCAGGGTCTCGACGCGCCCACGAAGGAGCAGATCGAGGGCGGCAACATCCCGATGGGCCGCCACGGTGGGCACGGGTCGCACGGCGGCGACGTGCACGAGATGGCCGGCATGGCCAGCGAGGCACAGATGGCCGCTCTCGCGAGGGCGAAGGGTGCGCAGTTCGACCGCCAGTTCCTCGAGCTGATGGTCATGCACCACCAGGGCGCCATCGAGATGGTCGGCGACGTCGTCCGTCAGGGTGCGGACCTGCAGGTCAACGAGCTGGCCACGAGCATCGCGGCCGACCAGACCGCCGAGATCGACCGGATGCGTCAGCTCCTCGCCGACCTCTGAGCGGGTCGACTCGGCCTGCGGGGGAGCAGGGGACGTGTGAGCGTGGAGGCACACCCCACCGCACCCGAGGAGACCCCGTGCCGATCGCCGCCACCGACTACGCCCACGTCCGCCTGACCGTCCGCGACATCGACGCCTCGCGCCGCTTCTACGACTCCGTCTTCGGCTTCGACGTGGCGTTCGAGCTCCCGGAGAACCCGGACGAGCAGACCCGCGAGCAGCTGGCGTTCCTCTTCGGCGGCGTGATCTACCAGTTCCCCGGCGGTCTCCTCGGCCTGCGTCCCGTGGCTCCGGGGCACGACTCCTTCGACGAGGACCGCACCGGCCTCGACCACCTCAGCTTCGCCGTCGCGGACCGCGCCGCCCTCGACGACGCCGTCGCGGTGCTCGACGACCTCGGCATCGATCACGAGGACGTCAAGGACCTCGGCGGCCAGCTGATCCTGGAGTTCCGCGACCCCGACGGCATCGCCCTGGAGATCACTGCCCCTGCAGCCTGACGGCGGCCCCGGCTGATGGGCTGGTTCGGTGGGGTGCTCTCACGGCATCGACCAGGCCGCGGGTTTGAAACCGCGGACGACTACTCAGGCTTCCGGGCGGCCCACGTGCCGACGATGCCGGCGGTCATGAGGAACGAGAGGCCGACGAGGCCGAACCCGACCAGGGTGACGGCACCGAGGCGTGGCTCGTCGTCGACGGTGGTCTGCAGTCTCGAGGAGTAGGCGGCCGACGCCTCGTCGTTCGTCGTCTCGGTGCCGGAGGGCGGGTAGGCGTACCAGCCGAACGGCTCGGCCTCGTCGGCGTCGGACGAGCTCTGCCCGACCGCCACCACGACGAATCCGGCGACGGCCAGTGCTGCAGCGACGAGCAGCAGACGCTTGAGACGACCCATGGCGCCATGGTGCCGCAGATGCGCCGGTCGTTCCGCCGAACGCACGGGACGGCTCGGTGCGGGACGAGGCGCGGTGCCCGCCGCGTAGACTCGTGCGGTCATGACTGCAGCGACGTCGCCAGGGGCGAAGACCTACGAGGTGCGCACCTACGGGTGCCAGATGAACGTGCACGACAGCGAGCGGCTGTCGGGCCTGCTGGAGACGGCGGGCTACGAGAAGGCCGGTGACGGAGCGGGCATCCCGGACCTCCTGGTCTTCAACACCTGCGCCGTGCGCGAGAACGCCGACAACAAGCTCTACGGCAACCTCGGGCACGCCGCGAGCCTCAAGGCCAAGAACCCCGGCATGCAGGTGGCGGTCGGAGGCTGCCTGGCGCAGAAGGACCGCACCACCATCACCGACAAGGCGCCGTGGGTCGACGTCGTGTTCGGCACCCACAACATCGGGTCGCTCCCGGTGCTGCTCGAGCGCGCACGCGTGCAGGAGGAGTCCCAGGTCGAGATCCTCGAGTCGCTCGAGGTCTTCCCGTCCACGCTGCCGACCAAGCGGGACTCCGTGTTCGCCGCCTGGGTCTCGATCAGCGTCGGGTGCAACAACACGTGCACGTTCTGCATCGTCCCCGCCCTGCGCGGCAAGGAGAAGGACCGTCGGCCCGGCGACATCCTCGCCGAGGTGCAGGCGCTGGTCGACGACGGTGTCGTCGAGGTGACGCTGCTGGGCCAGAACGTGAACGCCTACGGCGTCGAGTTCGGCGACCGCCAGGCCTTCGCCAAGCTGCTGCGCGCGTGCGGCGAGATCGAGGGCCTCGAGCGCGTGCGCTTCACCAGCCCGCACCCGAAGGACTTCACCGACGACGTCATCGCCGCCATGGCCGAGACGCCCAACGTGATGCCGCAGCTGCACATGCCGCTGCAGTCCGGCTCGGACCGCGTCCTCAAGGCGATGCGTCGCTCCTACCGCCAGGAGAAGTACCTCGGCATCCTCGACCGGGTCCGTGAGGCGATGCCCGAGGCCGCGATCACGACCGACATCATCGTCGGCTTCCCCGGCGAGACGGAGGACGACTTCCAGCACACGCTCGACGTCGTCCGTCAGGCTCGGTTCTCCAGCGCCTTCACGTTCCAGTACTCCCAGCGCCCCGGCACGCCCGCGGCGATGCTGCCCGACCAGCTGCCGAAGGAGGTCGTGCAGGAGCGGTACATGCGCCTGGCGGCCCTCGTCGAGGAGACGTCGTGGGCGGAGAACCAGCGGCTCGAGGGTCGGACCGTCGAGCTGCTCGTCTCCGACCACAGCGCCGCCGGCGGCCGCAAGGACCACGAGACCAAGCGCCTCACCGGCCGCGCGCGCGACAACCGCCTCGTGCACTTCGTGCCGGGCGACCACGCCGTGCGCCCGGGCGACCTGGTGGAGGTCACGGTCACGCACGCCGCCCCGCACCACCTCGTCAGCGACGCCGAGCCGGTGTCGTACCGGCGCACGCGTGCGGGTGACGCCTGGGAGGCCCGTCAGGGTCGCACCGAGGTGCGCCCCGCCGTCTCCCTCGGCATGCCCGCGGTGGGCGTCCCCGCCCCGCTTCCGGTCGTCGACGCGCCCGCCTGCGCCCGCTGAACCCTCCCGGCGCTCCCGCACCGAGATTCCCAGGTCGACCTGGGAATCTCCCACGGCGCACGAAGACCTCAGCCGCGCACGGGTAGCAACCCGTGCGCGGCTGAGAAGACCGTGCCTCGCGGACCGATCAGACCTGGAGCGTCGGGTGCAGCCTGGTGATCGAGACCCGCTGCCGCCGCCTCGCGGCCAGCGCCGTGGCACCCAGGGCCAGCAGTGCGAAGACCACGAGGACGAACGCGTCGAAGGCGACGCCCTGCGTCCCACCGGCGGTGGCCGCCCGGAACCCGTGGACCGCATAGGTCATCGGGAGCAAGGAGTGCAGGAACCCGAAGAACGACGGTGAGGTCTCGATCGGGTACGTGCCGCCCGCGGCCGTGAGCTGCAGGCAGACGAAGACGATCGCGAGGAATCGTCCAGCCCCGCCGAACCAGGCGATGAACGTCTGGTTGATGGCCGTGAAGACCAGACCGGTGAGCACGGCGAGACCGAGCAGGAGCCACGGCTGCGAGGCCCCGACGCCGACGACCCCGAGCAGCACGCCCACCAGCAGCACGGCCTGCACGAGCGACAGCGCGGCACCGGGGACGAACCCGGCCAGGGCCGTGCGCACGCTGCCGGCGGCCGAGGCGACGGCACGCGCCGAGAGCGGCCGCAGGAGCAGGTAGATCGACATCGCACCGACCCACAGCGCCAGGGCCATGAAGTAGGGCGCGAGTCCCTCGCCGTAGGACGAGACCTTGTTCAGACGGTCGGCGGCGTCGGTCACCGGCGTGGCCGCGGTCTTGGCCAGCTGGTCGCGCTCGTCCTCGGTGTAGTCCGGGACCTGCTCGCTGCCGTCGCTGAGCCCCGACTGCAGCTCCAGTGCACCGTCGCGCAGCGCGCCCGCGCCGTCGGCCAGCTGGTTGGCCCCGTCGGTGAGCTGGCCGGCTCCGTCGGCCAGGCGATCGGCACCGGTGGCGGCATCGTCGGCGCCGTCGGCCAGCTGGGAGGTGCCGGAGCGAAGTCGGTCGGCGCCGTCGGCGGCGTCACCGATCGCCCCGACGAGGGCAGGAACGTTGTCGGCGAGCTCGCGGTTGCCGTCGGCCACCTGGCGAGCGCCCCGGCTCAGTGCCGCCGACTGCTCCCCGATCGTCCCTGCCTGCCCGACGAGTCCGTCGAGCTGGGTGCGCGCCGTGGCGGCGGAGTCGGCCGCGGCGTCGAGGTCCGAGCACTGCGCGGCGGGTGCACCGCTCTCGCGGCACGTGGTGGCCGCGTCGCGCAGGCTCTGCTCCAGCGTCCCGAGGCGCTGGTCGATCTCGTCGGTGCTGCCGGAGATGGCACCCGCCACCTGCTGCACGATCCGGTCGAACCCGGCGACGCCGGTGGCCACCTGCTCGGCACCGTCGGCGAGCCGTTCGGTCTGGCCGGGCAGGGGAGCCGTGCGGTCCTCGAGCTCTCCGAGACCGCCCGCCAGCTGTCCGACGCCGTCGTCCAGCTGGTTCGCCCCGGTGGCGAGCCGACGCGTGCCGTCCGCCAGCGTCGTGGCCCCGTCGGCCAGCTGTGCCGTGCCGTCGCTCAGCTGGTTCGCGCCGTCGGTCAGCTCTCCGGCGCCGTCGGCCAGCTGCCCGGCGCCGTCGGCGGCCTCCTCCAGGGACGCCTTGATGTCGGTGAACCCGAGGTAGAGGTTGCCGAGGTACGTCTCGGTCACCTGGGCGTTGAGCGACGACTTGGCGGCGTCGAGGATGCGGTCGGCGATCTGGCCGTTGACGAAGTTCACGGCGTCGTTGGTCTTGAGGTCGAGCCGACCCTGCACCGCCGCGGACGGGTCCCCGCTCGTGGAGGTGGCCGCCTTCGACAGGTCCTTCGGGATGGTCAGCACGGCCTTGTACGTGCCGTCCGCCAGCCCGGCCCGGGCGTCGGCCGCGTCGGTGAGCAGCCAGTCGTAGTTGTTCCTCGAGTCGTCACCGATGAGGTTCGCGGCCAGCTCGCGGCCGACGGCGACGGGCTGCTTCTCACCGTCCTGACCGGCCACCTCGATCATCTCGTCCTCGTTGACGACGGCGGCCTGGACGTTGTCGAGCCGCCCGGTGGGGTCCAGGTTCGCCCAGATGTAGAGGGCGCCGTAGAAGAGCGGCACGATCGCCACCGCGAGCACGGCGGCACGGGTGATCCGGCTGCGGCGGAACCGCGCAAGCTCGAACCAGGGCAGGGACGGGGAGGGGAACATCAGATCATCAGCTCATCGAGGGTGCGACGGGTGTCGAGCTCCAGCAGGTGGAGCCGGGGGGAGGGTGTCGAGGTGTTCTGGGCCGGGGCGGACGATGCGGCCTGGACGCCCGCGACGAGCGCCGTCGACCGGTGCTCCAGAAGATGGGCGAGCGTCGACCACAGCAGGTCGATGTGCTCGGTGGCGCGCAGGTCGTCGGCGTCGTCGACGACCACGACCTGCGGGTCGGCCAGCAGCGCCAGCACGACCCCGAGCGTCTTGCGCTCCAGGCGGGTCAGCTCGGACACCAGCCTCGTGCCGGCCACCTCCTGGAAGGGCAGGCCCGCCTCGTCGTGGGCCGCCTCCAGCGCGCGGTTCATCGAGTTCCGCACGGGTGTCACCTTCGACCGCGAGACCCACAGCCCGAACGTGCGGATGGAGAGCCGCTCGGCGATGTGCTGGTCCACGGTCAGGTTGGGGTCGAGGTCGTTCACGTCGCGGAACTCGGCGAGGGCCACGGCCTCGCGGACGGCCGGCGACTCCTGCGGGAGCAGGTGCCCGGCGACGCGCAGCCGGCCCTCGTCGAAGGCCATGCGGCCCGCGATCGTGAGCAGGAGGGCGGTCTTGCCGCTGCCGCTGGGGCCGTGCACGACCAGCCAGTCGCCGGCCGGCACCTCGAGGGTGACGTCGTTGTAGACGAAGCCCTCCGGCGTCTGCAGCGTCAGTCCGGCAGCGGAGACGGCCGCGGTGGAGTCGCGGCGCGGCCACGACTCCAGCTCGACCCTGCGGTGCAGGGCCTCGCCCTCGACGTCGACGTGGGGGAGGACCTTCGCGAGCCGCGCAGGCATCCACCACGCCCGGTCGCCGGCGTAGCGCATGACCGCCGGGGCGAAGAGCATGCGCACGAGGAAGGCGTCGGCGAACACACCGATGGCCAGCGCGAAAGCGATCGGCTTGATGTTCACGTCGCCCTCGGGCACGAAGGCGGCGAACACGGCCAGCATGATCACCGCCGCGGCCGTGACCACACGTGAGCTGCCCACGAAGCCGTCGATGATCGCGCGGTCGGCGTCGCCGGTGCGCACGTACTCCTCCTTCATGCGCGACATGAGGAAGACCTCGTAGTCCATGGACAGGCCGAACAGCACCGCCATCAGCAGGATCGGCAGGAAGGAGATGAGCGGACCGGTCTGGTCGAGGTGCACCAGGTCGGCGAACCAGCCCCACTGGAACACCGCGACCACGGCCCCGAACGCTGCACCGGTGGACAGGATGAAGCCCAAGGTCGCCTTGACCGGCACGAGGACCGAGCGGAACACCACCATGAGGAGCAGCACCGACAGACCCACCACGAGGACGCCGAAGGGCAGCAGCGCACCCTGCAGGCGCTCGGAGACGTCGATGCCGACGGCGGTCAGACCGGTGACGGCGACGTCGACGCCGTGCTCCTTCTCCCAGCGCGGCGCCTCCGCACGGATGCGGTCCACGAGGTCCGCCGTGGCGGCGTCGGCCGGTCCGGTCGACGGGATCACCTGCACCACGGCGGTGTCGGCGGTCCGGTTGGGCGTGGCCAGGCCGATCTGCTCGACGCCCGGCGTGGCGCGCAGGTCCTTCTCGACGTCGGCCACGACGCCGAGCGGGTCGCGCGAGGTGATGACGTCGAGGGTCACGAGCAGCGGCCCGTTGTACCCCGGCCCGAAGTACTCGTCGACCAGGTCGTAGGAGTCGCGCTGCGGCGTGCCGACCGGCTCGGTGCCGTTGTCGGGCAGGGCCAGCTGCAGGTCCTTCACGGGCAGGGTGGCGATGGCGAGGATGCCGACCACGAGCACCATGGCCACGGCCGGGAACTTGGTGGTCAGCAGGACCCAGCGTCGGGAGAACCCGCCCGGGGGACGCTCGCCCTCCTTCGCCTTGAGGCGGTCGCCGGCGCGGCCGAGCAGCGCGGGGAGCAGGGTGAGCGCCACGGCGACCGCGACGGCCACGGCCAGCGCCCCGCCGATGCCCATGACGGTGAGGAAGGGGATGCGTGCCACGGCGAGGCCCACGAGCGCGATCATGACGGTCACGCCGGCGAAGACCACGGCGGAGCCGGCGGTGGCGACGGACCGGGCGGCCGCCTCCTCCGCGGGCACGCCCTCGCTCATCAGCTCGCGGTGCCGCGACAGGATGAACAGGGCGTAGTCGATGCCGACGGCGAGCCCGATCATGAGCGCCAGGAGGGGAGCGGTCGACGAGACCGACAGGAAGCCCGTGGCCGTCCAGATGAGCTCCATCGACACGATCACGCCCACGAGGGCGGTGATGATCGGCAGGAACGCCGCACGCCACGACCGGAACATCCGGTAGAGCACGAAGAGCGCGACGACGACGCCGATGATCTCGATGATCGAGAGCTTGGGCCCGGTGTTGGAGAAGGCGTCACCGCCGAAGGCCACCGTGTAGCCGGAGTCCTCCAGGCTCGAGCCGGTGTCCTGCAGGTCGGTCTTCAGCTTCTCGGTCACGTTCTCGAAGCCGCCGGAGAGCTGGACCTGCACCTGGGCCGCGCGGTCGTCCTTGGAGATCGAGGCGTCGCGGGCCATCTCGTCGTACGGCGAGGTCACGTCGGTGACGCCGTCCACGCGCTCGAGGTCGGAGACGGTCCGCTCCACGAGGGCACGTGACCGCTCGGAGTCGATGGAGGTGCCGTCGGGCGCCACGACCACGACGTAGGCGGACAGGCCGGCCAGCTCGGGGAAGGTGCGGCCGAGGTCGGCGAAGGCGTCGTTGGCCTCCGAGCCGGGGATGTCGAACTCGTCGCGCGTGCCGTCGCCGAGGGTGAGGGCGGCGCCGGCGCCGATCATCACCACGAGGATCCACGCGAGCAGGACGCGCGTGTGGTGGACGAACGAGCGGCGCCCCAGCTCGTAGAGGTACGTGGACATGAGAGCAACGATACGTTTCTGTATCCGATACAGCAATGTATCCTGAGTGTCGTGTCCACCACGTCTGCCTCGAGCCCGGATCCCGTGTCGCGCCGCCGCGCCGCCACGCGTGAGCGTCTGCTCGACGCCGCGCGCACGCTCCTGGTCCGCGAGGGTCTGCAGGGCGTCTCGGTGGAGCGGCTGTGCGAGGAGGCCGGCTACACCCGCGGCGCGTTCTACTCCAACTTCGACTCGAAGGACGATCTCGTCGTCGCCCTGGTCATGCGCGAGAAGGAGGCCATCCTCCGGACCCTGAAGGAGGCGGCCGACCCTTCCACGCTCGCGGGACTGCAGCCGGAGGAAGCCGCCGGCGCGATCCTCGAGCGCTTCGTGCTGCTGCAGCCGCCGGACCTCGACATGTTCCTGCTCCATCTCGAGCTGCAGACGCGCGGACTGCGCGGCGACGTCGGCGGCGACGTGTTCGTCGGCTGGTGGCACGAGGTCATCGACGGCATCTCCGACGTCCTCACCGTCGCGCTCGACGCGGTGGGACTGCGCCTCACCCTCGACGTCAAGGACGTCAGCGTGATCCTCATGGGCATGTGGGACGCCATGGTGCTGAGCTCGCTCGTCGACGACCGTCCGGTCGACATCGACACGCTGCGCACGACCCTGCCCCGGATGCTCCTCGCCCTCACCGAGCCGGTCTGACCCGCCACGCCCCGTCGCGGTCCGCTCGACCTGGGATGATGGGTGCATGGTGACGATCGCGCAGGACCCCGCAGCCGACCGCGTGCTCAGCGACGACCCGTTCGCGCTGCTCGTAGGGATGCTGCTCGACCAGCAGTACCCGATGGAGCACGCGTTCCGCGGGCCGGCCAAGATCCTCGAGCGCTTCGGCACGCTCGACCCCGCCGCCATCGCCGACGCCGAGCCCGACGCCTTCGCCGACCTTTGCGCCACCCCGCCGGCGATCCACCGCTACGGCCGGTCCATGGCCGGGCGCGTGCAGGCGCTCGCCAAGGTCGTGGTCGACGAGTACGACGGCGACGCCTCGCGCATCTGGTCCGACGTCGGCAGCGCGCCGGTGCTCATGAAGCGGCTCACCGCGCTCCCGGGCTACGGCGAGCAGAAGGCGAAGATCTTCACCGCCCTGCTGGCCAAGCAGCTCGACGTGAAGCCGCGGGGCTGGACGAAGGCCTCGGGCGACTACGCCAAGAAGGGCTACCGCTCGGTCGCCGACGTCGTGGACGCCGACTCGCTGCAGAAGGTCCGGCAGTTCAAGAAGGCCAAGAAGGCCGAGGCCAAGGCCGCTCAGGCCTAGGCGCGGGCACGCTCGAGCGCTGCGGCATCAGACGTCCTGGTCTCCGGCGGAGAACGGGTCGACCAGCACGTCGGGCACGCGGCAGGTGCCCTCGGCGGCGCGGTCCATCCGCTCGACGACCGGACGGTCGTCGGGTCCGGTGGGCACGCGGAAGGTCGCGTCGAAGCCGGTGCTCACCTGACGGGCGTAGCGGTCACGTGCACGCAGGAGGCTGTCCCAGTCCTCGAGCCACGCGTCCAGTGGGCGGTCGGACCGACGGTCTGCGGCGTCGATCCGGCGCACCGTGTCGATCATCCGCTCGACCGCGAGGTTCTGGTCGGCCAGCACGGCGGCCTGTCGTCGCGGCGGCCCACCGACCCGGAGTCCGTCCACGGTCGACGTCATGATCGCGCAGGCGATGGTGACGACGCCGGTCACCTCGGGGTCGTCGAGGTAGCCGCGCTCGTCCTCCTCGAGGGAGTGCAGCAGGGAGAACGTGGCGGCCGCAGCCACGGCGAGCGCCACCAGTGGTGCCAGGAGAGCCATCCACCGCCACCCGGGAGACACCGGCGGCAGGTCGTACCGCCACGCGTCCTCGTCGGGCAGGTAGGCGGGCACCAGGTCATGGTGCCACGGGGGCGCTCGTCCGGCGGGTCGAGCGCGCACCGCCTACGCTCGCCCCGTGCCCAGCGTCGTGTTCTGCCCCTGCTCACCCCTGGTCGCCGCAGGTGCTCTGGTCGGTGACGTCAGCGAGATGGACGCGGTGCGGGTCGAGGCGCTCGCGGCCGTCCGTAGGCTCGTCGACGACGCCCCGGCCCGCGTGCTCGTGGTCGGGTCCGACGCACCGCCGGCTCCGGCGGACGAGCGAGCCGGTGGCTCGCTGTCGCCGCACGGGATCGACGTGACCGCAGGCGGCCCCGACGGCGGGCTCGGGCTGACCCACACCATCGGTGCGTGGCTGCTCGACGAAGCAGGCTGGACGGGCTCGCGCTCGTACGTGCACGAGGTTCACGCGTCCGACCTCGACGACGCCGCCGTGCTGGTCATGGCCGACGGCTCGGCCCGGCGCTCCGAGCGCGCGCCCGGACACCTCGACGACCGGGCCGAGCCGTTCGACGCCACGATCGCCGCGGCACTGGCCGACGGTGACGCCGATGCGCTGGGCGGCATCGACCTCGAGCTCGCGGACTCGTTGCTGTGCGCAGGTGCACAGGCATGGCGAACGGTGGGCGACGCCGTGTCCGCTCGACTGCACGCCACCGAGGGTGCGCCGGTCGACGGCTCAGGGGTCGAGGCTCGCCTGCACCTCGACGACGCGCCGCTCGGCGTCGGCTGGTTCGTCGCCGAGTGGAACGTCTCCTAGCGCAGGCTCAGGCGCGGCCGCGGGGTCCGGCTGGTCCGCCGCCCCGGTCCTCCTCGGCGAGCTTGTCGGCGGCGTCCTTCGCCTTGCCGGCCGCGCCGTCGATCTTTCCGGTGTACTTGCCCTTGGTCGCCTTGTCGGCGAGACCGGCGGCCTTGTCGATGCCCTGGTCGATCTTGTCGTTCTGGGTCTTCGCCAGCTCGGCGGCCTTCGCCTTGAGCTCGGGGGCGTTCTTCTTCAGCTTGTCCAGGAAGCCCATCAGATCTCTCCTTGGTCCAGGGGCGCACTGCCCCGCTTGCCCCGAGGCTACTGAAAGACTCCACGGGTGAGCAGCCTCGATCGCATCGTGGTCGTCGTCGGTCCGACGGCGTCGGGCAAGTCGGCGCTGGCGGTCGACCTGGCGCTCGCCCTCGGTGGCGAGGTGGTCAACGCCGACGCCGTGCAGCTGTTCCGTGGCATGGACATCGGCAGCGCGAAGGTCACCGAGGCCGAGCGGCGCGGCGTCCCGCACCACCTGCTCGACGTGCTCGACGTGCACGAGGCGACGTCGGTGGCGACCTTCCAGCGCGACGCCCGCGCCACGATCGAGGACTGTCTGCGTCGCGGCGTGACGCCGGTGCTCGTCGGCGGGTCGTCGCTGTACGTGAGGGCCGTGATCGACGACTTCGAGTTCCCCGGCACGGACCCCGAGGTGCGCGAGCGCTACCAGCGTCGGCTCGAGACCGAGGGGGCCGAGGCGTTGCACGCCGAGCTGCGGCGGGTGGCTCCCGAGGCTGCCGACCAGGTGCTCCCCTCGAACGGCCGCCGGCTCGTGCGCGCGCTGGAGGTCACCGAGATGACCGGCCGACCGTTCGTCGCGAGTCTTCCGGCTCACCGCTCGATCTACCGACACGTGACCCTGCTCGGCCTCGACGTCCCGCGTCCGGTGCTCGACGAGCGCATCGCGCGTCGGGTCGATGCCATGTGGGAGCAAGGACTCGTCGAGGAGGTGCGCGGCCTGCTCGATGCCGGGATCGACGGCTCGCCCACGGCGTCGCGCTCCATCGGCTACCAGCAGGTGCTCGCGCTGCTGCGTGGGGAGGCCAGCGACGAGGAGGCCCGCGCCGAGACCGTGCGGGGCACCCGTGCGTTCGCCCGGCGACAGGACCGGATGTTCCACCAGGACCCGCGGGTGCACTGGCTGCCCCACGACGAGCCCGACCTGCTGGCCCGCGCGCTGGACCACGTGGCACGGGGTGGGGAGCCCGGCGACGCCGCGGATCCGTCGGGCCCGCGGCCGTAGACTGGTGTCATGACTTTCCCCTGGCTCAAGGGGCACGGCACCGAGAACGACTTCGTCCTGCTCCCCGACCACGACGGCACGGTGCACGGCGACCTCGATCCCGCGTTCGTGGCGGCGCTGTGCGCGCGACGCACCGGCATCGGCGCCGACGGCGTGCTTCGCGTGGTGCGGTCGGCCGCGCTCGACGAGCCCCAGGCCGCCGGCAGCGCAGGGGAGTGGTTCATGGACTACCGCAACGCCGACGGCACCGTCAGCGAGATGTGCGGCAACGGCGTCCGCGTGTTCGCCCGGCACCTGCTCGACGAAGGACTCGTGCCCGGGGGCGAGCCGGTCGTGGTCGGCACCCGCGACGGCGACAAGATCGTCACGCTCGACGGCGACGACTACGTCGTCGACATGGGCGGCGCGACGTTCGTCGAGGGCAGCAAGGTCGTCGTCGACGGGCGCGCCTGGGAGGCCGTCGGCGTCCGCACCGGCAACCCGCACGCCGTCGCCTTCGTCGACCGGCTCGACGACGCGGGCTCCCTGCTCACCGAGCCCGAGTACGACTCGCGGGTGTACCCCGACGGCGTGAACATCGAGTTCGTCGACGTCCGCGGTGACCACCACATCGCGATGCGGGTGCACGAGCGCGGCTCCGGCGAGACGCGGTCCTGCGGCACCGGTGCTTGTGCTGCAGCCGTCGCGACCGCCTCGGTGCAGGCCGACACCCTGCCCACGACCTATCGCGTGGACGTGCCCGGCGGCACGGTCCGCGTCACCTGGACCGCGGACGGCCGCGTGCTGCTGGCCGGTCCCGCCGAGATCGTCGCCCGTGGCGACATGGAATGGATGGCATGAGTCGATCTACCCCCACCCCCGGACCCGACGTCGACGCGGAGTCGCAGCGGGCCACCGAGGGCGCACACGAGGGGCTCGAGCTGGCGGAGCGCCAGTCGCTGCGCCGCGTCGCCGGTCTGCGCACCGAGCTCGAGGACATCACCGAGGTCGAGTACCGCCAGCTGCGGCTCGAGCGCGTCGTCCTCGTGGGTGTGTGGACGGACGGGTCGGCCGAGGACGCCGAGAACTCGCTGGCCGAGCTCAAGCTGCTCGCCGAGACCGCGGGCTCGGAGGTGCTCGACGCGCTGCTCCAGCGTCGTCAGCGGCCCGACGCGGCCACCTTCATCGGCAGCGGCAAGGTCGAGGAGCTCACGGCGGCGGTGCAGGCCACCGGCGCCGACACGATCATCTGCGACGGCGAGCTCGCCCCCAGCCAGCTGCGCAACCTCGAGGACCGCACCAAGGTCAAGGTCGTCGACCGCACCGCCCTGATCCTCGACATCTTCGCCCAGCACGCGAAGTCGGCGGAGGGCAAGGCGCAGGTCGAGCTGGCCCAGCTGCAGTACCAGACCCAGCGTCTGCGCGGCTGGGGTGGCAACCTGTCGCGCCAGGCCGGTGGCCGTGCCGCCGGCGGTGAGGGCATCGGTGGCCGTGGCCCCGGTGAGACCAAGCTCGAGACCGACCGCCGCCGCATCCAGGCCAAGATGGCCAAGCTGCGCCGTGAGCTCAAGGCGCTGCGCACCACGCGCGACATCAAGAAGGCCCAGCGTCGGCGCAACGCCGTGCCCGCCGTCGTCATCGCCGGCTACACCAACGCGGGCAAGTCGAGCCTGCTCAACCGGCTCACCGGCGCCGGCGTGCTCGTCGAGGACGCCCTGTTCGCCACCCTCGACCCCACCACCCGCAAGACCCAGGCCAGCGACGGACGTGTGTACACGATGTCCGACACCGTCGGCTTCGTGCGCCACCTGCCGCACCAGCTCGTCGAGGCGTTCCGCTCCACGCTGGAGGAGGTGGCCGAGTCCGACCTGGTGCTCCACGTCGTCGACGCGTCCCATCCCGACCCCGAGGGGCAGATCGCTGCGGTGCGCGAGGTGTTCGCCGAGATCGACGCGACCGGTGTCCCGGAGATCATCGTGCTCAACAAGGCCGACGCCGCCGACCCGATGATGGTCAAGCAGCTGCTCGCCCGCGAGCCGCACGCGGTCCTGGTGAGTGCCCGCACGGGCCAGGGCATCGACGAGCTGCTCGCGGCGGTCGAGGCGGACCTGCCTCGCCCGGTGGCCCGGGTGGACGTCGTGGTGCCCTACGACCGGGGCGACCTGCTCAGCCTCGTGCACCAGACCGGCGAGATCGAGACCCTCGACCACGCGTCCGACGGCACGCACCTCGTCGCCCGCGTCTCCGACGAGCTCGCGCACCAGCTCAACGAGCTCTGAGGCCGGGCGACGCCGGCGCCGGCGCACTCGGCTGTGGACGGGGGCCGGACCGGCGCGGGGCGTCCGTCTAGGCTCGCCACCATGCCCGACAGCCCCTCCGCCGAGCCCAGCGTCCGCGAGGTCCTGCACGCCGCGGTCGGCGCCCTCGGCGGCACGGAACGCCCAGGTCAGGTGGCCATGGCGGAGGCCGTCGCCGAGTCCCTCGGCTCGGGTCGACACCTGCTGGTCCAGGCCGGGACGGGCACCGGCAAGTCGCTCGGCTACCTCGTGCCCAGCCTGCTCCACCAGGACCGCGTGGTGGTCTCCACCGCGACGCTCGGACTGCAGCACCAGCTCGTCCAACGTGACCTCCCGGCCCTGGTCGCGGGTGCACGCGAGGCCATGGGCACCACGCCGTCGTACGCCGTCGTGAAGGGTCGCGCCAACTACGCCTGCCTGCACCGCGTGCGCGAGGGCGTGCCCGACGAGCAGGGTGCTCTCGTCGACCTGCCCGAGGGAAGCCTCGGCGCAGAGGTGCTGGCGCTGCGCGAGTGGGCCGAGGACCTTGCGGGCAAGCCGGGAAGCGGCGACGGTGCGCACGGCGACCGTGAGTCCGCGCCGTCGCACACCGATCGCGCCTGGCGGCAGGTCAGCGTCAACCACCGCGAGTGCGTGGGTGCCACGCGCTGCCCGCACGCCGCGGAGTGCTTCGCGGAGCTGGCCCGCGAGTCCGCCCAGCACGCCGACGTCGTCGTCACCAACCACGCGCTCCTGGCCATCGACGCGATCGACGGCGTGCCGATGCTCCCCGAGTACGACGCCGTGGTGGTCGACGAGGCGCACGAGCTCGCCGCCCGCGTCACGCAGGCCGCCACGTCCGACCTCGACCCGGCGGGCATCGAGCGCGCCGCCCGGCGCGCCCGCCCCCACACCGACGGGGAGACCGACGACCTCAACGAGGCTGCCGACGCCCTGGCGGCCGCCCTGGCCCGCGTCGACGTCGGACGCATCGACGTGCTCGACGACGAGCTGGCCGAGGCGCTCGCGCGGGTCCGTGACATGGCCCGCGCCTGCCTGTCCGCCTTCCCGCGAGAGAAGTCCGACGGCGAGGCCGACGCCTCCCGCCAGCAGGCGAAGGCCGGGCTCGAGGAGGTTCGTCTCGTCGCCGACCGCATGGCGAGCCTGCGCGAGACGGAGGTGCTGTGGCTCTCCGACACCCGCGGTCCGGTGCTTCACGTCGCTCCGGTCGACGTCTCGGCCAGCCTGCGCGACAAGCTCTTCGAGGAGAAGACGGTGGTGCTCACGAGCGCCACGCTCACCGTCGGCGGTGGATTCGACCCCGTCGCCGCGGCCGTCGGGCTCCGCCCCGGGGACACCGAGGTGTGGACCGGCCTCGACGTCGGCTCACCGTTCGACTACCGACGCCAAGGCATCCTCTACGTCGCCAAGCACCTGCCGCCGCCGGGTCGCGACGGCATCACCGACGCCCAGCTCGACGAGATCGCCGCCCTGCTGGAGTCCGCGGGTGGCCGGACGCTGGGGCTGTTCTCGTCGCGACGTGCGGCGGAGGCTGCAGCCGAGGGGGTGCGCACGCGCCTTCCCGACCACGAGATCCTCTGCCAGGGCGACGCGCAGCTGTCCGAGCTGACGCGACGCTTCGCCGAGGAGGAGCGCACCAGCCTGTTCGGCACGCTCAGCCTGTGGCAGGGCATCGACCTGCCGGGCGACACCTGCCGGCTCGTGATCATCGACCGGGTCCCGTTCCCGCGGCCCGACGACCCACTCATGAGCGCACGGCAGCGTCTGGTCGAGAAGCGCGGCGGCAACGGGTTCATGACCGTGGCGGCCAGCCATGCCGCACTGCTCCTGGCGCAGGGGTCCGGGCGGCTGATCCGACGCACCACCGACCGGGGCGTCGTGGCCGTGCTCGACCCTCGACTCGTCACGGCACGCTACGGGTCGTTCCTCGCCGCCTCGCTGCCTCCGCTGTGGCGCACGACCGACCGCGACGCCGTGCTCGGGGCGCTCCGTCGGCTCGACGACTGACGACGCGTCGGCCGTTCGCCCAGATGGCAACCGCAGACGGTCCGGGCGGGGTACGCTGAGCCGTCATTCCCACGTATGAAGGGCTCGGGGCTCCATGCGCCGTCTTGCCGCGTCTGTCGCGTTGATCGTCAGTTCCACCCTCGTCGTGGCGGTGCCGTCGACGGCCCAGGCCGCCACCGGTCTGGAGGTCCGCTCCAACGTCGTGGCCGTGGAGCGCCCTGACTCCACGGGTCACCACCCCCTCTACCTCTACGCCGTCTGCAAGGGTTCCAAGACCTGCTCGGGCACGGCCACGCTGGTGCAGGACGGACTGGCCAAGACCACGTCGTACTCGATCAAGGGCGGCAAGAGCGGCTACCTGAAGGCCTACTGGAACAAGGCGGCGGCCCAGCCCACCGAGCTCGGCAAGATCGACGCGTTCAAGCGGACCTTCACCTGGACCCCCAAGGGTGCGTCCAAGAAGAGCAAGTCGATCTGGCTCGAGCCGCGCATCTACAGCCGTCGGATCCAGGGCCAGGTTCGCGGTCCCGCGTCGTCGCGCATCAAGGACCTGCAGGTCTCCAAGTGGGTCGTCAGCGGCCTGCGCAGCAGCCGGGTCAGCACGGCGGCCGTCGGCTCCGACGGGCGCTTCGACATCGGCTCCTCGGCCCTCGGCCGCAACAACAGTCCCGGTGCGGCCTACCGCCTGAGCGTCTCGGCCGTGGTCGACGGCACCGAGCGCGAGTGGTTCTGGCGGGGGAGCACCACGGGGTCCGGCTTCGCCGACGGCGGTGGCGGCTGGATCCGCGACGCCGCCGTCGTGCGCGTGCAGAAGGCCGGCGACTTCCAGGCGGACTTCGCCTACGGCACGGTCAGCGGGCGCCTCACGGGCACCGGCTCGGCGGGTGCGGACGTCCGCGTGCTCACCCCGCCGCCGTCCTACCCGAGCCGTTCGTCGGACCGGCGCGGTCTCGACGTGCCCTACTGCGCCAACGAGTTCGGGCGCGTGCGCACCGACGACGCCGGCCGCTACTCGGTCACGTTCGTCCCGCGCCCCGACGCGGTGCGGTACCGCTACATGGTCGACTTCGAGCCGGCCGGCGCACTGCGCGGCGCCGTGATCATCTCTGACGGCAACGTCGTCGACAGCTGCCAGGCCGCCATCAAGTACACGCGGGACATGTCCGACCTGCTCGGCTTCCCCTCGGGATCCGAGACGCTCCCGGTGGGCGACGTGAGCACGTCGGCGGACCAGCGCAGCCTCACGATCAACGGCAACACGCTGAAGGGTGGCTCGGTCCACGACCGCTGGACCACGCTGCGCGAGTACTCCGTGGGCCGCAAGATCCTTGAGTCGCCGATCGTGGCCGAGGGCTACGCCAACAGCAGCGGCAACAAGACGTTCGCCGCGCGCCCGGGCAAGTACTGGGTCGAGGTGGGTCGCCGGACCAGCTGCTCGGCCTGGTATCCCAGCATCTACTCCAACAACTACCTGTACCACAAGGGTGGCGAGCGAGGCAGTGAGCGCTGGAAGACCGTGGGTGGCAGCGTGCCGGAGTACTCCACGTCCTACCGCTACGGCTACGTGAAGCGGAACCCCCCGAAGGGCTACAAGGGCTGGATGTACCGCGACGTGTGCAAGGCCGTGGGCGCGGGCAAGTACGTGCTGATCACGGTGGGTGCGGGCGACCGGACGGTCGACGTCACGAACCCCCGCGGCGGCACCATCTCCGGGCGGGTCACCCGGGTGGGCGGCAAGTCCAACAAGGAGATGCTCGTGACCGCGTACTCCACCGACGGCAAGAAGGTGCTGCGCTCGGCCTACAGCAGCCGCAGCGGTGGCTTCGTGATTCGCGGCCTGGCGAGCGGCTCCTACAAGATCGTCGTGAACGCGGACTCCTGGCGCGGCATCAGCCGCTCGTTCTCCGGCAAGAAGTCGGTGAAGGCCAAGGCGGGCAAGAACGTCTCGGCCGGCACGCTGCGCTTCAAGGGCTGACGACGGAACCGGGCTACCAGGCCCGGGCTTGGTACAGTGCAGCGGTCCTGCCATCGAAGTTCTCGGGGAATTGATGTTCCGTCGTACCGCCGTCCTGCTGTCTGCCGTGCTCGTCGCGACGGGCGCCCTCGTCGGGCTGAGCGCCTCCACCGCCCAGGCCGCGACCGGAATCGAGGCGCGGTCGAACATCGTCGCTGTCGGCTCGCCCAACTCGGCCGGACACCGTCCGGTCAAGATCTACGCGCGCTGCAACGGGTCGAAGACCTGCTCCGGTCGTGCGGCGATCCTGGGCCAGACCCGGTACGTCAACTGGCCGTACAGCATCAAGGGCAACAGTGCGGGCTACATCACGGTCTACTGGCTGGGCGACGAGGGCAACACGGCTCCGACGGGCCTCGGCTCTGCCCCCGGCCAGCAGGGGACCACCTTCGAGCGCACGCTGCGGGTCTACCCCTCGGGTGCCTCGGCGCGTGACAAGACCATCACGCTGGAGCGGACCCAGGCCAGCCGGAACCTCAAGGGCACCGTGTCGGGCCCCGGCCTCGGCAGCCGCGTGACCGACGTGCAGGTGACCAGCTGGAACGTCAGCGGACTCGTCTCGCGTCGTCTCAAGACCGTCGACGTCGCGTCGAACGGCACCTACGACTTCGGTGCCGTCTCGCTCGGCACCAACAACGCCGCGTCCTACGGCTACCGGCTGAGCATCCGGGCGCGGGTCGACGGCACGGTCCGCGAGTGGTTCTGGCGCGGGACCGACGGACGGCCCACCGGCGGCGGCAAGCGCGTCAGCGAGGCGCACGCGGCCTCGGTGACCAAGTACAACGACTTCGTGGCCGACTTCCGGTTCGGCCGGATCGCCGGCACGCTCAGCGGGGCCGGGTCCACCGGCACCGACGTGCGCGTGATCGCCCCGCCCGTCACCCGGCCGACGCGCGCCTCGGACCTGCGCGGCCTCGATGTTCCCTTCTGCGCCAACGAGTACGGCGCCGACACGACGTCGGGCTCCGGCGGCTACGACATCACCTTTCTCCCGGTGAGCCAGAACGGCGACTCCCGCTACCTCGTCTCGCACGAGGGCACCAACCGGGCCGGCGTCATCACGACGGGCGGGCGCCAGTACGCCAGCTGCAACGCCGCCACGAAGTACACCTACTCCGCGAGCGACGACGACCTCATCTCCTACGGCACCGGCGGCCTGTCGGCCACCATCTCCGCCAACCTCGACTCCGGCAAGCACGCGCTCGGCTTCGACACCGACGCGACCTACACGTCGTCGATCAAGCCGCACGACACCTGGACGACCGTCCGCGAGTACGTGCCCGGCACCAAGATCCTGGACCGCCCGATCATCACGGCCGGCCACGCGAACTCCTCGGGCTTCAAGCAGTTCGAGGGTCTGCGCAACGGCAAGTACTGGGTCGAGGTCGGGCGACGGACGAGCTGTTCTGCCTGGTACCCCAGCATCTACAAGGACAACTACCTCTACCACAAGGGTGGCGAGCGCGGCAGCGAGCGCTGGAAGACCGTCAACGGCGCCTACCCCGAGTACGAGACGTCGTACCGCTACGGCTTCAAGGCCAAGAAGCCGCCGAGCGGCTACAAGGGCTGGATGTACCGCGACGCCTGCGTGGCGCAGAGCGCCGGTGACTACAAGCTCGTCACCATCAACAACGGCGACGCCACGTCGAACACCTCCAAGCTGCGCAAGGGCGCCACGATCTCGGGCAAGGTCTCGCGGATCGGCGGCAAGAGCAACAAGGAGATGCTGGTCTCGGTGTACTCCACGCAGGGCGTGCTCGTGATGCGCTCGGCGTACACGAGCTCCTCGGGCCGCTTCGTCATCCGCGGCCTCGAGTCGGGCAACTACCGGGTCCTGGTCAACGGTGACTCGTGGCGCGGCATCGGTCGCACCCACAAGGGCACGCAGACCAAGCGGGTCACGGCCGGCAAGTCCTACAGCGTGGGCACGCTTAACTTCCGCAGCTGAGCACAGCTCGCCCGGCACCGCTCGTGCGCCGACGCACCACGAGGCCCTCTCCCGTGAACGGGAGAGGGCCTCGTGGGTGATGAGCGCTGACGGCGGGTGTCAGAGGCGGCGCAGCACCGTCGTGACCTTGCCCAGGATCGTGGCGTGGTTGCCGTCGATGGGGGAGTAGTCGTCGTTGTGCGGCAGCAGCCAGATCTGGCCGTCCTTGCGCTGGAACGTCTTGACCGTGGCCTCGCCGTCGAGCATGGCGGCGACGATCTCGCCGTTCTCGGCGACCGGCTGCTGGCGGACGACCACGTAGTCGCCGTCGCAGATCGCCGCGTCGACCATGGAGTCGCCGCGCACCTCGAGCAGGAACAGCGTGCCGTCGCCGACGAGGGAGCGGGGGAGCGGGAAGATCTCCTCGACCTGCTCCTCGGCCAGGATCGGACCGCCCGCGGCGATGCGACCGAGCATGGGCACGTAGGTGGCCTCGGGGCGCTGGTCGCCGAAGCCGGTCTCGTCGACCTCGGAGTCGTCGGCCGAGCTGAGCGTGCGCCGCGCCTTGACCACCTCGGGCAGGAAGATCTCGATCGCGCGCGGGCGGTTCGGGTCGCGCTTGACGTAGCCGAGGCGCTCGAGGACCCGCAGCTGGTGGGCGACCGAGGAGGTGCTGGCCAGGCCGACGGCGCCACCGATCTCGCGCATGCTGGGCGGGTAGCCGCGCTGCTCGATCTGGTCGCGCATGAAGTGCAGGATCTTCTGCTGCCGACCGGTGAGGCCGGTCATCTCGTCGACGGGACCGTCGGGCAGCTCACGCACGGAGTTGCGTGAACCCTTCGGGCGGCCCCGACGCGGCGCGTCGGCGGAGGGGTCGAGGGTGCTGTCGTCGCTCATGATGCCCACGCTAGACCTCTGCGCGGACGTTTACAAACACATGTTCGACAGCGTGTCGCGCGTTCGAACGGCGCGCTCGATGGTTCCGCGACGGCGCTCGGGACGCCGTCAGGCGCGTGCGACGCGTCACAGTCGAACATGGTGTCGAAGATTCTTTCACTGGAATGACGGGCAATCCTGCTGTCCGTTCGGATTCCTGTTCGAAAGGGGGCTGCTTTTGTCGGCGCCTTCCCCTACTGTCGTACACGTGTTCGATCGAACATCTGTTCGTCGGATCCGCGGAGCACCACCGCCCCCGGAGCATCGACCTTCGAATGACATCGGCAGGTGCTCGATCGACACACCAAGACTCCTTCCTCTCCCTTCCCCGGAGGTCACCATGAGCACCATCACCGTCTACGAGACCAGCCGCTTCGCCCCGTCGTTCTCCCGTGGGATCGCCGCGGCTCCGCGCAGCACCACCGAGCCGGCTGCGGTCCGGCTGACCCGTCGGGGCCGCCTCGTGCTCCTGCTCGCCGTGATCGCGGCGCTGGCGGTCACGGTCGTCGCTCTCGGCTCCTCCACCGTCGCCACCTCAGACGCGGGCGCGGTTCCCGCCACCACGGTCGTCACCGTGCAGGAGGGGCAGACGCTCTGGCAGATCGCCGCCGACGCCAACCCCGAGGGCGACGTGCGCGACACGGTCGACGACATCATGCGGATGAACTCGCTGCCGAGCGCCGGTGCGCTGCAGCTCGGCTCCGACCTCGCGGTGCCCGTCTACGAGTGACGGGCCCGTCCGGCACCATGGGGGCATGAACGACGCCTCCACCAACCCGGGCCCGACGCCGGCGGACCGCCCTCTGCAGGTCCACGTGCTGGCCGATGACACCGACCGCTCCGGTGGCTACGTCACGGAGCGGCTGCGGGAGCACGGCGCCGAGCTGACCTGGATCGACCGCGACACGTTCGACTCCCCGTGGTCGGCGACCGGTGTCGACCTGGTCCTCAGCCTCGGATCGGAGCGCTCGGCGCACGAGCCCCGCTGGGCCCACGTCGTGGAGGCGGAGTCCGACGTCGTGCGGGTGGCGCTCGGGTCGGGCGTCCCCGTGATGGCCATCTGCTACGGCGCCCAGCTCGTGGCCCGTGCCCTCGGCGGCACGTCGTACCGCGGCGACGGTGCCGAGATCGGGTGGCGCCGCGTCGACACGCTCGACGACGTCCTCTGCCCGGAGGGGCCGTGGGGGCAGTTCCACCAGGACGTGCTGAGCCCGCCGCCCACGGCGCGCGTGATCGGCAGCTCGTGGTTCGGCCCGCAGTGCTTCGTCGACGAGGCCTTCGGCGCCCGCGTGATCGCCTGGCAGTTCCACCCCGAGGTGACTCCGGAGACCTTCAGCCGCTGGGTCGACGAGAGCGCCGACCTCGTGCGGGTGAGCGGGTCGGAGCCCAGCGAGCTGAAGCGTCAGGCGCTCGCGAACGCGACGCGCAGCCGTCTCGCCGCGTTCGCGCTCGTCGACGCCGCGCTCGACCACCTCGGCGTGTCGGTGCCCCGCCCCGTGTGAGGGTCGGCCGCTACTGGCTCGCGGCGAGGTTGACCAGCCAGGCCACGCCGAAGCGGTCGTTCAGCAGGCCGAACTCGTCGCCCCACGGTGCACGCTCGAGCGGTGCCACGATCTCGGCGCCCTCGCTGAGTCCGGCCCAGTAGTCGCGGATGCGAGGATCGTCGCCGTTGAGGGTGACGTTGATGGCCGTGCCCATCGACGGCTGGTCGCCGCCCGGAGGAGTGTCGGAGGCCATCAGGTCGAAGCCGGCGTCGGTGACGAGGTGCCCGTGCATCATCCGGTCGGCCACGGCAGGGTCGTCGCTCATGCCGGCCTCGCCGAAGGTCATCGCCTCGATCGTCCCGCCGAAGACGGACTGGTAGAACTCGAGCGCCTCGCGGGACTCGTCGCGGAAGTTCAGGTAGGGGTTCAGTCGCATGGTCATCGCGCCATCATCCTCCTGTTTGTTCCAGAGTGGAAGAGGCGAAGGTCGTGCCGCGGTAGGGGTGCAGGGGCGCGCGAGAGGGCTGCTCGTGAGCCGTCCGACGGGCCGGGACACGCCGTGACACCTGAGGCCCGTGTGACTCGAGAGGCCGCTGACCTGCGCAAACATCGAGCTCCCAGATTTGTCTGAGCAACTCGTCAGACTTGCTTGCATGACCTGGTGGGCAGGCGTACGGTAGCCACTATATCTAGTGATTACACCGATGTAGTTCTCCACATCTAGTCCCACAGGGACGGGGGACTTACCCACAGGAATCCCGGGCCATCCACCTCTGCATCCCCAGGTTGTCCCCAGATCCCGCGAAGAAATCAGCCCGAGAGGAGAGCACCGTGCACTGTCCGTTCTGCAAGAACCCCGACACCCGCGTGCTCGACTCCCGGGTGGCCGAGGAGGGCGGCGCCATCCGGCGTCGTCGGGTCTGCGGAGCGTGCGAGAAGCGCTTCACGACCATCGAGCAGATGCAGCTGACGGTCCTCAAGCGGTCGGGGGCCACCGAGCCCTTCAACCGCGACAAGGCCATCTCGGGCGTCCGCAAGGCCTGCAAGGGCCGTCCGGTCTCCGACGACGACCTCGCACGCCTCGGCCAGCAGGTCGAGGACGCACTGCGCGAGAGCGGGGCGGCCGAGATCGCGGCCCACGAGGTCGGCCTGGCCATCCTCGACCCGCTCAAGAGCCTCGACGAGGTGGCGTACCTGCGCTTCGCGAGTGTCTACAAGGCGTTCGACTCGGTGGACGACTTCGCCGCCGAGATCGCCGTCCTCATGGCCCGCGCCGCAGACGGCGAGCTGGCCGAGCACACCGCACGACAGCTTCCCTGACCACCCGCCGCCCACGGGCGGCACCGGCACCCTGAACGACCTCGTCCCGTGCCACGGGGCGGGACGCACGACCTTTCACACACCAGCAGCGACACAGGAGCACGACATGACGGAGACGGTCGACGGATCGACGGGCCGGGCACAGTCCGGCAAGACGCGCGGGAGCAAGGCCGGCAAGGGCCTGAGCATCCAGCGCGTGTACACGACCGAGGGCGTGCACCCGTACGACGCCGTGACGTGGGAGCGTCGCGACGTCGTGCAGACCAACTGGAAGACCGGCGAGACGGTCTTCGAGCAGCGCGGTGTGGAGTTCCCCGACTTCTGGAGCGTCAACGCCTCCACGATCGTCACCACCAAGTACTTCCGCGGCGCCGTCGGCTCGCCCGAGCGTGAGCAGAGCCTGCGCCAGCTGCTCGACCGCGTCGTGCTCACGTACACCGCGGCCGGCAAGGAGCACGGCTACTTCGCCACCGACGCCGACGCCGAGGTCTTCGAGCACGAGCTGACGCACATGCTGCTGCACCAGGTCTTCAGCTTCAACAGCCCCGTGTGGTTCAACGTCGGCACGTCGAGCCCGCAGCAGGTCAGCGCCTGCTTCATCCTCGCCGTCGACGACTCGATGGACTCGATCCTCAACTGGTACCGCGAGGAGGGCCTGATCTTCAAGGGCGGCTCCGGTGCCGGCCTCAACCTGTCGCGCATCCGCTCGTCCAAGGAGCTGCTGCGCTCCTCCGGCGGCACCGCGTCGGGCCCCGTCTCCTTCATGCGCGGCGCCGACGCGTCCGCCGGCACCATCAAGTCCGGTGGCGCCACGCGCCGTGCGGCCAAGATGGTCGTGCTCGACATCGACCACCCCGACATCGTCGAGTTCGTCGAGACCAAGGAGCGCGAGGAGGAGAAGATCCGCGTCCTGCGTGACGCCGGCTTCGACATGGACCTCGGTGGCGACGACATCACCAGCGTCCAGTACCAGAACGCCAACAACTCGATCCGTGTCGACGACGCCTTCATGCGCGCCGTGGAGGAGCACACCTCCTACGGCCTGCGGGCCCGCACCAGCGGCGAGGTGATCGAGGAGATCGACGCCAACGAGCTGTGGGGCAAGGTCGCCAAGGCCGCCTGGGCCTGCGCCGACCCGGGCATCCAGTACGACTCGACGATCAACGACTGGCACACCACGCCGGAGACGGGCCGCATCACCGCGTCCAACCCGTGCTCGGAGTACATGCACCTGGACAACTCCAGCTGCAACCTGGCCAGCCTCAACCTGATGAAGTTCCTGTCCGAGGACGGCACCACGTTCGACGTCGAGAAGTTCGTCAAGAGCGTCGAGCTGATCATCACCGCGATGGACATCAGCATCTGCTTCGCCGACTTCCCGACCGAGGCGATCGGCGACACCACGCGCGCCTACCGCCAGCTGGGCATCGGCTACGCCAACCTCGGCGCGATGCTCATGGCCTCGGGCCTGGCGTACGACTCCGAGGGTGGCCGCGCTCTGGCAGCCTCGATCACGTCGCTCATGACGGGCACCTCCTACCGTCGCTCGGCCGAGCTGGCCGGCGTCGTCGGTGCGTACGACGGCTTCAAGCAGAACGCCACGCCGCACACGCGGGTCATGCGCAAGCACCTGGCCGCCAACGACGACATCCGCACGCTGCACTCGATGGACATTGCCGTGCAGCGCGAGGCCACCAAGCAGTGGGCCGACAACCTGAAGATCGGCGAGAAGAACGGCTGGCGCAACGCCCAGGCGTCCGTGCTCGCGCCCACCGGCACCATCGGCTTCATGATGGACTGCGACACCACCGGCATCGAGCCGGACTTCTCGCTGGTCAAGTTCAAGAAGCTGGTCGGCGGCGGCTCGATGCAGGTCGTCAACCAGACGGTCCCGATCGCGCTCAAGAAGCTCGGCTACACCGGCGAGACCATCGAGGCGATCATGGAGTTCATCGCCGAGAAGGGTCACGTCGTCGACGCGCCCGGCCTGAAGCCCGAGCACTACGAGGTCTTCGACTGCGCCGTGGGCGACCGGGCCATCAAGCCCATGGGTCACGTGCGGATGATGGCGGCGGCCCAGCCGTTCCTGTCCGGCGCCATCTCCAAGACGGTCAACATGCCCGAGACCTCCACGGTCGAGGAGATCGCCGACGTCTACTTCCAGGGCTGGAAGCTCGGCCTGAAGGCGCTCGCGGTCTACCGCGACAACTGCAAGGTCGGCCAGCCGCTGTCCTCGCAGAAGAGCCAGGACGACAAGACGTCGGCCAAGGCTGCCGAGGGTGCGGCCGAGGTCAAGACGGTCGTCGTCGAGAAGCCGATCCGTCGTCGTCTGCCGAAGTCGCGCCAGTCGATCACCACGTCGTTCAGCGTCGGCGGTGCCGAGGGCTACATGACCTCCGGTGCGCACGAGAACGGCGAGCTGGGCGAGCTGTTCCTCAAGCTGGGCAAGCAGGGCTCGACCCTGGCCGGCGTGATGGACGCCTTCTCGATCGCCGTGTCGATCGGTCTGCAGTACGGCGTGCCGCTCGAGACGTTCGTGCAGAAGTTCACGAACCTCAAGTTCGAGCCGGCGGGTCTGACAGACGACTCCGACGTCCGCATGGCGCAGTCGATCATGGACTACGTCTTCCGCCGCCTGGCGCTGGACTACATCGACTTCGACACGCGCTCGGCTCTGGGCATCCACTCGGCCGACGAGCGTCAGCGCTACCTCGACACGGGCAGCCACCAGCCGATCAGCAAGGGCTCGACGGCCGCCGAGCTCATCGAGACCGAGCCGGAGACGCTCAAGGAGGCCGCGACCGCCGAGGCCGCGACCACGCCCGTCGCCGACGACGTGACCGCCGAGCAGGCCCAGGCCGACACGGCCAAGCCCGCCCCCAAGCAGGCCCACACGTCGGCCGAGCTCCTCGAGGCCATCACCGGCTCCGCGGTCGACTCGCCCCTGTGCATGACCTGCGGCACCAAGATGCGCCCCGCCGGTTCCTGCCATGTCTGCGAGGGCTGCGGCAGCACCAGCGGCTGCAGCTGATCGAAGGTCCGAGGACGAGCCCCCCGATCCGACTGGATCGGGGGGCTCGTCCACAGACACACCCCGTCAATCACCAGTCGTGTCCGAATGCGAACTTAGGATGTCGAACATGAGCTCGAACACGGCAGCAGCGGAGCCGGCCTTCACGTTCATCGACCTCTTCGCCGGCATCGGCGGCTTCCACGCGGCCTTGTCGGCGCTCGGTGGGGAGTGCGTCTACGCCTCGGAGATCGACGAGGCCGCGGCGAAGATCTACCAGCACAACTGGGACATGAAGGTCGCCGGCGACATCGTCCCGGAGACCGACCCAGTCGTGAAGGTGCCATCGCACGACGTGCTCGCGGCGGGCTTCCCGTGCCAGCCGTTCAGCAAGTCCGGCTTCCAGCGCGGCATGGACGAGGCGCGGGGGACGCTCTTCTGGAACATCCTGCGCATCCTCGAGGAGCACCGGCCCTCGCTGGTGCTCCTCGAGAACGTGCGCAACATTGCGGGACCGCGCCACACCCACGAGTGGGACGTCATCATCCGTTCGCTGCGAGAGCTCGGCTACCGGGTCAGCTCCACGCCAGCGGTGTTCTCTCCCCATCTCCTCCCGCCCTCGATGGGCGGACGTCCTCAGGTTCGTGAGCGGGTCTTCATCGTCGGAACCTACGTGGGCCCGGAGCACTCTCACGATGAGGTCGAGCCGGTCGTCCGCAACCGCCCGATCGACGGCTGGAACCCGCAGGACTGGGTCCTGCAGGACTACCTGCAGGACGAGGACGAGATCGCCGACCGGGCGAACTACGAGCTGACGCCGAGCGAGCAGCATTGGGTCCACGTGTGGTCCGAGTTCGTGCTGCGACTCCGCGCCGCTGGGGTCGACAAGCTGCCCGGCTTCCCGATCTGGGTCGATCACTTCCGACACATCGACAGTCTCTTCATCCCCGAGGGAACCCCGGCCTGGAAGGCCAACTTCCTTCGGAAGAACGCAGAGTTCTATACGAAGCACGAGGATCTGCTCAACCAGTGGCTCGCCGACTTCGACGAGCTGGCGGACATGCCCGCGTCCCGCCGCAAGTTCGAGTGGCAGGCGCAAGACGCAGTCTCGCTCGAGGATTGCATCATGCACTTCAGGCCGTCGGGTATCCGAGTCAAGAAGCCGTCGTACGTGCCGGCCTTGGTCGCCATAACGCAAACGACGATCCTTGGGCGCCCGCTTCGGCGTATCACGCCGCGTGAAGCGGCCCGTTTGCAAGGCCTCCCCGACTCCTTCGAGTTCCCCGGACAGCCTGATTCGGCGTCTTACAAGCAGCTGGGCAACGGCGTGAACGCGGGAGTGGTCTACCACGTGGCCCGCGTGGAGATGACGCGCGCTGGCGATCGTTGGGCCAGCGTCCTCGACGCGACTCCGGAGTCGATCGACGACGCGTGACTAGACCGTCGGTCGCACAAGTTGCTCGATCCGGTTAGCCGCAGTGGCGGGGTCTTCGTGCTCCCATACCCGAACAACGGTCCAGCCCTGCTCGTCCAGCAATCGGTTCGTGTCAGCGTCCCGGTCGCGGTTTCGTTGGATCTTCCAGTCCCACCACTCGCGATTCGTCCTCGGTCGGGTTCCGTGCTCCGGGCACCCGTGCCAGTAGCAGCCGTCAACGAACACCGCGACCTTCGCCCTGGTGAATGCCACGTCCATTCGTCGACGACGGTTGCCTGGCACATGAAACTGGACGCGGTACCGCAGTCCGCGGCGATGGAGCTCGCGACGCAGAGCCAGTTCCGGCGCCGTGTCGGTTCGGGCCAGGTTCGACATCTTCGCCGAAAGTGCAGAGCCGGGAGACACGCGATCGGGCTCCCTGGAGTCTTCTGAGCCTCTTCGTGGAGAGCGTCGCCCCTCGTCCTTAACCAAGAAGGATCTGGACAGCCTTTTTGATCCGCTGGAGGCCGTCCAGAGTTACGGTCGATCCACCCATGGACGGCGTGTCACGACTGTCGAAGATGTTGGAGTTGTACGGCAGATCTGCAGCAGTAATGATGCGCTGCGCCTGCTGGGGCATGGTCCCGCCTGGGTCGATGCCAAACCGGTGACAGATGCCGTCGAAGAGCGCTTTCGGAACCGACGAGCCAACGCCCAGCCCCGGGTCAGGGATGCTCACGAGTGCAGCGATGGAAGTGATCTCAGATGCTTTGCTCATTGCGAAAGGATAGTGTGAATCCTAGCCCTGGTCAGCGATTCCACCGGAACGCACCATGGACGGGCGGGCCGCGCACCTCTCGTATCCTGCCATGATGGCTACCTTCGATCAGGTCCGTCGTGCCTGACAGGAAACCCGCAGGTTGGCGGAAGCGTGACCTCCCCTTCCTCATTGGCGACCTTCTCGGGATCGGGACAGGTGAGGCGCACGCGTGGGTCTCGGACGGCGACACCGTGGAGGTTCAGTGGCATGTGGATGTCGGAAGGGCCTGCGGCGTCCCTTACAAGCCGACGAAACAGCGCCACATGAGCGAGTTGCTTGTGGACGTCGGGGTTGAATGGGACAGCGAACGGCACTCATCCGCAAACGCCCCGAGCGAGGGCGGAGGTAACCTCAAGCGCGAGGCATATCTGGATCTGTACCTTGCACTGATCGAGTTGGTAAAGACTGATGATGCAGGACCGATCGACTCTTGGACGATGCAGGCGATCCGTGCGCGTCGGGGTCAGGCTCAGTTCCGCGAAGCCCTCGTGGAGGCATACGGAGCTCGGTGCGCTGTGACCGGCTCAACGTCATTGCCTGTTCTCGAGGCGGCCCACATCAAGCCATTCGCGGAGGGAGGGGAACCACGGGTAGCCAACGGGGTGTTGTTGAGAACAGACGTCCATACGTTGTTCGATCTCGGAGTGATTCGCGTTCGTCCGGACCTCTCGATCGAGGTCGACGAGAAACTGTCTGGTACGGAGTACGAGCCCTTCGACGGCCGACGCCTCCGAGTCCCGGTGAAGTCGAATCTGCAGCCTGATCGAGGGGCTCTACGCGAGCGATATGAAGGAGCGACCACTACTGGCGTCGACCTGCGTTCCTAACCATCGGTGGGTGCTGACTGTCAGCTGTCCCGGAGGGCATGGGCGATGGCAGTGGCGACTGTCTCTAGTCCGACGCGAGGGCTCGGCGTGACAATCCCGCCGGTGTTGTAGAGCTTGTAACGAACACTCCCGGGGACCACCGCCGGGTAGTCCTCCAAGTTTTGCTGCCGAAGCGCGCCGAGTGCGGGATCCATGAGGTCGATCGCCATTGAGTTATCGACTGACATGGCGCGGCCGTAGAACGAGTCCGCGGCAGCGGTGTCGTGCCTGTACTCGAAGGCATCTGACCGACGGAATCCTGCAAGCCAGGTCGACAACGGCTCGATGTGGTCGGGAGCTGCTGATCGCAGACGATCAAAGATGCGGTCGACAAGGTCCGGCAAGGTGAAGTCTCCGCTGGTCCGGGAGTCCGTCAGCGCGACGCTCAACAGAAGAAGAGACGATTCGCCTGAAGCAGGCGAGACCTCAGCAACGTGATTGATTGGTATCGACGGAGATGAAGAGTCTGCTCCCCGCACGACCACGCCGACGCCGAAAGCCGCAAGGTCGCGGAAGGGCACGTCGGAGCACCATGCGGACACTACTCGAGGCAGCGCCTCGTCGTCCGACAGATCAACGATCTCCGCCAGAAGAGCCACACGAGCCGCCAGGGCGTACAAGGTCCGAAGGGCGGCTGTGTGTTGGGCAAAAGCGAGCTCGATAAGTGGCTCGCTCAGACGATAGGCCCGTCCAAGATCCTTCTCCGCATCTTGACGGACCAGTTCAGCGACGATGAAGGCGGCGAACTGATCGAAGTGAGGCATCGACGGCAAAGTCAGCATCGTTGTCGAGAGTGGTTCGGTCATCCCATGGCGGTAGATCGGTCGATCGTGGAGGTGCCGCGAGACTATCCGTGACCGAGACGAAAGTTCGTCCCCGGCAAAGATGATGACTGCTTCGCTCGAGGGGAGCCGGCAAACTCCGAGAGTCCCTGGAATCATCCACTCGACGTCCAGTTGGTCCTCCTCAGGGTTCGCCGCGAGAGCTCTGATCAACGCCACGAGGTCGGCGTACTCAGGATTGGCGCGCAGTTCGATGGTCACGACGGCCCCCGTGCGGCTACCTGATTAGGCCCACCGAGCGGTAGAGCAATTCCTACGGCCGTTACCGGGTGCTCCAGTCCTTCGGGGCGAGTGATGTTGAAAAGGATCAAACCGGGGCGACCAGGTGCTCTGGTCCCTGTCCGCAGTTCGTCGTGCGACGGGGACTCCTTCAGGGCGTAGAGGTCGAACCACTCGTCACCTGCCCATTCTCCGGCGTTATGACTTCCCCAGCCTCCAGGCACAACTCCGTCACGCACGGCGCGGGTCATGAGTGGCACGGGGAAGTCGAGCTCGTTGAAGGGCGGCGCCGAGGTCGGTGCCCCCCCGCCAAACCGGAGTCCAATGTTGAACCTCGGCTGCTGCGCTCTCTTCTCTGAAAGATCGACCATCGACCAGTGCTCACCAGTGGATCCAGTCGCAACGAAATAGTTCGAACGAGTCGAAAGTGCTGCTGCCCAGAGGCGCAAGTATGCAGCCGTGCTGTAGGGGCAGCGCGGACGCTCGGCTGCAAAATCCACGGTCGCGGAGTCCTTGGCGGGTGTCCTGAAGAACGGCCGCAGGCCGCCCGGGTCGGAGCTGTCTGTGAACAGTTGTGACTCCACAGCACGCCACCGAGCGCCCTGCCAGCCGTCAGGACTGGGAACGTAGTCGTCGTAGCGGAGTCGGTCCAGCAGGTCCGCCGCCTCCGCGAGAGAAATCGGAGTGTCGAGCATTCGTCCGCGTGGACCGTGAACCTCCACGTGATGGGAGGTCCGCGTCGAGAAGACGTCCACTGCCAGGCGAGTATTCGGGTCAGGCGTAACGCCGCGATTGACCAAGTCGATGAAGGGCCGCGACCCGGGCCAGGCGGAAACGCTCCGTACGTCTGCGATCTTGCTCGTGGCCTTGAAGTCCTCCGCCTCGAGAACGACCGGGTGCGGCGCTGCTGATTGCTTGCCCATCTCGCTGATGACCTGACGGCGCAGGGCCTCATCGGCGTCGTGGTAGGCGCGGAACAGGTTGATCTGAGTCTGCTCGGCGAACAGCCGGACCACGTCAAGATGGCCGCCGCGGAAGCCGAACCAGCGCTGCATCTGTGATTGAGTGTCAGCCACGGGGTTGTCGCTCGGTCGGAGGAACAACGTGGTCGTGAGCCCCTCAAGGGTAAGCCCTCGAGACATCACGTTGCCGGCAACGAAGATGGTCACGCTGTTCGGTGAGCACTGCCAGCCGTCGGCCCCCAGGATCGGTGAGAAGCGAGGCCTGTCGTCTGACGCCGGGTCGCTGTTGACCACCGCGATGTGAGCCGCGGGCACCAGCTCCTCGACAAGAAGTCTCTTGATCTCCGGCCAGTCAGGCAACTCAGGTGTGGGGTAACCCAGTTCCCCCAGCGCATCAGTCAGCTCAGAGGCGGTTTGCGCATACTCCGAGATCCATGCTGACCACTCAGATTCATGCGTCCTGATGTCCTCGGTGATGCGGTCGACGGGGAGCGCACGCTCGCCCGAGCCAACTCGCTGGCGTCCTTGTTCAAGAGTCTCGTCGTGAGCCCACGACAAGATGCGAGCTGCGCCCTCGAAGTGATCCTGCATCGACGCCGACGGGTGGAACAACATTGAGTGGGGCAGCGGTGAAGCGCGATCAGCCTCGTCAAGGGTCGTCCAGGTTCTTGTTGCAGCTTCGCTAGGTAGCAAACGGTCACCGCGGCGCCATAACCGGACGGCTCCGGCGACGAGGAAGGCGCGGACCGCATCAGCGACGGGGTCGTTGAGGCGGGTAAGCGGCACCGCAAGCGGTGCTCGTTCAAGCTGCCGGTAGAAGAGTGATCCACCAACGTAGTGAGCGCCTGGCCCAGCGACGTCCTCGAACGTCGCCGACCGAGGGACGAGTTCGCCTGTCGGACCGGGCGTCCTGAGGCTGGCGATAAAGTGGGACGGGGCGAGCGGGTTGGACTGTCGCTGCAAGAAGTTGGCTTGCGGAGTGGCGGTGTAGGCAAGGTATGTCACGAACAGGTTGTCGCTCCGAGTCGTGCCTGTACGTGGGCGTCCATCCCACAGGTCGACGATGGCGTCCGGAAGTTGCCGGGCATCGCCACTGGTAGGACCGGAGTCGTCGATGGACCCGTCGTCTGCCTCGTCGTCGAGGACGAGGAGATGGAACGGACGACCAGCCTCTGCTATTCCCGGCACGATGCTCTCGTTGATCGTCGCAGCCAGAGCATCCAGGTGGTGAACATTCTTGAGGGCTACGACCAGGATCGGCCGCCCTTTGGAAATGGTTCGCGCAGCAGACGCGACGTTCAGCTGGTAGAGGTCTGCAGGTGATCCTCTATAGCCCGCCAGGCCTTCCAGGGCACGGGGGGAGGGAAGGAGGATTCGCTCGCGGGCTGAACCCTCCCGCAGGTCAAGCTGAGAGAAGGCACGCTCGAAGGTTTGCCTCCAAAGCCCGACCTGAGTGCCCCCGAGGAGCACGACGGCGTCAACTCCGGCGTCGACAGCCATCGACGCCACGCCTAGCATCGACGCGGTCTTTCCGGACTGAATGGAGCCCATGACGAGTCCTCGACGTACGCGGCTCGCAGGCCAGGTAGCGGATCCAGGGGCCCCCGCACCTAGGACCCCCGCGTGCACGAGGTAGTCGCAGTCGGTTGCGACAACGTGAAAGGCGGTTGCCGAGACCCCGTTCTTCAAGTGCCTGGAGTACCGCGCCCACCATGTGGTTGCTTCGTCCTTCGGCGGGTGGATCTCGTCCCAGGGGACGAGTGAGACCGTTTCCCGCATCGCGGCTACTCGCCCCAGACGTGGAGTTGGCGCGCTACCTCGTGTCCCTTGACTCCAGACATGCCGAATCGCTGTCGGAGGGCGGCGTCGGCTTCGGGTGCGCTCACGCCCAACATCTCCATGACGTTGAGTGCGACAAAGCCGATGTACGAGGCCTGCGAACGGCTCTGAGTCTTCTTGGGACGGTGCCACCGATGTTCGTCGGATTCGACCGATGAATGCAGCTGGCTGCTGATGTCCTCAAGGTCGTCCGTCAGGTCCTCGTCTCTCACCAGTGTCGCTAGCGCGACACCGGTGATGGTGGCTACGAGCTGGAGCTCTTGCCACTTGGCCCCAGGCGAGATCGACGCCCAGACGCCGCCATCCTTTGCATCACACGCCGCGTGAGCGGTGACCGCCCGATCGATCAGCTCGACGAGGGCCACGACGGCGCCGGAGCGGCGAAGCGCCTGCCGGTCGTCCCGGTCGACCCTGTCGAACATGTCCGTGATGAGTTTGGCGGTCGACTTGGCACTCGCAGAGTTCGGGTCGACGGCGCTCGGGGTGACATCGTCGTCCCTGAAAGGGGATCCCTTCACCGTCGTGGAGTCCACGAGCAAAGAAGCTGCGATCCAGCTGAGCAGCTTGGTGCGCTTGTAGCGGGTTGTTCCAATGTTGTAGTCCTCCAGAACCTCCGGAAGCACTGCGATTTTCGTCGAGACGGGCGTGAGGAAGGGGGCTACGACACCGAGGTTGGGGTTGTCGCCGGAGGCCACGAGGAGCCCGCGCATCAGGTCCAAGTTGTGGTAGACCGCGTTGCGGATCTCCTCGGCGTTCAGATGCTTGCCCTGCTTGTTGTAGAGGTTGAAGACCTCGTGGATCTGCCTCCGCGTCGCGTTCGAGTACTCGAGCACGGGGATCTGATACTCATTGCCGATTTCGAAGAGATCTTCGACGGTCGTGTGTCGTCCCGCGATCCAGATCCTCTGTTGCTTGATCTGTGTGTAGTACTTGCCTTCGAGCTCCTTGAGGTCGCCGGCGAGCGCCCCCTTGCTGTCAGAACGAAGACGATAGGGAAGCTGTAGTTCACGCTCTCGTCCTCCGGAGAGGCGCCATGGGGTGTGCTTGTTGTACGCCTTCCTGAAGGCCGGATAGTCACTGCGAAACAGCTGAGAGAAACCTACTGTCGGGTACTTGTCGTCCAGTTCCTCGACGTGACGAAGCGCCGTGGGGTGGCGCCCCATGAATCTCAGGATTGCAGTCAGCCGCTGCTTACCGTCAACGATCTCGTAGGTTCCGCTCGCCTCGGTGGGAGTCAGCACGATCACTGAAGGAAGGGGAATGCCACGCAGCACCGACTCGATGAGGAGCTGGGCGTCTGCAGTCGGCCATACGTCCGCCCGCTGATAGGACGGGGCAAGGTCGAGTTCTCCACGAGCTGCACGCGACGCGAACGTGTTGATCGACCACTGGTTTGCCTTGGCGACGAATGGACCGGTTGGTTCCTCATCCTCGTCGTTCGCGATGTCGTCCCACGCTTGGACCCACTGAGCAGTTGCCACTTCGAGCGAGGTTCCTTCCGCCTCCAGATCAGCGAGAAACGTCTGCTTCAGGTCGACTGCGCGTTCCAGACGTGCGTGGAGCACTTCGAGCCCGACAGAGGTCAGACGCGGCCGGTCCTCCGTCGCGTCCTGATCGATCAGGTCCTGGACAGGATCGAGTGCGGAGGCAAGTGACTCCAGTCCGGCTCGCGGGGGACTGCTGATCATTTGCACGCCCAGGTTCAGCCATCCTTGGACCAGGTAGATAGAGGCGAGCCACCCGTTCGACTCGAAGTCGACTCTCGTCATCTCGACGGGATGTGCGGGCACGATCCCGATAGGACAGGGACTGGGGCGCGACAGCTCGACGACGAGCTGCACCACGTCCTCATGAAGGTCGAAAGCAGCGTCGGCGTCGTCGGCGCCTCGGTGACGCCCCGTTTCTGCGTACGTGTCGGACTCGTCAGTGGATGCCATCTGGGAGGGCCAACCCTTCTCTTGTTCGGGAAGCTTAGTCGTCAGGCTCGTCGTATCCAGTGCACGTTGGATCTCGGCTCTGGCGTCGTCGGGGATATCAGTCCTGTGGTCGGCAGTCGCTATGTACCGGAAGAGCAGTCGACCACCGTCGAACTCAGACTCAGCTGGATCAGCTGACGGGACTAGGTCGAGATCGGCTACGACCAGAATGGCTCGAGCGATGTGTCGGAGACCTTCCTCGTCGTCCCGCCACCTTCGCCAGGCCCAGGTGTCGCCGCCACCCGCGTTCGACATCCCGACTCCTTCGTGGTCCGGGTCAATGGACGCGAAGTTGTGCAGCTTGAGCGCGACGCTCGCGGGTGTCCGGAAGCTGACACCGTTGCGGGTGGTTGCTCCGTGGACTGGAAGGTGACGAAGAACGTTGCTGAGACCGATGACGTGCGGGTGTGATGCGTTGAGGCCGTTCGTGCCACCGAGGTAGAGGTAGAGGTCGAGCGCGAGGATCAGTTCATCCTTGCTCCACGCTGGGTTCTGGGTCATGTAGCTCCCATCTCGTGCAGCATCCGCGTCGCGTCCGTCATCGACAAAACCGTACATGCTTCGCAGGTCAAAACTAGGCGTATGTTCCGAGTTGCTGCCGTCTGGTCCTTCGTCCCGACTAGGCTCCCTGAACGGATGCGCTCGGTGGATTCCGTCTGTTCTTGTCGAGGAGGGCTCGTGGTCAACACGGCGATAGGCGCGACCAGGCTTCTGATCTCCCAGCTCGGGAGTCGGGAGCAGGTGGTCACGGGCATGGATCGTGCTGAGCATGAAGCGTGGATCGTGCCTGCTCTTGTAGTCGGTCCACACCAGACGCTGCTAGAGGTCGAGCTTCGGCGGTGGAAGACAGCCGGCGAAGTCGTGGCGAGCAGTCGGGGCGACAGTCATCCGTACTTCCAACGCCTCGTTCAGGGTTGCCGCCTGGGTGTCGTAGAGAGGAGTGACGGAGGACCCGGCGCTTCAACGCTTGGACATGTCGTGTGGGACACGGATCGCGAGTGGTCGACAGTGAAAAAGGCAGAGGTCTCTGACCTGGATCAGGATCTCGGAGGGGATGCCGAACGCTTGTTGTTCGGCCTCGGCGTCGAGGCAATTGCGACTCGCGAGCAACTGTGGAGCGACACCAGCAAGCGTCGCAACTATCTCGAGGCACACTTCGATCCAGACGATCCCGTTCCTCCGCTGGCCATCTACGTCCTGACCCGCGTGTTGCCGGTGCTCGCAGCAGTGGATCGAGCCGTTCGATGAACCGGCCGATCAAGATCCAGCTGCCGACGTCCTTCGGCATGGGGGAACTGATCGCCGCTCAATCGACCGTCCTTGCCGCGCTCGGCTGGGATCTCGGGATGAAGTACGACGCATACATGCGACCTCGCCATGGCGGTCACTGGTTGGAGGACCTCAGACAGAAGCGCTGGGAGGAGACCCATCAGAGTCTCTACAAGTTCAAGCTGACATTGGTGGATCCCTCGTTCGTCATCACCGAGCCGCTCAAGAACTCTGGCTCCCCACTTCGTGCTTGCCTCCCGACGAATGTCGGCTTCTACGACCTGCTCGAGACTGCCTGGAAGATCCGCAACTCCGCCCAGCACTTCGACCCGCCGATGACGGCCGAGCTCCTGCACGGCCGCACGAAGACACTCGGGAACCTCGCGCACCAAGCCGGACTCTCGGTGGCCGAGGACTGCAAGGCCCTTCTCGCTCGACTGAACGCCATCGGACAAGGCAAGGTCGTGCATCCAGGACAGCTGCTGTCCGAGCTCCGGAGTCGACTGGACGCGGAGAAGGAAGCCGCGAAGGATCTGGCGGTCCAGGTAGCCGAACTTCGCAAGAGCCTGTCGGAGGCCGAGTCGACGTCGAAGGAATCCGACGAAGAGGCGCTTCGGGGCGAACTCGAGAGATTGCGAGCCGCTGTGGTCGTCGCGGAGGCCGAGAAGGTCCTGGCTGCGGAGAACGTCACGGCGACGTCGATGGCTCTGCAGGTGACATCCGCGACCTTGCGCGACGAGTCCGACGAGGAGGTACAGGGTCTGGAGCCTGGCGATGATTGGCCTGCGCCCCCTGGATCGAGGATCTTGAGGCTCATGCCACACGTCGGCGACCTCTACGATCCCGCCAGCGAGGAACTGCTCTCCGATTCGGTCGGTCGAGCGTCGATCGACGCGGTCGTTCTGTGGCGGCAGTTCATCCCGCACGGCGGCGTGGTCCACCTGAACGAGGCAGGTCAAGCGTGTTCGCTCGTCGGTGCGAAGTACGTGTATCTCGGTTCCTTGGACGATCTGGGACGCGAGGTGGCGGGATGATGGTGGTCTCGCCCCTTGGATCCTCAGTCACTCGTCGGTCCGCTATCCCAGTTCCCACGTGGTGGAGGAAAAGTGCCAGGCATCTTCGACAATCTGTCCGATGAATCAGCGATCGGGCCGGCTCTTCAGTCTGCGCTGAGTGCCTTCGAGACCTGCGACGTAGCGACCGGCTACTTCGACCTTCGCGGTTGGTCGAACTTCGCTGACATCGTGGATGACAAGAGCGCGGAGGGGCAGCCGGACGATCCCGCGCTCGTGCGGGTGCTCGTTGGAATGGTGATGCCGGCGGACGCCGCTGCCATGCTTTCGGCGTTGCAGGAGACGGTGCAACCGCCACCGTTCGGATCGGACCTCAGTGACATGCCCAAGGCGCAAACGGCGAAGGCCTCACTCGTGAACCATCTGCGTACCCAGCTGATGCGCGGGCTTCCGTCTGCTGCCGAGCGGAGGACTTTGCAGTCGCTGAAGACTCAGCTGGAATCGGGCACGGTCCAGATGAAGGTATTCACTGCGGCCCCACTGCACGGCAAGACGTACATCTTCCACGCGCCGAAGAGCTCTCTCGCCAAGCGAAGGGCGTACGTCGGGTCATCCAACTTCACGAATGCGGGCCTCTTCAGGAACCTCGAACTGAACATCGACGTGACGGATGAAGACGCCACCGCAAAACTCTCGGAGTGGTTCACGGGTCGGTGGGACGACCCGTTCTCTCTCGAGATCACGAAGGAGATCATCGAGCTCATCGAGGAGTCCTGGGCGTCTGAAGATCAGCCGACTCCCTACGAGGTCTACATCAAGGTCTGTCATGCGCTTTCCGAAGACGCGCGCGAGGGGATGGGGTACGTCCTTCCTCCATCGATGGAGAACCTGCTCCTTGACTACCAGATGACCGCGGTCCGCACGCTCGCACGGCGAATCGTCCGGCGCGGCGGCACGATGCTTGGCGACGTCGTCGGTCTCGGCAAGACCCTCACCGCCGTAGCGACCGCGCTGATGCTCGAAGCTGCCGAGGATTACACGACCCTGGTGCTGTGCCCGAAGAACCTGCAACACATGTGGGAAGAGCACCTGGACCGCTATGGCCTCGTGGGCGCTCGCGTCGTTCCCTACTCGATGGCTGACAAGATCCTTCCGGAGCTCAAGCGCTTCCACCTCGTCATCTGTGACGAGTCGCACAACCTGCGGAACAACACCACCAAGGCGTCGGAGGCAATCAAGGACTACGTCCGCCGCAACAGCTCCAAGGTCCTGCTGCTCACCGCGACCCCGTACAACCTCGCGTTCGCCGACGTGGCCAATCAGATCGGTCTATACATCGAGGACGACGACGATCTCGGCATCCAACCAACGGCGGCGATGGCGAAGGATCCAACAATCGTCGACAAGGTCGACGGCAAGATCACGACCCTTGCGGCCTTCCGTCGATCGGAGGAGCCAGAAGACTGGAAGCGCCTCATGAGTGACCACCTGGTCCGTCGCACCCGCTCGTTCATCAAGCGCACCGCGAAGAGGGAGCCGGTGACGCTTCCGAACGGCAAGGTCATCGAGCGTGAATACCTGGAGTTCGCCAACGGCACGCGGTTCCACTTTCCGACGCGTGTGCCCAGCCCGCTGTGGCACGAGTTCGCCGAGGACGACCCCGCGCTTCTCATGGAGGACGAGACCACTCTCGACGCGGTACGAGAGCTCACGCTGCCGCGCTACCGCCTGGCAGACTACGACGACCCGAAGGCGCCGCACAGCGACTCTGACACCAAGATCCTTGCCGACATCCGCTCCGGTCGCGGCAACGTCAGCGGGTTCGTACGGATCGGCCTCTTCAAGCGCCTCTCGTCGTCAGGACACTCCTTCATCTTGAGCCTCCAGAGGCAGCGTGCGCGCAACCAACTCTTCCTCTATGCCATCGACAACAAACTTGATGTGCCGCTCGGCAGCTTCAGTGACCACCAGTTCATGGTCACGGACGAGGACGTGGAAGAGGACCAGGACGGCTACGGGAGTCTGGAGTCGCAGTATAAGGAACTGAAGCGTCGTCTCCCTGCATCGACGAAGTGGCTGAGCACCCGGGTCTTCAAGGAGACGCTGCGCAAGGACCTCGAGCGAGACAACCGCATCATCACCGACCTGCTTGACAGCTTCGGTACCTGGGACCCGGCCAAGGACTCGAAGATCGATGCCCTCGTCGACCTGCTCCGCGGCCAGCACAAGGGCGACAAGGTCCTGGTCTTCACCGAGTATGCCGACACCGCCGTCTACGTCGCCGAGGCGCTCAAGACCGCCGGAATCGCCAATGTCGGACTGGCTTCCGGTGATTCCGAAGACCCGTCTGCACTCGCTCGTCGGTTCTCGCCCGAGAGCAACAAGCTCCCCGGCGACGAGGAGGACGCAACCCCGGTCGACGATCCCATCGACATCCTCATCGCCACCGACGTGCTTTCCGAGGGCCAGAATCTCCAGGACTCCCACGTCGTAGTCAACTACGACTTGCCCTGGGCGATCATTCGGATCATCCAGCGGGCCGGCCGCGTCGACCGCGTCGGGCAGAAGTCCGACACCGTCAACATCTACCTGATCTCGCACAAGAAGGTCGAGGACGCGATCCAGCTGCGGCAGCGCATCCGCCGTCGGCTTGGCGACAATGCGGCCGCTTTCGGCTCCGACGAGCGCTTCTTCGGCGACGACAAGGAAGTCAACATTCTCGACGACCTCTACAAGGGCGTGGTGCCGGATGAAGAGGAGTTGGACCAGGACGAGAGCGAGGCCGATGCGGTGAGCGAGGCGTGGCTTGTCTGGTCGACCGTCAAGGAACACAAGCCCGACCTCGCTACCCGGGTGCTCAAGATGCAAGACATGCTCCACAGCACCCGCGACCCCTACGACCACGAGACCAATTCCGGCATCGCCACCTTCGCGAGCACCACCTCCGGAATCGACGCGTTCGCCGCATCGTTCGACAACGGCGACGGCGACCCCGTCGAGCGACTGCTCACTCCGCTGGAGGCTCTTCGCATCTTCTGCGCTCAGGAGTCGACCCCTACCGCACCACTCCGTGCGGACCACTTCGAGCGCGAGGTGAAGCTGGTCAGGGAAAAGTTGACGACAGAGATCGTCACCGCGGGCAACCTCAAGGGCGCACGCAAGTGGGCCGTCGAACGCCTGGGCGGAACGATCTTCGGCGCAGACGCCAGCGAGGCCCTCGTTGTCATGAACGACCGGCCCCTCACGGAATACGCCAACATCCGGCTACGCCAGGCGCGTCGAGCCAAGTACGCCGACCAGGACCTCGCCGATCTGATCAAGCAACTGCATGACGAGGAGCGCCTCGTCATTGGGACCACCGAGAAGGATGAGATCAAGATCGTGTGCTCGATCGGGGTGACGCCGCAATGACCGACAAGCTCATCGCCAGGGCCGAGGAAGCCAAGTACGGCGACCTGTTCCGCTTCGACTTGTTCTGGGGTGCTCCGAACCATCCGCCCATCGAGGTCGACCTGGGTGACGGTCTCAAGCTCATCGCCACCAACGTCTCCTCCTACCAGGGGGTCCGTGTCTGGGAGGTTCCTGCACTTCCTGGCTCCTCTGCCGAGGCCAAGATCGACCACGCCATCGCTAAGACTTCGACCAACCGTCTCGTGATCTTTCACGATGGGGACAAGCAGATTTGGCGGTGGCCCTCGCGCACCACCAAGGGCTCCGGCGTCATCTCTCGTCCAGCTCGTCACGTCCACAAGGCGGGGAGCAACGATCCCAAGTTCCTGGCGAAGCTCGAGGCGATCCGGCTCCCCACTGACGTCCAGATCGACGTGAACGATCTGCTCTCCCGCGTCCGAGGGGCCTTCGACGTTGAGACCAAGAACGAGACGAAGCGCGCATCGAAGCTCATGGCGCGGATGTACGCGGCAGTGGAGAAGGGGTATCCGCCCAGCGTGGACCCGAAGAAGCGGGATCATGAGATCTCGGTAACCCTGGCTCGTGTCCTCTTCCTGCTCTTCGGTGACGACACCGAGATGTGGAAGGACTCGTCGGGCGAGCCGGTGCCCGACCTGTTCCAGGACTTCATGAAGGACCACACCGAGCGCGACGGTTCCGACATCGCCGCCCGACTCAACGCACTCTTCCGTGCCCTAGACGCAGCGCCTAGCGAGCGCAATGGCCTCGCGCCCGAGTTTGCGGTGTTCCCCTACGTCAACGGTGGAATCTTCGACGAGAAGATCACCCTGCCGGATCTCGACAACGACTTCCGCAAGGCCATCCTCGATGCCAGCGCAGTCGACTGGTCGACCATCAGCCCGGCGATCTTCGGCTCCATGTTCCAGTCGGTGCGTGACGCGCAGACGCGACGTGAGCTTGGTGAGCACTACACGTCCGAGGAGAACATCCTCAAGACGCTCAACCCACTCTTCCTTGACGAGTTGCGTGCAGAGTTTGATGCCGCGGTCGCGCGCGACACCGACCGGAAAAAGGAGAACGCGCTCCAAACACTGTGGTCAAAGCTGGGTGACATCCGCTATTTGGACCCCGCGTGTGGGTGTGGCAACTTCATCATCGTGGCTTACCGCGAGCTTCGGGATCTCGAACTTCGCGTGATGGAGGCCCTCCAAGACCTCAGCGGCTACGCGCAACTTGCATTTGACCCCACGCTGAGCCTGAAGGTAACGCTCGACCACTTCTTCGGCATCGAGATCGACGAGTGGCCCGCTCGGATCGCCGAGACGGCCATGTTCCTCATCGATCGCCAGTCCGACCTCAAGATGAAGGAGCGCTTCGGTGTCGCACCGGAGCGCCTTCCGATCCAGCGAGCGGCTCGGATCGTGGTCGGGAACGCCCTGGCTCTTGACTGGGCAGCCATCTGCCCGGCAACGGCCACCGTCGTCGTGGCGGGCAACCCGCCGTTCCTCGGCCACGCGACGCGCTCCGAAGCGCAGGCGGAGGAGTTGCGTGCGGCGTGGGGACGTGACGAGATTAGTCGTCTTGACTACGTCACTGGCTGGCACGCCAAAGCGCTGCGTTACCTCAAGGGACGCGGCGGTCACTGGGCGTTCGTAACTACAAACTCGATCACCCAGGGCGATCCAGTCCCGCTGTTGTTCGGCCCGATCTTCGACGAGGGATGGCGAATCAAGTTCGCGCATCGAACCTTTCCATGGACGTCGGACGCGGCTGGCAAAGCGGCGGTGCATTGCGTCATCGTGGGCTTCGGACGGGACGTAAAGAACCCAGTTCTCTTCGACGAGGTCGAGGCAGGGGGAAGTTCACGTGTGGTGAAGTCCATCAACGCGTATCTGGCTGACGCCCCGGACGCTTTCATCACCAAGAGGATGGCGCCGCTCGGGGTGGGACTCCCCGAGACAACATTCGGCAACATGCCGCGCGACGACGGAAATTTGATCGTGACCACCGATGAACTCGCTGAGGTGGAAGCCGACGCGGTTGCTTCCAAGTATCTTCGTCCGTTCCTGGGGGCAGATGAACTTCTCAACGGACGTCAACGGTGGTGCTTGTGGCTTGTGGGCGCTGAGGAAGACATTCACCGAAGCGACGTACTCAGCGAGCGTGTAGAAGCGGTCCGTGAATTTCGGAAGCGGAGTTCGGCCGCGAGCACACGTCAAATGGCGGAGACTGCTCATCTCTTCGGACAACGGCCCGGCCTTCACTCGAAGCCGTATGTGGCAATTCCACGGGTTTCAAGTGATCGGCGCCCCTACTTTGCGGCGATGCATGTCTCTCCCGACGTGATCGCAAGTGACGCCACCTTCACTGCCTCGGATCCGGACGGTTTCCTATTCGGAATGATTAGCTCTGCAATGTTCATCGCTTGGCAGCGAGCAGTCGGCGGGCGGCTAAAGTCTGACCTCCGTTTCTCGAACACCATCGTCTGGAACAATTTGCCTTTGCCGAGTGTTGAGCCGGACCTGCGCGCGCAGATCGCCGGAGCTGGTCGCACTGTGCAGGCCGCTCGTGAGGAGCGTCCAGGACTCACTCTTGCTCAACAATATCTTCCTGAAAACTTCACCGGAGCACTTGAGCGGGCACACCGCGAGTTGGATCGCTTGGTCGACCGGATCTGGGGTGGGAAGAGGCTCCCGGCGACGGAACAGGAGCGTCAGAGCGTCCTGTTTGACTCTTATGTTCGCGAGACAAGAGGCTTGGTGTGATCACCTAGCCGGATACGCCCCAGAGTCGTCCGCTTCGCATGGCGAATCTGGTCCCTTGGCCAACGGAGCTGCTGCGCCAGGACTTCGCTCCAGTGAGCGAGCGAGTGCTGAGGACGTAGCGAAGTTCCTCTCCGCGGCTCACCTTCGTAAACTTTAGGACACGGTTGTCGTACGTGGTGGGCTACGGTGCTTCGGGGACAAGTAGCGAAATGACGTCCATCGAATTATCGCTGAATCGGATCGGCGGAGGCGCGACCAGGGACGGATCATTCGGATGCTCGATCGCGACGGTACCGAGCGCCGTGTTGCGTGGCACCTCCTCGGCTGACGCGCCGAAGAACAAGCGCATCAGCGCTGACATCATGAGTTGATTTCCAGGCCTTGCTGGACCCCTGTTTCGGCTCGGCACGCCGCCTACAATCCAAAAGTTCGTCGCCGATGTTAGTGCAGCGAGCTGCTCTGCGCTGAGTCCGCGGCGAGCGCCGATGCGGCCAGAGCCGCCCGCGACATCGTCGTTGCGGCCGACCTGGTCTTTCGGGAAGGCTTCGAAGCCGTGGCGATAGCGATCGATCAACGATGTCGCCTGGGCCCACGCATCCGCAAACCATGCCTCGCCTGCTCGCATGGCTAGGTCAACGGTCTTTTCGGCCTTCGTCGTGGGATTCCGGACCATCTGCAGGGTCCCTGCCTCATGGCCAGCGATTAGGCCATTCCGCGACATGTTGCCGGACCCGATGAGATGCCTCGGGAAGTCGAGCCGCGGGCTGCGAACCACTTCGGGTGCCAGGGCACGTACGGCACGCAGCCCCGTCGTTCCGGGACGCGGATCCCGTCGTGGACCTCAACAGAGGCGGGAAGGGCGGCAAGACGCTCGAGTGCTGTTGGATCCGACCGATGCCAATCAACGCTCGCAAGGAACCGCTTGGTCACTCGGCTCCAGGGCGCCTCGGCGCCCAGCGAAACGATGTTCGACATCAGGGTGTCGACGCCGCTGTCGGTGACGTACGCGACGGCTGCGTCAAAATTTGTGGGATTCATCCGCAGAAGATCGATGATCGTATCGATGTTGCTGATCGGGGCGCCAACTGTGCCGGGTGGGCCGATCGATCGTTGTTCGAGCATCAGATTCCCCATCTCTCGGACCGCTTGGCGAGCCTATGGCCCGAAAGCGACGGGCACTGGGATTCGGTGCGCGAACGGTGAGCATGTGTGACAGCGTTTCGCTGAGTCTCAGGTAGATGCTCGTGCACTGGGAATGATTGCGTTGTCGAAGCCATGACCTACCGGGCCGGGGCACTCGCCCGCGGACCTCGAGAGAAGTTGTGGGCGAGACGAGCAACGCCTATGGAAACCGGCTCGCCGACGTGTTCCCGGCCTCGCTAGAAGGCTCCTGCATCGTGCGAAAAATTTGAGCTCCCGGCGCATCGGGGCGAAGAACTTGAAGCGCAGCGGCAGGCGCGACAGCATGTCGTGGAGGCGCTTCTCATCCCAAACTCGTCTTCTTCCGCGCCTGGAGTTTCGCCCTAAGCGGCTCGGCGCGACCTCGGCGCGCTACCAAGAGTGCAGCCTCAGATTCGTCCGAATGCAGTCGCTGACTCGGGTCGGGAGCATCGCCACGCTTACCAGTAGTAACTCACCTTGTCCGTTCGAAAGTCGATGCCGGGTTCGTACTAGGACGTGGGTTCAGGATCCGCAGGCCTCTCGTGATGTCCCCGTCGGGACCGAGAACGTCTACAGCGTTGAGCCGCACGAGTGCTGCGCGGAAGCCGCGGTTCGGGCGTGCGCAGGGGAGCGGTGCGCGGACCGCGCCGAGGGCCTGCTGTAGCGGGACGCCGAGCGTGAGCGCATAGGCGATCGCGACGGTCGGCGTCCGGGAGTGGGAGGCGACGCAGTGCAGCAGTACTCGCTTGCCCTCCGCGCGCAGCGCCGCGACGGTGCGGGCCGCGTCGACGATGACGAAGTCAAGGTTGGGATTGGCGGCCGGGTCGGGGAGGTCCTGCAGGCGGAACGTCACCTGCTCCACGTCGTCCGGCACCTGGTCGGTGCCGGTGAGGCACAGCGTGACGACGGCGTCGACGTCGTCGGGCAGTCGGTCGAGCTCGGTGGCCGAGGCCATCCACACGCCGTCGTCGAACGGGTGGCGCGCGAGCGCCGAGCGGCCGTACTGCAGCGGCGTGTAATCGATGTGCTCGACCAGCGGCCACCCGTACTTGCCCGTCTCGCCGCGGTGCGCGGCGAGGAAGGCGAGGCGCTCGAGGTCGCGTGAGTCCAGACCCGGGTAGCCGTGCAGGATCCGTCGCCACTCGGCAGGGACCGCGCTCAGGCCCCAGCGTGCACCCAGCAGGGCGCCGGCGATGGAGGCGACGGTGTCGGTGTCGTCGCCGACGTGAATGGCTGTGCCGAGTGCGTCGACGAGGTGCTCGCACGCGAAGCGATCACCGCCGGGGACGGGCGTCGAGACGATCGACGCCCACGCCGCCATCAGCGCAGCGACGCTCCAGCCGTTCGGGCGGAAGGTCGACGAGTGCTCCGACTCGGCGCGGTCGATGCGCTCCGACCAGAGATCGCGTCGGTCCTCCGGGAGGCGGGCGACGCCGGCGCGGAGGTCGAGCTCGCCGGTGAGGACGGCGTGGCGGATCGCGAGGCACCACAGCACGCACGCGTCCTGAGCCTCGGGGTCGGGGTGGGTCAGGCCGCCGACGGCGCGCGCCGCCTCGACGAGCCCGTCGGGATCGTCCAAGTAGACGAGTGCGACGGGGGAGGTGCGCATGAGCGACCCGTTGCTGCCGGTGCGTCCTGTGCGCTCGTGGCGGTCGCGCGCGGCAGCAGTCATTGCCTCACCGGTCGGGTGCGACCCCGCGGCCCGCAGGACCGCGCGGGTGTTGATGCCGACGTCGGGCGGGGAGGTCGCGAACCAGGCCGCGAACTCGCGCGCGACGGCGGTGAGGCCGTTGTCGCTGCGCAGGTCCTGCCCGGTCGCGGCGACGCGCAGGACGCCGAGCGTCATCGACGTGTCGTCGGTCCACTCGCCGGGTGCGAAGTCGCCGAGGCCGCCGCCGATCATCTGTGGCGGCTCGTCGGGGGAGAGGGGAGTGCAGCCGAACTCGTAGCCGGCGCCGAGAGCGTCGCCGGCGGCGGCGCCGAGGATGACGCCGCAGGCTCGGTCGACCTGGGCGTGGGTGAGGTGGAGGGTCATGTCGTGTCCTTTCGCTAAGCGGTTCAGGCGCCGGCGAGCGCGAGCTCGTGGCGGGGGTTGGTGAGCACCCGGTGGACGGCGCCGCCGCCGTGATCGAGGCCGCTGATGTGGACGTACTGGCTCACGCCCTCGACGGACCAACCGTCCCCGGCGGGCCGAGTGCGCCGGACCGACGTGACCGCGGCCCGTTCGAGAAAGCGGCGGGCGCGTCGTGACGGTGTGGGAGTCGGCGCCAGGTCGAGAGCGTCGAGCGCGGCCGCCCGCAGGATCGAGTCGAAATCGCGCTGCAGGAGGTGGTCGTTGCCGAACACCTCGGTCACGGCCGGCTGGCCGGCTAGGGCGACGAGGACGCCGAGCTGACCAGGCAGCGGTCGGAGATCGGCGATCAGGGACTCGACCTGGGATGCGCGCCGGTCAGCGTGGTCGGTGAACGACCGCGTGCGCGTGGCGCCGTGCCGCTCCTCGTAGTGGCGAACTCGCTCCCAGACCGCGGACTGGGAGTCGGCGTCCTGGCGCAGGCCGGCGCGAATCCGCAGACTCGCGCGTCGGTCGGCGTGACGGTGCGTCGCGTCTCCGTTCCAGCGCTGTTCCTCGACGCACACGACGTCGACGTCCGCCCGCGCGTGGCGCTCGACCACGACGGATCGGGCGAGCATCCGGTTCTGCCAGCCGCCCACGAGGACCTGCCCCTCCAGCAGGAGGGCGGGTCCCGCGCCGCGGTTGACAACCTGGAGGGTGCCGACCTGCGCGCCTCTGGTGCATTCGCCAACCACCACGTCGGCAGTGCTCGACAGCGTTGAGGTGAACTCGCCCCAGATCGGGAAGATCGTCATCGCGTCCCGGGTTGTCCCGTGTCCCACGTGCAGCTCGTTCATGCTCACCATCTCCTCTTTGCGCGTAACTGCGCTAACCTGATGTTGTGAGACTACGACACGACTCGGACACTTTCAGCAGAAACCGTCTAAGTTGGTGCTCGTGACCGATCTGGCGAGCTTTCCGAGACCCAACGTCGCCGTCGACGTCGCCGTCCTGACGCTGAAGGGAATGCAACTGCACGCCCTCGTCCTGGAGCGGGCGGACGACCCTGCTGGCATGGCCTTGCCCGGCCGATTCATCCGACCGGACGAGTCCGTGGTCGAGACGCTGAGAGCGGCGTTGCGCGCCAAGGCGGCCGTCGATGTCGGCGAACGTCGCCCCGAGCTGGTCGGCGTGTTCGACGCCCCGGGGCGCGATTTGCGCGGCTGGACCGTCTCGCTCGGACACGCGGTGGTGCTGCCCACACGGCAGGTTCAGGGGCGAACCGTCCCCGTCGGGGAGCTACCTGAACTCCTCTTCGACCATGCGGCGATCGTCGAGGAGGCGGTGCGGCGGGTGCGGCTCCGCTACGAGCTGCGACCAGACCCGGACGGGATCCTCACCGATCCGTTCACGCTCGCCGAATTGCGCGAGGTCCACCAGGCGGTGCTAGGCGAACCGCTGCAACGCGACAGCTTCCGACGACGCATGGAGCCGCTGCTGTTGCCGCACGTCCAGGGCGGGCGTCAAACGTCGCGCAGCAGCGGTGGTCGGCCGGCGCGGACGTGGACGGTCGCGACCGTCAACAAGGCGCCGCGGCACGTGAGGTTGCCGCGTGTCAGGTGATCACCCGTCGTCAGGGACCGTCCGAGCTCCGAACTTGCGGAGCTGACGTTCGAGAGGTGCCCAAGGAGAGGACTCGCGGGATGACAGGAGCTGAAACAAGGACCGGGCCCGCTCGGCCAGGTCCTGGTCGGTGGGCTCCAGCAGGCCTGCGAATCGCTCGTCTAGCAGCCACGACGAGTTCCGCGACGCGTGGAGCGCGACACGGTCAAGGAAGATCTCGACGGCTCTGGTGCCAGACAGGACGCCCGAGTCGAGGTCGAGCCAGGTGAGCTGATCTGCCCACAGGCGCGCCCTGGCGCTGTCGCCCGCGACGTCGAGCACCGTGCCGAAGGTGCCGGCGGACTCCACCTCGTTCGCGGTGAGGTACGCCTCGACCTCGTGCATGAGCCGAAGCACGTTGTCGTCCGTCATCGAGACACCGACGAAGAGGGTGTGGCGCGTGAGCAGGAGCGACTGCAGCATCGAGGCTGAGGGACGGCTGACTGCGTCGTAGCGCACCATGTGATGGCGGGTCAGCACGATCTGATCGGGATGCGCGACGTCCCCGTGCAGCTTGAGGATCCATCGGTCACTCTCGAGGGCGGACTCCCACGGCATCACGCTCGCGATGCCCCGTCCGGTTGCTTCCACCGCCTCCTCGTACAGCAGGTCGTAGTTGGTGGTGATCACCTCGTGCGGGTCGAGGGCGGCCACCATGGCGTGCAGCAAGGATGGCCGGTGCTCACCGCTGAACGACTCGGCCACCACTCGTCGGAAGCCGCCCTCACTCGACTTCTCGATCAGCCCCGCCTTGTCGGTCGCGGAGAAGTCGCCGGCAGCCGCCAGCACGTCGACCATGCTGTAGCGCTTCGCCAACGTCCCCAACAGTTCGTGCCAGCTCGGCAGCCCGCTCGGGATGGACACTCCCGCTCCCATGAAGACGGCTAGCCGCCCGCGGCGCGCAAGTGCGCCGAGTCGACGCGCGTGGTCCTCGAGCTCCTCTGTCACCGGCGACGGCAGGTACCGTCGTGCATGCTGCGCGGCCGCATGCACGGCCGGGTCCGGCGTAACGAGCGCGACGTCGACGCCGATCTCTGGGCACGCCGACGAGAGATGGTCGACGAGGGCTCGGACGACATCGCCCCGCCGCTCGGAGAAGCCACCCGCTCCGATGCCCACGACTGGCATCGCGACCAGGGGAGGGCTCATGGCACCGCGGGTGGGCAGGGTGACGGCACGCACCGTCTCGCGCAACACTGCGTCGAGCCTTCGCAGGACTTCGTCATACGTCGTCTCGATGCTCACCGCCAGGACGATTGGAGCGCCCGGATCAGTCGTCAACGGCACGGTCGCCCATCCGCGCGTCATGTCGAGCGGCTCGTTCCGCGGTCCCGCCACATCGGACCAGTGCTGGCCAAGCAAGCCGGAATCGTCCGTGACGACGACCGCGACATCGCATGTCACGCTCTCGAGCCTGCCGTGGACGACGAAGAGACGACCCTGATCGACGAGTTTCACAGGACCAGGGTGTCGTCGCGTGCGGATCGTGGCAAGGCGCTCCATCCGGGACGCTTGGGTGACGACCTCATGCTGTCGAGGCAGGCGCGCGTGGCTCGATGGGATGAACCACGCGGCCTGGAGCCGAAAGAGGTGTCCGAGCCGCGCAGGTCCTGCAACCGTGGCGGGCACGGGGGCCATTCAGGGCCACGACGATCAGGAGGATGGTCCAGGGTGCACGAGATCACGTGTCCGGGGTGCGGGAAGAACTTCAGCATCGACGAGGCAGACCACGCAGAGCTGCTCAGCCAGGTCAGGGACGACGCCTTCGAGAAGGCCGTGCGCGACCGACTGGACCTCGCGGAGCAGGACAAGACGAACGCGGTCGCCTTGGCACTTGCCGAGGCCAAGGCGTCGGCGTCGCAGCAAGCGGCGACGATGCAGGCCGAGGTCGAGCGGCTGACCCAGCAGGCGAAGGACGCTGGAGCGCTCGCCGAGGCGAAGTCGGCCGCCGCCGCGCAAGCCGAGCTCGTCAAGAGGGAAGCCGAGATCGCGAAGCTCAAGGCCGACCTGGAGCGAGCCGCGATCGGCCAGAAACTCGAGCTGGGTGAAGCCCTGGCGCCGGTGGCCAAGGAGCGGGACGACCTGCGCCGCGACCTAGAGGCGTCGAGACAGGAGCTGTTCGTCCGAGAGACCTCCCTGAAGGAGAAGTACGAGACGCAGCTGAGGGACCGCGACGAGGCGATCGAGCGGCTCAAGGACCTGAAGGCACGGCTGTCCACGAAGATGGTGGGCGAGACCCTTGAGAGGCACTGCGAGATCGAGTTCGACAAGCTTCGCGCCACAGCGTTCCCCACCGCGTACTTCGAGAAGGACAACGACGCGAGCACCGGGAGCAAGGGCGACTACATCTTCAAGGAGTGCGACGCCGCCGGGACCGAATTCATCTCCATCATGTTCGAGATGAAGAACGAGTCCGACGGCACCACAACCGCGAAGAGGAACGAGGACTTCTTCAAGCAGCTCGACAAGGATCGTCGCGAGAAGGGGTGCGAGTACGCCGTGCTGGTCTCGCTGCTGGAGCCGGAAAGCGAGCTGTACAACGGGGGAATCGTGGACGTCTCGCATCGCTACCCGAAGATGTACGTGGTCCGCCCGCAGTTCTTCATCCCGATCATCACACTGCTGCGGAACGCTGGGCAGCGAACGTTGGAGTACAAGTCCGAGCTCGCGCTCGTCAAAGCGCAGAACGTCGACGTCACGACGTTCGAGGTAGAGCTCGAAACGTTCAAGACCGGATTCGCGCGCAACTACGACCTGGCGAAGCGCAAGTTCGACACGGCCATCAACGAGATCGACAAGACCATCAAGTCCCTGGAGAAGACCAAGGAAGCGCTGCTGGGGTCGGAGAACAACCTTCGCCTAGCGAACGACAAGGCGCAGGATGTCACGATCAAGCGTCTGACGAAGAGAAATCCCACGATGGCTGCGAAGTTCGCCGAGCTCCGGGTTGCCGAGGCCGAGCCGGGTGCCGCAGACGGGCGAGGCAACGCCTGACCCGAGACACCCGGGGTTGCGGGGCGACGTCGACGGCGCCCTGTTGGTTCGGGGCGACGTTCACCGAACCAACAGGCGTCGTGTCTGCTCCCGACGTGGGCCTGTGGTTGAAGGGTCGTCAGTGGACCGCCCGGACCATCTCGTCCGCCCCGACGACGACGCGTCCTGCGTCCTGTGCACGTCGAAGTGCAGCGAGGACCGGGGCCGTCAGGGCGTCGGTGCGCCGGCGCCAGCCGAAGAGCAGCAGCGTCTCCTTGAGGAGCTCGTCCTCGGTCATGCCGTGCGCATCGCGGCATAGGGCGACGATGGCGTTGCCGATCTCGACCGGGTGGATGTCGGCGATGGGTCGCGGATCGTCGAGCGTCGCCGTCCGGAAGGTGGTCCACGACGTGCGGTCGACGCCCACCGGCCAGGCGAAGCCCTCGTCGTCGCGCATCTCCCGCGGGATGCAGCGCACGATGGACTCGATTCTCGCTGCATTGAGGCGCGTCAGGTCGAACGCTCCCGCGGCGAGCCGAGCGGCTCGCTCGGACGACACCGGACCTTCCTGCTGGGCGATGCCACGGAGCACCTGTGCGACCTTCTGCGTGGCCTGGTGCCCCGGGAGTGCGTCGAGGGTAGACCTGGCACCGGCCTTGCGCGGTGCCCAGGGACGGAAGGGTTCTGAGTCGGTCAGTTGCTGGTCAGCCAGGGAGCTCGCCGGGGCCGCCGAGGCGAACGAGTGGGACGCGGGGTGCGGGTCTGTCACGACGCCAGCGGCTGCGGATGCTGCACGCTCGGGTTGCCCGGAGACGCCCTGCTGCGGATGGTCCGGCTTAACGTCAGCAGACGTCGACGATGCGGGCTGCGAGGCATGGGAGACTCGCGGTGCGTTGCGCGCGGTGTCGACCTCATCGACAAGCCGTCGCAACACGGACCCCCGGTCCTTCAGCCACTCGGGCATCCAGACCCGCTCCACCGACCGCCAGCCCATGAGGTTCTCGAGGACCGACACGGGCAGGCCGTCACGGTCACCCACCGTGCGGCGGGAAGCCCACCCCTCCCCGTCGAGGAGCACGGCGACCAGAGGCGAGTCGGGTGCCGACGGGTGCGCCAGCGCGAGGTCGATCTTGAAGTCGGACAGACCGAGGTCCGTCGTCACGACCAGACCGGCCTCACGGCACGCCTCGGCGATCTCGTCGCGGTGGCGGTCGACCACCGGTCGGGCGGAGGTCGGTCCACTTCCGGCCCCTCGGGCAGCAGCCGACTTCATATATGCGGCAAGATCCTTGATGCCAACGGATGACGTTTCCTCCACGCGTAGTTCGCTCGGGTCGAAGGAGGTGAAGATGATCACCTGGGTTCGGGCCCGGGTAATGGCAACGTTCAACCTGCGTTCGCCTCCGCGATTGGTGAGCGGCCCGAAATTCAGTGGTAGCTTGCCGTTCTGCTTGCTGAAGGCGGTGGAGAAAAGGATGACATCCCGCTCGTCGCCTTGCACGTTCTCCAGGTTCTTGACGAAGAGTCCCTCGCCGTTCGTCCCGTCCATGGCCTCGAGGATTCGAGCGTCGTCGAGGTCGCGGAGCATCGACTCCACCAGGGTCCGTTGCGGCATGTTGAAGGTCACGACGCCGACGGACGGAAGGACTTCGGGTGAGGCGGTGAAGCGCCGTCGAATCTCGGCGACGATGGCTTCGGCCTCGACACGGTTGGTCCCCTTGTCCCGTCCGGGTGTCCGGACGAAGGTGCCGTCGAGCTTGACGAGGCTGACGCCGGCAACGGGGTGGCCTTCGTCGTCCACTCCGGGGTCGGGTGCTGGGAAGGATGAGAGTCGGCTCTCGTAGTAGTGCTCGTTGCTGAAGGCGATGAGGGACTCGTCCTTGCTCCGGTAATGCCAGGTGAGAGCCCGACGGCCGACGCCCGCCTGAGCGACCTCGGTGAGGATGCTCTCCTCGTCGGGCTGGACCAGCAGCTCGTCGGTCTGCCCGGAGTCATCGACAGACGGCTCCGCGAAGGACGTGGGCGGCATCTGCTTGCTGTCACCGACCACCACGGCCGACGTTGCACGACCCATGGCACCCACGGCGTCCGCCACACGGATCTGGGAGGCCTCGTCGAACACGACCAGATCGAACGTGATCGAGCCGACGGGGAAGAATCGAGCGATCGAGTCCGGACTGACGAGGACGCACGGCATCACCTGCGTGATCAGGTCGCCGTAGGTCGCGAGCAGCTCGCGGACCTTCATCCCGCCGCGGCGTCGTTCGAGCTGACGTCGAAGCTCTCCCACCTGGCCCCTCTCCGATCCGGATCGGAAGGGTCGGGCAGCGAGCACGTCGGCGGCGACGGAGGACTGAAGATGCGCGCGCAGGTCGGACATGGACGTCGCGAAGCGCTGGACGACCTTGTCGTGGGCCTCTGGATCGAAGCCGTCGAGACCAGAGGCCAGCATTCGCTCCTCCATCGAGGCGAGCGCCAAGCCCTTCTCCATCGATGCCACGGCGGAGGTGCTTCCCACGCGGCCCTCGAGAACAGCGTCGAAGGCGGACTCGAGGTGGAGGTCGCGCAGCACTCGAGCTGCGGACACGAAGTCGAGCCACCGGTCGAGTGTCCGCTCCGCCTGGGCCGGGGCACCGCGCGCGGCCGTCCCGGACGCCCAGGTGGGCACGAGGGGAGCCCCGTCGAGCCAGTCGCTGAGATCGTCAGAACTGGCCCTGGACGCCGTCCAGAGTGCCTGCGAGGCCGTGTCTACCGCTCGCAGCGCCGTGCTCTCGCGCTCGCTCAGCACCAGGTCTGCGTCGATCAGTGCCCGCAGCGCCTGGCCGAAGGCGTCGAAGGTTCCGTCCGACGATGGCGCGATGCGGGCCGCCTGGTTCTCCAGCCACTCGAGCTGGGATTCCGCAGCTTCCAGTGAGGCATCCGTGTAGGGGTTCCACCCCAGCACTGGGCGGGTCCCTGGGATGCCGGAGCGGTCGGGGGCGATCGCATCCGCGTTCGTGCGAAGCTCGACGAGCTGGTCGAGCACGGACACGGCCTCCTTCGGGCGCACCGGACTCGTCAGGTGCTCGTCCAGGGGTGAGAGCGCCGCCAGGATCCGCTTCTTGCGACCGAAGAATCCGGAGGTCGAGGCAGCGGCCACGGCCTCGCGGATGCTCGACAATGGCTGGTCGAGCGCCGATGGCTTCGCTCGCTCGAGCACGGCGGGGCTCGCGCTGCTGAGAGCGTTGAGGGAGTTGACGTAGGCGTCGCGCCGCTCGGTCCAGGAACGAGTTCGCACCTGGTCCAGCTCGGCAGTCGTGACGGCTGGACCGTGTGTCAGGGCCACCAGGGCCGTCACGTCCTCCGGGGTCGTCGCCTGGTCGACAGCGTCCCTCAACGGTCCGGCCGGTGGCAGGTCAGCCACGGCTCTGTCCAGCTCTGCGGCGGCAGCGAGGACGCCTCGACGGTCATCGATGACCCCGCGGATGAAGCCCCAGGGATGGTGAGGCTGAGGGCGGGCGAGGTCGGCAGGATCCTCGAAGTTCCTCAGCGACGTGCGAAGCCTCGACAGTGCCTCGGCGTCGAGCGAGATGAGCTCCTCCGTAGTGATCGGCAGTGCCGGCAGCTCGTCAGGATAGGCAAGGACCTGGGTTCGGGCCGAGTAGAAGGAGAGGCCTGCCGCGTTCGTCTCGTGAAGTCGAGTCGCGTACCTCTGCAGGGCCCGCCGCGCACTGCTCACCGCCTCCTGCTCGGCTGTGAGGCCTTGCCGGTCGAACTCCAGGTGCAGGTCGAGCGCTTGCTTGATCTGGTCTCGGACCATCGCAGGCTTGCTGGACTTGTCGTGCAGGTCCAGCGAGAACGGCCCCATGCCCACCGACTCGAGGCGGGACGAGACCACGTCGAGAGCGGCGCGCTTCTCCGCCACGAAGAGCACCCGCTTGCCTGCCGCGATGGCCCGTGCCAACAGGTTCGTGATGGTCTGCGACTTGCCGGTGCCAGGCGGGCCCTCGAGCACGAAGGTGTGGCCGGCCACCGCGGCGGCCACCGCCTCGAGCTGGGATGCGTCGGCCGGGATCGGGCAGTGAGCGTCGAGGTCGTCGAGGTCGTCCATCGACTCGTCGATGAGGGGATCGCGGAACTCGCCCGTCGGGTCCTCGACCAGGTGCCGGACCAGGGGAGCGCTCATCAGACCCTGCCAGTCGTCGTCGAGGTCCTTCCAGAGCCTGAACTTGGCGAACTGCAGCACGGCGATGTCGGCGGACTCGTCGACCCGATAGGGGATCTCCTTCTCGGCGAGAGCGTCGCGCACGGCGGCGAAGGTGGCAGCGAGGTCGATGCCGTGCTCGTCCTCTAGGGGGTTCTCCAGCCCAGGGATCGTGATCCCCTCCGCCTGCCGGAGCTTCTCGATCAGGCAGTAGTTCGGCGTGCTGGCACCAGACTCGTCCAGCTGCAGGCGGTACAGACCGCGGCGTGACCCGGGCACGAGCGTGACCGGGAGCAGGATCAACGGTGACTTGAGCGCGCGGCCGTCGACCTCCCAGTGCAACGATCCCAGGGCCAGGTAGAGGTTGTTGGCACCGGTCTCCTCCTCGATGGTCCGCGCCTTGTAGGCGAAGTTGCGCATCTTCCGGAGGTAGGAGTCCAGGGTCTGACCGGTCCGGACGTCGGTGAAGATGCGCTTGGCGTCGAGGATCTCCTTGAGCTGGGACACGGGGAGATCCGCGCCGAAGCGCACACCCTGCGCTTCGCTGGTCGAGGGAATCTGGTCGCCCGGCAGCAGCGTGAGCGACTGCCCTGCGTTCAGCAGATCCTCCACGTGGGCGATGCTCCCCGGCGGCACGGCGAGCTGGATGGCGGACCGCCCGGTGAAGTTGATGAGCTTGTTGCGCAGGCTCAGGTCCAGCAGCGAGTTCTTCCAGGACTGGACGCGCGGCGGGACGGACGGCGCGGCCTGACCAGAGCGACCGTCGACCTGCGGAGTCGTCGACACGACCGTGTGGCCGGAGTGCACGGTCGGGACGTACTCGACGAGCGTGGTGTCACCAGTGCTGCTGACGCGCATGGCCGGGAGCGGGAGCACCTGACTCTGGCGCCGGACGACTCGAACGTCCACGACGCCCTCGAAGCGCGAGAGAGTCCCCGTGAGGTAACTACCGCGCGTGCTCTCGTGCGCGTCGTCGTCGAAGGCGGCAGACGCGTCGCCGCCGGCGACACGAGTCGTTTCCAGCACCCGAAGCCTGCCGCTGTCGACGGCGTTGGCAGCGAGCTCCATCGACTCGACCGACGCGATGCCCAGGTCCTCGTCTCGCCAGTAGCCGAGGAAGGCGTGCCCCTCGACGACGAACAGCACGGGGTGAAGTCCGGCGTGCTCGATCGCGGCCGCCAGGACGACCGTCGTGTCCAGGCAGGTGCCGACTCTTCCTTCGAGGACTTCGCTCGGTGTGCGGACCTTCTGCCCGGCTGCCCAGCTAGCGGGTGGGTTGCTGTAGGTGATGTTGCGTCCCCGTGCCTCGTCCCAGATCGCCTGCACGATGGCGTCGGCACGTTCCGGTCCGGCCTGGTACCCCTGGGTCGAACCGGAGCCAGTGGTCCTCTCGAGGCGCACCCGGACCGCGTCGAGGAACGATCCGATGCTGGGATCGTTGGGCTGGACGAAGGCCGCGAGTGTCTCGGTCGCGAGCGGGTTGAGTGCGGAGCGACCAGAGCCATCGGTCGAGAAGATGGTCCGCCACGTCCGTGCCGAGCCGAGCAGGACATCCTGGCGGAGGCTGGTGACCTCGTCGTTCTGGTGAACCTCGAGGACGAGCTCGGCCGTGGTGTCCTCGCTCAGCTGGCTCATGGCTGCCAGATCGACCTGGAGCGAGACAGGGTCGATTGCCGCGCTGCCGTCGGCCTCGGGCTCGAGCTCGACCGCGAAAGGATGAGTCAACGATGTCCCTCGATCGTCCAATCGGATCTTCAACACCGCCGGCACCTCGTGGCCGATCCCGTCCACACGCACGGAGTGCACGAAGGGGATGCGGTTGTAGACGAGCGCGTAACTCGCCCAGTCGTTGGCCTGAACGGTGATGGACAGCGTCATGGAGGTTCCTCCCGATCGTCGACTCGACGATCCTTGGTCCGATATCGCGGGTAGAGGGTTGCTGGGTAGATCTTGGTGCTCGGATGGTCTCGGACTCGTTGTCACACGTGCTTCAACCTCTCCGAGTCAGGAGCTCGAGGGCCGTCCTGCGCCGCCGCTCGGAACGCAGCCGTCACGTCCCGCGCGCCCGGAGCGCCGAGTAGGTCGTCCGTCATGAAGGCCACGTCTCCGCTGACGTGTGAACGATATGTGGCACGGCTGCGGATCTCCGAAGTCGGAACGAGTGTCGCTCGAAGCACGCTGTAGTCGACAGACGACAGTTGCACGAGGGCGCCGAGGCCGAAGTCCCAAGACCGAAACGGCGACATCTGTCGTTGGGAATTCAAGATCGGATGACCGACCACACGTGCCTTGACCTGAACCCGCGTACCGTCGTCGAGCGTCAGGTCGTAGGACTTGACCGAGTTGGGAGCGAGTACGCCGCCGAGAGCACGTTGAGCGAGCCACTCGGCGTAGTCACCTGCAGGCGCGTTGTTGGTCCGGACGATCTCGCGTGAGCGTAGCTCTCGTAGAACTGCCGCGTAGCCGGCAAGGAGTTGCTCGGGCGTGGCCGAGGTGAGCTGTTCGACGGTGAGCACGATGTGGTCCTTCAGTCGGCAATGAGGCGGAGGTACGAGCCGAGCTCGGCGAGGCCGGCAGGTGTGGTCGGCAGGTGGTCGGCCAGACGAGGAGAGTGGAAGACGTAGGCCGCCCACTGACCTCGAGACACGGCGACGTTGAGGCGGTTGCGGTTCAGGAGGAAGTCCATGCCGCGCGGTGCATCTGCAGGCGACGACGCAGTCATCGAGACCATGACGACGGGTGCCTCCTGACCCTGGAACTTGTCCACGGTGCCGACGCGAGTATCGAAGAGCTGCACGGAGTCGAGCCGCTGTCGGATGATCGCGACCTGGCTGTTGTAGGGCGCGACGACGATGACGTCTTGCGGGACCATGGGCCTCGCGCCCGGCCATCCGCTGGGCCGCCACCGGAGCCGCATCAGCTCGCAGACGCTGGCCAGGATCGCATCGGCCTCCTCGACCGCGTGAACGCTGTTACCGACATGCTCGACCTGGATCGGGTGGATGCCTGGGTGAAGACCCGGCAGGTCGCGGTCGGTCGTGACCTCGGCGACCGACGTCAGACGACCCGCGTACGACAGACGTGAGACGGCGGTCGTGAGAACCGGGTGCATCCGCCGGGTCTGCGCCAGGAAGAAGCCGCGTTCCGGCGGCATCGTCGCCAAACCCTCCGTGAGCCACGCAAGGGCGGAGCCGTCGACGGGTTCGGGGTGAGTGCCCTGGCTCACCTGTGGGAGCTGCTGAGGGTCGCCGAGCAGCAGCAGGCACTTGGCGGCTCGACCGACGACGATCGTGTTGGCGAGAGAGAACTGGCCGGCCTCGTCGATGACGAGCAGGTCGAGCTCTGCGGCGTCGAACGCCTTGTCGTTGGCGAAGGCCCAGGCGGTGCCTCCGACGAGGAACCCGGCATCCTGTTCGGCGGCGAACTTGGCGTGCCCAGGCTTGTCCTTCAGCACGGTCCAGGGCTTGTCTGACGTGTCAGCGTTCTTGTTCTCCTTCGCGATGAAGGAAGGATGCAGTCCCGCATCGATCGTCTTCTGCAAGAAGGTCTCGACCGTGGTGTGGCCCTGTGCCACGACGCCGACCTTCCACCCGCTCTCGACGAGCTGACGCACGACTTGTGAGCCGAGGTAGGTCTTCCCCGTGCCGGGAGGGCCCTGGACGGCCAGGTAGGAATGGTCGAGACGACGGATGGACTCGAGCACGAGGTCGATGTCGCTGGACGTCGCCTGGCCGCCGACGAACGTCCCGACGACGAGTCGAGGCGAGCGCCTCACCAGCACGTCCAGAGCGGCCGTCGCGGGCAGAGGGACTGGATCGGACGCATCGATGGACGTCGCCAAGGCCTGGATGACCTTCTCCAGTGGCCCGTCGGGAACGAAGCCCTGCTCTACGGCAGCCATCGGGAGCTGGGAGAACGTCGGCACCGACTTGCCGTGCTTGTGCAGCAGCATCACGTCGACAACGCCGTCGAGGTCCGCCTCGACAGACAGGACGTCCGCCTTCCCGCAATACGCGCGCACGGCGCCCGGGCCCAACTCGACGCCAGGAGGAAGCTCGTCGAACAACAGAGCGACGGAGGCGCCCTCGACGATCGTGCTTCCCGGCTCTAGCCGTCCGCGCATGCGCAGCACCCGCCCGACGCTGTTCTTGACCGGTGCCCAGTCCTCGACCAGCTCGACCGGTCCCTCGGCCACGAGCGTGCTGCGCAGATCCATCCACTCGTCGACCGGCTCGGAGAGTCGGGAGTAGTACACCCACCAGGACGGCTTCTTCTCGCGGCGGTGATAGCCCAAGGCCGCAGCGAGCAGCGCGACGGCCTGTTCCTCGGCGGTGCGGTCGGCATCGGGCAGGTGGGCCAGGAGCTCCGCCGCGACGACTGCAGCGTCGCCGAGAGTCGTCTCCCGTGCGGCGGACTCGTCGTCGGTCGTCCGGGAGGCCTGGTCGTGTGCTGCCGGCGACCATCCGCCCACGTCACGCAGCCACCCGAGCAGCCGCATCGTCGACATGCAGTCGTAGGCGTTGTAGTCCTCGATGCTCGCGCGGACGAGTGCGGCCTCATCGTCCTGGCCGCCTTCGGTCAGTACGCGGTAGCGCTCGTACTGGACGATCGAGTCGGTCGCACTGGTGACTCCGCTCCGCAGCGAGGCCCCCATGTAGAGCGGCTCGAGATACTTGATGCTGTACGACGGCTGGGAGACGCGCACCGACTGCCGGACGGTCGCGTAGAGGTCGATGAAGACTCCCGCCCGGAGCAGCTCGTCGAGGAAGTCCTCACCGACGGTGTGCCGCACGGTCAGTCGCTTCAGCGCGGTCACCTCGTACGGCGCGTAGTGATAGACGTGCAGGTCGGGGTGCTGTGTCCACCGGTCTTCGAGGAAGTCGAGGAACGCGATGAGCGCCGCCTTCTCCTCTGCACGGTCGTCCGCCCACAGGCCTGTGAACGCACCGTCGGCGGTCCCGTCGTCCTCGACCCACCCGAAGAGGTACTCGAGTCCGGCATCGTGGCTGGTGCCGTCGACCCAGAGCGGGTCTCCCTCGAAGTCGAAGAAGATGTCCCCCGCGCTGGGTGCTGGCAGCTGGCGGATCGGCGTGGAGTCGAAGACCTGGTGCACCACGCCATCTGCAGTCGCCGGCGCGACTTGCAGAGCGGCTTGTGCCTGGAGCTTCTGCCAAGAGCGTTCGGCTAGTCCAGGGACGGTGATCGTCGTCGCGGCGAGCTGGTCGATGGTCTCGACGCCTGCCGCGCGCAGGAGCTCACGCTGCGACCGACGCATCCCCGCGACGAGCAGCAGGTCGCGACGACTTTCGACCTCGGCGGCGCAGTGCTCGCAGGATCCGCATTGCGTGGTGCCTGCTGCGTTCCACTCGGCAGGAGACTTCGAGTCGAGGTGGCTTCGCAGCAGCGCCTCGAGGTGGCTGCGGCGGTGCCGGTACACGGCGACGACGTCGTCGAGCTCCTGGTCGTGAAGCTCGCCGTTGCCGAGGATGAGGCGTCCGACGGGGGACCGGGGGATGTCCTGCTGGTCGAGCAGGTCGGCGTAGCCGGCGATCTGCAGCAGAGCCGTCACCTTCGCGTGCCGGGCCAGCTTGGCATCCCAGACCTCGTATCGGCCGTCGGTGTCGCGGACGAGGAAGTCGGCCTGGCCGCCGAAACCTCCGTCGGTCAGCACCGCCTGGGCGACGACGTCGACACCTGCCCGCAGCGCGTCCAGCGTCTCCTCCATCGCGGCAGCGAGGGTCGCGGGGTTGTACGGGTCCGGACGCTCGATCTCGATGACGTTCTTGCCCTCGGAACGGAGAAGCTCGACGTAGCGACGCTCGTGCTCGTCCCCGAGCTCGGCCAACCGGTCCATCATGAGGTCGGGTTCGCTCTTCGGTGGCGACACAAGGCCGCGACGAACGTCGAGCGCGCGGAGCCAGCCGAACTCGCAGCCGGCCGACGCCGTCAGGTCAGACGGGCTCAGGACGAACGAGCCGTCGTCGACGAGCATCACCATGAGAGCCCCCTAGAACTGGATTTGGACGTTCTGCCCACGATGGTCATGATGCCTCTCCCGGGGGGCGACCGGGTGCGAACGCCGAGAGGAAGTCGACCACTCCCCGAAGATCCCCCGACGTGAGTCCCAGCTCCGAATCCGGCGCGACGAGGAGATGGTCGACCCCGAGACGGTCGACCATCTCCTCCACGTCCTGGACCGCGAGATCGTCGTCGGCCCAGACGAACGGACGTGGTTCGGCGCCGATGACGTCGGCCACGATGTCGGCCTTCCACCAGCCGTGTCGCGAGCCTTCGAGCGGGATGTTGTAGGACGGGAACGGGTCGAGGCCGACTGCCGGGGCGAGAGAGAGGTGGGCGTCCTGCTCCCAGGTGGTCAGCCATCGCACCTCGGCCAACCCGGACCGGTGACAGGTGTTGATCAGCTGGACCACCTCGACCGACCAGTGGATCGGCCACGTCTCGCCGCTGGTGCGGGCCTTCGTCGCAGAGAGTCCGTCGCGGGGCCGCAGCGCGTTGACCACGCCGTCGATGTCGAGGAACCAGAGAGGCTTCGCGGTGTCCGCCACGTCAGCCCGCCTGCTCGGCGAGCGCCTCGACGATCTTGCGCTTCGCCTTCGCCTCGATCTGGCGGATCCGTTCGCGCGTCACGCCGAACGACTGGCCGATCTCCTCGAGCGTCTCTTCGCGACCGGTGTCGTAGCCGCAGCGGCGGCGCAGGACTGCCGATTCGCGGTCGGTGAGGAGCGAGAGCACCTGGTCGCACAGGCGTGCGCGGTCCAGCGACTCCTCGACGTCGACGTCTGGGCGGTGGGCCCAGCGGACGTCGTCGCCGGTGATCTCGGCGGCGGCGTCGAGATCGATGACGTCGCGGTCGAACGCGAGCACCTGCTCCACCCTGGCGACGGGGCGGCCGGTCGCGTCGGAGATCTCCGTGAGGGTGGGGAGGCGGTCGAGGGACTCGCGCAGCGCCCTCCGCGCCGCCCGGACCGGTCGCAGGTCCTCGTGGACGTGCACTGGGAGTCGGACCACGCGCGCCGTGTCGGCGATCGAGCGCTGCACGTGCTGGCGGATCCACCAGGTGGCGTAGGTGGAGAACTTCGTGCCGAACGAGGGATCGAACTTCTCGGCGGCGCGCATGACCCCCATCAGCCCGGCCTGCATGCAGTCGTCGAACGGGAGACCTTCCCGGTTCGTCACCCGCACGATCGAGATCACGAGGCGCACATTGGCGAGGACGAACCGCTCGCGCGCCAGCGAGCCGAGCCGCACGGCGCGGGTGGCATCGGGGCCGACGTCACCTGCGGCGGCCAGCCCGGCGACGACGTAGCCGGCCAGCTCGACCTCCTCTTCGGCGGAGAGCAGGGCGTAGGGGTGCGCCATGAACGCGGGGAGGCGCTCGTCGTCGAGCAGCCCCTCCAGCAGGAGGCGGCGCTCGGTGTACTCGGCCGTGATGGCGGCGAGCGCGTCGAGACGGGCGAGGACGGCGGCGTACTCGTCGGACAGGGACGAGGGATCAAGGATGGCATTCATGGCGGACCTCCGGTTCAGTCGGTGTGAAGCGTGGGGTCGTCGAGGAGCTCGATGGCGTTCTCGATCTCGTGGACGCTGATGGGGTACGGGTGGCGCGACGTCATGTCGTCGTAGCGCAGCAGCAGATGGTCGCCCTGGTCGACGACCTCGAGCGGCGCTGCCAGGTCGCCTCCGAAGCGGACGCGGAACGTGTCGCTGAGCATCGACGGGTCGGACACGCCGACCGCGCGGGCGAGGCTCACCCCGTGCGGGTGCTCGAAGGTCGGTGCCAAGGTGGCGGCACGGTCGATCAGCGTGGCCAGGCCGCGCGCGACGCGGCCGATGCCTCGGTCGTCGCGCTCCGCAGGCGAGAGCGTGATCAGGTCCCGCCGAACCTCGACCATGATCGCCTGCACCATGCGGTCGACGCGGTAGACGTGCAGGGGCACGTAGCTGCCCGAGAACGGCGTGTCGACGGCGATGTCGCCCTCGATGCCCACTGGCCACAGGGCTCGGCGGGCCTCGTCGAGGAGCGCACGCGGAGTGTGGAAGGGGTCCGTGCCGAGGCAGATCTCGGGTCGGTGGCCGTCGCGGTGCAGCTCGTAGGAGAGCGCCTCGACGGGGAACGAGTGCAGGTCGATGATCGTCACCGAGACCACGGCGTCCATGCGCTCGTCGAGCAGCTCCGCGAACGCGCGGGAGTACGGGTCGAAGTACGTCTCGACGAGTCTGGTCGGGTCGTGCCGGAGGTTGAATCCCTCGCAGGTGCGAATGTAGGCCGCACCCATGCCAGCCGCGTTCATCTCCTCCCGCTCGTCCGGGAAACGCTCAGGGTCGACGACGAGGCGCGACAACCTGTTGACGAACAGCCAAGGGCGCACCCCTGCGGAGTCCGCGGCGAGCTGAGCGACGACGTCGGTGAAGGCGTCCGTCATGGCGTCGAGCTCTCGCTCGAGGGCCTCGTCGTCCAGGAGGAGACCGGCACGGACCTCGTCCGGGATCTCGCGGGAGGCGTGCGGCACGTGGACGATGACGGTCGACCGAGGGTCGCCGGGCACGATCTGGAAGCTCATCGCACGGTCACCGACCCGTCGATCCACACGATGCAGAGATCGTCTGGGCTGTTGAGGTGCACGCTCTCGACGAACCGGTCCGGGACGAAGTGCGGGTGCATGTTGCGCGTACCGAGGCGGTGCGCGACGCCGGCTTCTTCCAGGACGGCCGTGCGGGCATTCCACGACCAGCCCGGGTAGTGGCGCTCGACGTACGCCTGGGTGATGCCCCGAAGGACGGGGATCCAGTGACCGTGGTGGAACAGCTTCCGCAGGTCGTCCGGGTCGAGGTGGTGCGCGTACGCAGCGAGATCGACGTCCATGGGCCCTCCTGAGGGTTCAGGGGCACCGCGAGTGCCCGCTTGACCGCACCGGACGGTGCAGCCCAGGTCTTCTCCGGAAGGCACCGTGTCGGGCGACGCGGTTGCCGGCCACCACTGTCCGAAGGCGTGGGTGGCTCTCTTGACCTGCCCCGACGCTAGCCACGGGCTCCGACAGAGCTGCCCCGAGTGCGAGGTGTTCACGCCGCGTCACCGCCGGCACCGTCGACGAACTCCTCTGCAGTCATCAGTGACGCACCGGCGAGCAGCCATCCGCTGGAGAGGTCGAGGTCGTCGACGTCGCAGGAGAACGTGTCGTCGAAGATGCAGTCGTCCCACTTCGTCGAGGCGTCCGTGTACTCGCCGAGCGCCTCGTCGAGCGGCTCGACGACACCGCCGGCGCATCGCGCCGAGACGTCGCCGAGACGCCGCTGGGAGATGGCAGCGTCGCGCACGAGGTCGCTGTAGTCCTCGTAGTTGACGCCGACGGAGACCACGGCGTCGATGTCCTGCACCGCCGCGAGGTAGTCGGCCGTGGCGGTCACGCACTCCTCGTGCGCGGCCTGGGCCGCGGCGATCGCCTCGCGCCGCTCCTTCTCGGCTGCGCGCTCCTCGGCGGCAGCTGCCGCCACGCGCTCGGCCTCGGCGCGGTGCTGCACGAACAGCACCGTCCCCGTGGCGCCGAGAGCCACCACCAGCGTCGTGACGAGCACGACGATCACCTTTCGCCTCATGCGGCTCTCCTCCTGCCCCTCGGGGCCGGTCTGCTCGGCGCTCACGAGCGCCTCCGGGAACGGCGACCACCATCGGCCGTCATGTTCTTGCTGATGAACTGCCGGTCGTCCGGCGCCATCGCCAGGAACAGCTCGGGCTCGGCCATCCGCTCGGCCTCCTGGGCCTCGCGGAGCAGCTCGGCGCGGAACGCCGCCGGCACCTTCGACGCCGCAGAGTGCGCCAGCGTCGCCAGCTTCGCGAACTCGCGAGCCGCGCGGATGTCGTCGCCGCGGGCCAGCAGCGCCAGGGCCTTGCGCCGGCGTCGCAGCACCCGCTGCACGTACCACTCACCCAGCACCTGGCGGTCCGATCCCGCCTCGCGCTCGTCGGGCCGGCTCACGTGCGTCCACACCGTGGTGGACGTGTGCTGGTCGCTCAGGTCGTCGGCGAGCACGTAGTCGACGCGGAGCTTTCCGATCTTGCGCCGCCCCGGCCGGGTGGCCGGGTGCGGTGCGCACTCGACCACGAGCGAGCGGGTCTCGTCGACCCGCATGCTGCCGAGGTCGACCTGGATCCCACCGGGCACCGGCACCACGGGCAGGTCGTTGACCACGTCGAGTCCGCGGATGCCGGACGCAGCCGCGATGGTGAGGCGGACCGAAAGGAACCGCTGGGCGGCCAGCTCCCCGCACTCCTCGCCGATCGCTGCTGCTGCGGCGTCGGCCTCGGCGGCGAAGTGCTCGTTGCCGGCACCGGCCCGGGCGATGGTCGAGAGCAGCGTCTCGTCGTACCCGAGCCCCACGCCGAGCGTGGACGTCGTGATGCCGCGTGCCCGCATGGCCCCGACGCGCCCCCCGAGCGCCTCGGGGTCCGTGACGCCGACATTGGCGTGGCCGTCGCTGACCAGCAGTACCCGCACACCCGCACCGACGTCGATCCGGCGTGCCTCCTCCAGCCCCCGCACCAGCCCGGCGCCGAGGTCGGTGCTGCCGCCGGCGTGCACCCCTTCGATGTGCCGGATGACGGCGGCGGGGTCGGTGACCGGTCCGGCGGGCACCACCACCTCGACCCGGTTGTCGAAGGTGACGAGCCCGAACGAGTCGTCGGGGGAGAGCCTGCCGACGACGTCGACCAGCGCCCGCTTGGCGTGCTCGAGACGTCCGCCGGACATGGAGCCGCTGCGGTCGAGCACCACCACCAGGTGCGACGCGGCGCGGTCGGTGGGGCGGACGGCGTATCCCTCGGGCAGGGTGCCGGCGACGCGGACGAGCATGACGGCGTGGTCGCGACGGCGCAGGGAGTCCTGCATCCAGTCGAAGCGATCGCGGCTCAGGTGTGTCGAGAGCTTCATGATCATCTCCTCTCAGGTAGGGTGTGCAATGAGCATAATGCAGACTGCAGACAGATTATGCAAGGAGCATTGAGATGTCGACGGATTCCTCTTTTGGACGAGTGCTGGCGGAGTTCCGCAAGCGGCAAGGCATGTCGCGGTCCCAGCTGGCTGAGAGGTCGGGGTTGTCCTACCCCTACGTGTCACAGCTGGAGACGGGCCTGCGCAAGCCGTCGCGCAAGGCCGCGGCGCAGCTGGCGGAGGCGCTGGGCATCGAGCCGTTGGCGCTCGAGGCTGCACTTCCGCCCGATGACATCAGTTCTCCGTCGTTTCAGCGCTCGCTGGCTGCTCAGGCTGCACTGTTGTCGGGGGAGGGTCAGATCGTCTCTGCCATGGAGCCTCTCGACGACGTGCCGATGGGGGGAGCTCTGACCCGTCGGTCAGCACCCCGGCGCACCGGCCGCGACGACCTCGTCGGCCAGGCCGTCGACCTCATCGAGGAGCTGCCACCGGAGGAGCGTCTCGACGCTCTCGGCGAGGTGCAGAAGCTCGTGCTGAAGCGCATGCTGGAGGAGCATTCGCGCGAGGCCTGATCGATTGTCTATGCATGGTGCATTGGTTTCTGTCGGTGTCCGCTCCTAGCGTGGGGCCTGTCGGCGACAGGCCGGCGGGACGGAGGTCGTGACCATGAGCAGTGACGAGGAGCAGGTGGTCGACCAGTGGGTCGAGAACGCCTGGATGGGATTCCGGCTGGACCTCGCCGAGTGGATGATCGAGGCTCCCGACGACAACGTGCTCGTCATCGACCCCGACCTCGACGACCCCCGCGCGCCCACGCTGCAGGTCAGCGTCGACCTCGGCGTCCGGTTCCTCGGTCTGGTGCAGAGCGTGATGGACGCGGAGGACGACGCCGTCGACCTCCGCCCTCCCTACGCCCTGAGCCCGGCGGGCGCCGCACGCCTGACGGAGCTGGGCTTCGCGCCCCTTAAGGGCGGGGGGAACCCGGTGCTCACGGTCGAGGAGAGCGAGGTCGATCGGCTGGCCCACGCCGCAGCCGTGGTGCTGCACGAGCTGTGGGGCGTGGTGTCGCCCGCGTTCCTCGGCCTCGACACGTTCGCGGAGGACGAGGAGGCCGAGCTGCTCGAGTGGACCGACCTCCACCCCGTCGAGGACGTCGACGTCCACTTCGCCCCGCCGCCGCTCCCGGACGTCGCCGAGCCCACGTCGGTCGAGCACCTCCAGGAGCTCGTCGAGGTGACGATGCAGGAGCGGGTGACCGCTCCGCTCAAGGTGGCCCCCGACGGATCCATCCGCATCCGGGACCGCCGCGGGGTGGTGGTCGTGTCGGCGCGGGATCGAGGGCTCGTCGAGGTCTACACCGTCCTGGCGACCGAGGTGCGCTTCAAGAAGGCACACCGCGAGATCGACCGGTTGAGCCGTCGGCACCGTCGGGTCCGCTTCTTCCTCGAGCGCGACTCGCTGCTCGCCGTCGTCGCGGTCCACGCCGATCCGTTCGTGGCGAAGCACCTCCACGAGGCCGTCGGCCACCTGTCGACCCTGCGTGGTCGGCTCGCTCACCTCGACGACGAGCTGAAGCGTCGCCGTCTCCCTCAGCCCGAGGCGAAGCTCAAGCCCGTCGACCCCGTGCTCTCCGCGCTGGTCGCGGACGCAGCGCGCCTGCCCTTCGAGGACCTCGTGACCCTGCTGGAGAAGGCTGCAGGGCCACGCGCGGTGGCGGTGACGTGGCTGGGCACTGCCAGGCTCACACGGGACGCTGCGCTCGTCGCTGCTCGAGCTAGCGAGGGCTCCATGCGTGCGGTGCACATGCACGACTGGCGCCGCTGGCGTCGGACGGTGACCGCACTGAAGACCGTCCTCGGCGAGTCCGCGGACGGGGCTCGGCGCCAGGAGGCCTCATGACCACGGGGCGTTCCGCCGCGATCCCGTGGGCGTCCTTCGCGGCCTCTCTGGCCGACATGGCGCGGCGGCTGCCGGCCGACGGGTCGTTCATCCTCCACCGCGACGAGGGGGAGCGAGACGACTTCGACCTTCCAAGGACACCGAAGTACGTGCAGGTGTGCCGTTGGGACGCGGCGATGCTGCGCTGCGAGGTTGTCTCGAACACCTACCTGCCCGAGGGGCACCACTGGACCGCGTCCGAGGAGCACCTCCTCGTCGCGATGGGCTGGCTGCGCCCGGATCCGGACGATCCCACCGCCTCTCCGAACTGGTGCCTCGACGTCGAGATGGTCTGGGCGGAGGCGGGCGTCGACCGCATCGTTCGGGTGCTGCGCGACCTGTGGGGTGCACGGGTGATGAGCGACGTCGTGCTCGACGCCGAGGACCTGCGTCAGTTCCGCTGGATCGACACGCCGGAAGACCTGGACGATGATCCAGGACGCTGAGAGGATCCGACCCATGTCGTCGACTTCCCCCATGACCTGGCCGTCCGAGCCGTCGTTCGTCAACGCCTCTGAACGGCGGGTGTGGGCCGCCCTCGTCGCGCAGCTGGGGGAGCGCGACCTGATCATCGCCAACCAGCGCTTCACCAAGCGCGGCGCCGACCACGAGCTCGACTTCGCCGTGGTGTTGCACGGGCACGGCGTCGTCGTCCTGGAGGTCAAGGGCAACAAGGTCTGGCACGACGGCGAGACGTGGTGGCAGGAGTGGAACCCGGCGCCGAAGAAGATCCGTCCCGTCGAGCAGGCACTCAACAACAAGTACGTCCTCAAGGAGTGGGTCGAGGAGTCGATGGCCTGGGCCGGACGCACGCCCATCCGCTGGGCGCACGCGATCGTGCTGCCGGTGAGCGAGGTCGACCCCAAGTTCTCCCACCCCGAGTGCGAGCGGTCGATGGTCGTCGACGCAGGCGACCTCGCCGACATCGGCAATCGGCTGCGGACCCTGCTCGACGTGCAGGACAACGACAAGCGGGCCAGCGACGCCGACGACGCCGTCGCGATCCACGCGGCACTCAGCGGTCGGTTCCTCCCGCAGCGCGAGGGGCAACTGTCCATCGAGGCGCGGATCGCCGAGCGCGACGACGTTGTCGAGCGGCTCAGCGCCGAGCAAGGTCGGATCCTCGACGTCACGAGCCTCATCACGCGCGTGGAGGTGCGTGGGGGAGCCGGCAGCGGCAAGACGTGGCTGGCCGTGGAGCAGGCGCGTCGTCTTGCGCGGCAGGGCAAGCGCGTCGCCCTCATCTGCTACTCCCGGGGTCTCTCCCAGTGGATGCAGCGGCGCGTGGCCACCTTCGACCACCGCGAGCAGCCTGCCTACGTCGGCACCTTCCACGGCATCGGTCAGGAGTGGGGCGCGCCCGAGGGCAGCGACGACGACTCGAACTTCTGGGAGGTCGAGCTTCCGGAGATCATGCTCGACCTCGCCTGCAAGCAGGCGACGGGGGACCTCTACGACGCCATCGTCATCGACGAGGCGCAGGACTTCGCCGACCTCTGGTGGCCGGTGGTCATGGAGGCGCTGAAGTACGAGGACGACGGGCTCTACGTCTTCTCCGACGAGGGCCAGCGGGTGTTCTCCCGCTTCGGCGGCCCGCCCGCCGACCTCGTGACGCTCGTGCTCGACCAGAACCTGCGCAACACCAAGCAGATCTCGTCGACGTTCTCGTCCATGGCGCCCAACAAGATGCGCATCTCGCAGCACGACGGTCCCGAGGTGCGGTTCGTCCCGTGCGACTGGGAGCAGGCCATCGAGCACGCCGACGACGTCGTCGAGCAGCTGCTCGAGGAGGGCTGGCAGCCCTCGGATCTCGCGCTCGTCGCCACCGGCCCGCGCCACCCCGAGCAGAAGGCACGGCAGGAGGACGGCTGGCAGGCCTACTGGGACTCCTTCTGGGACAAGGACCAGGTGTTCTACGGGCACGTCATGGGCTTCAAGGGCCTCGAGCGCCCCGCCGTCGTGCTCGCGCTCAACGAGCAGCCCGACCGTGAGCGCGCCATGGAGCGGCTCTACGTCGGCCTGTCCCGGGCACGAGACCTGCTCGTCGTGTGCGGGGACCCGGAGCACATCGAGGCGGTCGGGGGACCTGCGGTTCTGAGGAAGATCAGGGGAGCGTGACCGTGCCCGGATTTCGTGACGACCTCGCAGCGCTGAACGCTGCGATACTGAAGGACTTCCCCACCAGGGAGGACCCGGGCTGGCCTGGGGGCTACCCGGAGGAGATCGAGTCAGCGCTCATCGATGCCGTGTTCTCGATCCGCGCGAAGTACGGCGCCACTCCCGACGTCGGAGTTCGACGTGTCGTCGCACGTTGGCGCGAGGCGCGAGGGGTGGACCGGCCCGACGACCTGACGTTCCTGGCGGGCCAGGCCGGCCCAAGCCTCGGCGCAGTCGCCTCGAACCGGTCCACCACGGGTGGCCGACCCAAGGTGGACGTGGTCGACGAAGCTGCCGGTCGGTTGGTGGAGGAAGGTGTCGTGCACGCCATCGACCTCGCTGATCCCGAGCGTCGACTCGCGGCGAAGTGGGCCTACATCGGGACGAAGGGATTGGGCCCGGTGACCTGGTCCTACTTCTCGATGCTGCTCGGTCATCCGGACGTGAAGGCCGACGTGCACGTCATCAGGTACGCGGGTCGAGCCGCCAGGAGCGATGGATCGGGCGATCGGTTCAGCAGCGAGTACGTTCGCGACCTGTTGATCGCGTCGACGCACCCCTTCGACGACGTCACCGAGCTCGACCACGCGATCTGGAAGCTTCAGCGATCCTTGTGAGTACCGCACCGTCGGGTCTTCCGCCCTTTCGCCTCGCTGACGCCATGGGGGCGCGGGACTTCTACGAAAGTCGTTCCGTGAAGCTCGACGGGGTGATCGGCGAGCTGGCCGGCGAGCTCGGGCTCGGTTGCGTGTGGGTCGTCTGCGGCCCTTTGATCGAACGAGGCGTCGTGATGACGGACATCGCCGCCCGAGCGTCCGCTGCCGGCCGCTCCACGCTCGTGGCGTCACGGCACGTCGATGGGAACACGTTGGGGATCGCGGTGTGCGATGCCGGTGGCGTGGAGGGCACGTTCCGAGTCATGGGGGCGGGAGACGGCCTCGGGGCGCTGCTGACGGAGCCGAGAGAATCGGATCTCGAGGTCCTGGACCTCCTGGTGATCGACGGAGCGGACGGTCTGGTGGACCACCGGGATGACTGGCTCACGGCCGTCCGTCACCGTGCCCGTGCTCGCCGGACGGCCGTCGTCGTGGGCGTCCCGCACCTCGACCTCGTCGCCGCAGAACCGGAGATGCTCCTTGGCGATCGCCTGGTGACCGTGGGCCCAGTCGATCTCGCGACGGGCCTGAGCTCGTTGAACGTACTCCGCCGGCACTCCGCGCCCGCCAGACTGAGCGCATTCCTGGGGACGGGACCTGGGCGGATCGTCGCTGGACAGCCGCGCTGACATTCCCTGGAGCGTCTGTGCAGGGTGCGACTTCGTGGTTACGGGTCCGACGTCCAGCGGTCACGGACGAGCACAGGGGAAGCCATGCTCCCGAGTCAGGTCGAGTGGTCACATCGAGCCACGGGAATCGCTGAGAGCACAGGCCGATCCGCCCTACGGTGACGACTCCACATCACCGAAGACGGGGGATCGACCATGTCCGAGACTCAGCACGAGCAGCAGAACCCGAAGGCCGCAGCCAAGGCGGCGAAGGCCTATGCGAAGGCCTCGCGGCCCTGGTACAAGAAGAAGCGCTGGATCGCCGCGATCGTCGTCGGCGTGATCATCGTGGCCGCGGCGCTCGGCAGCGGCGGTGAGGAAGGAGCCACCCGCGGTGGCGGGTCCGGCGGCTCGGACGACGGCGCGAAGGTGACGCAGGCGAACCCCGTGGCCATCGGCGAGTCGGTCGAGCTCGAGGGAACGACCTACACGGTCAACAGCGCGAAGACGCAGGGGTCGGTCGGCAGCGAGTTCTTCTCCGAGGAGGCCGGCGGCACCTACGTCATCGTCGAGGTCACGATCGAGAACACGAAGGACGAGACGAAGACCTTCCTCGACTCCGCGGCGGTCTTCGTGGGATCCAACGGCAAGAAGTACTCGACCGACAGCGACGGCACCATCGCGGCGAGCGGCGACGACGGTGAGACCTTGATCTTCGAGGACATGCAGCCTGACGTCCCGAAGACCGGCATCCTCGTGTTCGACGTCCCGGAGGCCGCCGTGGAGGGTGGACAGCTCGAGGTGAGCGACCTGTTCGGTCGCGGCGAAGCGTACGTCGACCTCGGACTCTGACCGAGTCAACCGTTCCGGCCACCCTTGTCACCCCTCGGTGGCAAGGTGGCCGGAACGACCGAGAGGAGCAGCCGTGGGCGCGGTGACGTTCGTCGAGACACGTGAGGCCGCGCAGCTCCTCGCCTCCCACCTGCTCGACGCGCGTCGCACGCATCCTGTGGTGGTCGTGTCCCACGGGGTCGGACGTGGCGACCAGCCGTGGATCGATGCCGAACAGGTCGCTGCCGGCGTCGGTGACTACGCCGAGGTCCACGTCGTGCCCACGGGTGAGGTCACCTGGGCGCTGAGCTCGTCGTTGCCGCCCGAGACGCAGGTCTACGGTGACGCAGCACGGGTCTACTCCACCGATCTCACGTGGATGTCGCGACCTCGCTCGTCCCGGCTCTACCTGTGCTTCGGCCCGGACCAGGGCGCACGGATCGAGGCTCTGCTCGAGGCCGACGCCATGCAGGCTGCACTCGAGGCCGGTCTGCTCGAACGGCGCGCCGTGCAGCGCAGAACCGTCACGGGACGTGTCGTCGGGGTGCTGGCTGGTCGAGGCATCGTCGAGGGCGACTTCGGCCGAGCAGCGCTGCGCGAGGAGCTCGCAGTCCCAGGGGTCCCGATCGAACGGGTCGTGCGAACTGGTCAGGAGGTCACGGGAGAGTGGGTCACGGCCGACGGTCTGCTCGACGTGCGCAACCAGGTGCGCCCCGCCATCGAAGCGCTCGAGCACTATGCGCCCGGAGACGCAGTGCTGGTCCGCGTTGCTGACGTGGGGCGCGACCGCGCCGTCGTCGAGCCGTACCCGGGCGTGCGCGTCGAGATCGGGGTCCACGGCATCACCGGCAATCCCTTGGACGACCCGCGCGACCTGATGACGGTCGGTGAGGTGGTGGTGGCGCATGTGGTGCGCGCCGGAAGGTGGCTCCTCTCGCTCGTCGACGTCGACGACGACGAACCGGTGCGGGAGGTGCCCGCGTTGCTTCCAGGTGGGCCGGCCTGGCTCGTGGTGGAGGCGGAGTCCACGCCGGCGCACGTACCGGTTCCGCCGTGGTCACCGCCGCAGGTCGATGCCGCCGAGATGACGGTTCCGGCGCTGGTGGACGATGCGGACGCCCCAGTCGTCAGGGCCCCTGTGGCCGCGACGACGGAGTCACCCAGGCCGGCGCGGCCCTCACCTCTGGATCTCGACCCTCGGCGGCGAGAGACCGGCGATGGCGCGCGCACGGTCCAGCCTTCACCCACGGTCGTCGACCCTGTCGCCACGCCGGCGTCGGTCAAGGAGCTTCACCTGGAGCGAGCGGCACGTGCCGACATCCAGCGGAAGGCCGAGGCCCTCAGGCACGAGATGGCCCAGCTGGTCTCGCGGCTCGGGCGACTGGAGCAGGAGCGGGATCGCGCCGTCGCCGACGTCGAGCGCAAGCGCACGGAGACCAGGGAGCTGCGCAAGAAGCTGCAGAGGTCCCGTCCGGCGTCGCGCAGCGACTCCGGCAGCGAAGGACGCTTCGTCGACGCCGAGTCGGCGTTCCGTCACGACGTCTACGTCGCCTGGGTCGAGGTAATACCGGCCGCGGAGAAGGCGCAGCGCCCACTCCCGGACGACTGGACGCTCGGGCCCGACTTCCTCGCCTCCCTGGCGTCAGTCGACGGAGTGGCGCGATCGAAGGTCGCTGAGGTCGTGGTCCACGTGCTCACCGGACTCGCCGACTCGATGCCCGGCCGCGACATGCATCGTCTGCGAATGGGGCCCGGCGGCGACGACCCGTGGGTGGAGCGGCACCCGGGGGAGTACTGCTGGCGAGTGGCGCTGCAGCAGCACACCCCGAGTGCGCGGCGTCTGCACTTCTGGCGACGGGGCACCCAGGTGCAGCTGTCGAGGGTGGCGCCCCACGACGAGATGCGGCCATGATCACGCCATGACCCGCGTCCGCATCCACAACCTGTCCATCTCCCTCGACGGGTTCGCCGCGGGGGAGCCGCAGTCGCTCGAGACGCCGATGGGGCACGCCGGTCAGCGGCTGCACGCGTGGATGTTCGCCACTCGGTTCGGTGCCGCGATGATGGGCGGCGATTCCGGCAGCACGGGGATTGACGACGCCTTCGCGCAGCAGCACGAGCATGGCTTCGGTGCGGAGATCATGGGTGCCAACAAGTTCGGGTCACCCGGCTGGCAGGACGACGCGGACTGGCGTGGGTGGTGGGGCGGCAACCCGCCCTTCCACACGCCGGTCTACGTGCTCACGCACCGGCCGCGGGCCTCGATCGAGATGGACGGCGGCACGACGTTCCACTTCGTCGACGCGTCAGCTGCGGAGGTTCTCGCTCTCGCGAAGGAGGCGGCCGGCGACCTCGACGTCAGGATCGGCGGCGGTGCCGACGTGGTCCGGCAATTCCTCGCCGCGCGACTCGTCGACCACATGCACGTGGTGCAGGTGCCGATCGTGCTTGGCCGCGGCGCGCACTTGTGGAGCGGCCTCGAGGGACTCGAGGCCGACTACGACGTCGAGGTCGTCGCGTCGCCGAGCGGTGTCACACACCTGACCTTCGAGAAGAAGACGCCCTGAGCTAGTCGCAGTTGTCGCAGATGCCCGTCGCAGGCAGCGCCATGAAGCAGGTGGGGCAAATCTTCGCGGGCCGGTCCTCCGGCTTCACTGCACGCTTGACGGTGGTGGTGGATCCGGACGCTGCGCGCGTCGTGCGAACGCGGGCCGGTCGGGGAGTGCCGCCGTCGGCGGGCAGGTCGGTGGCGAGGGCCTGGTAGCAGAGCAGGCGGTCCTCGGCGGCGCGCTGCTCGACGTTCTTCACGACGTCGCCGGTCGCGGCCAGCACGGCGCGACCGTAGACGTCGCCCACCGTGCCGTCGCGCTGGACGGCGAGCGACGTGAGGGGCGGGTCGCCCGCGCGGGCGGCTGCGAGGGCGGTGATCTCCATGAGGTCACCGAGCCAGGTGCGGCGCGACGTCGGGCTCTCGACGCGGGTGCGCTTGAGTACCTCGTCGGCGAGGTCGGAGACGGTGATCACGGCGCCGTAGCGCGACGCGGTCTCGCGCAGGACGTCGAGTGCTACGGGGGTCCACCGGGCGAACTGGGGGAGGATCTTGGCCACGTCTGCCGACGTTAGACGATCGGTCCTGACGGGGCGTCGGCTGGTGCCAGCGAGATGACTAGCCGCGCGTCTTTCGCACCCGGATCGGCCCCTTCGCGGTCGACGGATCGACGACGTGACCGCCCTGCGTGATCTCGACGATGCCCTCGTCGACCAGACGCCGGGCGGCGCGCCGGGCGGGCTCCATGAGGTCGCGCCAGCCCTCGGAGTCGACCTGCTTCGCGGCCTCGGAGGGGCAGATTGTCGAGGTGGCGGCCCGCTGGTCGAGCAGCTCGAGGATCGCGTCCTGCAATGCCTGATCGGTCTTGGTCACCCCGCGCTTGCGGCAGGCGGTGGAGCAGTAGCGCACCTGGTCCCAGTCGCGCTCCCACTTCTTGCGCCACTCGATCGTCCGTCCGCAGGAGGCGCAGGTCTTCGGTTCGGGTGGCACCGTCCTAGTCTCCGTCGACCGGGACGGTCTCGCGCGTTCAACGGGCGACGAGGACGGGGGCGGCCTCCTCGACCTCGAGCGACGTGGACTCGCCGGTCGCGGTCAGGGTCTGGCCGAGGGGAGTCCAGGCGCCGCCGTCGACGCGGTACCGGACCGAATAGGTGGTGTCGACGCGAGGCCGGACCTCGTCGGCCACACGGCGGTAGGTGTGGGTGACGTCCTTCGCCGGGTAGGGGCGGCCGGGCTTGGTGGTGGTCTTCGAGGTCCCATCGCCCGGGTGCCAGGTGTAGCGAGTGGGAGTGGCTTCGACGTCGATGTCGAAGCCCAGGAGCGTCACGCTCTCGCGCAGCGTCCGCGGGTCGGTGTGGAAGATCGTCGGGACGTTCACGAGGGTCCGCTCGCCCGGCTGCACCTGGATCTGCAATGACGGCATCGGGATCTCGCTGACGGCGCGGCGGATGTCGCCCTCGGTGACTTGAGGGGCGGCGGCAGGTTGGGCGTCGGGACAATTCACTTCGTCTTGGGTGATCACACAGTTGAGCACCACCCATCCAGTCCGGTCGGGACCGTCTTGCGAGCTGGTCTTCTTGACATCGCTGCCTGGCCGCGTCGAGGGACGGGAACGATCGCTCTGGTCGATGACGACCTTTGGGTCAAGCGGGCCCCCCGGCCTCACAGAGGTGTCACCGGGGAAGGCGGCTGGCAGTAGGAACGCTGCGAGTAGTGCGACGGCATGCATCAGTCTGCCGTCCGCTCAAGGGCCAGCGCTTCCCACTTGGTGTCAGCGAAGCCAAGCTCCAGGAACAGTTGGTCACTGCCGGACGGACTTACTTGCTCCGCCGCTCCGCGCTCCTCTGTGAACTTCCCTTCGTCCCAAGATGCTTTGAAGTAGACAATCGCACGCGACTGCTTGACCTCGACTTCGAAATCCGAGGCGCTCCAGCCACCCCCAGTCAGACGACCCCCTGCTCCGTATATCCCGTCGACCTTCCCGATGTAGGAGTCGCAGCCGCCGCACCCATCGGATGACATGTCACTCAGCTGCGTGGTGTCGCCGGTTTCCATTGCGTAATTCAGAGAGGCGACCCAACTGTTTGCGAAGGCCACTGCGCCCTCGGGTGTGGCCTCGGATGCTTGCCCAGATATCGGAGGAGGGCTAGAGGAGGACGAGGGCGCGGCAGTCGCCCTTGGGTCAGGCTCGAGGACCTCGGGCTGGCCTGAGCAGGCGGAGGCGAGGAGAAGGGCCGCGATGGCGGCGGTTCTGGTGATGGCTGACAACGTGGATCCCCCGATCTGACGGTCCGAACCTAGCGAAATCGCTCGGGGACGTGAAGACCGTTGTCCCCAGCTCCGGTGGGACGTCCGAGGTAGGTGACGCGCGCAATTCCTGGACAAGCGGTAGGTCTGCCGCGGATACGGGTCCGCTAAGCGCGGCTCACCTACCTCCGGGGCTCGGGTTCCGCGGGCCACCTACCGCGACGCGCCGTTCCGCGGGCCACCTACCTCTTGGGGGACGGGTGGGGACGGGTGGGAGCGGGGTGTCCGGGTGGGCGGCTAGGTTCGGGGCGTGGCCTTGACGATCCATCGCGCGGAGCGAGCTGACGTGCTCGCAAATGGGCTGGCGCGGCTGCTCGCGGAGCCGCCCGCGGACCCGTTCGAGCGCGACGTGGTCGTGGTCGCCGCCAACGGGGTGGAGCGGTGGCTCGCGCAGACCATCAGCCACTCGCTCGGTGCCAGTGGCGGGCGCGACGACGGCATCTGTGCCGGTGTGGAGTTCGTCCGTCCCGTCCAACTGTTGTCCGAGCTCACCGAGAAGGACCGCGACGACCCGTGGGCCAGCGGCCGGCTTGCGTGGACCGTGCTCGACGTCCTCGACGCGCACCTCGACGAGCCGTGGCTCGAGATCGTCGCCCGCCACGTGGGGCGGGGCATGGCGCCCGCCGACGAGGCCTTGCGCCGCAGCCGGCGCTATCCGACCGCACGTCGGGTCGCGTCGTTCCTGCACGGCTACGCGGTCCAGCGCCCGTGGATGGTGCAGGCCTGGGGCGCAGGTGACGACGTCGACGGGCTGGGTGCTCCGCTGCGCCCCGAGAGCCGCTGGCAGGCCGAGGTGTGGCGGCGCGTCGCTGCCCGGCTCGACGGCCATCCCTCGCCCGACCGACGGCTCGCCGAGACCGCCGCCCGCCTGCGCAGCGGCGACCTCGACCCCGACCTGCCGCAACGGCTCTCGTTCTTCGGCCACACCCGCATGCCGCACGCCGAGCTCGACGTCGTCGACGCGCTCGCCCAGGTGCGCGACGTGCACCTCTGGCTTCCGCACCCCTCGCGCGCCCGCTGGGACGCCGTCGCCGCCACCGCCGGGAGCTCTCGCGACGGTCACGCGCCCCGGCGCGACGAGGTCGAGACGCTCGAGACCGGCAGCACCTTCCTCACCGCCTGCGCACGCGACGTCAGCGAGCTGCAGCACGCCCTGCTCGCCCTGCCCGGCGACGCGCACGTCGAGCACCTGCCCGCGCCCGAACGCCCCACCACCCTGCTCGGCGCACTCCAGCGTGACCTCGCCGCCGACCACGACGGACCCACCGACGAGCCCGCCGACGGGGGAGCGCGCACCCTCGACCCGCTCGACCGCTCCGTCCAGGTGCACGCCTGCCACGGACCTGCCCGCCAGGTCGACGTGCTGCGCGAGGTCGTCGTCGGCCTGCTCGCCGACGACCCCACCCTCGAGCCGCGCGACGTGCTCGTCATGTGCCCCGACGTCGAGACCTTCGCCCCGCTCGTCGAGGCCGCCTTCGGGCTCGACGACGTGGCAGGCGTCGACCACCCCGGCCACCGCCTGCGGGTGCGGCTCGCCGACCGCGCGACCGGCGCCGTGAACCCCGTGGCCGAGGTGCTCCAACGCGTGGTCGACATCGCCGCCGCCCGCCGCACCACCGCCACCGAGGTGCGCGACCTGCTCGGCCTCGCTCCCGTGCGCCGGCGCTTCGGCCTCAGCGACGACGACCTCGAGCAGGTCGACACCTGGACAGCCCAGACCGCCATCCGCTGGGGCGTCGACGCCGACGCCCGCGGCGCCTGGAACCTCGCCGGTCTCGCCCAGAACACCTGGCGGTCCGGGCTCGACCGACTCGCACTCGGCGTCGCCACCGACGGCCAGCGGCACGACGGGCAGCCCGGAAACCGGCTCGGCGGCGTGCTTCCGCTCGACGACCTCGGCAGCACCGCCGTCGACCTGGTCGGACGCCTCGACGAGGCCGTCGCCCGGCTCGGCTCCGTCCTCGCCGACGCCGAGCCGCAGCCCATCGCCGACTGGTCCGACCTGCTCGCCCGCACCGTGCACATGCTCACCGACGTGCCCCCGCGCGACGCCTGGCAGAAGGAGCAGGTGCTGCGCATCCTCGCCGAGCTCGCCGCGCCGGCCGTCGGTGCCGCCGAGGTGGGAGGCGAGAACGGAGCAGGTGGCACGCTCACCGTCGTCGAGGTCGGGGCCTTCCTGGCCGACGCGTTCGCGCCCCGCCCCACCCGCACGAGCTTCCGCACCGGGTCGCTGACCGTCTGCACGATGGTGCCGATGCGCTCGGTGCCGCACCGGGTCGTCTGCCTGCTGGGCGTCGACGCCGACGCCTTCCCGCGCACCCCCACGCCGCTCGGCGACGACGTGCTCGCCCGCACCCCGCTCGTCGGTGAGCGCGACGCCGCCGGTGAGGACCGGCAGCTCTTCCTCGACGCCGTGCTCTCGGCCACCGAGCACCTGGTCATCACCTACACCGGCGCCAGCGAGCACACCGGCCGTCCGCTGCCGCCCGCCACGCCCGTCGGCGAGCTGCTCGATCAGCTCGACCGGACCGTCCCGGGCGCCGACGTCCGCGCCCACGTGACCGTCCACCACCCCCTGCAGTCGTTCGACGTGCGGTCCTTCACGCCCGGCGCCCTGCTGCCCGGCACGGCGTTCAGCTTCGACGCCGCCGCCTACGCCGGTGCCCGCGCCACCACCCGCGAGCCAGAGCCGGCAGCGCTCTTCCTGCCCGACAGCCTGCCCGAGCAGCGCGCCGACGTGGTCACCCTCGACCAGCTGCGCGAGCTCGTGCGACACCCCGTCAAGGCCTTCGTCACCGGGAGGCTCGACGTCCGCCTGCCCTACGAGGACGACCCGGTCGACGACGCGATCCCGCTCGACGTCGGCCACCTCGAGCAGTGGGGCGTCAGCCGACGGGTGCTCGAGGCCGTGCTGGCCGGCGCCCCGGGCGAGGAGGCCGAGGCCGACGAGCTGCGTCGCGGTCTGCTCCCTCCCGGACCGCTCGCCGCCGCCACCCTGCAGAAGAGCCGCAGGCTCGTGGGCGACCTCTTCGCCTTCGCCGCACCGCTGCGCACCGAGGCCGCCCACAGCGTCGACGTCGACGTCGAGCTGGCCGACGGGCGTCGCGTGGTCGGCACCGTCGCCGACGTGCACCCCGCGCACGCCCTGCGGGTCACGCCCTCGACCGTGCAGGGACGCCAGCTGGTGGAGGCCTGGGTCGACGTGCTCGCGCTCGCCGCCGCAGGCCAGGGGCTGCCGATGCACCTCGTCGGTCGGGTGTCGGCCGGACGCGGCAAGGCGCCCGGCGTCGCCACCATCGCGCCGCCCACCGCCGACGAGGCGCGCGCGATCCTCGCCGAGGTCCTCGACCTCCACACGCTCGGGACGAAGCGCCCGCTGCCCCTCCCGGTCAAGACGTCGCAGGCCTACGCCTCAGGCATCCGTCGTGGGAAGCCGCAGATCGCCGAGGTCTTCGCCGAGCGCGAGTGGGTCGGCAGCCGCGACATCCCCGGTGAGGACGCCGACGCCTACCACCGGCTGGTCTACGGGCCCTCACTTCCGTTCTCCGCGCTCGTCACGCGCGGGCTCGACCAGCACGCCGTCACCCTCTGGACGCCGCTGCTCGACCGGCTGGACGGTGCCTGATGAGCGAGCGCCGCCCTGCCGTCGTCGACGTCGCCGAGTTCGACATCACCGACCCGCTGCCCACCGGCACCACGCTGCTCGAGGCCAGCGCCGGCACCGGCAAGACGTGGGCCATCGCCGCGCTCGTCACCCGACTGGTCGCCGAAGGTCACGCCGAGCTCGACGACCTCCTGGTCGTCACCTTCGGCCGCGCCGCGAGCGCCGAGCTGAAGGACCGCGTGCGCGAGCGCCTCGTGGAGGCCGACACCACCCTCACCACGGGGAGCGCGCCCGAGTCCGACGCGCTCCTGACCCTCCTGCTCGACGCGCCCGAGGCCGAGCGCGCCCAGCGCCGACGTCGGCTCCGGCGCGCCGTCGCACGCTTCGACGAGGCCACCATCACCACCACCCACGGCTTCTGCCACGCCGTGCTGCGCAGCCTCGGCACCACCGGCGACGTCGAGCCCGGGTCGGCGCTCATCGAGGACGACACCGAGATCGTCGACCAGGTCGTCGCGGACCTCTACCTGCGCGCCGTCGGCATGGGCGCCACACCGCCGTTCGACCACGCCGAGGCCGGGCAGCTCGGTCGTCGCGCCGTGGAGGACCCGTCCGCCCACCTGCTGCCCACCGACGCCCCGCAGGGGTCACCGCCCGACCTGCGCCGTCGCTTCGCCGGGGCCGTCCGCGACGAGTCGGCCCGACGTCGACTCGCCGCCCGCACCCTGTCCTACGACGACCTGCTGCAGCGACTCGCCGAGGCGCTCGAGCCCGCGGCCTCACCCGCCCGCACCGTCATGCGCGACCGCTGGCGGTTCGTGCTCGTCGACGAGTTCCAGGACACCGATCCGGTGCAGTGGCAGATCCTGGAGCGGGCCTTCCTCGGCCACGCCACGATGGTGCTCGTCGGAGACCCCAAGCAGGCCATCTACGGCTTCCGCGGCGGCGACGTCGACACCTACCTGCGCGCCGCCGCCCAGGCCGACACCCGCCGCACCCTCGTCGAGAACCACCGCAGCGACGCACCGCTCGTGGCCGCCGTCGACACCGTGCTGCGCGGAGCGGCACTGGGCGACCCCGAGATCCTCGTGCGCCCCGCCCGCGCCGCGCTCACCGGCTCACGCCTGCACGACCCCGAGCACGAGGCGCCGTTCCGGCTCCGTGCCCTGCTGCGGAGCGACGCCCAGCACGAGTCCGACGCGCCCCTCAAGATCGGCGACGTGCGCCCGCGGGTGGCCGCCGACGTGGCCGGCGACATCGCCGCCCTCCTGCGCAGCGGCGCCACCTACGACCACGGTGCGGGACCCGTCCCCCTCACCGCCGGCGACGTCGCGATCCTCGTCGAGCGTCACCTCGAGGCCGACCTGCTGCACGAGGCCCTCGCCCGACTGGGTGTTCCCGCCGTGCGCAGCGGCGGCCCCGACGTGCTGCAGAGCGACGCCGGGCTGCAGTGGGTCACGCTGCTCACGGCGCTGGAGTCCCCGCACCGCAGCGGCTACGTGCGGGCTGCGGCCCTCGGACCGTTCCTCGGCCTCACGGCCGCCGACCTCGCCACCGGGGGAGCGGACCCCGATGGCGACGGCCTCACCGACCGGGTCTCCGCCCAGCTGCGCGACCTCGCCGACCTGCAGCGCGAGCGCGGCACCGCCGGCATGGTCGAGGCGCTCACCGGCGACCCGGCGGTCGTGGAGCGGCTGCTGCGCCACGAGGGCGGCCGACGTCAGCTCACCGACCTCGAGCACGTGGGCCACGTGCTCGCCGGCGCGTCTCGCGAGCACGGGCTCGGCCTCTCGGGCCTGCTGCGCTGGCTGCTCGACCGACGGTCCGAGAGCGCTCCGTCAGCCGACCGCACCCGTCGGCTCGACACCGACGCCGACGCCGTGCAGATCGTCACCACCTTCGTGAGCAAGGGGCTGCAGTACCCCGTCGTCTACGTGCCGTTCCTGTTCGACCGCTACGTCCCCACGCCCACGATGGTGCGCCTGCACGACGCCGACGGCCGCCGCTGCCTCGACGTCGGCGGTGACGGACCCTCGTGGCGCATCCATGCCGCCCGCTCCGACGCCGAGCGGGCCGGCGAGGCCCTCCGCCTGCTGTACGTCGCCATGACCCGCGCGCAGTCCCGTCTGGTCATGCACTGGGCGCCCACGTTCAACGGCAAGCACGCCGCCCTGCACCGGGCCCTGTTCCGTCCCGACCCCGACGACCCGGTCGTGCCCGACACGCAACCGGTCGCGTCCGACCACGACGCCGTCGCGCGGCTGCGCGCTTGGCAGGACCGCGGAGGTCCGGTCGTGGAGCAGATGGTCACCCAGACGCTGCCGCTCGACCCCGCACCCGCCGACGGCACCGAGCTCGTGCTCCGCCGGCTCGGGCGCGAGGTCGACACCACCTGGACGCGCACCTCCTACACGTCGCTCGTGCGCCGCGACGACGGACGGTCGGTGGCCAGCGAGCCCGAGACCGTCGGCCCCGACGACGAGGTCGACGTGGTCGCCGACGTCGGGGTCGCGCCCACGCTCGGCCCGTCGCCCTGGGCCGACCTCGTGGGAGGCGCTGCGCTCGGCACCCTCGTGCACGGGGTGCTCGAGGACGTCGACGCCGACGTCATGGCCACCAGCACCGATGCCATGGAGCGCGAGGTGAGGCTCCGAGTCGAGGAGCAGCTGGCCCGCCGACCGATCGCGGTCGACGTCGAGGCACTCGTGCCCGCCCTCGTCGGCGCGCTGCGCACCCCGCTCGGCGCGCTCGCGGACGACCTGACCCTCGCCGAGGCGCTCGCCCGACGCCCGTTCCGCGAGATGGACTTCGAGCTGCCGCTCGCCGGCGGTGACCGTCGCGGTCGGGTGGACCGACCCGGCACCCTCGCCGACGTCGCCGACCTGATGGAGCAGCATCTCGCGGCGGCCGACCCGCTGCGGCCCTTCGCGGCCGAGCTGCGCGACGCGTCCCTGCGCGGCCGCACCCTGCGCGGCTACCTCACCGGGTCCATCGACCTGCTGCTGCGACTCGACGGCGACCGCTCGCTCGTGGTCGACCACAAGACCAACCGGCTCGAGGGCCCCGACCTCACCGAGGCCGGGGGAGGACTCGAGGCCTACGCCCCCGACCGTCTCGCCGGCGCGATGCTGCACACCACCTACCCGCTGCAGGCCCTGCTCTACGCCGTCGCGCAGCACCGGTTCCTGCGGTGGCGGCTGCGCGGGTACGACCCCGACGAGCACCTGGCGGGCGTCCTGTACCTCTTCGTGCGCGGCATGACCGGTCCCGACGTCCCGCGTGGCACCGACGGGGCGCCCTACGGCGTGTTCGCGTGGCGCCCGCCCACGTCGCTCGTGCTCGGGCTCAGCGACCTGCTCGACGGGAGGCTCGCACGATGAGCGAACAGCCGATCGTCGTGGGCGACGACAGGCTCGACCCGTTCGACCGCCAGGTCGTCCAGACGTCCGACGATGGCGTCCTGGCAGTGCTCAACCGCGCCGGGCTGCTCGCGGCGGCCGACCTGCACGTGGCCCGCACCGTCGGCCGTCTCGGCAGCGAGGACGACGAGGCGGTGCTGCTGGCCGTCGCCCTGGCCGTGCGCGGCGTGCGTCTGGGGTCGTCGTGCATCGAGCTCGCGCCGGTGGTGGCCGACCTGCGGGTCGAGGCGCCCGACCTGTCGTGGCCGTCCTTCGCCGACGACGTCCCCGCCTGGTGGGCGCGCATCGTGGCCAGTCCGCTGGCAACCGGCCGCGACCGGGTGCTCGTCGCGGAGGAGCCGCTGCTGCACCTCGCCCGCTACCACGCCCTCGAGGTCTCCCTCTGCGACCGGCTCGCCACCCGCCTGGCCCTGCCGGCTCCCGCCACGGACGACGAGGCGCTCGGCAGCGACCTCGACCGGTTGTTCGGTGAGCCCGGCTTCGACGAGCAGCGAGCGGCGGCCGAGCGCGCCGCGCGCTCCTGGACGAGCATCCTCACCGGCGGACCGGGCACCGGCAAGACCACCACGATCGCCCGCCTGCTGGCCGCGCTCGCGGCCCAGCACGCATCGGCCGGTCACGCCCGACCGTTGAACGTCGGCCTCGCCGCACCCACCGGCAAGGCGGCCGCCCGCATGCGCGAGGCCATCGTCGGCGCCGCCTCCGGCACCGTGTTCACGGCCGACGAACGCACCTGGCTGGAGTCGCTGCGCGCCGTAACGCTGCACCGGCTCCTCGGCGCCCGACCCGACCACCGCACCGCGTTCCGCCACCACGCGGGCCAGAAGCTGCCCTACGACGTGGTCGTCGTCGACGAGACCTCCATGGTCTCGCTGCTCATGATGGAGCGGCTGGTCCAGGCCGTGCCCCCCACCTGCCGCCTGGTGCTCGTCGGCGACTCCGAGCAGCTCGCCTCCGTCGAGGCCGGAGCGGTGCTGCGCGACGTCGTCGACGGACTGGGTGGCCCTGGCCACTCGGCCGTCACCCACCTGACGCAGGGGCACCGCTTCGACGGGGGCATCGGCGACCTGGCCGCCGCCGTGGTCGAGGGCGCCGCCGACGCCGCCCTCCACGTGCTCACCGGGGGAGTAGAGGGCCTGACCCTGCGCGCTCCCGACGAGATCGACGCCGTGGTGGCAGAACGACCGGCCGACCAGGCCCGCGTCGTCGCCCGGGCCGCGCTCGAGGGCGACGTCGACGTTGCCCTCGCGGCCCTGGCCGAGCATCGGCTGCTGTGCGCCCACCGCGACGGCCCGTTCGGGGTGAGCCACTGGAACGAACGGCTCGAGCGCGAGGTCCGCACCTTCCCCGACCCGTCGCGACCGTGGTTCGCCGGCCGTCCCGTTCTCGTCACGCGCAACGACCCCTCGCTGCGGGTCAACAACGGCGACGTCGGGGTGGTCGTCGACGACGGACACCGGCTCGTCGTCCACCTCGACACGCAGGTCGAGGTGTCGTCGTCGCGGCTGTCGTCGGTGCAGAGCGCCTACGCGAGCACCGTGCACCGCAGCCAGGGCAGCGAGTTCGAGCACGTCACCCTCGTGCTCCCTGACGAGGACTCCCTCGTGCTGACCCGCGAGCTGCTCTACACCGCGGTCACTCGCGCCCGCACCAGCCTCACGGTCGTGGCCACGCCCGAGGTCGTGCGCGCGGCCGTCGAGCGCCGCACCGCACGCGCCAGCGGCGTCGCCCGCCGGCTGGCTGCGCTCAGGAATTCTGGGTAGTTCGTCCGTTTCCACCCGTCCGCGCCGACGTTCGGGCACCCTCGTGCTGGGAGCACGAGGACGAGGGAGCGTTCGATGTGGAAGAAGACGTCGTACCCGAGGAAGCAGTACCGCCAGCTTTTGCGGAGATGGCTCATGCGGAACAAGCGCGCGGTGGCCACGGTGGCGGCGATCTTCGCCGGGGTCGTGGCACTCGAGATTGCGCTGCTGCGCCTGCTGCCGTCGCACGACTACGCCACGACAGCCGTATGGGCGCTCCTGCCGGCGACCTTCGTCGTGTTCTGCTGGATCGTCCACACCGCCTTCTTGACCCACGAGGGTGGCGCCATCCACCAGCTTCGAGGTGCGTGGGGCGAGGACAACACGAGCACCGAACTGCAGGCCGCGAAGCGTCAGGGACTCATCTGGCGTTCCGTCGACAGCATCGCGCTCGAGAACGGTGACATCGACCACCTCGTCGTCACCCGTCGCGGCGGCATCGTCGTGGTCGACTCCAAGTGGTGCAGCGACCTCGACGACGAGAAGCGTGCGGTCTTTGCCTTCACAGCACGTCGGGCAGCCAAGCGAGGTCAGGCTCTGGTCAACACCGTCACTCGACGCAGCCACGGTCGGCACAGCGCCCCGCGCAAGGCCCTGACGGTGACGCCGGTCGTGGTCGTGTGGGGTGCCGCGCAGTCGTCGGTGCGCGACGACGAGGTCGTCGACGGCGTGGCCATCGTCCGCGGATCGGGCTTCCGCACCTGGCTCGCCCGCCTCGAGGCCGAGACGATCTCGCAGAAGACCGCCACGGAGCTCGTGGCACGCATCGAGGGGTTCGACGAGAACCGACGCGCGGTGGTCCGCGAGCGGGAGCGCGAGCGCGAGACCGTCACGCCGGTGCGCACCTAGACCGTCCTCGAAGATGCAGGGTGAGGGTGTCCCTGACAGGCTGGCCGGGACCGATCAACGACCCGGGAGGACACCCCCATGAAGAAGCTCATCTACGCGACGGCCTTCGGCATCGGCTACGTGCTCGGCACCCGGGCCGGCCGTGAGCGGTACGAGCAGATCCGCCAGGCCGCCGAGAAGGTCCAGACCGACCCGCGCGTGCAGGACGCGGTCCGCAAGGCCGAGGGCATGGCGCAGGACGCGGTCACCCTGGCCCAGGACGACGAGCGCCTCGCCGACCTCGCGCACAGCGTGAAGGACTCGGCGCAGAAGGTGCGCGAGCAGGCCGTCGGCGTCGTCTCGTCGGTGCGCCAGAGCGTGGAGGACGACGACGTCGTGGGTGACGTCGTCGACACCGCCAAGGGTGCAGCGAAGGACGTCGCCGACAGCGCGAAGGCCGCGGCCGACGGCGGCGGAGTGAAGAACGTCGTCGACACGGCCAAGCACGCGGCGAAGGACGTCGGCGAGAGCGTCAAGGATGCAGCCGACGACGGTGCGATCGAGGACGCGGTCGGCACGGCCAAGGACGCAGCCGGCGACGCGAAGAAGGTCGCCGAGGAGTCGGCCTCGGAGGCGACGCGGAAGATCAAGGCGGCGGCCGACGAGGCGCGCGGCGAGTCCGGTGGCGCGGACGCCGACGGCGAGACCTGGCCCCCGCACCCCGACGAGCACATCGCCGAGCCCGAGGACGAGGTCGTCTTCACCACGGGACCCGACGACAAGAGCTGACCGCCGGCTTCACGCCGGGTCACACGGTCCCGGTCCGGCCCCGAGCCCCCATCGGTGGATCCTCAACCGCAGCGCGTCTGCTGCGGTTGAGGATCCACCGATGAGGGGGTTGTTCGACCACTGATGTCGAGGATCCACCGATGAGGGGGAGAGCGGCGGTCAGGCGCCGAGGCGGGAGCGGACCTGCTCGAGCACGCGCGGGGGGAACTCGTGGGTGCGTCGGCAGCGCTCCACCAGGTAGAGGATCTTGTTGAGCCGGGGGCCGGGAAGCTCCACGCCGCGGGCCTCCAGGGCCGGACGGAGCACGTTGCGGTCGAAGGCTCCGTCGCTGCGCTCGGGCTCGTCGCGCCATCGCGCGAACGCTTCCTTCAGCTGGGCGTGTGCCACGACCCCGTTGTCGGGCGAGATCGCCACGGCGATCGCCGCCACGAGCCAGGCGTCGTCGTGCTGCAGGGCATCGACGTCGAGCTGCACCGTGCCGGTGCCCGACGGACGGAGCGTCGGGGGATCGAAGTCGACCACCAGCTCCAGGGTCTGGTCGGGGAAGCGCAGCGAGATGCGCGTGCCGGGGGCGGTGAGTGACATCCGCTGGCCGGGCACCGGCGTCGACGCGTCGCCGTCGGGGGTGACCACCTCCATGACCACGCCGTTCGCGCGCTGGCCGCGGTGGAGCACCGGATGGCCGGGCCCGGACTGCACCACCACGGCAGGGTCGCTCAGGTAGGGGAGTCGGACGAGCACGTACGCCGACCCCCCGATCTCCTCGACGGCCACCGGCCGCTGCTCCGGCAGCGTCATGCGCCGGGCGAGGACCAGCTTGCCGCCTGGCTCCACGACCGTGCTGCCGCCGACGTCGGGGCCGACGGACCAGGCGATGCGCAGCACGGGACGTCCTTCGCTGGGTCGATGGGTCTGAGCGGGTGAGGGGAGCGGCCGAGGAGGTCGGTCGAGGACGATCATGCCAAACCCGGAGGAGGACCCGACACAACCGAAGCATTGTGCACGATGTAATCGTGTGCAATGATCGACGAGGCGCGAGACGGCGCCGCACCCACGACTTCAGGAGGACGCATGGACGCGATCTACACGGCAGAGGCACTCGCCACCGGCGGAGGGCGCGACGGCGGTCACGTCGTCACCTCGGACGGCCAGCTCGACGTGCGCACGGCACTGCCGAAGACCATGGGCGGCAACGGCGAGGGCACCAACCCCGAGCAGCTGTTCGCCTCCGGCTACGCGGCCTGCTTCCACGGCGCCTTCCAGCTGGTCGCTCGCCAGGCCAAGGCCGACGTCAGCGACTCCACCGTCGGCGCGAAGGTCGACATCGGGTCGAACGGCCAGGGCGGCTTCGACCTCGCCGTGACCCTCGAGGTCACCGTCCCGACCCTGCCGCACGACGAGGCCCAGGCCCTCGCCGACAAGGCCCACCAGGTGTGCCCGTACTCCAACGCGACGCGCGGCAACATCGAGGTCACGATCGTCGTCACCGACGACTGAGAGCCCGCAGGCCGCGCTGTCGCTGGTGCGTCCTGCCTTGGGAGGAGCCGCGGTGGAACATGTTCCACCGCGGCTCGACTCTTTCGTGCCTCCGCAACGACGATGGCGAGCATGACCACCCTCGGCTCGCTCACCACCAACCTGTTGATCCTCGCCGCCTTCGTCGGCGTCGTCGTGGTCGCCCTGCGGGTCGCGCAGAGCATCTTCGGCACCGGCTCGAAGAAGGCCGCCGCCACCGAGGCGGCCGCCCGTCTGGTCGCCTACCCGACCGGTTCGGCCGCGGTGCTGCGCCGTCGCTTCGTGAAGGCGCTCACCAGCCAGCACGTGGTCATGCCGAGCGGTGACCGCGTGGCCTTCAGCGAGCTGGTCGTGCGGATCGCGCCCGAGGACCTCGAGCGCCTCGATCCCGACGGCGACACCGATCGGCTGGGTGACGACGCTGCCAAGCTCTACCGCACGCACGCCGAGCGCGAGGGATGGGCCGTTCCCGACCACGTCGACGTCGAGGTCGAGGTCGACCCCGGTCTGCGGTCCGGCTGGGTCCCGCCGGCCCGCGGCAGCCGCTCTGGGTCCTCCCTGCGCCGACCGCTCGAGCAGACACCGAGCGCCGGCGGCTCCGACCGCGAGGAGCCCGACACCGGACTCGACTGGGACGTGCTGGTCGACCCGGCCCGTACGGCGTCCGACGGCCGCGCCGGGGGCTCGGGCTCGCGGCCCTCCCACCCCGCCGTCGCGAGCCAGGAGACCATGGCCTTCCCGGTCCTCGTGCCGCACGACCCCATGCCCACGGTCAACGTGGCCGGCGACCTGTTCCTGCACCGCGGTGGCGAAACGGTGCGGGTGCCCCGTGACGGCGTGACGACGCTCGGACGCCTCCCCGACTCACCACTGCGCCTCGACGAGCCCGAGATCTCCTACCGTCACGCCGCCATCCGGCTCGACGGTGCCACCTGGCAGGTGATGGACGTGGGCAGCACGAACGGCACCACGGTCGACGGCGAACGCATCGGTGACACCTGGTCGCCGCTGCGGGACGGCGTGGTCCTGGCCCTGGCAGGCGTGCGCGTCACGGTCGGCTCGGACTCGCACGGGACCGTGGCGCTCGGTGGCGTTTCGCGGGCCACGTGACAATGGTGCCCATGGCTGATCAGCGGAGCCGTCGCCGACGGTGGACGAGCTGGTTCGTGCCGTCCGCCGAGGGGCACGCGCACGGGCACGTCCCGGGGCACCACCGCCCGCACGGGTCCAGCCACGGCCGCACGGTCCCGCGGGACGACGCCGTCACCGCCGAGGTCCCCGTCGTGGCGCCGGTGGTGCCGGCGCCGAACGGTCCCGTGTCGTCGTCACCGTCGTCGGGCACGGACGGCCGCGACACGGTGGAGCCCCAGGTGGACGCCGGCCGCTTCACGCTCCAGGGACGCATCGGGGCGGGGAACCACGGGGTCGTCTTCCGCGCCGTCGACCGCCACCTCGGCCGCCAGGTCGCGATCAAGCGGTTCTCGCACTTCCTCGCCGACGACCCCCGCGCCATGCGGCGCATCACCCGCGAGGTCGAGACGCTGGCGCGGGTGTCGCACCCGAACGTGGTCACCGTGCACGACCTGGTGCGCATGCCCGACGGCGACGGCGAGGTGGTCCCGCACCTGGTGATGGAGCTCGTCGAGGGCACCTCGTTGCGCGACCTCCTGGCCCAGCGCGGGCCGAGCCCGAGGTCCGTGGTCGTGGTCCTGGGCGTGCTCGACGGGCTCGCGGCCTGCCACCGAGCCGGCATCCTGCACCTCGACATCAAGCCGGCCAACGTGCTGGTCACCCCCGCCGGCGGCATCAAGATCGTCGACTTCGGCATCGCCCGCGCGGCCTCCGACGCGACGGCCACCGTCGCCGGCACGCCGCACTACATGGCGCCGGAGCAGTACGACGGCCGTGCGGACGAGCGCAGCGACGTCTACTCCGTCGGCTGCCTGCTGTTCGAGTGCCTGACGGGCCGGGCGCCGTTCGAGGGCACGATGGCCACCCAGCTGATGGCGCACCGCACGCAGGCCCGGCCCGACCCGCGTGCGAGTGCCCCCTGGGTGGGTGCCTCGCTGGCGGCGGTCGTCCAGAAGGCCATGGCGATCGACCCGGCCGACCGGTACGACGGGGTCGGTTCCATGGCGGCCGCGTTGTCGGCCGCGGCCGCGGACGTCGACACCGACGCAGCGGCTCGCTCCCTCCCCCAACCCGTGGCCCAGCCCGCCGCGGTGCTGCCCACCGGCCCGGCACCGCGACCCGCCGCGGACCCCGTGGCCGAGCCGATGATCCGACCGTTGTCGCGTCCGGGTGAGCTGGGGGACCGGCGGCGTCCTCCGGAGCAGGAAGCCGCGCCGGAGGCGCTCGGGCACGCCGGACCGTCGGTCACGCGCTGGACCCGTCTCGTGTCGCTGCTGCTCGGTCTCGGCGCCAGTGCTGCGGTGCTCGCCGTGGTGCCGATGGTCGCGTGGGCGAGCCTCGACCTCGTCCCGTCGTCCACCCGGCCCCGCGCGATGGACGACCTCTCGGCCGACGCGTGGTGGATGATCTCGGTCGGCATCGCTCTCGTGCTCCTGGTCCTGAGGCGCAAGCGGTTCTTCCCCCGGCTGGCGGGCCCTCCGGTCGGAGCGCCCCTGCCCGACGGTCCGCTCGCACCGAGCGCCCGAGGTGGCATCGCGATGGCGTTCGGAGCGGCGGTGAAGGGCAGCCTCCCGCTGCTGCTTCCGTGGTACGTCCTCGGGCTGCTCGCCCTGCTGACCGCGAGCGGCTTCGGTGCCCCCGACGACCCCTACGCGGACGTCTGGACGACGCTGTGGGTGCTCGCGCCGCTCGTCGCGGTCGTGCTCGGGGTGCGCAGCGTCACGGGCATGCGGATGCGTCTGGGGGCCATCACGGTGTCGTTCCTGTGCCTGATGATTGCGGCCGGCGCGGCGGTCTACTTCGTGCTCGCCGCCACCTTCGTGGTCTGAGGGCTCGGACCTCAGCGTGCGAGCAGCCGGAGCGCGCCGGTGGCCCACCACCGGCCCGCGGTCGGGCCACCCTGGCACGTGCCGTCGGACTCGCCCGGCCGCTTCACCCACAGGTACGCGTCGAGTCCGGACCGGTTGACGACGGCCGGAGCCCGCCCGATCCGAGCAGCCCGGGGATTGCAGAAGTCCCATGCGTCAGGAGGCGTCGTGGCACCGTTGCGGGACGTGTCGAGGACGTAGCGCTTCCCGGTCACGCCGCGCTTGCGCAGCGCGGTCAGCACCTGGGAGGCGTACGCGGTCTCGTCCTTCGTCGGTCGGAAGTTCGACACGTTGACGGCGAGCCCGCGCGCGGTCCGGACACCGGAGGAGACGAGGCGGTCGGCCATCACGTCGGGGGACTGCCAGCTGCTGTGCCCGGCGTCGAGGTACACCCACGCGCCGGCCGACGTCAGTCTCGAGACGGCGTGGCGCAGGAGCGCGGCTCGGTCGCCCTGACCACCGCACGCGCCCATGAGCGCGACGGCGTCGGGCTCGAGCACGACCATGGCCTGGCGGCCCTTCAGGCCCGCCGCCACCTGCGTGACCCAGGCCTTGTAGCGCGCGGGGCTCAGGCCACCTGCCGAGTGCTGGCCGCAGTCGCGGCCGGGGATCGCGTAGACGGCCACGAGCGGGGTGCGGCGGGCCTTGACCGCGCGCTTCGCGTAGGCCTCGACCTTCGACCGCACGGTCGACGCGGAGTACCCGTCGGTGACCCAGAACGCCTGGGCCCGTGAGCCGATCTTCGCGAAGCGCCTGTCCTTCGCCGCCGCCTTCGCGGCCGCGCCCGTCGGGTCCACGTAGACCGGGCGGGTGAGGCGTGGGTCGGCCTTGGTCGCGGACGCCGGAGTCGCGGCGACGAGCGCGGCCAGGACGGCGCATAGCAGCACCGCGAGCAGCCCGGACCGGGCGGTCGCGGGCAGCCTGAGACGTCGCGTGGCTCCCTCCACGGGCGAGATCCTACGGGCGGGTGACGGTCGGCGTGGTCGCTTTCGTGCACGATCCGCCGTGGAAGGCTCGCTGGGCGGAGGCACCCGCGCCGGTCAGGTCGTCGTGACGTCGGCGACCTGGGCGTCGAGGGCGGTCACGAGGGCGTCGGCGTCGACCCAGACGCTCCACCCGTGCTCACCGGCGCCGAGGGCGATGCGCCGTCCGAGCACCGAGGCGTCGGCCACGACCGGCAGAGCGGAGGTGGTGCCGAGCGGTGTGATGGTCCCGCGTTCGTACCCGGTGGCGTCGAACGCGGCGCCGGCGTCGGGCATCCGCGCCCGGTTCACGCCGAGGGCGGTGCGCAGGAGCGGCCAGGAGATCTGTCGGTCGCCGGGCACGAGGACGAGCACGAACGCGTCGCCGTGCTGCACCACGAGCGTCTTGACGATGTCGGCGGGCGGCACGCCGAGCAGGGCGGCGGCCTCCTCGAGGCTCCCGGCCGCAGGGCGCTCGACGAGCTCGACCTCCAGCCCACGGCGCTCCGCGTCGGCCAGCACCCGCTCTCGCCCCATGGGTTCATCGTGCCAGGGGCTTGCTAGCGTCGCGGCCGTGACCGAGCACGCCTATCCGGACCACGAGCGGGCGACCGTGCACCGGGTGATCGCCGAACGTCGCGACATGCGCCACTTCGCCGGAGGTGAGGTTCCTTCGGACGTGCTGGCCCGGCTGCTCGAGGCCGCGCACCGCGCTCCCAGCGTCGGCCTGATGCAGCCGTGGCGGTTCGTCCGGGTCACGGACCGCTCGTTGAGGCTGCGGCTGCACGCCCACGTCGAGACCGAGCGACGCCTCACCGCCGAGGCGATGGGGGAGCGCTCCGAGGAGTTCATGCGGCTCAAGGTCGAGGGCGTGCTCGACTGCGCGGAGCTGCTGGTGGTGGCCCTGACCGACGACCGTGACCGACACGTGTTCGGTCGACGCACGATGCCGCACATGGACCTCGCCTCCGCCTCCTGCGCGATCCAGAACCTCTGGCTGGCCGCGCGGGCCGAGGGCTACGGCATGGGCTGGGTCTCGCTGTTCGACCCGGAGGTCGTTGCCGCCGAGATCGGGATGCCCGTCGGTGCGGAGCCCATCGCGATCCTCTGCCTGGGCCCGGTCCAGGCCTTCTACGAGCGTCCGATGCTCGAGCAGGAGCACTGGACGTCGCCGCGGCCGCTCGCCGCGTTGCTCGGCGAGAACCGCTGGCCCACCGACGAGGCATCGACGCCCGTCAACCCTTGACCTGTCGTTGACCTTCGGTTCTGATGGAGGGACGCTCGGGCACCTCACCGCCCGGGCGATGGGAGAACGACCTTCTCTCGGGATGGACGACGGGGCCGGATCACTTCCCCTGGGCCGGCTCCGTCGTTCCCGTCCCGGCTACAGCGTGGTGCCGTCCTCGAGCCGCAGGAACTCCAGGTGTCCCTCGTAGGCGTCGAGCACGTCGTCGATCAGCTGACCGTGCGTGTACCCCATGACGTCGTAGCCCTGGCCGCCGTGGCGCAGGTGCACCTCGAGCCGGGCGTAGTAGTCGTCGCCCTTCGGCACGAGCGAGGAGCTGTACACCGGGATGGGCACGTCGCGCCGGGTGACGCGGTAGCAGAACGGTGTCGTGCCGTCGGCCACCTCCGCGAGCAGCTCGACGCCGGGCCTGCCGTCCTCGTCGACGCAGCGTCGCGTGGAGGCGTTCGCCCCGGACGTCGTGAGCTCGCTCGCGACCTCCTCGAGCGCCGGGGCCACGACTCGGTCGAGGAACTCGTCTGCCTTCGTCGCGCTGGGGAACGACATCACCCGGCGCAGGCGCGCCTTCCAGTGACCGCCCTGCGACCGGTCCGAGCTGCCGCTGCGCCCGGAGAGCACCCCGTGGAGGGCGCCGTCGCGGGAGTCGACGATCCAGGCCTCGGCCTGCAGTGCTCGGTGCAGACCGACCATCACCGCCACCATGACGAGCGCGAACGGGATGCCCATGATGATCGTCGCCGACTGCAGGGTGGCGATGCCGCCGACCGCCAGCAGGGCGATGGTGAGCGCTCCTGTGGCCACGGCCCAGAAGATGCGCAGCGGCGCGCCGGCGTCGGCGTGGACGTCGCGCATCCGCGACGACAGGTTGGCCATGATGAGTGCGCCCGAGTCGGCCGACGTCACGTAGAACAGCAGGCCGGTGAACGTCGCGATCGAGGCGAGGAACGTGAAGCCGGGGTACTCGGCGAGCATCGTGTAGAAGCCCTGCTCCGGCGTGTTCATGGTCAGCTCGCCGAACGTCTGGTTCCCCTGCCGCACCAGGTCGATCGATGCGTTCCCGAAGATCGAGATCCACATGAGGATGTAGAGGAACGGGATGATGAGCGTGCCGAGCACGAACTGACGGATGGTGCGCCCACGCGAGATGCGCGCCAGGAAGAGCCCCACGAACGACGCCCACGCGATCCACCACGCCCAGAAGAACAGCGTCCAGTCGGCCATCCACGACCCGGTGTCCTCGTGCGCGAAGGTCTGAAGGGTCATGTCGGGGAACAGGCGCACGAAGTCGCCCACGTTCAGCACGAGTGCGTTGAGGAGGTAGGCCGTGCGGCCGGTCACCAGGATCCACACGGCCAGGCCGACGGCGAGCAGGACGTTCGCCTGCGAGAGCCACTTGATGCCCTTGTCGACGCCCGAGACAGCCGACAGCGTCGCCATCGAGATCCCGACCACGATCAAGGTGATCTGCGCCGTGAGACCCATCGGCACGTCGAAGAGCATGTTCAGGCCGAAGTTCAGCTGCACGACCGCGATCCCGAGCGTGGTGGCGACGCCGAAGATCGTGCCGAGCACGGCGGCGAGGTCGACCGTGTCTCCCATCCAGCCCTCGGTGCGACGACCGATGAGCGGCTGCAGCGCCGAGCGAACCGCGAGGGGCAGGTTCATCCGGTACGCGAAGTACCCGAGGGCCACGCCCATGAGGGCGTACATGCCCCAGCCGCTGATCCCGTAGTGGAAGAGCGTCCACACCGTGGCCTCGCGGGCGGCGTCGACGGTCTCGGGCTCGCCCGAGGGCGGCGCCAGGTACTGGGTGACCGGCTCGGCCACCGCGAAGAACATGAGGTCGGTCCCGATGCCGGCCGCGAACAGCATGGAGGCCCAGGCGAACGTGCTGAACTCCGGCTGCGCGTGCTCCGGTCCCAGCTTCGTGCGGCCGAACCGCGAGGTCGCGATGTAGACGACGAACACGAGGATGGCGGTGGCGAGTAGCACGTAGAACCAGCCGAACCAGTCAGTGGCCCACCCGACCAGGGTTGCGAGGCTTGCGTCAGCACTCGAGGGCGAGACGAGCGCCCATGTGGTGATGCCGACGATGACGACGGAGGCCCCGACGAACACGGGGAGGTTGACGCGCGAGGCCGGCTCCGCTGTCGCACCGTCCGAGCCCGCGGTGCCGCGGTCCACGACGCTCATGCTGTCGCTCCGGCGTTGCGCCGCACCGTGCCGGGGGCGGCGTCGTTGCGCGGGTCGCCCTCGGGCCACAGAGGCATTCCGGTCCCGTGGCGGTAGAACGGCACGTCCTCGGGCGCCAGGGGCGTGTTACCCGTGATGAGGTCGGCGGCCTTCTCGGCCATCATCATCACCGGCGCGTAGATGTTGCCGTTCGTGACGTACGGGAAGACCGACGCGTCGACGACCCGCAGCCCCTCGGTGCCGTGCACCCGCATGGTGGCGGGATCGACGACGCTGAGGTCGTCGGTGCCCATCTTCGCCGTGCACGAGGGGTGCAGGGCGGTCTCGGCGTCCTTCGCGACCCAGTCGAGGATCTCCTGGTCGGTCTCCACGGACGGGCCCGGGGAGATCTCGCCGGCGCTGAAGGCCGAGAACGCGGGCTGCTCGAGGATGTCGCGCGCGGCGCGGATCATCTCGATCCACTCACGTCGGTCGTTCTCGGTCGACAGGTAGTTGAACCGCAGGGCGGGGTGCTCACGGGGGTCGCGGCTCTTGATCTTGAGCGAGCCGCGCACGTCGGAGTACATGGGTCCGATGTGCACCTGGTACCCGTGCCCGCCGTGCTCCTCGCCGCCCGCGGGCTTGGACCCGTCGTACCGGATGGCGATGGGCAGGAAGTGGAACATCAGGTTCGGGTACTCGACCTGGTCGTTGCTGCGGACGAAGCCCCCCGCCTCGAAGTGGTTGGAGGCGCCGACGCCGCGGCGCAGGAACATCCACTCGGCGCCGATGCGCGGCTTGTGGCGGTGCTTGAGCCACGGCGCGATCGACACGGGCTGCTTGGAGGCGTGCTGGATGTAGACCTCGAGGTGGTCCTGCATGTTCTCGCCGACGCCGGGCAGGTCGACGACCGGGTCGATGCCCAGGGCGCGGAGCTCCTCGGCGTTGCCGATGCCGGCCAGCTGCAGCAGCTGGGGGGAGTTGAAGGCGCCGCCGCACAGGACGACCTCGCCGGCCTGCACCGAGCGCTCGAGCCGTCCGCCGCGCACGTAGTCGACACCCGTCACGCGGTTCCCCTGCATCCTCAGGCCCGTGACGAAAGAGAGGGTGTGCACGGTCAGGTTCTTGCGATGCTTGACCGGCGCCAGGTAGGCCTGGCTGGCGCTGAGTCGTCGTCCGCGGTGCACATTGCGGTCGAACTTGGCGAAGCCCTCCTGGCGGTAGCCGTTCACGTCGTCGGTGAGGGGGTGGCCCGCCTGCTGGACGGCCTCGAAGAACGCCCCGAAGAGCGGGGACGTGGCGGGACCGCGCTCCAGGACGAGGGGACCGGAACCGCCGCGCCACGCATCGGCACCGGCCAGGCAGGTCTCCATGCGCTTGAAGTACGGCAGGCAGTGGGCGTAGTCCCAGTGCTCGAGGCCTGGTTCACCGGCCCACCGCTCGTAGTCGAGCGGGTTGCCGCGCTGGAAGATCATGCCGTTGATGCTCGACGAGCCGCCGAGGACCTTGCCGCGGGCGTGGAAGACGCGGCGGCCACCCATGTGGGGCTCGGGCTCGGACTCGTAGCGCCAGTCGTAGAGCGGGTTCCCGATCGGGTACGGCAGGGCCGCAGGCATGTGGATGAACGGGTCCAGCTTGGTGTCGGGGCGCCCGGCCTCGAGCACCAGCACGCTCGTGGAGGGGTCGGCGCTTAGCCGGTTGGCCAGGACAGAGCCCGCGGACCCGCCGCCGACGATGACGTAGTCGTAGCTCTTCACGCGTGCTCCTCGGTGCTGGGCTGGTCGGCGCTGGGCTGGTCGGTGCTGGGCTGGTCGCTGCTGGTCCCGTCGGACGGGGCGCCGAACCAGCCGGTCGGCGCAGGACGGGTGTTGTGCCAGACGTGCTTGGACTCTCGGTACTCGTCGAGCCCGGCGAGCCCCAGCTCGCGGCCGATGCCGCTCTGCTTGAAGCCGCCCCACTCGGCCTGGGGCACGTAGGGGTGGTAGTCGTTGATCCAGATGGTGCCGTGCCGCAGACGCGAGGCGACGCGCTCGGCGCGACCGGCGTCCTGGGTCCACACGGCCCCGGCCAGGCCGTAGATCGTGTCGTTCGCGATCGAGACCGCGGCCTCCTCGAGGCCGTCGGCGTCGGCGCCGGTGAACCGTTCCACCGTGAGGACGGGCCCGAAGCTCTCGTCCTGCACGCAGGACATGTCGGCCGAGCACTCGTCGAGGATGGTGGGGAGGTAGTAGAAGCCGTCGGCGAGCGCGGCGTCGTCGGGTCGGGCTCCGCCGACGCGCAGCACCGCACCCTCCTCGATGCCGGCGGCCACGTAGGCCTCGACCTTCTCGCGGTGCGCGGCGCTGATGAGCGGACCGGTCTCGGCCTGCTCGTCGTCGGGCCCACCGAGCCGGATGCGGGCCGCACGCTCGACGAGCTCGTCGACGAACGCGTCGTGGATCGAGTCCTCGACGACGAGCCGGGTACCGGCGGAGCAGACCTGCCCGGAGTCCAGGAACACCGCGGTGAGGGCGTTGTCGATCGCCGCGTCCCAGTCGGCGTCGGCGAAGACGATGTTGGGGTTCTTGCCCCCGAGCTCGAGGGCGATCTTCTTCACGGTCGGGGCGGCGGACGCCATGATGCGACGGCCGGTGGCCAGCCCCCCGGTGAACGAGACGAGGTCGACCGCACGCGGCTCGGTGAGGGCCGGGCCGACGCGGTCGCCCGCGCCGAGCACCAGGTTCGCGACACCGTCGGGCAGGCCGAGGTCGGCCAAGGTGCGCACCAGCCAGATCGCGGTCGAGGGGGTGAGCTCGCTCGGCTTGAGCACGAACGTGCACCCGGCGGCCAGTGCAGGGGCGACCTTCCACGACGTCTGCAGCAGCGGGAAGTTCCACGGCGTGATGAGGGAGCACACGCCCACCGGCTCGTGGACGATCCGGCTCCTCACGGCCGGCATGCCGGCATCGACGACGCGGCCGGCGTCGGCCTGGGCCAGCCCGGCGAAGTGACGGAAGACGCCGATCACGTCGTCCATGTCGATGCGGGCCTCGACCATGCGCTTGCCGGTGTCGAGGGCCTCCAGGCGCGCGACGGTCTCCTTCTCGGCCTCGAGCCGGTCGGCGAGGCGGTGCAGGAGCGCGGCGCGCTCGGGGGAGGGCGTGCGGGGCCAGGGGCCGTCGTCGAACGCGGTGCGAGCAGCGGCGACGGCGTCGCGGGCGTCGTCGGCGGTCGCCTCGGCGACCGTGGTGACGTGGTGGCCGTCGGCGGGGCAGCGGATCTGGCGGGTCTCGCCGTCGCTCGCGTCGCGCCACCGGCCGTCGATGAACAGGGTGGTCACTCGGTTCCTCCTCGGTCGGGCAGTCCTTCGACCCAACCGGACCACGTAGAGCACGTCAAACCACGGGTGCCGCCGCGGCGTCATCGGCCGGCGGCACCCGCGGTCCGTTCCGTCAGGTCGTGTGGTGGACCTCCTGCAGCCCGTGGACGGGGGTCGGGATGCCCTCGTACCGGGCCTTCAGCTGCAGCGCCAGGTACAGCGAGTAGTGGCGCGACTGGTGCAGGTTGCCGCCGTGCATCCACAGGTTCTCGACCTGGGTGGGCTTCCACATGTTGCGCTGCTCGCCCTCCCACGGACCGGGGTCCTTGGTCGTCTCCGATCCGAGGCCCCAGCACTTGCCGACGCGGGCCGCGGTGTCCTGGTCGACGATGTCGGCCACCCAGCCGTTCATCGAGCCGTAGCCCGTGGCGTAGACCACGAGGTCGGCCTCGAGCTCGGTGCCGTCGGCCAGGACCACGGACGTCTCGGTCAGGTGGTCCACCTGGCCGTGCGCGAGCTTCACCCGCCCGTCCGCGACGAGCTCGGCCGCGCCGACGTCGATGTAGTAGCCCGACCCGCGGCGCAGGTACTTCATGAACAGGCCGGAGCCGTCGTCGCCCCAGTCGTGGTCGAAGCCCGCGGACTCCAGCCGCTGGTAGAAGTCCGCGTCCCGCTCGGCCATCTGCTCGTACAGGGGGATCTGGAACTCGTGCATGATCCGGTAGGGCAGCGAGGCGAAGATCATGTCGGCCTTCTCCGTGGTGACGCCGGCCTCGACGGCCCGCTCGGAGTAGAGATCGCCCAGGCCGATGTCCATGAGGGAGGCCGACTTCACGATGTGCGTGGAGGAGCGCTGCACCATCGTGACGTCCGCGTCGTTCTCCCACAGCGCCCCGCAGATGTCGAAGGCGGAGTTGTTCGAGCCGATCACCACGACCTTCTTGCCTGAGTAGGCCTCCGGGCCGGGGTGCTGGCTGGAGTGCTGCTGCTCGCCGGCGAAGACGTCCTGGCCCGGGAGCTCCGGGACGTTGGCCTTGCCCGACATGCCGGTCGCGAACACCAGCTGGGTGGGCCGCAGCTCGATGGACTCGCCGTCCCGCTCGACCGTCACGCTCCAGGTGCCGGCGGCCTCGTCGAACGTCGCCGACCTCACCGTGGAGCGCGACCAGTACGGCACCTCCATGACCCGGGTGTACATCTCGAGCCAGTCGCCCACCTTGTCCTTGGGTGCGAACACCGGCCAGTTCTTCGGGAACGGCAGGTAGGGCAGGTGGTCGTACCAGACCGGGTCGTGCAGGCAGAGGCTCTTGTAGCGCGAGCGCCACTGGTCGCCCGGCCGGTCGTGGCGGTCCACCACGAGGGCCGGGACACCGAGCTGGCGGAGCCGGGCGCCGAGCGCGATGCCGCCCTGTCCGCCGCCGATGACCAGCGCGTACGGCTGCGTGCCGTGCCCGAGGTCGGCCTCCTCGGCGTCCCGCTCCTCCTTCCAGGACGGCCTGCCCTTGGAGAGCTCGTGGCTGACGCCCTGGGGTCGGGTCTCGCCCTGGTTCTCCTCGTGGCCCTTCAGCTCGCGCAGCGACGTGAGCAGCGTCCACGCCCCCTCGTCGGTGAGGCGCAGGTGGCCCTTGCCGCGGCCGACGCCGGTCTCGAACGCGATCCAGGCCTCCACGACGCCGTCGGCCTCGGTGGCCGGCTCGGTGAGCGTGAAGGCGCTCGGGTCGACGCGGTCGAGCACGTCGTCAAGCAGCGTCTCCACGCCCGCCGGGTCCTCGACGGTGGTGATGTTCCAGGTGAAGGAGACGAGGTCGCGCCAGAAGCTGGTCGGCGCGAAGAGGGACGCCGCCCGCCCGGTGTCGCGTGCTGTCAGGGCGTCCTCGAAGTCGCGCAGCCAGGACTCGACGCGGGTCGAGGGGTCGGCGGGGTCGGTTGCGGTGGGCGGGTCCAGCAGCTCGGTCATGGTCTCTCCTCGGGTGTCCGTGGACCTGCAGGACACCGCCCCGCCGGGTGTCCCGGGAACCGTTGCACGATGTTGCAACGTGGCCGGGGTCACACTCGGGTCGGAGGTGGCGCCATGGCAGGCTTCGCGGCGGTCGGACCGGGGACCGACCTGGGTCGGCACGCGCAGGAGCTCGCCCGGGTCCGTGACGCCGTCCTCTCCGGGACGCGGTCGACGTCGCCCCTGCGTCCCGTGGTCGCACGGTCGTGGGCCCGCACCCTGAGCGCCGGCGTGCGGCCCGACGTCGCCAACGCCCGCGACCCGCTGAAGGTCGGCGAGGTGGAGCGCCGACGTCGGGACTCCCGCCTGCGTCTCGTCGTGGAGGAGCTGGCCTCGGTCGTCGAGCCCGTCGCGGAGGCCTCGCACTTCCTGCTCGTGCTCACGGACGCCGACGGCGTGATCCTGTGGCGGCGCGGTGCTGCTGCGGTGCGTCGCCAGGCCGACGCGCTCGGCTTCGAGGAGGGAGCGCTCTGGACGGAGGAGGTGGTCGGCACCAACGCGATCGGCACCGCGCTGGCGGAGCAGGCGCCGGTGCAGCTGTTCTCGGCAGAGCACTTCGAGCAGCACCAGCACCCGTGGTACTGCACCGCCTCGCCGATCCACGACCCGGTCACGGGAGATCTCCTCGGCGTGGTCGACGTGAGCGGTCCGGCGATGACCCTCCACCCGGCGGTCGTCGCGCTGGTCGGGACGGCAGTGCGCCTGGCCCAGCTGGAGCTGCGTCGTCAGCACGAGTCGAGCCTCGCCAGGCTCAGGGACGCGACCGAGCCGCTGCTCACGGCCGCGGCGGGACCCCACCTCCTGGTCGACGAGCACGGGTGGGTGGCGCGCGCCGTCGGTGTCCGGGCCCCCGAACGGGTGGCCGCTCCGTGCGCCGGTCTGTCGCAGCGTGTGCTGGGCCTGGGTCTCTGCGTGCCCGAACGGCTGGGTGACGGGTGGGTCCTGAGGGCCCGGCCCGACGACGCCGTGGTGCGAGCCCGGCTGGTCGGCGGGGACCGTCCACTGCTGACGCTCGACCACGCGGGAGAGCCCTGGAGCGTGGGGCTCTCGGCCCGGCACGCGGAGGTGCTCCGGATCGTGGCGGCCGCCGGTCCCGCCGGCATCACCGCGGCGGGACTCGGCCGCGCTCTCTTCGGCGACGACGGCCACGAGGTCACCGCTCGCGCGGAGGTCTCGCGCCTTCGCCGTGTCGTCGGTGCGCTCGTGGAGTCCTCGCCCTACCGGCTGAGCGACGGGGTGGAGCTGCTGCACGGGTGAGGGGCGAGCGCGAGCGGGACCCCGCGCTCGTGTCGAGAATCGTTCCGGTTACTGTTCATGGGAATCGTTCTCGACTAGGGGAGTACCCATGCACCTGTTCCACCGATCCCGGCTGCGCGCGGCCGCCGTCGTGTCCGCCCTCGCCCTGGGTGCCGCCGCATGTGGCGGCGGGGGAGGTGACGACGACACCGCCGCCTCCGACGTCGGCCAGCAGCTCTCCGGCCCGCGCCTCGTCCTCACCACCGACAAGGGTCTGCTCGTGCTGGACCGCGACTCGCTCGAGCCCGTGGCCACGCTCCCGTCCGAGGGCTTCGTGCGGGTGAACCCGGCAGGCGACGACCGGCACGTGTTCGTGTCCACCACCGAGGGCTTCCAGCTGCTCGACACCGGGGTCGAGGTCGAGGCGCACGGCGACCACTCGCACTACGCCGTGGCCGGCAAGCCGCGCCTCGGGGAGACCTTCGAGGCGCCCGAGCCCGGTCACGTGACGGTCCACGACGGCACCACGTTGCTCTTCAGCGACGGTGCCGGCACCATCCAGGAGCTCGACACCGACGACCCGACCACCGTCGTGGACACCGTGGAGCTGCCGACTCCGCACCACGGTGTCGCCGTGAACCTGGACGGCGACCTCCTGCACACCGAGGGCACGGCCGACGAGCGCTCGACCGTGGTGCTCCGTGGGGCCGACGGCACCGAGAAGGCCCGCACCGACGACTGCACGGGCGTGCACGGCGAGGCCACGGCAGCGGACGGCGTCGCCGTCGTCGGCTGCGAGGACGGCGTCGTGGTCGTGCGCGACGGCGAGATGACGAAGATCGACAGCCCGGACGCCTACGGCCGCATCGGCAACCAGGCCGGCAGCAGCAGCTCGCGCGTCGTGCTCGGCGACTACAAGGTCGACGCGGACGCCGAGCTCGAGCGCCCCGAGCGCATCAGCCTCGTCGACACCGAGTCCGACGAGATCCGCCTCGTCGACCTCGGGACCAGCTACTCGTTCCGGTCCCTCGGGCGCGGGGCAGCGGGCGAGGCACTCGTCCTCGGGACCGACGGGGCGCTGCACGTGCTCGACGCCGAGTCCGGTGACAGGCTCGACACGATCGACGTGCTCGAGCCGTGGCGCGAGCCGCTCGACTGGCAGAAGCCCCGGCCGACGCTGCACGTCGACGGTGACACCGCCTGGGTGACCGACCCGAGCACCAGGACGCTGCACGAGATCGACGTCGCGTCGGGTGCCGTCGTCGACTCGGTGACGCTGCCCGCCGTGCCGAACGAGATCGTCTCGGCCGGCTGAGGTCGGCGCAGACGTGGGGAGCGGTGGACGTCCGTACGACGCCCACCGCTCCCGGCGGACCCACCCTTGACGCGTGACGCGCGTCACTGTCACGCTCACCCTGCGCGACCGAGGGTGTCGCGCGATGGGGGAGTCGCCGATGTCCACGTCCATGCCCACGTCCTCGCCCGAGACCCGCACCGGATCGCCGCGTCCGCGCCGGTCACGGCGGCTCAGGACACGCCTGACCCTCGCCGCCGCCGCGGCCCTCGCGGGTGGGCTGGTCGCCGCGCCGCCGGCGTCCGCAGCCGACTTCTACACCCCGCCGGCCTCGGTGTCGGGCGCGCCCGGCACGGTCGTGCGCAGCGAGTCGTCGCAGTTCTACCTCGACCCGTTGAAGCTGCTGAAGGCCCCGGCCGACGTCACCCGCGTCATGTACGTGAGCGGCAACGCCGACGGACCCACGGTGGTCACCGGCACCGTCCTGCAGCCGCGCACCCGCTGGATCGGACGAGGCGAGCGGCCGGTCGTGGCCTATGCCGTGGGCACCCAGGGCATGGCCGACCGCTGCGCGCCGTCCCGGCAGCTGGCAGCCGGCACCGAGTACGAGGGTGCCTTCATCAAGGGCCTGCTCGCGCGTGGCTACACGGTCGCGGTCACCGACTACGAGGGTCTCGGCACGCCCGGCGTCCACCCCTACGTCGACCCGCGGTCCTTGGGACGCAACGTCCTCGACTCGGTCCGCGCCGCGCAGAGGCTCGGCATCGTCACCTCCACCGCACCGGTGCTGGTCTCCGGCTACTCCGAGGGCGGCAACGCGGCCGCGGGCGCGCTGGAGCTCGCGGCCGGGTACGCGCCGGAGCTGAGGCTCAAGGGCGGCTACGCCGGGGCGGTCCCCGCCGACCTCGCCCGGGTGGCTCCGAAGCTCGACGGCTCGCCGTACGCGGCGTTCCTCGGCTACGCCGTCGCGGCGCTCGACGACGCCGAGCCGCAGCTGGGCATCCGCGACCTGCTCAACGCGCGCGGCCAGGACTTCCTCGACCGCGTGCAGGACAGCTGCACCATCGACGGGGTCGCCTCGTTCGCCTTCACCCGCACGAGCGACCTCACGGTCGACGGTCGACCGATCTCGGCGTTCCTGAGCCGTCCGGACATCGCCGCGGCCCTGGCCGAGCGACGTCTCGGCTCGGCGCGGCCCACGGTGCCGAGCCTCGTCGCGCACTCGGGCCTCGACGACGTCGTCGACTACGCGCAGGGCCGCGACATGGCGCGCTCCTGGTGCTCCAAGGGCGCGAAGGTGCGGTTCCAGACGCTCGTGACGCCGACGCACGTCGGGGGAGCGGTCGCCGGGTTCCCGAACGCCTTCGCTTTCCTCGAGGGTCGGGTGGCGGGGACGCCGTTCCTGTCCACGTGCGGCCTCTTCTAGCGAAGACCTCGCACGGCCTCGACGCCCCGGTCGACCACCAGGTCGAGCGGGGCGTCGACGTCGATGGCCACGCCCGGCTCGTCGGGCTCCAGCGGCTCGAGCGTGTCGAGCTGGCTGCGCAGGAGGGTCGCCGGCATGAAGTGCTCCCGACGGCGCATCCGGGCGTCGAGCACGTCCACGTCGGCCACGAGGTGCAGGAACGCCACGGAGCCGGGCGGCTGGTCACCACGCAGCAGGTCGCGGTAGGTCCGCCGCAGCGCCGAGCAGCCGAGCACCGTGGGGATCCCTCGTGCGGCGTGGTCGGCGAGGATGCCCGCCAGCTCCTCGAGCCACGGCCGCCGGTCGTCGTCCGTGAGGGGCGTGCCCGCCGACATCTTCGCGATGTTGGCGGCCGGGTGGTGGGCGTCGCCCTCGACGTAGGTCATGGAGAGCCGGTCAGCGACGCGGCTGCCCACCTCGCTCTTGCCGGTGCCGGAGACCCCCATCACGACCACCTGCAGTGCGCCGGTCATCGAGCTCCCTCCCACGCTCTAGAGTCAGCGCCATGGTGACGGCACACTCCGAGGTCCTGGCCGACCTGGGTCCGCGCGTCGTCGACGGCCGCCTGGCGCCCGGTGAGTCCCTGACCCTCGACTCGATCAGTGCCGACTACGCGGTCTCGCGCACCGTGGCCCGCGAGGTCGTGCAGGTGCTGGCGTCGATGGGCCTGGTGGAGAGCCGGCGTCGGACCGGGGTGACCGTGCTCCCGGAGGACCGCTGGGACCACTACGCGCCCGCGGTGCTCCGCTGGCGGCTGGCCGGACCGGGACGTGCCCACCTCCTGCGACAGCTGTCGCAGCTGCGCGCGGCCGTGGAGCCGCCGAGCGCCGAGCTCGCCGCGCACCACGCTTCCGACGAGGTGCGGTCGCAGCTGCTCGACCTGGCCGACGACCTCGAGCGCACCGGCGCCGGTGGCGATCTCCGGTCGTTCCTCGAGCTCGACGTGACGTTCCACCGGCTGCTGCTCCAGGCGTCCGGCAACGTGATGTTCCAGGCCCTCGGGGGCGTGGTCGAGGAGGTGCTCCGCGGGCGGACCGACCACCACCTCATGCCGTCCGAGCCCAAGCCCGAGGCGCGTCGCCTGCACGCGGCCGTCGCGCGTGCCGTCGCCGAGCGTGACGGCGAGGCGGCCCGATCGGCCATGCACGCGATCTGCGCCGAGGTCGTCGCCCAGATGCGCGACGACTGACCGCAGGTCGCTGTCGGACGTGGTCATCCGACGAGGGGGTAGAGGGCCGCGGCGACCGCGAAGGCCGACACGCCCAGCGTCGTCTCCATCACCGTCCACGTGCGCAGCGTCGTCTTCTCGTCCATGCCGAAGAACCGGCTGACCAGCCAGAAGCCCGAGTCGTTGACGTGCGAGAGCACGGTCGCGCCGGCTGCCACCGCGGTGACCAGGAGCGCCACCTGCACGTCGGACAGGTCCGTGGTCTGCGAGGCGATGAGTCCGGACGCCGTGGTCAGCGCGACCGTGGCCGAGCCCTGGGCGACGCGCAGCGCCGTCGCGAGCAGGAACGCCTGCAGCAGGAGCGGGATGCCGAGGTCGCCGAGCGAGTCGGTGAGCGCGTCGCCGATGCCGCTCGTGCGCAGCACGCCGCCGAGCATGCCGCCCGCACCCGTGATGAGGATGACCGAGCAGACCGGCCCGAGCGAGGCGTCCAGCAGGCCCTGGGTCTCGGACAGCGTGCGACCGCGTCGGCCGATGGTCGCGATCGCGAGCATCAGCGTCAGGAGCAGGGCGACGGGCGTGTTGCCCAGCAGCACGAGGGTCTCGACCAAGGCGTTGCCCTCGGCCACCGTGCCGTTCGTGACGAGCGTCGTGAGCACCGTGTTGAGCCCGATGAGCACGAGCGGTACGAGCAGGATCGACAGCACGAGCGAGAACGGGGGCGGTGGGGCGGTGGATCCGGATCCGTCGTTCTGCTCGCCCATGAGGATGGTCGAGACCTCGACGTGGACGCGCTTGCCGACGTACCGGGAGAAGAGGTAGACGCCCACGTACCAGGCGACGATCGCGATCGGCAGGTTCACCAGCAGCACGACGCCGAGGTCGCCGCCCATGACCGTGCCGGCGGCGACGGGTCCCGGGTGCGGCGGCAGCAGGGCGTGCGTAGCGGCGAACGCGCCTGCAGCAGGGAGGGCGTACAGCAGGACGGAGCCACCGAAGCGACGCGCGACGGTCAGGATGATCGGGAGGAACACGACCAGGCCGGCGTCGAAGAAGATCGGCAGGCCGAAGAGGAACGCGGCGACGCCGAGCGCGAACGGGGCGCGCGCCTCGCCGAAGCGGGTGACCAGCGTGTCCGCGAGCACCTGGGCGCCTCCGGACGCCTCGAGCAGTCGGCCGATCATCACGCCGAAGCCGACCAGCAGGGCCACCGAGGCGAGCGTGGAGCCGAAGCCCGAGGTGAGCGCGAGAGGTACGTCGGCCAGCGGGATGCCGGCGGCCACGGCCGTCAGGAGGCTGACGAGCACCAGTGCGATGAACGCGTGCAGGCGCACGACGATGATGAGCACGAGGAGCACGGCGACCGCGACGGCCGCGATGAGCAGCAGGACGCCGGTGCTGTGCACGGGGGTGATGGGATCCATGAGGGTCTCCGAGGTCGGGAGCGGGGCGACCGGCGTGAGCCAGGTCACCCGAGTGTGCCGCAATGGTAGTACCAATGCAACGTCTCAGTCTTCACGAGCTCCGTCGCAGGCCCGTCCACGGGGACGAGGCAGCTGCTGTCGCCCTCAGCGGCGCAGGCGGACCAGGTCCCCGAGCTCGGCGTCCGTCAGCTCCGTGAGCGCGCCCTCGCCGGCGTTCACCACAGCGTCGGCCAGGGCCCGCTTGGAGGCGATGAGCTCGGCCACCGACTCCTCGATGGTTCCCTCGGCGATGATCCGGTGCACCTGGACCGGCTTGGTCTGACCGATGCGGTGCGCGCGGTCCGTGGCCTGGTCCTCGACGGCCGGGTTCCACCAGCGGTCGTAGTGGATCACGTGGTCGGCCCGTGTGAGGTTGAGCCCGGTGCCGCCGGCCTTGAGCGACAGCACGAACACCGGCACCTCGCCCGCCTGGAAGCGGGTGACCATCTGCTCGCGGACCGGGACCGGGGTGCCGCCGTGCAGGAACTGGGCGTCGATGCGACGTTCGGCGAGGTGTCGGGTGAGCAGGTGGCCCATCTGGGCGTACTGCGTGAACACCAGGACCGCGCCGTCCTCGGCGATGATCTCGTCGACCAGCTCGTCGAGCATCTCCAGCTTTCCGGAGCGGCCCGAGAGCGTGCTCCTCGGCTCGCGCAGCAGCTGGGCCGGGTGGTTGCACACCTGCTTGAGCTGGGTCAGCAGCCGCACGACCAGCCCGCGGCGCTGCATGCCGTCGCTCGCCTCGATCTGCGCCATCGCCTCGCGGACGATCGCCTCGTAGAGCCCGACCTGCTCGCGGGTCAGGTGCACCCGGTAGTCCGTCTCGGTCTTCGGCGGGAGCTCGGGAGCGATGCCGGGATCGCTCTTGCGGCGCCGCAGCACGAAGGGACGCACGAGCCTGGACAGCTCGCCCGCGCGGTCGCGGTCCTGCCCTCGCTCGATGGGCCGCGACCAGCGACGACGGAACTCCTCGAGCCCGCCCAGCAGCCCGGGCGTGGTCCAGTCGAGGATCGACCAGAGCTCGGTCAGCCCGTTCTCGACCGGGGTGCCCGTGAGAGCCAGACGCACGGGTGAGGGGATCGCCCGCAGCGCCTTCGCGCCGGCCGAGCGCTGGTTCTTGACGTACTGGGCCTCGTCGGCGACCACGACGCCCCAGCCGCGCTCGAACGTGGCCAGCAGGCGCGCGTCGCGTCGCAGGGTGGCGTAGGTGGTGACCACGAAGCCGTTCTCCACGCCGTCGAGGCTGCGTCCGGCGCCGTGGTGCCGGCGGACCTCGACGCCGGGGGCGAAGCGTCGGATCTCGCGCTCCCAGTTGCCCACGACGGACGCCGGGCAGATGACGAGGGTGGGGGCGGGCTCGTCGCCGGCCTCGCGGGCGAGGTCCTCCAGGTGCAGGTGCAGCGCGATGAGCATGACCGTCTTGCCCAGGCCCATGTCGTCGGCGAGGATGCCGCCGAGCCCGAGGTCGACCAGCTGGGCCATCCACCGCAGCCCGTCGCGCTGGTACTCACGGAGGGTCCCTGCGAGCCGGGGCGACGGCTCGACCGGGTCGCGCGACCCCTGGTGCGCGAGGCGCTGACGCACGTCGTCCAGCCAGCCCTCGGTGTCGACCTGGGTGCGGACGTCGTCGACCTCGACCTCGCCCGTGACCGCGGCCCGCAGCGCCTCCAGTGCCGTGATCTCCTGGCTGCGGTGCTCGAGCATCGCCCGGGTGCGGGCGGGGTCGACGAGGACCCAGCGGTCGCGGAGCTGGACGAGCCCGTGCTGGGACTCGGCCAGCATGTCGAGCTCGGCGGAGGTCAGCGTCTCGTCCCCGAGGGCGAGGTTCCAGTCGAAGCGGAAGACCTGCGCCCGGGCGAACGCCCGCGGGCGGTCGTGAGGCATCGCCTCGCCGACGCGGCGCACGGTGGGGCGGGCGTCGAGCTCGCGCACGAGGCCGTCGGGCCAGAGCACCTCCATGCGGTAGGCGCGCAGCAGGCTCGAGACACGGGTGCGTCCGAGCTCGCCGATCTCGGCCGCGGTCACGGGGACGGAGCCGGTGTCCAGACGGCCGAGCAGGCGCGTGAGGACCGGCCACGCCGCGGCCGCCGTGGTGATCAGGGTGCGCACGCCGGGCCGGGACCCCGGTCCGAAGTGGTGGTCCTCCTTGCGCCAGATCTCCGCCACGTCGACCGCGGCCCAGGCGGCGTCGAGCGGCTTGACGCGCAGTCGCACGTCCGCGACGGGTCGATCGGGATTGTCGGAGTCCTCGGCCGCACGGAAGGTCACGACGAGCTGGCCGCTGAAGTGGCGCGGCCGCACGGGCGCGCGCTCCACCAGGGGCGGAGGCGCGACGCCGTCGCGCGAGGTCGCCGAGGCGGAGCTCCCGGGGCGTCCGGGAGTGCCGGCACCGAGATCCTGCGGCTGGGTCGCGACGGCGGGCGCGTCGACCGCCAGGGCGGACAGGAAGCCCCGCACCTTGGCCTGCGCCGAGGCCGGGTCGGGGCCGATCGCGCGGGCTGCGTCCTGCAGCTGGGAGGCCGCGGTCGAGTCGGGAGCGGCCAGCCGGCCGGAGGCCATGAGACGCAGGGCGAGGATGGCCGGCGTGGCCCAGGCGCGCACCGAGGCGTCCGCGTTCATGGTCCGGATGCCCTGACTGAGCGCGCCGATGGCCTCGGTCGCCGTGACCCGCTGCTCGCCGTCCGGAGCCCGGAACACGAAGCGCGAGTCGGCCGGGTCCTCGGCGACCTCGAAGTCGACCGGATGCCTCAGCAGCAGCCTGAGGTCGGTGGTCGTGGGCATCCGACCATTGTCCCTCACGGCCCCAGCGCGTCGTGCAGGGCGTCCATGGTGACCGTCGGGTCAGTCGATCTGCAGCTCGCCCATCGGTCCCCATCCGTCGACCGGGACCTGGTGGCTGATGATCTGGGGCGTCGAGACCAGCAGGGGGCGCATGGCCTCCAGGCCGGCCGCGAAGTGGTCGCTCGACACGTGCGCCTCGGCGGCGTCGTCCTCGAACCCCTCGACCAGCACGTAGGTGTGCTCGTCCTCGAGGCTGCGGGACCACTCGAAGAAGAGGTTCCCCGACTCGGCGCGCGTGGCCTCGGTGAACGGTCCGACCGCCTCGGGGAACGTCTCGGCGTGCTCGGGTCGCACGGCGAACTTCACGACGATGAGGATCATGGGGGTCCTTTCGGAGGAGGTGGGTCCGGATCGACCCTAGGTCGCGTCGGCGAGGTCCGCAGCCTGCGCGCTCCCGGGGTGCGGTGACACAGTGGTCGAGTGCGCGCTGCCCTCGTCCTGCTCTCGTTGCTCGCGCTCGCAGGTGCCTGCACGACGGCGCCCGGCGACGACGACCGCCCGAGCGGAGGTACCTTGGGTGGCTCGCTGCCCACCCTCGCGCCGCCTCCCGAGGTCTGGCCCGCGGGGGAGTGGGACCGCGACGAGGCCGGCCGGTGGGACGAGCTCGACGCCGCCGCGGCATCGACTGGCAGCACCTGTGTCGCCGTGGTCGAGGACGGCACGCTCGTCCACCGGTGGACGGCGCCTGGCGCGACGGCGCGCACCGCTGGTCCGGTCTACTCGGTCACCAAGTCCGTCACGGCCCTGCTCGTCGGCATCGCCGTCGACGACGGGCTCCTCTCGCTCGACGACCGGGCGGCCGAGCACGTCCCGCAGTGGCGGGGCGGGCCGTCGGCCGACGTGACGGTCGAGCAGCTGCTGTCCATGACGTCGGGTCGGCGGTGGAGCTACGACGTCGACTACGGGCGGATGATCCGTCGCGAGCCCGACAAGACGGCGTTCTCGCTCGGTGTGGGGCAGGAGCACCCGCCCGGTGAGCACTGGGAGTACGACAACATGGCCGTCCAGGTGCTGGCGGCGGTCCTGTCCTCGGCGACGGGTGGAGACGTCGAGGGCTTCGCGCGGGAGCGACTGCTCGACCCGCTCGGGCTGCGCGACACGACGTGGGACCGCGACCCGTCGGGCGCCACCACCACGTACTCCGGCATCCGCTCGTCCTGCGACGACCTGGCGCGGATCGGCCTGCTCGTGGCCCGTGACGGCCGCTGGGACGGCGGACGGATCGTCTCGGCCGACCTGGTGCAGCGGCTGACGGGCACGTCCTCCAGCGACCTCAACGCCGCGTACGGCGGCCTGTGGTGGATCAACGCCGAGGGCCGGGTGCAGACGATCGAGCGGGCCGCCGGCTTCGGCGCCGACCGGCCGCCCACCACGGGCCGCCTGGCGCCGGACGTGCCGGCCGATGCCCGGTGGGCGATCGGCTACGGCAACCAGATCCTCGCCGTGGTGCCCTCGCGCGACGTCGTCGCGGTGCGCATCGGCGCCCGCCCGTCCTCGCCGGACGACCTCGGTGCAGCCGACCTCACGTCGCGGGTGCTGGCAGGTCTGGCGTGACCAGCCGGACGGGACTCAGTCCCGCAGCTCCTCGGGGACCTCGGGCTCCGCGGCCTGCGCCTCGGCGACCTGACGGTGCACGTCGTCCATGTCGAGGTCGCGCACGGCCTGGATCACCTGGTCCAGCGCGGGCGCCGGCAGGGCACCGGGCTGGCTGAAGACGAGGACGCCGTCGCGGAACGCCATGAGGGTGGGGATCGACGTGATGCCGGCGGCACCGGCGAGCTCCTGCTCGGCCTCGGTGTCGATCTTGCCGAACGTGACGTCCGGGTGCTGGTCGCTGGCGGCGTCGTAGACGGGAGCGAACTGGCGGCACGGGCCACACCAGGAGGCCCACCAGTCCACGAGGGTGATGCCGTCGGTCGTGACGGTCTCCTCGAAGCTCTTGGCGGTGAGGTCGACGGTCGGCATGGTGATCCTCTCGAAGGGTGCGGTACGTCGGTGTCAACAGCCGTGCCCGGGACGACATTCCCTGTGATCCTCGTCCTGTTGCGTCATGAACCTGCCGAAGGGTGCTCTCCCCACCTGTCGCCGCCAGCGGCGGACCAGAGAGGACCGTGGGGGACCAGTGAAGTACGACCGGCCGGTGTGGCAGCTCATGTACGAGTGCGCTGCCGCCATGCCCGATCCCTTCCGCTACGAGGACGTCCACCGCTGGTTCGCTCGTACCTACCCCGAGATCGGGCAGGCGACGATCCGCGCGCACCTGGTCGGCCTGTGCGAGGGGGGACGGCCCAAGCAGGCGCAGTTCGCGAGCCGGGCGCCGATCTTCCGCCGCGTGTCCCGGGGCATGTACGAGGTGATCCCGGAGGGTGAGCGCAAGATCGACCCCGACCTGCCGGCCGACGGCGATCCGACGGGCGTGGCCCCGGGGCCGTCGGACGACACGTCGAGCGGGACGGACGATCCCGTGCACGACCGGTTCGTCGCCTCGGCCTTCGACGACGCGACCGTGGTGCGCGCCCCCCGCCCCGGGTCCGACGCGGAGCCTCCGGCCGACCGAGACACCGAGCCGGTCGGCCGAGCCGTCGGCTCGACCTTCGAGGACCTCATCGAGCGCTCAGGCCTGGCCGGTGAGCTGCAGGTGGTGCCCGACCCCACCGCCGAGTCGGCCGACGTGCTCCTGATCGCGAGCGACGGCGAGCGAGTCCTGGTGCCGGCGCCGTCACGCGAGATCTTCCGTTCCGAGGACTTCCAGTCCGCGCGTCTGCGGGCCCAGGCTCGCGGAGCGAGGTGGTACGTGCTGTCGGCCGAGCACGGGCTCCTGGACCCCGCGGAGTGGGTGTCGCCGGACTCACGGGCCCTCGGGGACCTGAGCCCGCAGTTCCGTCAGGTGTGGGCGGAGTGGGTGCTCGTCCGCCTCGAGTCGCTGGAGGGGGCGGTGGACGGACGACGGGTGCACGTCATCGCTCCGCACGCCTACGTCGGCCCCCTCGCGGCCGTGCTGCAGGACGCGGGCGCGGAGGTCAGCGTCGGTGGCCCGGAGCGCTCGGACGACCTGACCGCCGTCCGCGACCGTCCCCGCCCGCCGCTGGCGTCCCAGCCCGATCCGGTGCCGCAGCGAGCACGCGGCGGCTCCGACGCGATGCGTGTCCCCTCGACGACGGACGAGCCGGTTCGCGCGGAGCCGGTGCCGTTCGTGTCGGCAGCCGTCCCCGCCGACCAGGACGACCCACTGCTCGACGACGACGAGGTCTCCGTCGTCGTGCGGCACCTTGGCGACGGCGCCGGCGCCGTGGCGCCCGACCGCCTCGACGCCATCCAGGAGGTGCCGGGTCTCTTCGCCTGGCACGTAGACGCGGACGGGGCGCGGATGTTGAACCGCAGCCTCATGCTCCCGGTCGGTGCCGGCGTCCTGCACGTGGGACACGCGGGCGCGCTCGGGCGCTGGCCCGACGCGGTCCACAGCCTGCGGCACCTGGTCCAGGACGTCCAGCTGCAGGGGCGGTCGCGGAGCTCGATGTTCCGCGCCGGTCTGGCGATCGTCCTGAGCGAGCCCCTGGCGATGAGCTCGCTCGACGACCCGGCCCTCACCGACTGGATGCGTCGGCACCTGCGTGTGGTCACGTGGCCCACGGCCGAGCGCGACAGCATCCACGCCCTCGCGCACCGGGTGGTCGCCGCGCTCGAGCCGCCGCTCAACGTCGACCACCTGCGAGCGGGTGAGATGAGGCGCCGCCTCGCCGAGCTGCGCCGCCGGCACGGCTGAGTCAGTCGCGCGCGGTCCACGTCCGACCGTCGTCGAGCCGCCGAACACTACCTCTCGGTAGGGGTGCTGCTCGCGCAAACATGAGGATACCCTCATGAGATGGACGACACGATCTTCGACTACGAGACCACGGACGTCGCGGCCGGTCGCGCCCGCTTCCCGCGCCGACCCCTGCGCGCCACCACGGCCCACGACCGTCTCGACCTCGGCACGCGGGTGCGCCGCGACGCGACGGACTTCGCCTGCCACGCCTGGGACGAGTCCGGCCGACTCTGAGCACCGCCCCCGTCGAGGGGCCCCGGACGTGACACGGCCCCGCCGAGCCTTCGCTCGACGGGGCCGTGATGCGCCGTGATCAGTCCAGTGGGCGGATGTTGGCCGCCTGCAGACCCTTCTGGCCCTGTTCGACGTCGAACTCGACCTTCTGGTTCTCGTTGAGCGAGCGGTAGCCGCTCGTCTGGATCGCGCTGAAGTGTGCGAACACGTCCTCGCTGCCGTCGTCGGGGGCGATGAAGCCGAAGCCCTTGTCGGCGTTGAACCACTTGACCGTTCCTGTTGCCATTCTTCAACTACTCCTTCGGGTGCGTCCGCGACCGTCGCGGGCGCGTCGTCCGTCGTCTCACCCGCTGGGAGCAGCCCAGGGCACGAGGACCCCGAGGTGCCGGCACGGCCGGATCCAACGACAACGCATCCAGCCTAGGTCACGGAGCAGGGCGCGGCGAGGGTCCGTGTCGGCGCGTCGGTCAGCGGGGATTGCCGTACAGCGCGACGGCGTAGTAGCGGTCGTCGGCGTCCCGATAGGCGCCGATGCCGACGTAGCGGTGCCCTGACCCGATCTGGTTGCGCTGGTGGCCGGAGGAGCGGACCCAGGCGTTGACGGTGGCGGTGCCGGTCGGGTAGTTGCGCGCCAGGTTCTCGCCGATGCCGTCGAGGTTGCAGCGCTTCATGATCGTCGTGAGCTGCGACGAGGGCCGGTGCTGGAGGCTCTTCTTCTGGGTGGCCAGGTACTTCGCCCACGAGTTGGCGTAGGTGTCGAGGCAGGTCTGGAGCTTCAGGGCGACCCGGCCGTTGTCGGCGCGCACGGCGTTGGTGCGGTCGAGGACCTGCTTCTGGTAGGTCGGTGACCCGATGTACGCGTGGGCCGCGACGGTGGTGACGGCGAGCAGGACGGCGGTGAGGCCGCCCACGAGCAACGTGCGCATGCAAGGTTCCTGTCGGTCATGCCCCTGGAGACGGCGCGTCCGGCCGCACCCGCGCCACTCTGCCAGGTCCTTCGGACGCGTGTGCCCCTGTCTCACGGAGTGGCCCGAAAGAACTAGTTCGTTAGTGCTAGGCGTCTCGAAAGTCAAGACTGCCGTTGCTCTCAGCAACCGCTTAGGTTGGTCGGCATCGTGCCTCGCCCGACCCATCCGGTCGGCGGGGCCTGTGGGCGGTCGATCGACTGCCCTCACCACACCATGTCCTAGGGGGGACCACGTGAAGCGTGTCACGTCAGGCATTCTGGGCCTCGGACTCGCGGCATCGCTCGGACTCACGTTCGCGGCGCCGACGAATGCGGCCCAAGCACCACCGACGGGGGGAGCGGACCGCATCCAGAAGGATCACGACCTGCCCAACCCCATCGAGGACAAGCGCCGCGAGCTGCGTGAGCAGGCCGTCAAGGCCGTGATCAACGGCGACGCCGAGCCCGTGGAGAAGAACGGCAGCACGGTCGTCAAGGTCGGCAAGGCCGCCAGCCCGGCCGACGCGGCCGCCATGAGGAACAAGAAGGCCTCGGCCAGGACCAAGGCGAAGGCGGCGAAGGGCAAGCAGAAGGACCAGTACGTCGAGCTCTCCCAGGAGCGCGCCGACAAGGTCTTCGTCATCCTCGCCGAGTTCGGCGACGAGCGTCACCCCGACTACCCCGACGGCGACACGGACCCGGACACCGCTGGTCCGGAGAAGTTCGACGGCCCCCTGCACAACCAGATCGAGGAGCCGGACCGCACGAAGGACAACTCGTCGGTCTGGCAGGAGGACTACGACCGCAAGCACTACCAGGACCTCTACTTCAAGACCGGGAAGAACGTCGAGTCGGTCAAGACGTACTACGAGAAGCAGTCCTCGGGTCGCTACACGGTCGACGGGACCGTCTCGGACTGGGTGAAGGTGAAGTACAACACCGCTCGCTACGGTCGCGACGACGCCTCGACGTGGAACCTCATCCAGGACGCGACGACCCAGTGGGTCGCCGACCAGAAGAAGGCCGGCAAGACCGCCGCGCAGATCAAGAAGCAGCTGGCGCAGTACGACGTCTACGACCGCTACGACTTCGACGGCGACGGCGACTTCAACGAGCCCGACGGCTACATCGACCACTTCCAGATCGTGCACGCGGGTGCAGGCGAGGAGGACGGCGACTCCACGCACGGCGAGGACGCGATCTGGTCGCACCGTTGGTACGCGTTCCTCACCGACCAGGGCGTCACCGGCCCGTCGCAGAACCAGCTCGGTGGAACCCAGATCGCCGACACCGGCCTCTGGATCGGTGACTACACCGTCCAGCCCGAGAACGGCGGGCTCTCGGTCTTCGTCCACGAGTACGGCCACGACCTGGGCCTGCCGGACGCCTACAGCACGGCCGGCGGCGACAACAGCAACGAGTTCTGGACGCTCATGGCTCAGTCCCGGCTCAACGCCAAGGGTGAGGCCCTCGGCGAGCGTGCCGGTGACCTCGGTGCGTGGGAGAAGCTGCAGCTCGGCTGGCTCGACCACGAGGTGATCGCCACCAAGGAGAAGCGCACGCTGGAGCTCGGGCCGCAGGAGTACAACTCGGCGAAGCCTCAGGGTGCCGTCGTGGTCCTGCCCAAGAAGGAGGTCACGCGCGAGCTCGGCGCACCGGCCTCGGGCTCGAAGCAGTTCTACTCCGGTTCCGGCGACGACCTGGCGAACGCGATGAGCACGGAGGTCTCCATCCCCGCCGGCAGCAGCAGTGCCGCGCTGAAGGCGAAGGTGCGCTACGAGATCGAGGAGGGCTACGACTACGCCTACGTGCAGGCCTCCACCGACGGTGGCTCCACCTGGACGGCTCTCGACGGCACCATCGGCGGGGCCCCGATCGGGGACGACACCTCCGGACGTCCCGGGATCGACGGGAAGCAGGAGAGCTGGGCCGACCTCGTCGTCCCGCTCGACGCCTACGTCGGCAAGACCGTGCAGCTGCGCGTGTTCTACAAGACGGACGGCGGCCTGGCGCTGCCCGGCCTGTTCGTCGACGACGTGTCGGTCACGGCCGGTGGCACCGAGCTGCTGAGCGACGACGCCGAGGACGGCGGCGAGGCCTGGACGTTCGACGGCTTCTCGATCGTGGGCGCCTCCACGACCGACGAGTACGACAACTACTACGTCATGGGCCACCGGTCGTACGTCTCGTACGACCGCTACCTCAAGACGGGGCCGTACAACTTCGGCTTCGCCACGACGAAGCCCGACTGGGTGGAGCACTACGCCTACCAGACGGGTCTGCTGATCTCGTACTGGGACACGTCGCAGGCCGACAACAACACCATCACCCACCCGGGTGAGGGGCGGAACCTGCCGATCGACGCGCGACCGCGCCCGATCACCGACATGTCCACCGGCAAGCCGTGGCGCGCCCGCGTCCAGGTCTACGACGCGCCGTTCTCGACGCGCAAGGCCGACTCCATGACCCTGCACACGAACGGCAAGCCCAGCTACATCCGTGGCCAGGCGGCGGCACCGCTGTTCGACGACACCAAGAAGTACTTCTACGAGGAGGCTCCGCAGCACGGCGTCAAGCTGCCGGCTGCTGGTGTCAAGGTGCGGGTGCTGTCCGAGAAGGGCACGTCCATGAAGGTCCGGTTCAACTGACGCGGCGCGTCAGCTGAGAGGTCGGAGCTTCCCCTGATCGGAAGGGGCGCGTACCAGGGGGGTGCGCGCCCCTTCCTCATGTCCGCAGGCGGTTGGGTCCTGCCTCCCGGGATCACCTGGACCGCAGGACATCGTCCACGGCGCCGGGCGCTCCGCCGAACTCGTCGGCGACCTCTCCGGCGACCTCCTCGGGGTCGCCGGCCGGGTGGCCGTCCTCGTCGAGTCCGGCGTCGGCGTCGCGCAGGGCACGATGCGCGGTGGAGAGGACCAGGGCCGCGGCGAGCACGGCCACGGCGGCCACTGCGAACGGCACGTGCACCGAGGTGGCCGCGACGAGTCGGCCTGCGGCGAAGGGAGCGAGACCGCCGCCGATGAAGCGGACGAAGCCGTAGGCGGCGGAGGCCACCGGCCGCTCGACCGGCGAGATCGTCATGACGGCCTGCGTCATCAGGGTGTTGTTGATGCCGATGAAGATGCCCGCCGCCACCACGCAGCCGACCATGAGTCTCTGGTCGGTGGGGTCGACCGCCATCAGGGCCAGGTCGACCGCGAACAGCGTGAACGCCACGTAGAGCGAGACGGACGTGCCGAGGTGACGCTGCAGCCACGGCGCCCCGACCACCGAGAAGAAGGCCACCAGCACGCCCCAGGCGAAGAACACCCATCCGAGCTGGGTGATCGAGAGTGCCATCGGGAAGGGGGCGTACCCGAGCATCGTGAAGAAGCCCCAGTTGTAGAGCAGGGCCGCGACGCTCATCGTGGCCAGCCCGCGGTGACGCAACGCCCTCAGCGGGGCCGATAGAGGTGTCGTGTGGTCGGGCCTGGGGGTGGAGGGCAGGAGCACGACGGTCGCGACGAGGGCGATCGACATGAGGACGGCCACGCCGTAGAACGGACCGCGCCAGCTGATGTTGCCGAGCGTCCCGCCGACGAGGGGGCCCGCGGCGATGCCGAGACCGAGCGCCGCCTCGTACAGGATGATCGCGCCGGCGAACCCACCCCGGGCACTCGAGACGATCGCGGCGAGCGACGTCGCGATGAAGAGCGCGTTGCCCAGGCCCCAACCGGCGCGGAAGGCGACGATGCCCTCGATGCTGCCGCTGGACCCCGCGAGGGCGGCGAACACGACGATGATGGCCAGGCCGACGACGAGCGTCCGCTTGGCGCCGAAGCGGCTCGACACGGCGTTCGTGACGAGCATGGCGACGGCGGTCACGACGAGGTAGCTGGTGAACAGGAGCGTCACCTGGCTCTCCGTGGCGTCGAGCTGCTCCTTGAGCGCGGGCAGGATGGGGTCCACCAGGCCGATCCCCATGAAGGAGATCACGCAGGCGAAGGCGACGGCGTACACGGCCTTCGGCTGGCCGAGCAGGCTCGATCGGGCTCCGTCGTGTCCGCTGGTGTCGGTGGCGCGGTCAGTGGGGCTGTTCATGGTCCTCCTGGGTGAGCTCGACGATCGCGTCGACGGCGGCATCGAGCGCCGCGAGCTGGTCGGGTGGGAGACGGGCGACCCGGGCGGCGACGATCGCGTCCTGCTGTCGACGGCGCTCCGCCAGGGCGTCACGCCCGGCGTCGGTGACCGCCACGAGCGTCGCTCGGCGGTCGCTGGGGTCGGACGTGCGGCTGACGAGGCCCGAGGCCTCGAGACGCTGGACGAGCCCGGTCATCGCCGGCTGGCCGACGGCCTCGAGCCGGGTCAGGTCCGAGATGCGGGACGGTCCGCGCCGTTCGAGCGCGGAGAGCGTCCCGGCGGCCGTGCGGCTGAGGCGGTGGGAGGCGGTCTCGCGGGAGACCACCGAGACCAGCTCGCGCAGGGCCTGGGCCAGTCGCGGGACATCCGGTTGCATCATGCAACCAAATGTATCAGGACCTGATATTCATCGCTGGTGAAAGGTCATCGCCGCGTCACGCGTCCGGCGAGCAGGCCGACGAGCACCACGCCGAGGGTCCACAGGACCCCGGCGAGCGGCAGGGCCAGCACCAGCAGCAGGCACCCTGCGGCCCCGAGCCGCGCCAGCATCCGCAGGGCTGCGCGGCGTCGACGGCCGGGCGCTCCGGCCGGGAGCCCCTGACCGTCGAGGGTGAGGGCCGAGGCGTTGGTGAGCGCGTAGTAGACGAGCACGCACCCGCTCGAGGCGGCGACGGCCTCGACCGCACCGACGAACGGCAGCGCCGCCACGACGACGAGGCTCACCGCGACCTGGGCCGAGGCAGGGACGCCACGGGAGGACTCGCGCGCCAGCCGCGCCGGTAGGTGGCGGTCGCGGGACATCGCGAGCACGGTCCGACTGACCCCGCCCAGCAGGGAGAGCAGGGCCCCGCCCGCGGCCACCACGGCGGTCGCGGCCACGACGGTGGAGAGCGCAGGATGGCCGAGCGTGTCGACGGCGTCGGCGAGGGCACGGTCGCTCGCGGAGGCGACGTCGGCGGGCAGCGTGCGCGAGACGGCCAGGGCGACGAGCAGGTAGAGCGCCGTGACCAGGACGAACGAGACCGCCACGGCGCGCGGGATGGTGCGCTCGGGGTCGCGGACCTCCTCGCCGAGGGTGGCCAGCCGGGCGTAGCCGGCGAAGGCGAAGAACAGCAGGGCGGCGGCCTGGACCACGTCGAGCCCGTCGGTGGGCGGGGCCGGCGCGACGACGGCGCCTCGTTCGAGGAGCAGCAGGACCGAGCCGCCGACCACGATCACGACCAGCGCCGCCGAGGCGGTCAGCGTGTCGGCGGACCGCCGGGCGCCGGCGAGGTCGACGAGCGTGAGGATCACGACGGCGAGGATCGCCGCCGACGTGGCGTGACCGGGCCAGAGGTGCGCGCCGACCGCCAGAGCCATGGCCGCGCACGAGGCGGTCTTGCCGACCACGAAGACCCAGCCGGCCAGGTGCCCCCAGGTGGGGCCGAGGCACTCACGGGCGAACACGTAGGTGCCGCCGGCGGCGGGCATGCGCCGAGCCAACCTGGCCGACGCGGTGGCGTTGAGCCCGGCCACCATCGCCGCGAGCAGCACGGCCGGCACGGCGGCGTCGCCCGCGCGCCCCACGACGGGTCCGACCGCCACGAAGATGCCGGCGCCCAGCATGGAGCCGGCACCGAGGCCGGTCGCCCGGACAGGGCCGAGGACCCGCGCCAGCGCCACGGCTCAGACGTCGTAGTCGACGACGAGCGGCGCGTGGTCGGAGAACCGCTCCGCGTAGGTGGGGGCCCGGTCGACCCGGGCGGCGACCGCGGTGGCGGCCAGCTCGGGCGTGGCCAGCTGGTAGTCGATGCGCCAGCCGGTGTCGTTGTCGAAGGCCTGGCCCCGCCACGACCACCAGGTGTACGGGCCGTCCACGTCGCCGGCGTGGGCGCGCGCCACGTCGACCCACCCGAGGTCGTCACGGACGCGGTCCAGGTAGGCGCGCTCCTCGGGCAGGAAGCCGGCCTTCTTGAGGTTGCCGCGCCAGTTCTTGATGTCCCGCTCCGTGTGCCCGACGTTGAAGTCGCCCGTCACGACCGCGTGGTCGGCGTGCTCGCGCAGCTCGGCGAGGCGCACCAGCAGCTGGTCGAGGAAGCGGTACTTGTCGTCCTGGCTCGGGGTGCCCACGCCACCGGAGTGCACGTAGGCCGAGACCACGGTGAGCAGGCTGCCGTCGTCGAGGACCACGTCGGACTCGATCCAGCGCCCGGCGTCGTCGAAGGACGGGTCGCCGTGCCCCACGCGGTGCGCCTTCGGCTCGGTGCGGCTGAGCACGGCCACGCCGGCGCGGCCCTTCGCGGCAGCCTCGGCGTGCACGACGTGGAAGCCGCTGTCGGCCATCAGGTCGTGGACGAGGGCGTCGGGCGCGCGGACCTCCTGCAGCGTGACGACGTCGGCCTCGACGGCGTCGAGCCAGGGACCCATGCCCCGGCGGAGAGCGGCACGGATGCCGTTGACGTTGACGGTGGCGATGCGGAGCACGCGAGCCACCCTACGAGTGGCCTCCGGCGTCGGCGGAAGCCGGTGGAGTGCCGGTGCCGACGGGTGCGGTGGGCTCGTGCGGGGCGTCGACGGCGTCGATGATCCAGGCCAGCTCCCACGCACGCTCGTGCCACGCGGCGTAGCGTCCGCTCACCCCGCCGTGACCGGCGTGCATCTCGGTCTTGAGCAGGGGCGGCGTGCTGCCGGTGGAGAGCTCGCGCAGCCGCGCCACCCACTTGGCCGGCTCGACGTAGAGCACGCGGGTGTCGTTGAGGCTCGTGACCGCGAGGACCGGGGGATAGTCGGCGGCGCGCACGTTCTCGTAGGGCGAGTAGGACTTCATGTACGCGTACACGTCGGGGTCGTGCAGGGGATCGCCCCACTCGTCCCACTCGATCACGGTCAGCGGCAGGCTGGGGTCGAGGATGGTGGTGAGGGCGTCGACGAACGGCACCTCCGCGACGACCGCACCGAACGCGTCGGGTGCGAGGTTGAGCGCGGCGCCGACGAGCAGGCCACCGGCGCTGCCTCCTTCGGCCACGAGACGCTCGGCGCTGGTCCACCCCTCGGTCACGAGGTGGCGCGCCGCGGCGACGAAGTCGGAGAACGTGTTCTTCTTGTGCACCAGCTTGCCCTGGTCGTACCAGGCGCGGCCGAGCTCGCCGCCCCCGCGCACGTGCGCGATGGCGAAGACGAAGCCACGGTCGAGCAGCGACAGACGAGGGATCGACAGCCCCGGATCCATGCTGATCTCGTACGAGCCGTAGCCGTAGAGGAGGGCGGGCGCCGACCCGTCGCGAGGGGTGTCGGCCCGGGCCACGAGCGAGATCGGCACGCGCGTGCCGTCGTCGGCGACGGCCCAGGTCCGGTGCTGCACGTAGTCGGCCGGGTCGTAGCCCCCGAGGACGGTCTGCTGCTTGCGGACCACGAGCTCCCCGGAGTCGACCACGTAGTCGAGCACCGTGCTGGGGGTGACCAACGAGCCCATGCCCAACCGGATCACGGGCTGGTCCCACTCGGCGTTCGCACCGACGCCGGCAGTGAACAGCTCCTCGCCGAAGTCGATCTCGGTGAGCTCCCCGACGCCGTCGGCACCGAGGGGGGCGACCGCCACGCGCGTCATGGCGGCGCGTCGGTAGGAGAGCACGAGGGTCTTCGCGAACACGTCGACCGCCTCGAGCCGGGTCCCCGGCGTGTGGGGGACGACCACGTCTGGCCGGCTCGTCGGGGCGTCGACGGGCACGGAGCCCAGCTCGAAGTCCTCGGCGTCGTCGTTGTGCAGCACGAGGAAGACGTCGTGGTCGCCCAGCACCGCGTGCTCGAGGGAGTACTCGACGCCGTCGCGGCGGGGGATCACCACGCGGAACTCGCCCGTGGGGTCGTCGGCCTCGAGCACGAGCACCTCGCTCGTGATCTTCGACGAGGCACCGATGACCAGGTAGCGCTCGGACTGCGTGCGTCCGACGCCGGTGAAGAACCGCTCGTCGGTCTCCTCGTGCACGAGCACGTCTGAGGCGTCGGTGCCGAGCCGGTGCCGCCACACCCGGTGGGGGCGCCACGCGTCGTCCACGGTCGTGTAGAAGAGGTGGCTCCCGTCGGCCGACCAGGTGACCCCGCCGCTCGTCCCGGGGATCTCGTCGGGCAGGACCTCACCGGTGCGCAGGTCCTTGACGCGGATCGTGTAGCGCTCGTCGCCGACCACGTCGACCGACCACGCGAGGAGGTTCTCGTCGTCGCTGAGCGAGAACCCGCCGAGGGAGAAGAACTCGTGCCCCTCCGCCTCGACGTTGGAGTCGAGCAGGACCTCCTCGCCCGGGACGGGGACCCCGGGGACCAGGACCGGCGGGTCCCAGTCGTCGGGGGACTCCACCCGGGTGCGGCAGCGGATCGCGTACTGGCTGCCCTCGGAGGTGCGTGAGTAGTACCACCACTGACCGTGCCGCACGGGCACCGAGAGGTCGGTCTCGAGGGTGCGGGTGCGGATCTCCTCGAACAGCCGCGCGCGCAGGTCGGCGAGGTGGGCCGTGCGAGCCTCGGCGTAGTCGTTCTCGGCCTCGAGGTGCGCGATCGTGCGCGGGTCGTCCTTGTCGCGCAACCACTCGTAGTCGTCCTCTACGGAGTCGCCGTGGTGGCTGCGGGTGATCGGGTGCTTCGCGGCGACCGGGGGATGGGACGAGGAGGTCATGCGGTGACGCTATCGCCCGGTTCCACGGGAGGCACGGGGACGTGGTCGGGCAGGTCCGCCGCGACCTCCGGGTCCACGAGCTCGTCGGGGCGACGCGGGCGGGTCGGCCCCTCGTGCCCGGGGGAGAGGTCGGGATCGTCGGCCGCGAAGGTGTGCACCGGCCCCGGTCCGGTGAGCCGGGTCTCGAACCGGACCGTGACCCGGCCCAGCCCGCCACCCCAGACCCATCCGTCGCCGTGCGTGCGGTGGTGCACGTCGTTGCCGGGGCTCCAGCTGACCGGTGGAGGCGGCGCGACGTCGGCGGCGTCGGGCTGCTCGGAAGGAGGGAGGTCGATCGGCTCGTCCTCCTCGAAGAGGTCGTCCTGCACCCAGTCGGCGAGGCCACTGATGCCGACGCCGACGAGCCGCAGCCCGCCGGAGAGGTCGGTGCTGGCGAGCAGTGCCAGTGCGCTGCGGGCCAGCAGGCCGGGGGAGTCGGTGGGCCCGGGAAGCGTCGTGGACCGGGTGTGGGTCTCGAAGTCGTGGTAGCGGATCTTGAGGGTGACGGTGCGCCCCGACAGGTGTCCGCGGCGGAGGCGGTCGGCCACGCGACGGGCCATCGTCTCGACGACACGTTCCAGCCGGGCGCGATCGGTGACGTCGTCGGGGAAGGTGTCCTCCACGCTGATCGACTTGGCCTCCCGCTCGGCCACCACGGGGCGGTCGTCGTCGGCCCGCGAGAGTCGTGCGAGCGAGCGCCCCGAGGCCGAGCCGAGCAGACGGACCAGCTCGTCCTCGTCGCGCGACCGGAGCTCGTCGACCGTGGAGACGCCGGTGCGCCGCAGCCGCTCGGCGGTGGCCGGTCCGACGCCGGGGATGGCGGTGACCTGCATGGGTCCCAGCAGCTCCAGCTCGGTCCCCGGCGCCACGACGAAGAGGCCGTCGGGCTTGCGGATCTCGCTCGCGATCTTGGCCATCAGCTTCGAGGAGGCGACGCCCACCGAGGCGGTGAGCCCGTGCGTGAGGTCCTCGATGTCGGCCCGGAGCGCCTCGACCCGGGCGAGCAGGGCGTCGGGGTCGGGGTCGTGGTCGGGCCCGGCGGCGAGGTCGACGAAGGCCTCGTCGAGCGACAGCGGCTCGACGAGGGGCGACTCCTGCCGCAGGCGGGCCATGACGAGGGCGCTGGCCTCGCGGTAGGCGTCGAAGCGGCCGCTGAGGAAGGCTGCGTGCGGACAGCGCGACCGGGCCTCGGCCATGCGCATCGCCGACCGCACGCCGTGCACGCGCGCCTCGTAGGAGGCGGTCGAGACGACGCCCCGGTGCCCGATCCCGCCCACGATGACCGGCTTGCCGCGCAGCGACGGCTTGTCGCGCTGCTCCACCGAGGCGAAGAACGCGTCGAGGTCGAGGTGGAGCACCGAGGCCGTGGACCGCATCGGCCCATTGTGCGTGCCTTCGCCGACGGTCCGCGCGTCCACAGCCCGCGGCCCCGCCGGCGGCGGCTGTCCACAGGTCCGCCGCAGGCTCTGTCGGGCCGCGCGACGGAGCGTGAGTGTGGAGACATGACGACTGCACCCGTGTTCACGGCCCACGACGTGGGCGACCTGTTCAACCTGCTGCCGACCGTGTTCGGCTTCATGCCCGAGGAGTCGATCTGCGCGATCGCCACGTCCGGGCCACGCGAGCGGTTCGGCTTCCGCATGCGCGTCGACCTGCCCCACGACGCGGAGCACGTCCCCCAGCTGGCCCGCTTCGTGGCGGGCCACCTGCGCAACAACGGTGCCGAGGGCGCCATCGTGCTCGTCGTCTCGGGTCGACGCGAGGCCGCCGGCGAGGCGGCGTGGGCGGTCGAGCGGGCTCTCGGGACGGTTCGCCCCGTCGTCACGGCCTGGACCGACACGCAGCGGTACTGGACGACCTTCGACGACGATCCGAGGGAGGGGACCCCTCTGGAGCTGAGCGACCACCACCCGGGTGTCGTCAGTGCCGTCGTCGCGGGTCAGGAGATCCTTCCGGACCGGGCCACGCTGGAGCGGCGGTGGCATCCCGCCGACGGGCCGCGGTGCGGTTGGCTGGCCTCGCAGGTGCTGGAGGTGGAACGCGACATCGTCCGGCAGTCGTGGACGCGCTCCGGGGCGCAAGTCGGCGACGCCGGCATCGACGAGGTCCTCCAGGTCGTCGGCCTCCTCGAGGACGGTGCGCGACCGGACGACCTGCCCCTCCTGCGTTCCTGCGTGTGGCTCACCCACCACGCGGTGCGCGACCGGCTCTGGCCGCTGTACTCCCGGGAGGAGGCGGAACGGGTCCTGCCGGCGTGGCGTGAGCTCGCGCGTCAGGCGCCGTCGGCGTACGCCGCGGTCCCGTACACGGTGGCTGCCTACCTCGCCTACCTGATGGGGGACGGTGCCCAGGCGATGATGGGCCTCCAGCACGCGCGCGCCGCCGACCCCTGTTTCGACATGGCCGAGAGCCTCCAGCGAGCCCTCGTCGCGGGACTGCACCCGGACCGCCTGCACCACCTGGTGAGCGGTGCGGCCCTGGCCGAGCTGGCCGAGACGACACGTCCGCGGCCCGACGCGACCTGACCGTCGACCTCGCGACACCGGGACGGACACGTCCGCCTGGAGAGGCGTGCGTTCGGTGAGGCGCGCGACCTCCGCGACCCCTAGGGTTGCCCCATGGGGCAGGACGTCGACGACAGGTCCTTCACGCGCGAGGACCGGACCCGCTATCGGGCGAAGGTCCGTCGATGTCTCGACGTCTTCGCGCGCATGCTCTCCGAGCGAGACTTCTCGGTGGGGGAGCCGCAGATCGGTGTGGAGATCGAGTTCAACCTCGTCGACGAGGTGGGCGATCCCGCGATGAAGAACGCCGAGGCGCTCGAGGCGATCGCCGACGAGGCGTTCCAGACCGAGCTCGGGCTGTTCAACATCGAGATCAACGTCCCGCCGCAGCCGGCGAGCGGCGCGGGCTTCCGGACGCTGGAGGACACGGTCCGCCGTGACCTCAACGAGGCGCAGTCGAAGGCGGAGCGGGCGGGGGCGGGGCTGCTGATGGTGGGCGTGCTGCCCACGCTGCGCGAGCAGCACCTCGGCGCCGACTCGCTCTCGCCCAACCCGCGCTACCACCTGTTGTCGGACCAGATCCTGTCGGCGCGCGGCGAGGACATCGAGATCGTCATCGACGGTGTCGACCGGCTCGCCACGACGGCCGACACGATCATCCCCGAGGCCGCGTGCACGAGCACCCAGCTGCACCTGCAGGTCGAGCCCGACGAGTTCGCGGCGACCTGGAACGCAGCCCAGGCCGTTGCAGGGGTCCAGGTCGCGGTGGGCGCCAACTCGCCGTTCCTGCTTGGCCGACAGCTGTGGCACGAGACGCGCATCCCGCTCTTCGAGCAGGCCACCGACACCCGCAGCGAGGAGCTCAAGACCCAGGGGGTCCGCCCCCGGGTGTTCTTCGGGGAGCGCTGGATCACGTCGGTCTTCGACCTGTTCGAGGAGAACGTGCGCTTCTTCCCGGCGCTGCTGCCGATCGTGGAGGACGAGGACCCGCTCGCGGAGCTCGAGGCGGGGCGCGTGCCGTCGCTCGCCGAGCTGCGACTGCACAACGGCACCGTCTACCGCTGGAACCGGCCGATCTACGACGTGGCCGACGGACGTCCGCACCTGAGGGTCGAGAACCGGCTGCTGCCGGCCGGGCCGACCGTGGTCGACACCCTCGCGAACGCGGCCCTCTTCTACGGCCTGGTGCACGTGATGCGCCAGAGCGAGCGCCCGGTCTGGTCGCAGCTGTCGTTCAAGGCCGCCGAGGACAACTTCCACCAGGCGGCCCGGGTCGGCATCGAGACGGACCAGTACTGGCCGTCGGTCGGCACCGTGTCGGCGCGCGAGCTGGTGCTGCGCCACCTGCTGCCCCTGGCCCACGAGGGCCTCGCGCAGATGGGCGTCGACGAGCCGGTGGCCGGACGCCTGCTCGACGTCATCGAGCAGCGCTGCATCCGAGGCGTCAACGGGGCGACCTGGCTCATCGGCAGCTTCGAGCGCGAGCTCACGCGCGGCGGTGATCGGGTGAAGGCGCTGCAGGCCGTCACGCGGCGCTACGCCGAGCTCATGCACGCGAACGAGCCGGTCCACAGCTGGCCGACGGACTGAGTCCGGAGGGGTCGGGCGCCGGCATCCGTGGGGCGTGCGCCCCCGTCGGTGGGGGCTTGGGCGTGCGTGGCAGACTGGACCACGCAGAGGTTGACCGCAGGCCTCTTTGTTGCGCCCTCATACCGGTCAAGGAGGAGATTTGTTCGTGAGTTCCGTGCCCGGAGCGCGACCCCGTGTCGCACGTTCGGCCGCGCGAGTGGACTCGCCGAGCAGGTCTTGCCCCACGACCCGGCGCGAGCAGTACCGCCCAGCCCACCCGCGAGATCAGAAGAGCCCGTGACGAAGACTTCCAAGAAGCCCGCAGCCTCCTCGACCGCGAAGAAGGCTCCCGCCAAGAAGGCCCCGGCCAGCAAGGCCGCGCCCTCCACGCAGGCGAAGAAGGCGCCCGCCAAGAAGGCTCCGGCCAAGAAGACCGCCGCCAAGAAGACGGCCGAGAAGCCGGTCGACATCGCCGACGTCCTCGAGGTGCCCGCCGCAGGCGAGGCCGCCAAGGTCGACGCCCAGGGCAAGAAGATCCTGCCGGACATCCCCGACGAGGAGTTCGTCAAGGATCTCAAGAACGACCCGACGCTGAAGGAGGACGAGGAGTCCAGCTTCACGCTGTCGGCGGCCGACGAGTCCGACGAGCCCGTCCAGCAGGTCATGGTCGCCGGCGCCACGGCCGACCCGGTCAAGGACTACCTCAAGCAGATCGGCAAGGTCTCGCTGCTCACCGCCGGTGAGGAGGTCGAGCTCGCCAAGCGCATCGAGGCCGGCCTGTTCGCCGAGGAGAAGCTCGCCAAGGGCGGTCGCATCTCCGAGAAGGTCCGTGAGGAGCTCGACTGGATCGTCGTCGACGGTCGCCGGGCCAAGAACCACCTGCTCGAGGCCAACCTGCGCCTCGTGGTCTCGCTGGCCAAGCGCTACACCGGCCGCGGCATGCTCTTCCTCGACCTGATCCAGGAGGGCAACCTCGGTCTCATCCGTGCGGTCGAGAAGTTCGACTACACCAAGGGCTTCAAGTTCTCGACCTACGCCACCTGGTGGATCCGTCAGGCCATCACGCGCGCCATGGCCGACCAGGCCCGCACCATCCGCATCCCGGTGCACATGGTCGAGGTCATCAACAAGCTGGCTCGCGTGCAGCGTCAGATGCTCCAGGACCTGGGCCGCGAGCCCACCCCGGAGGAGCTGGCGCTCGAGCTGGACATGACGCCCGAGAAGGTCGTCGAGGTCCAGAAGTACGGTCGCGAGCCCATCAGCCTCCACACGCCCCTCGGCGAGGACGGCGACAGCGAGTTCGGCGACCTCATCGAGGACTCCGAGGCCATCGTCCCGGCCGACGCCGTGTCGTTCACGCTCCTGCAGGAGCAGCTGCACGCCGTCCTCGACACGCTCAGCGAGCGCGAGTCCGGCGTGGTCTCCATGCGCTTCGGCCTGACCGACGGCCAGCCGAAGACGCTCGACGAGATCGGCAAGGTCTACGGCGTCACGCGTGAGCGCATCCGCCAGATCGAGTCCAAGACGATGAGCAAGCTGCGCCACCCGTCCCGCTCGCAGGTCCTGCGCGACTACCTCGACTGAGTCGTGCCGCCCACGCGCTCGGATCTGACTGGAATCCCAGGAAGAATCGGAACGCGTGGGCGACGAGCCGGAACCGCGCGGCGCTCCTGGTCCAGATCAGTTCGAAGGCGGCGCCGAGACGGGCCTGGCCTACCGGGTCCACCGGCCTCGTCGCCGAGCGTGTGGCCATCGCGCCACACGGTGCGTGGGCGGGCAGCCTGTCGGCGGACTTCAGAGGGGCACCGCCAACCCTCCGCATCCCAGGCGCGTCAACCCTCGGCGTCGCAGGCGCGGCGTGCCTCCGACTCGAGCTGGTCGGTCGTGATCGCTCGAAGCGTCGCGGTGTCGGGCCACGGGTCAGCCATCACGTAGACGACACCCGGGCGCAGCTTCCCGGACCACCCCGGCGTGAGCCACACGGACATGGTCAACCGATCGTCACTCGACAGATCGATGAGGTAGCCGGCCCCGTCCTCGAGGTCGAGATCAAGCTGAGGGCCCCACTCGCCTCCTGGCTCACCGAGCCTGATGGTCACCAACCCTGTCACGGGGCCGTCGTGGGTCGACAGAGCCTGGACCGGGTTCTCCTCCTCGTCGTCGAGTCCTTCGCGGTCGGAGACCACGCTCAACGTGTCGACGTCCGGGGCGCAGACCTACGAGACGATCTCGACCTCGTCGTCGGCCGTGAGGCGAACCCCGGTGATCCCGGCAGGCGGTGGGATGTAGCCGACGAGATTCCCGCATCCGGAGGAAGCAGCGGACACCGCCAACGCCAGGCCTGCCGCGAAAGTGGCTCTCACTGACGAATCGTCCCATGGCATCGAGCGACACGGCTCTTCCCGAGGAGATGTCGACGTCGAGATCGACGAGGCCGGATCGTGACCATCTGTCCCCCCGCGACTCGTCCCGGGGGATGGTGCCTGTGGATGCGCCGCAGCGCTCGCCGTCCAGACCTCGATACGCTCTCAACGTGTCGGGACCTGCCGAGAGCGCGGTGCGGCGATCGCTCCTGCGTGCGGAGATCTCGATTCCGCGTCTGTGGACCTACGCCCTGGTCCTGTACGTCCTGGCACTGATCGGCTGGGGACTCCTGCATCTCGCCGGGGTCGACACCCGCGGGTTCGACGGCCACCTCATCGGCGCCACGTTGATCGTGTGCATGGTGCTCGCAGCGACGAGGCTGTTGGTGCAGTTCCTCCTCGGCCTGACGGACCGCACGTGATCCTCGGGCCGACCGAGGTCGGGCAGCTCCGGACGTCGTCAGCGGAGCTCACGTTCCGCCGGGCGCGCCGGCGCCTCGCGTCCGACTGATCTCACCTGCGAGACCGCACAGTCGGACGGCTCCCACCCGGGTCCAGACATGACAACGGGCCGGGACGATCTCGAGGATCGTCCCGGCCCTTGTCGTGGTGCGTCGCGAGTGCCGATGCGCGGCTCAGCGCGGCGGGGGGACTTCCCCGCGACGGTCGCGGCTGCGGCCGCTCAGGATCAGGGACACGATGAGACCCAGTGCCCCGACGGCGATGAGGATGAAGCCGACCATGGTGAGGTCGACCCCGTTGACGGCGTCCTGGACGGCGAACGCCAGGATGGCGCCTGCTGCCAGCAGGAAGAGCGAGCTGCCGATCTGCATGATGTCTCCTCGGTTCGACGTCGACCGTGGTGGCCGACTTCGCCGAGCGTGGCACGGACCGCCCCGGCCCGCACCTCGGCGCGCAGGACCTGGAAAGACGTCTTGCCCAGACGCGGGGTGACTCTGAGTTAGACTGTCGCGACCCACACGTCGATCTCGGGAGACACAGCGGTGCGTAGCTACGACCGAACGGGCCGACTCGTGCGTCGACTGGGGGTTGGCCTGCTCGGCTCGGCCGTCCTGGTCGGTGCCTTGAGCGCAGCCCCCACCTCCGCGGTGGAGACCCCCTCGCCCTCGCCGACCGCGGACGCGGCCGAGCCCACCAACGTCACGCCCGACCCGACCCCGGCACCCACCTCTGGCGACGTCAGCCCCCAGGCGGCGGAGACCACGGCCGCGCAGAGCCGCCCGTACGGCCCGGACTACGAGGTCAAGGTCGAGCCGAACTTCTCCCGGCCCAACGGCAGCTACATGAAGGCCAGCGACTACACGCTGCTCAACGACCTCGAGCGGCTGATCCGCGGCTCCTACGAGGACCCGAACACCGGCAAGCTGCGCTCGTCGGCCGTCCGCAGCGCCAACTACGTCTACATCTCGGTCTCGCGCATGGAGAACTCCAAGCGCGTCGGACGCGAGCTCATCAAGGCCGCGAAGGCCGGCGTCGACGTCTACATGATCCACGGCAAGGCCTCGCAGTCCAAGGAGTCGCGCGCGCTGCAGAAGAGCCTGACGTCGCTCAAGCACGGTCACTTCAAGATCTGCGCGAAGGGCAAGAGCCTCGCCTGTCTGTCCACCCTCAACGGCGCCATCATGCACTCGAAGGTGCTGCTGGTCGCCAACACCTTCGACCGCGACAAGAAGCAGGCGTGGGGCGCCTCCTGGTCCGGTTCGGCCAACCTCGGCGGGCCGAGTGGTGAGTACACCTTCAACAACGGGTGGACCACCTACAACGACAAGAAGATCTTCCTGCAGATGCGCGAGTTCTTCCAAGACATGTGGGCTGAGCGCAACATCGGCAAGACCTACAACTACGACTACCCGCGCTACATCGCCAAGAACTCGTCGCGCTACGGCTACAGCGGCGCCACGAGCGACGGCTACCGCACGGCGTTCGCGGTCAACGGGATGTTCTACTCCGAGCTCTCGAACACCACCTACTACCCGACGCCGATCTCGGCGTCGCCGGCCAACGGCCGCGACCCGGTGATCAACCTGCTCAACCGGGTCGTCCCCGACTCCACGTGCAAGATCCGCCTGCAGCACAACCGCTTCAAGTACCGCCGCATCGCGGTGGCGCAGAAGCTGACGCGGCTCACCGAGCGCGGCTGCCTCGTCGAGGCGATCTCGTTCCGCGACGAGATCAAGGCCAACCGGACGGCGCACTGCCAGCAGTACATCCGCATCTGCAAGCCGATCCTCGACGTGTTCCGCACCTCGGTCACGCGCATCCCGGCCGCCTACGCCAAGCCCCACGACAAGACGATGCTCGTCGAGGCGAAGCTGAAGTCGAACCCGTGGAACAAGGAGGAGCTGCTTCCCAACGGCGAGAACTTCTCCAAGTACCCCGACGGCACCTTCGTGCGCGTCGTCCAGGCCGGGTCCGCCGCCCTCACCGGGTCCAACCTGGTGGTGAGCGACGAGATCACGACCGAGACGACCGACCCGTCGGTCTACAAGGAGTACCTCGAGCACTGGTACGCCATCTGGCGCAGCTCCGGCGCCCGGAACTGGTCGTACTGACCAGCGCCCTCGTGGCACCACGAGAAGGGCCCCTCACCGCTCAGCGGTGAGGGGCCCTTCTCGTACGTTCGTGTTCGGTCAGACCTCGGGGTTCGAGGCCGCGGTGGGCTCGGATCCGAGGCGTCCGGTCTCGTCGTGGATCGACACGGCGACCTCACGCAGCTTGTCCTCGTGCTCACGGGCGTGGTGCGCGCAGAAGAGCAGCTCGGCACCGCCGGCCAGCTCGACGCGGACGTACGCCTGCGCACCGCAACGGTCACAGCGGTCGGTCGCGTTCAGACCGGGAAGCTCGGCGACTGCAGCCATCATGTTCTCTCTTCCTCAGCGTCGTCGTTCAGCGGGTACGTCTGACTCAACATCCAACCACGGGCTGTTGTTCCGCGCCGGAGTTGGTGACATACGACATAGATACTGCCGACCGTCGCCAAACCTGCGGAGGTGGGTCGGCGCGCCGCGTGTCAGACCGGTCACCGGGGACCTTCTGACTAGGCTGGCGAGGGGGTCGGCGATCGCCTGCACGCACGGTGTCCGACGCCGTACGACCCGACGCGAAACCACCCGGTGGAGGCCACTGAGTTGTCGACCTACGACGCACGCAACCTGCTCGTCCTCGAAGGACTCGAGGCGGTCCGCAAGCGCCCCGGCATGTACATCGGCTCCACGGACACCCGTGGACTCATGCACTGCCTGTGGGAGATCATCGACAACTCCGTCGACGAGGCGCTGGACGGCCACTGCGACCGCATCGACGTGGTGCTCCACGCCGACGGCTCGGTCGAGGTGCGCGACAACGGCCGCGGCGTCCCGGTGGACATCGAGCCCAAGACCGGGCTCACCGGCGTCGAGGTCGTGTACACGAAGCTCCACGCCGGCGGAAAGTTCGGCGGCGGCTCCTACAACGCCACCGGCGGCCTGCACGGCGTCGGCGCGTCGGTCGTCAACGCGCTGTCCTCCCGCCTCGACGTGCAGGTCGACAAGTCCGGTGCGACGTGGTCGATGTCGTTCCGGCGGGGTGAGCCGGGCGTCTTCGCCGGCGACGGACCCACCGCGGACTTCACCGCCGACAACACCCTGCACAAGGGCGGCCGGGTCAAGAAGACGGTCACCGGCACGCGGGTGCGCTACTGGGCCGACCCGCAGATCTTCATCAAGACCGCCACGTTCTCCTACGAGGAGCTCGTCACCCGCGCGCGGCAGACGTCGTTCCTCGTGCCAGGACTCGAGATCGTCATCCGCGACGAGCGCGGCGACGAGCCGGTCGAGGAGTCGTTCAAGCACGACGGCGGCATCACCGAGTACTGCGACTTCCTCGCCGCCGACGAGCCGGTGAGCGAGGTGCTGCGCCTGCAGGGCCACGGCGCCTTCACCGAGACCGTCCCGGTGCTCGACTCCAAGGGCCACATGACGCCCCAGGAGGTCGAGCGCGACCTCGGCGTCGACGTGGCGCTGCGCTGGGGCACCGGGTACGAGACCCAGGTCCGGTCCTTCGTCAACATCATCGCCACGCCCAAGGGCGGCACCCACGTCCAGGGCTTCGAGCGCGGCCTCACCAAGACCTTCAACGACACGCTGCGCACCACCCGGCTGCTCAAGTCCGGCGACGTCGACGTCATCAAGGACGACGTCCTCGAGGGCATGACCGCCGTGGTCACGGTGCGCCTCGCCGAGCCCCAGTTCGAGGGCCAGACGAAGGAGGTGCTCGGCACCCCGGCCGTCACCAAGATCGTCAACCAGGTCGTCTCGCGCGAGCTCAAGGCGTTCCTGACGTCCACCAAGACGGCGCAGAAGGCCAAGGCGCGCCTCGTCATGGAGAAGGTCGTCGCCGCGTCGCGCACCCGGCTCATGGCCCGCCAGCAGCGCGACAACCAGCGCCGCAAGAACGCCCTGGAGTCCAGCGCCCTGCCCGCCAAGCTGGCCGACTGCCGCGCCGCTGACGCCGACCGCACGGAGCTGTTCATCGTCGAGGGCGACTCCGCGCTCGGCACCGCGAAGTCCGCGCGCGACTCGGAGTTCCAGGCGCTGCTGCCCATCCGCGGCAAGATCCTGAACGTCCAGAAGGCCAGCGTCGGCGACATGCTCAAGAACCTGGAGTGCTCGTCGATCATCCAGGTCGTCGGCGCCGGCTCGGGCCGCACCTTCGACCTGGACCAGACGCGGTACGGCCGGATCATCTTCATGGCCGACGCCGACTCCGACGGCGCCCACATCCGGTGCCTGCTGGCCACGCTGTTCTTCCGGTACATGCGTCCGCTGGTGGAGGAGGGCCGCGTGTACACGGCCGTGCCGCCCCTGCACCGCATCGAGCTGGTCAACCCCAAGAAGGGGCAGGAGAAGTACCAGTACACCTACTCCGACGCCGAGCTGCAGCGCACCCTGGCCGACCTCAAGCGCCGCAACGTGCGCTGGAAGGACCCCATCCAGCGCTACAAGGGCCTGGGCGAGATGGACGCCGACCAGCTGGCCGAGACCACGATGGACCCCCGCCACCGCACGCTGCGCCGGCTCACGGTCGACGACGCCGAGCGCGCCGCCGGTGTGTTCGAGCTGCTGATGGGCAACGAGGTCGCTCCGCGCAAGGAGTTCATCGTGCAGAGCGCCTACGAGGTCGACTCCGACCTGATCGACGCGTGAGCCTGCTCCACGTCGCTACGATGCCGCCGTGAGCGACATCAGCGATCCCGGGGGAGCCGGACGCGGGGACCGGCGCACCGCTCGACGCGCCGTCGACGCCGCCTACGCGGCCGGGCGCATCTCGGCCGTCGACCGGTCGCTGCGGATGGAGCAGATCGACGCGGCCTCGACCCGAGGCGACCTGGCCATGGTGGTCCGCGACCTGACCGACCGTCCGGCCGATCCGCCGCCCTCTCGGCCCACCGCGTCGAGCGATGCGGCGCAGCCGTCGTTCCCGGCGTCGCCCGCGGCCGACCAGCCTGCCCCGTCGGCGGGCAGCAGCCCGTTCCCGGGGCCACCGGCCACGAGCCCCGGCGAGGCGCCGGGCCGTGCGTGGCCGCCGCCCGGGTTCGGTGGGACCCCGCAGGTGGGCGAGCGCACCTCCGGCACCAACCGCCGGACGATCGGCTGCATCGTCGCCGTGGTGGCGTTCTTCTTCCTGGCTCCCTGCCTGCTGGGTGCCGGCGGGCTCGTCCTGAGCCTCTTCTTCGGTGGCAGTGACTTCGACAGCAGTGACGTCGTTGCGGTCGAGCAGGTCGAGCAGTGGTGGGACGAGCGTGTGGACGACCTCGCCGCCGCCTCCGGGACCACCGTCGTCTCGGCGTACCGCGTCGGCGAGGACACCGGCACCGCCACGACCGACGAGCCGACGGCCTCGACCGACTGGACCTACTCGTCGAGCGTGTGGGTGGAGGGCATGACCCGCGCGGACCTCCCCGAGCGTCCCGTGGCCGACCTCGCCCGCATCGACGCCTCGGCCGTGCAGACCGCCGTCGACGACGCCCGGTTCGCGGTCGACACCGACGCCGACCCCACGATCATGATCAGGGTCAGACCGCAGAACGGGCAGGACCCCCTGCTCGAGGTCACCGTCGGGGACGGCGCAGCGGTGCAGAGCCGGACCTACGACTCCGACGGCCTGCTGCTCCAGGACTGAGCCTGGCTCAGACGACCTGCTGCAGCAGGCCGGTGTCGACGTCGTACAGGAAGCCGCCGACGTCGATCGAGTCCGGGATGAGCGGGTGCGAGGTCACGCGGTGCACGTCGGCCCGGAGCTGACGCTGCTGGTCGTCGATCGGGCCGATGCTCATCCAGGTGGAGTCGGTGCCGGTGCTGCTGGAGACGCGCTCGTGGATCTGCTCCTCGGTGGAGGAGGCCATCGCGCACCGGGTGTGCTCGACCACGAGGACGCGCTTCACCTGGAGCAGGTGCACGCCCAGCACGAGGGCCACGAGCTCGTCGTCGTTCACCCGGCCGCCGGGGTTGCGCAGGATCTTCGCGTCACCGGGCTGGAGGCCGATCATGCCGAGCGGGTCGATGCGCGAGTCCATGCACGTCACCATGGCCACACCGGCACGGGCGATGCCGTCGAAGCCGGTGAGGGCGAAGGAGTCGGCGAAGGTTCGGTTGGCTGCGAGAAGGTCGTCGAAGTCCGTCACAGGGGCAGCGTAGTACCGCTGCTGCGCGTGCGGGTATGAGCAGGTTCACGTAGGAGCCAGAGCGACAGGCCCGCCGCGACGACCGCGCAGACGGCTGCCCCGAGGAACACGGCGTGCAGCTGCGCGATGCCGGCGTCGCGCACCGCGTCACGGTACGCCTGGCAGAGCTGGACCTCCCCGGTGCAGAGGTCCGACGCCGCCGGGATCCGCGACGAGGCCGAGTAGAACGCCCGCAGCCCGATGGTCGTCAGCGCCGAGACGCCGATGAGCATGCCGACCATGCGGGCCACGATGAGCAGGGCGCTCGCGACGCCGTGGACGGCGTCGGCGGTGTGCTCGAGCAGCACGGCGTTGACCGGTGCGATCGCGAGCCCGAAGCCCAGTCCGGCCGCCACGAGCGAGAGCGTCTCCCACTCGCTGGCCAACGACTGCGCGTCCCACGTGGCCATGTGCCAGAACGCGGCCGCACTGACCAGCATGGCCACCGCGGTCAGCCACGACGCCGGGACGCGGCGCAGGAGCCAGCCGCCGAGCACCGCGCCCACCGGGAGTGCCACCAGGAAGCGCACGAGCACGAGGGCCGCGTCGAGCTGGGAGTCCCGGTGGACGGTGAGCCGGGCGAAGAAGGGGATGTCGACGAGAGCCGCGATCAGGGCGGCTCCGATGACGAAGGAGACGACGAGGGCGCCCCAGGCCGGCCGGGCCGACAGGGCGCCGCGCGGGACCAGGGGCTCGGTCGCCGTGCGCTGCCGGTACACGAACCCGACGGTCGCCAGGGCGGCGACGGGCAGGAGCCACGGGGCCTGGGGCGAGAGCGTGCCGGACTCCGGCTCGGCCGAGGCGAAGGTCACGATCACCGCGGCGAGGGCGATCGCGAGGAGTGCGGCCCCGACGAGGTCGGTGCTGCGCGCGATCTCGCCCCAGCTGCGCCACTGCACGAGCGGCCGGCGGGCGGTGGCCTGGCGCACCACGAACAGGGCGGCGACGACGTAGGTGCCGAGCGCGAGCGGGGTCAGCCAGCGGGAGTCGCCGGTGACCGGAAGGAACGCCAGCCCGGCGGTGACGCCGGTGACGAGGCGTTCGGGCTGCAGCATGACCAGCGAGAGGCCCGTCAGCGCGAGGGCCAGCAGGCCGAAGCCGGGCAGGTCGGGCCGACCGGGCGGGCGGTCGGGTGACGCGGCGGCGTGACCGCGCGGCGGGGCGGCGGGGGCGGCGTCACGCAGTCGCAGCATGACGGCGGCCAGGACCAGCCCGACGGCAGCGTTGAGCCAGAAGATGTCCCGCCACGAGCCGAAGGCCAGCACGACCGCTCCGTACAGCGGCCCCAGCACGCTCCCGAGCTCCTGCACGGCGCCCACGACCCCGAGGGGGAGCCCGCGTCGGCGGGGCGGCCACAGGTCGGCGACGAGCGCCAGCGTGGGAGGGATGAGTCCGCCGCCGCCGACGCCCTGGAGCAGTCGCCCGGCGACGATCGTGGTCAGGTCGTAGGCGGCGGCGGTCACGAGGGAGCCCACCGCGAAGACGACGAGCGAGCCGAGGAGCACCGGGACGCGGCCGCGGAGGTCGGAGATCCTCCCGATGAGCGGCAGCACGCCCACGTAGCCCAGGAGGAAGCCCGAGATGATCGGGGCGGCACGCTGCAGCTCGTCGACGTCGAGCCCGCTGGCCGACATCATCTCGGGCAGGGCCAGCACGACCACGTACGTGTCGGCGGCCGCGAAGGCGATCGCCACCGCGGCGAGCCCGAGCAGCGTCCGTGACGCCAGCACGGGGCCCGACGACGACTCGGATCGGGCGTCGTCGACCTCGTCGGCCGAGCTGCCGGAGTCCCGCACGGGTCAGCTGCCGCCGGTGCGGGCCGGTGCCTCGATCTCGATCGGCTCGTCGGAGGTGGCCAGACGCACCGTGTACGTGACGTCCGTGCTGCCGCCGTAGAACGGGCCGGACATCGTGGCGTCGCGCAGCACGTCGTCGTCGGTGAGCCGGTACGTGACGTCGAAGCGTGCACCCTTGGTGGCCGAGGGGATGATCTGCGACACGACGGACCCGGGCAGGGTGCCCGTGACGGAGGTCAGGACGTCCTGGCCGTCGCGCGACTTCTTGCCCTCCTCGAGGTCGTCGGTCTGCACCAGGATCTGGGTGAGACCCGTGTCGGCGTCGATGAGCCCTGCGGGGTCCGGGGCCTTCAGGGACGCCGGGTCGATCGTGAGGTACACCGGGGTGATGTCGGTCTTGGCGTAGACCGTCCCGTCCACGGCGACCACCTCGGCCGACAGGGTCGCTCCGCCGGTGGAGACCTTCACGTCGCCGGTGAAGGCGGGGGAGTGGTTGCCCTTGCCCTTGGCCGAGAGCAGGCCCGAGACGCCGTCGGGCACCGAGGACGTCGCGAGCGAGACCTCGACCGTCTCGGCCTCGTCGATCGTCTTCTTGGCCGTGTCGAGCCGCTTCTGCAGGGCCGAGGTGTCGGTGCCGGGATCGGCGTCGTCACCGCCTCCGGTGCAGCCGACGAGCAGCGCGCCGGCGAGGGCGGTGGCGACGACGAGGAGGACGCGGGAGCGGGCGGGACGAGAGGTGGGACGCACGCGCTCAGTCTCGCACGGTCGGGAGTCCGGGGAGCAGACCTGCGGGCGAGGCGGCGGCGAGCACGGGCTGGGCGACCGCGACCCCGGAGCCGTCGCGCCTCGGGTCGATCTCGGGCAGGTCGACGGGGGACCCGCTGGTGGCGCACGCCACGGGGGTTCCGTCGCCGACCCAGCCGAGGATCAGGCCGTCCTCGCCCTTGAGCAGCCGGTGGCAGCGCACGCCGCCGGTGGCCCGGCCCTTGGCCGGGTAGGCCGAGAGCGGGCTGACCTTCGCGGCCCCGGTCTGCGTGCCCGGCAGCGCGTCGCCCGAGCCGGAGATCGTGAGCACGTGGGCGGACTCGACGTCGCGCACCACGCCGAAGCCGACCACCCGCTGACCTGCCGCCAGCTTGACGCCCGCCACACCGCCGCCGCCGCGACCCTGCGGACGGACCAGGCCGGCCTCGAAGCGCAGCAGCTGGGCGTCGGAGGTGACGAGGACGAGCTGCTCGTCGCCGGTGGCCAGCGGCGCGGCGCCCACCAGGGTGTCGCCGTCGGCGAGGCCGATGACCTCCCAGGAGTCACGCGACAGCACCTCGGGCTTGACCCGCTTGACCACACCGGCGCGGGTGGCCAGTGCAAGCCCGGGGCCCTCGGCCTCGAGCGACATGAGGCACAGCGCAGGTGCCGAGGTCGCGAGCAGCTCGCGCAGCGGCAGGCCGCCCTGCAGGTGCGGGGCCTGGGCGGTGGCCGGCAAGGTCGGGATGTCGAGGACGTCGAGCCGGTGCACGGTGCCGTCGGCGGTGACCAGGCCCACCTGGCCGCGCGCCGTCGCCGCCACGGCCGAGACGACCACGTCGTGCTTGGAGCGTCGACCGACGTCGCCGAGCGGGGAGTCGTCGCTCGTTCGGGCCAGCAGCCCCGTGGCCGACAGCAGCACCCAGCACGGGTCGTCGGCGACCTCGAGCTGCGCCGCGGCCGTGACGGTCTGACCGGCGGACTCCAGCAGCACCGTGCGTCGGGGCGTCCCGAAGCGCTGGGCCGCTGCGTCGAGCTCGTCGGAGACGACCGCACGCAGCACGCCGTCGTCGCCGAGGATCTCCTCGAGCCGCTCGATCGCGGCGCGCAGCTCGTCGGCCTCCTTCTCGAGCTCGATCCGCGAGAACCGGGTGAGGCTGCCCAGCGTGCGGTCGAGGATGAAGTCGGCCTGGGCCTCGCTGAGGTCGAAGACCCCCATGAGGCGGCTGCGTGCCTCGCCGCGGTTGTCGCTGCTGCGGATCAGCTGGATGACCTCGTCGATGTCGAGGATCGCGACCAGCAGCCCCTCGACGAGGTGCAGCCGGGCGGCGGCCTTGGCGCGCCGGAACTCGCTGCGCCGACGGACCACCTGGAACCGGTGCGCCAGGAAGACCTCGAGCATCTCCTTGAGGCCCAGCGTGCGGGGCTGGCCGTCGACGAGGGCGACCGCGTTGATCGAGAACGACGACTCCATCGGCGTGTGCTTGTAGAGCTGCTCGAGGAGCACCTCGGGCACGATGCCGTTCTTGACCTCGATCACCAGCTGCAGGCCCTTGTGCCGGTCGGTCAGGTTCTTGATGTCGGAGATGCCCTGGAGCTTCTTGGCCTGGACCAGCTTCTTGATGGCCTCGACGACCTTCTCGGTGCCGACGTTGTAGGGCAGCTCGGTGACCACGATGCCCTTGCGGCGAGGGGTCACGTTCTCGACCCGCGTGGTGGCGCGCATCCGGAAGGAGCCGTTGCCCGTGGCGTACGCGTCGCGGACGCCGTCGAGCCCGACGATCTTGCCGCCGGTCGGCAAGTCGGGGCCGGGGATGAAGCGCATGAGGTCGTCGAGGTCGGCCCGCGGGTGCTCGATCAGGTGGCGCAGCGCCTGCACGACCTCCACGAGGTTGTGCGGGGCGATGTTCGTGGCCATGCCGACGGCGATGCCGGATGCGCCGTTGACCAGGAGGTTCGGCAGCGAGGCCGGCAGCACGCTCGGCTCCAGCTCACGACCGTCGTAGTTGGGCTTGAAGTCGACGGTGTCCTCGTCGATGGAGGCCGTCATGGCCTCGGCGGCCTCGTCCATGCGGCACTCGGTGTAGCGCATGGCCGCGGGCGGGTCGTCCGGCGAGCCGAAGTTGCCGTGGCCGTCCACCAGCGGGAGTCGCATGGACCACGGCTGGACCAGCCGGACGAGCGCGTCGTAGATGGCGCTGTCGCCGTGCGGGTGCAGCCGACCCATGACCTCGCCGACGACACGGGCGCTCTTGACGTGGCCGCGGTCGTTGCGCAGCCCCATGTCGTCCATCGTGAAGAGGGTGCGCCGCTGGACGGGCTTGAGCCCGTCGCGGGCGTCGGGGATGGCGCGGGAGTAGATCACCGAGTACGCGTACTCGATGTAGCTCGCACTCATCTCGTCCGTGATGTCGGTGTCGATGATGTGCTCGTCGAACTCCTCGGGGGGGTTCGGGGTGCTGCTGCGGGCCATGCATCCTCTCCTGGCTGACGACGTGCCACCCGATGGGCGACCTCTCGATTCTCCCGGTCCGGGGCCGTGCGCCCCAGCCGCCACGCCGCCCGAGGGACGCCCGGGCTCCTCCGCGCCCGGGACGGGCGCCCGTACGGGGTAGGTTTGGGCGCGTGACGCAGGACGCCTCGACGACGCCGGCCGACCGTGCCCGGATGTGGGAGGCGGACGTCCTGCTGAAGGACGGCCGCGTCGCCCAGGTCCGGCCCATCACCCCCGAGGACACCGAGGCCTTCGTCGCGTTCTACTCACGCGTCTCCGACGAGTCCAAGTACTACCGGTTCTTCGCCCCGTACCCCACGCTGTCCGAGCGCGACGTCGCACGCTTCACGCACGTCGACCTCGATCGCCGGGTCGCCTTCGTGCTGACGCTGCACGACACGATCATCGGCGTCGGGCGCTACGACGCGGTCAGCGACGACGTGGCCGAGGTGGCCTTCCTCGTGGAGGACGCCCACCAGGGTCGGGGCGTGGGCCAGCTCCTGCTCGAGCACCTCGCCCAGGCGGGCCGCGAACGAGGCCTCACCAAGTTCACCGCGGACGTGCTGCCGAGCAACCACCGCATGCTCCAGGTGTTCCGCGAGATGGGCTACTCCGTCGAGGGCGTGGTCGAGGACGGCGTCCAGCAGCTGTCGTTCCGGATCGATCCCACCGACTCGGCCGTGGGCGTCATGCGCTCGCGCGAGCAGCGCGCCGAGGCCGCGTCCATCGAGCGGATCTTCGCGGCGCGCAGCATCGCCGTCGTGGGAGCCAGCCGGCGCCAGCGGTCGATCGGCCAGACGGTGGTGCGCAACCTCGTCCTCGGCGACTACCAGGGCAGCGTCTACGCCGTGAACAGCCAGGCCGAGGCGGTCTCGGGGCTGCCCGCCTTCAAGAGCGTCAAGGACATCCCGCACGAGGTCGACCTGGCCATCGTGGCCGTGCCGGCCGACTCGGTGAACGACGTCGTCCGCGACTGCGCGGCGAAGGGCGTGCACGGGCTGGTGGTCATCTCGGCCGGGTTCGCCGAGGAGGGTGCCGAGGGTCGACAGCGCCAGCGGACGCTGCTCGACCTCTCTCGCACGTACGGCCTGCGCCTCGTCGGTCCCAACTGCCTCGGTGTCATCAACACCGCCCCCGGGGTCCAGCTGAACGCCTCCCTCTCCACGGCCATGCCGCCCCAGGGGCGCGTCGGGTTCTTCTGCCAGTCCGGTGCCCTCGGCACGGCGATCCTGGAGTCGGTGTCCCGACGTGGCCTCGGCCTCTCGACGTTCGTCTCGGCGGGCAACCGTGCCGACGTGTCCGGCAACGACCTCCTCCAGTACTGGCAGGAGGACGACGACACCGAGGTCGTCCTCCTCTACCTCGAGTCCATCGGCAACCCGCGCAAGTTCTCGCGCATCGCTCGCCGGGTCTCGGAGTCCAAGCCCATCGTCGCGGTGAAGTCGGGCCGCTCCACCCAGGGCGTGCCCGTGGGCCACGCGGTCAAGCGCAGCACGGCGCCGCAGGCTGCGGTCGACGCGATGTTCCGGCAGGCCGGCGTGGTCCAGGTCGACACGCTCGAGGAGATGTTCGACGTCGCGCAGCTCGTGGCCCACCAGCCGCTGCCGCGCGGCAACCGGATCTGCGTCGTGGGCAACTCCGACGCCATGGGCCTGCTCGTGGCCGACGCCGCGACCGCCACCGGTCTGCAGGTCGCGGACTCGGTGCCGTTGGGCGCCGACGCCGGCGCCGACGACTTCGAGGTCGCCATCGAGAACGCCCTGGCCTCCGACGACATCGACGCCCTGATGGTCGTCTACATCCCGCCGCTCAACACCTCCGGCGAGGAGGTCGCGAACGTGCTGGCCTCGATCGGCGAGCAGTCCGACAAGCCGATCGTCTCGACCTTCCTCGGCACCGAGGGCATCCCCGAGCTGCTCCGCGTGCCCGACGTCCAGGGTGGCTCCGCGGGCCGCGGCTCCGTGCCGTCGTACCCGGCACCGGAGTCGGCCGTGCGTGCCCTCGCCCGTGTGGTCACCTACGCGGAGTGGGCGGCTCGGGACCACGGCGAGTTCCGCGCCCACGACGACTTCCGCACCGGCGACGCCCGCGCCCTCGTGCGCGACGTGCTGGCGCACGCGCCGCGAGGCGCGATCCTCTCGACGGAGCAGGTGCACGCGCTCCTGGCCTGCTACGGGATCGACCTGTGGACGTGGATCAACGTCCACGACCCGGAGGAGGCCGTCGCCGCCGCGGAGCAGCTGGGCTGGGACGTCGTGCTCAAGGCCGGCAGCGAGCACCTGCGCGCCCGCCCCGACCTCGCGCACATCTGGCGCGGGATCCAGGACCGTGCCGACATGTTCGAGGCGTGGGACCAGCTGACGTCCTGGCCGGGCATGCGTGCCGACACCCGCTTCTTCGTCCAGCGTTCCGCCCCCGACGGCATCCCGCTGTCGTTCACGGTCACCGAGGACGCCCTGTTCGGACCGCTGGTCTCCTTCGGCCTCGCGGGCGCCTCGAGCGAGCTCCTGGGCGACCGCGCCTACGGCATCCCGCCCCTGACCGACGCCGATGCGGAGTCGATGATCCGCGACCTGCGGTCCGCGCCGCTGCTGTACGGCTACCGCGGGTCCGACCCGGTCGACACCCCGGCGATCCAGGACACCATCCTGCGGCTGGCGGCGCTGAAGGACGACCTGCCCGAGATCGCCGAGCTCGACCTGGAGCCCGTGCTGGTGCACGAGACCGGACTGACGGCGTTGAGCGCCCGCGCCAAGGTGGTGCCGGCCACGGACCGTCGCGAGGAGCGGTACGTGCGGCGTCTGAGCAGTCCGGTCAGGGATACGCTGGCGTGATGAGACGTGAGCGCCCCGTCGGGCCCGCCGCCGACGTGTTCCAGGAGATCGAGCGCAGCGGCTACTACCCCGAGATCGTGACGGCAGGCCTGCGTGACGCCCTGGCGGGCGAGGACGTCCTCGCGCACGTGGTCCACCACGAACCGACGTTCGAGCGCGACGAGATCCGTCGCCACATGACGGTGCTCGTGATGACGCCGTCGCGGGTCGTGCTCGTGCACACCGACGAGCACCCGCCCGACGACCTCCTGCCGCGGCCCTACACCTCCACGACGAGCGAGGCCGTGTCGATCCACCGGATCAGGTCGGTGGTCGTGACCCGGATGGTGGCCACCTCCGGCACCCTCGAGGAGGCCGTGGTCACCATCGGGTGGGGTGCCGTGTCGCACCTGGACCTCGAGCCCGCCCAGTGCAGCGACCCCGACTGCGAGGCCGACCACGGGTACACCGGCAACCTGACCGGCGACGACTTCTCGTTGCGCCTGAGCGCAGCGGCCGACGGCGGCGTGGCCGTCGAGCGCCTCCTGGTGTTCGCCCGTCAGCTGTCCGCCGCCACGACCGGAACGGCGTGACCGCGCCCGGCCCGCGGGGTCGGCACGGTCTGCACGAGGTCCTCACGTCGGCCGGAGCGGTCGCCGGCGGCGGACTCGCCGGTCTGGTCGACACCCTCGGGCTTCCGGCCGCCCCGCGCTACGTCGTGCTGCTGGTCGACGGCATGGGGGAGCAGCTCCTGCGCGAGCACGCCCACCTCGCCCCCTTCTTGTCGTCGCTGCCGTCGGTCCCCGACGTGGTGTGCGGTGTCCCGTCCACGACCGTCACGAGCCTGACATCGCTCGGGACGGGACTTCGCGCCGGCGTGCACGGGGTCGTCGGCTACACCTCGCGCGTGCCGGAGACCGGGCGACGTCTCAACGCCCTGGCCTGGGACCAGGACGTCGACGCGCTGCAGTGGCAGCGCCACCCCACCGTCCTGCAGCGACTTCACGAGGCGGGGGTCAACGCCGGGAGCGTCAACGAGGCACGCTTCGAGGGCACGGGGCTGACGTTGTGCAGCCAGCGGGGCGCGCCCTTCCACGGGGTCGGCTCCATCTGGGAGCGGCTCGACGTGGTGGCCGAGGTGGTCGAGGACGCCGCGAGCTCGGTGGTCTACGCCTACGAGTCCCGCCTCGACCACGCCGGTCACGCGCACGGCTGCACGTCGCAGGAGTGGCGCGACGTCCTCACGACCGTCGACCGTGAGACGGCCCAGCTGCGGGACCTCCTCCCGCCCGACACGGTGCTCCTCGTGACCGCGGACCACGGCATGGTCGACCTCCCCGACGAAGGGCGCTTCGACGTCAGCACGACTCCCGCGCTGCTGGAGGGCGTGGACCTGCTGGCCGGCGAGGCGCGCTTCCGGCACCTGTACACCGCCCGCCACGACCGCGAGGCCGTCGCGGCCCGGTGGCGGGACTTCTGCGGGGAGCGTGCCGACGTGCGCACCCGCGACGAGCTCGACGACTGGTTCGGTCCCCTCGACCCGGCCGTCGCGGGCCGCATCGGCGACGTGGTGGTCGCCGCCCTCGGCGACTTCGCCGTCTTCAGCACCGACGACTTCCCGCTCGAGATGCGCATGAAGGGCTTCCACGGATCGGTCAGCGAGGCCGAGCTGCGCGTCCCCGTGCTCCTCGCCACCTGAGCACGACGACGGGCACCGCCGCTGGCAGGATGGTCCCGTGGCCGAGCTGACCTTCTACTCCGGGACGATGGACTGCGGGAAGAGCACGCTCGCCCTGCAGCTCGACCACAACCACCGGGCCCGCGGGCGCGTGGGCCGGGTGTTCACGTCGCACGACCGCGCCGGTGAGGCGACGCTCTCGAGCCGGCTCGGGCTGGCGGTCCCGGCGACGGAGGTCGACGACTCCCTGCACTTCTGGGAGCACGTCGTGACCGAGCTGACCCAGGGCGGGCGCATCGACTACCTCGTGTGCGACGAGGCGCAGTTCTACACGCGCGACCAGGTCGAGCAGCTGGCCAAGATCGCCGACGAGCTCGACATCGACGTCTTCTGCTTCGGCATCCTGACGGACTTCCGCACGCGCATGTTCGACGGATCGGCCCGACTCGTGGAGCTGGCCGACCGCATGCTTCCGCTCCAGGTCGAGGCACTCTGCTGGTGCGGTGAACGGGCGACGCACAACGCCCGCACCGAGGACGGGGAGATGGTCACCGAGGGTGAGGTGATCGTGGTCGGGGACGTCGACGACCCCCAGCGGCCGCGGCCCTCGGTGGGGTACGAGGTCCTGTGCCGCCGACACCATCGGCGCCGCATGACCGCGGAATCGGCGAAGGCTGCCGCACTTTCTCCGGACGTCCTGCCTTTCCCCTGAGATAAATAAAGGACTTTGGTCCTCACTATCGCGCGCACATGGCAGAAATGTCTGGGACCATCGACCAATGCGTACTGTTTCTCGGGCTCTCACGCTGATCCTCGTCGGCGGTGTGGTCGCCGCACTCCTCGTTCCCTCGTCGGCCTCCGCCCGCGTCTCGATGACGAAGGCCAAGGTCGAGCAGTGGCTCGCCTCGACCTGCACGACCTTCGAGACGCAGGCCGCCTTCAAGACGCGCACGGCCCGGCTGCCCAACAAGATGCTGAACGCCGACGGCTACGACGTCACCCGCTTCACGAAGTACAACGTCTACACCTCCGACAGCTATCGGCTCAACGCGTGCCTGAGCCTCATCGAGAAGGCGAACAGCTTCAGCGGCAACCGCAAGAACCGCACGATCACCTTCGCGCCGGGCACCTTCAAGCTGTCGAACGCGATCTTCGTGCCGTCGGACACCACGGTCGTGCTGTCGTCGGGCACCACGATCAACAAGCTGATGACCACGGGCATCTCCGGCGTCCGGGCCTCGAGCTCGATGTTCCAGACGATCTCGCCGACCCGAGCCCTGCGCTCGAACGCGGTGAAGGGCTACGACGGCGAGCGCAACATCACCTTCCGCGGCCCGGGCGACGGCAGCGCCACGATCAACATGATGGGGACGGTCCACCCGGCCTTCGACAAGGTCTACGGCGTCGTGATCGGCCACGCCAGCAACGTGCGGGTCGAGGGGATCCGCTTCCGCAACAACCACCTCGGCCACTTCCTCGAGGTCAGCGCCTCGCAGGACACCGTCGTGAAGGGCAACGACTTCGTCAACGACGTCCGTGGTGACGGCAAGGCGGGCACCAAGGCCAACCCCAACGCCGAGGCCATCAACGTGGACACGCCGGACAGTCGGACCAAGGGCGTGAACTACACGTGGGGCGCCATGGACCGGTACGGCAACAACCGCCTCACGATCGAGGACAACGACTTCCTGTACCAGAACCGGGCCGTCGGCACGCACGTCATGTCGGCCGTGGCCCGGGTGACGACGCCGCGCAAGCAGGAGGACTGGAGCCTGCGGTACCACACCGCGGTCGTGCTCAAGAACAACCGGATCGTCGACTCCCGGTTCGACGCGGTGAAGATGCTGAACTGGCGTTCGCCGGTGCTCGAGGGCAACCTGATCGACGGCATCACCACCCGGCGCAACGCCAGCAACAACCTGCCGGCCACCGCGGTCATCAGCCAGGGGGCGGAGAACCCGACGATCAGGAACAACCGGTTCGTCGACGTGCCCGAGCCGATGCTGGTACGGACCTACGACTCGCCCCACTACTCGTTCACGAACGCGCGCGGGGTGACCGAGAAGCTTCGGTCCATCAACACGTACCCGACGCAGGGCACCCTGCAGGCGCACTGGTGCAGCAACCAGGCGCAGGGCCCGGCCGACCGCGTCGCGCTCTTCTCGGCCGGCAAGGACGCCGCTACCGCGGAGCGGATCCTCGCCAAGGAGCCGTGGCGCCGGTTGACCGTCTACAAGAACACGTACCGATCGGGCAGCTCGGTGGGCCAGATCGTGTCCGAGGTCCTCATGCCGTGGCGCTCGAGCGCGAGCGCCTCGATCGACACGCCCTCGGAGTGCTCCACCCGCTGAGCCCTGGACGGAGGAGGGCCCCGACCGCTCGGCGGTCGGGGCCCTCGTCCGTTCGTCCTGGGTGGTCGGTGGTGCTCAGTCGTTGCGCCCGCCGAACATGATCTCGTCCCAGCTGGGCACCCGCCGACGCTCGGGGCGCTTCTTGCGCGGGGCGACGGTGTCGGGGACGGCCACGTGGCCCTCCTCCTCGTCTAGGTCCTCGTCGACCTGGTGGTGCGCCTCGGCGGGCTCCTGGTCGGCGTCGTCGGACGTGTCCTGCTCCTGGGGGGCGATGTCCTCGGTGAGGGACAGCTGCTCCATCGCGCGCCGGTCGCGGGCCTCCTTGAGGGAGTGCACGGGTGCGTGGAGCCCGGCGTCGACCTCGTGACGAGGTGCATCGTCGCTCGGCGCGACGGGCTCGGTGGAGCGGGCCTCGTCCGCGGCCGGCGTTGCAGGACGGTCCTCGTCGGGGCGCAGGGCGTCGGCGATGGCCATGTCGGAGGCCTCCGGCGGAGCGACGTCGCCCACGAGCCGGCGAGCGGTCTCGTCGTCGGGGACGACGTACCGGCTCTTGGCGTCGTAGCAGAAGGTGGCCGGCTCGAGCGCGCTGGGCGCGAGCACCTGGACGGTCCAGCGACCGTCCTCGCGGCGCCAGGCGTCCCAGGTGACGTCCTCGGGAACGCCGCCGTCTGCGGCCACGCTCTCGTCGACCGCGGACCCGAGCAGGACGCCCGGTCCGGTGGCGTGCCGACGGCGGATGGTGGTCGAGCGCGCCTGCTCGGCCACGTAGGCACGCTCGGCGAGCACCGGGGTGGCGAACCCCTCGATCTGCTCGGTCGGCACGCCGGCCGACTCGGCGACCTGGTCGGGACTCTCCCCGCGCCGGATCCTGGCCTGGATGTCGCGGGGGCTGAGCGTGCTTTCCATCGTGATCTCCATCTGGCCGTGTGCGCGGCCGCGGGCACGGGGGGAGGCGTCGACGAGTGCGGCGAGCCGTCGATCGATCGGGACGCGGAACAGCTCGGGACGGCCGGCTTCGCGCAGGACGAGGAAACGTCCGTCGTCGCTGAGCCGATCGGGGCCGAGTTCGCGCATCGAGCGTCCTCCCACTGGTTGCTTCGTCATCCTAGGCTCCGTCCCCGGCCAAACCGTGGCGACACGCGTGCCCAGAGGACTGGGCCGACGACTGGGCTGACGACTGGGCTGACGACTCGGCCGACGACCTGCCACGACGTGTCCTAGGGTCGATCCGTGCCTGACGTGTGGATCGTGACGCTCGACCTGGTGGGCATCGCCGTGTTCGCCTGCACCGGCGCCATCGTGGCGGTGCGCAAGGAGCTCGACGTGTTCGGCGCGTCGGTCCTCGGACTGGTCACCGGGCTCGGCGGCGGCGTGCTCCGCGACGTCCTCATCGGCGACGTCCCGCCGGCGGCCCTCCTGGACTGGCGCTACCTCGTCGTGCCCGCCGTGGCCTCCGTCGTGGTGTTCGCCTTCCACCCGGTGTTCGGGCGTCGCGAGTCGCAGATCGCCGTCCTCGACGCGGTGGGTGCGGCGCTGTTCTGCGTGGCGGGCGGCGTCAAGGCGGCCGAGGCCGGTCTCGGCGTGCTGCCCGCCGCGCTCCTGGGCATGGTCACGGCCATCGGAGGGGGCATCCTGCGCGACGTGCTCGCCGGACGCGTGCCCGTGATCTTCCGCGAGGAGCTCTACGCCACCCCGGCGTTCACCGGCGCGTTGGTGGCCGTGCTGGCCCATCGCGCCGACCTCGGGTGGTGGGCGTACGTGTCGGCCGGGGCCCTGTGCGTCGTGTGGCGGCTGCTCGCCCTCTGGCGCGGGTGGCGAGCGCCGCTGCCACCGGGCCTCGCGCGCGGCTGACGTCGGCACGTGCCCGGCGCCGGGCGACGGGGATCAGTGACGGGGCAGCACGCGGTCGAACGCCGGGTCGTGGTTGCCGAAGCGGTGCGTGGTGATGGTGACCGACTGCTCGAGCAGGAACGGCAGGAGCTCGACCCGTCCGGACCAGGTGACCTCGCCAGCGTGGACGGCGACGTCCGGATCGCCCTCGACGGCGGCGGCGAGCTCGCGTGCGAGCGGGCCCAGCAGGCGCACCCGTCCGGGGCGGTCCCGCGCCATGCGGTCCAGCCAGTCGGCGTCGTCCTCGACGACCTGCCCGGGTGCGAGGTCGTCGGGCAGGGCCACCGGCGTGGACACCGTGACCGAGGCGCCGGCGCGGAGCCCGGCGAGGACGACCCGAGCGGTCGTGAGCAGGTCGCCGTCACCGCGCACGTGGACCGAGGTCGGTCGGTAGCGGAAGACGTTCCGCTCGACCCCGAGCCCGCTGACGTCCTTCTCGCGGCCGAACTCGCGCTGCCAGGCCAGCTCGTCGGAACGGGCGGCCGCGGCGAGCTGCGCGGCGTCGGACTGGAGCAGGTGCGGCGTCACCGACGCGAGCGCGGAGGCCACCGGGGCCGAGAGCTCGACGTCGTCGGGGACGTGGCGCAGCGGTCGGCGGGTCCAGGTGCCCAGGTGCGTCAGGTAGTTGGGTCCGCCGGCCTTGCTGGAGGCGCCGACGCTCGACCGCTTCCAGCCGCCGAACGGCTGGCGCTGCACGATCGCGCCGGTGATCCCGCGGTTCACGTAGAGGTTGCCCGCCTCCACGGTGTCGATCCAGCGGTTGACCTCGTCGGGGTCGAGCGAGTGGATGCCGGCCGTGAGCCCGAAGTCGGTGGCGTTCTGCCAGGCGATCGCCTCGTCGAGGTCGGCGGCGTGCATGAGTCCGAGGACGGGGCCGAAGTACTCGGTGCGGTGGTAGGTGCTGCCGGGGGCCACGCCGACCTTCACCCCGGGGGACCACAGACGACCGGTGGGGTCGAGACGACGCGGCTGGACGATCCACTCCTCACCGTCGTCGAGGACCGTCAGCGCGTCGAGCAGCTTGCCCGAGGGCGCCTCGACGACCGGGCCGACCGAGACGTCGGGATCGTCGGGCCACCCGACCTTGAGCGAGGTCACGGCGTCGACGAGCTGGCGACGGAAGCGCTCGGAGGTGGCGACGGAGCCGACCAGGATGCCGAGGCTCGCCGCCGAGCACTTCTGCCCGGCGTGCCCGAAGGCGCTCTTCACGAGGTCGCCGACGGCCAGGTCGAGGTCGGCGCTGGGGGTGACGAGGAGGGCGTTCTTGCCACTCGTCTCGGCGAGGAGCGGCAGGTCGGGCCGCCACGAGCGGAACAGGGCCGCCGTCTCCCAGGAGCCGGTGAGGATCAACCGGTCGACCGCGGGGTGGGACACGAGGGACTTGCTCAGCTCGCCCTCGTCCATGCTCACGTAGCGCAGCACCTCGCGCGGCACGCCGCCCTGCCACAGCGCCTCCACCATGACGGCTGCGCACCGGGGGCTCTGCGGAGCGGGCTTGATCACCACCGCGCTGCCGGCGGCGAGGGCCGACAGCACCGAGCCGCACGGGATCGCGACGGGGAAGTTCCACGGCGGGGTGACGACCGTCAGGCCGACCGGGTGGAACGAGGCGCCGTCGACGACCTCGAGGCGACGCGCCGCCTCGGCGTAGTAGTGCGCGAAGTCGATGGCCTCGCTGACCTCGACGTCGGCCTCGGCGATCGTCTTGCCGGTCTCGGCGGCCATGACGGCGACCAGGTCGCCCCGTCGGGTCTCGAGCGCCCCGGCGGCCTGGTGGAGGATCCAGGCCCGGACCTCGGCCCCACGGGCGGACCAGGCGGTCGCGGCGGTCCGAGCGCCCCGCACGAGGGTCTCGAGGGACGCCGGGCCGTGGACGCGGCTCGACTCGATCGTGGAGATCCCGAGCTGGGTGTACGTCGACCGGGACAGCGCCTGACGGCCCCACACCCGGTTCCCGGCCGTGGACGGGTCCGTGTCGGGGGTGTTGGAGAAGCCGTCGGTGTGCGCGTGCACGTGGTGGTCGGTGGCGTCGGTGCGACGGTCCTGGACCCGGTGCGGAGGGGGCACGGTCTCGTCGAGCGCCTTCACGGAGGCGAGGAAGCGCCCTGCCTCGCGATCGAAGGCCGAGGGGTCGTCGGCCAGGTCGAACGCGGCCGACATGAAGTTCTCCGAGCTGGCGTTCTCCTCGAGCCGGCGGACCAGGTAGGAGATGGCGACGTCGAACTCGTCGGGGTGCACCACGGGCGTGTAGAGCAGGAGTGCGCCGACGTCGGCGCGCACCGACGCGACGGGACCGGAGTCCATGCCCAGCAGCATCTCGAAGTCGACGCCGTCGCGCACGGACCGCTCGCCGGCGAGCAGCCAGGCGTAGGCGACGTCGAAGAGGTTCTGCCCGGCCACGCCGATCCGCACGGCGTCGATCCGCTCGGGGGTGAGGGCCCACCGCAGGACGCGCTTGTAGTGCGTGTCGGTCTCCTGCTTGGAGGACCACGTCGCGAGCGGCCAGCCGTGGACGGTGGCGTCGACCCGCTCCATGGCGAGGTTGGCGCCCTTGACGAGGCGCACCTTCACGGACGCGCCGCCGGCCTCCCGGCGGGCGCGGGCCCACGCCTGGATGCGCTGCATCGCCGCGAGGGCGTCGGGGAGGTAGGCCTGCAGGACGATGCCGGCCTCGAGGTCGGGGTGCTCCTCCAGGACGCGTGTGAAGACCGCGATCGTGAGGTCGAGGTCGCGGTACTCCTCCATGTCGAGATTGATGAACGAGCCGCGTTCCGCGGCGACCTCGTACAGCGGGGCGAGGCGCTCGACCACGCGCTCCACGGTCTCGTCGAACGCCCACATGGACAGCTGGCTGGCGACGGCGGAGACCTTCACGGAGACGTAGTCGACGTCGTCGCGCCGCAGGAGCTCGAGGGTGCGGTCGCGTCGGCGCACGGCCTCGCCCTCGCCGAGCACGGCCTCGCCGAGCAGGTTGAGGTTGAGCCGGTCGCCGTTCTTGCGCAGGGTCGCGATCGTGCCGCCGAGCTTCTCGGGCCGTGCGTCGGCGATGAGGTGCCCCACCATGCGGCGCAGCGTGCGTCGAGCGGTGGCGACGACCAGTGCCGGGAAGAGCAGCGAGAAGAAGGCGCCGGTGCGCAGCAGGACCCGCTGGGTCCAGGGCAGGAAGGCCGGAAGAGAGCGGGTCAGGTCCCGCAGGTTGCGGGCCGCGACGTCGGAGTCCTCGGGGCGGACGACGCGGTCGACGAAGCCGATCGTGAAGTCGAGTCCGGCCGGGTCCTTGAGCAGCGTCGCGAGGCGGCGGGCGGCCGGGTCGGTCCGTCGGCCACGTCCCTGCTGGGCGGTCACCCAGTGCCGGACGAGCGCGACCGCGCGCTCCTCGAGGGGGGCGTCGGGCGGCGTCTCGGCGGTAGGGCTCATCTCGGTCGACAGCCTAGTGCGCCGAGGGCCCTGGCGGGGGTGCCGGGCTCGGGGCGGCGGATGCCTGCGGGCCGGTGGAGCGGTCCGGTCGCGGCGGTGGCCGGAAGGACCAGGCCACGACCGCGGCGAGGACACCGGCCACGAGGGGGACGGCGAAGCCCGCCGAGGCGCCGAACCGGTCCACGACGGCGCCGGCGACCGCGGCACCCGGGGCGACACCGATGGCCAGGCCGGTGCTCGTCCACGTGAGGGCCTCCGTGAGCCGCGTCGGCGGCACGTACTCCTCGACCACGCTGGTGGCGGCGATCATGGTCGGGGAGATCATGAAGCCGGTCACGAACATGCCGACGGCGAGCCAGGCGATGCTCGGCGCCAGGAGCAGCGGCGCGAACAGCAGGCCGAGGACCAGGACGGTCCAGCGCAGCCGCGCCACCGAGTCGGAGGGCGAGGGCAGCAGTCCGACCGCCACGCCGGCCAGGAGGCTCCCGGCCGCCCAGATGGCCAGCACCACCCCGGCCGCGCCCGCCGACCCCTCGGCCTCGGTGAACGCGACGACCAGCACCTCGGTCGAGCCGAAGAGCACGCCGATCCCCACCGCGGCCACCAGCACGGGGCCCAGGACGGCCCAGCCGAGCGGCGGGCGGGGTCCGTCCCCGTGCCGACCCGTCGGAGGCTCGGTGGACGTCTGGGCGGCGAGGAACCAGCTGCCCACGACCGCGGCTGCCGTGGCTGTCGCGAGGCCCGCGACGTCGGCGACCTGCAGGGTCAGGAAGGTCACGAGCACCGGGCCGACGATGAAGACGACCTCGTCGATGACGGCCTCGATCGCGAACGCGGTCGTGAGCCGCGGACGGTCGTCGCGCAGCAGGTGGGTCCACCGTGCGCGGACGAGCGACCCGGTCTGCGGCGTGAAGATCCCGCCCACCGCGGCGGCCAGGTGCGGCCAGGGTGCGTCCGCCTCGCGGGTCACGGCGAGGATCACGGCGATCATGCCGGCGGCGTAGCCGGCACCCGCGAGCACCAGGACGCGCCGCTGACCCCACCGGTCGCTGAGCCGTCCGTGCATCGGCGCGACGACGGCGGCGGCTGCCACGTAGGCGGCGGCGACCAGCCCGGCGGCGCCGTAGCTGCCCCCGTGCTCGCGGACGAGCAGGACGAGTCCGAGCGAGGCCATCGAGAGCGGGAGGCGCGACACCAGTCCGGTCAGGCTGAACAGAGCCGCGCCGGGCAGTGCGAGGACGTGCCCGTAGGTCGACCGCACCGTGTCACCTCCTCGTCGCCGCCGGCGGGTGCCGACGCCCCGTCATTCTCGGCGCAGGCAGGCTACCCCCGGCGGGCCGGGGGCCTGCATGGGACGATGACCTCATGGATGTACGCCCCTTCGACGCCCTGCTCTACGTCTCCTTCGGCGGGCCGGAGAAGCCCGACGACGTCGTCCCGTTCCTGGAGAACGTGACCGCCGGCAAGGGCATCCCGCGCGAGCGCCTGGAGGAGGTGGGCGAGCACTACTTCCTGTTCGGTGGTCGCAGCCCGATCAACGACCTGAACCGCGACGTGATCGCGGCGCTCGAGGGCGAGCTGGCCGATCGCGACGTCGACCTGCCGGTCTACTGGGGCAACCGCAACTGGACCCCGTACCTGCGCGAGGCGCTCGAGGCGATGGTCGCCGACGGGGTCCGCCACGCCGCCTACTTCCTGACGAGCGCGTACTCGTCGTACTCGGGCTGCCGCCAGTACCGCGAGAACCTCGCCGACGCGACCGAGGGCCTCGACATCGAGCTCAGCCGGCTCCGGCTGCCGTTCAACCACCCGGGATTCATCGGCCCCTTCGTGGAGCACACGGACGCCGCCCTGGACGAGGCTCCCGACGGCACGCGGGTGGTGTTCGTGACCCACTCGATCCCTGACGCCATGAACGACGCGAGCGGCGGGCCGGGCGTGGGCGCGTACCGGTCCCAGCACCTCGAGGCGGGTCGGCTGGTCATGGAGGGTCTCGCGCCGCAGCACCGTGACGTGCCGTGGGACCTCGTGTACTGCTCCCGGTCCGGCTCGCCGCGGACCCCGTGGCTGGAGCCCGACGTCAACGACCACCTCGAGCAGCTGGCCGCCGACGGTGTCACGTCCGTCGTGGTCGTCCCGATCGGCTTCGTGTCCGACCACATGGAGGTCGTGTACGACCTCGACACCGAGGCGGCAGAGACCGCCGAGAAGCTCGGCATGAGGTTCGTCCGCGTGCCCACGCCGGGGACGCACCCCGGCTTCGTCGCGATGATCACCGACCTGCTGCAGGAGAGGGCCGCCGTCGACCGCGGCGAGACGCCGACGCCGGCCACGCTCGGCCGGTGTGCTGCCAACCCGGTCGTGTGCGTGCCGGGCTGCTGCGCGAACCTGCGCGGCGACCGGCCCGCCCACCCGTGAGCTCGTCCGTGCTGCCGGACCGTGAGCAGCTCCTGACCCTGGCGCACGACGTCGGGCTCGAGGCGGCCGCCCTGGTGCGGCGCGAGCGGCCGGAGGGCCGCGTGGCGGTCGCGGCGACCAAGTCGAGCCCCATCGACGTGGTCACCGAGGTCGACCGGGCCAGCGAGGACCTGATCCGTGACCGCATCCTCGCTGCACGGCCCGACGACGGGTTCGTCGGTGAGGAAGGTGCCGACGTGGCCGGCACGAGCGGGGTCGACTGGGTGGTCGACCCCATCGACGGAACGGTGAACTTCGTCTACGGGATCCCCGCGTACGCCGTGTCCATCGCCGCGCGGGTCACCGACGCGACCGGCGAGCGGGTCGTCGCGGGCTTCGTGGTGAACGTCGCGTCGGCGGAGCGGTGGGGTGCCGTGCTCGACGGCGGCGCCTGGCGCTGGGACGGCGACCGTCGGGTGCCGCTGCGTGCTCCGGAACCGCCGCCGCTCTCCCAGGCCCTCGTCGGGACGGGCTTCAACTACGTGCGCGAGGTCCGCGAGCACCAGGCTGCGGCCGCGGCCCGCCTGCTGCCGCACGTCAGGGACATCCGTCGGATCGGTTCGGCCGCACTCGACCTGTGCGCGCTCGCCGACGGCCGGTTGGACGCCTACGTCGAGCAGGGGCTGCACCCGTGGGACCTCGCTGCGGGAGGACTGGTGGCTCGCGAGGCCGGTGTGCTCGTCGAGGGCCTCGACGGCCCGCCGGATCTGCGCCTCGTGATGGCGGCGCATCCTGCGCTTGCAGGGGAATACTTCGACCTCGTCCGGACTTGTGGGTTCTGACCGACGGCCGCTTGCAGCGGTGTGGAACAATCCCGTCGGTTGAACGCACACGACGGAGGGGTACATGGCTACCGACTACGACGCGCCTCGCAAGACTGACGAAGAGCAGTCCGAGGACAGCATCGAGGAGCTCAAGGCGCGTCGCCACGAGAAGAACTCGGGCAAGGTGGACGAGGACGAGGTCGAAGCGGCCGAGTCGTTCGAGCTGCCGGGTGCCGACCTCTCCCACGAGGAGCTGGCCGTCCAGGTGGTCCCGCGCAAGTCCGACGAGTTCACGTGCTCGTCGTGCTTCCTGGTGCACCACCGTTCCCAGCTCGCCGAGGAGAAGGGCGACCGGCTCATCTGCCGGGACTGCGCCTACTGACGCACCGTCCGAGCTCGCTCAGCGCGAGCGCCGACGACCAGGAGCCGGCTTCCGTGAGGAGGCCGGCTTCGCCGTTCCTCCAACCGTCCGTGCCGCCGCCTGCGCTGCTCCGGCGACGCCACCCTTGGCGGCGCCCTTCAGGGGCTTCATGCCCGGAGGCAGGTCGCCCGTCGAGCGGACCCAGTACCCGGCCGCCCCGCGGCGCACGAGCAGCCTCACGACCTCGACGAGCGCACCTCCGATGACGGCCCAGGCGACGGCCTCGCGGGTCTCGACCTCGGGGTGTCGCCCCGCGGTCGGGGGCTTCTTGCCGGTCGCGGCCCGCCAGGCCAGCGTCGAGACCTGACGTGCCAGCAGACCCGCCGCGACGGTGGAGCCGCGGTCGAGCAGCTTCCACGTGCTGCGGCTCGAGCGCGACGGTCGCCTCGCGGGCGTGGCCGACTCGAGCGTGGGAGCGGACGTGCGGCGTCGGCGCTTGCGGGGCATGGTCGTCACCTCGGGTCGGTGCGGGGTTGGTCGGTGCTGGCTTGGTCGGTGCTGGGCTGGTGGGTGCCCTGGGTGCCGGCCTCGGGTCGGATCGGCCCGGCAGGACGGCCGAGGGCCTGGGCGATCGCGGACGGATCGCGGGTCGAGACCACCCAGTAGGGCGCGGGGTCGGCCGGATCGCGGACCTCCACCTGCACGGCGGTGGCGATGTACGGCCGGACGTGCAGCCAGGCGCGGGCGTCGGCGCCGGGACCGAGCAGGGTCCGTGCACCGGCCGCGTCGAGCGCCGTGACCGCGCCCACGTGCTCGTGCGTCAGGTGGGCGCGCCCCACACGGAGGCCGTCGGGTCCGGCCTCGAGCACCGTCGACCCGTACGACCACAGCAGGGCACCCGTCACGACGGCCACCGCCACGGCCACGGCGACCGCGGTCGGCGGTCCTGCGACGACGAACGCCACCCAGCCCCACGCGATCGCGAAGGCCGCGACGGCGATCCACCACGCGGGGGGAGCGAGGAGTCGCTCACGACGGGTCTGCACGCTCCCAGCCTGCCGCATCCGGGCGTGGTCGGCCCGAGTAGGGTCGCGAGCATGCTCGAGATCGCGGTGCGTCGCCTCGACCCGCGGCTCCCGGCCCCGACCTATGCGCACCCGGGTGACGCGGGTGCCGACCTGCACGCCGCCGAGGATGCGACCCTCGCGCCGGGCGAGCGCGTGCTCGTGCCCACGGGCATCGCCCTGGCCCTGCCCGACGGCTTCGCGGCCTTCGTCCACCCACGGTCCGGGCTGGCCCTGCGCCACGGACTCTCCGTGGTGAACACGCCCGGCACCATCGATGCCGGCTACCGGGGCGAGATCAAGGTCCTGCTGGTCAACCACGACCTGCACGAGACCGTCCGGATCGCCCGCGGCGACCGCATCGCGCAGCTCGTGGTGCAGCGGGTCGAGCACGTGACCTTCCGCGAGGTCGAGTCACTCGAGGACACCAGCCGAGGCGCCGGGGGCTACGGCTCCACCGGGGGCCACCGATCCATGGGGGAGGACGCATGATCCGTCGACGCCGAGAGCGTGACGACCAGGCAGTGCAGACCGACGAGACGGGCACGGAGCCCGACGTCGTGTCCACGACGCCCACCGAGGAGCCGTCCGGCCCCTGGGACTCGCGAGACTTCACCGGGGACGGCACGGGCTACATCGACCTCGGACCGCTGCGCATCCGCGGACGCATCGGCTTCCAGCTCCAGGTGCCCCAGGACGACGGCGGAAGCACCGGGTCCGTCGTGCTGGTCACGGAGGAGTCGGGGCTCGAGCTGCGGGTCTTCGCCGCGCCGCGCAGCGGTGGGCTGTGGGACGAGGTCCGTGGCGAGCTGCTGGCCGAGGTCGAGCGGCTCGAGGGCACGGCCGAGCAGGTCGACGGACCGTTCGGTCCCGAGCTCCGCGTCCAGGTCCCCGTGAAGCTCCCCGACGGCCAGGACGGCTTCCAGCCGTCACGGATCCTCGCGGTCGAGGGGCCGCGCTGGATGCTTCGTGCGACCTTCCTCGGGTCGGCTGCGCTCGAGCCCGACGAGGACGGGCTGCTCGAGCGTGCGTTCCGTGAGGTCGTCGTCGCCCGAGGTGACGAGCCGCGCCTGGTGCGTGAGGCCCTGCTCATCGAGGTGCCCGAGGGTGCGGTGGCCGAGGAGCCGCCCGGCCACGGCACCCAGGCCTGAGGTTCGCGGCCTAGGATCGAGACATGGCATCCCGACTGCGCCGCCCGATGCGCCGCGCGACCCTCGAGCAGCTCGAGGACCAGGAGCTGCAGCGCAGCGCCGACGCCGCGGGCTGCCGGTTGCTCACCGCCCAGGCCGAGAGGTCGGTCTGCTCGCTGCACGGTGAGCTGCGGTCCGTCACCACCCGCCCGGTCGCCGACGGTGCGAGCGCCCTCGAGGCGCAGCTCTACGACGGGTCCGGGCAGGTCACCCTCGTGTGGCTGGGCCGACGCCGGATCGAGGGCATCGAGCCCGGGCGACGACTGACCGTGCACGGCCGCATCGGTCGCCGCGGCGACGCCTTCGTGCTCTACAACCCGCGCTACGAGCTGGACGCATGAGCGAGGCCGGCGCGAGCGTCGCCACCGTCGAGGAGCTGGTGCGGTCCAAGCTCTCCGAGGCGCTCGGCGGCGGGCGCGGCATCGTCGAGAGTGCCGTGCCCACGATCGTGTTCACGATCTGCTGGATCAGCACGCAGGACCTGCGGACCTCGCTCGTCGCGAGCGTCGGCGCGGCGGTCCTGCTGCTCGTGGTGCGGCTCGCCCAGCGCTCCACCGTGCAGTTCGTGCTGAACGCCCTCATCGGCATCGCCATCGCCGCCGTGTTCGCGTCGCGCAGCGGCGAGGCTCGTGACGTGTTCCTGCCCGGGATCCTCTACAACGGCGCCTACGCGGCGGTGTTCATCGTCTCGATCCTCGTGGGGTGGCCGCTCATCGGGTTCCTCATCGGCAGCCTCACCGGCGAGCCCACCGAGTGGCACGAGGACCGACAGCTCGTCCGTCTGTGCTCGCTGCTGACCTGGCTCTTCGCCGCACCCTGCATCCTGCGGGTCGTGGTGCAGTACCCGTTGTGGGCCGGCGACCACGTGGCGCTGCTCGGCACCTCCAAGGTCGTGCTCGGCTGGCCCCTGCAGGTCGCGGCGTTCGCGGCGATGGCGTGGGTGCTCTCGCGCAACTCCACCCCGATCGAGGCCGAGGCCGAGCCGGAGCCGCCTGCTACTCGGTGACGCGCTGTTCGCTGCGGCGGGGCCTCGACCTGCGGCTGCGCTGCTCCGGGTGGGTCTCGACCTGCGGCTGCGTCGACGTGGCTGGGTCTCGACCTGCGGCTGCGTCGATGCGGCTGGGTCTCGACCTGCGGCTGCGTCGCTGTGGCTCGTCGTCGACCTGCGCTCCGAAAGGGCCTCGACCGGCGGAGGGGTCTGGGCCCGGTCGGGTTCCCGGAGCGTGGCTCGGGGGACGCAAGGTTCTACGTTCGTGCGTGAGGGGTCGAAGGATGCTGCGTTCGTGGTCGGATCCCGTCGTGAACGCAGCATCGTTCGGGGTTCTGCACGCGAAGGCAGAATCTTGCGTCCGCGNGCGTGAGGGGTCGAAGGATGCTGCGTTCGTGGTCGGATCCCGTCGTGAACGCAGCATCGTTCGGGGTTCTGCACGCGAAGGCAGAATCTTGCGTCCGCCGGGGGCCTCTCGTGCGTCGAGTGGGCAGGGATTCTTCCTTTGCGTGGGACGGTCCACGGGAAGGGAGAATCACTGCCCGTACGGGGCCTTTCTCGTCGCCACGGTGCTTCCTTCGCGTGGCACGGTCCACGCGAAGGAAGAATCGTGCGTGGATCCCGCGCAGATGGAGAATCGTGGCCGCGCCCCGCAGACCCAGTCGACCCGAGACCCCCCGATCCGGTCGAGGCCCTTTCGGAGACCACACCGACGCGCAGCCACAGCGACGCAGCAACAGGTGAAAGCCCAGCGGCTGCGACGCAGCAGTGCGTGAACGCCCGGCCGGGCAACGTAGGCGCGAGCGAACGCCCAGCCGGCCGACGCAGCAGCGAGCGAACGCCCAGGCGCCGACGCAGCCACGACGCCTCAGGACGAGCAGCGACTCACGACTTGGGGGAGAGCAGGGCGCCGATCTCGTCCTCCGCGTCCGGTGCGGTGACGAACAAGAGCTCGTCGCCCGCCTCGAGCGAGCGCTCCGGGTCGGGCGTCTCGATCGCGTTGTCGCGCAGGATGGCCACGAGGACCACGTCGCGTGGCCACGGGACGTCGCGCACCAGGCGCCCGGCGAAGGGGGAGTCCTCGGGCATCGTCAGCTCGACCAGGCTGGTGTTGCTCTGGCGGAAGGTGAACAGGCGCACGAGGTCGCCGACCGACACCGCCTCCTCCACCAGGGCCGACATGAGCCGCGGGGTCGAGACCGCCACGTCGACGCCCCAGGTCTCGCCGAACAGCCACTCGTTGCTCGGGTGGTTGACGCGACCGACGGTCCGGGGGACCGAGAACTCCGTCTTGGCCAGCAGCGAGACGACCAGGTTGACCTTGTCGTCGCCCGTCGCGGCGATGACCACGTCGCACGTCTGCAGCCCGGCCTCCTCGAGGGAGGACATCTCGCACGCATCGGCCAGAAGCCACTGCGCCTTCGGCACGAGGTCGGACCGGATGGACCCGGGGGACTTGTCGATCAGGAGCACCTGGTGCCCGTTCTCGGTGAGCTCGAGCGCGACGGAACGGCCGACGGCACCGGCTCCCGCGATGGCGACGCGCATCAGGCCTCCTCAGGTCCGGACTCGAGCACGCGGTGGGCCTGGTCGGCGTCGCCCTCGCGCATGAAGACGGCGAGCAGGTCGCCCTCCTGCAGCACCGTGCGTCCGCTCGCGACCAGGCCGGACCCGAGGCGCGTCAGGTAGGCCACGCGGACCCCCGCGGCGTCCTCGAGGCTCGAGACCTCGTGACCGATCCACGGGAACGGGGCGTAGAGGGTGTCGAGTCGCAGCTGGCCGGACGGGTCGCGCCACGCGGGCTCCGACCCCGCCGGGACGAGACGACGCAGGACCTGGTCGGCCGCCCACGGCACCGTGGCGACCGTGGGGACGCCGAGGCGCTCGTACACCTCGGCACGGCCCGGGTCGTAGATGCGGGCCACGACGTTGTCGACGCCGAACTGCTCACGCGCGACCCGTGCCGAGATGATGTTGGAGTTGTCGCCGCTCGAGACCGCGGCGAAGCCGTCGGCGTGCTCGATGCCGGCCGCACGCAGGACCTCGCGGTCGAAGCCCATGCCGGTCACGGTGGTGCCGGTGAAGTCGGGCCCCAGGCGGCGGAAGGCGTCGGGGTTGGAGTCGATGACGGCCGTGGAGTGGCCGCGCTCCTCGAGGCTGCGCGTCAGCGTCGAGCCGACGCGTCCGCAGCCCATGATGACGATGTGCACGAGGCGACGCTACACCCGTCGGGACCGGCCCGGAGCCCGCATCCAGGGCGACCGGCGCAGCGATCCCGACAGGTCTACGATCGTCGCTCGTGGGCATGGTCGAGTCCGTCAAGCGGACGCTCGTCGGACGCAAGCTTCGCAGCACCCAGCTCGGGGAGACGCTGCTGCCGAAGCGCATCGCGCTGCCCGTCTTCGCCAGCGACGCCCTGTCGTCGGTGGCGTACGCGCCCGACGAGATCTTCCTGACCCTGTCGATGGGCGGCATCACGGCCTACGCGTTCAACTGGAAGATCGGCCTCGCCGTCGTCGTCGTGATGCTCACCGTCGTCGCGTCCTACCGCCAGAACGTGCGCGCCTACCCCAGCGGTGGAGGTGACTACGAGGTCGCCACCACGAACCTGGGGCCCAAGTCGGGCGTCACGGTGGCCAGCGCGCTGCTCGTCGACTACGTGCTCACCGTCGCGGTCTCGATCTCCTCGGGGGTGCAGAACGCGACGTCCGCGGTGCCGTGGCTCGTCGGCCACGAGGCCCTGGCCGCGTCGGCGCTCGTCCTCCTGCTCATGACGCTCAACCTGCGCGGCGCCAAGGAGTCCGGCCGCGCGTTCGCCGTGCCGACGTACCTGTTCATGCTGGCGATCGCCCTGATGGCCTGCTGGGGACTGGTCCGCTACCTCCTGGGTGACCTGCCCCAGGCCGAGAGCGCCCGGTACGAGATCGCCGCCGAGGCGCCCTACGACTCCGCGCTCACCGGCCTGGCCATGGCGTTCCTGCTCGCCCGGGCGTTCTCGTCCGGATGCGCCGCCCTCACCGGCGTGGAGGCGATCAGCAACGGCGTGCCCGCCTTCCGCAAGCCCAAGAGCGCCAACGCCGCCACCACGCTCCTGCTGCTCGGCACCATCTCGATCACGATGCTCATGAGCATCATCGTGCTGGCCGACGCCATGCACATCCGCTACGTCGAGGACCCGGCCCGCCAGCTGCTGCTCGACGGCCGACCGGTGGGTGACGGCTTCGAGCAGGACACCGTCATCGCGCAGCTCGCCAAGGCGCTCTACAGCGACGCGGCGCCGCTGTTCTACTTCACGATCGCCTGCACCGGCATCATCCTCGTGCTGGCGGCGAACACCGCCTTCAACGGCTTCCCCGTCCTCGGTTCCATCCTCGCGCGCGACGGACACCTGCCGCGCCAGCTCGACACCCGCGGCGACCGGCTGGCCTTCAGCAACGGCATCGTCCTGCTCGCCGTCGCCGCGATCGCGCTGATCGTCGCCTTCGACGCCGAGGTCACGAAGCTCATCCAGCTCTACATCGTGGGCGTCTTCGTCTCGTTCAACCTCAGCCAGCTGGGCATGATCCGGCACTGGACCCGGCACCTCGCCGCCGAGACGGACCCCGCCGAGCGGCGCCGGATGAAGCGCTCGCGGCTCGTCAACGGGTTCGGCCTGGCCATGACGGCCACCGTGCTCGTGATCGTCCTCATCACCAAGTTCCTCGCCGGAGCCTGGATCGCGATCCTCGCCATGACCATCGTCTTCTTCCTCATGGTGGGCATCAACCGGCACTACCAGCGGGTCAACGCGGAGCTCGAGATCGACGAGACCGACGTCGCCCTTCCCTCGCGCGTCCACGCCGTCGTCCTCGTGGGCCGGCTCCACAAGCCGACCCTGCGGGCCATCGCCTACGCCCGAGTGGCGCGGCCGAGCAGCCTCGAGGGTCTCTACGTGGAGCTCGACCCGCACGACACCCAGGTGCTGCGCCAGCGGTGGGACGACCTGCAGATCCCCGTCCCGCTCACCGTCGTGTCGTCGCCCTACCGCGAGCTCGTGCGCCCCGTGGTCAAGTACGTCAAGGAGGTGCGCCGGGCGAGCCCCCGCGACATCGTCAGCGTCTACATCCCCGAGTACGTCGTCGGGCACTGGTGGGAGCAGCTGCTGCACAACCAGACCGCGCTGCGCCTCAAGGGACGCCTGCTCTTCATGCCCGGCGTCATGGTGACCAGCGTCCCGTACCAGCTGAGCTCCGCCTCCCGCGTCGACCCCCGCAGCACCATCGGCAGCGCACCCGGCGACGTGCGCCGCGGCATCGGGGACCGGCCCGGCCCGGACGGACCCGCATGAGCGCGGTCCTCCCGATCGTCCAGGTGTGGCCCGTCGCCCACGGTGCTGGTTCGGTGTGCTCGGAGCCCCGGGGAGGTGGGTTCGCGTGACGTCCGAGGCTCTTCCCGTGGTCGAGGTGGGGCCCGTCGCCCACGGGGGCTCCTGCGTGGCGCGGCTGGACGGGCAGGTCGTGTTCGTGAGGCACGCGCTGCCGGGGGAGCGGGTCAGCATTCGCGTCACCGACCGCACCAAGCGGTACCTGCGCGCCGACGCCGTGGAGGTGCTCGAGGCGTCCCCCGACCGGGTGGCCCCGCCGTGCGACCTCGCGGGGGTCTGCGGAGGCTGCGACTTCCAGCACGTCGCCCCCGAGGCCCAGCTGCGGCTGCTCGGGTCGGTCGTGTCCGAGCAGCTGCAGCGCCTCGCCGGCATCGAGCGGGAGGTGCGGGTCGAGGCCGTCGGTCCCTCCCTCGGCTGGCGCACCCGCGTGACGTGGTCGACCACCCCCGACGGACGCGCAGGACTGCGCCGCCACCGCTCCCACGACGTCGTCCCGGTCGGGCACTGTCCGATCGCCCACCCCGGCCTGCCCGACGTCCTGTCGCACCGCTGGGACGCCCCCCAGGTCGAGGCGATCGTCTCCTCCACGGACCAGCAGCTCCTCGTCACCGACGCGACGGTGCCCAAGGACCTCCACATCGACGGAGTCGCAGGCACCGACGGCACGCGGCGCGCAGGTCGCACGCGGCTCACCGAGCGCGTCGAGGGCCACGACTTCACCGTGACCGGCTCCGGCTTCTGGCAGGTGCACCCGGAAGCAGCGCGCACCCTGGTCGACGCCGTCCTCGAGGCCGCCGAGGCCCGACCCGGGGATCGGGTCGCCGACCTCTACGCCGGGGTCGGGCTGTTCACCGCGTTCCTCGCCGACCGCGTGGGGCCCCAGGGCACGGTGGTCAGCGTGGAGGCCGACACCCAGGCCGCGCGCGACGCCCGCCGGTCGCTGCACCGGCACGCCCAGGTCCGCCTGGTCTCCGCCACCACCGAGCAGGCGCTCCGTCACGACGCCGACCTCCGTCGGGGCGTCGACCTGGTGGTCCTCGACCCGCCACGGACCGGGGCCCGACGCGCCGTTCCCGACGTGGCGCGGCTCGGTGCCCGTCGCGTCGTCTACGTGGCGTGCGACCCCGCGGCCCTGGCCCGTGACGTCGCGACGTTCGCCGAGCACGGCTACCGGCTGGGGGACTTGCGGGCGTTCGCCCTGTTCCCCATGACCCACCACGTGGAGTGCGTCGCGGTGCTCGACCGGATTCCCGACGTCGACTGAGAACGCGGCGCACCCGACCGGCGTAACCCCTGGTGACCACCGATCGGTGGTCACGTGACCAGGAGGATCGCCATGAGAACGTCCCACGTCCAGCCCCGCTCCCGCCGCCGCGCCGCTGCCGCTGCTGCTGCCGCCGTCGCGCTCGTCGCCACCGCCGGCCTCGTCGTCTCCGCCGACGCCGCCGTGGTGGAGCCGTCGGGCAAGGCCCTCGGCCTCGCCGGCGACGGCAAGGTGCTGCACCGGCTGAACCTCGACCAGCCCTCCCGCCTCACCACCCTCGGTCCCGTGAAGGGCCTGACCGGCGAGGACGAGCGACTGGTCGGCATCGACTTCCGGGTCCAGAACGGCCGCTACTACGGCGTGGGCAACGCCGGCGGCATCTACACCGTGAACTCGGGCAACGGCCAGGCGGTCAAGGTCTCACAGCTCAGCGTGGCCCTCGAGGGCCGCGACTTCGGCGTCGACTTCAACCCGGCGGCCGATCGCCTGCGCATCGTGAGCGACACGGGCCAGAACCTGCGCCACGACGTGAACCAGCCGACGCCGACCACCGCCGTCGACACGCCGCTCTCCTACGGCGACGGTGCCGCCCAGGGCGTCACCGCCGTCGCGTACACGAACAACGACACGAGCGCGAAGACCGGCACGTTCCTCTACGACATCGACACGTCGCTCGACCAGCTGGCGGTCCAGGTCCCGGCGAACGCGGGCACCCTCGCGCTGGCCGGCCCGCTGGGCACCAACGCCGTCGGCGTGGCCGGCTTCGACATCGTGACCGTGCTGGACGACGGCGTGGCGGTCGACAACGTCGGCTTCGCCGTCCTGCGTCCTGCGCGCTCGAACACCTCCTCGGTCCTCTACGAGATCGAGCTGCAGAGCGGCGCCGCCACCCGCGTGGGCAACTTCCCCCGCTCCGTGGGCGACATCGCCATCCAGGTGCCGTGAGGTCGGTCCACGACGTCCGGTGAGCTCCGCGGGCCATCTCGACCGACCGGTCGGGGTGGCCCGCGGCGCGCTTGCTTGTGTGCGGGGTCCTGCACGGGCAGGGTGGGGCGCATGACACTCGGTCTGCGGTGCGCGGCGTCCCCGGCGGGCCCACGTCTCGGACCCGGACGTGGGTTCGAGCGACCGGGGCGAGCCCCACGATGAGCGGGCCGGACACCCACGAGCCCCACGCGCCCGACGGCGACGCCCTCGGGGACGACCGTCAGGACGGGTCCGAGCACCGGTCGGTCGCGGACCTGCGGCGCTCGGCGCTCGCGCAGGACGCCCTGCTGTTCTGCGTGGCGTTCACGGCGGGCGCGTCGGTCGTGCTGCTCGCCAGGCTGCTCGGCGGTGCGGCCGATCCCGACCTCTGGACCGTCGGGCGGTCCGACGACCTGCTCCTCGGCGGGCTGGTGGCGGGGGAGCTCTTCCTCGTCTGGAACAACGGCTGGCGCCAGGGCGTGCGGGGGCACAGCATCGGCAAGCACCGCGAAGGACTGCTCGTGGTCCGCCCCGGGACCGCACGGCCCACCGGTGCGCCCCGCGGCCTCCTGCGCGGCCTGACCGCAGCACTCCTGCTGGACCTGGCGGTCGCCGCGATCCCGATCGGGCTGCCGACCGTGCTGCGCCGGTTCACGCCCGAGGCGTGGCACGTCGGTGCCGCCGCCTACGTCGCGGTCCTGCTGCTGCTCGTGCCGCTCCTGGTGGGACTGCGTCGAGGCGTCCTCGACCGGGTGGCCGGCACCGAGGTCGTCAGGGCCGTGGGCGCCGACGCCGTCACCTCCGACCCTCGTCGACGTGCGCTCGTGGTGCTCGACCTGGTCGGACTCGCCGGCGTGCTGGCCGTCTGCGCCGCTCACCTGTCCTTCGTGTGGCCGCTGATCTGGCGCTGGCCGGGCCTGCTCTGAACCGCCCGAGCGGGGTTCGCTCGATTTCCTCTTGACATCATGTATCTTGACATCAAGAGACTTATCCGACCGCCGGGCCGCCCGTCGCACTCCCACTCCGGATCGACTTAGGCCCACCTGACATGGCGAGCACGCCGTGTGGTCGGCAGGATGGAACACGACGCGAAGGAGACACTCATGGTCGACAGCTTCAATGCCGAGCAGACGCTCGAGGTGGGCGACGCCAGCTACACGTACTTCAAGCTCGACGCGGTCAAGGGCGACGGCCTCGACGTCGCGTCGTTGCCGTTCAGCCTGAAGGTGCTGCTCGAGGCGCTGCTGCGCACCGAGGACGGCGCCGACATCACGAAGGCCGACATCGAGGCCCTCGCCGGCTGGGACGCGAACGCCGATCCCAGCAAGGAGATCCAGTTCACGCCCGCCCGCGTGATCATGCAGGACTTCACCGGCGTCCCCTGCGTCGTCGACCTCGCCACGATGCGCGAGGCCATGGCCGACCTGGGCGGCGACGCCACGAAGATCAACCCGCTCGCGCCGGCCGAGATGGTCATCGACCACTCCGTCATCGCCGACGTCTTCGGCACCCCCGAGGCCTTCGAGCGCAACGTCGAGATCGAGTACGAGCGCAACCGTGAGCGCTACCAGTTCCTCCGCTGGGGCCAGGGCGCCTTCGACGACTTCAAGGTCGTCCCCCCGGGCACCGGCATCGTGCACCAGGTCAACATCGAGAAGCTCGCGCGCGTCGTGTTCGACAAGAACGGCGTCGTCTACCCCGACTCCTGCGTCGGCACCGACTCGCACACCACCATGGTCAACGGCCTCGGTGTCGTGGGCTGGGGCGTCGGCGGCATCGAGGCCGAGGCCGCGATGCTGGGCCAGCCGATCAGCATGCTGATCCCGCGGGTCGTCGGCTTCAAGCTCTCGGGTGAGCTGCCGCAGGGCGCCACCGCGACCGACCTGGTGCTCGTCATCACCGAGATGCTGCGCAAGCACGGCGTCGTCGGCAAGTTCGTCGAGTTCTACGGCTCGGGCGTCGGCGCGGTGCCGCTGGCCAACCGCGCCACGATCGGCAACATGAGCCCCGAGTACGGCTCGACCATCGCGGTCTTCCCGATCGACGACGAGACCACCAAGTACCTGCGCCTGACGGGTCGCGACGAGGAGCAGATCGCGCTCGTCGAGGCCTACGCCAAGGCCCAGGGTCTGTGGCACGACCCGGACCACGAGCCGCGCTTCTCCGAGTACCTGGAGCTCGACCTCGGCGACGTCGTCCCGTCGATCGCCGGTCCCAAGCGTCCGCAGGACCGTGTCTCGCTCACCGAGAGCAAGGGTTCGTTCCGCACCGCGCTCGCCGACTACACCGAGCAGGACGTCAACGGGTACGACGAGGCCGTTGCCGAGTCCTTCCCGGCGTCCGACGCGCCGAGCAGCAGCGACGACGGCACCAACGGCGACAAGCCGAACGCACCGGCGCCCTCGGGCGCGGGTCGTCCGAGCAACCCGCAGCACGTGCGGCTCGAGGACGGCACCGAGTTCGAGCTCGACCACGGCGCGGTGACGATCGCCGCGATCACGTCGTGCACCAACACGTCGAACCCGTCGGTCATGATCGGCGCCGGCCTTCTGGCCAAGAAGGCGGTCGAGAAGGGTCTGCAGCGCAAGCCGTGGGTCAAGACGACGCTGGCGCCCGGCTCGAAGGTCGTCACCGACTACTACGCCAAGTCCGGTCTCGACGTGTACCTCGACAAGCTGGGCTTCAACCTGGTCGGCTACGGCTGCACGACGTGCATCGGCAACTCCGGACCGCTGATCCCCGAGGTCAGCGCCGCGGTGAACGAGGGCGACCTCGCGGTCACCGCCGTGCTGTCGGGCAACCGCAACTTCGAGGGGCGGATCAACCCCGACATCAAGATGAACTACCTGGCGTCGCCGCCGCTGGTCATCGCCTACGCGCTGGCCGGCTCGATGGACGTCGACCTGTTCAACGAGCCGCTGGGCACCGACGCCGACGGCAACGACGTGTTCATGAAGGACATCTGGCCGTCGGCGAGCGAGGTCGAGGACGTCATCGCGTCGTCGATCTCGTCCGACACGTTCAGCAAGGAGTACGCCGACGTGTTCGCCGGCGACGAGCGCTGGCAGAACCTGCCGACGCCCGACGGCGACGTGTTCGAGTGGGACCCCGAGTCGACCTACGTCCGCAAGGCGCCGTACTTCGACGGCATGGACCGTGAGCCCTCGCCGGTGGAGGAGGTCAGCGGTGCACGTGTGCTGCTCAAGCTGGGCGACTCCGTGACCACGGACCACATCAGCCCTGCCGGTGCGATCAAGAAGGACAGCCCGGCCGGTGCGTACCTGTCGGAGCACGGCATCGAGCCGCGCGACTTCAACTCCTACGGCTCGCGTCGCGGCAACCACGAGGTCATGATCCGCGGCACGTTCGCGAACATCCGCCTGCGCAACCAGATGGCGCCGGGCACCGAGGGCGGCTACACGCGCAACCTGATCGCCGACGGTGAGGTCACCAGCGTGTTCGAGGCGTCCGAGGCCTACCAGGAGGCCGGCGTCCCGCTGGTCGTCCTGGCGGGCAAGGAGTACGGCTCGGGCTCGTCGCGCGACTGGGCCGCCAAGGGCACGGCGCTGCTGGGCGTCAAGGTCGTCATCGCCGAGTCCTACGAGCGCATCCACCGCTCGAACCTGATCGGCATGGGCGTGCTCCCGCTGCAGTACCCGGAGGGCGAGAACGCCGAGTCGCTCGGGCTGACGGGGGAGGAGACGTTCGACTTCACCGGCATCACGAAGCTCAACGACGGCGAGACGCCGCGCACGGTGCACGTCAAGGCGGGGGACGTGGAGTTCGACGCGGTCGTCCGCATCGACACCCCCGGCGAGGCGAACTACTACCGCAACGGCGGCATCATGCCGTACGTGCTGCGCAGCCTGCTCGACTGAGCCCGACCGCCCGACCCACGAGACGCCGTCCCCTCGGGGGCGGCGTCTCGCTGTGCGGGGACGGTGGCAGGGGACCTTCGTCCCGATTCGTTGTTCGCGACACGAAATTGTCGCCAGGTGCTGGACGTGACCCCCATCACGCGATAGGTTCACGCAAACAACAATTGCGTCCCGGTGACGGCTTTATGTCGTTCCCGTGTCGCCAGAGACCAACAAGGAGGCGGTTCGTATGAAGCGAACGCGCAATCTGGTGCTTGCCGGCCTCATGGGTGCCACGCTCATGCTCAGCGCCTGTGGCAGCGACTCGGGGAACGACGGCGGAGACAGCTCCGACGACGCGGGGAAGATCGGGGTGATCCTGCCCGACACGAAGTCGTCGGTCCGCTGGGAGAGCGCCGACCGTCCTGCGCTGGAGGCGGCGTTCAAGGACGCCGGCGTGGAGTACGAGATCCAGAACGCCGAGGGTGACGCCGACAAGATGGCCACCATCGCCGACGGCATGATCGCCGACGGCGTGACCGTCCTCGCGATCGTCAACCTCGACTCCGACTCCGGAGCCTCGATCCAGGAGAAGGCCGCGCAGCAGGGCGTCAAGACGATCGACTACGACCGTCTGACCCTCGGTGGCTCGGCCGACTACTACGTCTCGTTCGACAACACCAAGGTCGGCGAGCTGCAGGGCGAGGGCCTCGCCACGTGCCTCGGCGACGAGGACGCCAACGTCATCTACCTCAACGGCTCGCCCACCGACAACAACGCGACGCTGTTCTCGAAGGGCGCGCACAGCGTGCTCGACAAGACCACGTCGTACAAGAACGTCGGCGAGCAGGCCGTCCCGGACTGGGACAACGAGCAGGCCGTGACGATCTTCGAGCAGCTCTACACGAAGGTCGACGGCGACGTCCAGGGCGTCTACGCGGCCAACGACGGTCTGGCCGGTTCGGTCATCTCGATCCTGCAGAAGAACGGCAAGGCGGGCGACGTCCCGGTCACCGGCCAGGACGCCACGGTCGAGGGCCTGCAGAACATCCTCAAGGGTGAGCAGTGCATGTCGGTCTACAAGTCGGCCAAGCAGGAGGCGGGCGAGCTCGCCAAGGCCGCCATCGCGCTGGCCAAGGGCGAGAAGGCCGAGACGAACGGCACGACGGAGGACAGCGAGGGTGGCCGCGAGGTCCCGTCGATCCTCCTCACGCCTCAGTCCATCACGAAGGACAACGTGAAGGACGTCGTCGACGACGGCGGCGTCACGAAGGACGACCTCTGCGCGAACGACTTCGCGGAGCTCTGCACGGACGCCGGCATCAGCTGACGTCCACGCGTCGTCCCGTGGGGGCGGTCCTGCCGGACCGCCCCCACGGGGCACACCCTCGCTGTCCCGAGACCGACCGACCACCTCCTCGCACGCACCTGGAGACCACATGAGCACCACCCCGCTGCTGGAGCTGCGCGGCATCAACAAGAGCTTCGGCGCCGTCCACGTCCTCCACGACGTCGACCTCGCCGTCCACCCCGGGCAGGTCACCGCCCTCGTCGGCGACAACGGCGCCGGCAAGTCCACGCTCGTCAAGACCATCGCCGGCATCTACTCCGCCGACTCGGGCCAGCGCTACTTCGAGGGCGAGCCCGTCGACATCCACGGCCCCCGCGACGCCTCGGCCCTCGGCATCGAGGTCGTCTACCAGGACCTCGCCCTCTGCGACAACCTCGACATCGTCGAGAACCTCTTCCTCGGCCGCGAGCTCATGAAGGGTCCGGCCCTCGACGAGGCGACCATGGAGGCTCGGGCCCGCGAGACCCTCGCGTCGCTCTCGGTGCGCACCGTCAAGTCGGTGCGCCAGAGCGTCGCCAGCCTCTCGGGCGGCCAGCGCCAGACCGTCGCCATCGCGAAGTCGGTGCTCTGGAACTCCAAGGTCGTGCTGCTCGACGAGCCGACGGCCGCCCTCGGCGTCGCGCAGACCCGTCAGGTCCTCGACCTCGTGCGCCGCCTGGCCGACCAGGGCCTCGGCGTCGTCCTCATCTCGCACAACATGGTCGACGTCTTCGAGGTCGCCGACCGCATCACCGCCCTGTACCTGGGCCGTGTGGCCGCCGACGTGGCCACGAAGGACGTCACCAACACCCAGGTCGTCGAGCTCATCACCGCAGGTCGCTCGGGCGACCTCGGTCTCACGTCCGTCGGAGAGGCATCATGACCACCACCCCCACCGATCCGTCCTCGAAGGGCGGCAGCGGTCTGGCCGAGACCGACTTCGCGATCGACGCCCGCCAGGCGGCCACGCTCGGCGACGCCTGGCAGGCCTACCTCAACCGCCTGCGCGGCGGCGAGATGGGCGCCCTGCCGGCGGCCCTCGGGCTCATCATCCTGTTCATCGTCTTCAGCGCCGCCAGCGACACCTTCCTGACGGCCCTGAACATCGCCAACCTCATCACCCAGTCGGGTGCCATCTGCGTGCTCGCGATGGGGCTGGTGCCCGTGCTGCTGCTCGGCGACATCGACCTGTCCGCCGGTGTCGCCGGCGGCGCCGGTGCCGCGATCGCGGCGCTCGCCATCGTCGACCACGGGCTCCCGTGGTACCTGGCGGTCGTCGGCGGACTGGTCTTCGGTGCCGTGCTCGGCACCCTGATCGGCGCCCTCGTGGCCAAGCTGGGCATCCCCAGCTTCGTCGTGACCCTGGCGTTCTTCCTGGCGCTGCAGGGCCTGACCCTCAAGCTCATCGGCCAGGGCGGGTCGGTGCGCGTCGCCGACCCCGTCCTGCGCGGCCTGACCATCAAGAACATGCCGGTGGTCGCCGGGTGGACGATCGCGGTCATCGCGGTCCTCGCCTTCGCCGCGCTCACGCTGCTGCGCTACCGCACCCAGGTGAGCCGCGGTCTCGCGCACCAGCCGCTGAGCCTGCTGCTCGTCAAGATCGCCGGCATGGGCGTCGTGGTGCTCGGTCTCACAGCGCTGCTGAGCCTGAACCGCAGCCGCAACCCCAACTTCCCGATCCAGGGCGTGCCCTACGTGCTGCTGCTCGTCGGCGTGCTGCTGGTGATCTTCACCTTCGTGCTGAGCCGCACGCGCTACGGGCGCCACGTCTACGCGGTGGGCGGCAACCGCGAGGCGGCCCGACGGGCCGGCATCGACGTCGACAAGATCCGCATCTCCGTCTTCGTCCTCTGCACGTCGACCGCCGTGATCAGCGGCATCCTCGCCGCGTCCTACGCCGGCAAGGTGTCGCCCTCCTCCGGTGCGGGCAACACGCTGCTCTACGCCGTGGGTGCGGCCGTCATCGGTGGCACCAGCCTGTTCGGCGGCAAGGGCAAGGCCCGCGACGGGGTCATCGGCGGCGTGGTCATCGCGACGATCATCAACGGACTGGGCCTGCTCAACCAGGCCAGCTGGATCAACTACGTCGTCACCGGCGCGGTGCTCCTGCTCGCCGCAGCGGTCGACGCGGTGTCCCGCCGGCGCCGCTCGGCGTCCGGCGTGAGCTGAGCCGGTCGTGCAGACGAGCGCGCGGTCCGGGGCGGGCACCAACCAGGAGGCCGTCCGGCGCCACAACCTGGGCACGCTCCTGGGCCACGTGCACCTGCTGGGCCGGGTCTCCCGGTCCGACCTGACGTCCGCGATGGGGCTCAACCGGAGCACCATCGCCGGGCTGGTCACCGAGCTCCAGGGGCTCGGACTGGCCGAGCAGGTCAGGTCGGAGGCGGTGCGCAGCAGCGCCGGGCGCCCGTCGCCGGACGTCGTGCCGACCCAGGACGGCGCGCACGTGCTCGCGGTCGACGTCCGCGTCGACGGACTCACCGTCGCGCGGGTCGGCCTGGGCGGCGCGATCCTGGCCAGGGCCACGGGTCCGATCCCCGCGTCGCGCGACCCGCACGCGGTGGCCGACGCGGTCATGGCCATGCTGCGGCTGGTCGTGCGCGACGCCTCACCGGGCAGTGCGCTGGTCGGCGTCGGGATGGCCGTGCCGGGCGTCGTGCGACGCTCGGACGGTCTCGTCCGGCTGGCCCCCAACCTCGGCTGGAGGGACGTGCCCTTCAGCGCGATCATGTCGGACCGTCTGGGCGACATCGCTCCGGTGGAGCTCGGCAACGACGCCGACCTCGGTGCGTTCTCCGAGCACCTGCGGGGTGCCGGGGTCGACGTGGCCGACCTCGTCTACCTGTCCGGCGAGGTCGGCGTCGGTGCGGGCGTCATCGTCGACGGCCATCGACTGGTGGGTGCGGGTGGGTACGCCGGGGAGATCGGGCACATGTCCCTCGACCCCGCCGGCCGGGAGTGCCACTGCGGCAACCGAGGGTGCTGGGAGACCCAGGTCGGCGCGCACGCGATCGCCGAGGCGATCGGCTGCCCGCCGGACCGGGTCGGGTCCCTGGGGGAGATGCTCGACGGGCTGCAGGAGGTCGACGACGACCTGCGGGAGGTCGGTCGGCTCCTCGGCCGTGGGCTCGCGAACGCCGTCAACCTGCTCAACCCGCGGGTCGTCGTCCTCGGCGGCTTCCTGCGCTCGCTGTACCCGCACGTGCAGGACGAGGTCGACCGCACGCTGCACGACACCGCCCTCGTGGCGCCGCGCGAGCTGGTGCGGATCGAGCTGCCGGGACTCGGCGCCGACGCCGTGCTCGTCGGTGCGGCCGAGACGGCCTTCGAGCGGCTGCTCGCGGACCCCGTCACCTGCCTGGCGGCAGCGCAGGTCGACGTCGAGTCAGCGCTCAGCGTCGCCTGAGCACGACACGACCGGCGGGTCCTCAGAGCGCAACGGAGCCCTCGAGCACGTCGGTGAGGGCCTGCTCGGCCGCGCCCAGGGCGGCGGCCTCGATCCCGAGCGTGCCGACCCGGACGTCCGGGCGCTGGTGGTGGGCTGCGGGCAGCCGTCGGTGCACCACGTCCTGCGCGCTGCGCAGAATCCACGGGGCCAGCGGCTGGAAGTAGCCACCGAGGACGATCACCTCGGGGTCCAGGACCGTGCACAGGGTGGCCAGTCCGTGACCGAGCTGCGCGCCGAGCACGTCCAGCGCGGTCGCCACGTCGGCGTCGGTCTCGGCCCTCGCCGCCACCTTCGCCGCACGTTCCATCGGAGTGCCCGAGGCTCGCATCCCGACGGCGGCGAGCGCGGCACGCAGTCCCACGGTGGTCTCCCAGCACCCCTGCCGACCGCAGGCGCAGCGGCGGCCGAGGTCGCCGATCGGCATGTGGCCCACCTCACCGGCGAATCCCGACCCCCTCACCAGGCGGCCGTCCTGCACGATGCCGGCGCCGATGCCGACGGTCCCGGTGATGTACAGCGTCGAGACGGACTGCTGGGCGGCACCGTGCGTCGACTCGGCCACCGCGGCGAGGTTGGCGTCGTTGTCCACCAGGACGGTGACGCCCAGCGCCTCGGCGAGCACGTCACCGGGCCGGGTGCCCGTCCAGCCGAGGTTCGGCGCGAGCGCGACCGTGGCGTGGTCGCGCTCCACCAGCCCCGGCACGGCGAGGTGTGCGCCGACGATGCGCCCGGGGGCCTGGTCGGCGACCTCGAGGGCGAGCTCGACCAGTGTCTCGAGCGCGTCGGCACCGTCGGACACCTGGCGCGTCGTGGTGAGGACCCGCGTGGCAGCGAGGTCGACGAGTGCGGCGGCCACGTAGTCGACGTTGACCTCGAGGCCCAGGCCGAGCACGGAGCCCGCCGCGAGCTCCACCGGGCGGGACGGTCGGCCCCGGCCCTGCGACGACGCGTCTCCCTCGACGACCACCGCCCGCTCCGACAGCTCCCCGACGATCGCCCCGACCGTGGCCTTGGCCAGACCGGTGCGTCGGGCCAGCGACGTGCGGCTGCTCGGGCCGGCGTCGCGCAGCGTGCGGACGACGAGCGCCGTGTTGGCCCGGCGCAGCTGGTCGGGGGCGGCCGGGGGCATGCTCAGCGCACCCCGTACAGGTGCTCGAGCGCGAGCTGGTCGAGGTGCTCGAAGGCCATGCCGCGGGCGCCGAGGACCTCGGGGTCCTCGCCGGTCTCGGCCTGCAGGTCGGCCCAGGTCTCGCCGGCGGCCAGCGTCGGCTCGGAGAGCTCGGGCACGCGCGCTGCGCCGAGCGCCTCCTGGACCTCGGGGTCGGCACGGAAGGCCAGGGCCTTCTCGCGCAGCACGAGGTAGTTGGTCATGCAGGCGGCAGCCGCCGTCCACACGCCGTCCTCGTCCTCCGTGCGCGGGGTCTTGAAGTCGAAGTGCACCGGCCCGTCGTACCCGCCCTGCAGGAGGGTGTCGACGATCCAGAACGCGCCACGCGCGTTGCCGGCGCCGAAGCGGAAGTCCTGGTCGTAGCGCGGACCCGACTGGCCGTTGAGGTCGATGTGGAACAGCTTCCCGTGCCACAGCGCCTGGGCGTAGCCGTGGGCCGCGTTGAGCCCGGCCATCTCCTCGTGCCCGATCTCGGGGTTGACGCCGACCATCTCGGGGCGCTCGAGGCTGTCGATGAAGGCGAGCGCGTGCCCGATGGTGGGGAGCAGGATGTCGCCGCGGGGCTCGTTGGGCTTGGGCTCGATGGCGAACTTCAGGTCGTAGCCCTGGTCCACGACGTACTGGCCCAGCAGGTCGAAGCCCTCCTTGTAGCGCGAGAGTGCCGCCTGCACGTCCTTGGCGGCACCGCTCTCGGCGCCCTCGCGCCCGCCCCAGCAGACGTACACCTGGGCGCCCAGCTCGGCGGCCAGGTCGATGTTGCGCATGACCTTGCGCAGGGCGAACCGGCGAACGGCGCGGTCGTTGGAGGTGAAGCCGCCGTCCTTGAAGACGGGGTGGCCGAAGAGATTGGTGGTCGCGGTCGTGACGGCGAGCCCGGTCTCGGCCAGGCCCTTGCGGAACCGGTCGAGGATCGCGTCGCGCTCGGACTCCGAGGAGCCGAAGGGCACCACGTCGTCGTCGTGGAAGTTGACGCCGTAGGCGCCGAGCTCGGCCAGCTTCTCCAGCGCGTGGACCGGGTCCATCGCCGCGCGGGTGGGCTCGCCGAAGGGGTCGCGGCCGGCGTACTGCACCGTCCAGATGCCGAAGGAGAACTTGTCGGTGGGGACGGGGGTGGGGACGGTCATGTCAGGCCTTTCGAGGGGTTCGGGTGGTCGGTCGTGTAAGGGGAGGTCAGGTGGTCCAGGGCGCCGTGAGCTCGCGCAACGAGGCGTAGGCGTCACGGACGTGGGGGAGGGGGGCGGCCTCGAGCACGCGGCTCTCGGGCAGCGCCCACACCGGCGGCTCGGCGGAACCGGAGAGCGACCAGGCGGCCTGTCGGGCCGCGCCGAGGGCGACGTACTCCGCGTCGCCCGGGAGCGTGACCGCTCGGCCGAGCACGGCCGGCGCCAGGGCCTGGACGGCGCGGTTCCGCGCGCCACCACCGATCATCAGCACCCGCTCGACGGTGCCGGGGCTGTCGAAGCCCTGGGCGACCGCCTCGAGGGCGTCGGCGAGCGAGCAGAGCAGGGCCTCGACCGCTGCCCGTGCGACGTCCTCGCGGCTCGTCGAGGGGGTCAGTCCGGCCCAGGTGCCGGTGGCGTCCGGACGGTTCGGACTGCGCTCGCCGGCGTAGTAGGGGCTGACCGTGAGCCCGTGGGCGCCGGCCGGTGCGGCGAGGGCCAGGTCCGCGAGGCCGTCGTGGTCGACCCCGAGAAGCCTCGCGTGCAGGTCGAGGATGCGCGCGGCGTTCATGGTGGTGGCCATGGGGAGGTACCGGCCGGTCGCGTCGGCGAAGCCGGTGACGACGCCGGTCGCGTCGGCGACGGGCTTCTCGCTGACCGCCGAGGCGACCCCGGAGGTGCCGATCGACAGCGACACGTCGCCGGCCACCAGTCCGAGACCGAGGGCCGCGGCCATGTTGTCCCCGGTGCCTGCGGCGACGACGCACCCGTCGGCGGTCGTCGTCACCTGCTCCGCCGGCTGGGCGACCCGCGGCACGTGCGGGACGCGGCCGAGCGCCAGCTCCAGCAGGTCGGCCCGGTACGCGTCGTCGACGGCGGAGTAGTAGCCCGTGCCGGAGGCGTCGCCGCGATCGGTCACGGGCTCGGCCCGCTGACCCGAGGCGTGCCAGGTCACGTAGTCGTGCGGCAGCATCACGCGGACGGTCCGCCGTGCGGCGTCGGGCCGGTGGTCGCGGAGCCAGCGCAGCTTGGTGATGGTGAAGGAGGCCACGAGCACGCTGCCCACGGCCTCCGCGCACGCGGCGGGGCCGCCCATCTCCTCGACGAGGTCCGCCGCGGCGCCGGCGGAGCGGGTGTCGTTCCAGAGCAGGGCGTCGTGCACCGGGAGGTCGTCGGCGTCGAGCGCCACCATGCCGTGCTGCTGTCCACCGACGGCCAGCGCTGCCGCCCGCGGCAGCAGGGGCCCGGCGGCCTCGTCGAAGGCCGCCAGCCAGGCGCGGGGATCGACGCTCGAGCCCTCGGGGTGCCGGGCGGTGCGCGACTCGACGACGGTGCCGTCGTCGGCGTCGACGAGCAGCGCCTTGGTGGACTGCGTCGAGGAGTCGACGCCAAGCACGAGGGGCATGTCCCGATTATTCGTTCAGTGTCCGAACAAAGTCAAGCGCGGACGTGTCCCAGGTCACGACGCCGTTCCGACCACCGACGCTTCCCTCCGTGTCGAACGGCGTTCACCCGGTGCCGTTGCGATGAGCGGCGTGACCCTCTCCACCTCTCGTCCATCCGTTCCTGTCTCGGAGGCCGGCCCTCCGACCGACCCGACCGGTCCCACCGCCGCCGCCTCCCGGCGTCGGCTCCTGGGCAGTGGCCTGGCGCTCGGCGCCGCCGCCGTCGCCGTGCGACCGACGACGGCCTCGGGGGCCGCCGTCGACCGCCGAGCCCACGCCGTCGCGCTGCGTCGCACCCCGTTCACGCTCGGCGTCGCGTCGGGCGACCCGGTTCCCGACGGGTTCGTGCTCTGGACCCGCCTCGCGCTCGACCCGACGGCAGCCGACGGGCTCGGCGGGATGCCCCCGCGTCCGGTCGAGGTGACATGGCAGGTCGCCGCCGACGAGGGGTTCCGCCGCGTGCTGCGCAGGGGCAGCGTGACGGCCCTGCCGCGTGACGCGCACAGCGTGCACGTCGAGGTCGACGGCCTCGACCCCGGCCGTGAGCACTGGTACCGGTTCCGTGCGGGGCGCCACGTCTCGACCGTCGGACGGACCACGACGTCGCCCGCAGCCGGCAGCATGCCGACGTCGCTCAGCATGGCGTTCGCGTCGTGCGCCCAGTACGAGCACGGGTTCTTCACCGCGTACCGACGTCTGGCCGAGGACCGGCCCGACCTGGTCCTGCACCTCGGCGACTACCTCTACGAGTACACCGCGAACGACTACGTGGCCCCGGGTGGGAACGTGCGCAACCACGAGGGGCCCGAGACGGTCGACCTCGCCTCCTACCGCCAGCGCCACGCGCAGTACAAGGCCGACGCCGACCTGCAGGCCGCGCACGCCGCCGCACCCTGGCTCGTCGTGTGGGACGACCACGAGGTCGACAACAACTGGGCGGGTGGGACCCCGGAGGACCCGCTCGAGACGCCCGGGTTCGCCGCCCGGCGTGCAGCCGCGTTCCGTGCCTACTACGAGAACATGCCGCTGCGACGCTCCTCGATCCCGCGCGGGGACCACCTGCAGCTCTTCCGGCGTCTGCACTGGGGCAGGCTCGCGTCGTTCCACATGCTCGACACCCGGCAGTTCCGCGACGACCAGGGGTGCGGCGACGGCTGCCGGGCCGACTGCCCGGCCGCGGTCGACCCGAACCGCACGATCGTGGGCCCGGCCCAGGAACGGTGGCTCCTCGACGGCTTCCGCAGGTCGCGGGCCCGGTGGGACGTGATCGGCCAGCAGGTCTTCTTCGCCCAGCGCGACAGCACCGACGGGCCGGTCAAGACCGTCTCGATGGACGCGTGGGACGGCTACAGGGCCTCACGCGACCGGATCACCCGCGGCTGGGTCGACGCCGGCGTGCGCAACCCGGTCGTGCTCACCGGGGACGTGCACGCGCACTGGGCCGGCGAGCTCAAGCTCGACTACGACGACCCCACCACGCGCAGCGTCGGGACCGAGCTGGTGTGCTCGTCGGTCACCTCGGGCGGCAACGGGGCGGACGGCCCCGTGGACGGGCACGCCTGGCTGCGGTGGAACCCGCACCTGCGCCTCCAGAACAACCTCCGCGGGTACGTCAGGACCAGGATCACGCCCGAGGACATGACGGCGGAGTTCCGCTGCCTCGCCCAGGTCCGGGCGCCGGGGGCCGAGGCCTTCACCAGGGCGACCTTCGTGGTCGAGGACCGGGTCCCCGGGCTGAACCTCGTGCAGGACCGCGGTGTGCCCGGAGCCCGGACGTTCGCCGGGAGGTCGGCCGAGCAGGACACGCGCGAGACGATCGAGCGGGAGACGGACCGGCCGGACTGAGGCGACGGCTCACGCGGTGGGGGACGAGGTGGCGGGCCTAGGCTGGCGAGGTGACGATCCACGACGAGCACCCCTTCGCGTCCCCCGAGGGTGACCGGGACGGATTCCGTCGTCTGCGCGGACGCCTGCCCGCCGCCGTGACGGTGTGGGCGGCAGGGGAGGGGCGGGCGCGCGTCGGCCTCACCGTCTCCTCGCTGCTGCTCGCCGCCGGCGATCCGCCCAGGGTCCTGGCCCTCGTGGACGAGGAGTCGACGCTCTGGGACGCGCGGCCGACCACGGTGGTCGTGAACGTGCTCGGGCCCGACCACGCCTTCCTCGCCGACGCGTTCGCAGGGACCGCACCGGCCCCGGGAGGACCGTTCACCCTCGGGGCCTGGGACGACGGCCCCTGGGGCCCGCGGCTCGCCGACGCCGTCGGCTGGGTGGGGGTGCGCCTGGACGCGACCGAGCCGCGTCGCGAGGGCTGGGGGCTGCTGCTCGCCGGCACCGTCGAGCACGTCGACCTGCGGGACGGGGAGGCCCTGACGCACGTGCGGGGTCGCTACCGGACCTGAGCGGAGGCAGACGGCGGGGGTGGGACGGGATCGCTAGACTGACCGAATGGCGTTGCTCGACCAGATCACCGGCCCCGCGGACCTGCGGGCCCTGTCCGACGCCGAGCTGGAGACCCTCGCGCACGAGATCCGCGAGCGGACGATCGACGCGGTCGCCGCGCACGCCGGTCACCTCGGACCCAACCTCGGCGTGGTCGAGCTGACCCTCGCCATCCATCGCGTCTTCGAGTCCCCGCGCGACCGTGTCGTCTGGGACACCGGGCACCAGGCCTACGTGCACAAGATGGTCACGGGGCGCGCCGGCGACTTCGACACGCTGCGCCAGGAGGGTGGCCTGTCGGGCTACCCCTGCCGCGGCGAGTCCGAGCACGACTGGGTCGAGAACTCGCACGCGTCCACGAGCCTCTCCTACGCCGAGGGCATGGCGCGGGCCAACCAGGTCCTCGGCCGCGACGACCACGTGGTGGCCGTCATCGGCGACGGCGCCATGACCGGCGGCATGGCCTGGGAGGCGATCAACAACATCGCCGCCTCTCAGGACCGGCGCCTCGTCATCGTGGTCAACGACAACGGCCGGTCGTACCAGCCCACGGTCGGCGGCCTCGCCAACCGGCTCACCGACATCCGGACCAACCCGCGCTACGAGCCTGCCCTCAGCGCCATCCGCGACCGGCTCAACCGCGGCGGACCGGTCGGACCTGCGGCGTACGGCGCCCTGCACGCCATCAAGAAGGGCGTCAAGGACGCCCTCGCGCCCCAGGGCATGTTCGAGGATCTCGGCCTCAAGTACGTCGGTCCGGTCGACGGTCACGACCGCGCGGCGCTCGAGCAGGCCCTCACGCTGGCCAAGCGGTTCGGCGGGCCGGTCCTCGTGCACGTGCTCACGACCAAGGGGCAGGGCTACGACATCGCGGTGGCCAACGAGAACGACCAGATGCACCAGGCCCCGCCCTTCGACCGTGAGACCGGCGACGCGGTCTCCGTCGCCCCCGCGGGCTGGACCTCGGTGTTCCGGGACGAGGTCGTGCGGATCGCCGACGAACGCCCCGACGTCGTCGGCATCACGGCGGCCATGCTCTACCCCGTCGGCCTCGACGCCTTCGCCGACAAGTTCCCCGACCGGGTGTTCGACGTCGGCATCGCCGAGCAGCACGCCGCCACCAGCGCGGCCGGCATGGCCATGGCGGGCCTCCACCCGGTGGTGGCCGTCTACGCCACGTTCCTCAACCGCGCCTTCGACCAGGTGCTCCTCGACGTCGCCCTGCACCGCTGCGGCGTGACCTTCGTGCTCGACCGGGCCGGGGTCACCGGTGACGACGGCGCCAGCCACAACGGCATGTGGGACATGTCGATGCTGCAGATCGTCCCGGGCCTGCGGCTCGCCGCGCCCCGCGACGGCACGCGGCTGCGCGAGCTGCTGCGCGAGGCCGTGGCCGTCGACGACGCCCCCACGGTGGTCCGCTTCGCCAAGGGCGCCGTGCCCGCCGACGTCGACGCGATCGACACGGTCGGCACCGCCGACGTCCTCGCGCGCGGGGAGTCCGACGACGTGCTCGTCCTCGCTGCGGGATCCATGGTGCCCGTGGGCCTCGGAGCCGCCGAGAGGCTGTCCGCCGAAGGACTCGGCGTCACGGTCGTCGACCCCCGCTGGGTCAAGCCGTTCGACCCGGCCGTCGTCGCGCTCGCGGCGTCCCACCGCCTCGTGGTCACCATCGAGGACAACGGTCGCATCGGCGGTGTGGGTGCCGCGTTCACGCAGGCGCTGCGCGACGTCGAGAGCGACGTGCCGGTCCGCGTGCACGGTGTCGCGCAGGAGTTCCTCGACCACGCCAAGCGCCCGGTGATCCTCGAGCGCCTCGGGCTCACGCCCGATGCCGTGGCCGCCGACACCCGTGCCGCCTGGCAGCGGGTCGTCGGGAACAATCTCGAGCCGTGAGGCCTTGACCATGAAGTGGCCCTCTCGACGTGACCCCGAATCCCAGGACCCGACGCCGCGTGGCGACGGACCGGTCCTCATCCATGCCCTCGACGGCTTCCTGACGGCGGGTGGGGCCTCGCGGATCGCGGCCGAGCACCTCGTGAGCGGGCGGGGCGAGGTGGTGCGCAGCTTCGACGTCGACGAGCTCTACGACTACCGTGCCCGTCGGCCCATGATCACGTTCCGGCAGGACCACTACGTCGACTACGACGAGCCGCGCCTCGACATCGTGCGCGAGCACGACCGCTCCGGCACGCCGTACCTGGTGCTCGCCGGTCCCGAGCCGGACTTCCGCTGGGAGTCCTTCGTCGACGGCGTGCAGGAGGTCGTCGAGGACCTCGACGTCAGCCTGACCCTGGGCCTGGGTGCCGTGCCGATGGGCGTCCCGCACACGCGGCCGCCCATGATCACGGCCCACGGCTCGCGACCGGAGCTCGTCGACCGCAAGAACCTGTGGCAGGCCGAGGTGCGCGTGCCGTCGTCCGCCCAGTCGCTCCTGGAGTACCGGCTGACGCAGCGCGACATCGACAGCGCCGGCTACGTGGTCCACGTCCCGCACTACCTCACCCAGGTCGACTACCCGCCGGCCGCGCTGGCGCTGCTCGAGGCGGTCGTCGACCGCACCGGGCTCGACCTCGACCTCGACCCGATCCGCGCGGTGCAGGGCGCCACGGTGGCCGACATCGAGCGGCAGATCGCCGAGCAGGGCGGCGCCGAGGTGCTCTCGGGGCTGGAGGAGCAGTACGACGCCTTCACCCGTGGAGCGGCCCAGTCGCTGCTCGCCGACGACGACTCGATCCCGAGCGGCGAGGAGCTGGCCGACCAGTTCGAGCAGTTCCTGGCGCGGCAGCGCAAGAACGACGAGGGATAGGCCGACCACGAGGGTCGGCCCGGCTCCGGCTCCGGCTCAGGTGCCGCCTGCGTCGGCTGCCGGCACGGGATGCGTGCTCAGGAGGCCGGTGGGCCCCGAGCGCCGACCGCGCCCCCGGAGTCCGTGGACGACGATCGCGGCGACGACGCAGCCGACGGAGCCCAGCGCGAGGTCCGCGAGCGTGTCCCCGTAGGCGCTCCGGCGCTCGCTGGACCGACTGATGAAGGCGAAGTACTCCGCGATCTCCCAGAACACCGCAGCCGGCACCCCGAAGGCGAGCGACCGCTCGAAGGTGGCGCCGAAGGTGGCCGTGCGGGGCAGCGTGAGCAGGATGAACGCAGCCGCGAGGAGGCCGGTGTTCATGAAGTGCATCCAGTCGTCGAACCAGACGATGCGGTCGTAGAGGTCGAGCCGGTTGCCGAGGACGTCGGTGAAGCAGGTGATGGTGACCATGAGGTCGGCCGCCCAGGGGAACGGACGACGCTCGCGCCAGAAGATCCACCAGACCACCGGGACGGTGAACGAGAGCAGCGGGTAGGCGACGGCTCGAAGACCGGCCGCCTTGTCGGCCATGTTGCCGAGGTCCGGCGCGGACATGGCCAGCGCCAGGAGCAGCACGAGGGCAGCCTTCGCGACGAGGTCCAGGGTGCGGACGAGCTGCGGGACGGGGTGGCGCGCGGGAGCGGGAGCGACGGACATCTGTGTGAACTCTAGGTGATGTGCCTGGACGCCGGGTCGCCGCTGCGGCGAGGCCGTCGCGTCGGGTCGTGGCGTCGGTGAGGCCTCGAGTCGATACGATCTCGGCGTGCCCGCCTCACTGGACCAGCTCGTGACCCTCCTGGACCTCGAACCCCTGGAGGTCGGCCTCTATCGGGGCGGGCAGCCGGAAGGATCGAGCCTCACCCGCGTCTTCGGTGGTCAGGTGGCCGCGCAGGCGGTCACGGCCGCGCAGCTGACGGTCCCCGAGGACCGCTACATCCACTCCCTGCACGCCTACTTCCTGCTCGGCGGCGACCCGTCGATCCCGATCGTGTACGACGTCGAGAACGTCCGCGACGGAGGCTCCTTCACCACGCGCCGGGTGGCCGCACGCCAGCACGGCGAGACCATCTTCTACATGACCGCCTCGTTCCAGAAGGCCGAGGAGGGCTGGGACCACCAGGACGTCATGCCCACGGTCCCCGCGCCGGCGGACTCCACACCGCTGCTCGAGGTGATCCGTGCCGTCCGTCCGGACGAGGTCGACACCTGGAAGCGGGAGTGGTCGTCCTTCGACCTGCGCTACATCGGCGACAACCGACCGGAGGACGACCCGACCCGGCAGAGCGTCCCCGCGGTCCAACGACTCTGGTTCCGCGCCGACGGCACGCTCCCGGACTCGCGCATCGTCAACACGGCGGCCTTCGTCTACATCAGCGACTTCAGCCTCCTCGGCGTCGCGCTGATCCCGCATGGACAGTTCATCGGATCCCCGGAGGTCGTCCCGGCCTCGCTCGACCACACCATCTGGTTCCACCGGCCCATCCGTGCCGACCAGTGGCTGCTGTACGACCAGACGTCGCCGTCCGCCTCCGGCGCGCGCGGGCTCAGCACGGCCCGCGTGTTCACCGAGGACGGCACGCTGGTGGCCACCGTGGCCCAGGAGGGCCTGATCCGTCGCCGTCGCTCCTGAGCGGACCGCCGCTCAGGGGGTCCCGAAGGTCAGCGCCGACGGGTGCTGCGGGCCCGTGTGGACGGTCATCGGGGCCAGCGAGGGCAGCAGGGAGCCCAGTGTCGGCAGCAGGTGCGGCACGTCGAACCCCTGCACCGAGACCCGCAGGCGGTGCCCCTTGGCCAGTCGGGCGCGCGTGGGGAACACCTCCACGTCGACCGGGGCGACGGTGCCGGCGGCCAGGGGCGCCTGGGCCTGCTTCGTGAACGGGTGGTGAGGCTGGACCAGGGTGCCGCGGACGTAGCGGGAACGCGTCGTGTCGAGGGCCCGGTGGGACACGACCTGCCAGCCGCCGGTGAGCCGTGAGACGGTCCCGTCGGGCGCCACGTCGGAGACCGTGACCGAGAGCATCCCGTCGCCCGTCGGCGTCGACGTGTACAGCCGGGCGTTGAGCGGGCCGTGCACGACGACGTCGGAGGTCAGCGGTGCGGTCTCGAAGACCGGCCCGAGGGTGTCGTTGAACTGGTTGTTCGTGAAGCAGGGCAGGTCGGGCATCACCAGTCCGACGACGCCGGCCGTCCACTGGTTGGTGGACCGGCTGCACAGCCCCTGGACGGGGATGGCGGGCACGGTCGTCCGGCCGGCGGTCGGCGTCCCCGTGGTCAGGCCTCCGGCCGACCCGGCGGTCCGGGCGGTCCCGCTGAGGCGGAACGTGCGCGGCGTGAGGCTCGACGGCATCCACTCCGTGCCACGGACCCAGCGTCCGCTGCCCTGCTCGAAGTAGCTGAGCCCGGCGATGTCGGAGAGCCGCTGGTTCGGCAGCTTCTTGACGTAGTGGTCGAACCACCGGAGCTGGAGCTCGCCGAGGTTGCCGTAGCCGGCCGACTCGAGGCCCTGGCCGCCGGAGGCCTGGAGGTGGTCCCACGGGCCGACGATCATCTTGGTGGGCACGCCTCGACGCTGGAGGTTCTCGTAGAGCAGGGGAGTCCCACGCTGGAAGAGGTCGTACTCACCGGCCACCAGGAACGTGGGCGTGGTGATCCTCGAGACCACCTCGATGGGGGAGCGCTGCGTGTAGAACGCGCCGTCGTAGGCGGGCTCACCGCCGCCGAGGGCACTGACGAGGAGGTCGAGGCTGAAGGCGCCGTTGCCGAGCAGGTGGGTGACGAGGGTCCCGAGGCCTCCGGCCGGGTCGGTGGCGGAGAGGTAGGGCGGGATGATCGCGGTGCCGTTGACGAGACCGATCCACAGCGGGATGAACCCGACGTCGAGCGCGCCGCCTGAGGCGACCACGTCGCGGTACACGTCGGCGCCCGGGACCTGCGGGAAGATCGCCTTGAGGCCGGCCGGTCGGTCGGCGGCCGCGAACATCTGCGCGATGCCCATGTAGGAGGGCCCTCGCATGGCGGTGCTGCCGTTCGACCAGGACTGCTTCGCGGCCCAGGTCATGACCTCGCCGAAGTCCTTGCCCTCCCGCGAGCAGAAGGCGCACCAGGTCCCGGCCGAGCTGCCCGTCCCGCGGGCGTCGACGGTCAGCTGCAGGTACCCGCGCTTGACCAGGTAGGAGCCGTCGCCGCCCCCCAGCCCGCCGGCCTGGTCCTGCACGTTCTTGTTGTACGCGGTGATGGTGACGACCACCGGCAGTCGACGGGTCTCGACGCGTCCGGCTGCGTCGACCGGCCGCATGAGGTTGCCCCTCAGGACGGTCCCGTCGGACATCGGGATCGCCAGGTCACGCTCGGTGGTGGTCGTCGGGTACTGCTCGGGACGTGGCGACCACGCACCCGCGGCCTGTGCGGGTCCCGCTGCCGCGGCCACCGACCAGGCAGGTGCACCGGAGGCGGGCGAGGGTGCCGCCGCGGAGGCAGGGACGCTCGCGAGCGCGACCGCCGTCGTCGCGGCCAGGGCGGCCGCGACGACGGCGAGGGGACGACGTGTGGTGCGACGGGTCATGGTGGGCTCCTCCTGGGGTCCAGGAGGTCCAACGAGGAGACGCCCGTCACGTCACTGCCCGGTCCGTCGCTCAGGACGGGGTGATGCGTCCGACCAGGTGCGTCGAGTCCTTCTTCTGCGCACGGACCCCGAAGTCGGTGCCGTCGTCGCCGGTCGTCGACCCGAACACCACGGTCGTGGGCAGGAGCACCGGCTTCTTGAACTCCACGTCGACGCTGAACGCGTCGGGGAGCCGGTTCTGCAGGGCCGCCAGGCTGCGGGCCTTCGTCCACATGCCGTGCGCGATGTTGCTCGGGAAGCCGAACGCCTTCGCGGTGACGGGGTACAGGTGGATGGGGTTGCGGTCGCCGGACACCGCGCCGTAGCGCCGGCCCAGGTCACCGGCGAGCCGCCAGTGGACGACGCCCCGGGGTGCCTCCACGCCCTCCAGGGGCGCGGGCGACGTCTCCGGCGCTCCGCCACGACCACGCGAGAAGAGCGTCGTGACCTCGTCCCACACGAGCTCGCCGTCGATCGTGACGGCCGTGAGGAGGTCGACGAGTCGTCCCTTCGGGTGCGGTCGCAGGTCGGCGGCCCGCACGGACACGTCGAACACCTCGTCGGCGCCGATGGGACGGTGCTGCGTGATGCGGTTCCGCAGGTGCACCAGACCCATGGGGGCGAAGGGGAACGCGGTGTCCGTCATGAGTGCCATGTGCAGGCCGAACGCCGCCATGTGCGGGTACGTGGCGGGCAGGTGCTCGACGTGCGGGAAGCCGCACACGTCGAGGTAGCGCTCGAGGTGCGCCGGGTCCGTGCCGACGCCGGAGCGCTCCAGCACGAGGTCGGGCACCGCGCCCGACGCGTGCTTGACCCCCGGCAGCGAGCCCACGAGGGGCAGGGCCGGCAGGGCGGCCTTCAGCATGAGGGGCAGCGTGGACGGTGCGTCCTCGAAGCGCCTGGTGGTCACGAGGCCCCCAGCAGCATCTGGCCGTTCACGCCGAGGACGTTCCCGCTCACGGCACCCGAACCCGGGTTGGCGAACCAGGCGATCGCCTCGGCCACGTCGACCGGCAGCCCGCCCTGGGACATCGAGTTCATGCGGCGCCCGGCCTCGCGGATGCCGAGCGGGATGGTCTTGACCATCTCGGTCTCCATGAAGCCCGGGGCGACGACGTTGGCCGTGATGCCGTCGGCGGCGACCCGCTCGGCGAGCGACTGGATCCAGCCGATCACGCCGGCCTTGGCCGACGCGTAGTTCGTCTGGCCGTTGTTGCCCGCGATGCCCGCGATCGATGCGATGCCGATGATCGTGCCGCCGGTGTTGACGAGGCCCTGGGCCAGCAGCTCGTCGGTGATCCGCTGGGGCGCGCCCACCGAGATGTCGACCACCAGCTGCCAGTTCTCGGCCTTCATGTTGCGCAGGCGCTTGTCGCGCGTGATGCCGGCGTTGTGCACCACGACGTCGACCGCGCCGTAGTTCTCCTTGACGTAGGCGGCGATCGTCGCCGGGGCGTCGGGCGAGGTGATGTCACCCACGATGTAGCCGCCGCCCAGCTCCTCGGCGAGGGCCTTGAGGTCACCCTCGAGCGGCGGGACGTCGAGGCCGATGACGGTGGCTCCGTCGCGGGCGAGGGTGCGCATGTCGGCCTCGCCGAGGCCGCGCGAGGCGCCCGTGACGAGCGCGACCTTGCCGGCGAGCGGCTTCTGGAGGTCGGCCGGCTCGGTCACCTTCGTGATGCCGGTGGAGCCGATGCGGACGACCTGGCCCGACACGTAGGCGGACTTGGCGGAGAGCAGGAAGCCGAGCGTCGAGGCGACGGACTTCTCGGCGCCCTTCGCGAGGTAGACGAGGTTCGCGGTGCTGCCGGCCCCGACCTCCTTGGCGAGCGAGCGGGTGAAGCCCTCGAGGGCGCGCTGGGCGACCCGCGCACCCTCGGTGGCGGCGTCCTCGGGGACGGAGCCGACGACGACGATCCGGCCACAGCCCTGCAGCTGACGGAGCACCGGGGTGAAGAACTCCTGGAGCGCGACCAGCCCGGCGGCGTCGGAGATGCCCGTCGCGTCGAACACGAGGCCCTTGTAGCGCTTGCCCTGCGCGGGCACGCCCGTGGCCTCGATCTTGTCGGCCTTGAGCGCCGCGGTGATCGCCTTGGAGACCGTCCCGGCCTTTGCCGTGCCGGTGAGGACGGTGCCGTCGACCAACGGGCCGCCGTCGTAGCGCTCCAGGTACGGAGGGTTCGGCAGTCCCAGGTTCTTCACGAGGAACTTGCCGATCGGGTTGTGGGCCAGGTCCTGGTAACGATCGCTCATCAGGGTGTGTGTCCTATCTCTCGCATACCATCGGTATCTGGAATCGCACGTGAACTGTAACTTGGAGTGACAACCGCGTCCACCGGGCGTGGTGAGGCGCACACCGCACGGTCTCGGCCCTGGCCGGGACCCTCGCGGGCTGCCGGCTCACCCTGCCGCGTGGCACCATCGTCCCGCACGCACCTGCCCGGTGTCGCACGACCCGCACCACCACCTCGCCCACCCCGAAGCGCAAGGAGCACGCGCCATGGCGGAGAACACCCCCGCGAAGAAGACGGCCGCGAAGAAGTCACCGGCCAAGAAGGCCCCCGCTGCCAAGAACGCTGCGACCAAGGCCGCCGGCACGAAGGCCGCGACGAGCACGGCTGCGGCCGGCGCCTCCGGCAGCGAGCAGACCGTCCGCAAGGTCGTCGTCGTCGGCGGCAACCGGATCCCGTTCGCCCGGTCGAACACGGTCTACCAGAACGTCTCCAACCAGGACATGCTCACGGCAGCCCTCGACGGTCTCGTCGAGCGCTACGACCTCGAGGGCGAGAAGGTCGGCGAGGTCGTCGCCGGCGCCGTGCTCAAGCACAGCCGAGACTTCAACCTGGCGCGCGAGACGGTCCTCGGGTCCAAGCTCTCGCCCGAGACGCCCGCCGAGGACATCCAGCAGGCGTGCGGCACCGGTCTGCAGGCCGCGTTCCAGGTCGCCGCGAAGATCTCGCTCGGCAAGATCGAGTCCGGCATCGCCGGCGGCACGGACACCACGTCCGACGCCCCGCTGGCCGTGGGGGACAAGCTGCGCAAGATCCTCATCGAGGCCAACAACGCCAAGGACAACAAGGGCCGTCTCGCCGCCATCGCGAAGATCCGTCCCGGCTACCTCGCCCCCGACCAGCCCCGCAACGCCGAGCCCCGCACCGGGCTGTCGATGGGTGACCACCAGGCCATCACGACCCACGCCTGGGGCATCACCCGCGAGGCGCAGGACGAGCTCGCGGCGGCCTCGCACCAGAACCTCGCCGCCTCGTGGGACGCCGGCTGGCAGGACGACCTGGTCACGCCGTTCAACGGCGTCACCAAGGACAACCACCTGCGCCCGGACTCGACGGTCGAGAAGCTCGCCAAGCTCAAGCCGGTCTTCGGCAAGCAGCTCGGCGACGAGGCGACCATGACCGCCGGCAACTCCACCCCCCTGTCCGACGGTGCCTCCGTGGCACTGCTCGCCTCGGAGGAGGAGGCGCAGCGCCGCGGCTGGACGCCCCGTGCGTACTTCGTGGACTACGAGACGGCGGCCGTCGACTACGTGAGCGGTGCCGAGGGCCTGCTCATGGCCCCGGCGTACGCCGTGCCGCGCATGCTCGCACGCAACGGGCTCACCCTGCAGGACTTCGACTACTACGAGATCCACGAGGCCTTCGCCGGCCAGGTGCTCTCGACCCTCGCCGCGTGGGAGGACCCCGACTTCTGCAAGCAGCGTCTGGGCCTGGACGTCCCGCTCGGCTCGATCGACCGCAGCAGGCTGAACGTGAAGGGATCCTCGCTCGCCGCAGCGCACCCCTTCGCGGCCACCGGTGCGCGGATCGTCGCCAACCTGGCCAAGCTGCTGCACGAGAAGGGCCCGGGCAGCCGTGGCCTCATCTCGATCTGTGCGGCCGGTGGCCAGGGCGTCGTCGCCATCCTCGAGGGCGCCTGACCCCTCCGGCACTGACGACAGGACCCCCACGGCCCAGCCGTGGGGGTCCTGTCGTGGGGGGTCCTCCGCGTCGGGCGTGCGTCCTGCGGGGACGAGGCAGGTCAGCGGCCTCGCGCCATCGCGAGGGCTCCGCGCAGCAGGTGGTCGAGGAGGTCGTCGGTCACGACCGGGTCCACGACGGGGAGCCCGGAGATGTGCTCGCGGACGGAGATCTGCAGGTGCGCCAGGTTCAGGGCACCGAGGCCCTGCGTGTAGAGGATGTTGGCGAGGAGGTTCGGGTCGGCCACGGCGAACTCGCCCTCGGCGTCCCCGGTCTCGAGGACCCGTACCACGTGGCCGAGGCAGGCGCTCATGGCGGTGCCGAGCCGGATCATCACGTCCTCGCTGACCTCTTCCATCAGCTCGACGCCGCGCCGACGCAGCAGCGTCTGCGCACAGTCGACGAAGGCCGGGTGCTCGAGTCCGTAGCCGAAGAACGCCCGCACGAGTGCGTCGAGGCGCTGGGGGCCCGTGCGGTCGGGGTCGTCACCCGGCGTCAGGGCCTCGTCGAGCTCGGTCAGGTAGCCCAGGAGGGTCACCGCGAACAGCTCCTCCTTGCTGGAGAAGTGCCGGTAGATGATCGCCCGGTTGATGCCGACGGCCTTGGCGATGTCCTCGATCTGCGCCTCGCGCACGCCGCGCTCGTCGAAGAGTGCCCGGGTGGCGGCGACGATCTCCGCCGAGCGCGCGGCACGTCGCTGCTCGGTGCGGGACCGGGGCCCGCGCGGGGCACCCACCGTGGGGGCGGCGGTCGTCCCACCCTCGTCGTGGGTCTCGCCCGTGCTCGTCTCCGCTGCAGACATGCATGCATCCTAGGTGTGGCCGATCACGGCCCCGCGGCAGGAGCGACGCCGGTGTCGGTGGCGGGTCGTACGGTGGAGGTCATGAGGCCCAAGTCCGCGCTGCGCCGTCAGGTCGCGCCGTTCTCCGTCGTGTCCGAGTACGAGCCCGCCGGCGACCAGCCGGCCGCGATCCAGGCCCTGCAGGAGCGCATCGAGTCGGGCACGCAGGACGTCGTGCTCATGGGCGCCACCGGCACCGGCAAGACCGCCACCACCGCATGGCTCACCGAGCGCCTGCAGCGTCCGGTGCTCGTGATGCTCCCCAACAAGACGCTCGCCGCCCAGTTCGCCACCGAGCTGCGCGAGCTGCTGCCCCACAACGCGGTCGAGTACTTCGTCTCCTACTACGACTACTACCAGCCCGAAGCCTACGTCCCGCAGACCGACACCTACATCGAGAAGGACTCCTCGATCAACGAGGAGGTGGAGCGCCTTCGCCACTCCGCGACCTGGTCGCTGCTCACCCGACGCGACGTCATCGTGGTCGCCACGGTGTCCTGCATCTACGGCCTCGGCTCGGCGCAGGAGTACACCGAGCGCATGATCGGCTTCAAGGTCGGCGAGGAGAAGCCGCGCGAGGAGCTGCTCCGATCCTTGGTCCAGGCGCAGTACGTGCGCAACGACGTCGCACCCACGCGCGGCACGTTCCGGGTCAAGGGCGACACCCTCGAGATCTTCCCCGTCTACCAGGAGATGGCGGTCCGGATCGAGTTCTTCGGCGACGAGATCGAGCGGCTCATGACGCTGCACCCGCTCACGGGCGAGGTCCTCAGCGAGGACACCGAGCTCTACGTCGGGGCCGCGACGCACTACACCGTGGGCCCCGACGTCATGACGCGGGCGATCGAGAGCATCGAGGTCGAGCTGGCCGAGCGGCTGGCCGAGCTCGAGGGCCAGGGCAGCCTGCTGGAGGCGCAGCGGCTGCGCATGCGCACCACCTACGACATCGAGATGATGCAGCAGGTCGGTACGTGTGCCGGCATCGAGAACTACTCGCGCCACATGGACGGGCGTGCTCCGGGTACGGCGCCGAACTGCCTGCTCGACTACTTCCCCGAGGACTTCCTCCTGGTCCTGGACGAGTCCCACGTGACCGTGCCGCAGATCGGCGCGATGTACGAGGGCGACATGTCGCGCAAGCGCACGCTCGTCGAGCACGGGTTCCGCCTGCCCAGTGCCATGGACAACCGGCCCCTCACGTGGGGCGAGTTCCTGGAGCGCATCGGGCAGACCGTCTACCTCTCGGCCACGCCCGGCACCTACGAGATGGAGAAGACCGGCGGCGAGGTCGTCGAGCAGATCATCCGTCCCACGGGCCTGGTGGATCCCGAGGTGATCGTCAAGCCGACCCGGGGCCAGATCGACGACCTCATCGCGCAGATCCGCGACCGGGTCGAGAAGAACGAGCGCGTCCTCGTCACCACGCTCACCAAGAAGATGTCCGAGGACCTCACCGACTACCTCCTCGAGGCCGGCATCCGCACCCGCTACCTGCACAGCGAGGTCGACACGCTGCGTCGCGTCGAGCTGCTCCGCGAGCTGCGCATGGGGGAGTACGACGTGCTGGTGGGGATCAACCTCCTGCGCGAGGGACTCGACCTGCCCGAGGTGAGCCTGGTGGCCATCCTCGACGCGGACAAGGAGGGCTTCCTGCGGTCGGGGCGGTCCCTGATCCAGACGATCGGTCGAGCCGCGCGCAACGTCTCCGGCCAGGTCATCATGTACGCCGACCGGATCACGGACTCCATGGCGCTGGCGATCGACGAGACCAACCGACGTCGTGAGAAGCAGGTCGCCTACAACCTCGAGCGCGGGGTCGATCCGCAGCCGCTGCGCAAGAAGATCGGCGACATCACCGACATGCTCGCGCGCGAGGACGCGGACACCGCCACCCTGCTCGCGGCCACGGGTGACCACAAGCGACGCGGTGCGCCCGTGCCGCTCGGACAGCACACCGCCGGGCTGGCGGACCTGCCGTCGGCCGACCTCGCCGCCCTCATCGAGCAGCTCAGCGAGCAGATGCACGCCGCCGCGGCCGACCTGCAGTTCGAGGTCGCGGCCCGTCTGCGCGACGAGATCGGCGAGCTCAAGAAGGAGCTGCGCGGCATGCTCGAGGCGCACGCGTGACGGTGCGGGCCGTCGAGGGGCCGCTCGCGGTCGAGATCGATCCCGACCACGGGGCGCGGCTCGTCTCGTTCACGGTGGCCGGGCTGGAGCTCATCGCGACGCAGCCGGTGCCCGGAGTGCCCGACACCATCACCCGGGGCAGCTATCCCATGGTCCCGTGGGCGGGCCGGATCGGCCACGGCGTCGTGGAGCACGGGGGCGTCCGGCACCGGTTGCCGACGGCCGACGACGGCAACGCGCTGCACGGTCTCGGACGCGACGCCGTCTGGACGCAGGTCGACGACCTCGCCTTCGAGGCCGAGCTCGGTGATCCGTGGCCGGCCGCGGGCACGGCGACCCTCCGCTACGCCCTCACCGCCTCGCGACTCACCTGCACCCTCGGGTGGGACGGCGCGGGCCCCGGGGCCTCGCTCGGGTTCCACCCCTGGTTCCGCCGCAGGCTCGCCGACGGCTCCGAGGCGGTCCACGACGTCGCTCCCGAGCGCATGGTCGAACGCGGCGACGCGATGCTCCCCACGGGCCGGTTCGTCGAGCCGGTGGCCGAGCCGTGGGACGACTGCTTCGCGCTGCAGCGGCCGCCGTCGATCCGCTGGGGCGACACGCTCACCCTGCGGCTCAGCAGCGACGCACCGTGGTGGGTCGTCTACACCCGACCCGAGCACGCCGTCTGCATCGAGCCGCAGACCGCCCCGCCCGACGCCTTCGCCCACCCGTCGTGGCACCGGTGGCTGGACGCGACGTCGATCACCTTCACCCTCGACGTCGAGCAGCACGGCGCGGCGGGTCGTCCTGCAGGTGTTGCCGCAGCCCCGTAGCGTCGAGGCGTCGGATGGTCCCGGGCGAGGGACACGAGCCCAGGGAGCCGCCATGCAGCAGACGGACGACACGCCCCGGCCCCGGCTCGAGCCCGGCTCGGGGGGCACCAGTCGGCGGGTGCTGCTCGGTGGCGCGCTGGCGGCGACCGCCACCATCGGGGGTCTCGCCCTCCTGGACCGCATGCCCTACGTCCGCGACCTGCCGATCCCCGGCCGCCGCAAGGTCCAGCTCACGTGGCTGCCCACCGCACTGCGTGACGCCGGGCTGCAGGTCGAGGCCACCCAGGGCTGGGCGGACCGCGGCCGCCCGTGGGCGTTCGACCCGTCGGGCGTGCTCGTGCACCACACGGCGTTCCGTGCCACCACCGGCGACCCGCACCCCGCGCTGGACACCGTGGTCGACGGCAGGACCGGACTGCGCGGCCCCCTGTGCCACCTGCTCATCGACCGCGACGCCGTGTGCCACGTGATCGCAGCAGGGCGGGCCAACCACGCGGGCGAGGCGCGCTCCAGCGGCCCCATGCCCGCCGGGGACGGCAACGCGTCCTACGTCGGCATCGAGATCGACTACGCGCCCCAGGAGCCGTACGGCCAGCGACCCACGGCCCGGCAGGGTGAGGCGGCGGTGCGCGCCGCGGCGGTGATCGTGGCCCGGTTCGGCACCGGCGCCGACCACGTGCGCTACCACTCCGAGACCAGCACCGCCGGCAAGTGGGACCCCGGGAACACGGTCGACGCCGACGAGTTCCGACGCCGTGTCGCGGTCGAGCTGGGCGACCGGTCCTGAACGTCTTTCTCGGGTCCCCGCGCGCGCCGCGGTGGCAGGGGGCAGGATGTGCCCATGAGGTGGCGTGACGAGCTCGACGCGCTGACGTTCGAGTCCGTGAGCCGCATGATCGCCGGCGGCATCGTCCTGGGGGGTCTGGTCGGCGCGACCCTGGTGGGGACGGGCACGGTCGGGGAGCGGTCGTCGGTGTCCGCCGCAGCCGAGCCGGTCGTCGAGACGAAGGAACGCTCGCCCGTCTGCCTGCGGGTCGACCCGCAGGAGATCGGCCTGAGCACACCGCTCGAGGCGGCGGTCGTCCAGGCGTTCCCGACCGCCGGGGACGACCTCTTCTCCGGCTGGCCGCAGCGGGTGGACGGTCGCTGGCGATGGGACCGGAGCACGCCCGACGACTCGGGCGAGGCCACGTCGGTGGACGTCGGTGCCGCCGCCAAGGACTCCCGCGGCGTGGCCTGGACCTCCCTGAGCTACGACCTGGTCGACGGCACGGCGGGACTCACGAAGAACCTTCGACTGGTCGTGCCGGCCGGCTACGTGGACGACGACCCGCCGTCCTCCGGCCTGCCGGGGGCCGAGGACCCGGCGCAGATCCCGCCGGGCGGCTCGCTGGTCCTCGAGGCCGACGCGTTCGAGGCGGCCGGCGACGAGGCGGCCCTGCGCGGGCTCGCCGAGGACCTGCCGGGCGGCGGGGGCGACGAGGTGGCCGCAGCGATCACGCCGATCGGCTCCGACGACGTCGTCGTGACGATCGGGACCGCGGCCGCCGTCGAGCGGACCACCGTGCTGTGGCCTGCTGTCACCGATGCGCACGCCGAGGTCGCGCCCGACGAGGACCTGCCCACGTTCGCCCTGCGCCAGGTCGTCCTCGACCTCGCCGGCGACCCCGGGCGGGAGGCGTACGCGGCGCTGCTCGACGGCGAGCTGCCGGCCGAGGCGTCGAAGGCCGTGCGCGCGACGTCGCTGGTCACCGGTGGTGCGCCCGCCACCGCGCGCGCACGGACGCTCGACTCCGGCCGCCTCGACGTCCCACCCTCGTTCTTCGCCGCGGGGGTCGAGCGGACGGTTCGCGAGGACGGTGACGGCGCAGTCACCCTCACCCGCTCGACCGACTCCCGCCAGGGACGGCTCCGCTTCGGCGAGGTGTTCGGAGCCGACGGGCGGGCCCGCGGCATCGAGGCCGCCATTCGCGTGCGCGACGTGAGCTCGGCCGTCGCCTCGACGTACAACCAGTCCTTCGCCGGCCGCCCGGCCGAGGTCTCGGGCTCGGTCAACCTCGTGCTCGGCCTCGACGCCGAGGACCTCGCGACCATCCGGTCCGACGCCCTCGTCGTCGCTGCCGACTGGTTCAACACCGACGGCGACGGCCGACGCTTCGCGCGTGACGTCCTGCGGCTGAAGGGTCTCGCGGAGGCCGACGACGTGAAGGCATGGATGGATCAGGCCCAGCCCGCCCTGGTCGACCGCATCGCGGGCACCATGGCCGCCGGCGGTGGTGGCACGCCCGACCACGCAGCCGGCGAGGTGCTGCGAGCGACGTCCGCGGACGGTGAGGACCCGTGGGCGACCTACGTGGCGTTCACCGGGGCCATCGATGACGCCACAGCCGGTGTCCCGACCGCGCTGAGCCAGTGGGGGGCCGCCGTGCAACGGGGGAGCCGGTCGGACTACTCCGGGTTCGGCGACGCGACCTGCACGAGCGTGAGCTGACAGGACCGCACCACGTCACACCGCCTCGACGTGCGCCCCGTCGCGCGCTCCTGCAAGAATGTCCGGCGGAGGGGAGTATTCCTTCGCTGCAGTGTCGTCATCACGGTGGTCTTCCGACCGTCCGGTGCTGTGGGCTCCGGGGGACCGATCCCGGGGTGGAAGAGACCTCCGGTACACGTCTGTCGACCGGAGGAACCTGAGTGAACGTCTCGACCATGGAGTGGTCCATCACCGTCGGTGTGACCATCGCCATCATCCTCTTCGACGTGTTCGTCGTGGCGCGCAAGCCGCACGAGCCGTCGATGAAGGAGTGCGCCACCTACCTGAGCATCTACGTCGGCCTGGCGGTCGCCTTCGGCATCTGGACGTTCACGTACCACGGGTCCCAGTACGGCGTGGAGTTCTTCGCGGGCTGGTTGACCGAGTACAGCCTGTCGATCGACAACCTGTTCATCTTCATCATCATCATGGCGAGCTTCAACGTGCCGCGGAAGTACCAGCAGGAAGCGCTGATGGTGGGCATCATCATCGCCCTGGTCTTCCGGGCGATCTTCATCGCCGTCGGTGCCGTGGCGATCAACAACTTCTCGTGGGTCTTCTACCTGTTCGGCGCGTTCCTCATCTACACGGCCATCCAGCTGATCCGCGACACCGACCACGACGACGACGCCGAGAACGCCGTCGTCCGGCTGGCCCGCCGCCGCTTCAACCTGACGGACCGCTGGGACGGCCTCAAGCTGGTCGTGAAGGAGAACGGCCGGCGCGCCCTCACGCCGATGGCCCTCGTGATCATCGCCCTCGGCACCACGGACCTGCTGTTCGCCCTGGACTCGATCCCGGCGATCTACGGCCTGACCCGTGAGCCGTACCTCGTGTTCACGGCCAACGTCTTCGCCCTGATGGGCCTGCGCCAGCTCTACTTCCTGCTGGGCGACCTGCTCAAGCGTCTCGTGTTCCTGTCGCAGGGCCTGTCGGTGCTGCTGGCCTTCATCGGCGTGAAGCTGCTGCTGCACGCCCTGCACGAGAACGAGCTGCCCTTCATCAACGGCGGCGAGCACGTCCCCGTCCCGGAGATCCCGACGCTCGCGAGCCTCGGTGCGATCATCGTCATCCTCGGCACCACCGCGGTGGCCAGCCTCTGGTACGCCAACAAGTACCCGGAGCGCGTCAAGGACCACGCGGCTCCCAAGGCCGACGGCCACGAGGCGCACGAGCAGGCCACGCCCGACGTCGACGAGACGCCGGAGAAGGACGCCCGGCGCGGCGACCAGTAGCGGCACGCAGCACGTCGCGGGGAGGGTCCGGCTAGGCCGGGCCCTCCCCGCTCACGTGGTAGCGCCGCACGTGGGCGTCCAGCACGTCGGGGAGGGCGGTCCCGCGGTCGTCGGGGAGCGCGCGGAACGCCATCAGCGAGGACTCGTCGGTCCACTGCTCGAGCACCACGACGAGACCGGGGTCGACGCTGTCGGCCGCGACGGCGAAGGCCACGCACCCGGGTGCACGCCGGGCGAGCTCGACGGCGTGACGGCACGCGTCCACGTACGCGTCGCGGTGGGCGGCGTCGACACGGAGCCAGCCGGCGACGACGAGGGTGGTGGAGCCGTCAGCCACCCAGGCCCTCGACGTCCTCGAACGAGCTGTCGGCCGTGCCGGTGGCCTTGTTGATGAAGTACGTGACGACCCACAGGGCGACGCCGATGAGCATGAGCGCCCCGGCGATCTTGTAGACCTCGGGGTCGCGATCGACCCACGGTCCGGCGAGGAAGAGGCACAGGAAGGCGGCCACGGCGGGCAGGACCCCTGGCGACATGAAGTGGTTCCGCTCGGCGCCGGTGGTGTCGCGTCGCAGGATGAGGCACGCGACGTTGACGATCGCGAACACGCACAGGAGCAGGAACGCGGTCACGTTCGAGAGGTTGGCGACCACGTTGCTGTCGGCGTCGCGGGTGACGTAGAAGATCAGGCCCAGCGCCAGGACCGTGGAGAACCCGACGGCGACCCACGGGGTGCGTCGTCCGGGCAGCACCGCTCCGAGCTGGCGGGGGAGCACCCCTTGCTTGGCCATGCCGTAGAGGAGCCGGCTCGCCATGAGCATGTTGATGAGCGCGGTGTTGGCCACGGCGAACACGGCCAGGAACGGGAACACCCGGTCGATCGGGAAGTCGGGTGCACCCTTCGACACCACCTCGAGCAGTGCGCGCCCCTCGGAGTCGGCGATGTTCTTCAGCTCGGGGGCGGTGAGCACCGCCACGACCGAGACGGCGACCAGCATGTAGAGGATGACGGCGATGCCCAGACCGGTGAGCATGGTGCGGGGGAAGATCTTGTTCGGCTCCTTGACCTCCTCGACCATGTTGACCGCGTCCTCGAAGCCGACCATGGCGAAGAACGCGATGGAGGTGGCGGCGGTCACCGCGAGGAAGAGCCCACGATCCTCGTAGTCGCGGAAGGTCACGATCTCGCTCAGGTCGGCGCCGTTGCGGGTCATGGCGTAGAAGCCCACGCCGATGACGATCGAGAGCGCGGCGAGCTCGACGATGGTGAGGACGACGTTGAACTTCACGCTCTCGCCCACGCCACGCAGGTTGATGATCGCCAGGAGGATCATGAAGCCCATGGCGATCGCGACGATGACCCCGCTGCTGGGCGTGCCGTCGATCCAGCCGTTGACCTCGAGGCCGCCGGTGAAGTTGTCGGCCAGTGTCTTCGCCGACGTCGAGGCGCTGGTGATGCCCGAGCAGACGACCGCGAAGGCGATGAGGAACGTCACGAAGTGGATCCCGAAGGCCTTGTGCGCGTACAGCGCGGCGCCCGCGGCCTGTGGGTACTTCGTGACCAGCTCGAGGTAGGAGAGGGCCGTCATGGAGGCCACGACGAAGGCCAGGAGGAACGGCAGCCAGACGAGGCCGCCGACCTTGCCGGCCATCTGTCCGGTCACCGCGTAGATGCCCGCACCCAGGATGTCGCCGACGATGAAGAGCAGCAGCAGCTTGGGTCCCATGACCCGGCGGAGCTCGGTCGGTTCCTGGACCCCAGCGGTGTCGGTGCTCATGTGGCTCCTCGCGTCGTCACCCCCGGAGCACTGCGCCCCGAAGCAGAGTTTGGAGGACACCTTCCTCCGGCTCCGCCTCCAGCGCAACACCAGTAGTAGGTTCTGTGGGGTGATGGACGTACGCGCACGGCTCAGCTCGTGGTTGGGGAGCGTCGTCGTCCGCCGCATCCGGCGCAAGGGCATCGACCTCTCACGCATGTCCTTCATCCCCGAGGAGACCAAGGTCCCCCTCCAGCGCGACGGCACGGACCCGCTGCCGCGGCTGGCCGAGATCCGCGGCCAGGAGCGCCTGCACAAGCTGGCCCTGCCGTTCTCCTTCAACGCCTACCTCGTGTCGGGGTACGACGAGACGCGCACCGTGCTCACCGACCGCGGGGCCTACTCCAACGACATCCGGCACCTGTTCCACGGCGACGGCCCGGCCACGTCCGACGACATCGGCGGGCTGGGCTTCACCGATCCGCCGCTGCACACCCGGTTGCGCAAGATCGTCACGCCCGAGTTCACGATGCGTCGGCTCTCCCGGCTGGGTCCGGTCATCGAGAACATCGTCGACGACGCGCTCGACTCCTTCGAGGCCTCCGGCTCACCCGGCGACCTGGCGAAGCACCTCGCCTTCCCGGTGCCCTTCCAGACGATCTGTGCCCTGCTCGGTCTCGACTACGAGGACCGCGAGGCCTTCGCCGCGCTGGGCAGCGCGCGCTTCGACGCGACGAACGGAGCGGCTGCCGCCTTCGGCGCGGTGTCGGCGCAGCGGGAGTTCCTCTTCGAGGCCGTCGCCCGACAGCGGCTGGAGCCCGGCCCCGGCCTGATCGGCCAGATCATCCGCTCCGAGGGCGACGCGATCAGCGACGTCGATCTCGCCGGGCTCGCCGACGGCGTGTTCACCGGTGGCTTCGAGACCACCGCCGGCATGATCGCGCTCGGCACCATCGTGCTGATGCGCGACGAGAAGCACGCGGCTCTGGTGCGCAACGGCACGTCGCAGGACGTCGAGAAGGTGGTGGAGGAGCTGCTGCGCTACCTCGCCGTCGTGCAGGTCGCGTTCCCGCGCTTCGCCAAGGAGGACATGACGCTCTTCGGTCGGCGGATCCGCAAGGGCGACGTGCTGCTCGCGTCGCTCAGTGCGGCGAACCGCGACCCGGCCGGCGCCGGTGACGAACCGGAGGAGTTCGACCCCTTCCGCGTGCCGCGCAGCGCTCATCTCGCCTTCGGGCACGGCATCCACCGCTGCATCGGCGCCGAGCTGGCGCGCATCGAGCTGCGGACGGTGTTCCCTCGTCTGCTGCGTCGCTTCCCCGACCTCGCCCTCGCGGTGCCGGAGTCGGACCTGTCGTTCCGGCAGCTGTCGTTCGTCTACGGCGTCGACGAGCTGCCGGTCACCTTCTGAGCGACCTCCGGTCCGACGTCAGGCCTCGGACTCCTGTCCGGGGGAGTCCTCCGGCTGCGCGTCGCCGCACTGGCCGAGCGTCGTCGCCTGGTGGCGCTTGAACTCCGGGGAGCTCTCGAACGCCTTGCGGTAGTCCTTCGCCGGCAGTGTCGCGTAGTACTCGACGGCCTCGAGCAGCTCGTCGGCACGTTCGTCGTCACTGACCTCTGCGAGGTCCCGGGCGGGCTCCAGCGCCGCCTCGAACCGTTCGACCGTCTCGGCGTAGTCGTTCTCGTTGAACGCCGCCACGCCCGAGCGCACGAGCGAGCACGTCCGGTCGAAGGCCTGCTGGGAGGCGTCGGGCTCGTCGGACCCACCACCGATCGAGCACGCGCTCGCGAGCACCAGGACCATGGACGCGGCGGCGATCGACCTCATCGGACGAGCGTAGGCAGCCGGGCGCGTTCCCGCAGGGGAGCCGGGGCGACCGGGTCGGTCGTGCGCCTCGTGGCGTCGAGCGAGTCGGTGGCCCGCGTCGTGTCGTCGGACGGCTACCAGCCGCGCTCGCGCCACTCCGGCAGGTGGGGGCGCTCCACGCCGAGGGTCGTGTCGTTCCCGTGGCCGGGGTAGACGTGCGTGTCGTCGGGGTGGCGGCCGAAGATCTTGGTCTCCACCTCGTCGATCAGCGTGGTGAAGTCCTCGGGCGACCAGGTCTTGCCCACACCACCGGGGAAGAGGTCGTCGCCGACGAAGAGGTGCACGACCCCGTCGGGGTCGTCGTAGGCCAGCACGATCGACCCGGGCGTGTGGCCCTTGACCTCGGTGACCTCCAGCTCGCACGAGCCGACGCGGACGCGCGCGCCGGTCGAGACCAGCCGGTCGGTGGGCACGTCGATGCCCTCGGCGTCGTTCTCGCCCGCCACGGTCTCGGCTCCGGTGGCCTCGACGACGGCGGCGAGCGCCTGCCAGTGGTCGCCGTGGCGGTGGGTCGTCACGATGCGGGCCAGGCCGTCCTCACCGACCAGCTCGAGGAGCCGATCCGGCTCGGCGGCGGCGTCGACGAGCACCTGCTCGCCGGTCAGCTCGCACCGCAGGAGGTAGGCGTTGTTGCTCATCTCGCCCACCGCGAGCTTCGTGATCCGCAGGTCACCTGCGTGCTGGACGTCGGCCGGACCGCCGACCTCGACCTCACCCGTGTACGTCATGCTGTGATCCTAGGCGGACGGGGCTCGCCCGCCCGCGGCACGAGGGGGACACGTGGACGGCGCAGAGCTGGCAGGGCGACTGATCGGGCTCGTGCTCGTCCTGACCATCCCGATCGCGATGATCGTCGTCGCGCGACGTCGCAAGACGGCCTCGGCCGGGCAGAAGGGCGGCAAGCTGCTCGTCGCGGGCGTCGTCCTGCTGGTGCTCGTGGTGCTGGGAGTGCTCGCGCAGGCCGGTCAGGTGAACCAGGTCTGACCCCCGTGGGTGAGGTCACCGTCGCTCGAGGTGTTTCTGTCGGCGGTCGCCACTAGGCTCGACACGTATGCCTACACCTGCTGCCGGAACCTCGGAGGGATGTCCGTGACGTCGGACCGCATCGTCGTGCGCGGCGCGCGCGAGAACAACCTCAAGGACGTCTCGCTCGACCTTCCACGTGACTCGCTCATCGTCTTCACCGGCCTGTCGGGGTCGGGCAAGTCGTCGCTCGCCTTCGACACGATCTTCGCCGAGGGCCAGCGACGGTACGTGGAGTCGCTGTCGGCCTACGCGCGCCAGTTCCTCGGCCAGATGGACAAGCCCGACGTCGACTTCATCGAGGGCCTGAGCCCGGCCGTCTCGATCGACCAGAAGTCCACGTCGAAGAACCCGCGGTCCACGGTCGGCACCATCACCGAGGTCTACGACTACCTGCGCCTGCTCTACGCCCGCGCCGGGCGCGCGCACTGCCCCGACTGCGGCGAGCCCATCTCGCGCCAGACGCCGCAGCAGATCGTCGACCGCATCCTCGCCCTCGAGGAAGGCAGCCGGTTCCAGGTGCTGGCCCCCGTCATCCGGGGCCGGAAGGGCGAGTACCTCGAGCTGTTCAAGCAGCTGCAGCAGCAGGGCTTCAGCCGCGCGCTCGTCGACGGCGAGGTGCACAACCTCGCCGACGAGCCGCCCAAGCTTGCCAAGCAGAAGAAGCACACGATCGACGTCGTCGTCGACCGCCTGCAGGTCAAGGACTCGATGAAGCAGCGGCTCACCGAGTCCGTCGAGACCGCCCTCGGCATCGCCGACGGGCTGGTCCTGGCCGACTTCGTGGACCTGCCCGAGGACGATCCGCACCGCATCCGCCGTTTCTCCGAGAAGCTGGCGTGCCCCAACGACCACCCTCTCGCGGTCGACGAGCTCGAGCCGCGGTCGTTCTCGTTCAACGCCCCGTTCGGCGCGTGCCCCGAGTGCCACGGCCTGGGCACCCGCATGGAGGTCGACCCCGAGCTCGTCGTCCCCGACCCGTCGGCGTCCGTGGCCGACGGCGCCATCGCACCGTGGAGCTACAACCAGGTCTCCGAGTACTTCCTGCGGATCACCCAGGCGCTGGCCGAGGAGATGGGGTTCTCCACCTCCACCCCCTACGGTGACCTGCCGCAGAAGGTCCAGGACGTGCTGATGCACGGCCACCCCGACAAGGTGCACGTCACCTACAAGAACCGCTACGGACGTCAGCGGTCCTACTACACGGCCTTCGAGGGCGCGATCGCGTTCATCGAGCGTCGCTACGCCGAGACCGAGTCCGAGACCAACCGCGAGCGGCTCGAGGGCTTCATGCGCGAGGTGGCGTGCGGCGAGTGCGGCGGCAGCCGGCTCAAGCCCGTCATCCGGGCCGTGCTGGTCAACCACCCCGAGCTCGGGCCCAAGAACATCGCCGAGGTCAGCAACCTGTCCATCGCCGAGGCCGCCGAGTACCTCTCCGGCCTCGAGATGACCGACCGCGAGCGGCAGATCGGCGAACGGGTGCTCAAGGAGATCCACGAGCGCCTTCGCTTCCTGCTCGACGTCGGCCTCGACTACCTCAGCCTCGACCGCGCCGCCGGATCGCTGTCCGGCGGCGAGGCCCAGCGCATCCGCCTCGCCACGCAGATCGGTGCGGGCCTGGTCGGCGTCCTGTACGTCCTCGACGAGCCGTCCATCGGCCTGCACCAGCGCGACAACCACCGGCTCATCGAGACGCTCGTGCGCCTGCGCGACATGGGCAACACGCTCATCGTCGTCGAGCACGACGAGGACACCATCCGGGCCGCCGACTGGGCCGTCGACATCGGACCGGGCGCGGGCGAGCACGGCGGTCAGGTCATCGTGTCCGGGCCCGTCAAGGACCTCTACAAGAGCAAGGACTCGATCACCGGCAAGTACCTCTCCGGACGGGAGAAGATCCCGCTCCCCGAGGTCCGTCGGCCGCGTCAGAAGGATCGCGAGATCACGATCCACGGTGCTCGCGAGCACAACCTCAAGGACATCGACGTCACGTTCCCGCTCGGCCAGCTCGTCGCGGTCACGGGCGTCTCGGGCTCGGGCAAGTCGACGCTCGTCAACGACATCCTCTACACCTCGCTTGCTCGCCAGATCTACGGCGCGCGCACCATCCCGGGCCGTCACCGCTCCATCAGCGGCGCCGAGCAGATCGACAAGATCATCCACGTCGACCAGTCGCCCATCGGTCGCACACCGCGATCGAACCCCGCCACGTACACCGGCGTGTTCGACCACGTGCGCAAGCTGTTCGCGCAGACGCCCGAGGCCAAGATGCGCGGCTACCAGCAGGGTCGCTTCTCGTTCAACATCAAGGGTGGTCGCTGCGAGGCGTGCTCCGGCGACGGCACGATCAAGATCGAGATGAACTTCCTGCCCGACGTCTACGTCCCGTGCGAGGTCTGCCACGGAGCGCGGTACAACCGCGAGACGCTCGAGGTCCGCTACAAGGGCAGCACCATCGCCGAGGTCCTCGACATGCCGATCGAGGTGGCCGTCGAGTTCTTCGAGGCCATCCCTGCGATCGCCCGCCACCTGCGGACGCTCGTCGACGTCGGACTGGGCTACGTGCGACTCGGTCAGAGCGCCCCGACCCTGTCGGGCGGCGAGGCCCAGCGCGTCAAGCTGGCCTCGGAGCTGCAGAAGCGGTCCACCGGCCGCACCATGTACGTCCTCGACGAGCCCACCACCGGCCTGCACTTCGAGGACATCCGCAAGCTGCTCCTGGTCCTCGGCCGCCTCGTCGACGCCGGCAACTCCGTCGTCGTCATCGAGCACAACCTCGACGTCATCAAGACGGCCGACTGGCTCGTCGACATGGGTCCCGAGGGCGGCTCCGGCGGCGGCACCCTCATCGCCGAGGGCACCCCCGAGCACGTCGCTACGGTGAAGGCCAGCCACACCGGCCAGTTCCTCGCCCCCCTCCTGCAGTAACACCGATTCCCAGGTCGACCTGGGATTCTTCCGGTTTGCACGAGAACCGCGCAGGAGCACGGGTTGCTTCCCGTGCTCCTGCAGGGAAAACGGGCATTGCTCACACCAGGTGCCGCCGTGCCCGCTCATGGAGCTGACGCGACCGAGCGAGCTCGTACGACCACCGGAGACCGGTGTCGTGCGACTGGCCTGGTCGCACCTCGTGGGCTGTCGCCCTGGACACTCCGAAGCTCAGTCCGCGGATCCGGTCCTCGCGGTGCTTCTCACGCACCACGACGTCGCTGGCGTCCTCACCCGGTCGCAGGTCGCGCCAGTACTTCCTCTGACCGTCCACTTCTCCGATGTGCCGATGCTCGGGCCAGGCCACGTCGGTCCACGCGAACACCTCGCCGTCCTCGACGATCGGGAACTGCGTGACCGGGACCGGCATGGATGCCTCGAAGCACGCCTGGCGCAGCAACGACTCTGCCGCAGTCTGTGCGCCGGGGTCGGCACGACGCAGCACGAACCGCGCCTGCCGCGACCCGGTCCAACCTCTGAACCTGCCTGAGATGTCCGCCAGCTCCTCGCGCACGGCGAGCTCCCGGTTCAGCGCCGAGTCCAGCACCACGAGGGCGCCTCGGACATCACCGGCACACGCCACCTGGAACGTCGCGTGAGCCGGTTCGACCGCCAACAGGCCTGAGGGCGTCTCGACGAAACCGAGCCCGGCGATGTTCCGGTGGTGGTGAACAGCCGACTCTGCGCGCCCCGACCCTGGATCGAGACGAACGACGTGCACCGTCGTCAGATCGACCGCCCAGGTCGCAAGTCCGTGGGCGATCGCTGCGCTGTGGTGCGACAGAGCGACGCTTCCTTCGGGGAACTTGGCCAGGACCGACCGTGCGAGCAGGAGGTGCCTGTCCTCGGGACTCGACGAGGCCAGGACGGCCGGGGTCGTGTAGGTGCCCACGCGGAGTCGGACGAGCATCTTCGCCCGACGAGCCTGACCGATGGCGCGATCCGTCCACCCCAGGGCCAGCAGGTCGCTTCTGAACACGAAGCCGCCGCGGGCCGCGATTGCCAGCTCCAGATCGTCCATCCCTCCACGGTGATGCGCTCGAGACAGGGGCGGGAGGGGTGCGACACATTCTGTGGACGACGCGACGCGGCCTCCGGAGGCATGTGGACGACGCCGACAGATGCACGGCTTCCCTACGTCTGCACGGGTTGCAACCCGTGCAGACGCAGGGAAACCGTGCAGTCCGGCAGATTCCCAGGTCGACCTGGGAATCTCCGGGACGGGTGTGTCGGTGGGGGCTCGTAGGGTGGGGGCGTGGCGGATCCAGCGACCTACCGGCCGGCGCCGGGGGAGATACCGGTCGAGCCGGGGGTCTACCGCTTCCGCGACGCGCAGGGTCGGGTCATCTACGTCGGCAAGGCCAAGTCGTTGCGGGCGCGGCTCAACAGCTACTTCCAGGACGTCGCGGGGCTGCACGAGCGCACGGCGCGCATGGTCACCACGGCCGCGTCGGTCGACTGGACGGTGGTCACCACCGAGGTCGAGGCGCTCCAGCTCGAGTACACGTGGATCAAGGAGTTCGACCCACGCTTCAACGTCAAGTACCGGGACGACAAGAGCTACCCCTGGCTCGCGGTCACGGTCGGCGAGGAGGTGCCGCGAGTCCAGGTGATGCGCGGTGCACAGCGCAAGGGCGTGCGCTACTTCGGTCCCTACGGCCACGCGTGGGCCATCCGCGACACGGTCGACACGCTGCTGCGGGTCTTCCCCATGCGCTCGTGCTCGGCCGGCGTCTACCGTCGCGCCCAGGGCATCGGTCGGCCGTGCCTGCTCGGCGACATCGGCAAGTGCGCGGCACCGTGCGTCGGGCGGGTCACGCCCGAGGAGCACCGCGGCATCGTCGACGACTTCATGGCGTTCATGGGCGGGCAGACCGCCGGGTTCACCCGCTCCATCGAGCAGCGCATGAAGGAGGCTGCGGCCAACCAGGAGTACGAGCTCGCCGCGAAGTTCCGCGACGACCTCGGTGCCCTGAGCCGCGCCCTCGAGAAGCAGACGGTCGTGCTCGGCGACGGCACCGACGCCGACGTCCTCGGCTTCGTCGACGACCCGCTCGAGGTCGCCGTGCAGATCTTCTCGGTCCGCGGCGGGCGCATCCGCGGCCAGCGCGGCTGGGTGGCCGACAAGGCCGACGAGGCGGGCTTCCCCGAGCTCGTCCAGCGTGCCGTCATGACCCTGTACGAGAACACCGCCGCCGAGGCGATCCCGCGCCAGGTGCTCGTGCCGCGGCTGCCGGCCGACGTCGAGGCGGTCACCGAGCTGCTCACCGAGCTGCGTGGGGGACCGGTCCGCATCCGCGTGCCGCAGCGGGGCGACAAGAAGCGGCTGCTCGAGACGGTGGAGCAGAACGCCCAGCAGGTCATGGCGCGCCACAAGCTCAAGCGTGCCGGCGACCTCACGGCCCGGAGCAAGGCGCTCGAGGAGATCCAGGAGTACCTCGAGCTGCCCACGGCTCCGCTGCGCATCGAGTGCTACGACATCTCCAACCTCCAGGGCACCGAGATCGTCGCCTCGATGGTCGTGTTCGAGGACGGCCTTCCCCGCAAGGCCGAGTACCGCCGCTTCACCATCCGCCACGAGGGCCAGAGCGACGTCGCGGCCATGCACGAGGTCATCACCCGACGCTTCCAGCGGCTGCTCAAGGCCCGCAAGGAGGGCGACGAGATCCCGGGCATCGATCCCGAGACCGGTCTGCCGCGCAAGTTCGCGTACGCACCGGGCCTGGTGGTCGTCGACGGCGGTCCGCCGCAGGTGGCGGCCGCCCAGGCCGCGCTCGACGAGCTCGGCATCACCGACGTGGCACTCTGCGGACTCGCCAAGCGGCTCGAGGAGATCTGGGTGCCGCACGACGTCGACCCGGTCATCTTCCCGCGCACGAGCGAGGCGCTGTACCTGCTGCAGCGCGTGCGCGACGAGGCCCACCGCTTCGCCATCGCCCACCACCGACAGCGTCGGGCCAAGGCCATGACGGGCAGCGCCCTCGACGACGTCCCGGGCCTCGGCCCCACGCGGCGCAAGGCGCTGATGGCCGCGTTCGGCTCCGTCCGGAAGATCCGGGCCGCCACGGTCGACGAGGTGGCCGCGGTGCCCGGGTTCGGCCGGGCTACGGCAGAATCCGTCGTGGCGGCGCTCGCCGCCGACGCCCCAGGGCCCGCCGTCGACATGGCGACGGGCGAGATCGTGGAGGACCGATGACGCCGTTGACCACGTTCGTGCTCGTGACCGGCATGACCGGCGCCGGGCGCGGCACGGCCGCCAAGGCGCTCGAGAAGCTCGGCTACTACGTCATCGACAACCTCCCGGCCAGGATGATCGAGGGCGCCGTCGACGCCGCGGAGGGCGCCGACGTCGCCCGGCTGGCCGTGGTCGTGGATTCCCGCTCCGGGGCGTTCTACTCCGGGCTGGTCGACGCGCTCGAGTCGCTGCGCGAGCGTGGCATCCGCGCCCGGGTGCTCTACCTCGAGGCGGCCGACGAGGTCCTCGTCCGACGCCAGGAGGCTGCGCGCCGGCCGCACCCGCTCAGCATGGAGGGCCGCCTGCTCGACGGCTTCGACCGCGAGCGCGAGCTGCTGCGTGCCGTCCGTGGCCGGGCCGACATCGTCGTCGACACCTCGAACCTCAACGTCCACCAGCTCGCCCGCCGGGTGCAGGCCGCCTTCGAGGAGCCGGGGGCCACGGGTCTGCGTGCGTCCGTCATGTCGTTCGGCTTCAAGTACGGCATCCCCATCGACGCCGACATGGTCGCCGACATGCGCTTCCTGCCGAACCCCTACTGGGTCGACGAGCTGCGACCGCTGAGCGGCCTCGACGCGCCGGTGAGCGACTACGTGCTCAGCCAGCCGAAGGCCCCGGAGTTCCTCGCCGCCTACGAGAACCTCGTGGACATGCTGACGGACGGCTTCCTCCACGAGGACAAGCGGTTCCTCACGATCGCGATCGGCTGCACCGGCGGGCGGCACCGCAGCGTGGCCATGTCGGAGGCGTTCGCGGAGCGCTTGAGGTCCCACGGGGTCCGGACCCTCGTGGTGCACCGCGACCTGGGGCGCGAGTGAGCGGGTCGGCCGCACCGACGTCACCGACCGCCCCGAACGGCGGCGTGCGGGTCGTCGCCCTCGGGGGCGGTCACGGGCTGGCGGCCAGCCTGTCGGCCCTCCGGCTGCTGCACACCCGGCTGACCGGCATCGTCACCGTGGCCGACAACGGCGGTTCGTCCGGTCGGCTCCGCGAGGAGCTCGGCGTGCTTCCTCCCGGTGACCTGCGCATGGCCCTGGCGGCCCTCTGCGCCGACGACCAGTGGGGGCGTCAGTGGGCCACGGTGCTGCAGCACCGGTTCCAGAGCGGCGGCGCCCTGAACGAGCACGCCGTCGGCAACCTGCTGATCGCCGCCATCTGGGACATCCTCGACGACCACGTGGCCGGCCTCGACCTGGTCGGAGACCTGCTCGGGGCACGGGGTCGGGTGCTGCCCATGGCGGCCGTCCCCCTCGACATCGAGGCCGACGTGCGCCTGCACGCCTCCCCGGACCACGTCACGGTCGTGCGGGGCCAGACGCAGGTCGCCTCGGTCGACGGGCAGGTCCTGGCAGTGCGGCTCGATCCGCAGGACCCGCCGGCGTGCCCGGAGGCGGTGCGCGCCGTCGAGGACGCCGACTGGGTCGTGGTGGGCCCTGGCTCCTGGTTCACCAGCGTGATGCCGAACCTGCTCGTCCCGCAGCTCCGCGACGCCCTCGAACGCACCTCGGCACGCCGTGCGCTGGTGCTCAACCTGCAGGAGCAGGAGGGCGAGACCGAGGGGCTGTCGCCCACCGACCACCTCGACGTCCTCGCCGCCCACGCGCCCGACCTGCGCATCGACGTGGTGCTCGCCGACCACTCGCTGGTCGACGACGACGGTGTGCTGGAGCGTGCGGCGCGCGCCCTCGGGGCCCGCGTGGTGGCCGCGGAGGTGGCCGCCCGACCCGGCGCCGACCAGCACGACCCGGGCCGGCTGGCGGAGGCCTTCGAAGGGTTCTTGCACCCGGGCATACAGTGAGGGCTGACTGCCCGCGACGACGTTGGAGGACGCCCGGATGGCGATGACGGCCCAGGTGAAGTCGGAGCTCGCGAGCACGACGATCTCGAAGGCGTGCTGCCGCAAGGCCGAGGTGGCCTCGATGCTGCGGTTCGCCGGCGGCCTTCACATCGTCGCAGGACGGATCGTCGTCGAGGCCGAGCTCGACACCGGGGCGGTGGCACGTCGGCTGCGTCGTGACATCCAGGAGGTCTACGGACACGACAGCGAGGTGCTGGTCGTCCAGGGGACCAACCTGCGCAAGGGCACCCACTACGTGGTGCGGGTGGCCAAGGACGGCGAGGCGCTGGCGCGTCAGACCGGTCTGGTCGACGCCAGCGGGCGCCCCGTCCGGGGTCTGCCGCCGCAGGTCGTCTCCGGTGCGTCGTGCGACTCCGTGGCGGCCTGGCGCGGCACGTTCCTCGCCCACGGGTCCCTCACCGAGCCTGGTCGGTCGTCCGCCCTCGAGGTGAGCTGCCCCGGACCCGAGGCCGCCCTCGCCCTGGTGGGTGCAGCCCGACGTCTCGGCATCAGCGCCAAGGCGCGTGAGGTGCGTGGCGGCGACCGGGTCGTCATCCGCGACGGTGAGGCGATCGGCGCCCTGCTCACCCGCCTCGGTGCCCACGAGACGCTGCTCGCGTGGGAGGAGCGCCGCATGCGGCGCGAGGTGCGCGCCACGGCCAACCGGCTCGCCAACTTCGACGACGCCAACCTGCGCCGCTCCGCACGTGCCGCGGTCGCCGCCGGCGCACGCGCCCAGCGCGCGCTCGAGATCCTGGCCGAGGACGTGCCCGACCACCTCAAGATGGCCGGCGACCTGCGCGTGGAGCACCGTCAGGCCAGCCTCGAGGAGCTCGGCCAGCTGCACGTGCCGCCGCTCACGAAGGACGCGATCGCCGGTCGGATCCGCCGCCTCCTCGCCATGGCCGACAAGCGTGCGTCCGACCTCGGCATCCCCGACACCGAGGCCAGCGTCAACGAGGACTCCCTCCCTGAGGCCTGAGTCCGGGACCGGACCCACGGTCGAGGCTCTCGCCGCACGGCTGCGAGCCGCGGGCTGTGTCTTCGCCGAGGACGAGGCACACCTGATCCTGCAGGCCACCGACGACGAGGCCCTGCGCGACGAGATGGTGAGGCGACGCGCTGAGGGCGCCCCGCTCGAGGTGCTGCTGGGCTGGGCCGAGCTCGCCGGGGTGCGCGTGAGCCTCCGGCCGGGCGTGTTCGTGCCACGTCGGCGGTCGTCGCTGCTCGTCGCGCAGGGGCTGGGCGCGCTGGGCCGCGACGGCGCCGTCGTGGTCGACCTCTGCTGCGGGTCCGGAGCCCTGGGACTGGCCCTGGCGCGCGCCCGACCCGACGTCGAGCTCCACGCGGCCGACCTGGACGAGGTGGCGTGCGGGTGTGCGGCCGAGAACCTGCGCGGCATCGGCGAGGTGCATCGCGGCGACCTGTTCGACGCCCTGCCGGTCGACCTGCGCGGGAAGGTGGACCTCCTAATCGTGAACGCTCCCTACGTGCCGAGCGCCGAGGTGGCGCACCTGCCGCGTGAGGCGCGCGACCACGAGCCGCACGCCGCGCTCGACGGAGGAGCCGACGGCGTCGACCTGCACCGCCGCGTGGCCGACCGAGCAGGGGAGTGGGTGGCGCGCGGTGGGACGGTCCTCGTCGAGACCTCCGATCGCCAGGCCCCGAGCACCGCCGGGGCCTTCGACCCGGACCGGTGGACCGTCGAGGTCGTGACCGACGACGAGATCGGGGCCACCGCCGTGCGGGCGACTCGCCGGTAGCCACGGCGACTCGATAGGCTGCAGACGATCATCACCTCGACCCCAGTAGGAGCAGGTTTCATCGTGACCGTTCGCGTGGGCATCAACGGCTTCGGCCGCATCGGCCGCAACTTCTTCCGGGCGGCCCGTGCCGCCGGCGCCGACATCGAGATCGTCGCCGTCAACGACCTGACCGACAACAGGACGCTCGCGACGCTCCTCAAGTACGACTCGATCCTGGGCCGCCTCGACGCCGACGTGTCCTTCGACGACACCTCGATCACCGTCGGCGACCAGAACATCGCCGCCTTCGCCGAGCGCGACCCCGCGAAGCTGGACTGGGCCTCCGTGGGCGTCGACGTCGTCGTGGAGTCCACCGGCTTCTTCACCGACGCCACCAAGGCCAAGGCCCACGTCGACGGCGGTGCGAAGAAGGTCATCATCTCGGCGCCCGCGAAGAACGAGGACGCCACGATCGTCATGGGCGTCAACCACGAGACCTACGACGCCGACGCGCACACGGTCATCTCCAACGCCTCCTGCACCACCAACTGCCTCGCGCCCATGGCCAAGGCCCTCAACGACGCGCTCGGCATCGAGCGTGGCCTGATGACCACGATCCACGCGTACACGCAGGACCAGAACCTCCAGGACGCACCGCACAGCGACCTGCGCCGCGCGCGCGCCGCCGCGCTGAACATCGTCCCCACGTCGACGGGTGCCGCCAAGGCAGTGAGCCTCGTGCTCCCCGAGCTCAAGGGCAAGCTCGACGGCTACGCGCTGCGCGTCCCCGTGCCGACCGGCTCGGCCACCGACCTCACGTTCACCGCCTCGCGCGAGACGTCGGTCGAGGAGGTCAACCAGATCCTCAAGGACGCCGCCGAGGGGCCCCTCAAGGGCTTCCTGACGTACACCGAGGACCCGATCGTCTCCACCGACATCGTCACCGACCCCTCGTCGTGCATCTTCGACTCGGGCCTGACGAAGGTCATCGGCGACCAGGTCAAGGTCGTCGGCTGGTACGACAACGAGTGGGGCTACTCCAACCGTCTCGTCGACCTCGTCAAGCACGTCGGCGCCTCTCTCTGACGTGGCGGCCCAGACGATCGACGGCCTGCTCGACGAGCGCGGCGGGGACCTCTCCGGCACGCGGGTGCTGGTGCGCAGCGACCTGAACGTCCCGCTCGACGGCAGCACCATCACCGACGACGGCCGGGTGCGCGCCAGCGTGCCGACCATCCGCCGTCTGGCCGAGGCCGGCGCGCGCGTGCTCGTGATGGCCCACCTGGGTCGTCCCAAGGGTGCGCCGGACCCGGCGTACTCCCTGGCCCCGGTGGCCGAGCGGCTGGCCGAGCTGCTCGGCAGCCCGGTGCTGTTCGCCAACGACACCGTCGACGTCGAGGCGCAGCGGATCTCCGCGGCGCTGCAGGACGGTCAGGTCGCCGTGCTCGAGAACGTCCGGTTCAACGAGGGCGAGACGAGCAAGGACGACGCGGTTCGTGGCGCCTTCGCGGACCAGCTCGCGGCGCTGGCCGACGTGTTCGTCTCCGACGGCTTCGGTGTCGTGCACCGCAAGCAGGCCAGCGTCTACGACGTCGCCACGCGGCTCCCCGCCGTGGTGGGCGGGCTGGTGCAGGCCGAGGTCGAGGTCCTGCAGCGGCTGACCGAGACCCCCGAGCGGCCCTACGTGGTCGTGCTCGGCGGGTCCAAGGTGTCCGACAAGCTGGGTGTGATCGACAACCTCATCGACAAGGCCGACAGCCTGCTCATCGGTGGTGGCATGGTCTTCACGTTCCTCAAGGCCGCCGGCCACGACGTCGGCTCCTCGCTGCTCGAGGCCGACCAGCTCGACGTCGCCCGTGAGTACGTGGAGCGCGCCGAGGCGAAGGGTGTCGAGCTCGTGCTGCCGACCGACGTGGTCGTGGCGCCGGAGTTCTCCGCCGACGCGCCGGCCACCGTCGTCGCCGCCGACGCGATCCCCTCCGACCAGATGGGTCTCGACATCGGTCCCGACAGCGCGGCCCGCTTCGCCGAGGTCGTGCGGGGTGCGCACACGGTGTTCTGGAACGGCCCGATGGGAGTGTTCGAGTTCGACGCGTTCGCCGCCGGCACGAAGGCCGTCGCGCAGGCCCTCACCGAGGTGGACGGCCTGTCGGTCGTCGGCGGTGGCGACTCCGCCGCCGCCGTGCGCCGCCTCGGCTTCTCCGACGACCAGTTCGGTCACATCTCCACCGGGGGTGGAGCGAGCCTGGAGTACCTGGAGGGCAAGACGCTCCCCGGCCTGCAGATCCTGGAAGGCGACAGCTGATGGCACGCACACCGCTCATGGCGGGCAACTGGAAGTCCAACCTCAACCACCAGGAGGCCGTCGTCCTGGTGCAGAAGCTGGCGTGGACCCTGCAGGACAAGAAGCACGACGGCACGCGCTCCGAGGTCGTGGTGATCCCGCCGTTCACCGACATCCGCAGCGTCCAGACACTCGTCGACGGGGACCGACTGTCCCTGCGCTACGGGGCGCAGGACGTCTCCGAGCACGACGGCGGTGCGTACACCGGTGAGATCACGGCGGCCATGCTGGCGAAGCTCGGCTGCTCCTACGTGGTCGTCGGACACTCCGAGCGTCGCGAGTACCACCACGAGACCGACGCCGTCGTGAACGCCAAGGCCAAGCGCGCGCTCGCCGCCGACATCACCCCGATCGTCTGCGTCGGCGAGGGACTCGAGGTCCGGCAGGCCGGTGAGCACGTCGCCCACACGCTCGCGCAGGTCGACGGCTCGCTGGCGGGCCTCACCCCGGAGCAGGTCGCCGGGCTGGTCGTCGCGTACGAGCCCGTGTGGGCCATCGGCACCGGCGAGGTCGCCACGCCCGAGGACGCCCAGGAGGTGTGCGCGGCCATCCGTGCCCGCGTGGCGGAGACCTGCTCGTCGGAGGCTGCTGACGCAGTGCGTATCCTGTACGGCGGATCGGTCAAGGCGGCCAACATCGCCGCGATCATGGCGAAGTCCGACGTGGACGGCGCCCTGGTCGGCGGTGCAAGCCTCCAGGCGGAGGAGTTCGCCGCCGTCGCCCGGTTCTACGACATGCCGGCCCTGCCCTCCTGACGGAAGACCCACACTGTGATCATCCTGTTCTCGTCCGTGCTGACGATCGCGAGCCTGCTCATGATCGTGCTGATCCTCATGCACAAGGGGCGCGGCGGCGGCTTGTCCGACATGTTCGGCGGCGGCATCTCGAGCTCGCTCGGAGGCTCCTCGGTCGCCGAGCGCAACCTCGACCGCATCACCGTCGGCATCGCCGTCATCTGGGCGATCTCGATCATCGCCCTCGGGCTGCTGCTGAAGGTGAGCAACTGACATGGCGGCAGGAGCCATCCGCGGCAGCCGCATCGGTTCGGGGCCCATGGGGGAGGCGGAGCGTGGTGAGGCCGCGCCTCGCAAGGCCGTCACGTACTTCTGCATCAACGACCACCAGACGCTGCTGCACTTCGCCCTCGAGGCCGAGCCGCCGGAGTCCTGGGACTGCCCGCGGTGCGGCATGCCGGCGAGCGCCGACTCCGACAACCGTCCGACGGCGCCCAAGACGGAGCCCTACAAGACGCACCTGGCCTACGTGAAGGAACGTCGCAGCGAGGACGAGGCCCAGGTGATCCTCACCGAGGCCCTCGACTCCCTGCGCGCGCGCCGCAAGTCCGGCGACGTCATCTTCTGACCCGCCTCCGGCACGGTCCTGCCTCGACGCCCTCGTCCCACCGGACGGGGGCGTCGGCGCGTTCCGGGCTCGAGCTATCGCAGAGCGCTCGCCGCAGCCTCGTCGAGGAACCAGAGCGTCTCGTCCTGTCCGTGGGCCCCGCGTGCGGGAGTCTCGTCGATCGATCCCTCGCCGGCCCGGGCGCGGGCCACGGCATCGGCCTTGCCCTCGCCGGAGACGAGGAACCACGTGGCCCGGGTGTGGTTGAGGGCGCCGAAGGTGAGGCTGATGCGCTCCGGGGGCGGCTTCGGTGACCCGAACACCTCGACGCACCGGCGCTCCCGCTCGTGCAGCTGCGTGAACCCCGGGAACAGCGAGGCCACGTGCCCGTCCGGTCCGAGACCGAGGAGCACGACGTCGAACGGCTCGTCGGGCAGCGTGGCGCCGTAGGCGTCGGCCGCCTCGGCCATGGACGTGGAGCAGCCGTGCGCCGGCATCGACCGCACGTTCTCGGCCGGGACGCCGCACCGGTCGAGGAAGCTGTCGCGCGCCTGCCGGTCGTTGCGGTCCTCGTGCCCCTGCGGGACGAACCGCTCGTCACCGAACCAGTAGACGACGTCGGCCCAGCGTGCGGCATCGACGTCGAGCCGCTCGTAGATCTCGATGGCGATGGTGCCCCCGGTGAGCACCACGTGCGGGACCCGTCCCTCCGCCTGGGCCGCGGCCACCCGCTCGGCCAGCCGGGTCGCCACCGCCTCGGCGAGGGTCTCGGCGTCGGGGTGGACGTGGGTGACGGGCTCGGGTGCCGTGGGGCTCATCAGGACTCCAGCAGGTGGGTGATCGTCTCGTGGTACACGTCGTCGGCGTCGAGCCGCCGCAGGTCCTCGGCGAGGAGCTCGGCGAGCGAGCGGGCACCGAGAGGCACGTGACGGGGTGCCGATCCCGGGATGGAGAACAGGCAGGACTCTGCGTCGATCCGCTCGATGGTCACGTCGCCCGTGGCCGTCTCGAGCACGACCCGCGCGATCTGCTCGGTGTCGCTGCGTCGCTGCGTGATCGGGACGCCGAGCCTGCTCTGCAGCCAGGCGGTGAGCAGCGTGGCGGCAGGATTGCCGGACCCGGCCTCGACGACACCACGCTCCACGGTGCCGGTGGCCTGGTCGAGGGCGGCGGCCAGCAGGGCGCGCCAGGGCGTGAGTCGCGTCCAGCTCAGGTCGGTGTCGCCCGGGGCGTAGTTCCGGGCGGTGCTCTTGAGCGTGCGCACCGGGGAGTCCGTCGCCTCGGCATCGGTCAATCGGCGCTGGGCCAGCTGACCGATCGGGTCCTGCGACGGGCAGGCCGGCGGCTTGCCCGGCCACCACACCACGACGGGGGAGTCGGGGAGCAGCAGCGGCAGCACCACGGACTCGGCGTGCCGGGTGAGCGGCCCCGACAGGCGCAGCAGGATCGACTCGCCGGCGGCGTTCTCGCCCACCCGGACGGTGGCGTCGACCCGCGGGTGTCCGCGCCCGTCGCCCAGGACGATGCCGATGACGCGTGACGGGTGCTCGCGCGAGAGCACCGCGGCCGTGCGCAGCGCGTCGCCCACGGTCTCGTCGTCGGTCACGACCAGGGCCGTGAGCACCATGTCCATGGCCGGGCTGCCGGAGTCGACTCGCGCGCGCACCATGGCACGCGCGATCTCCGGTGAGGTCGTGTCGTCGAGGTTGATCTGCATCAGGGTCGCCTCCAGACGCGGCCGTCACGTTCCATCATGGCGTCGGCGGTCGGTGGTCCCCACGTCCCCGACGTGTAGGTGTCGATGGAGCGCTGCCGCGTCCAGTGCTCGATGACGGGGTCGAGGATCTTCCAGGACAGCTCGACCTCCTCCTGCTGCGGGAACAGCGGCGGATCACCGAGCAGCACGTCGAGGATGAGGCGCTCGTAGGCCTCCGGGCTGCTCTCGACGAACGCGCCGCCGTAGGCGAAGTCCATGAGCACGTCACGGATCTCCATCGTGGTGCCGGGCACCTTCGCACCGAAGCGCAGCGTGACGCCCTCGTCGGGCTGGATGCGCATGACGAGGGCGTTCTTGCCGAGCTCCTCGATGTCGTTCTTGCTGAACGGCTGGTGCGGTGCCGCCTTGAACACCACGGCCACCTCGGTGACCCGACGACCGAGCCGCTTGCCCGTGCGCAGGTAGAACGGGACCCCGGCCCAGCGGCGGGTGGCCACGTCGACGCGCACGGCCGCGTAGGTCTCCGTGCGGGACTCCTGCGGGATGCCCTGCTCCTCGAGGTAGCCGACGACGTGCTCGCCGCCGGCCCAGCCGGCGGTGTACTGGGCCTGGGCCGTGTGGTCGGCCATCGGCGTGGCCGGGCGGGCGTTGGCCAGGATCTTCTGCTTCTCGATCCGCAGGCTCTCGGCGTTGAAGGAGACGGGCTCCTCCATCGCGATGAGGGCCATGAGCTGGAGAAGGTGGTTCTGGATCACGTCACGCGCGGCGCCGATGCCGTCGTAGTAGCCCGCGCGCGTGCCGATGCCGATGTCCTCGGCCATCGTGATCTGCACGTGGTCGACGTAGTGGCTGTTCCACAGCGGCTCGAACATCCCGTTCGCGAAGCGCAGCGCCAGGATGTTCTGCACCGTCTCCTTGCCGAGGTAGTGGTCGATGCGGAACACGCTCTCGCGGGGGAACACCTCGGAGACGAGCGAGTTGAGCGTCCGCGCCGACTCGAGGTCGTGGCCGAACGGCTTCTCGATGACGACCCGACGCCACCCACCCGACTGGTCGGCCAGACCGTGCTGCTTGATCTTGCCGACGACCACCGGGAAGAGGCCCGGGGGGATCGAGAGGTAGAAGGCGTGGTTCCCGCCGGTGCCCTGCTGCTCGTCGAGCTCGGCCATGGTGGCGGCCAGCTGGAGCCAGGCGGCGTCGTCGTCGAACTCACCGGGCACGAAGCGGATGCCCGCCTCCAGCTGCGCCCAGACCGTGTCGCGCCAGGGTGTGCGGGCGCCCGCCTTCGCCGAGTCCTTGAGCATGTCGGCGAACTGCTGGGTGCCGAAGTCGTGGCGGGCGAAGCCGACGAGCGCGAACCCCGGCGGCAGGAGACCGCGGTTCGCGAGGTCGTAGATCGCCGGGATCAGCTTCTTGCGGGCGAGGTCGCCCGTGACGCCGAACATGACGACGCTGCAGGGCCCGGCGATCCTCGGGAGCCGACGGTCGCGCGGGTCCCGCAGCGGGTTGGAACCGGTGCTCGTGTCGGTCATGCGAGCAGGTCGCGCACGGTGGCGGCGGCAGCCTCGGGGTCGGCCAGGTGGAGCCGGAGCACAGGTCTGCCGTGGTCCTGGAGCACCTGCGCGTCGCCGGCGGCCTGGGACGCGATGAACTCACCGAAGGTGAAGTCGCGACCGGGCACGGCGAGGTCCTGCGCGGCGTCGCTCGTGAGCTGCAGGTAGACCCCGGTGGCCGGGCCACCCTTGTGGTACTGCCCGGTGGAGTGCAGGAACCGCGGCCCCCAGCCGAACGTGACGGGGCGTCCCGTGCGGCGGGCCAGCAGCTCGCGCAGACCTGCGTACGCGCTGAGCTCCCAGCGGTCGAGGTAGGCGTGCACGGCGACGTAGCCGTGCTCGGGGTCCAGCTGGTCGAGGAGTCCCTGGACCGCGTCGGTCAGGGAGTCGGCACTCGTGCCGAAGGCGCTGACCGGTCCGTCCGTGACGTCGGCCGCGACCTCGTCGTCCGAGCCGCCGCTGAGCTTGTCGCGCGCGGCCTGCTTGGCGCTCTCGACGTCGGGCTGGTCGAAGGGGTTGATGCCGATGAGGGCACCGGCCACGCTGACCGCGACCTCCCAGAGCAGCATCTGGCCGCCGAGGCCACCGGTCACGCCGGCGGACCAGCCCGAGGTGCTCGTGGGGGGCTGGGCGGAGCCCGTGACGACCAGGAACGAGTCGGGCGTGCTGGGGTCGACGTTGACGGCGTGCGTGCTGGGCACGACGACGGGCAGGATCCCGCGACCCTGCTTGCCCGTCGACTCGGCCACCAGCTGCTCGATCCAGTCGCCCACGCCCCACGCCCCGGAGGTGCCGGCGTCGTGGTCGAGCAGGACGAGCTTGTCGACCGCGGCCCGGTTGGCGACGCCCAGTGCCGCACCGAGGCGCAGCGCGGGGTTGGCGGCGTCGTCGGCGAACAGCTCTGGTCCGGCCGACTCGGCCTCGTCGAGCAGGGCGCCGACGTCGGCGCCGGCGAGGCCGCTGGGCACCAGCCCGAACGCAGTGAGCGCCGAGTAGCGGCCGCCGACCTCGGGGTCGGCGTGGAAGACGCGGTACCCCGCGGCGGTGGCCTGCTCGTCGAGCGGCGAGCCCGGGTCGGTGACCACCACGAGATGGTCGGCGGGGGAGAGACCCGCGTCGTCGAAGGCCTGCTCGTAGGCACGACGCTGGCTGTCGGTCTCCACGGTCCCGCCGGACTTGCTGGAGACGACCACGACCGTGCGCTCCAGACGGTCCGCGAGCGCGGACCGCACCATGTCGGGCTGGGAGGAGTCGAGCACGGTCAGCTCCACGCCTGCGGCGGCGCAGATGACCTCGGGCGCCAGCGACGACCCACCCATGCCACAGAGCACGACGTGGTCGAGCCCGCGCGCGTGCAGCTCGGAGCGCAGAGCCTCGATCTGCCCGACGAGGGGCCGCGACGTCTGGGCCAGCGACGTCCACGACAGTCGCTTCGAGGCCTCGGACTCGGCGTCCGGGCCCCACAGGGTGGCATCGCCGGCGAGCAGGCGGGAGGCGAAGCGATCGGTGACCAGGTCGCCGAGCGCAGCCTCGAGGTCCCCCTCGTCGCCGACGGTCAGGGTGACGTCGGGTCGGGACACGGCTCAGGCCTTCTCGAGCTCGGCGGTGACGGTCTCGAGCAGCTCGGCCCAGGACGCGTCGAACTTCTCCAGACCCTCGTCCTCGAGGACCCTGACCACCTGGTCGTAGGAGACGCCCGCCTCCTCGAGCGCGGCGATGACCGCCCGCGAGTCGTCGTAGGTTCCGTGCACCGTGTCGCCGGAGACCTCGCCGTGGTCGCCGAACGCCTGGAGCGTCTTCTCCGGCATGGTGTTCACCGTGCCGTCGACGACCAGCTCGCTCACGTAGAGCGTGTCGGGCAGGGCGGGGTCCTTGACGCCGGTGGAGGCCCACAGCGGCCGCTGCGGGTTGGCGCCCTTGGCGCGCAGTGCCGCGAAGCGCTCGCCGCCGAAGACCTCCTCGTACGCCTCGAACGCCAGACGCGCGTTGGCCAGGGCGGCCTTGCCGCGCAGCTCGTGTCCCTCGCCGAGCTGCTTGTCGACCTCGGAGTCGACGCGGCTGATGAAGAACGACGCGACGGAGTGGATGGCCGACAGGTCGCGGCCCTCGGCCGCTGCCGTCTCGAGACCCTCGAGGTAGGCGTCCATGACCCCGCGGTACCGCTCGAGCGAGAAGATCAGCGTGACGTTGACGCTGATGCCCTGGCCGATGGTCTTGGCGATGGCCGGCAGGCCCTCGAGCGTGGCGGGGATCTTGATCAGCGTGTTGGGGCGGTCGACGCGGTCCCAGAGCTTGCGCGCCATGGCGGCCGTCGCGTCGCTGTCGCGGGCCAGACCCGGCTCGACCTCGATCGAGACCCGTCCGTCGACGCCGCCCGTCGCGTCGTAGACGCCCGTGAAGATGTCGCACGCCTGCTGCACGTCGGTGGTGGTGATCTCGAAGACCGCCTCGTCGACGTCGGCACCGGCGGCTTTCAGCTCCTTGACCTGCTCGGCGTACTTCTCGCCCTTGGACAACGCCGACGCGAAGATCGTCGGGTTGGTGGTGACGCCGACGACGTTCTGGTCACGGATCAGCTCGGCGAGGTTGCCGCTCTCGATCCGCTCACGGGACAGGTCGTCCAGCCAGATGGACACTCCGGCGTCGCTGAGGTTCTGCAGTCGCTCGTTCATGGTCGTCTCCCGATCGGGGTTGAGGTCTCGTGACGTGCTCAGGACTGGCGGTGGCTCCCGCCACCGGCCGCGTCCTGGTTGTCGCCCGGTCCCACCGGTCCGGAGGGGCGGGCGAAGAACGGGACGCCGCCGGTGTGCTGCGACGCCTCGATGGACTCCTTGGCCGAGGCCACGACGGCCTCGGCGGTGATGCCGAACTTCTCGTACAGGGTCCCGGCGTCGGCCGAGGCACCGAAGTGCTCGATGCCGACGAACCGGCCGGCGTCGCCGAGGACGTCGCGCCAGCCGAAGGACACGCCGGCCTCGACGGCGACACGGGCACGCAGGTGCGGGGGGAGCACGCTGTCGCGGTACCCCGAGTCCTGCTGCTCGAACCACTCGCGCGACGGCATCGAGACCACGCGCGCCTGGATGCCCTCGGCGGCCAGGAGGTCGCGGGCCCGAACGGCGAGCTGGACCTCAGAGCCGGTACCGACGAGGACGACGTCGGGCTCACCGTCGGTGTCGAGCAGCACGTAGGCGCCACGGGCGGCCCCGTCGGCGGCTGCGTACCCCTCGGTGCCGCGGGGGAAGGTCGGCACGTTCTGGCGGCTCAGCGCGAGGGCGACCGGCCGGTTGGTGATGCCCATGAGCGTGCGCCACGCCACCGCGACCTCGTTGGCGTCGGCGGGTCGCACGACGTCGAGGCCGGGGATGGCGCGCAGGGCTGCCAGGTGCTCGATCGGCTGGTGGGTGGGACCGTCCTCGCCGAGGCCGATGGAGTCGTGCGTCCAGACATAGGTGACCGGGAGCTCCTGCAGGGCCGCCAGGCGGACCGCGGGACGCATGTAGTCGCTGAACACGAGGAACGTGCCGCCGTACGGGCGGGTGAGCCCGTGCTGGACCATCCCGTTCATGATGGCGCCCATCGCGTGCTCACGGATGCCGAAGTGCAGCACGCGGCCGTACCAGCCGCCCTGGAACTTCTCGGTGGACCACTCAGGGGGCAGGAACGACGGCTCGCCCTTGGGCGTGGTGTTGTTCGAGCCGGCGAGGTCGGCGGACCCGCCCCACAGCTCGGGGAGCTCGGGCGCGATGGCCGTGAGCACGTCGCCGGACGCCGCGCGGGTGGCCACGCCCTTCTCGCTGGCCTCGAACGTCGGCAGGGCCGACTCCCAGCCGTCGGGCAGGACCCGGTCGGTGAGGCGCTGCAGCAGGGCGGCGCCGTCGGGGTTGGACGTGGCCCAGGCGTCGAACGACTTCTGCCACTCCTCGCGCGCCGTGGCGCCGCGGTCGCGCACGGCGTGCGTGTGGGCGATGACGTCGTCGGCGACCGCGAAGGACTGCTCGGGATCGAAGCCCAGCAGCTCCTTCGTGGCCTTGATCTCGTCGGCGCCGAGGGCGGACCCGTGCGAGGCACCGGTGTTCTGCGCCGACGGGGCCGGCCACGCGATGATCGTGTGCAGCTGGATGAAGGACGGCTTGTCGGTGACCGCCTCGGCGGCCTGGTAGGCGTCCCAGAGCGCCTGCAGGTCCTCCTCGTAGCCTGTGCCGCCGTTGGTCCAGTCGACCGTCTGCACGTGCCAGCCGTAGGCGGCGTAGCGCGCGGCGACGTCCTCGGTGAACGCCACGTCCGTGTCGTCCTCGATCGAGATCTTGTTCGCGTCGTAGAGCACGGTCAGGTTGCCGAGCTTCTGGTGCCCGGCGAGGGAGGAGGCCTCGGCGGAGACACCCTCCTGCACGTCGCCGTCGGACGCGATCACGTAGACCTGGTGGTCGAAGGGGCTCTCGCCGGCGGCGGTGTCGGGGTCGAGCAGCCCACGCTCGCGGCGGGCGGCCATGGCCATGCCCACGGCGTTGGCGATGCCCTGGCCCAGCGGGCCGGTCGTGACCTCGATGCCCGGGGTGTGGCGGTACTCCGGGTGGCCCGGTGTCTGGCTTCCCCACGTGCGCAGGCTCTTGAGGTCGTCGAGCGTCATCGAGTAGCCGGCGAGGTAGAGCTGGATGTACTGCGTCAGGCTCGAGTGGCCGCACGAGAGCACGAACCGGTCGCGACCGACCCACTGCGGGTCCGTGGGGTCGTGGCGCATCAGCTTCTGGTACAGCAGGTAGGCCGCCGGGGCCAGGCTCATGGCGGTGCCGGGGTGGCCGTTGCCGACCTTCTCGACGGCGTCCGCCGCGAGGAGTCGGGCGGTGTCCACCGCCTTGGCGTCGAGCTCGGTCCAGTCCAGGGTGGTGGAGGTGCTGGTCACGGTGTCTGGCGCTCCTGCGATCGGGTTCGGATCAGGCTGTCGGGGCCCTGTGGAGCCCTCGGTTCGACCCTACTCGCGTGCGACTAGACTCTGCTACGTGAGTGCCCCGAGGTTGAGACGACGCGACATGTCCTCGGCCACCCCTCCCTCCGGAGCTCCCTCCGACGACGGTCCGGCCGACGCCGGACCCGCTCTCGGCCAGGGCCCCCGGATGGTGACGTCGGCCCAGGTGACCCGGTCCGGTCCGGTCGACGTGGTCAACGCGTACGTCGCGCTCATGAAGCCGCGGATCATCGAGCTGCTGCTGCTCACGACCGTCCCGGTGATGTTCCTCGCCGCACGCGACGTCCCCTCCTTCTGGCTGATCGTGGCCACCGTGGTGGGTGGCACGCTCTCGGCCGGGAGCGCCAACGCGCTCAACAACGTCTTCGACGCCGACATCGACCAGAAGATGCGCCGCACCGCGCGACGTCCGCTCCCGCGGCACGGCGTGTCGACCGCCGGGGCGCTGTGGTTCGGTCTCGCGCTCGCCGTGGTCTCCACGCTGGGCCTCGGCCTGCTGGTGAACTGGCTGTCGGCCTGGCTGGCACTGGCCGCGAACGTGTTCTACGTCGTGGGCTACACCATGATCCTCAAGCGCCGCACGCCGCAGAACATCGTGTGGGGCGGGGCGGCCGGGTGCTTCCCGGCCCTGATCGGCTGGACCGCCGTCACGAACGAGCTCGCGTGGCCCCCGGTCGTGCTGTTCCTGGTGGTCTTCTTCTGGACGCCGCCGCACTTCTGGTCGCTCGGGCTGCGCTACCGCGACGACTACGCCGCCGCAGGCGTGCCGATGCTGCCGTCGGTCGCCAGCGCCGCCGTGGTCTCCCGGCAGATCGTCGCCTACTCGTGGGTGATGGTCGCGACCTCGCTGGCCCTGTGGCCGGTCGCCGGCATGGGCTGGTTCTACCCGGGTGCGGCGATCGTGCTCGGCATCGTCTTCCTCGTCGAGGCCTACGACCTCCGCTCGCGTGCCAAGGAGTCCGAGGAGCTCTCGGTGATCAAGCCCATGCGGCTCTTCCACTTCTCCAACGCGTACCTCGCCCTGCTGTTCGTCGCCGCCGCGGCCGACCCGTTCCTGCGATGATCCCGGCGGCCTGGGAGCCGTACCATCGCCCGGACGACGGCGAGCACGTCGGCTACCTGCGCCCCGCCGGCGACCTGGTGGTGCCCTGCACCCTGCTCGGGACCGACCTGGCGGGACCGCTCGAGCGCGACGACGCGGAGAGGGTCCTCCAGGACGTCGGGCTGTCCTACCTCGCCGAGACCTGGTTGCTGCTCGACGACGACGGCACGCAGCGACGGGTGGTGCTCGTGGAGGTCGACGCGGCCCGGGCCGTGGTGGCCGATGCCGGCTCGGCGCTCGTGGTCGGTGCGCCTGCCGACGAGCGTGGCCGCCGGGAGGTCGCGCTCCCGACCGACCGGCTGCGACTCCGGTGACCACGACCGTCGAGCGGCTCGGTCCCGACGACTGGGCACGGTTCCGGACCGTGCGGCAGGCCTCGCTGCGCGGCGACCCCTCCGCGTTCGCGGCCTCCGCGCACCGCTGGCTCGACGAGCTCGACGTCGAGCAGCACTGGCGGGCGCGCCTCGCCGACGTCGTGACGCTCGTGGCCACGCGGTCCGGGGTGGACGTCGGCACCGCAGGGTTCGACCGGTCCGGGCAGCTGATCGGCATGTGGGTGGACCCCGCGGTGCGGGGCACGGGGGTCGGGTGGTCGCTGGTGGAAGCCGTGCTGGCGCTCGCGCCGCCGGACGTGCCGGTGCACCTGCGGGTGATGGCCGACAACGGCCCCGGCGTGCGGTTCTACGAGCGCTGCGGCTTCCACCTGGTGACCGCCGACGCCGACGCCGAGGGCTGCCTGGCGATGACCTACGCGCCGTCGCCCGGCCGCGCCTGAGCTGCGGAGCCCGGCGGGACCGCGGTCAGGCGGTCAGTCGCCAGCCCGCGACGTCGATCAGGAAGTGGGCGAGAACGAGCGCCCCGAGGTAGAAGGTCGAGACCGCCAGGGCGCCCGCGACCCGGTGCGCGAGAGGGCGTCCGCGGGTGAGCAGGAAGGCCGTGGCGGTGGCCCAGCCGAGCGCCGCCTCGGCGGGCAGGACGTAGAGCGCGACGCCGAGGACGCGCGTGGTCGCACCCGTCGGTTCCCACAGGCCGACCACCGGAGCGAGGAGCTCGGCGCCGGCGAACACCGCGAGCGCCGCCAGTGCCGATCGTCCGGGCCTCAGGCGTGCCAGGACCACGGCGAGGAACAACGGGGCGATCCACATCGCCGCCATCGCGAGCGGGATGACGTCGTCGACCCGCGGGCCACCGCGATCGGGGAACGCGAGCGTCCCCACGAGGTCCGCGAGCACCCAGTCGGGCAGGACCTGGAAGACGGAGACCGGCACCAGGAAGATCGCCAGCGCCGCCCAGTCGCCCCGGCCGACCGCCCGGCAGACCAGCGGGAGAGCCACCGCGTACGCCACGACGACGACCAGGATGCCCCACCCCTGCGCGGGGACGGGGAGCGAGAGGGCCACGCCGCCCCCGACGAGCAGAGCTGCGTGGACGAGCAGGAGGCCACGCAGGGCCGCGGCGTCCGGGGCCATGACGTCGTCGGTCGGAGCGGGGGTCGGGGACACGCGGTCAACCTAGGGTCGACGCACCGCACCGTCAACGGTTCCGTCCGGGCCTGCGTCCCTCAGGCCGAGCGGCCGACGACCGCCTCGTGCTCGAGCGGCCGCGGCGCGGAGGGGGACGGGTGGACGGTCACGACGAGCCTGGTGGCCACGGCCACCAGCACCGCCGCACCGACGAGGTGCACCGCCACCAGGGCGACCGGCAGGTCGGTGAAGTACTGCACGAACCCGATCACACCCTGCCCGAGCTCGGCGACGAGCAGCCAGACGGCGGCCTGCAGCGCCGGCGTCCGGGACGTCGTGTCTCGGTCTCGACGCACGAGGACGATCGTCGCCACCGTCAGCCCGACGAGCAGGTAGACGGCCCAGGCGTGCACGTGGCTCCACAGCTGGGGGTCGAGGCCGTTGCGCGGCACGTCGAGGTCACCGGCGTGCGGGCCGCTGCCGGTGACGACGGTGCCGAGGTAGACCACCACCCAGAGCGTCGCGTAGACCGCCAGCACCAGCCGCCGGACCAGCACCGAGGAGGTGGAGGCGGCCTCGGCACGCACGCGCAGGAGCAGCCAGGTGGACCCCGCGACGAGGAACAGCGAGAGCACGAGGTGCAGCGCGACGATCCACGGGTTGAGGTCGGTGAGCACGGTGATGCCACCGATGACGCCCTGGAACGGGACACCGGCGGCCAGCACGACCGCGTGCCTGCGGAGGCGGCGACCCTCGCTCCAGCGCCAGACGGCCACGAGGGTCCCGATCGCGATCGCGATGAGCACGTACGTCAGCAGCCGGTTGCCGAACTCGATGAGACCGTGCAGGCCCAGCTCGCTGTGCGGCACGAAGGACTCCTCGGTGCACCGCGGCCAGGTCGGGCAGCCGAGCCCCGACGCGGTGAGCCGGACGAGGCCCCCCGTCAGGATGATGACCGTGTTCGCGACGAGGCTCGCCCAGGCCCACCGCTGCACGACGGCACGGTCGGGATGGCGCAGGCCCAGGGTCGGGTAGCCGGACGGCGTGGAGGTCATTCCCATCGGAAGGTCCTAGCAGTGAGGGCGGTGCCCACGGCGGCCCACGCCGCGAGCACCGCGAGGGGGAGCAGGTCGACCGTGCCGCCCTCGAAGGCCGAGCGCATGCCCTCGCCGAGGGCGCCCGAGGGAAGCAGGGCGAGCAGGCCCTGCGCGCCGTCGGGGTAGCGGGACAGGGGGACCAGCAGGCCCCCGGCGACGAGGAGGAGCACGTACACCAGGTTGGCCACGGCGAGCGTGGCCTCGGCGCGCAGCGTTCCCGCGATGAGGAGACCGAGCGAGCCGAAGGCGGCGGTGCCCAGCACCGCCAGCAGGACGAGCCAAGCCCACGGGGCGACGCCACCGGCCGGGTCCCACCCGAGCAGCAGGGCGACGCACGCGAGCACGAGCAGCTGGACGAGCTCGACGACCACGACGGCCGCCGACTTGCCGGCGAGCAGTCCCCACCGGGGCAGCGGAGAGGCGCCGAGCCGCTTGAGCACGCCGTAGCGGCGTTCGAAGCCCGTGGCGATCGCGACGGAGGTGAACGACGTCGAGAGCACCGCGAGGCCGAGGACGCCGGGGGTGACGATGTCGATGGGGCGTCCTGCGCCGAGGTCGACCACGCGCCCCGACCGGGTGCCGGCGACGAGCAGGAGCAGCGGGATGACCAGCGTGATCAGCAGCTGCTCGCCGTTGCGGGCCAGCAGGCGCAGCTCCATCCGGGTCTGCGCGGCCACCATGGCCGAGGTCGAGGCCGCGCCGGGACGCGGGGAGAGGTCGAGGCTCATCGCAGGGCCCGTCCCGTCAGGTCGAGGAACCGGTCCTCGAGCGTCTGGCGCTCGACGAGCACGGACTCCGCGAGGACGCCCTGCCCGGCGAACCAGGCGGTGAGCGTGGCGAGCAGCGCCGGGTCGACGGCGCCGACGACGACGTACTGGCCCGGAGCCTGCTCGTGCACCTTGCTCTCCGGCGGTAGGGCCGACATGAGGGCGTCGACGTCGAGCGCCGGCCGTGCGGTGAACCGCACCGTGTTCTCCGCCCCGGACCGTGACAGGTCGGCGGGGGTGCCGCTCGCGATGACCCGGCCGGCGTCGACGATGTGGACGACGTCGCTCAAGGCCTCGGCCTCGTCCATGAAGTGGGTGGTGAGCACCGTCGTGACACCGCCGGAACGCAGCTCGTCGATCAGGTCCCACGTCGCGCGCCGGGACTGCGGGTCCAGGCCGGCGGTGGGCTCGTCGAGGAACACCAGCTCAGGGCGTCCGACCACGGCCATGGCCAGCCCGAGCCGCTGCTGCTGCCCACCCGACAACCGGCGGTAGGCGGTGCGACCGCACGAGCCCAGGCCGAGCCGCTCGCTGAGGGCGTCGACGTCGAGGGGGTGGGCGTGCAGCGACGCCATGTGACGCAGCATCTCGTCGGCCCGCACGCCCGACCAGGCGCCACCGGCCTGGAGCATGACGCCGACGCGCGGGCGCAGGCGCACCGCGTCGCGCACCGGGTCCAGGCCGAGCACGCTGACGCGCCCCGAGGTGGGTCGTCGGAAGCCCTCGCAGGTCTCGACGGTGCTGGTCTTGCCGGCGCCGTTGGGACCGAGGATCGACGTGACCGTCCCGGCCTCGACCTCGAGCGAGAGGCCGTCGACCGCGGTGACGTCGCCGTAGCGGACCACCAGGTCGGTGACGGCGACGGCGGGCTGGTTCACCAGGACAGTCTAGTGATCGCGTGCCACGCAGGCGGCCCCGACCCGGCCTAGGGTGGGCCCGTGGACCTGCCCGTCATGCCGCCGCTGCGACCGATGCTCGCCAAGTCCGTGGCGGCCGTGCCGTCAGCGGTCGGGGACTACCTCTTCGAGCCCAAGTGGGACGGCTTCCGGGCCATCGTCTTCCGCGACGGCGACGAGGTCGAGATCGCGAGCCGTTCGACCAAGTCGCTGACGCGCTACTTCCCCGACGTCGTGGCGGCCGTCCTGGAGCAGCTTCCCGACCGGTGCGTCGTCGACGGCGAGATCGTCACGGCCGTCGGTGACCGGCTCGACTTCGACACGCTGTCGCAGCGCATCCACCCCGCGGCGTCGCGGGTCGACATGCTCGCCCGCGAGACGCCGGCCAGCCTGGTGGTCTTCGACCTGCTGGCCCTGGACGACACGTCGTTCGTCGACACGCCGCTCGGCGAGCGTCGGGCGGCCCTGGAACGCGCACTCTCCCACGTCTCCGCTCCCGTCCACCTCACCCGCACCACGGGGGAGACGGCCGAGGCCACCCGCTGGTTCCACCAGTTCGAGGGGGCGGGCCTCGACGGGGTCATGGCCAAGCGCCTCGACGGCCCGTACGTGCCCAACGGCCGATCGATGCTGAAGATCAAGCACGCCCGGACGGCCGACGTGGTCGTCGCGGGATACCGGTTGCACAAGACCTCCACGCCCGAGCAGCCGCTGCTCGGCTCGATGCTGCTGGGCCTGTTCACCGAGGAAGGCCGCCTTCAGCACGTGGGTGTCTGCGCCTCCTTCTCGGCCGCCCGCCGGGCCGAGCTCGTGGACGAGCTGGACCCGTTGCGTGCGGACCTCGACCAGCACCCCTGGGGTGCCTGGCAGAGCGAGGAGGCGCACGCCGACGGACGGCTGCCCGGTGGCCAGAGCCGCTGGACGGGCACCAAGGACCTGTCGTTCGTGCCGTTGCGGCCCGAGCGGGTCGTCGAGGTCGGGTACGAGCACATGGAGGGTCGGGGCGAGCAGGGTCGCTTCCGGCACACCGCGCAGTTCAAGCGGTGGCGCCCCGACCGCGAGCCCGGCTCGTGCACCTACGAGCAGCTCGAGGAGGTCGTGGCCTACGACCTCGGTGACGTCCTGACGTAGCCGAGGTCGGCTGCCGTGGTCCCGGTGCCGGGCCCGACCGGATCAGTCCGCGGCCAGACGGCGCAGCTGCTCGAGCAGCGCCTCCGACGGGACGAGCTCGTCGCCGGTCAGCAGGTCCTCGCGCACCTGACGGGGGAGCGTCTCCACCCCGTCCTCGCCCAGGTGGCGCACCTCGTCGTGGAGTGCCTCCATGCGTGCGTCGAGCGCGTGCGCGGAGTCGGCGGCGTCGCACAGTCGCTCGGCCAGGTCGTCGGGCACGGCGCCGCGGTACTTGTAGTGGATCTTGTGCTCGAGGCTGGCCCAGAAGTCCATCGCGATGGTGCGCAGCTGCACCTCCACCGTCACCGGCACCGGGCCGTCGGACAGGTAGACCGGGACCTCCAGGAGCGTGTGCAGGCTCCGGTACCCGTTCTTCTTCGGGGCGGCGATGTAGTCGCGGACGTCGAGCACCGTGAGGTCGTCCTGGGAGGTGAGCAGGTCGTGGACGCGGTACACGTCGGAGACGAAGCTGCAGGTGACGCGGACGCCGGCGATGTCGGTGATGGTCTCGCGGATCGAGGCGTAGGTGGGGCGGGTGCCCTTCCGCCGCATCTTCTCGGCCAGGCTGTCGGGCGACTTCAGCCGCGAGGCGATGTGCTCGATCGGGTTCGTGTCGTGCATGAGGTCGAACTCGTCGCGCAGGATCGTCAGCTTGGTGACGACCTCCTCCATGCCGAAGCGGTGGCGGAGCATGAAGCGGCTGAAGTCCTGGCGGAGGAGCTTCGGGTCGCCGACGTGCAGGACGTCGTCGTCCAGGGGCAGGGTGGCTCGGCTGCTCAGCTCCACCCGGTCAGCGTACGTCCACGACCTCGTCGGGCTCCGTGGCTAACCTGTGAGTCGTGGGAGTCATGGACGACGCCGAGCGTCTCGCACCGGGGTCGAGGTCGCGCTGGGGTGCCTGGCTGGCCGACCACCACGCCAACGCGCGCGGGGTCTGGCTCGCGGTGCCGGACCGGCTCGCCGACGGTGACGACGCCCTGTCCTACGAGAACGCGGTCTGCGAGGCGCTGTGCTGGGGCTGGATCGACGGTCAGGCCCGCTCCGGCGGTGGCGTCGGCGGCTCGGTCATCTGGTTCTCGCCGCGTCGGCCGGGCAGTCCGTGGGCGGCGTCGAACCGGGCGCGCGTGGAGCGGCTCGAGGCGGAGGGCCGGATGAGACCCCCGGGGCGGGCGCTGGTCGACGGAGCACGGGGCGACGGCTCGTGGACGGTCCTCGTCGGTCCGGAGAACGGTGTGGAGCCCGACGCCCTGCGTCGGGGTCTGGACGCCGACCCCGCGGCCCGGACCTTCTGGGACGCCTTGCCCCGCAGCGCGAGGCTCTACGCCCTCACGCAGGTGGCCACCGCCAAGCGCGAGGAGACACGGCTCTCGCGCATCGAGAAGCTGGTGGCGCAGTGCGTCGCGGGGGAGCGGCCGGACCGCTGAGGTCCTGCGGGTCGGGTGGGCGTCGTGCTCCGCTCGCTTTCCTTGCTTCCATGCTCCCTCGCTGCTGCGCTGCCTCGGCTGGGTCCGGGCGTGGTCTCCGAGAGGGCCTCGACGGAGCAGCGGGCATCGCCGGCGGCCGAGCACGCCGACTCCGGTCCGGGCGGTGGATCCTCCACAGGATGGGCCACGGTGCGGTGCGTTCTCCACCGTGTGGCGCTGGATTCGGTGGAGAACGCACCGCCCGGGCCCCCCATCGGTGGAATCTCAACCGCACGTCGGCTCCTGAGGTTGAGGATCCACCGATGCCCCGGCCGGCTCGACCCATCGGTGGAATCTCAACCGCAGGCCTGCCTCTGAGGTTGAGGATCCACCGATGCCCCGCCGGGCTCGACGCATCGGTGGAATCTCAACCGCAGGCCCGCTCCTGACGTTGACGATCCACCGATGCCGGCAGCGTGGCTCACTCGCGGCGCGTCCGACCCGTCGAGGCCCCACCCGGACCGCCTCCAGCACCGGCCGGAGCAGCGCAGCGGTGGCTGCAGGGGAGTCGTCAGCCCTGCTTGTTCCGCGTGTCCTTGCTCGGCTGCACGCGCTTGGGCTCGCCCGGCATCTTGGGGTACTCCGGCGGGTAGGGCATGTCGCCGAGCCCGCGCTCGAGGTCGGCGCGCCAGAGGTCGAGCAGGGGCTCGAGGGAGTGTGGCTGGGTGTCGATGTCGGCCCAGGCGTCGCCGCCCTGGGACGCCAGCAGGTCGGGGACGGTCCGGAGCGTGAAGGCCATCGGGTCGTCCACCGCGGCGAGTCCGTCCCACGAGAGGGGGAAGGAGACGGGTGCGCCCTGCTTCGGGCGCAGGCTGTACGCCGAGGCGATCGTGCGGTCGCGGGCGTTCTGGTTGACGTCGACGAAGATGCGGTCGCCGCGCTCCTCCTTCCACCAGGCGGTGGTGAGCCGATCGCTGCGGCGCTCGAGCTCGCGGCCCAGCGCGATCGCCGCGTGGCGCACGTCGGTGAAGGTCCAGCGCGGCTCGATGCGCAGGTACACGTGCACGCCGTTCTTCCCGCTGGTCTTGGGGTATCCGCGCAGGCCCAGCTCCTCCAGCAGGGCCCGCACCTGCTCGGCCTCGCGGACGGCGTCGGCGAAACCGGTGGCGCCGTGCGGGTCGAGGTCGATGCGCAGCTCGTCGGGCCGGTCGACGTCGGCACGACGCACGGGCCAGGGGTGGAACGTGACCGTGCCCATCTGTGCGGCCCAGGCGACCACCGCGACATGGTCCGGGCACAGCTCGTCGGCGACCCGGCCGGACGGGAAGTGCACCCGGACCGAGCGGGCCCACTCGGGCATGCCGCGCATGAGGCGCTTCTGGTAGAACGCATCACCCTGCGGCCCACGACCGTGGGTGGCGTCGCGCGCGGTGAGCGTCATGCCGGGCAGCACGCCCTTGGGCCAGCGCTCGAGCGCCGTCGGACGGTCCCGCAGTGCTCGTACGATGCCGTCGGCGACCGCGACGTAGTACTCGACGACCTCGCGCTTGGTGATCTCCGGTCCGTGGTCGGAGGCGGGGAAGATCACGCGCTCCGCGCTCGAGACGCGTACCTCTCGTCCGTCCGCGTCGACCAGCACCGCGGGTGCCTTGGCAGCCATGTCGGTCAGCGTAGGCCCGTCGACGGACATGGGCGCCGTGGCCGGCCCGACCGCGGCCCCAGTCCCATCGACGGGCTCGGCGGGCGTGGCCGGGTTCCCGTGCCCGGGTCGCGCGCTCCGCGGTGGTCCGGAGCCGGAGTGAGGCTCACCTTCGTTGAACGCCGGGAATCATTAACGGCACACTGGTGTTGTGAAATACATGCGTGCGGAGGAGATGTCGGCAGTCGTCGATGACGCCCCCACGCGCGAACGCGTGGCGACGTCGATCCTGGAGCACGGTCCGTCGACCGCTGCGGACCTCGCACGGCGCCTCGGGCTCACGCCCGCAGCCGTGCGTCGCCACCTCGACCTCCTCCTGGCCGACGGGGTCGTCGCCCAGCGCCAGCCCCGTGCCACCACGGGCCGTGGGCGAGGTCGTCCGGCCAAGGTCTTCATGATCACCGATGCCGGCCGCGACACGTTCGCGCACGCCTACGACGACCTCGCGGTCGACGCCCTCGGCTTCCTCGCCGAGACCGCCGGAGATGGCGCGGTCGTCGAGTTCGCCGCACGACGTCTGCGTGGTCTCACCGAGAAGTACCGCCCCCTCGTCGACGCCGCACCGGTCGACGAGCGCCCCCGCGTGCTGGCCGAGGCGCTCAGCGCCGACGGCTTCGCCGCGTCGGCCGGCACCACGCCGGCCGGCGCCCAGATCTGCCAGCACCACTGCCCGGTCGCGCACGTGGCCGCGGAGTTCCCCCAGCTGTGCGAGGCCGAGACGGCGATGTTCGCCGAGCTGCTCGGCTCGCACGTGCAGCGGCTCGCCACCATCGCCCACGGCGACGGCGTGTGCACGACCCACCTGCCCCATCCCCCTTCCCAAGCCACTGGTCCCACCACAGAGAGGGTGTCGTCATGACGACCAACTCGATCGAAGAGCTCAACCCCGGGCTCAAGGACGTCGGACGTTACGAGTTCGGCTGGTCCGACGCCGACGACAAGGGCGCGAACGTCCAGCGCGGTCTGTCCGAGGAGGTCGTGCGCAACATCTCCGGCCTCAAGGACGAGCCCGAGTGGATGCTCGCGCAGCGACTCAAGGGCCTGCGCCTGTTCGGCCGCAAGCCCATGCCCGTCTGGGGCGCCGAGCTCGACGGCATCGACTTCGACAACATCAAGTACTTCGTGCGGTCCACGGAGAAGCAGGCCGCCACCTGGGACGACCTGCCCGAGGACATCAAGAACACGTACGACCGGCTCGGCATCCCCGAGGCCGAGAAGCAGCGTCTCGTCTCCGGCGTCGCCGCGCAGTACGAGTCCGAGGTCGTCTACCACTCGATCCGCGAGGACCTCGAGGAGAAGGGCGTCCTCTTCCTCGACACCGACACCGCGCTGAAGGAGCACCCCGAGCTCTTCGAGGAGTACTTCGGCACCGTCATCCCCGTCGGTGACAACAAGTTCTCGGCGCTCAACACGGCCGTGTGGTCCGGCGGCTCGTTCATCTACGTGCCCAAGGGCGTCCACGTCGACATCCCGCTGCAGGCCTACTTCCGGATCAACACCGAGAACATGGGCCAGTTCGAGCGGACGCTGATCATCGCCGACGAGGACTCCTACGTCCACTACGTCGAGGGCTGCACCGCGCCGATCTACTCCAGCGACTCGCTGCACTCGGCCGTCGTGGAGATCGTCGTCAAGAAGGGCGCCCGCGTCCGGTACACGACGATCCAGAACTGGTCGAACAACGTGTACAACCTGGTCACCAAGCGCGCGGTCTGCGAGGCCGGCGCCACGATGGAGTGGGTCGACGGCAACATCGGCTCCAAGGTCACCATGAAGTACCCGGCCGTCTACCTGATGGGCGAGCACGCCCGCGGCGAGACGCTGTCCATCGCCTTCGCCGGCGAGGGTCAGCACCAGGACGCCGGCGCCAAGATGGTGCACGCCGCGCCGCACACGTCGAGCTCGATCCTGAGCAAGTCGGTGGCACGCGGTGGCGGTCGCACCTCCTACCGCGGCCTGCTGCAGGTCATGGAGGGCGCGCACGGCTCGGCCAGCACCGTCAAGTGCGACGCGCTGCTGGTCGACCAGATCAGCCGTTCCGACACCTACCCGTACGTCGACGTCCGCGAGGACGACGTGACGCTCGGGCACGAGGCCACCGTCTCGAAGGTCAGCGACGACCAGCTCTTCTACTTCATGCAGCGTGGCATGGAGGAGGACGAGGCCATGGCGATGATCGTCCGCGGCTTCGTCGAGCCCATCGCGCGCGAGCTCCCCATGGAGTACGCGCTCGAGCTGAACCGTCTCATCGAGCTGCAGATGGAGGGAGCCGTCGGATGACCCTCACCGACACCGACCGCACGGTCGAGAACATCGAGCAGGCGCTGGAGCTCGACCACGTCCAGTCTCACCTGCACCCTGTCCCGTCCTACGACGTCGCCACGCACCCGGTGCCGACGGGTCTCGAGGAGATCTGGCGCTTCACGCCGCTCAAGCGGCTGCGCGGTCTGCTCGAGGGCTCGCCGTCCGACGCGTCGCTCACGTGGGACGAGCAGCTGCCCGAGGGCGTCACGCTCACCCGCATCAGCACGCAGGAGGCGCAGGCGCTCGCCGTGAACGCCCCGTTCGACCGTCTGGGTGCGCTGGCCGTGGCCAACGCCGGGGGAGCGGTGCTGCTCGACGTCCCCGCCGACACCGAGCTCAGCGAGCCGGTGCGTCTGCGGCTCACCGGTGACTCGGTCGAGTCCACGGTGTGGGGCCACGTCGTGGTCCGGGTCGGCGCGCACGCCAGGGCCACGGTCGTCATGGACCACGCCGGCAGCGCCACGTACGACGCGTTCACGCAGGTCGTGGTCGCCGACGGCGGGTCGCTCGACCTCGTCACGGTCAACGACTGGGCCGACGACGCCGTCCACGCCGGCCAGTACAACGTGCGGGTCGGGCGCGACGCCTCGGTGCGCGCCTTCGAGGTCTCCCTCGGCGGAGACCTCGTGCGCACCAACGTCAACGTCGACTACGCCGGTCCTGGCGGCAGCGCCGAGCTGCTCGGCGTGTACTTCGCCGACGCCGGCCAGCACATCGAGCACCGCCAGTTCATCGACCACACGGCGCCCCGCACGCGCAGCAACGTCGAGTACAAGGGCGCGCTGCAGGGCCAGGACGCCCACACGGTGTGGGTCGGCAACGTGCTGATCCGCAAGGTCGCCGAGGGCATCGACACCTTCGAGCAGAACGACAACCTCGTCCTGACCGACGGCGCCAAGGCCGACTCCGTGCCGAACCTGGAGATCGAGACCGGTGACATCGCCGGTGCCGGTCACGCCAGCACCACGGGTCGCTTCGACGACAACCACCTGTTCTACCTGCAGAGCCGGGGGATCGAGGAGTCCGAGGCCCGTCGTCTCGTCGTCCACGGGTTCTTCAACGACATCATCCGTCGGATCGGTGTGCCCGAGCTGCAGGAGCGGCTCGTCGCGGCCATCGAGGACGAGCTGTCCGGTGCGGACCTGTCGAAGCTGGACCGCCGCCCGGAGGCCCCGACCGAGGCCGGTGCCTGAGCCGATGAGCGAGCAGCAGACCGACCAGCAGGTCGGCGGACCGCGGTTCGCCGCACCCCTCGACGTCCTCGTCGAGGGGACGGCGACCCCGGTGACCGTCGACGGCGTCGACATCGCCCTCGTGCGCGACGGCGACGACGTCTACGCCATCCGCGACGAGTGCTCGCACGCCGCCATCCCTCTCTCCGAGGGGGAGGTGGAGGGCTGTGAGATCGAGTGCTGGCTGCACGGGTCGCGGTTCGACGTGCGCACCGGCTCGCCCCTGAACCTGCCGGCCACCGAGGCCGTGCCCACCTACCCCACGACCATCACCGACGGACGCGTCCTCGTCGACGTCTCCGCCCCCACCAGGAGCTGAACCACATGAGCACCCTCGAGATCAAGAACCTGCACGTCACCGTCAAGACCGAGGAGGGCGACAAGGAGATCCTCCGCGGCGTCGACCTCACGATCAACAGCGGCGAGGTCCACGCCATCATGGGCCCGAACGGCTCGGGCAAGTCCACGCTGGCCTACTCGATCGCCGGTCACCCCAAGTACACCGTCACCGAGGGCGAGGTGCTGCTCGACGGCGAGAACATCCTCGAGCTCAGCGTCGACGAGCGTGCGCGGGCCGGGCTCTTCCTGGCCATGCAGTACCCCGTGGAGGTCCCGGGCGTGTCGGTCGCGAACTTCCTGCGTACCGCCAAGACCGCCATCGACGGCGAGGCTCCCAAGCTGCGCACGTGGGTCAAGGACGTCAACGCCGCCCTGGAGCGCGTCACGCTCGACCCGACGTTCGCGCAGCGCAGCGTCAACGAGGGCTTCTCCGGTGGTGAGAAGAAGCGGCACGAGATCGCCCAGCTGGAGCTGCTCAACCCGAAGTTCGCCGTGCTCGACGAGACCGACTCCGGACTCGACATCGACGCCCTGCGGGTCGTCTCCGACGGCGTCAACCGGTACACCGGCCAGGGCGACCGCGGGCTGCTGCTCATCACGCACTACACGCGCATCCTGCAGTACATCAAGCCCGACCACGTGCACGTCTTCGTCGCCGGCCGCCTGGCCGAGTCCGGCGGCCGCGAGCTGGCCGACCAGCTCGAGGCCGAGGGCTACGACAAGTACGTGAAGGCCGCGGCGGTCTGAGCATGACGGTGAGCACTGCCGTGTCCTCGGTGGCGAACGGTGCGGGCTACGACGTCGAGGCGGTCCGCAAGGACTTCCCGATCCTCGAGCGCACCCTCGCCGGCGGACTTCCGCTGGTGTACCTCGACAGCGCCAACACGTCGCAGAAGCCGCGCCAGGTCGTCGACGCCATCGAGCAGCACTACCTGCAGCACAACGCCAACGTCGCCCGCGCCATGCACCAGCTGGGTGCCGAGGCGAGCGAGGCGTTCGAGCTCGGCCGCACGAAGGTGGCCGACTTCATCGGTGCGCCTCGTCGCGAGGAGGTCGTGTTCACCAAGAACGCGTCCGAGGCCCTCAACCTGGTGGCGCGCGTGCTCGGCGACGCCGGCCCGGGGCACGAGCACGGTGTCGGGGAGGGCGACGAGGTCGTCATCACCGAGATGGAGCACCACTCCAACATCGTTCCGTGGCAGCAGCTCACCCAGCGCACCGGCGCCACGCTGCGCTGGTTCGGCGTCACCGACGAGGGTCGCCTCGACCTCGACGACCTCGAGTCGCTCGTCACCGAGCGCACCAAGGTCGTCTCGCTCACGTGGGTCTCGAACATGCTCGGCACCATCAACCCCGTCGAGCGCGTCGTCGCCCGCGCCCACGAGGTGGGTGCCCTCGTCGTGGTCGACGCCTCGCAGGCGGTGCCGCAGATGCCGGTCGACGTCGCCGCGCTCGGGGCCGACCTCGTGGTCTTCACCGGCCACAAGATGGTCGGGCCCACCGGCATCGGCGTGCTGTGGGGCCGCTACGACCTGCTCGCCTCGCTGCCCCCGTTCCTCGGCGGCGGCGAGATGATCGAGACGGTCACGATGGCCGGCTCGACGTTCGCCGCTCCGCCGCACCGCTTCGAGGCCGGCACGCCGCCGATCGCCCAGGCGGTCGGCCTCGGTGCCGCGGTCGACTACCTGTCGTCCCTCGGCATGGAGAACGTGGCTGCGCACGAGCAGGCGATCACGGCGTACGCGCTGCAGCGGCTGCAGGAGGTCGACGGCCTCACCGTCGTCGGTCCCACCGAGGCGGTGCAGCGTGGGGGAGCGATCAGCTTCACCCTCGACGACGTGCACCCCCACGACGTCGCCCAGCTGCTCGACTCCCGTGGCGTTGCGGTCCGCGCCGGGCACCACTGCGCCAAGCCGGCGCACCAGAGGTTCGGTGTCCAGTCGACGACCCGCGCGTCGTTCTACCTGTACACGACCGAGGCCGAGGTCGACGCGCTCGTCGACGCGGTCCGGCACACCCAGCGCTACTTCGGAGGGCGGTGACCCATGAGCGACGCCACACAGGTCGACTCGCTGTACCAGGAGATCATCCTCGACCACTACAAGCAGAAGCACGGCGCAGGACTTCGTGACCCGTTCGAGTCCCAGGTGCACCACGTCAACCCCACCTGCGGTGACGAGGTCACGCTGCGGGTCCACCTCGACGGCAGCACCGTCACCGACGTGTCCTACGACGCCGTCGGCTGCTCCATCAGCCAGGCCTCGGCCTCGGTGATGAACGACCTCGTGGTCGGCAAGCCCGTCGACGACGCCCTCGCCGTGCTCGACGCGTTCCAGGCCCTCATGCAGGGCAAGGGTGCCGTCGAGCCCGACGAGGACGTGCTCGAGGACGGCATCGCCTTCGCCGGTGTCGCCCAGTTCCCGGCACGCGTCAAGTGCGCGCTGCTCTCGTGGATGGCGTTCAAGGACGCCACCAGCCAAGCTCTCATCACGCAGGAGGACGCATGAGCGACCCCGTCACCACCCCTGACCACTCCGACCTGCCCGACGTGTCCGCGCCGGCCGGTGCCACCACGGCCGAGGACGTGCTGGAGGCCATGAAGGACGTCGTCGACCCCGAGCTCGGCATCAACGTGGTCGACCTCGGCCTCGTCTACGGCGCCGACGTCGACGAGCACAGCAACACCGTGCTCTCCATGACGCTCACCTCGGCCGCCTGCCCGCTGACCGACGTGATCGAGGACCAGACGCGCGCCGCCCTCGACGGGATCGTCAACGACTTCCGCATCGAGTGGGTCTGGATGCCGCCGTGGGGTCCGGACAAGATCACCGACGACGGCCGCGAGATGCTCCGCGCGCTCGGCTTCAACGTCGGCTGAGCACCAGCACCCTCCCGGTCGCCCCCTGGTCCGTGTGAAGCGCGGACGAGGGGCGCCGTGCCCCGTCACGGCGGCCCGGACCGGTGTGCGCCCGGTACCAGCAGGTTCCGGATGCACGTCCCTTGCCCCAGAACACTCCGTATCCTCGTCGGATGCAGGAGCCGGGGCACGCCGAGGACGCGCCGTCCGACCTGCCGCTGAGCAGGCCCGCGTCGGTCGCCCTGATCGTCGCGTCCAGCACCGCGACGGCACTCGCCGTGCTGACCTCGCCCTGGGGCTCCATCTTCTTCCTGGACGACCTCTTCACCCGCGCGGCGATCGTGGCGCCGATCGTCGCTGGTCTGCTCATCGGAGCGCTGCAGACGGCGGCCTTCGGGGCGCGCCTCACCCTCGTGACGGTCGCCGCGACGACTGCTCTGGCGTCCTGCACGCTGCTGCTCGCGTACCCGGCGGTCATGCACCTGCTCGGGGTCGCTCTGGGGACGGCGCTCGCGTCCTCCGGGCGGCACCTGCCCGCGGTCCGTCGCGGAGCAGCACTCCTGCTCGCTTCCATCACGCTGGGCGCACTCGCGTACGGCATCCCGGTGCTGACGGCCCCTGAACCGCCACTCGTCGACCTCGTCGAGGGCTCGGGCCATCCCACGGTGGTGCTGGAACCGGGCACCAGAGCCCCTGAGATCCTCGATCCGGTGACCGGCGTGCTCGTCGACGTGGGCGGATGCCTGGGACTGGCGTCGCGCGACGGTGGTACCGAGCGACGTCGACTCGTGTTCTGGCCCGAGTCGACCGAAGTACGGACCGACCCGTTCGTCGTCTCCTGGGAAGGTCGCACCTACGGGCTGGGGGACCGCCTGACGATCCGGGCTGCCGTGCTGGAGCGACGGGAGGGGGACCACGTGCACTACGCCGACGAGCTCCCCGATGGCTGCGAGCCGTTCGACATCCTGATGACGTAGATCTCGTCGGTGGAGTGCAGGGACGGCGGACCCGGTCCCGTAGACTCCTCGGGTGAGCTACTACCAGCGGGAGTGACGACCGGACCACGTCCGGCGTTCTCGCACTCCCTCTGACCTGTAAGGCTCCCCATGATCACCGTCCACGACGTGACGCTGCGCTTCGGCGCCCGCGTCCTCATGCAGAACGTCTCCTTCCGTGTCGACAAGGGCGACAAGGTCGGTCTGGTCGGGCGCAACGGCGCCGGCAAGACCACCCTCACGCGGATGCTCTCGGGTGACGGCCAGCCCGCCGAGGGCTCCATCACCAGCTCCGGGAAGATCGGCTACCTGCCGCAGGACCCGAAGTCCGGCGACCTGTCGATCACCGCACGTGACCGCATCCTGGGTGCCCGTGGTCTCGACGAGGCGCTCTCGACGATGCGCAAGGCCGAGCTGGACATGGGTTCGGCCGATCCCGACGTCGCCGAGCGCGCCATGAAGCTCTACGGCCGTGCGCAGGACGTGTTCTCCGCCGGAGGCGGCTACGCGGCCGAGGCGGAGGCTGCGACCATCTCGAACGCGCTCGGCCTTCCCGACCGCGTCCTGGACCAGCAGCTCCAGACCTTGTCGGGCGGTCAGCGTCGACGCATCGAGCTCGCGCGGATCCTGTTCAGCGACGCCGACACCCTGCTGCTGGACGAGCCGACCAACCACCTCGACGCGGACTCCGTCACGTGGCTGCGCGGCTTCCTCAAGACGTTCTCCGGCGGGCTGGTCATCATCAGCCACGACGTCGAGCTGGTCGAGGAGACCGTGAACAAGGTGTTCTACCTCGACGCGAACCGCGCCACGATCGACATCTACAACACCGGGTGGAAGCACTACCTGCGCCAGCGCGAGGCCGACGAGGCCCGTCGCAAGCGGGAGCGCGAGATCACCACCAAGACCGCCGAGCGACTCGTCGCCCAGGGCAACCGGATGCGGGCCAAGGCCAGCAAGGCCACCGCGGCCCAGCAGATGCTGCGCCGCGCCGAGCAGATGATGTCGGGCCTCGACGACGTGCGCCAGGCCGACAAGGTCGCCAAGATCGACTTCCCGAAGCCGGCCGCGTGCGGCAAGACCCCGCTCATGGCCGAGGGGCTCAGCAAGTCCTACGGCGCGCTCGAGATCTTCGCCGGCGTCGACCTGGCGATCGACAAGGGCAGCCGCGTCGTCGTGCTCGGCCTCAACGGTGCCGGCAAGACCACGCTGCTGCGCATGCTCGCCGGGACCCTGGAGTCCGACACCGGCAAGATCCTGCCGGGCCACGGACTGAAGATCGGGTACTTCGCGCAGGAGCACGAGACGCTCGACATGGACCGCACGGTCCTCGAGAACATGCAGCGGACGGCTCCGGAGCTGACCGACACCCAGGCACGCAGCGTGCTGGGCGCCTTCCTGTTCTCCGGCGACGACACCGCGAAGCCCGCCCGGGTCCTGTCCGGTGGCGAGCGGACGCGACTGGCCCTCGCCGGCCTCATCGTCTCGAGCGCCAACGTGCTGCTGCTGGACGAGCCGACGAACAACCTCGACCCCGCGTCCCGCGAGGAGGTGCTCGACGCGATCCGCCGCTACGAGGGCGCGATCGTCCTCGTGTCGCACGACGAGGGTGCCGTCCGCGCGCTCGACCCCGACCGGGTGCTGCTGCTGCCCGACGGCGACGAGGACCTCTGGAACGACGGCTACGCCGAGCTCGTGTCCCTGGCCTGATCGTCGGTCCTGGCATCGGGCCGGCGCCGTTCGAGCCACTCGGCGCGGGCGAACCAGCCGAAGCCGCCGATCGCCAGTGCGGCGAAGAACCACCACTGCAGGCCGTAGAAGAAGTGCGGCCCGCCGCCGAGATCGGGCTCCGGCTCCAGCTCCAGGCCCCCGGTCCCACCGGTCTGGCCGCGCAGGTTCAGGTAGCCCGAGCGGACCGGGTACGGCAGCGTGCTGCCCACGCCGACGCTCGAGATCGACCGGACCTGTCCGTCCACGGGCACCACGGCCTCGTCGCCGGCGCCGTTGTCCGGACGCAGCCAGCCCTCGACCTCCACCCGGCCCGTGGGGGGCGCAGGGACGTCCTCGGGGGCGGCCGAGGTGTTCGCGGTCGGCACCCAGCCGCGGTCGACCAGGACGGCCGTCCCGTCGTCGAGCAGGAGCGGCGTGACGACCTCGGCACCGGGCCGGCCGTCACGGGTGCGGAACTTCACCGTGACCTGGGACGTCGGGTCGTACCGGCCCTCCACGAGGACCCGGGTCCACTCCTGGTCCTTCGCGACCTTCCCACCGGCCGGGACCACCTCGTCGAGCGGGACGGGGTCGATCGCGAGGTGCTTCTCGACGAGCTCGTTGGAGGCGTGGCGCACGTCGCGCTTGTGCCACTGCCAGTCGCCCATGAGCACGCAGACGACCGCGAGAGCCAGCACGGCGAGGAAGAACCCGATCCATCGGGGTGTGAGCAGGAACCGCACGACCCGAACCTAGCCGGGCGGACCGAACGCCCACCGGCAGGGCTGGGCTGCGAACCCTAGGATGGAGCGATGGACCTCGGTGATCGGCACGGACGTGTGGCCACGGACCTGCGCGTCTCGCTCACCGACCGGTGCAACCTGCGCTGCCAGTACTGCATGCCGGCCGAGGGGCTCGACTGGATGCCCACCGCGGAGGTGCTCACCGACGACGAGGTCGTGCGCCTCATCCACGTCGCGGTGACCAGGCTCGGCGTCACCGACGTGCGCTTCACCGGCGGCGAGCCGCTGCTGCGACGCGGCCTCGCCTCGATCATCGCCGCCACCAAGGCCATGCCCGGCTCGCCGCGCACCGCGATCACGACGAACGCCCTCGGCCTGACCCGCACGGCGAAGGCCCTGGCCGCCGCCGGGCTCGACCGGGTCAACGTCAGCCTCGACACCACCGACCCCGAGATGTTCTCGAAGATCACCCTGCGCGACCGGTTCCGCGACGTGGTGGCCGGCCTGGAGGCCGCGGCCGAGGCCGGTCTCGCACCGGTCAAGATCAACGCCGTGCTGCTGCGGGGCCTCAACGAGGACGAGGGTCCCGAGCTGCTCCGCTGGGCCATGGAGCGGGACTACCACCTGCGCTTCATCGAGCAGATGCCGCTGGACGCCCAGCACGGCTGGGACCGCAGCCGGATGATCACGGCCGACGAGATCCTCACACGACTGTCCGAGCACGTCACGCTCACGCCGCTCGACGGACGCGGGAGCGCTCCGGCGGAGCGCTTCCTCGTCGACGGCGGCCCTCACACGGTCGGCATCATCGGCTCGGTCACCAGGCCGTTCTGCTCGGAGTGCAACCGCGTGCGGCTCACGGCCGACGGCCAGGTGCGCACCTGCCTGTTCGCCCGCGAGGAGTCGGACCTGCGGGGCCCGCTGCGCGACGGCGCCGACGACGAGGAGCTGGCGCGGCGGTGGTCGGAGGCCATGTGGGGCAAGCGGCCCGGGCACGGGATCGACGACCCGACCTTCCTGCAGCCGACGCGACCGATGTCGTCGATCGGCGGCTGAAGCAGCACGAGCGACCAGGGATCGGACGACTCAGTCGAAGCCGCGGCCCTTCGTCCAGGTGATCGTGCCGCCCGACCCGTCGAAGTCGACGCGGCTGCCGTCGCCGGCCACCGTCACCGACTCGAAGTCGTCGACGTCGTCGATCGTGCGCACGTCCCACACGTCGGTGACGCCCGCGAGCGCCGCGGCCACGACCTGCTGCGGGGGCTCGCCGTCGTAGCAGTAGAGGCCGAACCCGGCGGTCAGGGCCACCGTGCCGCCGGCCTGCTGCAGCTCGACGCCCTGGCACGGGTCCTCGGACGACTCGACGAGCGTGGCCGGTGCGCTCCAGTCGTCCTGGCCGGCGGGCCGCACCTGGACCACCAGACCGGTCCCGGCGACCAGGTAGGCGGCCACCCGCGCGCCGTCGTCCAGTGCAACCTCGGCGCGGAAGTCCTGCGGGTCCTGCCCCTCGGGAACGACCGGGGAGCCCAGCGGCTCTCCCGCTCCGGGGCTCGAGGTCTGCGACGGAGCGGCGGACGACGTGACAGGCGACGTCGGCGCGGCTGCGGGATCGTCGTCGCCGCCGCACCCGGCGGCGAGGGCGGCGATCAGCAGCAGGGCCGCGGCACGGTGGGGGAGCGGACGCATGCTCCGACCCTAGGCGACGTGCAGCGGGTCACCCGGGGGTGACGTCGTCCTGCAGCGGCAGCGTGTCGCGGTAGAAGTCGCGCGCCGACAGGAACGACCTCAGCGTCGGCTCGTGCTCGTCGCACGCCAACCAGGTCTTGCGCCGGTCCGGCGTGTGGATCTTCGGGTTGTTCCACTCGATCCGGTGCACCGCTGCGGCCGTGCATCCCTTGGACGAGCAGATCAGCTCCTCACTCACGCGGGGCGCCGTCGCCGATCTCGCCGAACGGGGACGGCTTCATCAGGTCGCTCCCGTCGGCCTTGCTGCGCACACCGGCGTTGGCGAGGATGACCGAGGTGTACGGCAGGAAGACCGCACCGACGAACAGCAGGACGCCGAGCCACAGCACGTGGTTCCAGACCAGGACGCCGCCGATGAAGCACAGCGTGCGGAAGCCCATGCTCAGCGCGTACCGCAGCTCGCGTGCGCCGAGCTCGTCGCTGTGGCCCGTGCTCGCCGACGTGATGGAGTAGACCTGCTCACCGCGGCGCTCGGCCGCCTCGTCGCGGCGCTGGGCAGCATCACCGCGGCGCTGTCCTGGGCCTGCTGACGAGGAGTCCGACGGTGTCTGGTTCACTCCTCCAGCGTACGTCGGTCCCGGTCGTCCCGCCGGGCAGGCATGATGTCCCCATGAGCAACCGCACCTACCGCGTGACCGAGATCGTCGGCACCTCCCCGGACGGCGTCACCGAGGCCATCGAGAACGGCATCGAGCGGGCCGGAAGGACGCTGCGCCACCTCGACTGGTTCGAGGTCGAGGGCATCCGCGGCCAGATCACCGACACGTCCGTCTCCCACTACCAGGTGACGATGAAGATCGGGTTCCGGCTCGAGGACGACGAGTAAGGTCCGAGACCCTTCAGGAGCCGTCGGCGTGGTCCTCGTCCGCGTCGGCGGCCTCGACCTCCTCGCGCGTGATGCCGAGCAGGTAGACGATGGAGTCGAGGTACGGCGAGTTGACCGACGTGCGTGCCTGGTCACGCACGACGGGCTTGGCGTTGAACGCGATGCCGAGGCCCGCGGCCGCCAGCATGTCGAGGTCGTTGGCGCCGTCGCCCACGGCGACGGTGTTCTTGATGCCGATCCGCGCCTCCGCGGCGAAGCGTCGCAGTGCCTCGGCCTTCCCGGCGCGGTCGACCACCCGGCCGACGACCCGGCCGGTGAGGCGCCCGTCGACGATCTCGAGCTCGTTGGCCGCCACGTAGTCGATGCCGAGGTCCGCGGCGATCCACTCGATGATCTGCGTGAAGCCGCCGCTCACGAGGGCGAAGCGGTAGCCCAGTCGCTTGAGGCTCCGGATCATCGTGCGCGCGCCCGGCGTGTAGGTGAGCGCGGCGTGGACCTCCTCGAGAGCCGAGGCGGGCACGCCCTCCAGACGCGCGACGCGCTGACGCAGCGACTCCTCGAAGTCGATCTCGCCGCGCATGGCCGACTCGGTGACGGCGGCGACCTCGTCGGCGCACCCCGCGTGCTCGGCCAGCATCTCGATGACCTCGCCCTGGATCAGCGTGGAGTCCACGTCCATGACGACCAGCCGTTGGGCATGGCGCAGGATCCCGCGCTCCTCGACCGCGATGTCGACGCCGTGCTCGTACGCAGCGGCCGCCAGGTCGGCCTGCAGCACGTCGGGGTCGGCGCCCGAGACCTCGAGCCGCAGGGCGGTCACCGGGTAGCGGGCGAGGCGCAGGATGCGGTCGATGTTCCCGTCGGCGGCCTTGATCCGGCTGGTCAGGGCCGTCATGGCAGCCGGCCGCAGCGGGTGGCCGAGCACCGTCACCTGGCTTCGCCCGACGCGGCGCGGGCGGTTGTCACCCACCCCGTGCTCGAGCTCGACGTCCATGCCGAGCTCGGCGGCCACCTCACGCAAGGACCGCTCCATGGGTGCGGGGTCCTGCTCCACTGGCTCGTTCCCTGCCGCCTCGCTCGCCAACGAGACGAGGACGCTCAGCACCAGGCGTCCTCGCACGACCAGCTGCTCGACGTCGACGACCTCGACGTCGAACGGCTCCAGGCACGCGAAGAGCCGGGTCGAGACGCCGCTGCGGTCGGGGCCGGTGAGCGTCACGAGCAAGGTCGGCGAGGTCAGGTGCACGGCTGGCACATGGGGCGTCATCGAGCACGAGGCTATCGTCCGGCCGCCGCCTCGGCGCATGGGACGTCGCGATAGGTTGGACGCATCGCGGCCGAGGACGAACGGCCGCGGCCGACCGCCGGCGAGAACAGTGCAGGAGACCCACTCATGGCCACCGCGTTCCAGCTCGACTCGGTGAGCGTGGTGAGGCCTGGCAAGGTCCTGCTCGACGACGTGTCCTGGACGGTGGGCGAGGACGAGCGCTGGGTCGTCCTGGGCCCCAACGGGGCGGGCAAGAGCACGCTCCTGCAGGTCGTCGGCGCCCACCTGCACCCCACCTCCGGCACCGCGGAGATCCTCGGGCAGCGTCTCGGCCAGACCGACGTGTTCGACCTGCGGACCCGCATCGGGCACAGCGCCACGGCGATCGCCGACCGCATTCCTCCCGCCGAGCGCGTCGAGGACGTCGTGGTGTCCGCCGCGCACGCGGTCACCGGCCGGTGGAACGAGTCCTACGACGAGGACGACCTGACCCGCGCGCACCAGATCATGGGCGAGCTCGGCATCACCCGGCTCGCCGACCGCACCTTCGGCACGTTGTCGGAGGGTGAGCGCAAGCGCACGTTGATCGCCCGCGCGCTCATGACCGACCCCGAGCTGCTCCTGCTCGACGAGCCGGGCGCGGGCCTGGACCTCGGAGCGCGCGAGGACCTGCTGGCGAGCCTGGACCTGCTCTCCTCGACCGAGGGCGCGCCCGTGCTCGTCATGGTGTCCCACCACGTGGAGGAGATCCCGCAGGGCTTCACGCACGTGCTGCTGCTGCGCGACGGCAGGATCGTCGACGCCGGCCCGCTCGAGCAGGTCCTCACTGCCGAGTCCCTCGGACACACCTTCGGCATGCGCCTCGAGCTCGACCACGTCGACGGCCGGTACGCCGCGCGTCGCGCCCAGTACGGGCGCCGTGCGTTGCGGTGATTGCACGGCGATCCGACTGGTAGCGTGACGCACCCGGTGGGGGGCCAGGTCCAGGATCGACGGGCCGCCCCGACGACAGGAGGGCACCGATGATCGAGTGGATGACGGACAACGCCTGGGTGACCTGGGTCGGGATCGCGGTGCTGCTCGCCGTGGCCGAGCTGCTCAGCCTCGACCTCGTCCTGCTGATGTTCGCCCTCGGCGCGCTGGCCGCAGCCGTCGCCGCAGCGGTGGGGGCGCCCTTCTGGGTGGCCATGCTGCTGTTCGGTGTCGTGTCCGTCGGGCTGCTCTTCCTGGCCCGGCCGCCGATCGTCGCACGTCTGCACGCCGGGCCCACCCTGACCACGGGCCATCACGCCCTCGTGGGCCGCACCGGCGTCGTGCTCGAGCCGGTCGGCCCGTTCGGCGGTCGCATCACCCTCGCCAGCGAGGTGTGGTCGGCCCGCACCACCGACGACCGGGAGCTCGAGCCGGGCGCCGAGGTCGTCGTGACCAGCATCGACGGTGCCACCGCCGTCATCACCTCGAAGGAGCCCACCGCATGACCGCCTTGACCATCTTCCTGGTCCTGCTGGCGATCCTCGCCGTCGTCGTCGTGTCGATGACGGTCAAGATCGTCCCGCAGGCCCGAGCCGGCATCGTGGAGCGGTTCGGCAAGTACCGCACCACCCTGACGGCCGGCCTCAACATCGTCATGCCCTTCATCGACAAGGTGCGCTACATGATCGACCTGCGTGAGCAGGTCGTGTCGTTCCCGCCGCAGCCGGTCATCACCGAGGACAACCTGACGGTCTCGATCGACACCGTCATCTACTTCCAGGTCACCGACCCGGTGGCCGCGACCTACGAGATCGCCCACTACATCCAGGCCATCGAGCAGCTGACCATGACCACGCTGCGCAACATCATCGGTGGCATGAGCCTGGAGCACGCCCTGACGAGCCGCGACCAGATCAACTCCGGCCTGCGCGGCGAGCTCGACGGCGCCACCGGCAAGTGGGGCATCCGCGTGAACCGCGTGGAGCTCAAGGGCATCGACCCGCCGCCGTCGATCATCGACGCCATGGAGAAGCAGATGCGCGCCGAGCGTGACAAGCGCGCCGCGATCCTGACCGCCGAGGGTGACCGCCAGAGCCGGATCCTGTCGGCCGAGGGCCAGAAGCAGGCCGCCATCCTCACGGCCGAGGGCCAGAAGCAGGCCTCGATCCTCTCGGCCGAGGGCGAGAAGCAGGCGGCCATCCTCACCGCGCAGGGCGAGGGCCGGGCCATCGAGACCGTCTTCCAGGCGATCCACGACGGCAACCCCGACCAGAAGCTGCTCTCGTACCAGTACCTGCAGACCCTGCCGAAGATCGCGAGTGGCGAGAACGCCTCCACCTGGATCATCCCGGCCGAGCTCACCAAGGCGCTCGGCACCCTCGGCGGGACGGTCGGCACCGTGCCCGTCGACGGCGGCGGCAGCAAGAAGCGGGTCGACCTCGACGAGCCGATCGAGACGGGGACCTCGTCCTCGGGCACCGAGGCGGCCGTCCAGGCGGCACTCGAGGCCGCACGGGCGGCCGAGAAGCCCGGCGTCAGCCCGTCCAAGGAGCCCGACGTCCCGACGTTCGGTGGCGACGAGCCCCCGGCGGATCCCCCCACCCCGACGTCCTGACGGACACGCAGCACGACGACGGCCCCGGAGCACCTCGCTCCGGGGCCGTCGTCGTCGGTGTCAGTGCTGGTACGTGCCGTGCAGGATGGCGCGACCAAGCGTCTTGAAGGCCAGGTTGAAGCCGACGACGGCGGGGGAGGCGTCGCCGTCGACGCCCAGAGTCGGCTCACCCACCGCGTGCACCACGAAGTAGTAGCGGTGCGGCTGGTCACCCTCGGGCGGGGCCGCACCCATGAAGGCCTTGGTCCCGCCGTCGTTGCGCACGTGGAAGGCGCCCTCCGGGAGCGAGGCGTCGTCGGCGCCGGCGCCGGCAGGCAGCGACTTGACGTCGGCGGGGACGTCGACGACCGTCCAGTGCCAGAAGCCCGAGACGATCGGCGCGTCGGGGTCGAAGCACGTGACGACGAAGGACTGCGTGCCCTCGGGCGCACCGCTCCACGAGAGCTGGGGCGAGGTGTCGCCGTGCGCGTTGACCTGGTCGTCCTTCAGCGGGGCGCCGTCGGTCACGTCGTCGCTGGTGACGGTGAAGGGCGCGGCGGCCGGGAGCAGCGGGTAGGGGTCGGGGGTGACGGGGCGTTCGAGGCTCATGCCTCCACGCTAGCGACGACCCCCCGGTCGTGCAGGGCGGTCGTGCGGGGCGATCGGGGCGGGGCGCACGGCCTAGGGTGGTGCGGTGGCCAGGATCGAGCACGTCGAGGACCTCGACGACCCCCGTCTCGGCGACTACCTGGACCTGCGGGACGTGCAGATGCGGCTGGCGCACGAGAGCGAGCACGGCATCTACCTCGCGGAGGGGGAGAAGGTCGTGCGCCGAGCCCACGAGGCCGGGCACGAGGCCGCGTCGTTCCTCATGGCACCACGCTGGCTCGATGGTCTCGCCGACGTGCTCGACGCGAGCGACGCGCCGTGCTTCGTCATGGACGAGAAGCGGATCGAGCAGGTCACGGGCTTCCACGTGCACCGCGGGGCCCTGGCCGCGATCCGTCGACCCGCACCCCTCTCGCCCGAGGTCGTGCTGGCCGCCGCCCACCGCGTCGTGGTGCTGGAGGACCTCGTCGACCACACCAACGTCGGAGCGGTCTTCCGGGTCGCGGCCGCTCTCGGCTTCGACGCCGTGCTGCTCTCGCCGCGGTGCGCGGACCCGTTCTACCGACGCGCCGTGAAGGTGGCCATGGGTGCGGTGTTCTCGGTGCCCCACGCCCGTGCGGACGACTGGTACGCCACGCCGGCCCTGCTCGCCGAGCACGGCTTCACGACCTACGCCATGACGCTCGCCGACGACGCGGTCTCGCTCGAGGACGTGCACGAGGTGCCCGAACGGCTCGCGCTCGTCGTGGGCTCCGAGGGCCCGGGGCTGACGGCGCACTGGCAACGCAGCAGCGACGTGCGCGTGACGATCCCGATGGCGGCCGGCATCGACAGCCTGAACGTGGCGACGTCCGTGGCCGTGGCGTGCTGGCACCTGCGCGGTCGGTGACGGACCGACAGGGAGCGGTCAGTCCTCCTCGATCGACGCCGGGGTGACCGGCCAGTCGTCGGGGTAGGCCTCGGCGAGCTCGTCGTGCCGCTTGTGGAGCTTCTTGCGCGCCTTGGCCGGCACACGGTCGCCGAAGACCGTGCCGAACAGGTGGTCGGTCTCGTGCTGCAGGCAGCGGGCGAGCAGCCCGGTGCCGTGGAACTCCACCGGCCGGCCGGTCTCGTCGAACCCGGTCACGCTCGCGACGTCGGGACGCGAGCACTCCGTGAAGGCTCCCGGGAGCGAGAGACACCCCTCGTCCGCGGTGTCGAGGTTGCGGTCCGCCGTGGCGGGCAGCGTGAGCACCGGGTTCACCACGACGCCCGTGACGCGCACGTCGTCGTCGTCCGGACAGTCGAAGACGAACACCTTGAGGTCGACGCCCACCTGGTTGGCGGCGAGACCGACGCCGTTCGCGGCGTGCATGGTCGCGGTCATGTCGCGCACGAGCGTGGCGAGGGCGTCGTCGAACTCGGTGACGTCCTTCAGCTCGTGGTGCATGACCGGCGTGCCCCACCGGGTGATCGGCAGGACGGTGCCGCCGTCGGGAAGTGGACGGGAAGAGGGGTGCGATGCCACGCGTCACAACGTATCGCGGACCCACTGGCGCCGATGCGTGGACTCCGACCTGTGACGTCGGATACGATCACTACGTCGTACTGCAACTCACAGTTACAGTACGGTCGGACGCAGCACCACCGGCACGACCCCCACCAGCACCATCCCCAGCCGTCCTGGGCGGGAAACCCTCTCGACCCGATCCACCCTTCGTCCCTGTCAAGGAGACCCCGTGGCGAACCGACCAGACCCCATGGGCATCGGTCTTGCGGTGCTCAACCGCATCGCGAGCTCACCGGCCATCGACAAGCTCGGCCTGCGCAAGGCCACCGAGCGCGCCGTCTACCAGGGCGCCAAGTCCGGCTTCCAGGTCGCGGCCAACGCCAACCGCACGTTCAAGCGGGTCAAGGGCTCGGGCAAGCCGAAGCGCCTCGACGCCACGAGCGACAGCGGTCTGTTCGACCTGACGCCCACCGAGGACCAGCAGATGATGGTCGACGTCATCGGCGAGTTCGCGTCCGAGGTCCTGCGCCCCGGTGCCGAGGCCGCCGAGAACGCCGACGACACCCCGAAGGAGGTGCTCGACCAGACCACCGAGTTCGGCCTCACGCTGCTGAACGTCCCCGAGTCCCTCGGCGGGCTCTCCGAAGAGCGCTCGGCCGTCACGGGCGTGCTCGTCAACGAGGCGCTCGCCTACGGCGACATGGGCCAGGCCGTCGCGTGCCTCGCGCCCGCCTCCGTCGCCACGGCCATCTCCCTGTGGGGCACGGACGAGCAGCAGCAGACGTACCTGCCGGCCTTCACCGGCGACGACGTCCCGGCGGCCGCCCTCGCGATCGCCGAGGCGCGCACGCTGTTCGACCCGTTCGAGCTGCAGACGACGGCGACCGCGACCGACGGCGGCTACCGCCTCGACGGCATCAAGTCCGGCGTGGTGCGCGGCACCGAGGCCGAGCTGTTCGTCGTGGGGGCCGTCCTCGACGGCAGCCCGCGGCTGTTCGTCGTGGAGTCCGGCACCAGCGGGATCTCGCTGGCCGCGGACCCCTCCATGGGTCTGCGTGCGGCCGGGCTCACCCGCCTGCGCCTCGACGGCGTCGTGGTCCCCGAGACGGCGCTGCTCGGCTCGACCGACGACTACCGCGAGTGCGTCCGGCTCTCCCGCCTCGCGTGGGCGGCCCTGGCCGTCGGCACCGGACGCGCGGTGCTCGACTACGTCAAGGAGTACGTGAAGACCCGCGAGGCGTTCGGCGAGCCGATCGCCCACCGTCAGGCCGTCGCCTTCATGGTGGCGAACATCGCGATCGAGCTCGAGGGCATGCGCCTCGTGACGCTGAAGGCCGCCTCGCGCGCCGAGCAGGGTCGCGACGCCTCCCGCGAGATCGCCCTCGCCCGTCGCCTGGCGAGCGAGTACGGCATGAAGATCGGCACCGACGGCGTCCAGCTGCTCGGTGGGCACGGCTTCGTCAAGGAGCACCCGGTGGAGCGGTGGTACCGCGACCTGCGGGCCGTCGCAGTCCTGGAAGGAGCAGTCCTCGTCTGAGGGCGGACCACATCATGATCAATCTCGACACCCCCAAGAAGTTCCGCGGGTTCGTCCAGCAGGCCCACGAGGTCGCCGACAACTTCCTGCGCGCCAACTCCCGCAAGTACGACCTCGCCGAGCACTCCTACCCCAAGGAGCTCGACCTGCTCGCCTCGCTGATCGACGGCATGGGCGACTCCGGCCAGGGCCAGGGCGCCGGTGCGGCCGGCGTCCGCCGCACCGAGGACGAGGAGATCAAGGGCAAGGGCAAGAACGCCGTCAAGAACGGCACCAACCTCTCGTCGGTCCTCTCCGTCATCGAGATGTGCTGGGGCGACGTCGGACTCCTGCTGTCGATGCCGCGCCAGGGCCTGGGCAACTCCGCCATCGCCTCCGTCGCGACCGACGAGCAGCTCGAGAAGTTCAAGGGCACGTGGGCGGCCATGGCGATCACCGAGCCGGGCTGCGGATCGGACTCCGCGGCCATCCGCACCACGGCGATCAAGGACGGCGACGAGTACGTCCTCAACGGCGAGAAGATCTACGTGACCTCCGGCGAACGGGCCGACTCCGTGGTCGTGTGGGCCACGCTCGACCCCAAGCTCGGTCGCGCGGCGATCAAGAGCTTCGTGGTGCCGAAGACCCTGCCCGGCATCCGGGTCGAGCGTCTCGAGCACAAGCTCGGCATCCGGGCGTCCGACACGGCCGTCATCGTGCTCGACAACTGCCGTGTGCCGGCCGCGAACATCCTCGGCAACGAGGAGATCGACACCAAGCAGGGCTTCGCCGGTGCGATGGCGACCTTCGACAACACCCGGCCGCTCGTGGCCGGGATGGCCGTCGGCGTCACGCGGGCCGCGTTGGAGCTCACCCGCGAGCTCCTCGAGGATGCGGGCGTGGTCGTCGACTACGACCGTCCCGCGACGTCGCAGTCCTACGCGGCGGCGACCTTCCTGCAGATGGAGGCCGACTACGAGGCGGCGCTGCTCCTGACCCTCGAGGCGGCCTGGCTGGCGGACAACCGCAAGCCGAACTCCATGGAGGCCTCCATGTCCAAGGCCAAGGCCGGTCGGGTCGGCAACGAGATCACGCTGCGCTGCGTCGAGCTCGCCGGCACCCTGGGCTACGGCGAGACCGAGCTGCTCGAGAAGTGGTCACGCGACTCCAAGATCCTCGACATCTTCGAGGGCACGCAGCAGATCCAGCAGCTCATCGTCGCTCGACGACTGCTGAACCTCACGTCGTCCCAGCTGCGCTGAGACCCGACGTCCCCGGGTCCGAGGCCCCGTCACCGCGGTGACGGGGCCTCGGCGTGTGCGGGGGAGGCCGCGGTAGGACCCCCACCTAGGATGTGCGCATGGATCGGGAGCTGCCGCCGGACTTCGACGTCGACTACCAGCTGACACGGCTGGTACGGCAGGTCCGTGCGCGCTCGCTGCGCAACCTGGCCTCGATCCACGAGGAGCTCGACTACAGCACCTTCGTGCTGCTGCTCGCCGTCGTCGACGCCGGCACGGGCGAGGGCGAGGGGGTGCGAGCCTCCGAGCTCGCGGACTCGCTGCACGTGCACAAGTCGACGGTGAGCCGCGCGGTCCGACTGCTGGAGACGATGCAGCTGGTCGACCGCACGCCGCACCCCGAGGACGGGCGCGCCCACGTGCTGAAGGCGACGCCGGAGGCCACGCGCCGCGTCGACGCCTACCGCGAGAACAGCCACGCCCGCCTCGCGGCCGCTTTGGAGCACTGGGAGCCCACCGAGCTGCGCACCTTCGCACAGCTCCTGGGCCGGCTCAACGACGCCCTCGGCGTGGAGGACTGACCGTCCCACGGGACCGCGCAGCGGCGCTGGCACGGTGTGCGAGGATCGACGGCATGACCTCCAAGCCTGAAGTGGACTTCATCGAGGGCCCCGCGCCCACCGAGCTGCAGATCAAGGACATCGTCGTCGGCGACGGCGCGGAGGCGACGCCCGGCGGCGTCGTCGACGTGCACTACGTCGGCGTCGAGTTCGACACCGGTGAGCAGTTCGACGCCTCCTGGGACCGCGGCCAGTCCGCGCGCTTCCCGCTCACGAGCCTCATCGGCGCCTGGCAGCAGGGCATCCCCGGCATGAAGGTCGGCGGACGCCGCCAGCTCGTGTGCCCGCCCGAGCTCGCCTATGGTCCCGCCGGTGGCGGCCACCGCCTGTCGGGCAAGACCCTCGTGTTCGTCATCGACCTGATGGGCGTCGGCTGACCGCCCGTCCCCACCCGATCCACCACGACGCCCCGCGACCACCTCGGTCGCGGGGCGTCGTCGTCAGACGGCGAGGTCGTCGAGCATGCGCCGCAGCCGCTTGACCGAGACCGGCCGGGACGTCCCGAGGTTCTGCGCCACGACGCTCACGCGCAGCTCCTCGAGCGCCCAGCGCACCTCCTCGACGTCGGCAGCGTGCCGACGCAGGTCGCCGAGCCCGTCGGTCCGGTCGTGGAACTCGGCCTCGAGCTCCTGCACGCGCAGCAGCTGCTCGTTCGCAGGAGTGGCCAGCCGACGCCGTGCTGCCTCGAGGTAGACGTGCAGACGCCGCACCTGGCCGACCCCGAGCTCGCGGACGAACCCCGGGTGGACGAGCCAGCTGACCTGCACCCGCACGTCCTCCGCGGCCTCGCCCGGACCCTGGGGCTGCACCTGGGCGAGCTTCTCGAGGGCGCGCAGCACGTCGCGGAGCACCGCGGCGGTCGCGTCGTGCACCTCGGACCGGGCCTTCTCGCGCAGCGCCGCGAACGCGGCCTCGTCCCACACCGGGCCACCGTGCCGGGTCACCAGGTCGTCGAGTGCCGCGAGGCGGCAGTCGTCGAGCACGGCCGCGGCGTCCCGGTACGGGGAGGAGGCGAGCAACAGCTTCTGGCGAAGGTCGAGGGTGCGACCGAGCGACGGCGTGGTCGTGGGTGTGCCCAGGGCCAGCAGCCGTGCCTGGGCGCGCACCATGGCCACGTGCTGCTCTGCCTCGGTGTCGAGCACCGTGAGAGTCACCGAGGCACCGGCGTCGACCAGCGCGGGGTAGCCAGTCACCTGGCCCGCGGGAACGGTGCGCTCGATCGTGCCGACGTCCCACGACGTGATGCCCGTACGCTCGGCCGCGGCGGCCACCTGCTCGAGGTCGCGACGCACGACGTCGCTCAGCTCGGCCCGCAGCGCCTCCAGGTCACGACCCCGCGCGATCTCGGCGCCGTCGTCGACCACGCGGAACGTGACCAGCAGGTGCTCGGGGACGGCTGAGAGGTCGAAGTCGTCGGGCGTGACGAGGGTGCCCGTGCGCTGCCGGATGCCGCGCACCAGCTGCTCCAGGAGCGGGCCACCCGAGGGGTCCAGCACCTCGACCAGCGCAGCGGCGTGGTCCGGGACCGGCACGAGCTCGCGGCGCAGACGCTTCGGCAACGAGCGGACGAGCGCGACCACCAGCTCGTCGCGGTGTCCGGGCACGTTCCACAGGAACTCGGCCGGGTCCACCGACAGCAGCGCGTCGACCGGGACGTCGACGATCACGCCGTCGGTGTCGCTGCCGGGCTCGAAGGCGTAGGACACCTGGTACTCGGCCGACTGCGACGTCCACGTGGTGGGGAAGTCCCGCTCCAGGTCGCCGACGTCGGCCAGGAGCGAGTCCGGGTCGAGGTCGAGCAGGTCCGGGGTCTCGCGCGAGGTCTTCTTCCACCACGCGTCGAAGTGCCGCACCGAGACGACGTCGGCCGGGACCCGTTCGTCGTAGAACGCGAAGAGGGTCTCGTCGTCGACCCGCAGCCCACGTCGCCGCACGCGGTCCTCGACGGCCTCCGCGGCCTCGATGCGCTCGGCGTTGCGCTTCACGAACCCGTGATGCGTGCGCCACTCGCCCTGCACCAGCGCGTGCCGGACGAACAGCTCGCGCGCCAGGACCGGGTCGTGGCGACCGAGGGGGACCAGCCGATCGACGACGAGCGGGATCCCGTAGAGAGTGACCCGCTCCTTGGCCATGGCCGCACCGCGGCGTGCCGACCAGTGCGGCTCCGCGTACTGGCGCTTGACCAGGTGCGGTGCGGCCTTCTCCACCCACTCCGGCTCGACGCGGGCCACGGTGCGCCCCCACAGACGTCCGGTCTCGACCAGCTCGCCGGCCACCACCCAGCGCGGAGGCTTGCGCGCGAGCGCGGAGCCAGGGAACACCATGAAGCGTGCGCCGCGTGCGCCGAGGAACTCCTTGGAGTCCTCCTGACGCACGCCCACGTGGGACAGCAGGCCGGTGAGCAGGGCACGGTGCACGTCGGCGGGGTCGGCGCCCACCTTCCCGGGCTTCATCCCGAGGTCGCGGACGGTGCGGCGCAGCTGGGCGTGCACGTCCTGCCACTCGCGGATCCGCAGGTAGTGCAGCAGCTCGTCGCGGCACAGGCGCCGGAACGCGCTGCTGCTGAGCTCGTCACGTCGCTCGCGCACGTACTCCCAGAGCACGAGCCAGGACAGGAAGTCCGAGTCGGGGCTGCGGAAGCGGGCGTGCAGCTGGTCGGCCCGTGCCTGGTGCTCGGCCGGTCGCTCGCGCGGGTCCTGGATGGACAGTCCGGCGACGATCACCAGCACGTCGGCGAGGCAGCCCTGGCGGTCCGCGGCCAGGAGCATGCGTGCCATGCGAGGGTCGGTCGGCAGGCGCGACATCGTCCGCCCGAGCCGTGACAGGCGCGGGCGTCCGTCCCGGCCCTCCTGCAGCGCGCCGAGCTCGGCCAGCAGCGCGCGTCCGTCCCCGACGGCACGGCGGTCCGGCGGGTCGAGGAACGGGAAGTCCTCGACGTCGCCGAGGTCGAGGGCGGCCATCTGCAGCAGGACGGATGCGAGGTTGGTGCGCAGGATCTCCGGGTCGGTGTACTCGGGCCGCCCGTCGTGGTCGTCCTCGGCGTAGAGCCGGATGCAGATGCCGTCCGCCACACGACCGCACCGTCCGGCGCGCTGGGCCGCGCTGGCCCGCGATACCGGCTCGATCGGCAGCCGCTGGACCTTCAGCCGCTGGCTGTAGCGGGAGATGCGGGCGTAGCCGGTGTCGACCACGTAGCGGATGCCCGGCACCGTCAGCGACGTCTCCGCGACGTTCGTCGCCAGCACGATGCGACGCCCCGGGTGCGAGGCGAAGATCTTGGCCTGGTCCTGGGCCGCCAGCCGCCCGTAGAGCGGCAGGATCTCCGTCTGGCGCCAGCGCAGACCCTCGAGGTGCGCCGCGGCGTCGCGGATCTCGCGCTCCCCGGACAGGAAGACCAGCACGTCGCCCTCGCGGGGGAGCTCGGAGATGGCCGCGGTGATCCCGTCGAGCATGCCGTCGTCGGGATCGGTGAGGGGGCGGTACCGCACCTCCACCGGGTACGTGCGGCCACTGACCTCGACGACCGGTGCGTCGTCGAACATCGCCGAGAACCGACCGACGTCGATCGTCGCCGAGGTGACCACGACCTTCAGGTCGGGACGACGGGGGAGCAGCTGCTTGAGGTATCCCAGCAGGAAGTCGATGGCGAGGCTGCGCTCGTGGGCCTCGTCGACGATGACGGTGTCGTAGCGGCGCAGGTCACGGTCGTGGTGGATCTCGCTCAGCAGCAGGCCGTCCGTGACCAGCCGGATCTGCGTCTCGTCGCTCGTGCGGTCGTCGAACCGGACGGCGTAGCCCACCTCCTGGCCCAGCTCGACCTCGCACTCTTGCGCGATGCGGGCCGCCACCGAGCGGGCCGCGATCCGTCGGGGCTGCGTGTGCACGATGCGTTCGCGGCCGAGGAGCCGCGCGATCTTCGGCAGCTGCGTGGTCTTGCCCGACCCGGTCTCCCCGGCGACGACCACGACCTGGTGGTCACGCAGGGCCTGGGCGATGTCGTCGGCCCGGTCCGCGATCGGCAGGCCGGGAGCGACCTCGATCTTCATCCCCCCGCCCATCAACGGAGTCCCAGCCGGTCGCCGAGCAGCAGGACACCGACGAAGGCGAACACGTCGAGCAGTGTGTGGGCGACCACGAGGGGCGCGAGGCGGCGGGTCCGGTGGTACCAGTAGCCGAACACCAGACCCATGACGAGGTTGCCGAGGCCCTGGCCGAAGCCCTGGTAGAGGTGGTAGCTGCCACGGATCACGGCGCTCGTCCAGATGACGGCCCAGGGGCCCCAGCCGAGCTGGCGGAGCCGGGTGAAGAGGTAGCCGACCATGACGACCTCCTCCAGCACGCCGTTCTGGAAGGCGGCCAGGACGAGCACGATCGCCGTCCACCAGTACACGTTTTCGGGGACGGTGAGCACCTCGGCGGTGACGCCCAGCGCACGTCCTGCCAGGTAGAGCCCGATGCCGGGGAGCCCGATGACGGCCGTCAGGCCGATGCCCTCGGCCACCACGCGACGTCGGCTGCTGCCGGTGAGCCCCAGCCTGCGCAGCACGCCCGGGCCGTCACCGGCAAGCAGGAAGAGTGCGAGCGCGACGGGGACGAGCGCGAAGCCGATCCCGAGCAGCTGGTAGGTCACGTCCAGCCACTCGCGGTCGCTGCGCGAGGAGTTGAGGGTGGCGGTCGCGTCGCGCAGCGGCCCGCGGGTCAGGGCGGCCACCAGGCTGAGCACCGCGTACACCGCGGACTGTCCGAGGGACAGCCCCAGGACCAGCCAGACCTCGGCCCGGATGCGCGAGCGGCCCGGGGTGTGCGCCGCGGTCACAGGTCGTCGGTGGCGAAGGTGTCGCACTGGTTGGCGGTACCGCCCTCGTAGCCCCGCAGGAACCAGCGCTGGCGCTGCTCGCTCGAGCCGTGCGTCCAGGAGTCGGGGTTCACCGTGGCGCCCGAGGACTGCTGGATGTGGTCGTCACCGACGGCGGCAGCGGCCGACAGCGCCGACCGGACGTCGGCCTGCGTGAGTGGCTTCAGCAGGGTGTTGCCGTCCGCGTCCTCGGTGGTCGCGGCGTGGTGGGCCCACACCCCGGCGAGGCAGTCGGCCATGAGCTCGACCCGCACCCCGCCACCGGTCGCGCCGCTGCCCTCCTGCGCGCGTCCGAGCAGGCCGAGGACGTGCTGCACGTGGTGGCCGTACTCGTGCGCCACCACGTACTCCTGCGCCAGCGCGCCGTCGTCGGCCCCGAAGCGGCTCGAGAGCAGCTCGAAGAAGGTCGCGTCCATGTAGACGCGCTCGTCGGACGGGCAGTAGAACGGCCCCGTCTGGTTCGAGGCGGTGCCGCACGCGGACTGCGTGCTCCCGGAGTAGATGACCGTCTGCGCCGCTCGGTACTGACGGCCGACGTCGGCGGGGAGGGCGTCGTTCCAGTAGTCCTGGACGCTGTTGACGGTGCCGATGATCCGGCAGGTGTCGTCGCGGTTGGCGTCGGCGCCGGTCCGGCACTGGCTGAAGTCCTCGGTGGACTCCTCGCCCTGGGCGGCGACCTGGCTGGTGTCGAACGGGTTGCTCGACCCTCCCGTGACGCTGCTCAGGTCGACGCCGAAGAAGAGACCGATGAGCAGGACGACGATGCCGCCGACACCCCCGCCGATGACGGCCCCGCCGCGGGCCCGGCCCCCGGTGACCTGGCTGGTGTCGAGGCGAGCGCCCTCGTTGAAGCTCATGGCAGAAGTCTACGCAGCGTGATCAGCGACTCGGCGCTCTCGACCGGCCGACGCCCTCGCGCTCACCTACGCTCGGCCCGTGAGCACCTCCCTGACCGACCCCACCGGACCTGCGTTGTCGTCGGACCCCGCTGCCGACGAGGAGCGCCGTCGTGGCCTGCGCCGGATGCGGGTCGTCGCGACGTCGCTGCTCGTGGTCGCCGCGATCGTGTTCCTGCTGACGCGGGAGCGCGACGGTGCGTGGGGCTACGTGAACGCCGCGTCCGAGGCGGCCATGGTCGGCGCGATCGCCGACTGGTTCGCCGTCACGGCGCTGTTCCGCCACCCGTTGGGGCTGCCGATCCCGCACACGGCGATCATCCCGCGACGCAAGGCGTCGCTCGGGGCCAGCCTGCAGGAGTTCGTCACGGAGAACTTCCTGCGCCCGGAGGTCGTCAAGGAACGACTCGAGTCCGCCGAGCTGACCCGACGCACGGGTGTCTGGCTGGCCGACGGCGACCACGCGGCCCGGCTGGTGCGCGAGGGGTCGAAGATCACGGCCCACGCCCTCACCCGAGTGCGACCGGAGGACGTGGCCGCGCTCGTGGAGGAGGCGATCATCCCGCGCCTCGTCGAGGAGCCGCTCGCGCCGGTGGCCGGCAAGCTGCTGGGCGACGTCCTGGCCGAGCGCGCCCACGTGGGCATGGTCGACCTCGTCCTCGACGAGCTGCACGCGTGGCTGCTCGACAACGCCGACGAGGTGAGCGCGCTCGTGGGGGAGCGGGCACCGTGGTGGACCCCGCAGTGGGTCGACGAGCGCGTCGGCGCTCGCCTGCACCTCGAGGCCGTCTCCTGGGTGAGCGAGATCCGCAGCCAGCCCGACCACCGCGCCCGCCGCGCGCTGGACGGCTGGCTCGGCCGCCTCGCCGACGACCTGGAGGACGACGCCGAGACCCAGCAGAAGTTCGAGCGGCTGAAGACCCGCATGCTCAACCAGCCGCAGGTCACCCGCACGGGCGTCGCCGTGTGGGACGCGCTGCGTCGCGCCCTCATCGACACCCTGCAGGACGAGGAGGGGATGCTGCGGCGCCGCGCGCTGCAGGAGCTGCAGAACCTCGCCGCCCGCCTCCAGGAGGACGAGGCCCTCCAGGCACGCGGCGACCGGGTCGTCTCCGAGGCCGTCGCCTACATGGTCGACCACTACGGAGGCGAGGTCGCGACGATCATCTCCGCCACCGTCGACCGCTGGGACGGTGACGAGACGGCCCGCAAGGTCGAGCTGCACGTGGGTCGCGACCTGCAGTTCATCCGGATCAACGGCACCGTCGTCGGCGGTCTCGCAGGCCTGGTCATCCACACGGTCTCCCACCTCGTCTGAGCAGGGGTGGGGGTGCTGGGCGCTCCCGGACCGGCTGGTACAGTTCCTGACTGCACCACGGATCCTCAGGGTCCACGTCCGGGTGGCGGAATTGGTAGACGCGCTAGCTTGAGGTGCTAGTGGCCCGATAGGGCTGTGGGGGTTCAAGTCCCCCCTCGGACACGTTGAAGGGACCGGCCCACTGGGCCGGTCCCTTCGTCGTTCCGCATCCGCCCGGCGCAGACGGCGACCTCAGTGCTTGAACGGGTTGAACGTCCTGCCCAGGACGTACTGGAGGCGGAACGGCACCGGCCGCATGCCGTGGGAGAGGACCTTGTTGACAAGGCCGGGCACGCACACGGGCTTGCCTGCGTTGACCGACGCCCACCCCGCGCGCACGACGGCCTCGGGCTCCTGCCAGAGGACGGACGGAAGCGCGGAGGCGGCCTCCGCGCTTCCCATCGTCTGGTGGAACTCGCTGTGGGTGAACCCGGGACAGAGCGCCGTGACGTGGACGCCGAAGGGCTTGAGCTCCATGTCCAGCGCCTGGGACATGTCGAGGACGTAGCTCTTGATGCCGGTGTAGAGCAGGCTCTCGCCGGGCGGGGCGAAGGCCGCGAGGGAGGACAGGTTGACGATCCGACCCCAGCGCCGCTGCTTCATGCCCGGGACGACGAGGTGCGTCAGCTCGGTCACGGCGGTCACCATCACCTGGAGCTCGGCAGCCAGCGAGTCCCACGGGGTCTCGGCGAAGGCGGTGCTGCCCGACATGCCGGCGTTGTTGACGAGGACGTCGACGACGAGTCCCCGGTCCTCGACGAACGCCATGATCGCCCTTGGAGCGCCCGGGTCGCTCAGGTCCGCGGCGAGGACCTCGCAGCGCACGCCGTGGGCGTCGGTGAGCTCCTGGGCGAGCTCGTCGAGCCTGTCCTTGCGTCGGGCGACGAGGACGAGGTCCAGACCCTCGGCCGCGAGGGTGCGGGCGAAGGTGGCACCGATGCCGGCGGATGCTCCGGTGACGAGTGCGGTACGGGTGGGAACGGTCATGAGGTCTCCTTCGAGCGGGTCGGCGTCGGGGGTAGGTGTCGCAGGAGGAAGGCGAGCTGGTCCGAGACGACCGTCTCGAACAGGGGCTCGACGTAGGGATCGAAGTGGCCGCCGTCGTAGACGTGGACGGTGGACCGTCGGATCGTGGCCGCGGCCCGCTCCGCGACACGTCGGGGAGTGATCGCGTCCTGCGAGACGATCTGGACGAGCGCCGGGCACTCGATGCCGGCCGCCCAGCGGCGAGGTGAGTACGCGCCGATGCTCAAAGCGATGCGTGCCGCGACCGTTCGGGGATAGGCGTCCTCCGACAGGCCGGACTCGTGCACGAGCCGGAGCATCCCGGCGTAGGCGTCGGGGGAGGTCATCATCGCGGTGCGGCCCGGGACGTCGACGCTCGCGATGTAGACGGGGTCGCGGCCCAGTCGAGCACCGACGACGTCGCGGACGCCCGGCACGACGGCACGTAGGGCGGCGCGCAGCCCGGTCGACCTGACAGCGGCGGGGCCACTGACGTGGGGGACCTGGGCGATGATCGCCGCCAGAGGCTCTCCCTGCCCGGCGATGGTGATGACGTGGCCACCGGCGAAGGAGGTGCCCCACGCCACGACGCGACTGCGATCGACTCCGTCGAGGGACCTGGCGTGCCCGAGGGCCGCCCGCCAGTCCTGGTGCTGCATGGCGATGTCCAGCACCTGTCGTGGCTCGCCGTCGCTCTCACCGAAGCCGCGGTAGTCGAAGACCACGACGACGTACCCGGCTGCGACGAAGCGCTCGGCGTAGGCGTAGAGCCGGAGCGCACGCACCGACCCGAACCCGTGGGCCATCACCACGACGGGACGCTCCTGCGGAGCGCCGGAGGGTCGGTACACCCGAGCGGCACAGCGGGTGCCGGAGGAGTCGAACCACTCCTCCGACGTCGTGAAGGCGTCGCTGGACGCGACCATGGTGGGCTCCTCGTCTGCGGCGGCTGCTGTCTTGAACAACGATCAAGAACGTACTTGGTTCTTGAACGGCGTGCAAGATACAGTGACGCATGCCTCGGAACCGCCGCCCCCGTGATCGCGAGGAGAAGTCCACCGAGATCGTCGTGGCAGCAGCGACGCTGTTCGCCGACGACGGGTTCGAGAACACGTCGATGGCCAAGGTCGCCCGTGCCGCCGGGGTCACCACCACGACCATCTACTGGTACTTCGAGGACAAGGACGCCCTCCTGGTGGCGGTCCTCGACCATCTCCTGGGGCAGGCGCTCCAGGGCGCGGAGGAGCACGTCGAGCAGCCTTTGACCGATCGGCTCCTGTGGGTCGTCGAGCGCCTCACCAGGCAGAGTCGGCTGGTGACGACCGTGCACTCGCTGGCCACCTCGTCCCCGAGGGTCGAGGCGTGGCACTCCGCTTTCCACGAGCTGACGGACGCCATCCTCGCCGACGGGTTGCGGCACGCAGGCGTTCCCGAGACCCAAGTGCCCGCGATGACGCGTCTGGGGGTCTTCGCCGTCGAGGGACTGCTCATGCATCCGCTGCCGGTCGAGGAGCAGCGCGCCGTCCTCGACGCGTTCTCGAACGGACACCGAGGTCGCTGAGCTCCGGTACCGTCGCGTCGGCGCCGCGGGTCCGGGCTCAGCCCTCGGACCGGGAGCGGATCTCGCTGCGCCGATCGACGATCTCGGCGGCCACCTCGCTGAGCTTGACGTTGCGGCCCTGGGAGAGACGCGTGAGGTAGGCGAACGCGGACTCGGCGTCGATGTCGAAGACCGTCATCAGGACTCCCTGGGCCTGTCCGATGGTGGTGCGGTTGTCGACGGCGCGCATGAGGTGGGCGCGCTCCTGCGCCGCGGCGAGGGCGACGGACGCGTGGGCCCCGAGGACGCTGAGGGCGTCCACGTCGCTGGTGCTGAAGGCGTCGCGGCGCCGGGCGTACACGTTCAAGGAGCCGTAGCGCCGGTCGCCGACGGCCAGGCGCACGCTCAGGGAGCTGGAGTAGCCGCGGTCCTCGGCGTAGACACCCCACTGCGGCCACCGGGGGTCGTGGGCCGCGTCGCCGGTGAAGAGGACGGAGGTGTCGGTGCGCACCACGTCGAGGCACGGTCCCTCGTCCAGCTCGGCCTGTCGGGCGTGCGCCTCGTTCACGACGCGTGAGGTGCTGACCGGAGTCTCGATCCGTCCGCGCGCTCGCAGGAGCAGGATGCCCGAGTCGTCGGCGTCCACGGCCCGACAGGCGTACTGCCCGATGCTCTCGAGAGCCTCCGTGTCGGTCTGCGGACTCAGCTCCACCGCCATCGTGGAGAAGAGCTGCTGGAGTTCCATGGTGTCGACCTCCGCTGGCTGGGTCCAGGGCACCGGGCCCGGCGCCTGGAGGGCGCCCACGAGCGCGGGCACCACCGGGCACGTACCCGGTGAGGACCGGAACTCACGGTGCCGATCGCAGGAGCCTCGTCGCCTACACCGACAGCGCGCGGACGTCCTGGCTGATCCCCTCGTCGGTGGTGCGCAGGAACACGACGTGGCCGAACTCGAGGTGGGACCAGTCGTCCTCGCCGTCGGTCAGGGGCTCGGAGGCGAAGATGGCCGACGTCGCCTCCTCGGGCGAGTACTGCCCGAACCCGTAGGTCCCGGCATCGTGCTCGAAGTCGCGTCCCGCCGACAGGTACATCGGCTCCAGCAGCATCGACAGCGCGAAGTCGTCGGTACCCGGTCCGGCCTTGCGCAGCTCCCGCCAGTCGCCCTCGGGCGCGGTCTCGCCCTGGTGCCCGAGCCCGGCGTTGACGCCGATGATGCGTCCGGGCGCGACGAGCGCCATCTTCAGCTTGGTCAGAGCCGGGAGGTCGAGGGTCTCCATCGCCTTGGCCACGAGCCGCAGCAGCTCCTCCACCGCGAGCTGCACGCCGTCGTCGCTGTCCTCCTTCAGGAGGGAGAGCAGCAGGACGTACAGGAACTCCGTGTCGGTGGTCCCGCGCATCTGGCTGAGGAACTCGTCCTTGCAGTGCTGCAGCAGTTCACGCTGCAGGAGCTGCCAGCCCGGCAGGTCGCCGTTCTGGGCGATGATCCACGGGGCGCCGTCGAACGAGAAGGGATGGCAGTTCTCGTCGGCCAGCACGCAGCTCGCGTCGTAGTTGGCGGCCCGCACGTGGGCCAGCAGCGTGCTGGCCTGCAGGCTGGGGACGATGCCGGGCGCGTTGTCGTCGTAGAACGCCGCCATCGGCCGGTGGTAGAGCAGGGGCTCGTCGGGCTTCAGCAGGTGCTCGCTCCAGATGCCGAACCCCCACCCGGCCAGCTGGAGCTGCGGGTGACGCTCCGGGTCGAGCGACTGGTTGACCAGACTGTTCTCCGGCGTGAGCAGCAGGCTCTCGACGGGGACCTCCGGCCCGATGTAGGCGAGAACTCGGCACATGGGCGTCCCTCACTGGTGGTCGGCTCCGGCGAGAGGTCGCCGCGGATGCGGCGCGTCCGATCGGGCGCGAGCCTCCGAGCCTACGGCTCGGAGCAGATCCTGCACGTCGCTGCGCGCCGCACGCACGAGCGCCCCTGGCGACCGTGGTCGTCAGGGGCGCCCGCGCTCGCGCTCAGTCCTGCGTGCGCTCGTCCTTCTTGGCCTCGACGAGGTCGTCCAGCACCTCGGCGTCGGCGTGCGCCTCGGTGGCGGCCTCCTTGGCCTTCTTCGCCTCGTCCAGGCCGGCCTTGGCCTTCGTCCGGGCCGCCTTCTTCTTGGCCTCCGCCGCGGTGGCGACACGCTTCTTGCGCTGCTCGACGGTCTCGGTGCGGCGCGCGGCGACCTCGTCGGCGGCGACCTTCTTCTCCGACGCCTTGGCCTGGGCCTTCCGTGTGGCCTGCTGCTTGCCCTGCTCCTCCGCCTTCGTCGCCTCGGTGGCGCCGGTGGCGACGCGCTCGGCGGCCGCCTGACGCTTCCGCTCGGCCTCGCGGCGACCGTCTGCGGCGACGCGCTCGGCCGCCGCGCGACGCTCGTCGGCCTGCTTCTGGAGGCGGGCGGCCTCGACGAGGGCGTCGACCCGCTCGATGCGGGCGGTCCCGCGCGCGGCGAGGGCGTCGTGGTGCAGGAGCGTCCCGGCCGCGCGGTCAGCGGTGCCGATCGTGCGGTCCACCGTCAGGCGAACGGCCGACGACTCCGGCAGGCGCGACGTCAGTCCCCGGTCGATCACGGTGAGGGGCAGTCGTGCTGCTGCGTAGGGCAGGGCGATGAGGGTGCTGATCATGGTCATCCTTGGCTCGGGTCCTGGTCGCGCAGCTGCGCGGCCTGTCGTGCGGCGGCGTCGGCCTCGCGCTCGAGACGCGCTCGGTCCTCGGCGGCCTGACGCTCGGTGGTGGCGGCGTCGGCGGCCAGCGCCTCGGCGTCGCCCACGGCCGTCTCGGCCAGGTCCTCGGCGCGCTGCTCGGCGGCCTGACGCCCGACCGCCTCCTGCTGCGCCGCCTCGTGCTCGGCGGCGACGTGCTGCTCCTGGCGCTCACGGTCGACGGCACGCTGGGCGGCGTCGGCCTGGTCGTTCGCGGCCTCCTGGTGCGCCGCAGCCTCGTGGTTCGTCTCCCGGAGCTCGCGAGCGGCCTCCTCGCGCTTGGCGTCGGCGACGGCCTTCTCGGCCACGGCGTCCTTGCGGTGGGCGGCCTCGGCCTGCTGGAGCTGGCCCTCCTCGGCGAGGTCGTCACGGCCCGTCACCGCACCGACGACCTCCTTGGCCTTGCCGGCGATGTTGTCCAGCAGGCCCTCGCGGGCCTCGGCTGCTGTGTCGTCCTTGTCGTGGGTCATGGGGACGACGTGCCCACCCCGCCCCGAACCATGCAGTCCTTCACGTGTGACCTCGCACTCAGGGCCGCCGGGACGGGCTCAGGGGATGATCCGGGCCTCGCGGTAGCGCTCGAGGTGGTGGAAGAAGCTCTCACGGGTGTCACGGAACCCCAGGAAGCCGGCCGCGCGGCTCTTGTTCATGTCGGTCACGCACTCGATCGAGCGTCCCAGGTCGCCGTCGGTGTGCCACCAGGAGGCCACACGGCCGAGGTCGGGCTCCGCCAGGCCGTGCTTCTCCGCGAGGTCGCGCCATGCGTCCTCCATGCCGGCCATGGCCACCTCCAGCGGGCGCGGCTCGACCTCGAAGCCCTCCCACGGGACGCCGAAGTGCTCCGCGATGCGCGGCCACAGGGTCCGCCACCGGAAGACGTCACCGTTGGCGATGTTGAACGCCTGGTCCCGACCCGCGTCGTGGGTCGCCGCCCAGACGATCTGCTCCGCGAGCAGGTCCGCGTCGGTCACGTCGGTGAGACCGTCCCACTGCTGCTGCGACCCGGGGAAGACGAAGGTCAGCCCCAGCTCGCGGCACAAGGCGGCGTAGGCCGCGACCGTGAGCGTGAGGTTCATGGCGTTGCCGGTGGCGAAGCCGAGGACGGTGTGCGAGCGGTGGACGCTCCACGTGAAGCCGTCGCGCTCGGCCGCCGCGAAGAGCTCGTCCTCCTGGGCGTAGTAGAAGTTGGGGTGGTCCAGGCGCGGCTCCTCCTCGCGGAAGGGGGTGTCCGGGACCTCGCCCGTCCCGTAGGCCTCGAACGGGCCGAGGTAGTGCTTGAGCCCCGTCATGAGGGCCACGTGCTGCACGGAGCCGGACGGCGCGAGGGCAGCCAGCAGGTGTCGCACGGCACCCGCGTTCACCCGGATGTTCTCCTCCTCGGTGTCCTGTCGCGTCCACGCCGTGATGGCGACGAGCTGCGGGTCGACGCCCTCCAGCGCTCGCACCAGGCCGTCGGGATCGCCGAGGTCGGCAGCCACCGGCGTGACGCCGTCGGGCGCACGGCCACTGCGCGAGAGGCCGAAGGTCTGCCAGCCATCGGCCGCCAGCGTCGCGGCGAGGGTCTGGCCGACGATGCCGGAGGCACCGACGACGAGGGCACGGCGGGCAGGAGCGTCAGTGGTCACGGAGATCCTTCGGTGGGGGAGGACCCGACGCGGAGGCGGACGGGCCCATCGCCATCGTGCGTGGTCGCTCCACACGGCGCGCGTCGTCCGCTCCGGACGCGGCGCGTCGACCCTCCCGGACCGAGAGGGTCGACGCACGCCGCCGGGCGGCGGGACCTGGGCTGCCGAGGCCGCTCAGGGGTTCATGCGGTACACCTTCACGCTGTCGACCACGTAGTCGAAGGCGTCCTTGGTGTACTGCTGGTCGGGCATGCCCCAGTAGGACGAGCCGACCTGCATGTTCAGACGGATGTTGAACGGGCTGTCGAACGCGCTCTCGGCCCAGGGCACCTCCTCGACCGGGATGGTCGACAGCACCTGGCCGTCGTACGTGAACTGCATGCAGTCGGGCGTCCAGTTGAAGCCGTAGGTGTGGAAGTCCGAGTACACGCCGGGCGACTTCGACGCCCAGTTCGTGTGGGCCCAGGAGTACCACTCGCCCCGCTGCTTGCCGAGGTTGGTGTCCTCCCACAGGGTCGTCGTGTACGAGCCCGCGGGGTTCCAGCGCTGGATGGACTCGCCTCCGTACGCCTCCATGATGTCGATCTCTCCGTTGGTCCTGTCACCGCGGAGCCAGAAGGCCGGCCAGACACCGCGCGTCATCGTGTGGGCGGTCGGCAGCTTCGCGCGCATCTCCCAACGGCCGTACTTCTGCGAGAACTTGCCGATCGTGTCGATGTAGCCGGTGTCGTACCAGCGTTCCCTGATGCCGGTGCTCACCGTCGCGGCGCTGCTGCGACGTCGGCCCTCGATCGTCATCGTGCCGTCCGAGACGTCGATCGCGTCCTTCGTCAGGTACGCGGCGTCGAAGGACAGGTGGGTCTTGTCCCGCACCCGCCACTTGCCGGGATCGAGACTCGTGCCGGTGAACTCGTCGGAGAACGCGAGCGTCCGCTTGCTCGGGACGTTGAGGTCGTTGCACGTCTGCGTCGAGGTGCTCGGCGGAGGCGTCGGCTCAGGTGTCGGGGTCGGGGTGGGTGACGGCGTCGGGGTGGGCGTCGGCGTCGGGGTGGGCGTCGGCGTCGGGGTGGGCGTCGGCGTCGGAGTGGGTGACGGCGTCGGAGTGGGTGACGGCGTCGGAGTGGGTGACGGCGTCGGGGTGGGTGACGGCGTCGGGGTGGGTGACGGCGTCGGAGTGGGTGACGGCGTCGGGGTGGGTGACGGCGTCGGGGTGGGTGACGGCGTCGGGGTGGGTGACGGCGTCGGGGTGGGCGTGGGCGTCGTTGCCGGATCGGTGACCGTCACCGTGGCGCGCCGGAAGCGCAGGGCCTCGCCGGCCGCGAGGCCGTCGCCCCGGTACACGACGCGGATGCGGCTGCCGGCGCGCTCGGTGCGCAGCTGCGCGCCGAGCCACACCCACGCACCGGCGGAGTCGCGGACACCGGCGAACGACTGGAGGATCGAGCCGTCCGGGGCGACCTCCTGCAGCGTCATCCGCACCGGTCTCACGGACCCGGCGACGTCGACCTGGCTCGCCACGTGCACCAGCGAGCCCGCCGACCTGACCGACTCGGTCGAGGTCCGCGACGTCGCCGTCACGTCGTCACCGGACGACCGGGTCTGCACCTGGCACGCGGGCTCGGCGCCTGAGAGCGCGGTGACGCTGGCATTGACCGACGGGGTCCACCCCGTGGCGCCGGACGTGCAGCCCGGGTTGGGGATCCACTCGCCCGGCTTCGCGGGCGGCTCGACCACGGTCACCTTCAGGGAGCGGACGAAGAGGTGCTGGCGGCCCTTGGCCTTCAGGTTGAACGCCCGCACCGTGATGCGGCTGTCGTCACGCCCGATCGTGAGGGTGGTCGTCAGGGTCCGGTAGCGCACCGAGCTCTTCACGAGCGGGCTGGTCCGCCAGCGAGGGGCCGACGCGACGGCGGCGTGCTCCTGGGCGCGGAGGGCGATCCGGCCGGCGCTGCTGCTGGCGCGCACCTGGGCCGAGACCGTGACCCGGGTGCCGGCGGCGAAGGTCGTGGGGCTCACGCCGCTGCGCACGTTGATCGACTTCGTGCGGCGCGAGGTGTTGGTGACCGCGAGCGACCTGGCCGACCCCGACGAGCCCACGCTCAGACGAGCCCCCGCGTTGGGGTACCAGTACGCGCGGCCCTGCCGGAAGTCGTGGTTGCGGACGACGTCCGCCGTCGTGGGGGTCCAGACGGTCGCCGACGTCGGCGCCTCGCTGGTCTGACCGCCCACCGCGGGGGTGCCGAGCACCCCCACGGTGACGATCCCCGAGATCAGCACGACGCATCCCCGTCGTGCTGCGGACATCCCGGTGACGGTGCGTTCTCCCATGGCATGCCACCTCGTGTGTGTTGTTGTTCTCTCCCAGACGCGGTGCTGCGGTCTCCCATCCGCCCACCACGCTGCGCCGACTCAACCACACTTCGGGACTTTAGTCCCGACAAAGTTCAGAATTGATCGGAAAAGGACCCGGATAAACCCGGGCGAGTTTCTCGAGGTCGAGAACTCAGGCCGGAAGAAGTCGGCCGATGAAGGACTCGAGCTGCTCGATCGTGCTGCAGGCGTGCATCGGCACGACCTCGGCGTACTCGGGCGCCACGGAGTCGCCGAGGCCCCAGCGGGACGGGTGCTCGGGGTTGAGCCAGAAGGTGCGTCGCGCGCGGTCCACCACGGCGGCCAGGGCCGGAAGTCCCAAGGGCTGGTTGTTGTTGCGGGCGTCTCCCAGGATGAGCACGCTCGTCCGTGGTCCGACGGCTTCGAGGTGGGTCGTGGCGAAGTCGGCGAACGCCTCGCCGTAGTCGCTGGAGGTGTGCCACGAGGTCACGCGTGCCTCCTGCGCGATGCGATCGGCAAGGTCTCCGCCGTCCTTGACGATGTCGGTGACCTCCGCCGTGGCGTTCACGAAGGCGAACACCCTGATCTTGCTGAACTGGTCGCTCAGTGCGCGGACCAGCAGCATCGTGAAGGCGGAGAATCCGGCCACCGACCCGGAGACGTCGCACAGCAGCACCAGCTCCGGACGACCCGGGTGGGGCCGCGCGTGCACGGGGACGATCGGCACGCCACCGGTGCCCATGGCGCGCCGCATGGTGCGCCGGACGTCGATCCGACCTCGGCGCGCGGCTCGGCGACGAGCGGACAGCCGGGTGGCGAGCCGCCGGGCCAGGGGGCCGACGGCCGAGCGCAGGTCCTCCAGCTGCTGACGGTTGGCACTCAGGAAGTCGATGTGGTCGCTCGTGGAGCGCACCGCGTGCCGGGTCACGACGTCACGCCCCCGCGACTCGGCCGTGCGTCGCCGTGCCTCCGCGGCCACCATCTGGCGGAACGCCTCGACCAGTCGGCGCACCTCGTCGCGCTCGAGCCGGTCGGTGAACGGCGCCTCGGCCGGCGCCTGGGGCGGCGCCGCCGAGCCCTGACCGGTCCCGGACCCACGTGCGGACCCGCTCCCCGGCCCCCCGGACCCGCGGAGCCCGAGCGCCGCGGCGATCGTCGTCTGCGGTGCCAGCCGGTCGAGGGTCTGGAACGCCGACCATCCCTCGGTCCGCGTGCCGGCGCTGCCCACGACGCCGAGGGCGTCCACCGCCAGCTCGGCCACCTGCTCCAGCGTCCGCAGGTCGCCGTCGGCCAGGGCCATGGCCAGGAGGTCGCGCAGGTCCTGGGCGTCCACGGGACCCTCGTGCTCCTCGACGGCGGCCGAGACACCCACCCCGGCGGGGAAGTACAGGTCGAAGGTCATGTCGAACACCTCGCGCTGGCCGCTGCGCCGCATCAGGGCCGCGGCGAGCCCCTCCCGCAGGAGCGTCCGGTCCTGCAGCCCCAGCACCGTGGCCACCTGGCCGGCATCCACCACCTCGCTGGTCCCGATGCGCAGCCCCTTCGACCGCAGGGCGCCGGCGAAGGCCACCAGGCGGGCGGCCAGGTCCTCCCCGGCGGCCAGACCGGCGGTCGCTCCCGACTCGTCGTTCGACACGGCTGTCCCGGGCCCGCTCAGGCCTCGAGGACCGCGCGGACGTCGAGCGCGTCGCGCGCCTTGTCGATGTCCTCGCGATGCTTGAGCACCACGCCGAGGGTCTGGTCGACCGCCTCGTCGTCGAGCCGGCCACCGAGCGCCAGCAGCGTCTGCGCCCAGTCGATCGTCTCCGAGACCGACGGCGCCTTGCGCAGCGGCAGCGCGCGCAGGGCGTTGACGACCCGCACGAGGGACTCCGAGACGGCGTCGTCGAGGCCGGGCGCCTTGAGCGCGACGATGCGCCGCTCGAGCGCGGCGTCGGGGAAGTCCACGTGCAGGAACAGGCAGCGTCGGCGCAGCGCCTCGGACAGCTCCCGGGTCGCGTTGGACGTGAGCACCGCGAACGGTCGTCGCGTGGCACGGATCGTCCCGAGCTCCGGCACGGTGACCTGGAAGTCACCCAGGACCTCGAGGAGCAGACCCTCGATCTCGACGTCGGCCTTGTCGGTCTCGTCCACGAGCAGGACCGTGGGCTCCGTCCGTCGGATCGCCGTGAGCAGCGGCCGGGGGAGGAGGAACTCCTCGCTGAAGACGTCCGTGCGCGCCTCGTCCCACGACTCGTCGCGCCCGGCCGTGATGCGCAGCAGCTGCTTGGCGTGGTTCCACTCGTAGAGGGCACGCGCCTCGTCGACGCCCTCGTAGCACTGCAGGCGCACCAGCTCCGCGCCCTGCGACTCGGCCACGGCACGCGCCAGGTCGGTCTTCCCGACGCCCGCCGGACCCTCGACCAGCAGTGGCTTGCCGAGCACCGACGCGAGGTAGACGGTCGTGGACACCGCGTCCGATGCGAGGTAGCCGACCTCGGCCAGACGTTCGGTGACGTCCTGGACCGAGCTGAAGTTCGTGGTGGCCATCGTGCCCCTTCCGGCATTGGTGCCTACCATCGTGCCGTGGGAGCTTTCGAGGTCGTCCGCGAGGTACCGATGGCACCGCCCGACGTGTTCGCGCGGCTCACCGACTGGGAACGTCATGGCGAGGTCGTCCCGCTCACACGGATCAGGCCGAGCGACACGGGGTTCGTGGCGCGCACGGCCGTGGGACCGGTCGGCTTCGACGACGTCATGGACATCGTGACGTGGGAGCCGCCGACCTTCTGCCGCATCGAGAAGCGTGGCCGGGTGGTCAAGGGCTGGGCCGAGCTGTCGGTCGAGCCGACGACGTCGGGATCGCGTGTCCGGTGGCGCGAGGAGGCCCACTGGCTCGGCGTCCCGCGGTTCGCCGCCGGCGTCGAGGAGGCCGCCGGTCGTGCGCTCTTCGGCCGCGTGGTCGACCATCTGCTGCGCACCTAGGATCGACGCATGGGGACTCCTGAAGCGCCGTACGCCGTCGACACCGAGGTGCTCGACATCTGCCGCGACCTGATCCGGCTCGACACGTCGAACTACGGCGACGGGAAGGGCCCCGGGGAGCGCAAGGCCGCCGAGCACGTCGCCACGCTGCTCGCCGAGGTGGGCATCGAGTCCGAGATCATCGAGGCCGCGCCCGGTCGCGCCAGCCTCGTGGCCCGGTGGGGCGACCAGACGTCGAGCCGCGACGGACTCCTCGTGCACGGGCACCTCGACGTCGTGCCCGCGCAGGCCGACGACTGGTCGGTCGATCCCTTCGCCGGAGAGGTCAAGGACGGCTACCTGTGGGGACGCGGCGCCGTCGACATGAAGGACTTCGACGCCATGCTGCTGTCGGTGGTGCGGGCACGTCAGCGTGCGGGCGCCGTCCCGGACCGTCCCATCACGCTCGTGTTCACCTCCGACGAGGAGGCGGGCGGACGGGAAGGGGCCCACTGGCTCGTGGAGCACCGCCCCGACCTGTTCGAGGGGTGCACCGAGGCCATCGGCGAGGTCGGCGGCTTCTCGATCGAGGTCGGCGGCCAGCGCCTCTACCTGATCGAGTCCGGGGAGAAGGGCATCAGCTGGATGCGCCTGACGGCCAGGGGCACGGCCGGGCACGGGTCCATGCGCCAGCCCGACAACGCGATCACCCACCTCGCCCACGCGCTCGTGGCCATCGGGGAGCACGCGTGGCCGGCGACTCCCGGACCGTCCATGGAGCTGCTCCTGGCGAAGATCGCCGAGCTCACCGGAGACGACGCGAACGACCCCGACGCGCTCCTGGCGCACGTCGGTCCGGCGATCCGCATGCTGGGCGCCGGGCTGCGCAACTCCACCAACGCCTCGATGCTGCAGGCCGGCTACAAGCACAACGTGGTCCCGGGGGAGGCTGTCGCCTACGTGGACGGCCGGTACCTGCCCGGCCACGCGGAGTCCTTCATGCCCGCCGTGCAGGAGATCGTCGGCGACCGGGTCAGCGTGGAGCCCTACATCCTCGACCGCGCCCTGGAGTACCCGTTCCGCGGCGACCTGGTCGACGCCATGACGGTCGCGCTGCACGCCGAGGACCCCGACGCACACATCGCGCCCTACCTGATGTCCGGCGGCACCGACGCGAAGGCGTGGGACAAGATCGGCATCACGTCGTACGGCTTCACGCCGCTTCGCCTGCCGGGTGACCTGGACTTCACGGCCTTGTTCCACGGCGTCGACGAAAGAGTTCCGGTCGACGCGCTGGAATTCGGCTCCCGGGTGTTCGATCGCTTTCTCGACCTGGTCTGACGCGCTCCCGGAGCACGAAAAGAATGTGCTGATCTTGGAATATCAGCAATAAATCAATTAGATGGTGGCGCGCACGCGGATGATCTTGCGCCGCAGCCTGATGGTGCGCCGCCCCGAGGGGTCCTTGCGGAGCCGGTCGAGCTCCCAGCCCTGGAACTCGGCCGCGTCGGTGAGCAGCCGACAGACCGCCGAGCGCGACTGCGTCCGTGGCAGCGCGAAGTCCCAGAACTCGTACTCCACCGTCGCGTTGCGCAGGGCCACGTCAGTCCTCCCAGGCGTGGGGTGCGGAGACGTCGTCGAGGGCCGAGACGATCTCCGCGGGCAGGTCGAGGGTCTCGGACGCGAGCAGCGTCCGCAGCTGGGCCGTCGTCCGGGCGCCGAGCAGCGTGGTGGCGACCGTCGGCCGTTCCCGCACCCAGGCCAGGGCCACGTGGGCGGGGGAGACGTCGAGTCCCTCGGCGGCCCTGACGACGGACTCGACGACGGGGGCGCACTCGGACGACAGGTACGGCGCCATGAAGTGCTCCCACTGCGGGACCGCGGCGCGGGAGTCCGAGGGGACGCCGGAGCGGTACTTGCCGGTCAGCACCCCGCGGGCCAACGGGGACCAGGCGATCGTGCCGAGCCCGAGGTGCTGTGCGGCGGGGACGACCTCGTCCTCGATCGTGCGGTTGAGCAGCGAGTACTCGACCTGGTGGGAGACGAGCAGCGGACCGAGCGCCCGCGTGGCCGAGGTCCGGGCCACGCCGACCTGCCACCCGGAGAAGTTCGACACGCCGACGTACCGCACGCGACCGCTCGAGACGGCGTGCTCCAGTGCCGCGAGGGTCTCCTCCCACGGCGTGAGCGGGTCCCAGGCGTGCAGCTGCCACAGGTCGAGGTGGTCGGTCCGCAGCGCACGGAGGGAGGCGTCGAGCTGGGCGAGCACGTGGCCGTGCGAGGCGTCCGAGACGACCTGGCCGCGGCGCAGGCCCACGACGGCCTTGCTGGCGAGCACCACGTCGTCGCGCACTCCACGCTTGGCGAGCAGGTCGCCCACGAGCGCCTCGGCCCGACCCTCGCCGTAGACCGGAGCGGTGTCGACGAAGGTCCCACCGGCCTCGAGGAACGCGGTGAGCTGGTCCTCGGCCTCGAGCTCGTCGACCTGCGACCCGAAGGTCATGGTCCCCAGGCCCAGTCGCGAGACCTGCAGACCGGAGTGGCCGACGTGACGCTCCTGCATGGCAGCACCCTAGTCGGGCCCCTGGCGCCCGGCGTCTAGGCTCGCAGGGTGGATGTCCTGCGATCTGTCGTGCTCGGCCTCGTCCAGGGGCTGACGGAGTTCCTGCCCATCTCGAGCAGTGCCCACCTGGCGATCATCCCGCGGTTCCTCGGGTGGGAGGATCCCGGGGCCGCCTACACCGCCGTCGTGCAGATCGGCACCGAGCTGGCGGTGGTCCTCTACTTCTGGCGCGACATCTGGACGATCGGCACGGGCTGGCTCAAGGGTCTCGTCTCGGCCGACGCGCGGGCCCTGCCGGAGTGGCGCATGGGCTGGTTCGTCATCATCGGGTCCCTGCCGATCGTGCTCGTCGGTCTCGCCCTCGAGGACCTCATCGACCGCGACTTCCGGAACCTCTGGGTCATCGCGACCATGCTCGTCGCCCTCGGCATCGTGCTCGGCATCGCCGAACGGGTCGGACGACGCACCCGGCCCATCGAGTCCCTGACCCTGACGCACGCCATCGCCCTCGGCCTGGCGCAGGCCGCTGCGGTCGTCCCAGGGGTCTCCCGCTCCGGCGCGACCATCAGCATGGGCCTGGTCCTCGGCTACGAGCGGGCCGCGGCCACGCGGTACGCCTTCCTCCTGGCCATCCCGGCCGTCGTGGGCGCCGGCCTCTACAAGCTCAAGGACGTGCCCGGCGGCGAGAACGCCTACGGGTGGGGCCCGACCCTCGTGGGCACGGTCGTCTCGTTCGTGGTGGGGCTCGCCGTCATCCACTGGCTGCTGCAGTACGTGAGCAAGCACTCCTACGCCCCGTTCGTGGTCTACCGGATCGCGCTCGGCACCCTCGTGCTCGCCCTGCTGGCCTTCGGCGTCATCGGTGCCGGCGTCTCGACGTCGGCCTGAGGTGGTCGACGTGAGCCGCCCCACCGCCCTCGTCACCGGAGCCTCCCGCGGCATCGGTCTCGCCGTCGCCGAGGACCTCGCCCGCACGCACGACGTCGTGCTGGTCGGCCGCGGCGCCGACGGCCTGCACGCGGTCGCGGACCGCCTCGCCGGTGCCGCCGTCCTCGTCCTCGACGTCGCGGACGAGCACGCGGTGGACTCCGCCGTCCTGCCGGACCGTCTGGACGTCCTCGTGCACGCGGCCGGCATCTCGGAGCACGGCACGGTCGAGGAGGTCTCGCGCGGCGACTGGCGCCACGTGTTCGAGACCAACGTCTTCGGCGTGGCGCACCTCACGGCTCGCGCCCTCCCAGCACTCCGTGGCGCGAGCGGCACGGTCGTGCTGGTCAACTCCGGTGCCGGCCTGTTCTCCACCCCCGGGAACAGCGTGTACTCGGCCTCGAAGTTCGCGCTGCGCACGTTCGGCGACTGCCTGCGTGAGGAGGAGCGCGAGAACGGGGTGCGGGTGGTGTCGATCCACCCCGGCATCGTCGACACCGACATGGGCCGCGCTGTCCTCGAACGTCGTGAGGGCAGTCGCCCCGAGCGGATGATCGCTCCCGAGACGATCGCGGCCGCAGTCCGCACCGCCGTCGACGCACCGCCCGAGGCCCAGTTCGAGACCGTCTCGATCCGCCCCACGCTCGACCCGAAGGGTCCCTGAGCGCTACAGCCAGCCCGACTTCTTGAACCGGCGGTAGATGTAGAGGCAGAGGCCGCCGATGAGGGCGAGGCAGAGCGGGTAGCCGTAGGTCCACGTGAGCTCGGGCATGTGCTCGAAGTTCATGCCGTAGATCCCGGCGATCGCGGTGGGGACGGCGAAGATCGTGGCGCCCGCGGTGAGCTTGCGCATGTCCTCGTTCTGCTGGACCGAGAGCTGCGCCAGGTGGGCGTTGAGCGCGTTGTCGAGCAGGTGGTCGATCGCGTCGATCGCCTCGGCCGCCCTCGCGAGGTGGTCGGCGATGTCGCGGAAGTAGGGGCGGGCGTCCTCCGGGACGGCCACGCTCGCGAACCGCTGCACCGGCTCGCGCAGCGGCAGCACCGCGCGACGGAACTCGAGCGTCTCGCGCTTGAGCCGGTAGATGCGCGTCGAGTCGCTCGTCCGCTCGGTGGAGAAGACCGAGCTCTCGACCTCCTCCACGTCCTGCTCGAGCTCGCGGGCGACGTCCTCGTAGTGGTCGACGATGGTGTCGATGACGGCGTGGAAGGCTGCTGTCGGCCCGTGGGACATCGCGTCGCTGACGGCCTCGGCACGCTTGCGCGCCTCGCGCAGCGACTCGCCACCGTGGCGGACGGTCAGCAGGAAGTGCCCGCCGAGGAACAGGTTCACCTCGTGCGTACGGATGTCGTCGTCGCTGTAGGTGACGCTGCGCAGCGACGCGAACAGGTGGTCGGAGTACCGCTCGACCTTCGGGCGCTGGTGCGCCTCGAGGGCATCCTCCACGGCGAGCGGGTGCAGGTCGAGGGCGCTGGCGACCCGGCTCAGCTCGTCGGCACGGGGATTGGCCATGCCGATCCAGATGAACTCGCCCGCACCGAGGGTCGCGAGGGTCTCGCGCAGGGCGTCCGCGTCGTGGGAGGTGTCCTGACGGGCACCGTCGCGGTAGGTGGCGCAGTCGACGATCACGTGCTCATTCTGGCCCCACGAGGCCGATCCGCTTCGCGACGTGCCGCACGGCCCGCCGCGGATCACCTCGGGGAGGGTTCAGCGCTGGTAGCGAGGCGGGTCCTGCGGACGCTGGTGACCGAGCTCCCCGCCGATGCGTCCGCCGAAGGGGCGACCGTGGTCGGCGAACTCGTCGCGCACGTAGGTCAGGCGCCACGGGCCCATCTCGATGCGACACCCCGTCCGCAGCGTCTGCACGGGGAGCTCGCGACCGTTGACGAAGGTCGGAGTCTGGCGTCCGCGGGCACCGATCACGTACTCGTCGGTGTCGGTGCGCGTGATGACGGCCTGCAGGTCGCTGACACCGTCCAGGCACAGGTCGGCGTCCGCGGTCGACCCGACCGTCGTCTCGCCCAGGGCCAGGTGGTGGACTCGCACCTCGCGGCCCGTGGCCGGGACGCGGGTGTCGGACAGGTACAGACGAGGGTGTCCGCCGCCGTACGGGTCGTGGGTGGTCGTGACGCGTCGCCGCGCCCACGGCGCCGTCGGCAGGTCGGGCCACGCGATCGGGGGCGGGAGCGCGAGAGCGTCGCCGGCGCCGGTGACCGCGCGTGCCTTGAGCCGGGCCGCGGCGCGCCAGCGCACGATCTGCACGTGGGAGGTGCCGGTGGCCAGCCTGTGCCAGAAGCGCTCGCGGACGGCGCCGAGACGCAGGATCGGGCCGACCTCGTCGGCGATCTCCAGGACGACGTCGGACTCGGCCAGGCGACGTGCGACCGTCCGGAAGTCACCTCCGGTCCGCCCGGCGGCGAAGGCACCCAGGTCGGCGGTGCGGAACGAGACGCGTCGGCCCACGGCCGTGACCTGGGCCGTCACCGGCGTGCCCCCGGGCGTGGCGACCTCGACGTCGACGAGAGCGCGCAGTCCGCTCACGTCAGCCCCGCGCCGGGTCCGCGCCGGGCATCTCGTCGTCGCTCGTGGTCACCCTGACGGTGCCGTTGAACTTCCAGAGGGCGCGCGGGGCGTCCGGGCCGGTGTCGCGCGGCACCTCGACCTCGAGGTCCTTGAGCTCGTAGCTCACGGCAGCGCCGCGCCCGGTCAGGTACTCCCACATCTCCCGCCCGAGGTCGGTCCAGTCGGTGACGGGCTGGGGGCCGGACGTCTGGCCACTGAGGTCGCGGGGCGAGGACGGTGTGCTGGTCATCGGGGGCTCCTTCGAAGCGGGTCCCTCCAGGGTGACGAGGCTCACACTCGACGGCAACTCGAACGGGGACGTCCCGCTCGAGGACGCGACGGGCGAGCGTCGTGCCCCGACGGATACGCTCGACCCATGCGTGCCTGGACCGGTCCCGAGATCCCCACGATCGATCCAGCGGCTCGGGACGAGATGCCCACGCTGCGTCTGCACGACACCCGGTCGGGCTCGCTCGTGGACTCCGTTCCCGAGGGCACGGCCCGGCTGTACGTCTGCGGCATCACGCCGTACGACGCCACCCACCTCGGGCACGCCGCCACCTACCTGACGTTCGACCTGCTGCAGCGCCAGTGGCTGGCCCGCGGGCTCGACGTCGTCTACACGCAGAACGTCACGGACGTCGACGACCCGCTGCTCGAGCGGGCCGAGGCCACCGGGGAGGACTGGCAGGCGCTGGCCGAGCGGGAGACCGAGCTGTTCCGCACCGACATGACCGCCCTGCGCATGCGGGCCCCGCAGCACTACGTGGGCGCGGTGGAGTCCATCGACCTCGTCACCGACCTGGTCGCCCGCCTCGGCGAGTCCGTCTACCGGGTCGACGACGACCTCTACTTCGACGTGCACGCCGACGCCGCCTTCGGATCGGTCTCGAACCTCGACGAGGAGGCCATGCGGGCCGTCTTCGGCGAGCGCGGGGGAGACCCTGACCGCGCGGGCAAGCGCGACCCCCTCGACTGCCTCGTGTGGCAGGCCCCCCGCCCGGGGGAGCCGTCGTGGGAGTCCCCCCTCGGGCCGGGGCGTCCGGGCTGGCACATCGAGTGCGCCGCCATCGCCCTGCAGCACCTCGGGACGGACTTCGACGTGCAGGGCGGAGGCTCCGACCTCGCCTTCCCGCACCACGAGATGTCGGCCTCGGAGGCTCGCGTGGCCACGGGCGAGGAGTTCGCCCGCGCCTTCGTGCACGCCGGCATGGTCGGCCTCGACGGCGAGAAGATGTCCAAGAGCAAGGGCAACCTCGTGCTCGTCTCGGCACTGCGCGAAGCCGGCACCGACCCCATGGCCGTCCGGCTCGCCCTGCTGGCCCACCACTACCGCGGCGACTGGGAGTGGTTCGACACCGACCTCACGCAGGCCGAGGACCGGCTGCGCCGCTGGCGCACGGCCGTCGAGCGTCCGACCGGGGCTCCGGCCGGCGCGCTCGTCGCCGACCTGGCAGCAGCTCTGTCGGACGACCTCGACGCGCCCCGTGCCCTCGAGGCCGTCGACGCGTGGACCGCACTCGACGGCACCGACGCCGAGGCGTCGCAAGAGGTCCGGGCCGCGGTCGACGCCCTGCTCGGCGTGGCGCTCTAGCACTCACGACGAGACGAACCGCCGGCTCGGGACAGAAGGGGGTGTGAGCCCCTCTCGACGTGTGGTCGTCCTCGGCTCGACGCTGGGGCTGCTCGCACCGCTGGGCGGACCTGCGCCTGCGGGTGCCCTCTCCTGCATCGGGCTCGCCGAGCAGCGACCGACCTCGCTCGTCCTCGCGGTCGTCAGCCATCTCCGGCCAGTTGGGTCGGGCGATCCCGCGCTCCTCTCCGTCGAGGTCAAGGAGATCTGGGTGGGCAGGGACGTCGCCGCCGAGGTCGAGCTCCGCCATTGGCACGCCGGCGGTGGACCGGCCCTGCGCACCGGAACCTGGGTGGTCGCTGCGCTGGACGCGGGCGGAGAGACCAGCCCGTGCTCGGTCGTGCCGACCGCACTGCTCGACATCGGGTCGATACGTCCCGAGCACCCTCGTGCGCCGGGGCGGGCACGTCCCGGCTGGTGGTCCGCCACGAGCACCGGCGCGTTCCTCGGCATCGAGTCGGCCGTCGTCAGGGGGTGAGCGACGTGCCGCGGCCCAAGTCGGCCCGCTCACCGCTGGCGTAGCCGTGGTCGATGCCGGTGCCGCTCAGGCGACGTCGGGGTGCCCGGCGCAACGATCCGTAGCGCTCGTGCATGACCTGCTCGACCTCGTGGCTGCGGTCGGCGAGCACCATCTCGACCGAGGGCTCGCCGTCGTCGCGCCCGGCCTGTGCCTGCGCTCGTGCGTCGTCCTCGACGGTCCGCAGCCGCACGTAGACCGCCTGGGAGAACCCCTGCCACCAGGACCGCTTGAACGCGGCGACGTGCTCGCCGCGCGGGATCTCGACCCGTGCGAGCTCGTGGGCGGCCTGGAGCAGCAGGCTGGTGACCAGGATCTCGGTGCACCGGACGTCGGCCTCGAGCCCGAAGACGTGCACCGAGATACAGGGCTCGGCACCCACCAGCACCGACTGGCAGCGCATCGCGTGGGCCACGTGCACGGCGAGGGTGGCCTTGTCGCGCACGTACGGCGCGTCGAGACGGACGAAGGCGTCGACGATCCCGACGGCGCGATGCCCGTCCTTGGCCAGCAGCGCGGCGTCGATGCCGTACTGCGCCATGAGCCGCTCGGCCTTGTCGCGGCACGACTGCGCCTCGGCCGGCGTCGCCCCGGGGTCCTCGGCCAGCACCAGCAGCTGACGGATCTTGCGGAGCTTGGCGTCCTCGCTCACGCCTCGACGACCCTCAGGCGAGGCCCGCTCATGGCCCGCCGTCGACGTTGCGCCGACGCAGGTACCGCTCGAACTCGCGCGCGATCGCGTCGCCGCTGGCCTCGGGCAGCTCGTCGGTGGTGTGCTCGCTCTCCAGCTCCGCGACGTACTCGGCGATCTCGGGATCCTGGCCCATGAGGTCGTCGGCGCCGTGCTGCCACGCCTGCGCCATCTCCTCCAACGACCCCTGGGGGAGCGCGACACCGACCGCATCCTCCAGGGCGCCGAGCAGCGCGAGGGTGGCCTTGGGACAGGGCGGGTCGGCCACGTAGTGCGGCACCGCCGCCCACAACGAGATGGCGGGAAGGCCCTCGGCCGAGGCCACGTCGCCCAGGACCGCGTTGATGCCGACCGGTCCGACGTAGCTGGACGGGCGGAGCGAGAGACGCTCGGCGAGGACCGGGTCGATGGTGGAGCCGCTCACCGGCACCGGCCGCGTGTGCGGGGTGTCGGCCAGCAGGGCACCGAGCGTGACCACCTCGGTGACCCCGGCCAGCCTCGCCAGGCCGAGCACGGTCGAGCAGAAGCCCTTCCAGCGGAAGTTCGGCTCGGGCGCCTTGAAGAGCAGCACGTCACGGTCCGACGACCGGGGGCGGGCGTGGAACAGCGTCGGCGTGGGCCAGTGCAGCACCCGCGCGCCGTCCTCGTCGGGGTGGACGATCGGGCGCGAGACCTGGAAGTCGTAGTAGTCCTCCGGGTCGAGCTCGGCCAGGACCTGCGCGTCCCACTCGTCGACGAGGTGGTCGACGACGGACGACGCGGCGTCACCGGCGTCGTTCCAACCCTCGAACGCCGCCACCATCCAGGGATCGTTCAGAGGGGGGATCGACTGCACGTCACCACCCTACGGGCCCGGCGGGGGTGCCGGGCCCGGGGCGGCATACAGCCCGGCGGGGGTGCCGGGCCGTGGGCGGCGAACAGCACAGGCGGGGGTGCCGGGCCGCCACGTGCCCTACTCGCTGTCGGGGCGGTAGCCGAGGTTCGGCGAGAGCCAGCGCTCTGCCTCGTCGACGGTCCAGCCCTTGCGCTCGGCGTAGTCGGCCACCTGGTCGCGGCCCAGTCGCCCGACCACGAAGTACTGCGACTGCGGGTGCGCGAAGTACCAGCCGCTCACCGAGGCGCCCGGCCACATGGCCATGCTCTCGGTGAGCTCGATGCCGGTGTGCTTCTCGACCTCGAGCAGATCCCACAGGGTGCTCTTCTCGGTGTGCTCGGGGCAGGCCGGGTAGCCGGGCGCCGGGCGGATGCCGACGTACTTCTCGGCGATGAGGGCGTCGCTGTCGAGCGACTCCTGCGGCTGGTAGCCCCAGATCTCGCGACGCACCCGCTCGTGCAGGCGCTCGGCGAAGGCCTCCGCGAGACGGTCGGCGAGCGCCTCGAGCAGGATGGCGCTGTAGTCGTCGAGCGCCTCCTTGAACTCGGTGATCTTGTCGCCGATCCCGTGGCCGGCCGTCACCGCGAAGGCGCCGACGTGGTCGCGGAGACCGGTCTCCACCGGTGCCACGAAGTCGGCCAGGCTCTTGTGCGAGACGCCGGCGCGGTGCTCGGTCTGCTGGCGCAGGTGGTGCAGGGTCGCGGCGACCTCCTCACGCTGCTCGTCGGCGTACACGACGGTGTCGTCGCCCGACCCGTTCGCCGGGAAGATCCCGACGACTCCGCGGGCGGTGATCCAGCGCTCCTCGATGATCCGGTCGAGCATCTCCTGGGCGTCCGCGTACAGCTTGGAGGCCACCTCGCCCGTGGCCGGGTTGTGCAGGATGTCGGGGAAGCGTCCCTTCATCTCCCACGCGTTGAAGAACGGCTGCCAGTCGATGTACTCGCGCAGCTCCGCGAGCGGGTAGTCGTCGAGCACGTGCGGGACGCCCACCTCCCACTGCGGCTCGGCGGGGGAGTACTCCGACCAGTCGACGACCGTGCGGGCGGCGCGGGCGTCGGCGATCGACAGGAGCTTGCGGGTGTCCTGACGGGCGGCGTGGCGCTCGCGCAGGCCGTCGTAGTCGTCCTTGAGCGCCTCGAGGAACGGCGGGCGCTGCTCGTCGGAGAGCAGCGACGCGACGACCGGCACCGAGCGGGACGCATCCTTCACCCACACGACCGGGCCGTGGTACCGCTCGTCGACCTTGACGGCGGTGTGCGCACGCGAGGTCGTGGCACCCCCGATCAACAGCGGCACGTCGAAGCCCTGCCGCTCCATCTCGCCGGCCACGGTGACCATCTCGTCGAGGGACGGCGTGATGAGGCCGGACAAGCCGATCGCGTCGGCGTCGTGCTCGCGCGCGGCGTCGAGGATCTTCTGGACGGGCACCATGACCCCGAGGTCGATCACGTCGTAGTTGTTGCACTGCAGGACCACGCCGACGATGTTCTTGCCGATGTCATGGACGTCGCCCTTGACCGTCGCCATGATGACGGTGCCGTTGCTGCGACCCTGGTCCGCGGCGTCCTTGGTCGCCTCGATGTAGGGGATCAGGTAGGCGACGGCCTTCTTCATGACCCGGGCCGACTTGACCACCTGCGGCAAGAACATCTTGCCGGCCCCGAACAGGTCGCCGACGACGTTCATGCCGGACATCAGCGGCCCCTCGATGACCTCGATGGGCTTGCCGCCGCGCTCCTCGATGAGGGCGCGCAGCTCCTCGGTGTCGGCCTCGACGTGGGCGTCGATGCCCTTGACGAGGGCGTGGGTGATCCGCTCGCCGATGGGCAGGGAGCGCCACTCCTCGCTGGCGGCCTCGGCCTTCTCGCCGGTGCCGGCGAAGTCCTGCGCGATCTCGAGCAGACGCTCGGTGGCGTCGTCGCGTCGGTTGAGGATCACGTCCTCGATCCGCTCGCGGAGCTTCTCGTCCACCTGGTCGTAGACCACCAGGGCACCGGCGTTGACGATGCCCATGTCCATGCCCGCCTGGATGGCGTGGAACAGGAACACGGCGTGGATGGCCTCGCGCACCGCGTTGTTGCCGCGGAACGAGAACGACACGTTGGACACGCCACCGGAGACCAGGGCCCCGGGCAGGTTCTGCTTGATCCAGCGGGTGCCCTCGATGAAGTCGATGCCGTACTCGGCGTGCTCCTCGATGCCCGTGGCGACCGCGAAGACGTTCGGGTCGAAGATGATGTCCTCGGCCGGGAAGCCGACCTCGTCGACGAGGATCCGGTACGCCCGCTCGCAGATCTGCTTGCGGCGCTCGAGGTTGTCGGCCTGACCGTCCTCGTCGAAGGCCATCACGACCACGGCCGCGCCGTACTTGCGGCACAGCCGCGCGTGCTCGCGGAAAGGTTCCTCGCCCTCCTTGAGCGAGATCGAGTTCACGATCGACTTGCCCTGCAGGACCCGCAGCCCGGCCTCGATGACCTCCCACTTGGAGGAGTCGACCATGACCGGGACGCGACAGATGTCGGGCTCGGCGGCCACCAGCTTGAGGAAGCGGTCCATGGCCGCGACCCCGTCGATCATGCCCTCGTCCATGTTGACGTCGATGACCTGCGCGCCGTTCTCCACCTGCTGGAGGGCGACCGCCAGCGCCGTGTCGTAGTCACCGTCGCGGATCAGGTTGCGGAAGCGTGCCGACCCCGTGATGTTGGTGCGCTCACCGACGTTGACGAACAGCGACTCCGGGGTCACGACGAGCGGCTCGAGCCCGGAGAGCCGCAGCGCGGGATCGACCGTCGTGGGCACCCGCGGGGGCAGGCCCTCGACCGTCGCCGCGATGTGCGCGATGTGGTCGGGCGTCGTGCCGCAGCACCCACCCACGAGGTTGTAGAGACCGGCCTCGGCGAACTCGCGCAGGACGGCGGCCGTCTGGTCCGGCGTCTCGTCGTACTCGCCGAAGGCGTTGGGCAGCCCGGCGTTCGGGTAGCAGGAGACGAAGCAGTCGGCCAGGCGCGAGAGCTCGGCCACGTAGGGGCGCATCTCCTCGGCGCCGAGGGCACAGTTGAGGCCGACCAGGAGCGGCTTCGCGTGCCGGACGGAGTACCAGAAGGCCTCCGTGGTCTGCCCGGACAGCGTGCGTCCCGAGGCATCGGTGATGGTGCCGGAGATGACGATGGGCCACCGGCGGTCGTACTCCTCGAACACGGTCTCGACCGCGAAGATCGCGGCACGTGCGTTCAACGTGTCGAAGATGGTCTCGATGAAGACGAGGTCGCTGCCGCCGTCGAGCAGGGCGCGGGTCGCCTCGGCGTAGGCGTCGACCAGCTCGGCGTAGGAGACGTTGCGGGCGCCGGGGTCGTTGACGTCGGGCGAGATGGACGCGGTCCGCGTGGTCGGCCCGAGGGCGCCGGCGACGTAGCGGGGCCGACCCGTGGCCTCGGCGACGGCGTCGGCCTCGCGACGCGCGAGCGCGGCGGCCTCGTAGTTGAGCTCGTAGGCGAGCTCGACCATGTCGTAGTCACGCAACGAGATCGCGTTGGCGTTGAACGTGTTGGTCTCGATGATGTCCGCGCCGGCCTCGAGGTACTCGCGGTGGATGCCGGCGACGATGTCGGGCTGGGTGAGCGTCAGGAGGTCGTTGTTGCCGACCACGTCGCTCGGCCAGTCCTTGAAGCGCTCACCGCGGTACCCGGCCTCGTCGGGACGGTCGCGCTGGATCGCGGTGCCCATGGCGCCGTCGAGCACCAGGATGCGCTCGCTCAGTCGAGCGGTCAGGTCCGCGGTGGCGTCGGGGCGCCACGCCTGGGGTCGGGTCACACGCTGCTCCACGGTCGGCTCTGTCCTCCACGATCGACACTGCGAGACTCCGTCGTCCGCAGGGAGCGGAGTCGGGTCCTTCGGGTGATGGTGGGAATCCCCAGCCGGCGGCGGGCTCGCGTGGACCTTCGCGGAGATTCGCACCCATCCTCCCACGAGAACGCAAGGGTCCGTGGGAGGTCACGGTCAGAGCGGGTGGGCGATCTCGTCGGCGGGCATCCGGGCCCACAGGATCGCGACCGCGGCCACGACGAGCGGCACGGCGGCGGCGACCAGGAACACCTCGCGCAGACCCACCGCCTCCGCCGTGGGACCGGCGATCGCGACCGATGCGGGCACCAGCAGCAGCGAGACGAAGAAGTCGAGGCTGGAGGCCCGGCCGAGCAGCTCGGGCGGCACGCGACGCTGCAGCAACGTGCCCCAGATCACCATCGGCGCGGAGATGAGCACCCCGACGACGAACAGGGCGACGGCGATGAGCGGCACCGACGACGTGAAGCCGACGACCACGAGCGGCAGGCACCCGACGCCCCACATGAGGTTCATGACCGTGAGGTAGCGACGCGGCATGCGCAGCATGCTCATGCCGAGCGACGCGAGCGCGCTGCCGGCGCCGTAGGCCGCGAGGATCCACGCGTGCCCCGTGGCGTCGCCTCCGCCCTCCTTGACCACGAACGGGATGAGGACGTCCATCGGTCCGATGACCAGCAGGAGCATGAGGCACGCGAACAGCAGCGTGGCCAGGAACCACGGCGTGGTGACCATGTAGCGCAGCCCGATCCGCAGGTCGGCGAGAGCACCCCGCACGGGATGGCCACCGAGGCTGGCCGGGTCGCGGCGCAGCGGGACCGGGCGAAGCAGCAGCAGGGTGAGCAGGCAGCCGAGCTGGCAGACGGCCACGAGCAGCAGGGCCCACGCCGGCGAGGCGAACGCGACCACGACGCTGCCGAGCGCGGGGCCGCCCGCGTGCTGGAGCGTGGGCCGCAGGAACCCCTCCACGCCGTTGGCGGCGAGCAGGTCGTCGGACTCGACGATCGAGGGGAGCAGGGCGCTGTAGGCCGGGAAGTAGAAGCCGACAGCCATGCCCAGCACGGTGCCCCCGACCGTGAGGTGCCAGATCTCGAGCCCGCCCCCGAGCGCCAGGGCCGCGACGCCCAGGAGCACGACCATGCGGGTCGTGGCGGTGGCCATGAGGATGCGACGCTGCGGCACGCGGTCGGCGACGACGCCGCCGACCAGCACGGTGGCCACCATGCCGAGGGAGTAGCCCGTGATGGCGAGCGACAGGGCACCGGGGCCGCCCCCGAGCGCGATGACCTGCCACACGACCGCGATGACCCAGACGCCCTCGCCGAGCAGCTCGAAGGCCGCCGCACCGATCAGCGGTCGGTACTGCGGATGGCGGAACGGGCGCAGCGGTCCGCGGGCCCAGGTGCGCACGGCGTCGGCCCCGTGGGCGGGCGGGCGGGGCGTGAGCTCGGTCATGACGGGTCCAACCTAGGCGTGGAGTCCGACGGAGCGTCTTCTAGGCTCGTGCGGTGACCTTCCCCGCCGCCGTCCTGTGGGACCTCGATGGCACCATCGTCGACACCGAGCCGCTCTGGATGGCCGCCGAGACCGCCCTGGCGGCCCGGCACGGGGCCACCTGGACCGAGGAGGACGGCCTCGCCCTCGTCGGGAGCGACCTGCTCGAGGCCGCGCACCGGATCGAGGCCCACATCGGCTCCGGGCTCCACCCCGAGCAGATCGTCGACCACCTCGTGAACGAGCTCGGCGAGGCGATGCGGCGCGACCAGCCCTGGCGTCCGGGCGCTCCCGAGCTGGTGCGGGCCCTCGCCGAGGCCGGTGTTCCCCAGGCCCTCGTGACGATGTCGTACCGCTCGATCGCCGCACCGGTCGTCGAGGCGCTGCCCTTCGACGCCGTCGTCACCGGCGACGAGGTCAGCCGCGGCAAGCCGCACCCCGAGCCCTACCTGGCGGCCGCCCGGATGCTGGGGGTGGACCCGGCCGACTGCCTGGCCGTCGAGGACTCCGCCACCGGAGCCGCCTCGGCGGACGCCGCCGGCTGCGTCGTCCTCGTCGTGCCGCACATGGTCACGGTGCCGGACGGTCCGCGCCGCCTGGTGCGGCCCAGCCTGGCCGGCCTCGACGTCTCGATGCTGAGGGAGCTCTGGGCCACCGCGTGACGCCTGGACCGCCCGCTAGGTTGGCGTCGTGAGCGTCCCGTCCAGCCCGCGTCCTGCAGGCACCGTCCGGTTCGGCCGGCTGGCGGGTGCTGACCTGCTCGCCCGGCCCTCGCTGCTGCTCATGGGCGTGGTGCTCGTCGTGCTGTTCGCGCCCCGCTTCGCCGTCGAGGCCAGCACGAACGCCTACGTGGTCGCCGCGTCGTTCGTCCTGGCGCTCTACGTCTCGGTCCTCGTGCACGAGCTCGCGCACCTCGCCGTCGCCCGGTCGTTCGGCATGCGGGTCCCGACGGTCACGCTGCACCTCCTCGGCGGCGAGACCGCCATCGAGGGCGAGAGCCGCACGCCGTGGCAGGAGCTGGTCACGTCGGTCGTCGGTCCCCTCGCCTCGCTCGCGATCGGTCTGCTCGCCCACGGGATCGCGGACGGCTCCACCGGCGTCGCCCGTGACCTGTGGTGGTCGATCGGCTGGGTCAACCTGCTGGTCGCCGCCTTCAACATGCTCCCGGGTCTCCCGCTCGACGGTGGCCGGGTCCTGCGCGCGATCATCTGGCAGCTCACCGGGTCCGAACGTCGGGGTGTCGTGGTGACCGCGTGGATCGGACGTCTGGCGGCCCTCGCCCTGGGCGTCCTCGTGGTCGTGCGGGCCGTCCAGGGCGCCGCCTGGGGCGCCCGCTGGTGGATCGACGTGCTGCTCGTCGGCTTCGTCGCCTTCTTCCTCTGGACGGGAGCCACGGCCGCGCTGCGCGGTGCCGACCGCGGGGCACGCATGAACGCGCTGCGCGCCGACGAGCTCGGCCGCCCCCTGGGCGACGACGTGTCGCCGGAGTGGCCGCGCCTCAGCGTGCGGGCCCGAGGCACCACGCTGCTGCGGGCGATGACCGCCCACCCCGCCGACGTGTACCTGCTCGTCGACGACGACGACCGCCCGGTGGGGATCCTGCTGGCGGCGGACGTCGACACGGCCTACCGAAGGGAATCATGACCACCTGGATGCGCAGTGGACCGTTCGTCGAGGGGGAGTGGGTACGACTCTCCGACGCGAAGGGGCGCAAGCACAACATCCGGCTCGAGGTCGGGCGTGAGTTCTCGACCAAGAAGGGCCAGCTCCGCCACGACGACATCATCGGCGAGCCCGAGGGCATCGTCGTCACGTCCACGCTCGACGGGCAGTACCAGGTGTTCCGTCCACTGCTGTCGGAGTACGTGGTCTCGATGCCCCGCGGCGCCGCGATCATCTACCCCAAGGACGCCGCCCACATCGTCACGATGGCCGACATCTTCCCGGGCGCGCGGGTCGTGGAGGCCGGAGCCGGCTCCGGCAGCCTGACCGCCTACCTCCTGAGGGCGATCGGACCCGACGGGCACCTGGGCTCGTACGAGATCCGTGAGGAGTTCGCCGAGACGGCCCGCCAGAACGTCGAGCAGATCGTCGGGCCGGACCTTCCGCAGTGGACGCTCACCGTCGGTGACGTGCGCGAGGTCATGGCCGAGCCGGAGATCGACCGGCTCGTGCTCGACATGGTGGACCCGTGGTCGTGCGTCCCGCTCGCGGCCGAGCGCCTGGTCCCCGGTGGTCTCGTGTGCGCCTACGTGGCCACCACCACGCAGCTGTCGCGCTTCGTGGAGACCCTGCGTGCCGACGGTGGCTTCACCGAGCCGACGGCGTGGGAGACGATGCAGCGCGGCTGGCACCTCGAGGGACTCGCCGTGCGCCCCGACCACCGCATGGTCGGGCACACCGCCTTCCTGGTCACCGCGCGGCGCATGGCACCCGGACACCCGGCGCTGGAGAAGACCCGTCGCCCCGCCCCGGGGGCCTACGGACCCGACTACGACGGGCCCCGACCGGCGGGCATGTCCGACTGATCACCTCGGGCACCGCAGGCACGGCGAAACCGGATCGTCATCCGGCGCGCGCTCGGTCGACCCTTGGTGCAACCTGATCTCGGCTAGGGTCGAACTCGACGAGCAGGAGGTGGCGATCGTGAACGAGAACCCCGGTGGATCGGAACACGAGCTGGCGTACCTGCGCGCGGAGGTCGAGCACCTCCGGCGCCGGTTGGGCTCGGAGGGTTCCCTCGACTCCAGGCTGTCCGACCTCGAGGCCCGACTGTCCTCGACCAACGCGCAGAACGAGCGGCTCACGTCCACGCTGCGCGAGGCACGTGACCAGATCGTCACGCTCAAGGAGGAGGTCGACCGGCTCGCCCAGCCGCCGACCGGCTTCGGCACGTTCCTGCAGCTCAACGCCGACGAGACGGTCGACGTGTTCACCGGTGGCCGCAAGCTGCGCGTCACCGTGAGCCCGGCCGTGGACAGGGACGAGCTCCGCAAGGGCCAGGAGGTCATCCTCAACGAGGCCATGAACGTGGTCGCGGCGCTGGACTTCGAGACGACCGGCGAGGTCGTCATGCTCAAGGAGATCCTGGCCGACGGCGAGCGCGCCCTGGTCCTCGGCAACGCCGACGAGGAGAAGATCGTCCGGCTCGCCGACTCGCTGCTGGGGATGAAGCTGCGTGCGGGCGACTCGTTGCTGCTCGACGGCCGCGCCGGGTACGTGTACGAGCGGATCCCCAAGAGCGAGGTCGAGGAGCTCGTCCTCGAGGAGGTCCCCGACATCGACTACGAGTCGATCGGAGGCCTGCGCAGCCAGATCGAGTCGATCCGCGACGCCGTCGAGCTCCCGTACCTGCACCCCGAGGTCTTCATCGAGCACGAGCTCAAGCCGCCGAAGGGCGTGCTGCTGTACGGGCCGCCCGGCTGCGGCAAGACCATGATCGCCAAGGCGGTCGCGGCGAGCCTGGCCAAGAAGGTCTCCGAGCGCACCGGCGAGGAAGGACGTTCCTTCTTCCTCAACATCAAGGGCCCCGAGCTGCTCAACAAGTACGTCGGCGAGACCGAGCGGCACATCCGGCTCGTCTTCCAGCGTGCCCGCGAGAAGGCCAGCGAGGGCACGCCGGTCATCGTCTTCTTCGACGAGATGGACTCGTTGTTCCGCACCCGCGGCTCGGGCGTGTCCTCCGACGTCGAGAACACGATCGTCCCGCAGCTGCTCAGCGAGATCGACGGTGTCGAGGGCCTCGAGAACGTGCTCGTGATCGGCGCCTCCAACCGCGAGGACATGATCGACCCGGCCATCCTGCGCCCGGGACGCCTCGACGTGAAGATCAAGATCGAGCGACCCGACGCCGAGTCCGCCCGCGACATCTTCAGCAAGTACCTGACGCCCACGCTGCCGCTGCACCCCGACGACCTGGCCGAGTGGGGCGGTGACCGCACGGCCACGACGCAGGGCATGATCCAGCGCACCGTCGAGGCCATGTACACCGAGTCCGAGGACAACCAGTTCCTCGAGGTCACGTACGCCAACGGCGACAAGGAGGTCCTGTACTTCAAGGACTTCAACTCCGGGGCGATGATCCAGAACATCGTGGACCGCGCCAAGAAGATGGCGATCAAGGACCTGCTCGAGACCGGCCAGAAGGGCCTGCGCGTCCAGCACATGCTGCAGGCGTGCCTCGACGAGTTCAAGGAGAACGAGGACCTCCCGAACACGACGAACCCCGACGACTGGGCACGCATCTCGGGCAAGAAGGGCGAGCGCATCGTCTTCATCCGCACCCTCATCACGGGCAAGGGTGGCAACGAGCCGGGTCGCTCGATCGACACGGTCGCGAACACGGGGCAGTACCTCTGAGCGCACGACCCGGGGAGCGCAGCGCGGCCGGTCCCTCGGACCGGCCGCTGCTGCGTCGTGCCCGGTACGGCGACCCCGACGTCGTCGCGATGACCACCGAGGTCCAGGCCGAGTACGGCCGGCTGTACGGCGGCAGCGGCGACATCTCACCGATCGAGGACCAGCACTTCGTGCCCCCGCACGGGCTCTTCCTGGTGCTGGAGGTCGACGGCGCGGCAGCCGCGATGGGCGGCTGGCGACGCGGCGGACCGCAGGGGGAGTCCGACGCGGAGATCAAGCGGATGTTCGTGCGCGAGGCGTTCCGTCGGCGGGGTCTGGCGCGCGTCGTGCTGACCGAGCTGGAGCGCACCGCGGCCGAGGCGGGGTTGCGTCGGCTCGTGCTGGAGACCGGCACGCAGCAGCCCGAGGCGATCGCCCTGTACCGGTCGGCCGGGTACGTCGACGAGCCGGCGTTCGGCTTCTACGCGGCCTACGACGACAGCGTCCACCTGGCGAAGGTGCTCAGCTCCTGACCATGCGTCGGGTCGTCCAGTGCAGACGCCCGATGTCGTGGGGTCCGGTGCCGCGGTGCTGCTCGATCGCGGCGGCGTAGTGGCCGACCAGCTCGGAGCACACCGCCTGCCAGCTCCGGCCCTCCACGGAGCGACGGGCCGCCCTGCCGAACGCCGCTCGCTTGGCGTCGTCGCCGGTCAGGTCCCGCACCCGCGCCGCGAGTCCACCGAGGTCGCCCGGCTCGTAGAGCCAGCCGGTGCGGCTGTGGTCGACGAGGTCGACCGGACCTCCGACGCCGGAGGCGACGACCGGGACGCCGGAGGCGAGGCCCTCCTGGACCACCTGGCAGAAGGTCTCGGTCTCGCTCGTGCTGACCAGCACGTCCAGCCCGGCCACCGCGGTGGCCAGCGCCGTGCCGTGGAGCATGCCGGTGAAGTGGGCGCCGGGCAGCAACCGCTCGAGGCGGGCACGCTCCGGCCCGTCGCCCACCACGACGATCCGGGTCCCGGGCAGGTCCTGCAGGGCCGCCAGGTCCTGGACCTGCTTCTCGGGTGCGAGTCGGCCCACGTACCCCACGAGACGCTCGCCCTCGGGTGCGAGCCGGCGTCGCCACGACTCGTCACGCCGCGCAGGGGAGAAGCGGTCGGTGTCGACCCCACGCCGCCACAGGCGCAGCCGTTCCACCCCGCGCTCCTCGAGGGTCCGGATGGTGGCCGTCGACGGCGCGAGCGTGAGGTCGGCCCGGCCGTGCAGGTCGCGGACCCGCTTCCACAGCAGGTTCTCCACGCCTCGCACCCCGTACCGACCCGCGTAGGTCGGGACGTCGGTCTGGTACACGGCGACCACGGGCAGGTCCAGCGCCGCGGCGGCCAGGGCCGCTCGCCAGCCCAGGGCGAACGGCGACGCGAGGTGCACCACGTCGGGGCCGAAGTCCCGCAGGATCGCGGTGAGCGGGGAGACCCGTCCGGTGGCGACCCGCACGTCGGCGTACCCCGGGAACGACCAGGCCGGCACGGTCACCACGCGGGCCCCGGCCACGGTGGCGGGCACGTCCGGTCCGGCGTCGGGTGCGACGACCAGCACGTCGTCCCCGCGGGCCGCGAGGTGGTCCAGGACGCGGAGCACCGAGTGCACGACGCCGTTGGTCTGGGGGAGGAAGGACTCTGCGACGATCACGATCCTCATGCCGCGAGCCTCGCGGGCGCCGACGACGCCACGGTCACCGCGAGGTGGCCGACGGTTGAAGGGTGGGCGACGAGCGTGCGCACGGTCCGGTCGTCGTACCCACCGGGCGCCGGACGTCGGGGGAGTGGGGCGGGGACGCCTACGCTGGGGCCATGACGGTGAGACGCGTGCAAGGCAGCGAGGTCGAGTACGGCATCGCCGTCCAGGGACAGCCGAACGCCAACCCGATGGTGGCGTCGACGCACGTCGTGAACAGCTACGCCGCCGCCCACGGGCTCACCCGGCGCGCCCGCTGGGACTTCGAGGAGGAGAGCCCGCTGCGCGACGCGCGCGGGTTCGACCTGAGCCGGGAGGTCGCCGACCCGACCCAGCTCACCGACGAGGACCTGGGTCTGGCCAACATCATCCTGACCAACGGCGCCCGCCTGTACGTCGACCACGCGCACCCCGAGTACTCCTCGCCGGAGGTCACGTCGCCCCGCGACGTCGTCGTCTGGGAGAAGGCCGGCGAGCTCGTGATGCGGCGCGGCGCCGAGCTCGCCGCCCAGGTGCCCGGCGCGGGCTCGATCGTGCTCTACAAGAACAACATCGACAACAAGGGCGCGTCCTACGGCTCGCACGAGAACTACCTCGTGGACCGGGCGGTCCCGTTCGACGCGATCGTCGCGCAGCTGACGCCGTTCTTCGTCTCGCGCCCCGTCGTCTGCGGCGCCGGCCGGGTCGGGCAGCGCCAGGACGGCAGCGTGCACGCCTACCAGCTCTCGCAGCGCGCCGACTACATGGAGGTCGGCGTGGGTCTGGAGACCACGCTCAAGCGACCGATCGTCAACACGCGCGACGAGCCGCACGCCGACCCGAAGAAGTACCGACGTCTGCACGTGATCATCGGTGACGCGAACCTGGCCGAGACGTCGATCTACCTCAAGCACGGCACCACCTCGATCGTCCTCGCCATGCTCGAGGCGGGGTTCCTGACCCCGCCTCCCGCCCTGGCGCAGCCGGTCAAGGCCCTGCACGACATCTCCCACGACACGACCCTCACCGCGCTCGTGGAGCTGCAGGACGGCACCACGGCGACCGCCCTGGACCTGCAGTGGCACTACCTGGAGCAGGCACGGGCCTTCGTGGCCCGCGAGGGGTCCGACGAGCAGACCGACGACGTGCTGCAGCGCTGGGAGAGCGTGCTCACCCGGCTCGCCCGCGACCCGATGGAGTGCGTCCGCGAGCTCGACTGGGTGGCCAAGCTGTCGCTGCTGGAGTCCTACCGGGACCGCGACGGCCTCGACTGGGACCACGCCAAGCTCCACCTCGTCGACCTGCAGTACCACGACGTCCGTGCCGAGCGCGGCATCTACCACCGGCTCGTGCACTCCGGACGGATCGACCGGATCGTCAGCGACGCCGAGGTGGTGCGCGCCGTCGAGGAGCCGCCGCACGACACCCGCGCCTTCTTCCGCGGCCGCTGCCTGAGCACCTTCGCCTCCGAGGTCGCCGCAGCCTCCTGGGACTCGGTGATCCTGGACCTGCCGGGCTACGAGTCCCTGCAGCGGATCCCGACCATGGAGCCTCTCCGCGGCACCGCCGACCACGTGGGTGCGCTCTTCGAGTCCAGCGCCGACGCGACGGCGCTGTTCCGGGCGATCACCGGCCGCTGAGTCCCGCGCCCGCAGGCGACGCATCGGTCCGGCCGCGACGAGCACCCGCCAGCGACAGGCCCGAACTCGAGCGGCGTGTGGGTCGCAGGGGGATAGGCTGACGGCATGGCCGAGCAGCAGCACAGGAACACGCGGAAGTCCTCCGACGACGAGGAGCAGGTCGAGACGTCGCACGTCGACGCAGCCCAGGACACCGAGCGCAAGGAGAAGCTCGACGACGACGTCGACTCGATCCTCGGCGACATCGACGACGTCCTGGAGGAGAACGCCGAGGAGTTCGTGCGGAGCTTCGTCCAGAAGGGCGGCCAGTGAGCGGCCCCGTGATGCTTCCCGACGGCTACCGGTCCGTGGGAGGCACCTCGTTCGCCGACCTCCTGGCCTCGCAGTCGCCCGAGATGCTCCCCGGTGCGGCCGGCGCCGCCTCCGGTGAGCTCGCCGGCGTCGCGCACGGCACCACGATCGTGGCCGCCACGTTCGCGGGCGGTGTGGTCATGGCCGGCGACCGCCGCGCGACGATGGGCAACGTCATCGCGCAGCGCGACATCCAGAAGGTCTTCCCCACCGACGAGTTCTCGTGCGTCGGCATCGCGGGCACGGCGGGCATCGCCATCGAGATGACCCGCCTGTTCCAGGTCGAGCTCGAGCACTACGAGAAGATCGAGGGCGCCACGCTCTCCACCGACGGCAAGGCCAACCGGCTCGCCGCCCTGATCCGCGGCAACCTCGGCATGGCGATGCAGGGTCTGGCGGTCGTGCCGCTCTTCGCCGCCTTCGACCTGGTGCAGCAGTGCGGCCGCATCTTCGCCTTCGACGTGACGGGCAACAAGAACGAGGAGCGCACCTTCCACTCGGTCGGCTCGGGCTCGACGTTCGCCCGCGGCTCGCTCAAGAAGCTGTACTCGCCCGACATGGACGAGCGCTCCGCGGTCACCGCCGTCATCCAGGCGCTCTACGACGCCGCGGACGACGACACCGCCACGGGCGGGCCCGACCTGACCCGGCGGATCTTCCCGCTGGTCAGCGTGATCACCGCCGACGGCTACCGCGCCTGGGACGAGACCGAGACCGCCGCCGTGGCCGACGCGGTCATCGGGGGCCGCATGACGCGCCCCGACGGGCCCTCGGCCCCCCTCACCTGAACGCCCCCTCCGGAGGAGCAGCATGACCGCACCGTTCTACGTCTCGCCCGAGCAGCTGATGAAGGACCGGGCCGACTTCGCGCGCAAGGGCATCGCCCGGGGCCGCAGCGTGGTCGTCCTGCAGTACGCCGACGGCATCCTGCTCGTGGCCGAGAACCCGTCGCGCGCGCTGCACAAGATCAGCGAGATCTACGACCGGATCGGCTTCGCCGCGGTCGGGCGGTACAACGAGTTCGAGAACCTGCGCATCGCGGGCGTGCGACTCGCCGACATGCGCGGCTACGCCTACGACCGCCGCGACGTCACGGGCCGCGGCCTGGCCAACGCCTACGCCCAGACCCTCGGCACCATCTTCTCCTCCGGCGGCGAGAAGCCCTACGAGGTGGAGATCTTCGTCGCCGAGGTGGGCGACTCCGTCGAGACCGACACCATCTACCGGCTCATGTACGACGGCTCCGTGGCCGACGTCCAGGGCCACGCCGTGATGGGCGGCCAGAGCGACCAGGTCGACGAGCACCTCACCCAGCACTTCACGGCCGGGCTCGACCTCGCCGGGGCCGTGCGCCTCGCCACCCAGGCCCTGGCCTCCGATGCCGATCCCGCCCGCTCGATCGCCGCCGGCGACCTCGAGGCCGCGGTCCTCGACCGCACCCGCACGCAGCCGCGCAAGTTCAAGCGGCTCGACGAGGCGACGATCGCCACGGCCCTCGCCGGCTGACGCCCCCGCTCCGCCGGAGGGAGGAGGCGGGATCGGCCGCGCGACCGATGCGCCCGCCCGACCGCGACGCCTAGCGTCGTGAGGGTCACGTCATCGATCCCTCGGGGGGAACCCATGCGACGTCTCCTGTCGTGCGTCACCGCGGCCACGTTGGCCGCCGGCCTGCTGGCCACCACCACCACACCCGCCCAGGCCCGCAGCGGCTCGGAGCAGAAGCGGCTCGACCGCATCGCCACGCCCTCGCTGGACTGGGGGGCCTGCAGCGCGGGCGCGCCGGCGGGCTTCGAGTGCGCCACCGTGGAGCTGCCCACCGACTACGACCGGCCGCGCGGCGACACCACCACCGTCGCGCTCACCCGCCTCCCGGCGAGCGACCCGGACGCGCGGAAGGGCAGCCTGTTCTTCAACTTCGGCGGCCCCGGCGGCGAGGGCGTCTCGACCCTGCACCAGATCTCCGACCTCGTCGTCACGCCCGAGGTACGCGAGCGCTACGACCTCGTCGGGTTCGACCCGCGCGGTGTCGGTCTGTCCGACCCCGCGCTCTGCTACGACGACGCCGCGGACGAGGCGGCCGCGTTCGAGGGGCTCCCGGCGTTCCCGGTCACCCGGGCCGAGGAGCGCGCCTTCGTCCGCCAGTCGGCACGGATCGCTCGCGCCTGCCGCGACGAGGCCGGCGACGTCATCCGCCACGCGTCCACCGCGAACGTGGCGCGCGACCTCGAGCTCCTGCGTCGTGCCGCGGGCGATGACACGCTCGCCTACCAGGGCTACTCCTACGGCACCTACCTCGGCGCGACCTATGCCCGGCTGTTCCCGGACCGGGTCGGCTCGATGGTGCTCGACGGCACCGTCGACGTGGACGCCTACTCCGGCGCGAACCGCGACCCGCGCTCGGTCGGCGCACGTCTCGCCCAGGGTCCGGCCGCGGAGGAGGCGTTCGACGCGTTCCTCGAGCAGTGCCGCCTGGCAGGTGAGCGCTGCTCCCTGAACGCGTTGGGTGATCCCTCGGACGTCGTCGGCGAGCTCCTGGAGCGGCTGAGGACGCAGCCCGTGACGCTCGACGTCCAGGGGACCGCCGTCGAGTACACCTACTCGCTGGCCATCTCGTCGATCTTCCTCCAGCTCTACTCGCCGAGCTCGTTCGCCGGGCTCTCGGACTTCCTCGTGCTCCTCGCCCAGGACGGCGGCGAGCCGTCGACGACGCTGCAGCGGCAGCTGGCCCCGGCCCAGGAGCGCTACACCTCGCTCGGCAGCTCGTTGGCCCAGCTCTGCGTCGACTCCCGCTCGATCCTCCCGCCCGCCGCGTACCCCGCGCTCGCCGACCGCGAGGACCGGCTCGCGCCGCGGTTCGGACGCTTCCGCAGCTGGGTCGGCGTCCAGTGCCCGCAGATCGGTCTGCGGGACGGCGACGCCTTCACCGGGCCGTGGACGCAGACGACCGACGCGAGCGTCCTGGTGATCGGCACACGCCTCGACCCGGCGACGCCGTACGCGAACACCCGACCCTTCGCCGAGAACTTCGCGGACGCTCGCGTGCTGACGGTCGAGGGATACGGCCACACGACGCTCGGGGTCAGCGCGTGCGCCGACTCCGTCGTCGCGCGCTACCTGGTGGACGGGGACGCGCCGGCCGACGGGGAGACCTGCGCGCAGGACCGTGCCCCGTTCGCGGAGCAGCCCGCCAACCGGGGTGCCCCGGCACCCGCACTGCCGGCACCGCTGCCCGGGCTCTGAGCCACCGCCCGACGACGTCCGCCCCCGCCGGTGCTCACCAGCGGGGGTGGACGGCCTCGCGCAGGTGGGTGTCGTAGATGCGCCGGACGCCCTCGAGCAGCTCGGGCCGGACGTCGACCGCGGCGGCGCGCGCGTTGGCGCGGGCCTGCTCGGGGGAGCGGGCACCGGGGATGACCGTGCTCACGCCCTCCTGGGCGACCACCCAGGCGACGGCGGCCTGGGCGGAGGTGACGCCCTGGGGCACCAGGTCGGTGAACTCGCGCGCTGCCTGCACACCGACCTCGTAGTCGACGCCCGAGAAGGTCTCGCCGACGTCGAACGCCTCGCCCTTGCGGTTGTACGAGCGGTGGTCGTCCTCGGCGAACGTGGTCTCGACCGTGTAGCGGCCGCTCAGCAGGCCGCTGGCCAGCGGCACCCGCGCGATGATCCCGACGCCGGCCGCCTGCGCGGCGGGGAGGACCTCGTCGAGCGGCTTGAGCCGGAAGGCGTTGAGGATGATCTGCACCGTCGCGACGCCCGGTCGCGCGATCGCCGCGAGTGCCTGGTCGCACGTCTCGACGCTCACGCCGTAGGCGGACATGACGCCCTCGGAGACGAGCGTGTCGAGGGCGTCGTACACCTCGTCGTCGGTCACGACCGCGCTCGGGGGGCAGTGCAGCTGGACGAGGTCCAGCGTGTCGACGCCGAGGTTGCTGCGCGACCGGTCGGTCCAGGCACGGAAGTTGTCCATGACGTAGTTCTCGGGCACCTGGTCGAGGCGGCGGCCCATCTTGGTGGCCACCGTGAGGTCGAGGTCCGGACGCGCACGCCGGAAGTCCGCGATGGCCTGCTCGCTGCGGCCGTCGCCGTACACGTCGGCCGTGTCGAGGAACGTCACGCCGGAGTCCACGGCGGCGTCCAGCACGGCCCGGGCGTCGTCGCGGCTCACGTCGCCCCAGTCCGCTCCGAGCTGCCACGTGCCGAGGCCGACGACCGAGGCCTCGCGGCCGGTCCTTCCGAGGGTCCTGTGCTCCATGGTCTCGACCCTACGGGCCGCCTGCGCGCCCGCGCCCCGAACGGTGCCGCGCGCACCGCGCCTCGACCGGCGCTTCGACCGACGGGGCCGGCGTCGCCGGACTAGGCTGACGACATGGACCGGCGGATCTTCGGGATCGAGAACGAGTACGGCGTCACCTGCTCGTTCAAGGGTCAGCGTCGTCTGTCGCCCGACGAGGTCGCCCGCTACCTCTTCCGCCGGGTCGTGTCGTGGGGGCGCAGCAGCAACGTGTTCCTGCGCAACGGCGCGCGGCTCTACCTCGACGTCGGCAGCCACCCCGAGTACGCCACGCCCGAGTGCGACGACCTGGTCGACCTGGTCACGCACGACCGCGCGGGGGAGCGGATCCTCGAGGGCCTCATGCTCGACGCCCAGCAGCGCCTGGCCGACGACGGCGTCGACGGCGACATCTACCTGTTCAAGAACAACACCGACTCCGCCGGCAACTCCTACGGCTGCCACGAGAACTACCTCGTCGGACGAGGCGGCGAGTTCAGCCGGTTGGCCGACGTGCTCATCCCGTTCCTCGTCTCGCGACAGATCATCTGCGGCGCGGGCAAGGTCCAGCAGACGCCCCGCGGCACGATCTTCTCGGTCAGCCAGCGCGCCGAGCACATCTGGGAGGGCGTCTCGAGCGCCACCACCCGGTCGCGACCGATCATCAACACCCGCGACGAGCCGCACGCCGACGCCGAGCGCTTCCGCAGGCTGCACGTCATCGTCGGCGACTCCAACATGAGCGAGACCACCACCTTGCTCAAGGTCGCCACCACGGACCTGGTCCTGCGCATGATCGAGGCGGGCGTCACGATGCGCGACATGACGCTGGAGAACCCGATCCGGGCGATCCGCGAGATCTCCCACGACATGACCGGACGGCGCAAGGTCCAGCTCGCCAACGGCCGCGAGCTCTCCGCCCTGGAGATCCAGGCCGAGTACTTCGGCAAGGCCGCCGAGTTCGTCGACCGGCACGGGCTGCACACCCCCACCATCGACCGCACGATGGACCTGTGGGAGCGCACCCTCAAGGCCGTGGAGTCCGAGGACCTCTCCCTCGTCGAGCGCGAGATCGACTGGGTCATCAAGTTCCGTCTGCTCGACCGCTACCGCACGGCGCACGGCATGAGCTGGGCCGATCCGCGGATCGCGCAGCTCGACCTGGCCTACCACGACATCCGGCGTGACCGCGGCATCTTCTACCTGCTGCAGAACCGCGGAGCGGTCGCGCGGGTGACGACCGACCTGGGGGTCTTCCAGGCCAAGTCGGTGCCACCGCAGACCACCCGGGCCCGGCTGCGCGGCGACTTCATCAAGCGTGCCCAGGAGCGCCGGCGCGACTTCACCGTCGACTGGGTGCACCTCAAGCTCAACGACCAGGCCCAGCGCACGGTGCTCTGCAAGGACCCGTTCCGCTCCGCCGACGACCGCGTGCAGCGGCTCATCGACGGCATGTGACGCAGCGTCGTGACCCCACGGCCGATGCACGGTCGCCGCTCAGGATCCTCTTGGGCGCCCGGGCTACGGTGATCGAGGCCATCACCCCGACGAAAGTGCTCCCGTGCGTCGAAACCTTGCGATCGTCCTGACCTCCGCCCTCGTCCTCGTCGGCTGCGGCTCCGGCTCCGGTGGAGGACTCGACGCCGTCGAGGTCGGCTCGAGCAAGAACCCGAGCGTCACGGTCCCGGAGGACTTCACCACCGACTCCACCGAGACGCGGGTCGTCAACGAGGGCAGCGGCGACGAGGTCCAGGACGGCGACACCGTCAAGCTCAACTACGTGGCCGTGAACGGTCGCACGGGCAAGCAGTTCGACAACTCGTTCAAGGCCGAGAGCCCGCTCACGACGCAGCTCACCGAGGGGAGCGTGCTGACCGGGTTCGTGAAGGGCCTGACCGGGCAGAAGGTCGGCAGCCGCGTGCTGGTCGCCATCCCGCCGAAGGACGGCTTCGCCGAGGGCCAGGCGCGCGACCAGGCCGAGCAGACGCTGGGCGTCAAGGCCGACGACACCATGGTCTTCCTGTTCGACATCGTCGCCAAGGTCCCCACCGAGGCGAAGGGTGCGGCCGAGAAGCTGCCCGAGACCGTCCCCTCGATCACCCTGAAGGACGACAAGCCGGCCGGGTTCAAGACCAGTGGCGACGTCACGAAGGACCCCGAGAAGGCGGCTGCGTACGTCGCGATCAAGGGCGACGGAGAGAAGGTCGCCAAGGGGGCCAGCATCACGGCGCACTACGTCGGCCAGGTCTACCCCGACGGCAAGGTGTTCGACAGCAGCTGGGACCGCGGAACACCGTCGACGTTCTCGCTCGACCAGGTCATCGCCTGCTGGAAGGACCTCCTGCCCGGCCAGACGATCGGCAGCCGCGTGGTCCTGGTGTGTCCCGCCGACTCCGCCTACGGCGACAGCCCGCAGGAGGGCAGCGGCATCGAGCCCGGCGACACGCTGACCTTCGCGATCGACCTGCTGGACGCCTCCTGACCGTCTGACATGCTGGGGGCGTGGCCGACCGCAAGACCGAGAGGTTGATGAACCTCATCTTCACCCTGCTCGTCACCCGTCAGTACCTGTCCAAGGAACAGATCCGCCAGGCGATCGCGGACTACCGCGCCTCGACCCAGGTGGCCTTCGAGCGCAAGTTCGAGCGCGACAAGGAGGAGCTGCGCGAGCTCGGCATCGCCGTCGAGACCGGCACCAACGACAAGTACTTCGACGACGAGCCCGGGTACCGGATCCGACGCGACGCCGCCGAGCTGCCCGACCTCGACCTCACCCGCGAGGAGGCCGCCGTGCTGGGGCTGGCCGCGCAGGTGTGGGAGCACGCCGGCCTGGCCACCAGCTCCACGTCGGCCCTCGTCAAGCTCAAGGCCGCCGGCGTCGCGGTCGACACCGACGTGCTGCGCATGGCCGAGCCCAAGCTGTCGGCGCACGAGCCGGCCTTCGAGGCGGCCCTCGACGCCGCCACCCGTCGGATCCCCGTGCGCTTCGAGTACCGGCGCCCCGGCGCCGAGGCCACGCAGCGGCGGGTCCTGCCGTGGCGGATCCTGTCCTGGCGTGGCCGCTGGTACCTCGTCGGCCACGACGTCGACCGCGACGCGCCGCGCATGTTCCGCCTCTCCCGCGTCGTCGGCGACCTGGAGCACGACGGCGAGCCCGGCGCGTTCGAGCGCCCGGCCGAGGAGGTCGTCTCCGCGGCCGCCACGGCCCTCTTCCCCCGTCCGTCCGACCGCACCGCGCGCCTCAGCGTCGCGACGGCCCGGGCCAACGCCCTGCGCCGCAGCGCCGCCTCCGTCACTCCGGGCGACGACGGTCGCGACGAGCTCGTCGTCCCGTTCTCCACCGGCTGGGACCTGGCCGCCGAGATCGCCTCGTACGGGCCCGACGTCGTCGTCCTCGACCCGCCGGAGCTCCGTGACCAGGTGATCGGCCGCCTGCGCGCCGTGCTCGAGGCCACGGGGGCGGCCTCGTGAGCCGACCGACGAACCGCTCCGCACAGCAGGTCGTACGGATGCTCGCGCTCGTGCCGTACCTGCAGGGCAACGACGGGGTGCCGGTCCACGACGTCGCCCGCGAGTTCGGTGTCCCGCCCAAGCAGATCCGTGACGACCTTCGCCTGCTCATGTTCACCGGGGTGGGGGAGTACGCCGGTGAGCTCATCGACGTCGACCTCGCCGCGCTCGAGGGCGACGACGTCATCCACATCCGCGACGCCGAGTTCCTGTCCCGACCCCTGCGCCTGACAGCCGACGAGGGCATCGCGCTCGTCGCCGCGCTGCGCACCCTGCGCGCGTCGGCCGCCGGTCCTCAGCTGCCGATCGTCGACGCCGCCCTGGCCAAGCTGGAGACCGCCGTGGCCGGCGACACCGCCGTGGAGGCCGTCGACGTGCACGTCGCCGAGGTCGATCCCGCCATCCGCGACACCGTGGCGGCCGCGTTGGCCGACGGCCGCCGGCTCGAGCTGGACTACGCCACCGACTCCCGCGACGACGTCACGACCCGCCAGGTCGACCCGCAGCAGCTGTTCGCCCGGCAGGGCCACACCTACCTCGAGGCCTACTGCCTGCGCGCCGAGGACGTCCGGTTCTTCCGGCTCGACCGCATCACGCGCGCCGTCGACACCGGCCAGGCGGTCGAGCGCCACGACGCCACCGCCCGCGACCTCGGCGACGAGCTGTTCTCCGTGAGCGACCAGACCCCGTCCGCCGTCCTCGACCTCGACCCGGCTGCGCACTGGCTCACCGAGTACTACCAGGTCGAGGAGCTCGGCGAGGTCGACGGCCGTCGCCGCGTGCGCCTGTACGGGGGCGACGAGGCCTGGCTGCGTCGGCTCGTGCTGCGCAACGGCGGCACGGTGCACGTCGTCGAGCCACGCACACTTCGCGGACAGGTGATGGACACGGCACGTTCAGCACTCGCCGCGTACGATGGTTGAGACCGCACCCGACGAAAGAGACATCATGTTCAGGCAGATCGGCCCTACGGAGATCCTCCTCATCCTCGGCGTGGTCCTGCTGCTGTTCGGCGGCCGCAAGCTTCCCGAGCTCGCCCGCGGGTCCGGACGTGCCCTGCGGATCTTCAAGTCCGAGGTCAAGGAGCTGAACGACGGCGACGACAAGCGCGACGACGCCGACGTGGCCGCCGCCTCCGACCCGACGGTGCGCCCCGACCAGGTCGCCGACGACCTCACGGTGCGCCCCGAGCCGGTGCGCCGCGACTCCACCCCCGAGCAGGGCTAAGGCTTGGCCGCGATCAGCGGCACGCCGTCCGGGGCCACCGGCGGCACCATGCCGCTCGTGGAGCACCTCCGCGAGCTCCGGACGCGCCTCACGCGTGCCGTGCTCGCGATCCTCGTCTTCACGATCCTGGGGTTCGTCTTCTACGGCCCGATCCTGGACTTCCTCACCCAGCCCTACAACGACATGCGGCCGATCCTGCAGACGCAGGGCATCGAGTCCGAGCTGGTCATCACCGGCGTCGGCGGCGCGTTCCAGTTCCAGCTGAAGATCTCGCTCGTGTTCGGCCTGCTGGCCTCGAGCCCGCTGTGGCTGTGGCAGCTGTGGGCGTTCATCCTGCCGGCGATGCACCGGCACGAGAAGAAGTGGGCGGCCATCCTCGCCGGCACCGGCGCCCCGCTGTTCGTCGGTGGCGCCGCCCTGGCCTACGTCGTCCTGCCGAAGGCGATGGAGATCCTCATCGGGTTCGTGCCCGACGGGTTCGGGAGCCTCGTGACCGGGGCCGAGTACTTCGACTTCATCATCAAGATGCTGCTGGTCTTCGGCGTCGCCGCCGAGATCCCGCTCGTCGTGGTCATGCTGAACCGGCTCGGGATCGTGTCGGCGAAGCAGCTGGCGTCGGCACGGCCCTGGACCATCATCGGCATCTTCGTCTTCGCCGCGATCGCGACGCCCACCACCGACCCGCTCACCATGCTCTTCCTGGCCGCGCCCATGACGGTGCTCTACCTCATCGCCGAGATCATCACCAAGATCACCGATCGGCGGCGCGGACGTGAGCGCGTCGACGCGACCGCCGACGACGACGCCTCCCCGCTCGACGGACCGTCACGCCTCGACGAGGACTGACCATCCTGCGACTGCGCGGGGTCTAGGCTGCGGCCATGCTCGTGACGCTCGTCGTGAACCCGGTCTCGGGCAAGCAGCGCGGCGAGCAGATCGCGCGGGAGGCGGGGGACCGCCTGATCCGCGCCGGTCACGACGTGGTGCGGGTGCACAGCGCCGACGGCGCCCAGGCGCGCGCTGCCGTCGCGGCCGAGATCGACGCGGGATCGGAGCTGGTGCTCGTCGTCGGAGGTGACGGCCTGCTGCACGACGTGCTGCCGGCGCTCACCGCGCGCGGCGTCACCGTCGGCCTGCTGCCCGCCGGCACCGGCAACGACACCGCACGGTCGCTCGGGATCCCCGTGGGGGACCCCGACGCCGCGCTCGACGTCGTCCTGTCGGGCCGCACGCGCACGATCGACCTCGCCGACACCGACCACGGGCCGGTCGTCACCGTCGTGGCGTCGGGCTTCGACTCCAAGGTGAACGAGCGCGCCAACGCCATGCGCTGGCCCCGCGGCAACATGCGCTACAACCTCGCGATCCTCGCCGAGCTCCGCGCGTTCTCCCCGCTGTCGTTCACGCTGACCCTCGACGGCGTCCGGCTCGACACCGAGGCCATGCTCGTGGCCGTGGGCAACGGACCGTCGTTCGGCGGGGGACTGAGGATCGCCGAGGGAGCGGTGCTCGACGACGGCCTGCTCGACGTCTGCATCATCAGGCCGGTCAGCAAGGCGAAGCTGGTCCGGGTGTTCCCGCGGCTGTACCGCGGGACGCACGTGGACCTCCCGGAGTTCGAGCGGCACCTGGTCCGCGAGGCCGTCCTGGAGTGCCCGGGCATCGTCGCGTACGGCGACGGCGAGCGTCTCGGCCCTCTTCCGATGACGACCCGTGTGCGCCCCGCCGCGTTGCGCGTCCTCGTTCCGTAGCCGCGATCCGTAGGCTGGGGAGCATGACGAGCCCGGCCGAGAAGTTCGCCCAGGCCACGGCCTCGCGTCGCCACCCCCACCTCGCCGAGTTCCGTGGTCTCTACGGCTTCACGCTCGACCCCTTCCAGGTCGAGGCGTGCCACGAGGTCGAGGACGGGCGCGGGGTGCTGGTCGCGGCTCCGACGGGCTCCGGCAAGACGCTCGTCGGTGAGTTCGCGGTGCACCTCGCCCTCGCGACCGGGCGCAAGTGCTTCTACACCACGCCGATCAAGGCGCTGTCGAACCAGAAGTTCCACGACCTGGTCGAGCGCTACGGCGCCGACCGTGTGGGGCTGCTGACCGGCGACAGCACCGTCAACGGGGAGGCTCCGGTGGTCGTCATGACCACCGAGGTGCTGCGCAACATGCTCTACGCGGGCTCGCGCACCCTCGACGGGCTCGGCTTCGTCGTCATGGACGAGGTGCACTACCTCGCGGACCGGTTCCGCGGGGCGGTGTGGGAAGAGGTCATCATCGGGCTGCCCGAGTCCGTCAGCGTGATCTCGCTGTCGGCCACGGTCTCCAACGCCGAGGAGTTCGGCGACTGGCTCAGCGAGGTCCGGGGCTCCACCACCACGATCGTCGAGGAGCGGCGCCCGGTCCCTCTGCACCAGCACGTGCTGGTGGGTCGCAAGCTGTTCCCGCTGTTCGAGGACGACACGGCCGAGACCCGACCCGGTTCGAGCGGGTCGTCCGACGAGGGCCCCCGCGTCAACCGCCAGCTCGAGAGCATGGCGCGCCAGGACTGGCAGCTGGACCGCGCACGCAAGGGCGGCGGTCGCGGCCGGCCGGCCAAGGGCGGCAAGCGGCCGCAGAGCCGGCACCGCACGCCCAGCCGGGTGGAGGTCGTCGAGAAGCTCGCGGCCGAGGGCCTGCTGCCCGCCATCGTCTTCGTCTTCAGCCGGGCCGGGTGCGCTGCGGCCGTCCAGCAGGTGCTCGACGCGCGCATCATGCTGACCACGCCCGACGAGCGCAAGGAGATCGAGGCGCGGGTCGACGAGGCGTGCGCGCACCTGCCCGACGAGGACCTGCACGTCCTCGGCTTCCACGAGCTGCGCGACGGTCTGGGGCGAGGAGTCGCCGCGCACCACGCGGGCATGCTGCCCGCGTTCAAGGAGGTCGTGGAGCAGCTGTTCAGCGACGGGCTCGTCAAGGTCGTGTTCGCCACCGAGACGTTGGCGCTCGGCATCAACATGCCCGCACGCTCGGTCGTCATCGAACGGCTGACGAAGTGGAACGGAGAGGCCCACGTCAACGTCTCGCCGGGGGAGTACACACAGCTCACCGGGCGGGCCGGACGACGCGGGATCGACGTCGAGGGGCACGGTGTCGTGCTCTGGCAGCCCCAGCTCGACCCCCGGCAGGTCGCCGGTCTCGCCTCCACCCGCACCTACCCGCTCAACTCCTCGTTCCGGCCCTCCTACAACATGGCGGTCAACCTGGTCGACCAGATGGGCCGCCGGCCGGCACGCGAGCTGCTCGAGCAGTCGTTCGCCCAGTTCCAGGCCGATCGCGCCGTGGTGGGGATGGTCCGCCAGATCCGCAAGGCCGACGACGCGCTCGACGGCTACCGCGAGGCCGCCCAGTGCCACCTCGGAGACTTCCTGGAGTACGCGGCGCTGCGCCGCGAGCTGAGCGACGTCGAGTCCTCCGGAGCACGCCAGCGCAAGGCCGACCGCCGCCAGGAGGCCGTCGCGTCGATGGCGGCGCTCAAGGTCGGCGACGTCATCAACGTGCCCGGGGGCAAGTTCGCCGGGCTCGCCGTCGTGCTCGACCCCGGTGTCAGCGGGTCTCCGGAGGCTCCTCGTCCGCTCGTGCTCACGGCGAGCCGCCACTCGCGGCGTCTCGGGACGATCGACTTCCCGGTGCCGGTGGAGCCCATCACGCGGATGCGGATCCCCAAGTCGTTCAACGCGCGCAACGCCCAGGCGCGCCGCGACCTCGCGTCCTCGCTGCGGGACCGCGCCGAGGGCCTGCGCTGGCACAACGACACCGGCTACCACGCCGACCGCCCGACCGAGCGGGTCGCGGACGAGCGCACCGACCCGCGTGTGGCCGAGCTGCGGCGGGCGATGAAGGAGCACCCGTGCCACGCGTGCCCCGATCGCGAGGCGCACGCCCGATGGGCCGAGCGCTACACCAAGCTCGAGCGCGACACCGCCAACCAGCGGCGCCGCATCGAGCAGCGCACCAACACCGTGGCGCGCCAGTTCGACCACGTGTGCGAGGTCCTCGACGAGCTCGGCTATCTCGACGGCGACGAGGTCACCACCGACGGCCGTCGCCTGCAGCGGCTGTACAGCGAGCTGGACCTGCTCGTCAGCGAGTGCCTGCGGCAGGGGGTCTGGGACGGTCTGGACGCTGGCCAGCTGGGTGCCGTGCTGTCGGGCCTCACCTTCGAGAGCAGGATCGACGACCCGCCCGCCCCTCGGTTCCCGGACCGACGCACGCTCGACGTCTCGGAGACGATGCTCGCGCTGTGCGCCGACCTGCAGGCCCTGGAGCGTCGGAACCGGGTCCGCTTCCTGTCCACGCCCGACTTCGGGTTCGCGGAGACCGCGTCGGCCTGGGTCGGTGGAGCACCGCTCGACGAGGTCCTGCGCACCACGGGCATGGCCGCCGGTGACTTCGTGCGCGCCATGAAGCAGCTCATCGACCTCGTCGCGCAGGTCGCCGACGCCGCCGGCCCCGGACCGTTGCGCACGACCGCCCGGCAGACGCTCGACGGCCTGCGACGCGGCGTGGTGGCCTACTCCTCGCTCAGCGGCTGAGCGCCTTCACGAGACGCTCCGGCACGCCACCGAGGCCCCACCGCGCCCCGAACGCCTCGAGGGCGTCGCGCTGCTCGGGGGACAGCGGCGCCAGCGGCCGCACGACGTCGGTGCCGCACACGTCGTCGCGCACCCGCACGACCTGACGCATGACGTCGATCAGCTCGCGGGTGTCCAGCAGCGACTGCCGGACCCGCGGCTTGATCGAGGAGTCCGGGTCCTGGGCGGCCGCGACGATGCCGTCGAGGTCGTGGAACTCGCCCAGCAGCGTCGCGGCGGTCTTCTCGCCGATGCCGGCGACGCCGGGGATGCCGTCGGACGTGTCGCCGCGCATGGTGGCGAAGTCGGCGTACTGCTGCGGCTCCACGCCGTACTTGGCGCGGATCCACGCGGCGTCGACCACGTCGGCCGACGAGACCCCTCGTGCGGTGTAGAGCACGCGCACCTGCGCGTCGTCGTCGACGAGCTGGAAGAGGTCGCGGTCGCCGGTGACCACGTCGACCGGCCCGTCCCACGCCTGCGCGAGCGTGCCGATGACGTCGTCGGCCTCGGCGCCCTGCCTGCCGACCACGGGGATCCCGAGGATGCCCAGCGCCTCGGCGATGAGCGGGACCTGCGGGCTCAGCAGCTCCGGCGACTCCTCCGCGACCAGCTCGCCCGAGGTCGGGTCGGCGACCTCGGCCACCCGGTGGGTCTTGTAGGAGGGCAGCAGGTCGACCCGCCACTGCGGACGCCAGTCGTCGTCCCAGCACGCGACCACGGCGTCGGGGGAGTGCTGGTCGACGAGGGTCGAGACGAAGTCGAGCAGCCCGCGCAACGCGTTCACCACCGTCCCGTCGGGCGCCTTGAACGAGTCGGGCACGCCGTAGAACGCGCGGAAGTACAGGCTGGCGGAGTCGAGGAGGAGCAGGCGTCCGGTGGTCACGTCGCCAGCGTAGGGCGTCGCCAGGGCGACTACCGTCCCGAACTCGAACACCATCGCCCTCCCGGTCGTGCTGGGAGGGCGATGGTGTTCCGAGACGCGAGGAACGCGTCAGCGCTCTGTCGTCAGCGCGGTGTCGTCAACGCTGGGCCTGCGGCCCCTGGGTGACGGCCGGAGCCTTCTTGGCGCTCGTGCGGACCTTGGCCCGCGCGGCGTCGCCGTAGAGACCCTTCTTCGACAGCGCCAACGTCGCCGTCGCGTGCGCCGCACCGTCGCTCAGCTGGCCGAGCACCGCCGTGTTGATGTTGGTGATGTCGTCGGCGGCCGAGTGGTAGTTCTGGTCGAGCGTCTCGCCCGCCGTACCCCCGTAGATCGCAGCCTGCTCGGGCGTCTTGACGTCGTCGGCACCGCTGAACAGGCCGCCCGCCGGGATGCCGTACTGGATGAACGGTCCGTAGTCGGACCGGCCGTCGAACGCGGTCGGATCGGTCTGGAGGCCCGAGCCGTCGAAGAAGTCGGTGAAGACCTTCTCGATCTGGCCCGACCCGGCGGGACCGGCAGCGCCGAACGCGGACCCGTCCCCGTCGTAGACCAGCCGGACGAAGTTGGGCGAGCCCAGCATGTCGAAGTTCAGGTTCGCGTAGATCTTCGACCGGTTCGCGTCGGACAGCGTGTCGACGTAGTGCTGCGAGCCGAGCAGGCCCAGCTCCTCGGCACCCCAGAAGGCGAAGCGGACGGGGCGCTGTGCCCTCTTCGTGTAGCCGGTCCTGGCCATCTGCTCGGCGATCTCGAGGATCGCCGCGGTGCCGGTGCCGTTGTCGTTGATGCCCGCGCCCTCCGGGACGGAGTCCAGGTGGGCACCGACCACGACGACCTGGTCGTCGTTCTTCGTGCGCTTCGGCCAGTCGGCGATCAGGTTGTGCGTCTCACGCTCGAGGTCGGTCACCGTGTCCGTCGTGACGCGAGCGGTGGCACCGCCGGAGCGTGCGTCCTGGACGAGGGCGACGGCGTCGTCGTAGGACAGGCCCACGACCGGGACGTCGATCGGGGTGCCGAGCGTGCCCACGGCGAGCTCGGTGCGCTCGGGGTTGCCCTCGTTGAAGATGATGACGGCGTCGTAGCCGGCGGCCTTCGCGTTGGCCGCCTTGACGCCGAAGTCGCAGGTGCCGCGCTGGACCAGCGCGATCGCGGGATCCGCGGGGGCTGCCTCGAAGTCCGATGCCTCGCACCCGGAGGTGCTGCTCGGCTCGGGCGTGGCCGGGATGATCACGTCCTTCGTCGGCACGACCGTGCCGGTGACCGAACCCGATCCGGAGTACGTGAACACGGCCGTCTCGAGCGTCTTCTCGCCCGGCGTGAGCTGGGTCAGCGTGGCCGGGCCGTTCTCGGCGAAGAACGGGAAGGTGAACGTCTGCTTGCGCACGGTGTAGCCCGCCGCACGCAGCGTCTTGGCGACGTAGGCCGACGACGCGTCGTAGCCGGGCAGTCCGGACGCTCGGTTGCCGCCGTTGCGGTTGGCGATGGTCTGCAGCTGGCGCAGGTGCTGGAGCACCCCGTTGACCTGCACCGCCTTGGTCAGCTTGGTGGTGTCGACCTCGCCCTTCGAGCCACCGGCGAGTGCCGGTGACGCGGAGACGAGCCCGGCGGACAGGACGACGGCTGCGGTGGCAGCGACGATCTTGCGCATGGGACCCCCCGATCCTTCGATGTGATGTACGCCTCACCCTAGGCGACGGCGGCGGACGGGGCACCTGTCGAAGGTCCTGCGTTGGCCCACGACGTAGGCTCGGCGGGTGACTTCTCGCTGGATCCGCGCCCAAGAGCTCGCTCGTGCCCAGTCCGTCGGAGCCGTGCTCGTCACGCCCGGCGCCGACCTGCGCTACCTGACCGGCTACCACGCCAAGCCGCTCGAGCGTCTGACCTGCCTGGTGGTGCCCGCCGACGGGCCCGCGACCCTCGTGGTGCCCGCGCTCGAGCGGGCGGCCGCCGAGGCCGCCGGGGTCGACGTGGAGATCGCCACCTGGGGCGAGACCGACGACCCCTACGCCCTCGTCGCCTCGCTCCTGCCCGCCGACGCCACCGTGGCGGTCGACAACCAGATGTGGGCCGAGCGCGTCCTGGCCCTGCAGGACCGGTTCGCCCGGGTCAGCCTCGCCGGCCCCCTGCTCACCCAGCTGCGCATGCGCAAGGACACCGACGAGATCGCGGCACTGCGCGACGCGGGCGCCGCCATCGACCGCGTGCACGCCCGCATGGGGGAGTGGCTGCGTCCGGGACGCACCGAGCGCGAGGTCGGCGCCGACATCGCCCGCGCGATCGTCGACGAGGGGCACGCGCAGGTCGACTTCGTCATCGTCGGCTCCGGCCCCAACGGTGCGTCGCCCCACCACGAGGTCTCCGACCGCACGATCGAGGTGGGCGACCCCGTGGTCGTCGACATCGGCGGCACGACGGCGGCCGGCTACTGCTCGGACTCGACCCGCAACTACCTCGCCGGCGGCAGCGCCCCGGCGGAGTACCTCGAGGCGTACGCCGTGCTGGAGGAGGCCCAGCGCGTCCAGCGCGAGCACGCACGACCGGGCGTCACCGCGGAGTCCGTCGACGCGGTGGGCCGCCAGGTCCTCGTCGACGCCGGCCTCGGCGACCTGTTCATCCACCGCACCGGGCACGGCATCGGCACCGAGACGCACGAGGAGCCCTACATCGTGGAGGGCAACGACCTCGTGCTGGAGCCCGGCATGGCGTTCTCCATCGAGCCCGGCGTCTACCTCGAGGGGCGCTTCGGCGCCCGCATCGAGGACATCGCGGTCTGCACCGACGACGGCCTCGAGGTCCTCAACCACGCACCGCGCACGCTCACGGTCCTGTGAGACGGTCACCCCGATGAGGTGGTACCTGGCCGCCGTGCTGGCGGCCGTCTCCGGACTGCTCAGCGCGGCAGCCTTCGACCCGTGGTCCGTGCCGTACACGATGGTCGTCGGCGTGGCCCTGCTCGTCTGGGTGCTGCGCCGCCAGGCGGAGGCTCGCGTGGTCGCGGTCATGACCACGGGCGCCGTCTACGGGCTCGCCTTCATGGCCCCGCTCATCTGGTGGATGAACGCGGTCAGCAGCGGGGCCTACGTCGCGCTCGTGGTCGCCCAGACCGTGCTGCTGGCCGTCATCGCCCTGCCGCTCCGCGCGGCGCTGCGGCTGCCCTGGTGGCCCGTGTGGGGCGCCGCTGCCTGGGTGCTGGGCGAGCAGGTGCGCGGCGGCTTCCCGTTCTCCGGGTTCCCGTGGGGACGCCTGGCCCACACGTCCATCGACACCCCGCTCGCCCCGTACGCGCGCCTCGTCGGGATGCCCGGCACGTCCGCCCTGCTGTTCGTGCTCGCGGCGATGCTGGTCGTGCTGGCCGGTTCCGGCGTCCTGCGTCGGACCGCGGCCGTCGCCGTCGTCGTCGCCGTCATCCTGGGCGGGCTGTTCCTGCCCACGGGGCTCGCGGACCCGGGTCCGGAGCGGCGCGTCGCCGCGATCCAGGGCAACACGCCGGGCGCCTTCCTGACCTGGCCACGCGGCGAGATCGGCGAGCTGCACCTCGCCGAGACGAGCAGGTTGGCGGCGGCCGTGGAGTCCGGGCGGACCCAGGCACCGGACCTCGTCATCTGGCCGGAGAACGCGCTCGACGTCGACCCCTTCGCCGACGAGGCGCTTGCCGCCCGCATCGAGTCCCTGGTGCAACGGATCGGTGCGCCGATCCTCGTGGGCGCCATCCTCGACGGCCCCACGAACGACACCGCCTACAACGCCGGTGTGGTCTGGAACGGCGACGGCCCCGGCGAGGTCTACGTGAAGCGCAGGCTCGTGCCGTACGGCGAGTACGTGCCGTTCCGTCGCGAGCTGGGTGGGCTGGTCCCGCGCTTCGACCGCGACATCCCGCGCGACATGCTGCCGGGGGACCGGGCGGGCGACCTGCAGGCCGGGTCCGTCGTCGTCGGCGACACCATCTGCTGGGACATCGCCTACGACGGCATCGTCGAGGACGCGGTGCGCGGCGGGGCCGAGATGCTCGTGGTCCAGACCAGCAACGCCAGCTTCACCGGCACGTCGCAGCCCGCGCAGCAGTTCAAGATCTCGCGGCTCCGCGCGATCGAGACCGGCCGCTGGGTCGTCGTGCCGTCGACGAACGGCATCAGCGGCATCGTCGACGCCGACGGGCGCGTGGTCCAGCAGGCGCCCACCGAGGAGCCCGCCACGCTGGTCGCCGACGTCGGCACGGCCACCGGGACGACCCCGGCCACCGCCGCGGGCCGCTGGCCCGCCGTGGCGCTGGTGTCGATCGGTCTGCTGGGCTGGGTCCTCGGCATCCTGCACCGCCGTCGCGCGGTCCGGAGGACGTCGTCGTGACCGTCCTGGTGATCATGCCGACCTACGACGAGGCGGAGAGCCTGCCCGGCACCCTCGAGCGGCTCCGCAGCTGCGTCCCCGACGCCGACGTCCTCGTGGTCGACGACGCCTCGCCCGACGGCACCGGCCGGCTCGCCGACGAGCGAGCGCTGCGCGACCCCGCCGTCCACGTGCTCCACCGCACGGGCAAGGACGGGCTCGGAGCCGCCTACCGGGCCGGCTTCGCCTGGGGCCTGGACCGCGGCTACGACGTCCTGGTGGAGATGGACGCCGACGGCTCCCACCTGCCCGAGGAGCTGCCCGACCTCCTGGCCGCCGTCGCGTCGGCCGACCTCGTCATCGGCTCGCGCTGGGTCCCGGGGGGCTCGGTGGTCAACTGGCCATGGCACCGACGGATGATCTCGCGGGGCGGCACGATGTACGCCCGCCTCGCGCTCGGCCTGCCCGTGCACGACACCACCGCCGGCTTCCGTGCCTTCCGGGCCGACACGCTGCGCCGGATCGCCTTCGCGGGCGTCGCCTCGCAGGGGTACTGCTTCCAGATCGACATGACGCGCCGGGTCCACGCGTCAGGACTGCGGATCGTGGAGGTGCCGGTCACCTTCGTCGAGCGCGCTCTCGGGCGGTCCAAGATGAGCTCGGCGATCGTGCGCGAGGCGCTGTGGCGCGTGACCCTCTGGGGCCTCGCGCGCCGGGTGCCCCGCCGGCTGCGGGTGGGACCGCTCGCCCGGGCCGCGCTGCCCCGCCCCGGTGATGCCGGACCCGGACAGCACGAGACCCCGGTGCAGGACCGGGGTCTCGGGGCGGGCTCGGACGGGTCGGGCTGAGCCCGACGGGCCGTCAGGCCGTCTTGCGCTTGCGACGGTGCAGGTGCGGCGGGCCGATCTCGCCGGAGCGCAACAGCTCCAGGCGCTCGGTGAGGATCTCCTCGAGCTCGGACTCCGAGCGTCGCTCCAGCAGCATGTCCCAGTGGGTACGCGCCGCCTTCTCCTCCTTCTTCGCCGGCTCCGCGACGTCGGCCTGCTTGCCGATGCGGCCGGTCTTCGGGTCCTCCCACTCGTAGGGGACCTCGGCCTCGACCGACATGGTCACCGTGAAGGTGTGTCCGTCGTCGCAGACGTACTCGATCTCCTGACGAGGGGCCATCTCGACCCCGCGCTCGTCCTCGAAGCTCTGGGCACCCAGCCGGGCCCCGCGCAGTGCTCGTTCAGCCATGGGTCACTCCTCTCATCGGTACCAACGTAGGGCACCCCCTTGAGATTCCCCTGAGTACGTCGTCACCGCACCTCGAGTGCGCGGTCGCGGACCTGGGGAGCGACCAGGAAGAGGGCCGCGAGCCCGGCGGCGAGGACCACGAGGATGCCGACGATGCCCCACCGGTCGTCACCGCCGATGAAGGCGAAGAGCCCGAAGAGGGCGGGGGAGAGGAACGACGCGGCACGCCCCGTCATGGCGTAGAGGCCGAAGTTCTGGCCCTCCTTGCCGACCGCCGTGAGGCGCACCAGGTAGGTGCGGGACGCCGACTGGGCCGGACCGACGAACAGGCACAGCAGCAGCCCGAAGATCCAGAATCCCGTGCTGCCCTCGACGAACAGCAGCACCGTGCCCACGACCATCATCGACACGAGCGAGAACACCACCACGCGACGCGGCCCTCCACGGTCGTCGAAACGACCGGCCAGGATCGCACCGCCCGCCGCGGCCACGTTGGCCACGATGCCGAACGGGATCACGGTCTCGTCGGTGAAGCCGTACACGGACACGGCGATGACCGCACCGAAGGTGAACACCCCGGCCAGACCGTCGCGGTAGAGGGCGCTGGCGATGAGGAACTTGAGGGTCTCGCGGTCGTCGCGCCACATGGTCCGCACCTCGGCGAACAGCACGCGGTACGAGTCGACGAAGCCGGTGCGGGGCAGCGGGCTCGCCTCGGCCGGGAGCTCGGGGACGAACAGCAGCACGGGCAGCGCGAACACGAGGAACCAGACGGCGGACACGATCGCCACGAGCCGGATGTTGAGCCCGTCGTCGGTGGTCACGCCGAGGAGGCCACCGTCGCCGCTGATCAGCCCGACGAACACGATGATCAGCAGCACGATGCCGCCCAGGTAGCCGAAGCCCCAGCCGAGCCCGGACACCCGGCCGACCGTCTCGGGCGTGGACACCTGGCGGAGCATGGCGAAGTAGGGGACCTGGGCCAGCTCGAACAGCACGATGCCCAGCGAGATCAGGAGCAGGCCGAGCCACAGGTAGTGGTAGTCGTCCTTCACGAAGAACATGAGGGCCATCAGGACGACGACGGCGCCCGTGAGCAGGGCCAGGGAGCGCTTGCGCCGCCCGCCCGCGTCGGACCGCTGGCCCAGGACGGGGGCGAGGACGGCGATCACGAGGGAGCCGGCCGCGATCGACCACGCCAGCCACGTGCTGGCCGAGACCGGTCCGGGCAGGTCCTTGCCGACGCCGTCGGTGAGGTAGACCGAGAACACGAACGTGACGATCACGGCGTTGAACGCGGCCGAGCCCCAGTCCCAGAAGGACCAGGCCAGGACCTGGCCCCGGCTGGTGCTGCGGGCGACCGCCCCGCCGCCGTCAGCGTGACTCGTGCGTCCGGTGCTCATCGTGGCCAGGCTCCTCGTTCGGTCAGCACGTCGCGCAGGACGTCGGGACGGTCGGTGACGATGCCGTCGACGCCGATGTCGAGCAACCATCGCATCTCGTCGGGGTCATCGACGGTCCACACGTGCACCTGCAGGCCGGTCGCGTGCGCGTGGCGGACGAATCGTGGCGTCACGACCGTCACGGGGCCCCTGCGCACCGGCACCTGCAGGCAGTGGACACCGCGCCGGGCGGCGTACCGGCGGATCGCCGCGACGGGACCCAGCCGCAGCGCCGCGACCTCCAGCGGCCCGGCCGAGCGGGCGGCCTCGGGGCAGATCCGGCGGAGGTGAGCCAGGCGACGGCCGGAGAACGAGGCGAGGCAGACCCGCTCCTGCGCCCCGGCAGCACGGATGACCTCGACCGTCGGGACGACGGCGGCGTCGGACTTCACGTCGATGTTGAACCGTGCGTGCGGGAAGGCCTCCAGCAACGTCGCCAGGCGCGGCACCGGTTCCTTGCCGACCACCCGCACGGCGTCGACCTCCTCGGCCGTCAGGTCGGCCAGGGGCGTGTCGACCCCGGTCAGGCGACCCAGGTGCTCGTCGTGGAACGCGTAGACGACGCCGTCCCGCGAGGCGTGCACGTCGGTCTCGAGGTAGCGGAACCCGAGCGCCACCGCGTTCGTGAACGCTGCCAACGTGTTCTCCAGGCCCCCGTTCACCGGCAGCAGGGCGCCACCGCGGTGGGCCAGGGCCAGGGGGAGGGGCGCGTCGAGGTACGGGTGGCTGGACACCACCTCACGCTAGCGCCCGCAGGGTCCGCGGGACGCCCTCGTCGTCAGATGTCGCGGAAGGTCTCGATCTGCGCACCGAGGGCGTTCAGCCGCTCGGCCAGGTCCTCGTAGCCACGGTTGATGACGTACACGCTGCGCAGCACGGAGGTGCCCTTGGCGGCGAGCATGGCCAGCAGGATGACGACGGCCGGGCGCAGCGCCGGCGGGCACACGATCTCGGTCCCGCTCCAGTGCGTCGGTCCGTCGACCAGGACCCGGTGCGGGTCGAGCAGCTTGACCCGCGCGCCCAGCTTGTTGAGCTCGGTCAGGTAGATCGCCCGGTTCTCGTATACCCAGTCGTGCAGCAGGGTCTGACCCTCGGCCGTGGCGGCGATGACCGCGAAGAACGGCAGGTTGTCGATGTTGAGGCCAGGGAACGGCATCGGGTGCACCTTGTCGATCGGTGCCCGCAACGACGAGGGGTGCGTGGTGATGTCGACGAGCCTGGTCTGGCCGTTCTCGGCCGGGTACTCCTCGCTGCGGTCGTAGTGCAGTCCCATCTCCTCCAGGAGGGCGAGCTCGATCTCCATGAACTCGATCGGGACGCGGCGCACGGTGATGCTGGACTGCGTGACGATCGCGGCGGCGATGAGGCTCATCGCCTCGATCGGGTCCTCGCTCGGCGCGTAGTCGACGTCGGTGTTGATCTTCGGCTTGCCGGTGACCCGCAGGGTCGTCGTGCCGATGCCCTCGATGCCCACGCCGAGCTTCTCGAGGAAGAAGCAGAGGTCCTGGACCATGTAGTTGGGGCTCGCGTTGCGGATCACGGTCACGCCGTCGAAGCGGGCGGCGGCCAGCAGCGCGTTCTCGGTGACGGTGTCGCCGCGCTCGGTGAGCACGATCGGCCGCTCCGGCCCGACGCCGCGGGCGGCGTCGACGTGGTAGCTGCCCTCGGTGGCCACGACCTTGAGCCCGAACGGGCGCAGTGCCGTCATGTGGGGCTCGACGGTGCGCGTGCCGAGGTCGCAGCCGCCGGCGTAGGGCAGCTCGAACTGCTCCACGCGGTGCATGAGCGGACCGAGGAACATGATGATGCTGCGGGTGCGCCGGGCCGCGGCCTCGTCCATCGCGGCGAGGTCCAGCTCGGCCGGGACGACCAGCTCGAGGTCGCCGTCGTCACCCAGCCAGCGGGTGCGCACGCCGATGGAGGACAGCACCTCCAGGAGCCGGTTGACCTCCTCGATCCGCGCGACCTTGCGCAGGATCGTCGTTCCCTCGTTGAGCAGGGACGCGCAGAGCAGCGCCACACCGGCGTTCTTGCTGGACTTGACGTCGATCGAGCCCGAGAGCCGCGTGCCGCCCTTGACCCGCAGGTGGCTCGGGCCGGACGTGCCGACGCTGACGATCTCGGAGTCGAGCGCCGTGCCGATGCGCGCGATCATCTCGAGGGTCAGGTTCTGCTGGCCCTTCTCGATCCGGTTGACCGCGCTCTGGCTGGTGCGCAGCTGCGTGGCCAGCTCGGTCTGCGTGAGACCGCTGTGCTGACGCGCGTCGCGGATGAGGGTGCCGATGCGGGCGAGGTAGTCGTCTCGTGAAGTCACCCGACCACACTATCTCAGTTGTGAGATAAGACAACGACGGTCAGGTCACGTCCGCGGGGGCCGACGTGCGACGAGCGCCACGACCACGCCGAGCACGGCCAGGACCCCGCCGAGCAGGCCCAGAGGGGACACCGCGACGTCGGGATCGACCACCTCGACGACCTCCGCCGCGACGACCTGGCCGGCGATCGAGCACAGCCCCAGCACGAGGACACCGTGGATCTGCACGGCCACGGCGGAGATCGCGATGAAGCCGACCCCGAGGACGCCGCCGACGTAGTACCACCACTGCGTGGGGAAGCCGTCGATCCGGCCGGGGAGGGCCAGGCTCACCACGAGCAGCACCAGGAGAGCGGCCGTGCCGACGACGAAGTTGTTCCACGTCGTCGCGAGAGGACCGCCGATCGCCGAGACCCGACCGTTCAGCGCCTGCTGCACCGCCTGCAGGCACCCGGCCACCAGCGCCAGGGACGCCAGCAGCAGGGAGGGCCCGAGCTCGGTGCCGTCGAGGTCGCCGAGCACCTTGACCGTGACCGCGGCGACGGCGAACAGGGCGGCGATCGCCCGCGGTCGGGACGCGGCCTGCCGGCCGCCCGGTCCGAGCCCCACGTGGTCGACCACGAGCGACGCCACCGACTGACCGGCCGTGAACGCCACGATGAACAGAGCCACCCCGATGATGCCGACGGCGATGCCTTGGCTCGCCACGAAGAAGGCCCCGCCGAGGCCGCCGAGCAGCTCGACCGGCCGCAGCCTGCGGAGCCGCAGGGCGTCGCGCACCCGCAGCAGCCCGGCCCGTCGGCGCGGGTGCGACAGGACCACCAGCGTGAGCAGGAGGAAACCACTGCCGAAGCTCACGACCGCGGCCAGGGCGCCGGCCCGCAGACCGTCACCGAGCTGGCCGGCGAGCGAGCCGTTGACACGCGACTGCAGCGTGACGAGCGCACCGACCAGCAGCATCAGCGGGACCGTCATGGCCCGCAGGAGGGGGCGTTCCACCTCAGGCGTCGAGGGTGTCGCCGGGGGCGAGGCGGTGCGCCTGCTCGGCGTCGACCCCGCCGTGGTTCACGGCGTGGTTCCAGTACAGGTCGTAGGCGACGTCGGCGATGGTCGCGTCGTGGATGGGCAGGAAGCCGCGCGGCGCGACGCCGGACAGGAAGGCCACCGTGTCGCTGATCCTCGCCCAGGGGGCGCTGAGGGGCAGCGCCAGCAGGTCGACACCGGCCGGGGTCGACTCGTAGGAGTCGCCGGGGTGGAAGAGCGTGGTCGTCCCGCCGTCGCTGCTCGGGCCCTCCACGAGCACGCCGACGTTCGCGACCACCGGGATCGAGGGCAGGATCGTGGCGTGCCGGGCACCGACGCCGGTGAGGGTGATGTCGCCGACCTGCGTGACCACGCCGTCGGCGTGCGCGCGCCACGGTCCGCCCTGCTGCTCGGCGGTCTCGGGATCGGCCAGGAAGACCGCCCCCGGGCTGGCGGCCACGACCTCGGCGGCGCGCGCCGGGTGCAGGTGGTCCGGGTGCTGGTGGGTGACGACCACGGCGTCCAGGTCGCTCAGCTCGAAGGCGGCGTCGAGGCTGAACGCGCCCGGATCGACGAGCACCCTCGCCCCCGACGTCTCGAGCAGGAGGGCGGCGTGTCCGAGTCTCGTGATCCTCACACGCCCATGATGCACCTGCGCCGATCCGGACGCAGCGCGGTGTCGAATGGCACACATGGGCTGGTACGCGGACGCCACGGCGCTCCTGATGAACCTCACCGCACCGCTGACGGTGCGCTACGGCGACGCCCTGCAGATCTCCGGCGCCGACGTCGAGGACCCCGAGACCTGGCGGGTGCCGACCCGGCACGGGACCGTCCGCTGCTACGTCTACCGACCCACGGCAGGCCGGCACGCGGCGCGCTCCGGGGACGCCCCCTCGGCGCCAGGCGTCTACGTGCACCTGCACGGCGGGGCCTTCCTCATGCGGCACGCGGCGATGGACGACTTCTTCGCCCGGCACGTCGTCGCCACGACCGGTGCGGCCGTGGTGAACGTGGACTACGACGTGGCGCCGCGACACCGGTACCCGGTGGCGCACCACCAGGCGCACGACGTGGTCGAGTGGGTCGCCCAGAACGCCGGGACGCAGGGCCTCGACGGACGCCGCCTGGTGGTCGGCGGCTTCAGTGCAGGCGGGAACCTCGCCGCGTCGGTCTGCCTGCAGGCCCGGGACCAGGGGCACCAGCCGGCGCGTCTGCAGCTGCTCGGCGTGCCGTCGCTCGACGTCTCGACCACCCACAAGCCCGCCACGGTCCCGCGACCGATGATCAGCGAACGGACGGTCCGGCTCGTCCGCGCGACGTACTTCAAGGACGCCTCACGCCGCAGCGAGCCGTACGCGTCACCCCTGCTCGCCGACGACCTGCACGGGCTGCCACCGGCGCTCGTCGTCACCGCCGAGCACGACGCGCTGCGGGCCGAGGGGGACGCCTACGCGCGGCGTCTCGCCGACGTGGGCATCCCGGTGGAGCACCACGTCGTCCCCGGTCAGGACCACTACTTCCTCGACCCGGCGGACCTGCGCCAGGCGCGTCGCTGGATGGACCTCATGGCCGACGCGATCGCACGGGCACTCGTCTAGGACGGCACGTGCGGACGGTCCTCACCGCCGATCTACCCTGGGTCCGTGACCGACGCCATCTACGCCCGCGAGGTCGGCGACACGGGGGAGCGGGTCGTCTTCCTGCACGGACTCTTCGGCCAGGGCCGCAACTTCACGCAGGCCGCCAAGGCGCTGCAGCCCGAGCTGCGCTCGCTCCTCGTCGACCTGCCCAACCACGGCCACTCCGCGTGGACCGACTCCGTCGACTACGTGGACGTGGCCGACCAGGTGGCGGCGTTCCTGAGCGAGCGGTGGGCGTCGGGGGGTCGCACCCACGTCGTGGGGCACTCCATGGGCGGCAAGGTCGCCATGGTGCTGGCCCTGCGTCACCCGGACCTCGTGGACCGACTCGTCGTGGTGGACATCGCCCCTGCTCCGAGCGACGGCGCAGGGGAGTTCGAGCACCTGCTGGACAGCCTGGCCTCGCTCGACCTCGACACGCTCGCGCGGCGCGGCGACGCCGACGAGCAGCTGCGCGAGCGGATCGACAACGACACGGTGCGCGGGTTCCTCCTGCAGAACCTGCGATCGATCCCCCCGAGCGAGGGCGGAGGGTTCCGCTGGATGGCGAACCTCGCCCTCCTGCGCCGGGACCTGCCGGTCATCGGCGGCTTCCCCGAGATCGACGGGACCTTCGACAGGCCCGTCCTCTGGCTCGCGGGGGAGCGGTCGGACTACGTCGGCGACGACGACGCCGAACACATGCGCACCCTGTTCCCCCGCACACGCCTCGTGACCGTGAAGGGCGCCGGCCACTGGGTCCACTCGGAGAAGCCGGACGCCTTCGCCTCGGCGCTACGGACCTTCCTCCTGGCCTGAGCCGTCAGTGCCGGTCCTCGAGACCGACCGCGTCGCGCAGACGCTGCACCGACTCGCCCAGCCGTTCGTCGTCGCGCGCCCGTGACTCCATCAGGTCGGCCAGCGCCTCGGCGATCACGTTGAGCTTCTCCTGCGACGCCTCCTCGGCCCGCCGCCCGGCGTTCTCCAGCAGGGCGAGCAGGAACAGCGACTGGACGCTCGCGACGGTGTGGATCGCGACCTGCCACGCCTTCAGGTCGGCCCAGAGCGGCAGGCTGACCGCCCACGCCACCACGATGCCGGCGCACACCAGGAAGAACGGAGCCCGGGTGACCACCGACTCCGCCGACTCCACGAAGCGGTCGAAGACGGACCGGTCGTCGCCGCCGCGGGCGGCCTCCTCAGTACCCATGACGGCACGCTAGGGCGTGCGGCGCTCCCGCGCAGCAGGAACGACGAGCGCGGACGGGACCAGCAGGGCGGCCACCACGAGCAGCGCCTGGAGCGTGCCGGAGTGCTCGCCGACGAAGCCGACCAGGGGCGGGCCGGCCAGGAAGGCGGTGTACCCGATCGTGGAGACCACGCTGACCCGGGCCGCGGCGCGGCGTGGGTCGTCGGCGGCGGCGCTCATGCCGACGGGGAACCCCAGCGAGGCGCCCAGGCCCCAGAGCAGGATGCCGACGACCGCGAGCTCGGGGACGGGCGCCAGGACGGTGAGCAGCACGCCGACGAAGGCCAGTCCCATCGTCGACCAGAGCACCGTCACCCGACCGTGGCGGTCGAGCAGCGCCGGGCCCACGACCCGGCCCAGCGTCATCGCCGTGACGAAGGCGCCGAAGCCGAGCGCACCGGCCCAGTCCGGCACGTCGTAGCCGTCGACCAGGGCCACCGCCAACCAGTCGTTGGCCGTCCCCTCGGTGAAGGCGAGAGCCAGCACCATCAGGCCGATGAGCAGCGTGCGCGGCTCCGTCCAGGCCGACGCGGACCGTGCGCCCTGCGGATCCTCGCCGTGGTCCTCGTGGCCGGGCAGGAACGCCCGGACCGCCGCGAGCGCGCCCACGAGACCGATCGTGCTGGTGGCCGCGAGATGGACGCGCAGGTCGAGGTCCAGCGCCGCGGCACCGGCGCCCAGCCCCGCACCGACCACGGTGCCGAGGCTGAAGCCTGCGTGGAAGCGGGGCATCACCGTACGGCCCATGTGCTGCTCGACACGAGCGCCGTGCAAGTTCATCGCCACGTCCCACGCACCGATGCCGAAGCCCATGAAGGCCATCGGCACCGCGGCGGCGAGCGCGACGCCCGACTCCGCCCCGGCGGCCGCGGCGGTCTGCGCCAGGGCGACGACGACCGCGGACACGGCGACCACGCGGGCGGCGCCGAACCGGTCGCACAGGGCTCCGGCGAGCGGGAGGCCGGTCAGCGACCCGGCGGAGATCGCGAGCAGGAGCAGGCCGAGCTGGGCAGGGGACAGCCCGAGCGCGTCACGGACCGCGGGGAGCCGCGCCATCCAGCTGGCGAACATGAACCCGTTGAGGGCGAAGACGACGGCGACGGCGTTGCGCGCCGCTCGGACGGCGGGCGTCACGTGTCACGCCCCGGGCGGGGTCGCGCCGCGCGGGGCCAGGCTCCGCAGGACCACAGCGCCCAGAGCACGAGCAGCGGCTGGAAGAGAAGGCGGACGAGCCGCGCGCGGTCCGTGTCGAGGCCGAACGCGTCGACCCCCTCCACGTACTGCGCGACGTTGCCCGGGAAGACCAGGACGAACAGGGTCGCGACGAGCAGCCCGACGAGCGCCCGCCGTGCCGCCGGTGCCAGCAGCACCGCCAGACCGAGGACCAGCTCCACCGCACCCGACGCGAGCACGGTGAGGTCCTCGTCGACCGGGAACCACGACGGAACCTGCGCACGGAACTCCTCGCGCGTCACGACGTGCGCCACCCCGGCGAGGACGAGGAAGGCGCCGAGCAGCACGCGGGCGACGTGCTGGACCACACGGTGGGGAGTACTCACCGCACGAGGATGCCAGGTGGCTCGCCACGGCTCCGATGCTGGGCGCGGACGGCAACCGGCGGTCCCGCGGATCGCTAGCCTGGGCCCATGGCCCACACCGCCGACACCCATGACGTCATCCGCGTGCAGGGCGCCCGCGAGAACAACCTCCAGGACGTGAGCGTCGACCTGCCCAAGCGTCGGCTCACCGTGTTCACGGGGGTGTCGGGCTCGGGCAAGAGCTCGCTCGTGTTCGGCACGATCGCCGCGGAGTCCCAGCGCCTCATCAACGAGACCTACAGCGCGTTCCTGCAGGGCTTCATGCCGTCGCTCGCGCGGCCCGAGGTGGACCACCTCGAGGGGCTCACGACGGCGATCATCGTCGACCAGGAACGCATGGGCGCCAACCCGCGATCCACCGTCGGCACCGCCACCGACGCCAACGCGATGCTGCGGATCCTGTTCAGCCGCCTCGGCGACCCCTTCGTCGGCCCGCCGACCGCCTTCGCGTTCAACGTGCCCACCCGCACCGCCAGCGGCGTCATGCAGACCGAGAAGGGCGGCCGGGTCGAGAAGCGCGTGGCGCGCAAGGAGGTCTACCTCGGCGGCATGTGCCCACGCTGCGAGGGGATGGGGTCGGTCAACGACTTCGACCTCACGGCCATCTACGACGCCGGCAAGACCCTCGCCGACGGCGCGCTGCTCGTCCCGGGCTACAGCATGGACGGCTGGTACGGCCGCATCTTCGCCGGCGCCGGCCTGCCGATGGACACGCCCGTGGGGGAGTTCACCCAGGACCAGCTGCAGACGCTCCTGCACGGCGAGCCCACCAAGATCAAGGTCGACGGGGTGAACCTCACCTACGAGGGCGTCCTGACCAAGGTCAAGAAGTCGATGCTGAGCAAGGACCTCGAGGCCATGCAGCCGCACGTGCGTCGGTTCGTGGAGCGTGCGGTCACGTTCACGACCTGCCCCGACTGCGACGGCACCCGCCTCACGCCCGAGGCGCTCTCGTCCCGCATCCGGGGCAGGAACATCGCCGACCTCTGCTCCATGCAGGTCAGCGACCTGGCCGAGTGGCTGCGCGAGCTCGACGAGCCGTCGGTCGCACCGCTGCTCAAGGGCCTGCAGCACCTGCTCGACTCCTTCACCGACATCGGCCTGGGCTACCTCTCGCTGGAGCGCCCCGCCGGGACGCTGTCGGGCGGCGAGGCGCAGCGGACCAAGATGATCCGGCACCTCGGGTCGTCGCTGACCGACGTCACCTACGTCTTCGACGAGCCCACCATCGGCCTGCACCCCCACGACATCGAGCGGATGAACCGGCTGCTCGTGCAGCTGCGCGACAAGGGCAACACCGTGCTCGTCGTCGAGCACAAGCCCGAGACGATCGCCATCGCCGACCACGTCGTCGACCTCGGACCCGGAGCCGGCTCCGGCGGAGGGACCATCTGCTTCGAGGGCGACGTCGCCGGACTGCGGGCCAGCGACACCGTGACGGGTCACCACCTCGACGACCGCACCCGGGTCAAGGACACCGTCCGCCGGCCCTCCGGCCACCTGGAGATCCGCGGCGCCGACACCCACAACCTGCAGGGCGTCGACGTCGACGTGCCACTGGGCGTGCTCTGCGCGGTGACCGGCGTGGCCGGCTCGGGCAAGAGCTCGCTCGTGCACGGCTCGATCGCAGGGCGTGACGGGGTCGTCGTCATCGACCAGGGCGCCATCAAGGGGTCCCGACGCAGCAACCCCGCCACCTACACGGGCCTGCTCGAGCCGATCCGCAAGGCGTTCGCCAAGGCCAACGGGGTGAAGCCGGCGCTGTTCAGCGCCAACTCCGAGGGCGGCTGCCCCACGTGCAACGGCGCCGGCGTGATCATCACCGAGCTGGGCGTCATGGCGACCGTCGAGTCGCCGTGCGAGGAGTGCGGCGGCCGTCGGTTCCGCGCGGAGGTGCTCGAGCACACCCTCGGGGGCAAGGACATCGCCGAGGTGCACGAGATGTCGATCATCGAGGCGGAGGCGTTCTTCGCCGAGGGGGAGGGGCGCGTCCCCGCTGCCCAGAAGATCCTCGCGCGCCTCGTCGACGTGGGCCTGGGCTACCTGACGCTCGGGCAGCCGCTCTCCACCCTCTCCGGCGGTGAGCGCCAGCGGCTGAAGCTGGCCGCGCAGATGTCGGACGCCGGCGAGGTGTACGTGCTCGACGAGCCCACCACCGGCCTGCACCTCGCCGACGTCGAGAACCTGCTCGGGCTGCTCGACCGGCTCGTCGACGACGGTCGCTCGGTCGTCGTGATCGAGCACCACCAGGCCGTGATGGCCCACGCCGACTGGATCATCGACCTCGGTCCGGGCGCGGGCCACGAGGGCGGCCGCGTGGTCTTCGAGGGAACCCCGGCCGAGCTGGTCGCCGCCCGCGCCGGTCTCACCGGGGAGCACCTGGCCGGCTACGTCGATGCCTGACGGCGCACCCCGAGGGCGGGCCGTCGGCGCGATCGTCCTCGCCGCGCTGTGCTTCGCGACCACCGGGACCGCGCAGGAGCTGGCTGACGTGGCCGGGTCGCCCGTCGCCGTGGGGCTGGCCCGCATCGCCCTGGGCGGCACCCTCCTGGCCCTGGGAGCGACGTGGCTGTCCCGGGGCCGGGCGACCGGCGTCGCTCCACCGTCTCCCGCCGGCGCGAGGATGCCCGCCTGGGTGGTCGTCGCCGTCGGCGCCGGAGGAGTCGTGGCCTACCAGCCCACGTTCTTCGAGGGCACGGCCCGCAACGGCGTCGCCGTGGGCACCGTCGTGGCGCTCGGGTCCGCACCGGTCGTGACGGGCGCGCTCGAGGCGGTGCTGCGCCGTCGCGTGCCCGGCGTCCGGTGGGGCGTGGCGACGACCCTCGGCATCGTGGGCGTGGTGCTGGTGTCGGGCCTCGCGTCGGGGTCGGCGGTCGCGGGCTCCGCGGTGGGGTGGTCCGTCGGAGCCGGCGCCTCCTACGCGCTGTACACGCTCGCGGCGAAGGAGCTGCTCGGCCGCGGCTGGTCGTCGGGCCGGACCATGGGGGTCCTGTTCGGCACGGCCGGCGTCGTCAGCCTCCCCGCCCTCGTGCTGCTGGCCGGTCCATGGCTCTGGAGCGGGCCCGGGCTCCTGCTGGTGCTGTGGCTCGGCGTGGTCACCACCGCGGTCGCGTACCTGCTGTTCGGCTGGGGGCTGGCACGCCTGCCCGCCGCCGACGTCGCCACGCTGACGCTCGCCGAGCCGCTCTGCGCCACGGTGCTGGGTGTCGTCGTGCTGGGGGAGCGGGTCGGCGCCGTCGCGGGCCTCGGCCTCGTCGTGCTGGCGTGCGGCCTCGCGGTGCTCGCCACGGCACGCACCGACCCGTCACGCCCCACCCGGGGCCGGTCCGGTCTCAGAGCGGACGCTTGAGCCCCAGGTGGCTCGCCTCGTATCCGAGGCGCTCGTAGAACCGGCGGGCGTCGACGCGCGACGTGTCGGTCGTCAGCTGGCTCAGCACGGCACCGCGGGCACGTCCGTGCTCGTGCGCCCACTCCAGCAGGGCACCACCGAGCCCTCGGCCGCGCCACGCTGACGCCACCCGCACGGCCTCGATCTGCAGCCGTGTGGCGCCGCCCCGTGACAGCCCGGGGATGACGGTCAGCTGCGCGGTGGCCGCCACCGTGTCGCCGTCGCGCACGACCACGAGCAGCTGGGACGGATCGCGCACCAGGGCGTCGTAGGCGTCCTCGTAGGCGGTCGCGTCGGCCAGCTCGCGTGTCGCGCCGATCGGGTCGTCCGCGAGCAGCGCGAGGATCGCCGGCACGTCGTGCCGCTCGGCCCGTCCCACCTGGAGCAGCGCACCGTCGACCTCCAGCGTCGCCCCGGCGTCGCGCGCAGCGCGGCGGATCTCGTCGACGACCTCGTCCAGCCACCCTCCGACGCTCCTCCGCGCCTGCTCGGTGTCGGGGTAGCGGCACCGCAGGTGCATCCCCGCCTCGTCGAGCACGAACCAGACCATGACGCCGTCGGTGCGCCCGGCCGCGCTCACGTACTGGGCCTCGAGCCCCACGTGGTCGACGTGCACCGGCAGCCGCCGCAGGTCCAGCCACGAGATCGCGAACATCCCCGGCGACTGCGGCATGCCGCCCCAAGGCGCGAACACGTCCTCGAGCGGCCACGAACCGAGTCCGATGGCCTCCTTCACGGCCGCGGCGCACGCCACGGGGTCGGCGTCGGGGGAGTCGAGGACGGCGTTGGTGATGAACCACCCGACCGAGTCGTGCCACGTGTCCTCGTACCGGCTGTGGACCGGGAACACGGCGCGCAGGGGAGCGTCGGCCAGGTCGCGGGTGACCTGGGTCAGGGCCGAGGTCACGAGCGCGAGCGTCGACACGGTGCGGGCGCGCGCCCCTCGCGACAGCCAGGCGAGGGCGTCGACGTCGAGCACGTCGCGCAGCTCGACCCGCTCGGGAACCGGTCGCTCCACGTCGCCCAGCGGGAGCGGGAAGCGCGGCATGGTGTCGCCGCACGCCTCGATGACCTCGTTCCAGCGCTCGCGCACCGACTGCGGTGCGCGCTCACGCTCGACGAGCGCGGCGGTGTGGTCGGCGAACGGTCGCGCCGGAGCCGCGTCGTCGAGGGTTCCGGCGAGCGCGCGCTGCAGGTCCCGCACGACGACCAGCAACGACCACATGTCGACGTGTGCGTGGTCCGCGGCGACCACGACGGTGGGCCGGTCGTGCGACTCGACCACGCACAGCCGGTGCGAGGGCGACGAGAACGGCGTGCAGTGCTCGTCGAGCACCCCACGGATCGCGTCGCTGAGCCGCGTGCCGGGACCCACCGGGTGCTCCCGCCACCGCCCGGGACCCAGCTCGACCTCGTGCAGCGTGGGCCCGGTGTCGGGCCCGTCGGAGGGGGCGGGGGAGAAGACCGTGCGGAGCGTGCCGTGGCGCCGGACCACCGACAGCCAGGCCGCCGCCAGCGTGTCGCGGTCCACGTCGGGCGGGCGGAAGGTGATCGCCATCCACGACCCGGCACGGTCGCCCAGGCCCACGTGGCGAGCCTGGTCGAACGAGATCGGCAGCTGCTCGCCGACGGGTCCGACGTCGAGGTCGTAGCCCACGATGCGACCGAACGGCAGCCGGAGGTGGGCCACATGGGTCAGCCGCATGCGGCTCACTCTAGGCCGATCGAGCCACCGGTCAGGGCAGGCACGTGTCGGCTCGGTCACACGTGGGGTCGCGCCGGCGCTCCGAGCGTCCCGGTCGTCGTAGCCTGGGCCGTCAGGGGAGCCGAGCACGAGGAGCAGCCACCGTGTCGTCGTTCGCGGTACCAGGGGCCACGCTCGACTTCGACGTGACCGGTGCGGACGGGCCTGCGGTGGTGGCGCTGCACGGCCTCACGTCGAGCCGGCACCGCGAGGCGGCCCTGGGGCTCGACGTCGCCGGTGGGCTCGAGGGCGTGCGACTCCTTCGCTACGACGCCCGTGGGCACGGTCGGTCCACCGGGCGCGACCGCATCGGCGACTACTGCTGGCCGCAGCTGGCCGACGACCTCCACCTGCTCGTCGAACACGTGTTCGGTGGGGAAGTGGTGCACGGGATCGGGGCCTCCATGGGCACGGGGACGCTCCTGCACGCCGCCCTCGGCGACCCGGCCAGGTTCGCGACCCTCACGCTGTTGATCCCGCCGACCGGCTGGCGGACCCGCGCGTCGAAGGCGTCGGAGTACGAGTGGGCGGCGCGGCTCGTCGAGTCCAGCGGCGTGGCGGCCTGGATGGCCGCCGGCGCAGGCGCTCCGCAGCCTCCGGCGACCCGAGGACGTCCTGACACCCTGCCCGACGTGCCACCGAGCCTGCTCCCGACGGTGCTGCGCGGAGCGGCGTCGTCGGACCTGCCGTCCAGGTCGTCCCTGACGACGCTGGACGTCCCGACACTGGTGCTGGCGTGGACGGCCGACCCGGCGCACCCGCTGGAGACCGCCGACGAGCTAGGCGCCGTCCTGCCGCACTGTCGCAGCGTCGTTGCGGAGGATCCGGACGACGTGCGCCGGTGGGTGAACGAGCTGGCCGACCACGTCGGCGCAGTGGCCCCGACAGGCCACTCTCGCCCAGTCTGACAATGCTCCGATAATGCACATTATGTCAAGTAGTGGACATCGTGGCACGCCTCACGGCGCCCAGTGCTGTCAGTTGTCAGGAAAGGTGTCATTTTGCCAAGTTGGTTGTCATCTTTTGCCAACTAGTTGTCATGTGCGATTCGCTCTGAGCGTCGACGGCTGATCTCGATCAAGGATCTCGGCATGTCGAGAACATTCCGCACCGACGCTCAGCTGGCCTTGGACGTCGCGGCGCACACCGCCCGCCAGAACGCCGATCGCGGCGCGTGGTCCGATCCCCGAGCCGACGCACACATGCCCGATCCCGCGTTCCCAGATCCGGACAATCCGGTCCTGGACTACTTGGTCCGGACGGCCGAGGCATCCCTACGTCGCGGCGAGAACATTCAACTCACCCTGGTCCACCTGGCTGTGCACGCTTGGTTTGAAGGCGGTGTCGCAGGATACGACCGAGGACGCGGCGACACGGCGCACGACCCAGATAGCGCTTGACGTGGGACCGCCGCTCCCCCATCAAACCCGCCGCTATGGTTGAACCAACGACTCTCGACAGTTCTGTCTTCGACCTTTGCCCCGCATATGACGTGCCGACGATGTGGTGGAACAGCACGCCAGTGCGTGCCAGGCGCACAGGCCCTCGATCCCGACCTGCGCCGCGGTGTACCGCTCGAGCCAGTCGCGAGCCTCGTCGACGCCGGCGGTCTGGGGCACAAGCTGGATCGGCGGCCGCACATCGGCCAAAAGCTCCTTGAGCACGTGCCGGCGATCGCGCAGGATGTGCGCGCGCCGGTCGACGCCATCGCTCTGCAGGACGTCGAACGCCATGAACGTCGCTGGCGGCCGAGACCCGACACGACGGGTGGCGCCGCGTGAGGCGAGCTGGCGCTGCAGCTCGCCGAAGTCGAGCGCCCCATCACCCCACACGACGAGTTCACCGTCCAGGACCGTGCCGGCCGGCAACATCGCGGCCGCCGCGTCCGCGACGTCGGGGAAGCCGCTCGTAATGTCGTGACCGCGTCGCGACTGAATCCGGCACCGCCCGCCCGGGTACCTATCCGGTGTCGGTCGTGGCGCCGCGCTCGGTGGTCGTCTCGGGGTTCAACAGCGCAGCCTCGGGGCGGCGCTCACCCAAGTCCGTAATCGGTCCTTTGCGGCGTTCGGCACCGAAGGGAGTCGGTAACCCGCGCCAGAACCGTTCGAGGTTTCAGGGGCCGAAAGTTTCGGCGCTAGGTTTTCGGACACACCAGTGTCTTCGAATGACCATCGATGCATCGCTAGTTTCCGCTCGAGTCACTGTCGACGGATGAACAATCGCCTAGGATTTGTCCATGCCCACGCCGCTTCGGGAGTCGTACCGAGCCCATCTGCGGAGACGTGCTTTGGAGGCGGCGTACGTCGAGACCGTGGCAAAGGGCTGGGACAAGGTCCGGGTGGGACACATTGCGATCCTGATCGGTGCCCCGCGCGCCATGTTGTACAAGGAGTTCGGCGACAAGCAGGCGCTGGGTGAAGCGCTGGTCCTTCACGAGGCCGACCGTTTCCTTGCGGGGATCAAGAATCTTCTGGCGTCGTACCCGACCGACGCCGCGGGCGGCATCCAGGCGGCGGTTCAGTACACCTTGACCGAGGCGGAGAGGAGCCCGTTGTTGCGGGCAGTCCTCGTCTCACACCGCGATCCGGCGCTGGAGACCAGCGCTCTCGACGCCCGCAAGGGCATGCTGCCCCTCATCACGACCTCAGGGCGTCTGCTCGACGTCGCAAGCGATGCCCTGGCGGCTTGGATGCATCAGCAGTTTCCTCAGCTTGACGTCGTCGACGTCCAGAACGCGACCGACGCCCTCGTCCGACTTGCCGTCAGCCACCTCGCCCTCCCGGGCGCGGATGCCGAGGCCACGGGCCAGCAGATCTCCGAGGTGGCACTTCGGTACCTCGGACTGCGTCGATCGGAGCCCGCCGACGCGCCCCGACGTGTCGACCCCACCGTCACCGTCCGCTGACCAGACATATCCGGCAGGGCCCGGGTATCACCGAACTCCCTGCTCGCGCTGGAACTGACGCGGAGACTTCCCGGTCCATCGCTTGAACGCGTGCGAAAAGTTGGCAAGGTCGCTGTAGCCAAGGTCGCTGGCAATCTCGCTCACCGTCGCCGTTCGCTCCAGCAGACGCAGTACCGCCCGCTCTCGCAGGGAGGTCTCGCGCAGCTCACGGAAGGTGGTTCCCTCACCGGCAAGTCGCCGCTTGAAAGTGCTGGCCGACATCGACAGCTCATCGGCGACCGATCGGCTGCTTCTCAGGACGTCGCCCTCATCCACCAGAAGCCTCACGGTCCGTGAGAACGACAGAGGCCCATTCCGGAGCTCGAGAGCCTTCTCGAGCTCGGCGATCGCGTGCCGGTAGGCGATCGGATCGGAGAACCGACAAACCTCGCTCAGGGTCTCAGCAGGTACCCGGAGGAATGAGATCGGGGCATCGAAAGCCAGCTGGCCACTCAGCACATCCGGATGACCGGCCAGGTCTGCAGGCGCCGACCAAGCCAGGTGCAGCGTGACGGCCGACATGTCACCGACGAGCAGCTTCAGCAGTCGCACGAGTGCCGATCCGCAATAAGTGATCACCAACCGATCCAGGTCCGGATCACCGGTATGTCCGGTGAAACCGACGGTCAGACCGTGATCGGAGTGATGCAGCTGAGGACTGAGAGCGGTCGAAATCAACGGCAGGTAGGTCAGCAGCTCCACGATCTCCGCGACCGAGCCTGCACTGACCAACGGCAGGCTCAGTGGCCCGAAGGTGGTCAATTGAGCCTGCGCTGCGCACGCACGTCCGAGATGGGTGGCTTGGGCGGAGTCAAGTGCCGGATACACCTCTCGAAACCAGCGCAGCGGCGCCTGGACATCGCGTTCGACCATCGTCGACTCGCTGACTCCCTCGCGAGCCATTACGCGGCGAAACCGCGCGACGGCGTCCGGCTCCAGCGCTTCGCCCGCGAGCAGCTGCACGAATGCAAGCGGCGGCACGCACGGCTCGACCATGTTCACCCTCTCGTCTCTTCGTGAGCCGAAATCACAAGGTATTGACTTCGGTGACCATAGCCACCGCTGTCGGACCCGGCAACACTCTTATGAAGTTCATCACGCCCGGGACAGTTCTTCAGGAGACTCACATGGCAGTTGTCACCTTCGTGTCGCACGACGGCGAGAAGTACGAAGCCCCGCTGGAGGAGGGCCAGTCGTTGATGCAGGTCGCGGTCAACGAGGCAATCCCGGGCATCGACGGGGACTGCGGCGGAGAGGCTGCCTGCGGGACCTGTCACGTGGTCGTCGACCCCCAGTGGTCCGAGCAGGTCGGCCTGTCCGGAGCTGAAGAAGAAGCAATGCTCGCGATGAACCCCGAGCGGCAGCCGACTTCCCGGCTCGCGTGCCAGATGTCGGTCTGCCCCTCGTGGGACGGCTTGACCGTCAAACTGCCCGAATTTCAGCTGTGACGACGAGAGAGACGGAAGCCACGCCATGAAGATCTCAGAAGCCATCTCCACCAGGGTCCAGTCGACCATCCCGGTCGACCGCCAGATCCAGGGTGCGCACCTCTACGACAAGACCCGCCGTTGGGTGACCGGCACGAACGGCCAGAAGATGTTCGTCGAGGAGCCGATCCCCCCGGTGGAGGACGTGGAGCTGACCGACATCGACGTCAGCAACCCGTTCATGTACCGCCAGGGACGCTGGCTCTCCTACTTCGAGCGGCTGCGCAAGGAGGCTCCGGTTCACTACCAGGCGAACAGCCCGTTCGGACCGTTCTGGTCCGTCACCCGCCACGCCGACATCGTGGCTGTCGACAAGAACCACGACGCCTTCTCCGCCGAGCCGTTCATCATCATCGGCACGCCGCCGCGTTTTCTCGACGTCGAGATGTTCATCGCGATGGACCCTCCCCGACACGACCTCCAGCGAGCAGCTGTCCAAGGTGTCGTCGCCCCGAAGAATCTTCGCGAGATGGAGGGGCTCATCCGATCACGCGTCCAGGAGGTCCTTGACGAGTTGCCCGTGGACCAACCGTTCGACTGGGTCAGCAACGTCTCGGTCGAGCTCACCGCGCGGATGCTTGCCACGCTGCTGGACTTTCCCTACGAGCAGCGCCACAAGCTGGTCGAATGGTCAGACCTCGCGTCCTCGATGGAGCAGGCCAACGGTGGCCCCTCCGACAACGACAAGGTGTTTCGCGGCATGCGGGACGCGGCGCTCGGTTTGAGCGCCCTCTGGCGCGACAAGGCCGCGCGGACTGCCGCTGGCGAAGCTCCCGGCTTCGACCTGATCACGATGCTGCAGAGCAACGAGGACACCAAGGACCTGATCGATCGCCCAATGGAATTCCTTGGCAACCTCACGCTGCTGATCGTCGGCGGCAACGACACCACCCGGAACTCGATGAGCGGAGGAGTCCTGGCGCTCAACCGATTCCCCGACCAGTTCGAGAAGCTGAAGGCGAATCCCGACCTGATTCCCAACATGGTCTCGGAGATCATCCGCTGGCAGACCCCGCTCGCGTACATGCGCCGTATCGCCAAGAAGGACGTCGTGCTCAACGGCCAGTTCATCCGCAAGGGCGACAAGGTCGTCATGTGGTACGCCTCCGGAAACCGCGACGAGGCGCTGTTCGACCGCGCCGACGACCTGATCATCGACCGAGCCAACGCGCGCAACCACATCTCGTTCGGCTTCGGCGTCCACCGCTGCATGGGGAACCGGTTGGCCGAGCTGCAGCTGAAGATCCTCTGGGAGGAGCTGCTGCCGCGCTTCGAGAACATCCAGGTCGTCGGCGAACCGGAATATGTGCAGTCGAACTTCGTGCGAGGCATCAGCAAGCTGATGGTCCAGCTCACACCGAAGACCAGCACATGACACTGCCCCGAGCGGTGATCGTCGGGGCGAGCCACGCCGGAGCACAGCTCGCGGCCAGTCTGCGCCAGGAGAAGTGGGACGGAGAGATCATCCTCATCGGCAACGAGTCGGCGTTGCCCTACCAACGACCCCCATTGTCGAAGGCCTACCTCTCCGGCAGGAGCACGCTCGAAGACCTAGCGATCCGAAGCTCCGAGTTCTACGCCAAGCAGGACATCAAGCTGATGGACGTCACGGTCGAGGCGATCGACCGTTCGGCGGGACAGCTTGGGCTGAGCAACGGGCAGACCCTGACCTTCGACAAGCTCGCGCTGTGCCTCGGCGCTCGCGCCCGGCGACTTCCGGCGCCAGGGGCCGATCTGGCGGGAGTCTTCTACCTGCGCACAGCCGCCGATGTCGAACTGATCCGGGACGCCGCCACCACTGCCCGTCGCGCAGTCATCGTCGGAGGCGGCTACATCGGACTCGAGACGGCCGCCTCGCTTCGGACCCTCGGTCTGGAGGTGACCGTCTTGGAGGCCACCGAGCGGGTCCTCGAGCGCGTCACGGCGCCCGCAGTCTCGGCGTTCTTCGATCGCATCCACCGCGAAGAGGGGGTCACCATCCGGACCGGAGCTCTCGTCCACGCACTCGCCGGCGACGTCCAGGTCCGCGAGGTGGTCCTGTCCACGGGCGAATCGATCCCCGCCGACCTGGTCATCGTCGGAATCGGTGTCGAACCGAACGTCGAGCTTGCCGCAGCAGCAGGCCTGACCGTGGACAACGGCATCCTGATCGACTCGCAAGCACGCACGAGCGATCCGGACATCGTGGCCGCTGGCGACTGCGCCAGCGGCGACATTGCCCGATACGGCCGCCGGATTCGTCTGGAGTCAGTGTCGAGCGCGGGCGAGCAGGCCAAGGTGGCCGCGGCGACGATGTGCGGCAAATCCAAGGAGATCGCCGCTCTGCCATGGTTCTGGTCGGATCAGTACGATCTCAAGCTCCAGATCGCCGGCCTCAACACTGGGTATGACGAGGTGATCCTGAGCGGCGACCCGGCGTGCGACCGCGACTTCGCCTGCTTCTACCTGCGCGAGGGCGAGCTCATCGCCGCCGACTGCGTCAACCGGCCGCGCGACTTCATGTTCAGCAAACGAGCCATCACTCAGCGAACTCCCGTGCATCGGGAGGAGCTCCTCGGCCTGTCCGTCGGTTGAGGTGGCGCCCCGACGTTCAGCGGCCAGACGCCCGCCAAAGGGCTTCACACGGGGCGCCGACCTCGCACGAGATCCTCGATCATGGTCGTCAGGATGTTCGTCAAGCGGCGGGTCCCGATTTGCACGACTTCCGGCCCGGATCCGCGCCTGCGAAGGTTGTCCAACCCCAGAGGCTGACCGACGTCGATCGTGACCACGGGCCGCTTGAAAAGCCGCGGCCGTCGACTGTATGCCGGGAGGACTTGCTGAGCTCCGAGCTGCGCCACCGGAATCAGCGGTGCACCTGACTCGAGCGCGAGTCGCACGGCTCCCGACTTCAGCCCCATCAGACGGCCGTCGTTGTTCTTGGTGATCGACCCCTCCGGGTACACCACGACGAGAGTGCCCGCGCGAAGCGCCTCCAGGGCGGCATCGAATCCGCCGCGACCATGGTCGCGGTCTACCTGGACGTGCCCGGCGGCTCGGAACCACCGACCCACGATCGCGCTGTCGAACAAGCTGCTCTTGGCCAGGAAAGCCGGAGTCCGTCCCGTGGCGAGCACCGCTTCAGCCACGAGCAACGGATCGAGTTCCGAGACGTGATTGACGGCGAGCACCACGCCTCCCTCTTGGGGGATGTTGTCGAGGCCGCGCCAGTCCCGACGACGCACCACCAGTAGCACGGGCTTACAGACCAGGAACGCGGTCCACCACGCTGCACCCCACCGCGGAGGGAACCGTGGACCGAACGATCGAGTCACCACAGCCCGGCCGGCGTTAATCGACTTCTCCGTCAGGCCGCTGCCCGCCTGAGGCGAAGTGACCAGCACCGACCACCACGAAGGTCGCCGTGGCCGAACCCGCCATACGTCCAACGTTGTCCCACGCTTCAGCGTGCAGGAGAAGCCGTCGACCGTTCCGCTCTCTCAACTGCGCGCGGAACGTGTACGGGTGGTGGAGACGGAAAGGCGCCTGGTACTCGACCGTGATGCTGCGGGTGACTGCAAGTGCACCGACGGTGTAGAGGGTGAAGCCGAACAGGTCGTCGAAAGCGAGCGCGACAGCGCCTCCGTGGGCGATGCCAGGTGCACCGACGTGAGCGTCAGAAAAGCTGTGGACCGCCTCAACCCCGTCCGCCGTGCGCACCACCTGCAGGCCGAGACCTGCAGGATTGGCTGGTCCGCACCCGACGCATTCCTGCGAATGAGGAGGCAGCGTCTGGCCGATAGCCACGGCCTCCTGAGCTGCGAGATGGGATGTCCACTGCGCGAAGAGCTCCGCGTCCGCTCTTCGGATCTCAGCGTCGCTACTCAGGGTCGGGTCACTGCCACCAGGGCGCCGCACGTCCATCTCGCCTGTCACCTCAACACTCAACGATCCGCAGCCGCCAAGGATTCGGCGGCCGCTTCCAGTGACTCGACCACCTTCGCCTCGAGGTCGGGCAAGGCGCTGGCTGCCTCGGCGACCGCCTCGGCGCGAGCTCGGGTGTCGACGTCGCGCTGCACTGCGGCGCGCGCAGTCTGCGTCCACGCCTGCGCGCACCGGCTGGCCGCTTCGGCAAGGTCAGCGGTTGCAGCGTCTCCGGTCAATCGGGCGACGTCCTCACAACCGTCGGCGAGCAAGCGGCGGAACAGTCCGCCCCCGGTCCCGGCCTTCTCGACGAACGCGCTCAGGCTGAACAGCAGCACCTCGAGCTCGTCGGCCGGAAGGTCGACCCAGGTCTGCACATCGGAGGCCAGCAGCGCCACCCCGGCGAGGCCTTCGGCGCCGTGGCCTGCCGCCGCGAGATCGATGATCCCCGGACCCGACGGGTGGCTCATCCGCGATGCGGACTGCTGGAACGCTTCGGCCGCGACCTCCGAAAGCTCGGGCAGCACTTCAGGCCAAGTGATCCGGTACGTGCAGTGGCGCGTCGGCTCAGGGAAGGACTTCGACGACCGCGCACGCGCCAGGGCCTCGAGTGGGACTTCTTGAACGTCGGCCCGGTCGTTGTCCACCACATACGCCACGCGCTGGCGTTCGTCGTAGCCGATCACCACGATGTCGTGACGGCTCATCTGGAGCTTGACCCGCAGGTACGGGAGCTCGGCGATGTCACCCCAGACAAGACTGGGACGGCCGGCGTCGACCTCGTCGCGGACCCACGTCCATCCCTCCTCGGGATCGTCCGTCGTCAGGACCTTGACCTTCCCTCCCAGGCGCACGGGGAGATCGACCTCGAAGTCTGAGCCCCGACCCACCAGGTAGACCGGAGGCATCAGGCCACTCGATCGCACGTACGACAAACCCAGAGCACCGCCGAGCGCAAAGACCAGGCCCTCGCGTGGCGGGCCCTCCCATCCCAGCCCGTTCCAGTGCAGCAGGTCGCGCAGAGCACCAGAGCCACAGTGGCCGCCCATCTGGTGGGGGTAGTCCTGGATGAGCGCGGTGTCTGACATGTGACGTCCTTTGGCAGATCTCGGTAGGTCAGGGGCAGAAGGAGGCGGCTCAGGCTTCGCGGCGAAGAGGTGCCGCGGGCCTCACATTCAGCTGAGCCGCGGACTGGGCATGACGGATGGGGTGGCGGGGTCCTTGCGCCGAGTGACCCGGCGGCGGTCGTGGCCGAGCAACCCGGCAGCGGTCGTGCTCATCGGCGATCTGCCGGCGAGTCAAGAGGACGTGAACTGTCATCGGACGACGCGCTCGTGGCTGGAGGATCGGTGAACTCATCCGTCACGCGCTCCGCGGAGGCGACCATCAGCGACCCGTAGGAACGACGAAGCTCCGTCAGGATGTCGGTCAGCGGCAGGTCGTCGAAGACGCCGCGATCCTGGACGTACTCCATGTGCTGGGTTCCATCGGCAGTGAAGGCGTGCATCAGCGCGTCGTGCTCGCCGTCGAACTCGACCGGGGGAACTCCGAATCGGGCGCACAGCTCGGTGTTGAACGCCGGCGTCGCCTTGACCCACCTGCCGTCGATGAACAGTGAACTGTAACCGTGATAGACGAACAAGTCCGACCCGCTCATGAGGCTGCGCAGCGAGTCAGTCTGCAGATGATTACGGACGTCGGCGAAGCCAAGCCGAGCCGGGATCCCGGCGGCCCGGCACACCGCGGTCAGCAGCACCGCCTTCGGAACGCAATAGGCACGCCCTGCTTCTAGGACGAAGCTCGCTCGGTAGTGAGCAGGGTCTTCCGACGCCGAGTAGGGGTCGTACCAAATCTGATCGCGGACTGCGGTGAAGAGGCGAACCGACTTCTCACGGTCGGTTCTCGCGCCCTCGATCGAAGCTGCAGTGAACTCGCGGACAGCTGCGTGCTCAATATCGAGGAACTCCGTCGCGTCGAGAAAGGCTGCCGGCGACTGACTCATCTGTGTTCCGCACTGCTCATGGGCCCGACGGCCGTGACGGATGAGTACGTGACCGAGGCCAGGTCATCGTCGCGCAAGCCTCGTCGACGGACAGGAGCAACGCGAACGCCGCTCACCGACGGGAGGCTCGGCATCAGGTGTCCTTTCGCCGCGGTCCAGGTCGCTGCTGCCACTCGCCCCCGGACGTCTAGCTTCCGAGAGGACAGGTCGCACCAACACGAGATTGGGTTTGACAGTGCGATGCCCAGTTGTCTGCACATCAGCACACCCTTGCCATGGTGTGACAACTTACAGTTTTTGTCAACGAAGCGACATAGCTTTGATTCTGTTCCGGTCGCAGCGGCCCGCGCCAGCGCTCCGCACAACGCGAACCGCCGCGCGTACGGCCCGCTCTCCTCTCCGCGCATGTCGGAAGACCGCGCTCGCGTCACGCTCTGGGGCAGGGCGCGTCGCAAACGGCCATGCGATCGATCGTTTCATCGGCGTCAAGGGCATCGAGTAAGCGGTGCCCCCTGCTGGGACTAGCGCGCAGCGACGCCCAGGAGCCATCGCGAGGGCTCAGGACGCGAACTATGCCGCCAAACGCGGCACCAGTCACCGGGTCCTTCATCTGCTAGACCTGACCGTTATTGAGTTGCAGATGTTGGAGGCTCGCGTCGGTGCCATCGTTGAAGCCGTAATCGCGGGCCGACAAGTCGAAGACGACCGCATCGAACTCAAGGCCCTATGGCCATCCGCTAATCATGATGTTGCTCGCCGTATCGCCGGCCACGCGAACGCTGCTGGCGGTGAATCGATTCTCTGGGTCATCGGCCTCGACGAGCGTCGTCGGCGCATCGGAAGTACCTCGGGCGTCGAACCGGCGAACTGGTGGAATGCGGTTCGAAAGCACTTTGACGGTCCATCTCCCGAGCCGACGTGGTTGCGGGTACTGGTGTCTGGCAACGCCGACGTGATGGCTCTCCAGTTCACTACCGAACGCGCTCCCTATGTTGTGAATGTCGCCAAGCCGGGGCAGGTTCATCGAGAGGTCCCGTGGCGTTCGAGTACTTCAATTCGCACAGCCTTTCGCCACGAGATGATCAGGTCTCTCGTCGGCGAGGCATCCGTGCCCGCACTGGAACTCATTGGCGCGACTGTCGAGATCGAGAGCTATGTGGGGCGCTACGGGGGCTTTGGAGATCCGAACGGGTACGAGCTCGGCAGACTCCGGGCTCGCACTGCGCTGGATATGCACCTTTCGGCAAGGGCACCCGCCCACATGCCGCAACACCGCCAGATACTTGCTGTTCGCACGAAAGCGGGCGGTCCGGTCGATCTGGGTCCATTCAATCTGCAGGGGTCCTACCGCTTTGAGGGATCTTCGGCCAGCGGACAGATGCGGCGGGTACCGGACGGTGGCGTACGGATACTCGGACGGAGCAGTGTCGCAGTCAGCGGTCCGGGAGAACTCCGTCTTCGCGGGGAACACGTACTTGACCCCGGTGAGGGGGACCCTCTCCTTCGAGCACGGAAGATCGATCTCAATCTTCAGCTTCCTATCGACGCCAGTGCCCGAGCATCTCGGCTAGACAGCCGCCTGTCCGTCGAACCGCCTCGCGAGTTCAGCGAACGCGACATTCCCGACCAGCATGACGAGTGGCACCTCGCTAGGCGATTCACGGTTGGATCAGCGCCTCAATGGTGGTCGTAACCCAACCCTCCGTCTGGACGCGCCCAGACGCGACAAATTAAGTGACAAACTTGACCCAGACCCGCTGGTCCAGCGATCCGTGACAACCAATCTGACAATCGCGGAGTCGGGGTCTAGACGTCACTGCGGGGAACTCGGACGACAGAACCCTGGCAAAAGTGACAACCCATCTGTCAACTGTCAAGTGCGCTCCTCCACTCCCGGGCGCACCCGAACCACCCAGCGAAGCCGTGCTCGCTCCGTCCAGGCGAGCCGAGGGACGATCCGGCCTCTAGAGTCGCACGATGTTCAGGACAACGATCACCGTCGCGTTGCTGTCGCTCGCCCTCGCCGGCTGCACCGGGTCGAACGACCCGAGTGAGAGCTCCACCAACCAGCCCGCAGACGATGCGGTCGACCTGCGGTTCGCCTACTCCGGCGTCTCCGACGAGGGAACGATCGACCAGACGCTCACGATCACCAACACGTCCAGGACCCTCTCCGCAGCTCCGACCCTGTCCTTCGTGGCACTTGACTCGGACTCGGAGCCGATGACCGATGTCTCGGTGACCACGGTGTTCGGAAGCGATCGAGGTCTGGTCGTCGCGCCGGCGAACTACGAGGTGCTCGACATCCTGCGTTTCGAGGGCCCCGGGTCCGGCGACGTGGAGGACGTCGAGGTCACGGTCGAAGGGATGCGCACCGCCGAGGACGCCGGGACGGCCTATCCCGAGGTCGACTTCCTGGATGCCCAGGGAGAGCCGGTCGACCGTCCGTACGAGGCTCGCACGGCCAGGGTGAGCAATCCCGGCAGAAGCGACTACGTGGTCCGCCTCGTGGGGATCACCTGGAACCGCCCCGCCGAGGGGGAGTCGCAACAAGCTCTCACGGTCTCCCCTGTCGGCGAGCCGACACGTCTAGCGGCTCGCAGCGAGGCCGACGTGCGTCTCGCACCGACGGACGTGGCGACGTACGACAGCGTGAAGGTCTTCATCGCCGTGGAGCAGCGCGCCTCGACCTCGGCCGAGGACGCCTGAGTCGACTCCCGCGGCGACGACACCCGACGCCTCGTCTCCCCCGCGCTCGTGGCGATCCTGCGCCGCTATCCCCCGGCGCCGACGGGTCGCACTCCGGTCGCCCGACTCATGACCCGCCTCGACGTGAGCCTGAGAAGCGCGGACGGGTAGCTTCACTCCCCCCGATGCTTTTGGCACCGAGGCGAACGCGGCGAAACTCGGTGTCGGACGTCGAATCTATGTTCGTTACATGACCTCGACGGACTCTCTCCTCGGCCTCGCGACGGATGCGTCGCGGGTGCTGTGGCGGGCCGAGGCTGCGCAGGCTGCGACGGTGCTGGCGTTCGTGGAGGGTCGTCGGTCCGACGCGGTCGCGGCCGGGCGGAGCGCTGCTTCGGCCGAGGACGCCCGCCAGGTCGCGATCCTGGAGGTCGCGGTCGAGCTCGAGGTCGCGTCGGGATTCGTCGCGCACCTGGTCGCGACGACCAGGACCCTCACGGCGGACCTGCCGACGGTGTGGGCCGCCCACAGCGACGGTGAGCTCGATCGGGCGAAGGCCCGCGCGATCGCCTCGGCCCGGTGGCGCCTGCACGAGGTCGCGTCGGTGGAGCTGCTCGACGAGTCCGTGGTCCCCTACGCCACGACCCACACGCTGTCCCAGCTCAAGGGCTGGCTGCGCCGGTTCGTGGCACGGGTCGAGGCCGAGAACGTTGCACGGCGCCGCCGCGAGGCGACCGCCCAGCGCCACGTGACCATCACGGCGATGGACGACGGGATGAGCCTGCTCCAGGCGTTCATCCCGACCCACGACGCCCTGCTGATCGAGCGCAAGCTGTCCCTGGCCGCCAAAGCGCAACGTGCCGACGACCCCGACGACGACCGACGGTTGTCCCAGGCCCGCGCCGACGTCCTGACCGACCGGCTCCTGGGTCGCACCGCGGACGCCCCCGGCCGGGGCCGGTTCCACGTCGGGATCACCGTCTCCCTGGCCACCCTGCTGGGCCTGGACGACGAACCCGCCGTCACCGGCGACGGCCAGCACGCCATCGACCCCACACTGGTCCGCGAGCTCGCCACGCAGCCCGGCACGCTGTTCAGTCGCCTCCTGACCGACGAGGCCGGCGGCATCCTCGACGTCACCGAGCTCGGCCGCTTCCCCACCGCCCCACTCCGCCGCGCCCTCGAGCTCGTCGACGGCGTCTGCGACATCCCCACCTGCGACAAACCAGCAGAAGCGTGCGACCTCGACCACCAGCAACCCTTCGACCCCGACCACCCAGACCGCGGACCCACCACCGCAGGCAACCTCCACCCACGATGTCGCCCCCACCACGGACTCAAGACCCGCGGAGCACTCCCCGTCGACCACGACGAGGACGGCACCACCCGATGGCACCTGCCCACACGCGCCGTGCCCGGACGCACCGCCTTCACCCGCGCCTGGACGAGGAGGACCGAACCCGTCGTCGTGCTCGCCGAGCACTACCCAGCCACGGGGGCCTTCGAGTACGTCGCCGCCTGACGAGGCGTCTACAGCCGACGTCAGCGCCGATGCCGACCGACGCCGCGCCGCGCCTCGGGACGTGCCGGAGGACCCTCCCCCGGCGACGCCGCGTCCACGACTGCTGGGTGAGCCGTCAGCACGTGGTGCCGAAGGACCGCGACGTCGCTCTCGTCGCACTCCAGGCGCAGCACCAGGACGCCCTCGTCACCCTCGAGCCAGCACAGCTCGACCTCGGGGGCCCGCACGAGCAGTCGCGTCGACACGCACAGGCTCGCCCCGGAGTCCGCAGGCATGTCGAAGGTCAGGACGGGCACGACGACCTCCTCGCGACCCCCGATCGATGTCATCACCCCCAACGAGCGCGCAACCCCGGAGGTCACGACCCGACGGCTCGACTCCCTGACCTGGAACATCCTCCCGGTCCCGGCGACGCCGCACCCACACCGCGATGTGACGGGGGTCACGATAGGCTCGACCCACACCGACCGAGGCGTCTCGGGGGACGTCCGCACCGAGCGGGCTACGAGTCTGTCGGGTCGGCCGGGGGGACCACGTGCTCACAGACATCTTCCTGCCCGAGGTCATGGGCACCGCCACGCTCCTGCTGCTCGGCTGCGGCGTCGTCGCGAACGTCGCGCTGGCCAAGACGAACGGCAACGCCGGCGGCTTCCTGATGGTCAGCTTCGGCTGGGGCCTGGCGGTGTTCGCCGGCGTCTACGTCGCCTACAAGTCCGGCGCGCACATCAACCCCGCCGTGACACTGGGTCTCGTCGCGTCCGGCGACGACCTCGGCGGCAACACCGCCGTCAAGGTGCTGGTGTACCTCGCCGCCCAGCTGCTCGGCGCCTTCCTCGGCGCCACGCTGTGCTGGCTGGCCTACCGCGACCAGTTCGACGCCCCGGAGAGCGATCCGGACGACAAGCTCGGCGTCTTCTGCACCGCACCGCAGATCGCGCGCACGTCCTCCAACCTCATCACCGAGATCATCGGCACCTTCGTCCTCGTGTTCGTGATCATCGCGTTCGGCAAGACACCCACCGAGCTCGGCCCCCTGGCCGTCGCGCTGCTCGTCGTCAGCATCGGCGCCAGCCTCGGCGGTCCCACGGGCTACGCCATCAACCCGGCGCGCGACCTGGGCCCGCGCATCGCCCACTTCGTCCTGCCGATCAAGGACAAGCGCGACAGCAACTGGTCCTACTCCTGGATCCCTGTCGTCGGACCCGCCATCGGTGGCATCCTCGGAGGCCTCCTGGCCGCCGCCGCGAACTACGTCTGACCCGCACCCCGACCCCACACAGAATCGAGATTCGAGCATGGCCGACAACACGTACGTCCTCGCCATCGACCAGGGCACCACCTCGACCCGCGCGATGATCTTCGACCACGCAGGATCGGTGGTGGCCGTCGACCAGGTCGAGCACGAGCAGATCTTCCCGCGAGCCGGGTGGGTCGAGCACGACGCGCTCGAGATCTGGACCAACACGCGCGACGTCATCGGCGGCGCCCTGGCCAAGGCGAACTTCAACAGCAAGAACATCGCCGCGGTCGGCATCACCAACCAGCGCGAGACCGCCCTCGTGTGGGACAAGTCCAACGGACAGCCGATCTACAACGCGATCGTCTGGCAGGACACCCGCACCCAGAAGATCGTCGACGGCCTGGCCGCCGACGGCGGGCTCGACCGCTACAAGGAGACGGTCGGGCTGCCCCTGGCCACCTACTTCTCCGGGCCCAAGGTGCGATGGATCCTCGACCACGTCGAGGGTGCCCAGGAGCGCGCCGAGGCCGGCGAGCTGCTGTTCGGCAACATGGACACCTGGGTGCTGTGGAATCTCACGGGCGGTGCGGACAACGACGGCGTCCACGTCACCGACGTCACCAACGCGAGCCGCACCCTGCTGATGGACCTCGAGACCCTGGAGTGGGACGAGAGCATCGCCGCCGACATGAACATCCCGCTGTCGATGCTGCCGGAGATCAGGTCGAGCTCGGAGGTGTACGGCGAGTGCAAGCCCGGCATCCTCAACGGCACCCCGGTGGCCGGCATCCTCGGCGACCAGCAGGCCGCGACCTTCGGGCAGGCCTGCCTGGAGAAGGGCGAGGCCAAGAACACCTACGGCACCGGCAACTTCATGCTGCTCAACACCGGCACCGAGGCCGTCCCGTCGGAGAACGGGCTGCTCACCACCGTCTGCTACAAGATCGGCGACGAGCCCACGGTGTACGCGCTCGAGGGCTCCATCGCGGTCACCGGGTCCCTCGTGCAGTGGGTCCGCGACAACCTCGGCCTCATCGGCAGCGCCCCCGAGATCGAGGACCTCGCGAAGCAGGTCGACGACAACGGCGGGGCGTACTTCGTGCCGGCGTTCTCGGGCCTGTTCGCCCCGCACTGGCGCCCCGACGCACGCGGCGCCCTGGTGGGCCTGACGCGCTACGTGAACCGGGGCCACATCGCCCGGGCGGTGCTGGAGTCCACGGCGTACCAGACGCGCGAGGTGCTGGACGCCATGAATGCCGACTCCGGCGTCCCGCTCACCGAGCTGCGCGTCGACGGCGGCATGGTCGTCAACGAGACCCTCATGCAGTTCCAGGCCGACATCCTCGGCGTCGACGTCGTCCGCCCGAAGGTCGCCGAGACCACCGCGCTCGGCGCTGCGTACGCCGCCGGTCTGGCCGTCGGCTACTGGGAGAACGAGGACGACATCCGCACCAACTGGGGCGAGGACAAGCGGTGGACGCCGCAGATGCCCGAGGACGAGCGCGAGAAGTACTACCGCAGCTGGAAGAAGGCCGTCACCAAGACCCTCGACTGGGTCGACGACGACGTCGACTGAGGATCGGCCGAGCGGCCGGTGTCGTTCCTCCTGCCTAGAGTGGTGGCAGGAGGAACGATGTCCGACGACCCGCGACGCCGAGCGGCGCACTACCGCCTCGGTGACGACCCGGCGCCCGACACGTCGCGCGCTCCCGACCCGGATGCCGCTGACGAGGGCGACGAGGGCGCGGCACCCGCACGCGGGCGGCGCCCCGAGGACCAGGCTCTCTACGTCGACGGCCAGATCCGCGCCGCGATCGCCCGCGGCGACTTCGACGACCTGCCGCTGTCCGGCAAGCCGTTGCCGCCCCGGGTCTTCCGCCACGATCCCGACTGGTGGCTCAAGCAGCTGATCGAGCGCGAGAACGTCTCCGGCGTCCTGCCGCCCGCCCTGGCGCTGCGCAAGGAGGACGCCGAGCTCGACGACCTCCTCGACTCCACCGGCTCGGAGGAACGCGTCCGCGAGATGCTCGCGGACTTCAACCGTCGCGTCGTCGAGGCACGACGCCAGCTCCAGGGTGGTCCGCCGGTCATCACCCCGACCCGCGACGTCGACGACGAGGTGCGGGCCTGGCGCGAGCGCCTGCGCCGGCGTGCTGCGGCCCGTCCCTCCCCTCCCCCGCCCCGGCGGGTGTCGTGGCGTGATCGCCTACGCCCCCGACGCGGCGGTGCGCGTGACTGACGACGGTCTGGGCCGCACCTGGCGCAGCACCGCTCCCATCGACGTCTGGCGCACGCTGTCGACCCTGCGCCGCGGTCCCGCCGACCCGGCCTTCCGCGGCCGGGGTGCCGAGATCTGGCGCGCCACGCGCCCGCCGTCGGGCCCGGCCACGCTCCACCTGCGCCAGCTGGACGCTCACGTCGTGGAGGCCGCGGCCTGGGGCCCGGGCGCGGCAGAGGTGCTCGACGAGCTGCCCGCGTGCCTCGGCGGGGACCAGCCGCACCGCCCTCCCCTGGCCCACCCCGTGGTCGCCGACGCCCATCGACGACACCCCGGGCTCCGGGTGCCCCGCACCCGCCGGGTGGTCGAGGCGCTCGTCCCGGCGATCATCGAGCAGAAGGTCCTGGGTGCCGACGCCTTCCTCTCGTGGCGCCAGCTGCTCACACGGCACGGGGAGGTCCCGCCAGGTCCGGCGCCGTCGGGCATGCGGCTGCCGCTGACGGCCGAGGCATGGGCGGCGCTGCCCTCGTGGGAGTGGCACCGCGCCGGGGTCGACCCCAAGCGGTACCGGACGGTGCAGGCCGTCACGCGTCTGGGCGAGTCCCTCGAGCGACTCGCCGACCGCGAGCCCACCGACGCCTCGGCCGCCCTGCGGTCGCTGCCAGGAGTCGGCGTGTGGACCGCGGCCGAGGTCGGCTCGCGGGCCTTCGGCGACACCGACGCGGTGCCGTTCGGCGACTACCACCTGGCCAGCACCGTCGGGACGGCCCTGCTCGGTCACCGGCTCGAGCACGACCACGAGGTGGCGGAGGTGCTGGAGCCGTTCCGGCCCCACCGCTTCCTGGCGCTGCGCCTCATGCAGCTGAGCCCGCACGTCCGGGTCGAGCGGCACGGGGCCCGCATGTCGCGCGTCGACCACCGCGCCCGCTGAGGGATCTCGCCGACGCCGCGCGTAGCGTGGCGCCGTGCCGTCCTGGTTCCGAGCCGCGCTCGCGCTCTTCGCCGTGGGATGGGGCGCGAACCAGTTCGCCGCCCTGCTGCCCGTGTACCGCGACGTCGACGGAGCCACCGCCGGGCAGGTCACCGCGCTGTTCGGCGCCTACGCGGTGGGGCTGGTCCCCGCCCTGCTGCTCGTGGCCCCGGTCTCGGACCGGATCGGACGCGGCCGCGTCCTGCGCCCGGTGCTCGTGCTGTCCTTCGTCGCCACCGTCGTGCTGATGGTGGACGGTCACTCGCTCACCCTGCTGCTCGTCGGTCGCCTCCTGGCCGGCGTCGCGAGCGGCGCGGCGTTCGCACCCGGCACCGCATGGGTCAAGGAGCTGTCCGACGCCGCGCCCGGCACCGGCGCGCGGCGGGCGGCGATCGCGCTGTCGGCCGGCTTCGGCACCGGGCCGCTCGTCACCGGCGTCCTGGCCCAGTGGGCACCGGCACCCACGGTGCTTCCGTACGTGCCTCACCTGGTGCTCACCGTCGTGGTCGCGGTGCTCCTGCGTCCGGCACCGGAGCCCGATCCGGACGACGTCGCCACCAGCGATCCCGACGCCGCGACCCTGCGCCAGGTGCTCGGCTCACGACGGTTCCTGACGCAGGTCGTGCCGACGGCCCCGTGGGTGTTCGGCACCGCGACCCTCGCCTTCGCGACGCTGCCGGCCGTCGTCGACGTCCCCGGACCCGCGTACGCGCTGGTCGGGGCGCTCGTCTTCCTGACCCTCGGCACCGGGGTCGCGCTGCAGCCGTACGGCCGCAGGCTCGCCACCGGCGTCACGCTCGCGGTGGGCATGGGAGCGGGCGTGGCCGGGTTCGGCGTGGGGGCGCTCGCCGCCACCACCGGCGCGTCCTGGCTGGTCCTCCCGGCCTGCATGCTGCTGGGCACGGCCTACGGCTTCGTCCTGGTGGCTGGACTCCAGACGGTCGAGACGATCACCCCGGCGCGGGACCTGGCCACCGTGAACGCGGTGTTCTACAGCCTCACGTACGTCGGCTTCGCGGCGCCGTACCTCGCGACCCTGCTGCTGTCGTGGCTGGACGGCACGCAGACGATGCTGCTGCTCGCCGGTCTCACCGCGGCCTCCGCGCTCGTCGCAATCGTCGGTCGACGCACCTCAGCGACCCGCTGAGCGGGCGATCCTCACCAGCTCCTCGGCGAGCTCGCTCGGTCGGGTCAGGGCGTTGAGGTGACCGCCCGGCACCTCGGTCACCCCCAGGCCGAGCCGCTCCTGTGCAACGCGTCGTTGGAAGTCGGGCGGGAAGAGCCGGTCGTCGTCGGCGACGAGCACGACCGTGGGGACGTCGGGCCAGGCGTCGGCCGGCCAGACGGACCCGAAGGAGGCGTCGGACTCGTCGCGGTCCTGGTCAGCGACCTCGGTCAGCACGTCGTCGGCGGCGTCGTGGAAGAAGACCGCGAGCGGGTCGAAAGGAGCCTGAGGATCGCGACCGGCCGCCGCCTCGGCCTCGCGCCGGGCGCCCGAGAGGCCCACGGCCGACCACCACGCGCCGCCGGACTCGCCCGGGGACGGGATCATCGCGTTCAGCAGCACCAGCAGGTCGACCGGCTCCCGCGCGGCGGCCGCCGACGTGCTGAACCCGCCGAAGGACTGACCGACGAGCACCACGGGTCCAGGCGTCTCCCGCGCCGAGTGGATGGCGTCGACGACCAGCGCCACGTAGCCGTCGAGGTCGACCGTCGGGTCCGGACCGGGGAGGTCGACGACCACGCACCGGTGGCCGGCGGCCTCGAGCAACGGGGTGAGCCGGCTCCAGCTCCACGGTGCCCCTCCCGCGCCGGGGACGAGGACGAAGGTGGCCGGTCCGCTCATCGGAAGCGGTCGGGGTCGCCGGCGCCCTCGCGGACGATCTCGGGGACGCCGTCCACGAAGTCGACCACCGTGGTGGGCTCGGCGACCACGTCGCCGGACTCCACCACCGCGTCGACGAGGTGGTCCAGCTCCTCCTTCACCAGCCACCCCTCGGTCATGGGCTCGTCGTGGTCGGGCAGGATCAACGTGCTCGACAGGATCGGCTCCCCCAGCGACTCCAGGAGCGCGCGCACGACCACGTGGTCGGGGATCCGCACGCCCACCGTCTTCTTCTTCGGGTGCAGCATCCGCCGGGGAACCTCGCGGGTGGCCGGCAGGATGAACGTGTACGGGCCGGGCGTCGCGCTCTTGACGGCACGGAAGATCGCGTTGTCGACGTGCACCAGCTGGCCGAGCTGGGCGAAGTCCTTGCACACGAGCGTGAAGTGGTGCTTGTCGTCGAGCCGACGGATGCTGCGGATCCGGTCCAGGGCCTCCTGGTTCCCGGGCGCGGCGCCGAGGGCGTAGCCGGAGTCCGTCGGATAGGCGATCAGACCGCCGTCGCGCAGGATCGCGGTGGCCTGCTCGACCGCGCGGGGCTGGGGGTTCTCCGGGTGGATCTCGAGGTAGCGCGCCATGGCTCGACCCTACGAGCCCGGTGCCGTCCGGTCACCCCCGTCAGGTCGACCAGAATCGCCAAGAGATCTTTGCAAAGACTCCTTTGTGATCTAGCCTCGCGTCATGACCGACGAGTGCGACGCCCCGACCGCCGACAGCGTCACCCCGTCCCCGACGGGACTGCGAGCCCTCAGCCACCCGCTGCGCCTGCGCCTGCTCGGTCTGCTGCGGCTCGAGGGACCCGCCACCGCGTCCGAGCTCGCCGCGCGGACCGGGACGTCGTCGGGAGCGACCTCGTACCACCTGCGCCAGCTCGCGGTGCACGGCTTCGTCGAGGACGCCGGCGACGACGTCGACGCCCGGACCCGGCGGTGGCGTGCCTCGCACCGAAGCACGTCGACCGGCAGCCCCCGCGATTCCGACGAGCTCGCAGCCGTCGACGCCTTCGCCCAGGCGGTCGCGGTCGTGCACGCCGAGCAGATGCAGCGCGCCGTCGAGGAGTTCTCTCTGCTGCCCCAGGCCTGGCGCTCGGCCTCGACCCTGAGCGACTACGTGCGGCGCCTGCGCCCCGAGACGGCCCAGCGGCTCGTCGAACGGCTGGAGGCGGTGCTCGAGGAGGTGCAGGACGAGGACCACCCCGAGGCCCGTCCCGTCGTGGTGCGCCTGCACGCCAACCCCTGGCCCGGGAGCGTGACGAGAACGTGACCGGGCGTCCGCTCACCGACCGGGGTCGGCGGGTCCTGGCCGCCTGGCTGCTCGCCGACGCCCTCGCGCTCACCGGGACGCGGCTGGCCGCGGTCGCCCTCCCCTGGCTCGCCCTCACGACCACGGGATCCGCCACCGCGGCGGGCGTGGTGGCCTTCGCCGAGCTCGCTCCCCTCGTCGTGGCGAAGGTGCTGTCAGGGCCGGCCATCGACCGCCTCGGCGCCCGGCGCGTGGCGGTCGGCTGCGACGCCGCGAGCGCGTTCACGGTCGCCGCCATCCCCGCGCTGCACCATCTCGAGGCGCTCTCCTTCCCGGCGCTCCTCGTGCTCGTCGCCGCCACCGGCGCCCTGCGCGGTCCGGCCGACGCCGCCCGGCACAGCCTCGTCCCGGTGCTCGCGGAGTCCACGCGACAGCCCATGGAGCGCGTCACGGGGCTGGCGTCCACGGTCGAGCGCACCTCGAGCCTCGTGGGCGCGGCCCTGGCAGCGGGCCTGGTCGCCCTCGTGGGCGCCGCGGACGCCCTGGCCGTGAACGCCGCGGGACTCGCGCTCGCGGCTGTCGTCCTGGGCCTCGGAGCCCGCTCGGTCGGCCGTGGCGTGCCGGCCGACGACGATCCCCACTCCTACCTCGCGCGGCTGCGCGCGGGGTGGCAGTTCCTGCGCCGCGACCCCGTGATCCTGGCGCTCACGGTCATGATCGCGTTCACCAACCTGCTGGACGTCGCGTTCACCGCGGTCCTCCTGCCCGTCTGGGCCGTCGAGACCGGGTCCGGGGTCGGCGCGCTGGGACTGCTGCTCGCGGTCATGGCGGGGACGTCGGTCGTCGGCTCGCTCGTGGCGGCCGCGTGGGCCGACCGGATGCCCCGGTTCGCCGTCTACGTCGTCGCGTTCGTGGTGTGCGGCCTGCCCCGGTTCGCCGTGCTCGCCTGGTCCGACGTCACCTCGGCACCGGTGGTCGTCATGGCCGTGGCCGGACTCGCCTCCGGGTTCCTCAACCCGGTCGTGGGAGCCGTGTTCTTCGAGCGCATCCCGCGGCACCTCGTGGGCCGGGTCGGCGCGATGTCGACCGCCGTGGCCTGGGGCCTGATGCCGTTCGGGGGTCTCGTGGGCAGCGCCCTGCTCGCCCTGCTGGACCTGCGGGCCGCCCTCCTGGTGGCCGGCGTGCTCTACCTCGTGACCACGCTGGCGCCGGTCGTGGACCGTCGCTTCCGGGCCATGGACCGCGTGCCCGTCGAGGTGTCCTAGCGCACCTGTCCACGATGCGGCGACCGCTCTCACCGCTCGGGACCCCCGCCTACGCTGGGACCATGTCCGAGACCATCCCGCCCGCGGGACCGACGCTCGCCGAGCGTCGCGCCCGTCAGGTCGCCCACGACGAGGCCCGCGTGGAGCACCACCGCACCCGCGAGGCCGTGCTCGGCCCGCGACGCGACTCGGCCACCCTGCGCGCCGTCGCCGAGCAGGCCGAGGCCCGGTTCGCCGACCAGCCGGCCGGCCCGGACGGCACCCGCGCGGTGCTCGCCTGGGTCGCGGAGGAGTTCGGGTACCGCACGGCAGTCGCGTGCTCCATGGCCGACGCCGTGCTCCCCCACGTGGTCGCGCAGCACCTGCCCTGGGTCGACACGCTGTTCCTCGAGACCGGGTACCACTTCGCCGAGACGATCGGCACCCGCGACGCCGTCGAGTCGTCCATGGAGCTCACGATCGTCGACGTCAAGCCGCGCCAGAGCGTGGCCGAGCAGGACGCCGAGCACGGCAAGGACCTCTTCGCCCGCGACCCGGGCCTGTGCTGCCACCTGCGCAAGGTCGAGCCGCTCACCCGCACCCTCGGCGCGTACGAGGTGTGGATCACGGGCGTCCGCCGCGACGAGGGCCCGACGCGTGCCGACACGCCGCTCGTCACCTGGGACGAGAAGAACCAGCTGGTCAAGGTCAACCCGCTCGCGGCGTGGACCTTCGACGAGGTGCTCGCCTACGCCGACGAGCACGACGTGATCGTCAACCCGCTCGTCAACGACGGCTACCCCTCCATCGGGTGCGCGCCGTGCACCCGGCGGGTCGCCCCGGGCGAGGATCCCCGCGCCGGCCGCTGGGCCGGCGTCGACAAGACCGAGTGCGGCCTGCACACGTGAGCACCCCCGCGCGACCACCGAGATCGAGAAGGAACGCATGACCGTCGTCGACGAGGCGCCCGGCACGGCCGGCCGCCCGACCTACCGGCTCGACCAGCTCTCCTGGTTGGAGTCGGAGGCCATCCACATCATCCGCGAGGTGGCGGCGGAGTTCGAGCGGCCCGTGCTGCTCTTCTCCGGCGGCAAGGACTCGGTCGTCATGCTGCACCTGGCCACGAAGGCCTTCTGGCCGGCGCCGGTGCCGTTCCCGGTCATGCACGTCGACACGGGCCACAACTTCCCCGAGGTGCTCGCCTTCCGCGACGCCACGGTCGAGCGGCTCGGCCTGCGCCTCGAGGTCGCGTCGGTGCAGGACTACATCGACGACGGCCGTCTTCGCGAGCGCAGCGACGGCACCCGCAACCAGCTGCAGACCCAGCCGCTGCTCGACGGGATCACCGACCACAAGTTCGACGCGGTCTTCGGCGGCGGCCGTCGCGACGAGGAGAAGGCCCGCGCCAAGGAGCGGGTGTTCAGCCTGCGCGACGAGTTCGGCCAGTGGGACCCCCGCAACCAGCGCCCCGAGCTGTGGAACCTCTACAACGGCCGCCACCGTCCGGGTGAGCACGTGCGGGTCTTCCCGCTGAGCAACTGGACCGAGCTCGACGTCTGGCAGTACATCGCCGCCGAGGACATCGCGCTGCCGGAGCTCTACTACGCGCACGAGCGCGACGTCTTCGAGCGCGACGGGATGCTCGTCAGCGTCAGCGACGTCTCGCAGCCGCGGCCCGGCGAGACCGTCGAGCGCCGACTGGTCCGCTACCGCACCGTCGGCGACATGTCCTGCACCGGTGCGGTCGAGAGCGACGCCGCCACCGTCGACGACGTCGTCGTCGAGGTCGCGGCCACGCGTCTGACCGAGCGGGGAGCCACCCGGGCCGACGACCGCGCGTCCGAGGCCGCCATGGAGGACCGCAAGAAGGAGGGGTACTTCTGATGCGCACGCTGCCCACCAAGACGCTGCCCACCAAGACGCTGCTCAGGCTCGCCACGGCCGGCTCCGTCGACGACGGCAAGTCGACGCTCGTCGGTCGGCTCCTCTACGACTCCAAGTCGGTGCTCGCCGACCAGTTCGACGCCGTCGAGCGGGTCAGCCGCGACCGCGGCCTCGCCTCCGCCGACCTGGCGCTGCTGACCGACGGCCTGCGCTCGGAGCGCGAGCAGGGCATCACGATCGACGTGGCCTACCGGTACTTCGCGACCGCCGAGCGGTCGTTCATCCTCGCTGACTGCCCCGGGCACGTGCAGTACACGCGCAACACCGTCACCGGCGCCAGCACTGCCGACGTCGTGGTGCTGCTCGTCGACGCCCGCAAGGGGCTGCAGGAGCAGACCCGTCGGCACCTCGCGGTCGCGTCGCTGCTGCGGGTGCCGCACGTGGTCGTGGTCGTCAACAAGATCGACCTGGTCGGCTTCGACGAGGCCACCTACGAGCGCGTCGCGCACGAGGTCGTCACCTCGGCGGCGTCCCTGGGTCTCACCGACGTCACCACGATCCCGGTGTCCGCCCTCGACGGCGACAACGTGGTGGAGCGGTCGGTGCGCACCCCCTGGTATGACGGACCGAGCCTCCTCACGTTCCTGGAGACGCTCTCGCCCGCGGGCGAGCCGCACTCCGAGCCCCTGCGCTTCCCCGTCCAGCTCGTCATCCGGCCTCAGGCGGCCGGCGGCGAGGAGCACCGCGACTACCGCGGGTACGCGGGGCAGATCGCGTCGGGTCTCGTCCGCCCGGGCGACCCGGTCACGGTGCTGCCGAGCGGCCGCACGAGCACCGTCGCCGCCATCGACACGGCCGACGGCGAGCTGACGGAGGCCTTCGCACCGCAGTCGGTCACCCTGCGGCTCACCGACGACGTCGACGTCGCGCGCGGAGACCTCATCGTCACCTCCCGCAGCGTCCCGTCGCTCACCCAGGACGTGGACGGCACGATCGCCTGGCTCGCCGACCACTCGCTGGCGCCGCGGACGAAGGTCCTCGTGAAGCACGGCACCAGGACGGTGCAGGCGATGGTCACCGAGATCACCGGCCGGCTCGACCTCGAGACCGCCAGCCTCGACGCGGCCGACCGCCTGGAGCTCAACGACATCGGCCACGTGCGCCTGAGGCTGGCCTCGCCCGTCCCGGCCGAGGAGTACCTGCACGCCCGCGCAGGTGGCTCGTTCCTGCTCGTCGACGCCCAGGACGGCACGACCCTCGCGGCCGGCATGGTCGGCGACGCGTTGCTCGCGACCGCCTCGGTCTGATCATGCCGCTGCCGCTGACCCTGCGCCCCGAGGGACGCCGTGTGGTGGTCGTCGGGGGTGGCAACGTGGCGACCCGACGGGTCCACGCCCTGCTGGCGGCCGAGGCCGACCTCGTGGTGGTCTCCCCCACGGTGAGCGCACGCATCCGGGAGCTCGCGGTCGAGGGTCGACTGGCCTGGATCGAGCGTGGGTACCGCCCGGGCGACCTCGACGGCGCCTGGCTCGTGCAGACCGCCACCGACACCCCGGTCGACGACCAGGTGGCCGCCGACGCCGAGCAGGCACGCGTGTGGTGCCTGAAGGGGGGCGACCCCGACGGGGCGACCGCCTGGATGCCGGCGGTCGCCGCGGTCGACGACGTGCACGTCGCGGTCAGCGGCGGTGGCGACGCCCGTCGAGCCTCCACGCTGCGCGACGCCGTCGCGGCGGCCCTGCAGTCCGGCGACCTCCCGCTGCGGCACCGGACCCACCACCCCGAGGGCTTCGTGGCCCTCGTGGGCGGGGGCCCCGGCAGCGCCGACCTCCTGACCACGCGCGGGCGGCGTCTTCTCGCCGAGGCCGACGTCGTGGTGGTCGACCGGCTCGCCCCGCTCGACGTGCTCGCGGAGCTGCCGGCCGACGTCGAGGTGATCGACGTGGGCAAGCTGCCCGACCACCACCCGGTCCCGCAGGACGAGATCAACCGGCTCCTCGTCGAGCACGCCCGCGCCGGCAAGGTCGTCGTGCGGCTCAAGGGCGGGGATCCCTACGTGCTCGGTCGCGGCGGCGAGGAGCGCCTGGCGTGCGAGGCCGCCGGGGTGGCCGTGGAGGTCGTCCCCGGGGTCACGAGCGCGATCGCCGTGCCGGCGGCTGCCGGCATCCCCGTGACCCATCGCGGCGTGGCCACGGGGTTCAGCGTGGTCACGGCCCACGACGAGCTCGGTGAGCTGCCCGTGTCCCCGGGCCACACGATCGTGATGCTCATGGGCGTGCGCCGGCTCGCCGAGAGCGCGCACAGCCTCGTCGCGGCGGGGCACGCGCCCGGCACACCGGTGGCGGTGGTCGAGCGTGGCTTCGCCCCCGACCAGCGCACGACCGTCGGCACCCTCGGCACGATCGCCGACCTCTGCGTCCAGCGGGGAGTCCGCTCCCCCGCCGTCACCGTCGTGGGCGAGGTCGTGCGGCTCTCCCCCGACTGGGCCTCCTGACACGACCCCCACCACACGTCACCATGACGACATGAGGTCTGCCCGCGTCGTCGTCGGTGGCGTCGCGCTGCTCGCCGCGCTCCTCCCGGCCTGCAGCCCGGACCCGCGGGACGCTCCACTGCCCGACGGCGTGAGCGCCCTCGTCGACCAGGGCCGCATGCAGCGTCAGGACCGTGGGGCGTTCGTGCGGATCAGCAACCGCAGCGACCGCGACCTGGTCGTCTCCGACCTGGTGCTGACCTCCAGCCGCTCCCGCGCCGTCGTCTGGACCGGCACCGAGACGGTGGGAGCGGGGTACGACACCGACGTGGTCGTCACGCTCCCCCGTGGGCGGTGCGGTGGCACGACGCGTTACACCGTGACCCTGACCTACCGGTTCGGTGACGGCGGCGAACGACGATCCACCCTCGCCGTCGAGGACCGCTACGGGGCCGTGACGCGGGTCCTGGACGGCGACTGCGCCCGCGCGACGCTGGAAGGAGCCGCGCGGCTGGACGTCGGCCTGCCGGTGGAGGACGGCGGTGCACTGCGCATCCCGATCACGCTCACGCCGCGCGACCGGGCGAGCGCGGTCCGGATCGTGGGCTACCGCCCCACGCCGCTCGTCCGGCCCACCCGTGGGTCCGCGACCGACGTGGCGGTCGGTGGCGCTCCGGTACGCGCCGACCTCGTCCTCGAGCCGGCGCGCTGCGACCCGCACGCGATCGCCGAGGACAAGGTGGGTCGCCTCGTCCCCGTCGAGGTCTCCGCTCCCGGTCTGCCCGACGGGACCACCTTCGTCCTGCCGCTCGACCGTCAGCGCCGGACCGCGATCCTCGACTACGTGCGGTCGGCCTGCGGCCTGGACTGAGCCTGGCCCGCGGTGCGGTGCAGCCACCACAGGCCCACGAACGGCAGCACCAGGGGGATGTACCCGTACCCGGCACCGAAGTCGGACCACACCGTCTGGTCGGGGAACAGCGCACCGTCGACGAGCGACAGCACACCGACGCCGAGCACCCCCACCAGCTCGAAGCCCACGGCGGCGACGGCCAGCCGGTGCCGGTCCGTCGCGAGCGCCACGGTCGCCACGACGTAGACGACGCCGGCGACGGCGGAGAGGGTGTAGGCCACCGGGGCCTCGTCCGCCTTCACGAGGAGCTGGTAGACCGACCGTGCCGTGGCCGCGACGGCGAAGACCGCGTAGACGGCGACGAGGGCGCGGCCCGGCCCGGTGGACGTGCGACCCGGCGACGGGGCGGACGACTCAGACATAGGTTCCCTTCCAGATGCCCAGGAGCCGCACCATGAGGGCGGCCACGGTCAGGAGCGCCACCACGACGACCCCCGTGCCCCAGCGACTCTTCTCGGCGATCCCCCAGAGGACGGCCGCCGGCGGGATCACCACGACGGTCACGAGGTAGGAGACGAAGAGCCCACCCGCGACGTCGCGGTCCGTGCCGGCCAGCGCCACGAAGGCCCCGACCATCACCACGAGGAGCACGGCCTCCAGCACGGCGACGGCGTAGAAGAGCGGATTGCCGAACGGGGCGTCCCGGACCGTGTGGCCCGCCGCGAACACGGCCACCACGGTCGCGAGGAGTGCCACGCCGTAGGCGATCGTGTCGGTCACGTCAGGCTGGTCCTCTGGTGGCGTCGTCGTCGTGGTCGTGGCGGCCGTCCGCCCGTGCGCCGACGATCCGCAGGACCGAGTCTTCCACGAACGCGTTCCAGGCCCGCACCCGCCGGAACATGTAGTGCCCGGCGCCGGCGAGCGACTCCCAGGTGGCCTCGGTGGCCACCCGTCGAGCACGTTCCACGAAGTCGGCGCTGAGCCGTGCCGACGTCCACCGGTCCATCGTGCCGTGCAGGACGTGCAGGGCACGTCCGGAGAGCGCGCCCACGGGCTCACCCTGCGGCAGCCACGGCGCCAGGGCCACGACACCGACCACCGAGGGGTCGTCGGCCGCGCGGCACGCGGTGCGCCCACCCATCGAGTGCCCGACGAGGACGACCGGCAGGTCGCCGTGCCGCTCGCGGAGCGCGGAGAGAGCCGAGCGCGCGTCGGCCACGGGCCACGGGCGGGCCGCGTCGTTCCATCCGCGTGCGCGGTACTGCAGCAGGTGCACCGCCAGGTGCTCACGGCGAGCGGTGCGCGCGAACGCCTTCGACAGCAGGGCCATCCGCCACCAGCTCGCGTGCCGATTGCGCACCGGCTCCTCGCTCTGCTGCCGGCCTCCGTGCAGCATCAGCACGACGGCCCTCGGCCGCTGGGGGACGTGCACGTCGTCCAGGCGACCCGATCGCTGCTCGGCGTCCATGCGACCACGGTGGCACAGCGGGACCACGGTCGCAGGGCGAGCAGAGGGTCCCGCCTAGGATGACCTGAGAAGTCCTCCCCTGCACCACCCATCCGAATCGAAGGCAGCCGCGAATGGCACGTAGAAGCTTGTTCGGGAAGGAGTCGCGCATGAGCCAGTCAGCAGCCGATCGGCTCGCCGCCGTTCCCGAGTCCCAGGAACCCGTCGAGCCCGACGACCTCTTGGTCCTCGTGGCACGAGGGGACGAGACGGCCTTCGCCGCTCTCTACGACGCCCTGGGTGCCACCGTGTTCGGGATGGCCCGCCGGGTCATCCGCGACCCCGCGCGGGCCGAGGAGGTCGCCCAGGAGGTCTTCCTCCAGGTCTGGCAGACCGCCGCCCGCTTCGACCCGGCCCGTGGCAGTGCCAAGAGCTGGGTGCTGACGCTGGCCCACCGCCGCGCGGTCGACGCCGTCCGGCACGACCAGGCCGCCACCAACCGCGAGAACAGCTATGACTGGTCCCCCGGCGTCGACCACGACCAGGTGCTCGAGACCGTCACGGTGCGGCTGGAGCACGAGCAGGTGCGTCGCTGCCTGGAGGGACTCACCGACCTGCAGCGCGAGGCCGTCAACCTCGCGTACTACCAGGGATACACGTACGCGGAGGTCGCCCAGGTGCTCGACGCCAACCCGGCCACCGTCAAGACCCGCATGCGCGACGGGCTGATCCGCCTGCGCGACTGCCTCGGGGTGGAGGCCTCATGACCACCGATCTGCACGGACTCGCCGCGCCGTACGCGCTCGACGCCCTCGACCCCCACGAGCGGGGCCGCTTCGAGGCCCACCTCGACCAGTGTGCCGAGTGCAGGCAGGAGCTCCGCGGCTTCCACCTGACTGCTGCACGCCTGGCCGAGGCCGAGGCCGACAGTCCGCCGCTCGCCCTGCGCGACCGGCTCCTGGCCGAGGTGGCCACCACCGCCCAGGAGCGGCCGGTGGTCACGTCGATCGCCCAGCACAGCCGGGTGCGGCGAGCCGTGCCCCGTCTGCTGGTCGCGGCGTCCTTCCTGGTGGCCGCGGTGTCCGTCGGTGGGTACCTCGTGGAGCACGACCGGGCCGAGGAGCTGCGGGCCGACACCGCAGGCATCAGCGCGGTCATGGTGGCCGACGACGCGACCATGCTGGACGGGAGCGTGCGCACCGGGGGCACGATGCGCATCGTCGCCTCCCCGTCGCACGACGCGGCCGTCGTCATGGGCACCGATCTCGAGACGCTCGACGACGACCACGTCTATCAGGTCTGGGCGATGCACGACGGGATCCCGCGCTCCGTCGGCGTCCTCGGACGCGGTGCCGGGATGATGTACGCGAAGTCGATCAGCGGTGCCGACGCGTTCGCCGTCACCGTCGAGCCCGACGGAGGGTCGCCGGCCCCGACGACCGACCCGGTCGCCGAGATGGACGCCTGAGGCTCGACGCCCCTGCTCGACCCTGGCGGTCGGCCGGTCGGCGCGGTACGTCACGATGACGTTCGTGTCCGACCCGATCGTGCTCGTCTCCCCGGCCATGGCCGTGCCGTCGCGCTTCTACCGGCCACTCGTCGCCGCCTTCGAGGACGTGGGGTGGCAGGCGCGTGCGCTTGGCCGACGCGGGTTCGAGCCGGACACCCCGGTCGCCTCCCGCTCGGCCGACTGGTCCTACGGTGACGAGATCGCCGACCTCGCCGACGCGGTCTCGGCCGCGCGACGTGAGGACCCCGAGCGCCCCGTCCTGCTGATGGGCCACAGCCTCGGGGCCCAGCTCGCGATCGGCCTGCAGGGCAGCGCCGACCCCGGACGCACGGCCGACGGCCTCGTGCTCGTCGGCGCCTCCGTCCCGCACCACCGGTACTACCCCTACGGAGGGTTGCCGATGCTGGCGTTCGCCTCGGCCATCCCCGTCCTCGCCCGGGTCATGGGGCACCTGCCCAAGCCTGCGTTCGGCGCACCCGGTGCCGCCACGCTCATGCGGGAGTGGGCGCACTTCGTGCGCACCGGCGAGCCTCCGTTCGACGCCTCGGCCAGGGTGTCGACGCCGACCTTCGTCGTGCACCTCCAGGCCGACGCCTACGCCGTGTCGGCGGCCAACAAGCGCTTCATCGAGCTGTTCTGCGAGCCGTCGGCGGTCACCCGCTGGGTGTACACGCAGGACGCCACCCCCGAGGGCGGGACCACCGACCACGTGCAGTGGGTGCGTCACCCCTCCGTCGTGGTCGACCGGGTCGTCCGCTGGTGGGACGACGCGGCCGACCGACGCTGAGGTCCGGGCACCGTCAGGCGAAGGCCTCGATCGGCGGGCACGAGCAGGCCAGGTTGCGGTCGCCGTAGGCCTGGTCGATGCGGCCCACCGGCGGGAAGTACTTGTCCTGGGTGCTGCCGGTCGGGAACACGCCCGTGGCGATCGGGTAGGCGTGCTGCCAGTCGAGCAGCTCACGTGCGGCGTGCGGCGCCTGGGCGAGCGGGTTGTCGCCCTCGGGCCACTCCCCTGCCGCGACCTGGTCGATCTCGGCGCGGATCGCGAGCATCGCGTCGCAGAAGCGGTCCAGCTCGGCCAGGTCCTCGGACTCGGTCGGCTCGACCATCAGGGTGCCGGCCACCGGGAAGCTCATCGTGGGGGCGTGGAAGCCGTAGTCCACGAGCCGCTTGGCCACGTCGTCCACGCTCACCCCGGTCTGCTTGGCGATGCCGCGCAGGTCGAGGATGCACTCGTGGGCCACGAGCCCGGACCGTCCGGTGTAGAGCACCGGGAAGGCGTCCTTCAGCCGGGCGGCGACGTAGTTGGCCGACAGCACGGCCACCGACGTGGCGTCGGTCAGTCCCTGCGCCCCCATCATCGACACGTACGCGAACGGGATCGGCAGGATGCCGGCCGACCCGTACGGGGCGGCACTGATGGCACCGATCCCCTCACGGCGAGCCGCGACCGGGTGCAGCGGGTGGCTCGGCAGGAACGGGACCAGGTGCTCGGCCACCGCGACCGGGCCCACGCCCGGTCCGCCGCCGCCGTGCGGGATGCAGAAGGTCTTGTGCAGGTTCAGGTGCGACACGTCGCCACCGAACGTGCCCGGCTCGGCATGGCCCAGCAGGGCGTTGAGGTTGGCACCGTCGACGTAGACCTGGCCGCCGGCCGCGTGCACCACGTCGCACAGCTCGGTGATGCCGTCCTCGTACACCCCGTGGGTCGACGGGTAGGTGACCATGATCGCGGCGAGGTCGTCGGCGTGCTCGGCACACGTGCGGCGCAGGTCCTCGAGGTCGACCTCACCCGCCTCGGTGGCCTTGACGATGACCACGCGCATGCCGGCCATGACGGCCGAGGCGGCGTTCGTGCCGTGGGCCGAGCTCGGGATCAGGCAGACGTCGCGGGCCTCGTCGCCGTTGCTGCGGTGCCACGCCCGGATGGCCAGCAGACCGGCCAGCTCGCCCTGGGACCCGGCGTTCGGCTGCACCGAGACCGCCGCGTAGCCGGTGACGCTCGCGAGCCAGGACTCGAGCGTCTCGACCAGCTCGATCATGCCGGCGGCGTCCTCGGCCGGCACGAAGGGGTGGAGGTCGGCGAAGCCGGGCCAGCTGATCGGCTCCATCTCGGCGGTGGCGTTGAGCTTCATGGTGCACGAGCCGAGCGGGATCATCCCGCGGTCGAGGGCGTAGTCGCGATCGCTCAGCGTGCGCAGGTAGCGCAGCAGCTGCGTCTCGCTGCGGTGCTCGGAGAACACCGGGTGCGTGAGGATCGCGTCGTCGCGCAGCAGGGCGTCGGGCAGGGCTGCCGGGGCGGGCGCCGTGTGCGACGTGTCGGCCCCGAAGGCCCGCCAGACGGTCTGCAGGTGGCCGAGGGTGGTCACCTCCGACGTGCTCACCGCCACGTGGTCGGTGTCCACGCGGCGCAGGTGCAGCCCCTCGGAGCGAGCCCGGCCCACGACGGCGTCGGCCTCGCCGGGCACACGGGCCACGACCGTGTCGAAGAACGACTCGTGGAGCACCTCGACGCCACCGGCCACCAGACCCGCCGCGAGCGTGGTAGCCGTGGTGTGCACGTGGTCGGCGATCCGCCGCAGGCCCTCCGCGCCGTGGTAGACCGCGTACATCGACGCCGTGACGGCGAGCAGCACCTGGGCGGTGCAGATGTTCGACGTCGCCTTCTCCCGGCGGATGTGCTGCTCACGCGTCTGCAGGGCCAGCCGGTAGGCGGGTCGGCCCGCCTTGTCGACCGAGACTCCCACGAGTCGCCCGGGCAGGTGTCGCTCCAGGCCGTCGCGCACCGCCATGAAGCCGGCGTGCGGTCCGCCGTAGAACATCGGCACGCCGAAGCGCTGGGACGACCCGACGACGACGTCGGCACCCAGCGACCCCGGCGAGCGCAGCAGGACGAGTGCGAGCGGGTCGGCCACGACGACGGCGAGCCCTCCGGCGGCGTGCACCGCCTCGATGGCACGGCTGGGATCGGTCACGGCACCGTCGGCCGCCGGGTACGCGATGATCGCGCCCGCCACGTCGGCCGGCACGTCGTCGACGCCCAGGTCGACGTCGAGCAGCTCGATGTCGAGCGCCTCGGCACGCGTGCGCACCACGGCGATCGTCTGCGGCAGCAGGCGCGAGTCGAGCACGAGGGGCCGCAGGTCCTTGCCCCGCGCGGCGCGGCGCACCAGCGTCATGGACTCGGCGGCGGCCGTTCCCTCGTCGAGGAGGGAGGCGTTGGCCGTCGACAGACCGGTGAGGTCGGCGACCATCGTCTGGAAGTTGAGCAGCGCCTCGAGCCGTCCCTGCGAGATCTCGGGCTGGTAGGGGGTGTAGGCCGTGTACCAGGCGGGGTCCTCGAGGACGTTGCGGCGGATCACGGCCGGGGTGACGGTCGGGTGGTACCCGAGCCCGATCATCGAGACGCCGGGGTTGTTGCGCGTCGCGAGGGCCTTGAGGGTCGCGAGCGCCTCCGGCTCCCCCAGGGCCTCGGGCAGCGCGGGCGGAGCCGAGGCGCGGATGCTCTCCGGCACCGCGGCCCGCATGAGCGAGTCGAGGGAGTCGTGGCCGATCCGGGCCAGCATGGCCTGCTGGTCGCTCGCGCGCGGTCCGATGTGACGGTCGACGAAGTGGTCGGTGTCGCGGCGCAGGGCCGCCGGGACGGACTGCGGCCGGTCGGAGGAGGGGCGGTCAGAGGACATGAGAGGGCTCCAGGGGTCGTCGACTGGGTCCCTCCCCACCTGTCACCCCCGATGGAACGGGTGCTTCAGGGTCGCCTTGTCCGCGTGGTCCGTGGTGCCTGAGAGGTTCCGGGGAGGAATTGCCCCTTCGGCGCCGCCTGGGCGATCTCTCCCACGCGTGCTCGACAGCACGCTCACGGTACCAGCGACGGCACGCGTGAGCGGCGAGGTGGGCCCTCAGCTGGTCAGACGGGCGCGGCGACGCGCAGCGAGCTCGTCGGCCGCGGTGTCGTCGGAGACGGAGACCTCGCTCGGCAGCTCGTGCAGCGTGCCCTCGATCTCCTTCCAGACACCACCGATGGCGATGCCGAAGACGCCCTGGCCACCCTGGAGCAGGTCGATGACCTCGTCGGCCGAACGGCACTCGTAGACGCTCGCGCCGTCGCTCATGAGCGTGACCTGGGTGAGGTCGTCGGTCCCGCGCTCGCGCAGGTGCTCGACGGCCGTGCGGATCTGCTGCAGCGAGACACCCGCGTCGAGCAGTCGCTTGATGATCTTGAGCAGCAGGATGTCCTTGAAGGAGTACAGCCGCTGCGTGCCCGAGCCGGTGGCCGACCGCACGGTCGGCTCCACGAGCTTGGTGCGTGCCCAGTAGTCGAGCTGGCGGTAGGTGATGCCGGCGGCGCTGCAGGCCGTGGGGCCGCGGAACCCGGTGTTGCGGGGCAGTGGCTCGAGGTCGTCGGTGAACAGCAGACCCTGGTCGCCGGCCTGCGCAGCGGCCTCGGCGGCCTCCGCAGCAGCCGGGGCGTCGTCGCGTCGCTCGATCATGGGTCTGGCCTTCCAGATGGGGAGAAGAAAGACCACCTCGGCGAAACTACAACGGTGTTCGCTTGCGGCAGTGGTCTCACGGTAGGCCCGCGGATGCCCCCGGTCAATCACATCAGCGTTCACCGGCGTGTCGCAACCCTCACGCGAGGGTTGAGAGTTCATCCGGTCGTCCGACCGCTCAGGCGAAGTCCTCGGGCTCGACGTCGTCCAGGAACGCACGGAACCGCTCCACCTGCTGGTCCTCGTCGGTGGTCGAGGCGATGCCGGCCTCGTCCAGCACGTCCTCGGCACACACGATCCGCGCACCCGTCCGCAGGGCGAGCGCGATGGAGTCCGACGGCCTGGCGTCGACCGTCGCGCCCGAGCCGAAGACGAGCGAGGCGAAGAAGACGCCGTCCTGCACGTCGGTGATGCGCACCTCGTCGAGCTCGTCGCCCAGCACCTCCACCACCCGCTGCATCAGCTCGTGCGTCAGGGGGCGGGGCGTCGCGTCACCCTGCTGGGCGAAGGCGATGGCCGACGCCTCGACGGCACCGATCCAGATCGGCAGGTAGCGCACGCCGTCGCTCTCGCGCAGCAGCACGAGCGGCTGGTTCGTGGGCATCTCCACCCGGACGCCGACCACGTCGAGCTCACGCACGACGTCAGTCCCGGAGGTGGTGGCGCAGGAGAACGGTGTGCAGGCGCATGGTGAGGGCCGCGAGCTCACCGAGCTGCTCGGCAGCGGCGGCCTTGTCCTCCCGCCGACGACGCTCAGGCACCACGCGGGCCAGCAGGTCGGACTCGCGCTCGGCGGCGGTGACGACCGCGCGCAGGTGGCGCGGCTCGACCCCGAGGGCCGCCAGCCGGACCACCGCGTCGACGACGACGAGGTCGTCGCCGTCGTAGGCGCTCTGGCCGGGTCGGCGGGCCAGCAGCCCGTGCTGCTCGACCTGCTCGAGCAGCTCCTCGGTGGCGCCGGAGCTCTCGAGCACCTCCGCCCGGCTCAGCCGCACCCGGCTGCGTCCCTCCAGGAACGCCGCGGGCGTCGGCAGGCCGTCGGCGTCGCTCGAGACGTCGGGCACGCGGATGTTGCCGTCGATGTCGGTCTGCGGGACCAGACCTCGGTCCATCTCGTCGAGGGCCTGACGGATCGCGCTGAGGGGCCAGTACCGCTTCTGCTGGCGCAGCACGAAGCGCAGCCGCTCCACGTCGTCGAAGGAGAACTTGCGATAGCCCGACGGGGTCCGCTCGGGCTCCAGCAGACCCTCGCGCTCGAGGTAGCGGATCTTGCTGATCGTGAGCGACGGGAACTCCTCGCGGAGCTCGGCGAGGACCTTGCCGATGCCGAGCCGCGCGAGCTCGGGCAGCGGCTGGGTCACGCCTGGCCTCGCTGCGCGCCGGCGAAGTAGATGAGCCGGTACTTACCGATCTGGACCTCGTCGCCGCCGCCGAGCGTGATGTCGCCGTCGATGCGGTCGCGGTTCACGTAGGTGCCGTTCAGGCTGCCGAGGTCGCTCACGACGTAGCCCTGGCCCGCGCGGGCGAACACGGCGTGACGCCGCGAGACGCTGATGTCGTCGAGGAAGATGTCGCTGTCGGGGTGACGCCCGACCGAGACCTTCTCGGTGTCGAGCAGGAACCGTGCACCGGCACCCGGACCACGCTGGACGAGCAGCATCGCGCTGCCCAGCGGCAGGTTCTCGACCGCGGCGACGTCGGTCGACGACATCTCCTCGGTGTCGGCGTCGATCAACGGGATGTGCGTCGTCTCGTCCGGGATGTTGCCGTGCTCGGGACCGGGCGAGGACATCGGATCACTCCTGGCTGTACGTGTGCTGGGCGTGGGCTGGACGGTGGGACCATGTCTGACCCCGAGGTCGAGGTTCAGGTGTCCAACCTAGCACCCGTGGACGGTCGCCCAGGGCCCCTCCGCGAAGGTCAGGACGAGACGAGAGCGGTGTACTGCTCGGGGCCGAGCAGGGCCTCGGTGGGGTCATCGTCGGCGGGGCGGACCTTGAACAGCCAGCCCTCGCCGTAGGGATCGGAGTTGATGACCTCCGACGCCCCGTCGAGGCTCTCGTTGCGGGCCACCACCTCGCCGTCGACCGGGCAGAAGATGTCGCTGACCGACTTCGTGGACTCGAGCTCGCCCACGACGGACCCGGACTGGACGTCGTCGCCGACGTCGGGGAGGTCGACGAACACGATGTCGCCGAGCTGGTCCTGCGCGAAGTCGGTGATCCCCACGACGAGGACGTCGCCCTCGACGCGCACCCACTCGTGCTCTTCGCTGTAGTACAGGTCCTCAGGGATCACGCGTCGCTCCTGGTCAGTGCTGTCGTGGTGGGGTGGGGTCGTGAGATCAGCTGGGGCCGGTTCACGAGCCGCCGACGTCGGGACGAGCGTACTCGGGGGTCTTCACGTCAGCCAGGGCTGTGATGGTGATGGTGTCGCGCCGGGCCACCGAGGCCTGGGCGCCGCGGGCGCGGAGGATGTCGATGATGCCGCCGCGGAACGACGCCGCCTCGTCCAGGGTGCCGGGATCCCCGATGACGTCGATCACGTACGGGCTGGTGACCTGGCGACCTCCGATGCGCAGGCCGTCCTCGTCGTCGAGCACGTAGGTCTGCGCCACGACGCGGGCGGTCTCGTTCACGACGATCGCCTCGGCCCCCGCCTCGCGCAGCTCCTGGAGCACGTCGAGCACCAGTCCCGCGTCGACCACGCCGTCGGCGTCGTCGATGCTGAGCCGGACGCCGGGGCCCGTGGCACCGATCGAGCCGGCGAGCACGGCGAGCTGCTCGGCCCGCTGGCGCGCCACGTCCTCGGCCTCGCCGGAGTCGCCGCGCGAGCTCAGGAGCCGGTCGCGGGTGGCGGTCAGGTCGTCGATCTGGGCCGCGAGGCGCTCGTTCGCGACGTCCACCGACTTGAGCAGCTCGACGAGCTCGATCCCCCGCAAGGACCCGAAGTCGGTCGAGTCGTCCTGACGGACCTGGACGGTGACACCGAAGGCGAGGGCGCCCACGAGCAGGGCCACCACGGCCTGCGACGCGAACCGGTTGCCGGACTCCTGGGCGACGGGCGCGGCGTCGTCGGACTCAGGCATGGAAGATCCTGCGCCGGATGGCCGCCGCGTTGGCGAAGATGCGGATGCCCAGCACCACGATCACGCCGGTCGACAGCTGCGAGCCCACGCCGAGCTGGTCGCCGAGGAAGACCATGAAGCCGGCGATGAACACGTTGGAGATGAAGGAGACCACGAAGACCCGGTCGTCGAAGCGTCGTTCCCCGAGCGCGCGCAGGGCGCCGACGACGGCGTCGAGGGCGGCGACGATCGCGATGGGCAGGTACGGCTGCAGCCACAACGGCACCTCCGGCTGCAGGAACAGCCCGAGCGCCACGCCCACCACGAGTCCGAGCACCGGGATCATGCTCAGCCCTCCCCTCGCGCGTCGTCCGCCGACGCCGGCAGTGGCTCGGCGCGGCGCAGGCCAGTCTGCTCCTCGGGCGCGGACGGCACCTCTTCGTCGTCCGATGGTGCCATGCCCACGGAGATGCCGACGCTGTCGGCCCGACCTGCGAGGTACCGTCCCGCCGGGTTGGACTCCAGCCGGGAGCGCAGGGAGGCCCCGTCGCCCAGGGCGACGATGCGCACCGGGACCTCGATGCGCGAGAAGTTGACGGTGAGGTTGCCGTCGATGCTGCTGATCGCCGACTCCGACGTGAGGCGCTGGCCACCCACCGAGATCGCCTCCGCGCCGGCGTACCAGAGTCCGTTCACCACGGTCAGCAGGTCCTGCACCGTCAGACGACCCGCGCGCTCGCCGTCCGGGCTGCCCGCCATGGTCACCACGAGCGCCGTGCCGCGCAGCGCCCTGCCCCCGGCGAGCACCGTGTCGGAGGCGACGTCGGTCGACGTCTCGGGGCCGGCGCCGCCCTGGAGCGCTGCGACCTGGTCGCGCAACGCCTCGGCGGCACCCTGGCGGGCGGCCAGGACGTCACGCCGGTCGGCCACGTCGGCGGCGAGGGTGCGCCGCTCGAGGTCGGACCCGGGCCGGTCGTTCTGCGTCTGGACCGCCGTGATGGTCAGCAGCGCCGCGAGGACCGCCACCACGACACCGACCGCGGGTGTCGTCGCGGAGCGGTCGCCGTACGGCTCCCCCGCCCGCACGACGTAGTAGTCGTCGTCGAGCGCGTTCTCGGCCACCTGCTCCAGCAGGTTCTCGGCGGGACGGACGGCGGACACGCAGCGACCTCAGCGCGGGACGCGCTCGGTGGTGGCCAGCAGCCGGCGCACCTGGAAGGCGTACAGCACCCCGCCCCACCAGTAGAGACCCACGCCCCAGATGGCGAAGGCCCAGCCGAAGACGTCGGCGAGGTCGGCGACCGTGCCGCTGCCGTCGCCCAGCAGCAGGAGCGGGAAGGCGTAGAGCAGGCCCGCCGTGGCGGCCTTGCCGAGGAAGTGCACCGGCAGGGAGCTGTAGCCCCGGGTGCGCAGGAACGGCACGAGGCTGAACAGGAAGACGTCGCGCAGGGGCAGCATGACCGCCAGCCACCACGGGATGATGTCGCGCAGCGCGAGCCCGACGACCACGGCGAGGATGTAGAGCCGGTCGGCGACGGGGTCGAGGATCGCGCCGATCTTCGAGGTCTGGTTCAGGCGCCGGGCGAGCTTGCCGTCGAGGTAGTCGGTGATGCCGGAGACCACGAGCACGAGCAGGGCCAGCACGTCGGCCTCGGGCACGAGCACCAGCCAGAGGAAGACCGGCAGCAGGACGATCCGAACCACGCTGAGCAGGTTCGGGATCGTCAGGACCCTGTCCTCACCCACGTCGATCCTCCTGCTGCTCCGTCATCGCGGGGATCAGCCTAGGGCATCGCACCGCACGGACGGGGACGTCCCGGACCGGCGCGACGAAAGCTCCCCGCGTCCGCATGGCGGGCCGCTCTTGCGTGTGCGGGAGCGACTGACAGACTGAACGAGCACGACCAGATTCGAAACCGCGGGCACCACGTGTGCCCCGACCTAGGAGGACGCGTGGCCGACTACACCCTGCCCGAGCTGCCCTACGACTACGGCGCACTCGATCCGCACATCTCCGGCAAGATCATGGAGCTGCACCACAGCAAGCACCACCAGAACTACGTGAACGGCCTCAACACGGCCCTCGAGAAGCTCGAGGAGTCCCGCGCGGCGGGGTCGTACGACACGATCAACCTGCTCGAGAAGAACCTCGCGTTCAACCTCGGAGGTCACATCAACCACTCGATCTTCTGGAAGAACCTGTCCCCCGACGGCGGCGACAAGCCGACCGGCGAGCTCGCCGCGGCCATCGACGACAACTTCGGCTCGTTCGACGCCTACCGGGCGCAGTTCGAGGCCACGGCCCTGGGCATCCAGGGCTCGGGCTGGGCCATCACGGCCTGGGACACGCTCGGACAGAAGCTCGTCATCGTGCAGCTGTACGACCAGCAGGCCAACATCCCGGCCACGCTGATCCCGGTCTCCCAGCTCGACATGTGGGAGCACGCGTTCTACCTCGACTACCTCAACGTCAAGGGCGACTACGTCAAGGCGTTCTGGAACATCGCGAACTGGGCCGACGCCCAGGAGCGCTTCACGGCAGCCACGAGCGGCGGCCAGGTCATCTTCTGAGGACCTGTTCCCCCTCGTCACCGGGGCCCCGCACCGAGTTCGGTGCGGGGCCCCGGTGCGTGCAGGACGTGGGCGTCCGGGCCGAGGGCGGGCCGTCAGGCGTCCGGGTCGCGCCGCTTGCCGTGGGCGGCGAGGTCCTGGAGCCGGGCGTTGTACGCCGCGAGCTCGGCGTCGCCGTCGCGGTCGGCCGCCCGGTCGAGGCGCCGGGCCTCCCGCTGGTCGGAGCGGAACCACTGCGCGAGCAGGGCGATCATCACCAGGATCAGCGGGACCTCGCCGAGCGCCCACGAGATGCTGCCGCCGAGGTACTGGTCGGCCAGCAGGTCGGTGCTGTAGGGCCGCTCGAGCGTCGTCCAGTACGACTGCGCGAGGACGGTCGCCGACGACATGATCGCGATCGAGAAGAACGCGTGGAACGGCAACGTCACGAGCATGACGCCGAACCGCGCGAGCGGCGGGAGGCGTCGCGGCGAGGGGTCGACGCCGATGATCACGTAGTAGAACAGCGAGCCCACCAGCAGGAAGTGCACCTCCATCGCCGTGTGGCCCCAGTGCTCGCGCATGAGGAACCCGAACAACGGGGTGAAGTACAGCGCGTAGAGGCTGCCGACGAACAGGGCCGGACCCACGACGGGGTGGGTCAGGAACGCCATGAGCCGTGAGTGCAGGAACGACGTCAGCAGGGTGCGCGGCGAGACGTCACCCGGCTGGCGCGGGCCCGGGAGGGTGCGCAGGGCGAGGGTCACCGGCGCGGCGAGCACCAGGAAGATCGGCGCCACCATGGAGAGCAGCATGTGGGAGACCATGTGGGCGCTGAACAGCACGTGCGAGTACTCCCCCAGTCCACCGACGGTGCTCCAGGCCACGACGAGCAGCCCGACGAACCAGGAGATCGTGCGGCCCACCGGCCAGTGGACCCCACGACGGCGCAGCGTCCACAGACCACGGAGGTACAGCGCGGCGCCGAGCGCGACGATCGTCAGTCCGAGACCGTTGGCGGACCACCCCCAGGCGAGGCGCAGCGCGTCGGGAGCCGGCGGCAGCGGTCCGCCGAGCAGCTCCTGCGCCGGGGAGGTCAGCACGTCGCCGACCGGGGTCGGGGTGCGCGACAACGCCACGGCCAGCCCGATCGTCGCCGCCATCAGCAGCACCTCGGAAGCGGCGATCGGCAGGAAACCCGCGTCGCGGTCCGCGAGGCGTCGCCGCTGGACCCAGCCGAACCAGCCGAGCAGCACGAGTGCCACGACCTTGGCGATGACGAGCTGCCCGTACCCGGTGCCGACGACGTCGGAGACGCTGCGCAGGCGTACGGCGGCGTTCACCACGCCCGAGACCCCGACGATCACGAAGGCCCACAGCGCGAGGCTGGAGAAGCGACGGAGCGCGGGCGTGAGTCGTTTGCTCCCCCGCCACGCCACCCAGGTCAGGGCGACGAGGCCGCCGACCCACAGGCAGACGCCGACCAGGTGGAGCAGCAGGCTCAGGGCCGCGAGGTCGTGGGACCCCGACTGCGCCGAGTGACCCGCGAAGGAGACGGGCACGAGGGAGGCGAGGACGATGCCGAGGCCGACCGCCAGGGCACGGACGGAGATCGTCCACCGCAGGACGCCCCAGGCCACGGCACCGACCACCACCTGGAGCAGGACCACGCCGCCCGTGGACGTGGTCGCCAGCTCGGTGAGCAGAGGGAAGGTGATCGACCCGATCGTGCGGGCGAAGACGTCCGCGACGGTGAGGACGTACAGCGCGACACCCACGACCGACCACGCCGCGGCTGCGCGGGCGGCCCCACGGACGGCGTCGACGCTGAGGCCCTGCACGACGTCGCTCGACGACGGCAGGAGGAACACTGCGGCGAGCAGCAGGCCGATGAGCACGACCAGCAGGGCGTCGGAGACGACGCTGAGCAGCGGCAGGCCCCACCCGACCAGCTGCCCGGGGTCGGGCAGACCCTCGGGCACGGGCTGGGGCGCGCCGCCGCCCAGGCTCAGGGCGGCGACGCAGGCCGCGGCGGCGACGAGGAACGCCGCCGCGCTCGACCGCACGACGCTCACGAGTCGACCTCGCTGCGTCGGCGGAGGAGCGGCCACAGAATGAGGCCGACGGCCACCAGGCCACCACCGACGGCCCACCAGAGGTGCTCGGCGTGACGGTGCAGGAACGACTCGTCGTCCTGCACCTGGTCCACCTGCTCGACGGCCCGGCCCGACGTGGTCTCGAACTCCGACGTCCCGGCGATCGGGTGCCCGTCGGCCGAGACCACCCGGAACGCGATGGTGTACGTGCCGCGCTGGGCCTCGGCGTCCGCGCCGACGCTGCCGGTCACCTCGCGGTCGCGCGCGGACACCTCGAGGGGCACGCGCGACCCGTCGGGCGCGGTCAGCACGAGCTCGGAGCGGGTCACCGGCTCGTTGAACTCGAGGGTGACCGACGCCGGCGCCGTCTCCAGCACGGCGCCGTCGCGCGGGTCCGTGCCGACGAGCGCGGCGTGCGCGCTCGCCGGCAGGGGCACCGCGACCACGAGGGCCGCGACGAGCGCCGCAAGGAGAGGACCGACAGATCTACGCACGGCGTCGATCCTGCCGCACGACACCCAGCAGGGCGAGCGCGGCGACGGCGAGCGCTGCAGCGGAGAGCACCCTGCTCCATGTGTCGGAGCCTCCCTGGTCGTCGCTCGCGCTCGAGGCCTCGTCGGTGTCTGCACCCGCCCCGTGGCCACCGGAGCCGTGGGCGTCGGCGGAGGCAGCGAGGAGGGTGAGGGTCGGGGCGGGCTTCTCGGGCTCCTCGTCGCCCTGCTGCACCTGGTCCCAGTCGACGACCTCGCCGTCGTCGTACGTCTGCTCGGCGGCGAACCGGACCAAGTCGGCGTCGGGGAAGGGGCCGCCGGAGAGGGCGAACTCGTCGAACTCACCGGGTGCGATGCCGTCACCCTCGGCGGTCCAGGTGACCGTGCGGACGGCCTCGGTGATCTCGGTGCCGTCGACCTCCACGGGCTCGGGCAGCGTGCCCTCCTGCATGGAGACCTTCCACCCCGGCTTGGGCTGCGCGGTGAGGTGGAGGAACGGGGTGTCGGCGGGGAGGGTGACGACGAGCTTCGTGGTGTCGGCCGTGTCGGACTCGGTGGGGACGCGGAACACGACCTTGCCGTACCCCTCGCGCGCGGCGTCGGGAGAGGAGACGGACACGTGGGCCGAGGCCGGTCCCGCGAGGGCGAGGACGGCGGCGGCGGTCAGGAGTGGAGCGGCGGTCAGCCGGACAGGCAGACGCGAGTGGTGCATGGACATGAAGGAACCTCCGGGTGGTGCAGGAACGGGTGGTGCAGGACGGTCGGGTCGGTCACGCCGCCGAGGGCGGCGCGCGACTCCTGACCGTCCGGACCACCCGACGACCGCGGTGGACGGTCGCCGTCACCCGGACGACGTGGTCGACGACAGGCACGGGCACGACCTGCGGGACGGCCAGCACGTCGCCGACGGCGTCGGCCAGACGCCACCAGAGGTCCTCGGCGTGGCGCAGCGCCAGCAGGCTGACGCCCGTGGCCACCACGTGCGTGAGGACCATCGAGGCGTCGTGCGGACCCGATCCGGACCCCAGGACGTGCAGACCCACCTGGCCGAGCGCCAGCAGACCGACGAGCTGGCCGGTCGTGAGCCGCCGTCCGGCCAGGAGTGCGGTGGTCGCCGAGGCGACGACCGCGACCGTGAGCAGGGCTCCTGCCCCGACCTCTCCCCCGGCACCCACGTGCGCCGTGGCGCCGCACAGGGCCACGGTCAGGCCCACCAGCACCGACCGGAGCGCACGCACGGCGGCGCCCCGCGGGCTGACGGTGGGCATCATCGACACGGCACGACCCTAGGCCAGGGGCATCGGCGACCTGGCGGCGGCCGTTACCGTGGTGGCCATGTCCGACACGCAGACCACCGCAGGGATCATCGCGCTCGACGACCAGTGGGGGGCGCACAACTACCACCCGCTGCCCGTCGTGATCGCCGAGGCCGAGGGCGCCTGGGTCACCGACGTCGAGGGCACGCGCTACCTCGACTTCCTCTCCGGCTACTCGGCTCTCAACTTCGGTCACCGTCACCCCGACCTCGTCCGGGCCGCGCACGAGCAGATCGACCGGCTCACGCTCACCTCGCGGGCCTTCCACAACGACCAGTTCGGGGCGTTCTGCCGCGAGCTCGCCCAGCTCACCGGCACCGAGATGGTGCTCACCATGAACACGGGCGCCGAAGCGGTGGAGTCGGCCATCAAGGTGGCCCGCAAGTGGGCGTACGAGGTCAAGGGAGTGGCCTTCGACGCCGCCGAGATCATCGTGGCCACGAACAACTTCCACGGTCGCACCACCACGATCGTCTCGTTCTCCGACGACCCGGCCGCGCACGACAACTACGGTCCCTTCACCCCCGGCTTCGTCACGGTGCCCTACGGCGACGCCCAGGCGGTGCGCGACGCGATCGGCCCGAACACGGCGGCCGTGCTCATGGAGCCGATCCAGGGCGAGGCCGGCGTGGTGGTCCCGCCCGAGGGCTTCTGGGCCGACGTCCGCGAGGCGTGCACCGAGAACCAGGTGCTGCTGATCGCCGACGAGATCCAGTCGGGCCTGGCTCGCACCGGACGCCTTTTCGCGCTGGACCACGAGGACGTCCGCGCCGACCTCTACACGCTCGGCAAGGCGCTCGGCGGAGGGATCATCCCGGTCTCGGCCGTGGTCGGCCGCGCCGACGTCCTGGGGGTGCTCAAGCCCGGCCAGCACGGCTCGACCTTCGGCGGCTACCCCGTGGCCTGTGCCGTCGGGCGCGCCGTCGTGCAGCTGCTGGCGTCCGGGGAGTTCCAGGAGCGTTCCGCCGACCTCGGTCGCCACCTGCACGACCGCCTGCAGGCCCTCGTCGGCCAGGGCGTCGCCGAGGTCCGGGGCCGCGGACTCTGGGCGGGCGTCGACATCGACCCGATGGCCAAGACCGGACGCGAGGTGTCCATGGCGCTGCGCGACGAGGGCGTGCTGTGCAAGGAGACGCACGAGCGGACCCTGCGCATCGCTCCCCCGCTGGTCATCACGCGCGACGAGATCGACCACGCGGTCGACGCGCTCGAGCGCGCGCTCAAGGCCTGAGCGGGCCGGCATGGACGTGCTGCTGACGGTGCTAGGCCTGGTGGCGGGTCTCGTCCTGCTGCTGGTCGCGGCAGCCGTCGTCCGCGTGGTGCGTCTGCGCCGCCAGCACCGGCGTCGGGTGGCCGAGCTCCGCCCCGAGCACACGGAGCAGGCCGTCCTCTTCGCCGTGGCGTCGGACCGTCAGACCCAGGTCCGTGGCATCGGCTCGCTGCTGCTCGGGCCCGAGCACCTGGCGTTCGTCACCCTCGTGGCCGGCCGCGACGTGGTGGTCCCGCGGGACACCGTCACGTCCGCGTCCGTCTCGCGGACGTTCATGGGCCGCTCGTCCGGCCAGGACCTGCTGGTGGTCACGTGGGAGCGCGAAGGGCTCGGCGACGCCGCCGCCTTCCAGGTGGGCGATCCCGCCGCGTGGCGCGAGCGGCTCGTCTGAGCCCTCCTCGGGGCGTCAGGAGAAGAACGTCGCCCCGCCGGGCGGTGCGGGTGAGGGCTCGGTGCGCTCGTCGGTGAAGGCCTCTCCCCCGGCGAGCCTGTCCCGGACCTGCGCGGTGTCGAGGACCCGGTAGGGGAACGGCGAGCTGGCCGCACGACGCGAGAGCGGGCCCGGATCGACCGGGCACCGGGACGCGACCACCAGCACGTTGCCGTGGCGTCGTCCCTTCAAGGTGGCCGGCTCGGCGCTCACGAGCAGGTGCGGGAGCGATGTCTCGATCGCCCGCAGCGCGTTGCGCACGAAGCCGAACGGAGCCCGGTCGGCGAGGTTCAGCAGGACGATCCCGCTGGAGCCCGCCACGCGCGCGACGTCGGCGTACCACTCGCGGGTCACCAGGTCGGCCGGCACGCGGGCGCCGTCGAAGGCGTCGACCACCACCAGGTCGTAGGCCTCGTCGCGCAGGCTGGCCACGCCGGCGCGACCGTCCTGCGGCCGCACGCGGATGCCGCTGCGCTCGGGCAGCGGCAGCTCGCGGCGCACCAGCTCGGTGAGGGCGGCGTCGGGCTCGAGCACCAGCTGGCGCGAGCGGGGGCGGGTGACGGCCACGTACCGCGCGAGCGTCATGCCCGCTCCCCCGACGTGCAGCGAGCGCACCTGCTCGCCGGCCGGCCACGAGGTGTCGACGACGTCGGCCATGCGACGCACGTAGTCGAACTCCAGGCGGGTGGGATCGTCCAGGTCGACGTACGACTGCTCCGTGCCGTCGACGCGCACGGTGGCGGCGCCGGGCCGGTCCCGGTCGGCGACGACCTCCACGGTGCGGCTCACCAGGGCACGTCGACGTCGCCGTCGCCGGAGCCCGTCTCGACACGCAGCACCCGCGCACCCTGCGGGGTCGCGATCGTCACCACCGAACCGGCGTGCAGCTGACGTCCGCGCCGGGTCTCGACCTCGCCGTCGACGCGCACGTCGCCCGAGGCGACCAGCTCACCGGCCTGGGCCCCCGACTCGGCGACGTCGGCGAACTTCAGCAGCTGCCCGAGCCGGATCATCTCGCCGGTGATCTCGATGGTCTCCGCCTCGTCGGGTCGTGTCATGGCTCCAGCCTAGATCCCGGGATCTACGCTGGACGGGTGGAGCCGACGAGCGTGCGCGCCGACGTGTGGGTGTGGTCGGTGCGGCTGTTCGGCTCGCGGTCGGCCGCCACGACCGCGTGCAAGGGCGGCCAGGTGCACGTCAACGGCAAGCGCGCCAAGCCGTCGCAGGCCGTGCACGTCGGTGACCGCGTCGAGGCCACCACGCCCGGCGGTCCCCGTGTCGTCGTGGTCCGCAGGGTGCTGCTCAAGCGGGTCGGTGCGGCCGTCGCCGTCGAGTGCTACACCGACCACTCGCCTCCCCCTCCGCCCCGCGAGGAACGCCTCGTGATGCCCCGACGTGAGCGAGGGGCCGGTCGCCCGACCAAGCGTGAACGCCGCGAGATGGACCGCTTCCGGGGCCGGTGAGCCCGACCGGCTCAGAGGCCCCGGACCAGCCACGGCAGGAGGTGGTCCGACGCCAAGGGAGCGAGCGCGACGTCCGGGTCGGCGGGGTCGACCCACCGCGCCTCCTCGATCTCTGCGGCCGCAGCGTGCCGAGGATCGTCCAGACGCAGCGTGAAGCAGTGCGCGAGGAGGTCGTGACCGGGCTCGTTGGCCGCCACGGTTCGGATCGTGGCGAGGGGAACGAGGTCGCCGGCGGCCACGTCGAGCCCCAGCTCCTCGGCCAGCTCGCGGCGCAGTGCCGCCACGTGCGCCTCACCCGGCTCGGGCTTGCCGCCCGGGTTCATGAACAGACCCGTGCCGCGCTTGCGCACGAGCAGGGTACGGCCGTCCGGACCGCTCACGAGCGCCGCGACGACCTCGATGACGGGTCGGTCGGGCGGTGACGGAGACAGGTCGCTCACGGCGTCGGGGTCGGCAGCGCGCCGCCCCACTTGTCGGTCCAGCCCGGCGGCTCGGCGAGGCGGGCGAGCAGGCGCTCCAGGTCGTCGTCGACCGTGACGATGTCCTGCTGCTCCGGGCGGACGAAGCCCTCGGCGACCATGCGGTCGAGCATCAGGCGGATCGGGGACCAGAAGCCGTTGACGTCGAGGAAGCCGCACCGCTTCGCGTGGATGGTGAGCTGGGCCCACGTCCACTGCTCGGCGATCTCCTCGAGCGTGCCGGCGCCGCCGGGGAGGGCGAGGAACGCGTCGGCCAGCTCGGACATCCGCAGCTTGCGCTCGTGCATCGTCTCGACCACGTGCAGCTCGGTGACGCCCGTGTGCGCGAGCTCTCGCGCGTGCAGCGACTGCGGGATGACGCCGACCACCCGGCCACCGGCGGACAGCGCGGCGTCGGCCACGGCCCCCATGAGTCCCACCCGTCCACCGCCGTAGACCACCGTGACGCCGCGCTCGGCGAGCGTGCGGCCCACCTGGGCGGCCGCGTCGCCGTACGTCGCGTCGGACCCGAGGCTGGATCCGCAGAACACCGCGACGGCTCGCTCCGCACGGGCCCCGGCCGTCACGGCGCCGCCTCCAGCGCGTCTCGGAGGGCGGTCACGCTCCGGCGCCCACCGGCCACCGACCAGGTGAGCCCGTCGACCGCCACCTGCTCCGCCACGCCACCAGCACCCCTGACGAGCGCGGCACCGGGCAGCCAGTCCCACGCGGGGGTGCTGTGCTGGAACCAGGCACCGAGTCGTCCGGTCACCACGCCGACGAGGTCCATCGACCCCGAGCCGTGCATGCGCAGGGTGGCCGGGAGCGCCGCGGCACGCAGGAACGGGTCGCGCACGTGCGCGTCGCCCACGTTGCCCGGGTGCAGGTAGGTGGCCGCGCCGACCAGGCGGATCTCGTCGTCGGCCATGGGTCCGACCTCGCGACCGTTCCAGGTGGTGGGCGTCCCGGGACCTCCGACGAGCACCCCGTCCCGCGCGTGGGCCACCGCTCCGAGGAGCAGCTCGTCGCCGTCGACGAGGGCGACGGCGGAGCACCAGTAGTCCGAGCCACTGGCGAAGTTGTAGGTGCCGTCCACGGGATCGATCACCCAGCGGCGGCCGGACGAACCGGTCTCGTCCGTGCCCTCCTCGCCCAGCAGCCCGTCGTCCGGCCGCTCCGCCCGCAGCGCCTCGACGACGAGCGCCTCGGCGGCGTGGTCGGCCGCCGTGACCACGTCGGAGACGGAGGTCTTGCTGCGCACGTCGAGGTCGGAGCCCGCCCGCATCCGGGCGGCCAGCGCGGCGGCCTCCGTGACGAGCCTGACAGCGAGGTCTGCATCGGCGGCGAGTTCACTCACGCGACCATCCTGCCGTCCGACGCCGCCCGGACGCGGCGCGGGTCAGGCTTCGCGGGGTGCGTACATGATCACCGCGACCCCCACGAGACAGACCGTGGCACCGAGCACGTCCCAGCGGTCGGGCCGGAAGCCGTCGACGAGCATGCCCCACAGCAGCGAGCCGGCCACGAACACGCCGCCGTACGCGGCGAGGATCCGGCCGAAGTTCGCATCGGGCTGCAGGGTCGCCACCAGGCCGTAGATCCCCAGCGCGACGAAGCCGGCACCGATCCACAGCAGGCCGCGGTTCTCGCGGACGCCCTGCCACACCAGCCATGCACCGCCGATCTCGGCGACGGCCGCCAGGACGAAGAGGACGACGGACCGGACGAGGTCGAGGCGCTCGGGCTCCATGCGCTCAGGCTCCCGCGGCCGCGCTCAGGCGCTCCCGCACGGTGCCGACGAGCCGCCGCAGCATCACGAGGTCGGCCTCGCTCATGTCGAGGATCTCGGCGCCGTGGGCGTAGATGCGCGCAGCGAGGGGCCTCAGCGCGGCGCCCTCCTCGGTGAGGGTCACGAGGGTGGACCGCTCGTCGGCGGGGTTGCGCGCGCGCACCACGCGTCCGTGCGCCTCCAACCGCTTCACCAGCGGCGACAGCGTGCCGTAGTCGAGGTGCAGACGCGCCGCCAGGTCCTTGACGCTCTGTCCGTCCCGCTCCCACAGCGCCAGCAGGACCAGGTACTGGGGGTACGTCAGGTGGTGCTCGTCCAGGATGGGCCGGTACGCGGCCGTCATCTGGCGCGAGGTGGAGTACAGGTCGAAGCAGAGCAGGTCGGACACCGTGGGATCGGTCATCGGGCCAGATTACATCGCGGACGATGCAATATGGGCCGTGCGCGCGCTCCGTCAGTCGAGCGAGACGCGCACCAGCACCGGGTTGTGGTCGGAGACCAGCGGCGCGGCGTAGCGGGTCCCCGCCATCGGCGCCGCGTTCTCCCAGCGGCTCACGACCGACCGACCGGGCACGACCCACACCTTGTCGACGTGGTCGCCCCAGGTCACCGACGTGGTCGGGGAGGTCTCCCAGTCGTTGTAGCTGTTGTGGTGCTGACGGCCCACGCTGCGGGCGAGGTCGAAGGCGTCGCGATACCCCGCTGCGCGGAGCACCGAGGCCTGCCAGTCGTTCGACCGGTTGCGGTGGCTGTTCCAGTCACCCGCCAGCACGACGGGCAGACCGTCGGGATTGGCCTTCGCGACAGCGTCGACCAGCCTGGTCACCTCGGTCCGGCGCGTCCTCGCTGCCGCGTCGCTCTTGCCGCTCGTGAGGTGCACGCTCACGTAGACCACGTGCTGGCCCGTGGCCAGGTCCTCGACCTCGGCCCACACCGCGTACTTGCCTCCACCGAGCGAGAAGCAGCCGTACCGTCCGTCGTCGGCCTCGCGGCACTCGCGCAGAGTGCCGTCGATCTCGTCGCGAGTGGCATCGCCCTTGGTCACCACGCCGTAGACGGAGGAGTCCAGGAACAGGGACTTGCTGGAGTAGTAGGCCGCGCGCGTGTAGTCGGGCACGGCGGTCGGACGTCCGGAGGCGAGCACCTTGGACTCCTGGAGGGCGATCACGGACGGCTTGCGGGCCTTCACGAAGGCCTGGAAGGCCGCCTGGCGACGTGACCACGCTCCGCCGCCGGAGACGCAGCCCGACTTCTCCGTGCACAGGTTCCAGGTCGTCACGCTCCGAGGCGCGTGGGCACCGGATCCCTGCGAGACGATCGTCGTCCGTCCCACCCGCGAGGCGCGGGCACCCTTCGTAGAGCCGTTCACGCCGCGGACCGTGATGAAGTACGTCGCGCCCCGCTTCAGTCCCGCGAGGGTGATCGACGTCTTGCTGGTGCGCTTGTAGACCTTGGCCTTCAGCACGCCGCTGTAGGACGGCGAGATGAACAGCTCGTACGACCTGGCGTTGCGGGCCGCGGGCCAGCGCAGCGTGAGCGACGCCTTGGTCCCGCTGAGGCTCGCACCCGTGAAGGTGATGAGCCCGACCTTCGACGGCTTGGCGGCCGCCTCCGCGGGCGCGCCGAGCAGTCCCACCACGAGCACGGCTCCCACGACGGCAGCGCTGACACGACTCCACACGATGATCTCCCGTGACGCCTCTCCCAGTGCCTCCCGGCACGACGTCGGTGCGAGCCTAGGCGAAGGTCCCGGGCGCTGCAGGACTTTCGTCACTTTCGCCGCGACGGTCGCCCCGATGCGCCCCCGCGGTGACGTACCGCTCCCGCCAGTCGCGCCGCCGCACCTTCCCGGTGTCGGACCGGAGCGACTCCGTGACGACCTCCCATGAGCGTGGGCGCTTCTCCCGGTCGAGCCGACCGGCGACCCACCTGGTCAGCTCCGCGACGCTCGCGGTGGTCTGCACGACGGCATGCACCACCTCGCCGCGCTCCTCGTCGGGACGTCCGACGACCACGGATCCAGCCACGTCCGGGTGGGCATCGAGCACTTGCTCGACGTCGGCGGGCTGCACCGGTCCCCCGGCCGTCACGATCGCGTCGTCCAGGCGGTCGCTGACGTAGAGGTACCCGTCGGCGTCGAGGTGGCCGCTGTCGCGCAGGGTGTGCCAGCCGTCGCGCACCTGCGGTCGGGCGCCGACGTACTCGTACGTGGGCGCGTCCCGACGCATGACGATCTCGCCGACCTCGCCGGGGTCGCAGTCCGACCCGTCCGGCCGGACCACGCGGAACCGGGAGCCGCCGCAGCCCCGACCGACCGACCCCGGGTGGTCGAGCCACTCCCGTCCCGAGATCGTCGCGATCCCCTGGGACTCGGTCCCGGCGTAGACCTCGACGACCCGGTCGGGCCCCAGCCAGTCGATCCAAGCGCGCTTGAGCCAGGGCGCACACCGCGCCCCGAGGTGCAGCACCGAGTCCAGCGACGAGACGTCGGCGGCGTCGAGACGGTCCTGACCCAGTCGGTGGATGCGGTGCATCATCGTCGGGACGAGCATCCCCCAGGTCACCCGGTGCTCGGCGACGAGGGAGAGCCACGCGTCGGGGTCGAAGCCCGACATCAGCACCACCTCGTGACCCGTCATCAGGCCCCGCATCGCGTAGACGAACGGGGCGGCGTGGGTCAGCGGGCCGGCGACCAGCTGCACGGCGTCGCGCGGGACGAACTCGGCGACCGGCCCGTGCGGGTCGACGGTGCCCGCTGCGGCGGCGCGCACGAGCTTCGGACGACCGGTGCTCCCGCTCGAGACCGGGGCCTTCCACGACGCCGCGACCCGGTCCGGCACGGGGGCGTCGTCGCCGTCCACGACGCCGATCGGCTGGTCGACCACGAGTGCCGGCCCGGCCAGCTCGAGGACGCGGTCACGCTCCTCCGCCCCGATCGTGGTCGACAACGGCTGTGGGGTCGCACCGAGCTTCCAGGCGGCGAAGCAGGCCCGCACGAAGTCGAGGCCGTTCGGCAGCGCGACGGTGACCAGGTCGTCCTGGCCCACCCGGTCGGACCACCGGCGCGCCAGGCGCGTGGTGTCGAGGTCCAGCTCGCGTCGGGTCATGGTGACGTCGCCGTGCCGGACGGCCACGGCGTCGGGTGCCTCCTGGGCCAGCACGTCGAGGGCGCGACCGATGCTGACCGTCATGCCCGCCCTGCGTGTCGCGCGTAGAGGTCGAGATGGGCGGACGCGGCCGCCTCCCACGACGACGAGCGCGCCAGGACCCGACCGGCCTCCGGGTCGGGCGGGTTCTCGAGCACGTCTGCGAGCGATCCCGCGATGCTCATCAGGTCCGAGGCGAAGACGACGGCGTCACCGAAGACCTCGCGGAGCACCGGCAGGTCGCGGGCGACGACCGGCACCCCGGCGGCCAGCGCCTCCATCGCGGCGAGACCGAAGCCCTCCTTGGTCGACACGAACGCCATGGCCGACGCCGCGGCCACCAGGGACGGGAGCTCGTCGTCGTCGACCACGCCGAGCAGGGCGGGCTGCAGGTGGAGCTCGGACGCCCGCCGGTCGAACGCGGCGCGGTAGTCGCGGTAGTCGAACAACGTCTCGCCGCCCGCGAACACCAGGCGCATCTCGGGGCGTCGGCGGCGGATGAGCGCGAAGGCCTCCAGCAGGTCGATGCTGCCCTTGCGGGGCTCGATGCCGCCGAGCGCGAGCACGTACGGTCCGAGCTCCTCCTGCCACCGACCTCGAGAGGCGGCGGCGTCCGGCCCGGCCGCGCGAGCGAAGCGCGCGGCGTCGACGCCGTTGGGGATGACCACCGGTCGCACGCCGAACTGCGCCGCGACCTCCATCGCCACCGTCTCCGACACGCAGACGTGCCCGCTCGGCTCGACGACGGCGCGGTCGTGGCAGGCCACCAGCTCGGGGGTGGTGAAGGTGTCGAGGTGGTGGATCGTGCGCAGGCAGGGCAGCCCGGCGGCCAGCACGGCGTTGGCGCTGATGCAGTCCTGGGCGTGGACCACGTCGTAGGAGACGTCGGCGAGCGCGGCGGCCAGCGTGTCGATCGAGCGGACGATGCGGGCCCCGACGCCCTCCGCCGGCACCTCCGGGAACGGCACCGCGTGGACGCCGACGGCCGGGTCGACGGATCGGAAGAAGGTCCGGTCACCTCCGCGCGCCAAGGTCCAGACGTCGACGTCGCAGCCCTGGCGGGCCAGCGCCTCGGCCAGGGCGAGGGTGTGCACCACGCCGCCGCGGGGCTTGGTCGAGTAGGTGAGCAGAGCGACGCGCATCAGCGTCCCCGACGATCGGTGACGTAGCTGCTCGGCGTCAGCTCCTCGAGGTGGTGGAGGATCCGGCGTGACCGGGCGATCTCGTGCTGGACGTCGACCTCGGCGACCGCCAGGGCACCCTTCGACCAGGTGCGGGCGAGCACGTCCCCGCCCGGGCCGACGACCTTGGCCTGGCCGAGGAACCGCAGGCCGCCCATGACCCCCGTCTGGTTCGAGGACACCCACACGACCTGGTTCTCGGCGGCCCGCGCGCTGTCGTACAGGTCGAACAACCGTGACTGGCGGTCCTGAGGCAGACGGGACGCGCGGTCCGTGATGCTCGCCGGCCAGGCCGAGAGGCAGGCGACGACGTCGGCGCCGTCGAGGGCGAGCGACCGGGCCGACTCGGGGAACGTCTTGTCGTAGTCGATCACCATGCCGAGCCGGCCGACCGGGGTGTCGAACGCACCGAACCGCTCCCCCGCCCGGTAGGCCAGCGCCTCGCCCGCGGGCTGGTGCACCTTGCGGTGACGTCCGAGCACCCCGTCGCCGGTCACGCAGAGCGCCGCGTTGTGGTGGACGACCTCCTCGCCCCGCGTCGTCTCCTCGGTGTAGCCGAAGCAGACCACCATGTCGCCCGCCATCTCCACGACGCGGGCGATCTGCCAGGCGTCCTCGCGCAGGGCGGGCGGCATCGCGTCGGCGGACGGGTGCCGCAGGTCGGTGAGGTAGCCACCCAGGGTGGCGTCGGGGAACACGAGCAGCTCCACGCCGCTCGTCCGGGCGTCGTCGACGATCCGCTGCATCTTCTCGAGGCCCCGGTCGAGGTCGCGCCCGAAGTGGGCGGCGACCGCGCCGATCCGCACGTCAGGCCTCCTGCACCACCGGGCGGAGGGCACCCGTGATGCAGTCAGCCACGTGACCGGCGTCGGCCGCGACGCCGAGGAAGCGCCCGGACCCCCAGGTGTGCATCCACGGGAGGCCGACGAAGTGCAGGCCGGGCACCGACGTCACGCCCCGCGTGTGGGTGGGTCGTCCCGTGCCGTCGAACACCCCGACGCGGAGCCAGCGGTAGTCGGGCCGGTAGCCGATGGCCCACACGACGGACGTGATCCCCTCGGCGGCGAGGTCCAGGGACGTCGGGTCCTCGGCGGGCGCCCAGGGAGGCGCGTACGGATCCTCGACGGGGGCGTCGATGCCCTCGCGCTCGATGTAGCGATCGATGTCCCGCTGGATGGAGGTGTACACGGCGTCGGCCGCGTCGAGCGAGGCCGTCAGGGTCGGCGCGACGTCGAGGGAGGTGCCACGGGCGTCGACGACGGCACCGTAGAGACGCATGCCCTCGCGTGCGAAGACGCGCAGGTCGATGTCCCGCCCGCCGTCGCGTCCGGTGACGTAGTGGTTGGTCTTCTCGCGCGCGGCGAGCCCGCCCGGGTACTGCTGCACGGCCGTGTCGTAGAGCCCCATGTCGGCGAGCCAGGTCATGCAGTCGCGACCGCGGTAGGTCCGTGCCACCCGGGGTGCGTTGCCGAGTGCGAGGTGGACCTGGCGGCCCTCGAGGTGGAGGTCCTCGGCGATCTGTGCACCGGACTGGCCGGTCCCCACCACCAGCACGGCACCGGCCGGCAGCTGGTCGGCCCGCATGTACTCCTGCGAGTGCAGCTGGACGATGGACGGGTCGATGGCCCGGGCGAACGCCGGCTCGATCGGACGGTGGTAGCCGCCGGTGGCCACGACGACGTCCTGCGCCTCCATCGACTCCGGGCCGTCGGGGGTCTCTAGGTCGAGGACGAACCCGCCCCCTTCCCGCTCCCGGACCTCCACGACGCGGGTGTGGTCCCGGACGGGTGGGTCGAACGAGCGCACGTACCCGTCCAGCCAGGCGACGACCTCGTCGCGGGTCATGAACCCGTCCGGGTCGGGCCCGTCGTACGCGTAGCCCGGGAGACGGCAGTGCCAGTTGGGGGTCACCAGGGTGAAGTTGTCCCACCGGCTGTCCGCCCACTCGTGGGCGGGCGTGCCGGCCTCGAGGAGCACGTGCTCGACGCCCCGCGCCATGAGGTGGTGGCTGACGGAGAGCCCGGCCTGCCCGGCTCCGACGATCGCGACGGGGATGGTCATGCGGGTCCTCCTGGCAGGGGCGGGTGCATCGCGACGACCTCGACGCTCGCGTCGGGGGCGAACGCCGACGCGGCGTTCTCGATGCGCTCGCGCGAGGCGTCGGACGCGCTGCAGGCGAAGCCGTACCGCGCCCGGACCCGCTCGCTCGCGACCGAGAGCGCCTCGGAGGAACGTCGGACGAACTCCTCCACGGCGTAGGTCCGGCCGACCTCGAGGTGGTCGTGCACCACGAGCGAGGGCGAGTAGCACGGCTCGATCCGTCCGTCGGGCCAGCGCACCGAGAACGTCATCTCAGGCATGGACGGGCTCCCGGTAGGTCTCCGGACGCCGGTCACCGAGGTGGAACATGGCCCGTCGTGCACCCTCGAGCTCGGCACGGACGTCGAGACTCGCGACGGCCGTGCCGCCGTCCGTCCCCGTCGTCGCCCGGACGTCGCCGCCGGGACCGACGATCTTCGCGCTCCCGACGAACCGCAGCGAGCCGAAGGTGCCGACCTGGTTCGAGGCCACCCACACGATCTGGTTCTCCAGGGCCCGCGCGCTGTCGAACAGGTTGAAGCGGTGCGTCCAGCGATCGTCGGCGAGGTCGTCCGCCGTCGCCGTCCGGGAGGCCGGCCAGGCGGAGATGCAGGCCACGACCTCCGCCCCGTCGAGGGCCAGGGCGCGCGCCGCCTCGGGGAAGGCCTTGTCGTAGCAGATCAGGGCGCCGAGGCGGCCGACCGGCGTCGAGAACGCCTCGAAGGTCTCGCCCGCCGCGTAGAAGGAGCCCTCGCCGAGGGGTTGGTGCACCTTGCGGTGCACGCCGAGCACCCCGTCCCCCGTGACGATCGCCGCACTGTTGTACCGGGTGGCCCCGTCGGACTCGCAGAGGCCGACGACGAGGGTCATGTCGCCGGCGATCTCGGCGACACGACGCAGCTCGGGACCCTCCACGTCCATGACGGGCGGCAGCGACTCGGGCTGCTCGTCGTGGCTGCCGTCCCGGCCCCGGCCGAGCACGGACAGGTAGCCGCCGAGGCAGGCCTCCGGCAGGGCGAGCAGGTCGACCCCGCGTCCGCGGGCGGACGCTGCGAGCTCGGCGATGCGCCTGAGGTTCTGGTCGACGTCGCGCCCGAAGTTCTCCGAGACGGCTGCGAAGGTGGTCATGCTGCTCCCATTCCGGTGACGGGACCGCGGACGGCCTCCGTCACCACTCCGTCGGGCCAGCGCAGCCCGACCCCGGCCCCGGCGGTGATCTCGCCGCAGACCTCTGAGGTGACGAACCCGGGCAGGTCGCCCGCGTCCGCCGTCGGTCGATCCGTGGTGACCATCGCGAAGCCGGGGAAGCAGGTGAACCAGTCCCCGTGCGTGGCGCCCCGCGGTGTCGGCACGCGCTCGACGTCGACCAGGGCGCGGACACCGCTGGCCTCGGCGAGCATGCCCGTGCTGCCGACGAGGCCGGACATGCTGACGTCCTTCGCCGCCGTCGGCGCGAGGGAGCCGACGACGCCACCCAGGGCTCGCAGCTGCTCGCCGGTGCGGTGCGACGAGGAGTCCCACTGGGCTCCCGTGTAGCCAGGTCGCCAGCCTCCGCCGAGGTCGGCCGTCAGTCGCAGCGCCTCGCCGGGGCTCGCTCCCCCGCCGGGCACCGGGCGCGACGTGCGTCCGAGGGCGGTGACCGACAGGGCGGCCGGCACCCCAAGCTGGGTGTGGCCCCCGAGCACGGGCACCTCCCACGCCTGGACCGCGGAGCGGAGCCCGGCCACGATGCGTTGCGCGAACGAGGCGTCCCGGGCGCCCACGGCGTCGAGCAGACCGACCGGTGCGGCGCCCATCGCCGTCAGGTCGTTGAGGTTGACCAGCGCCGCACACCAGCCGGCCCACTCGGGGTCGCGCTCGACCATCGAGGGCAGGATCGCGTCGCACGCGGCGACCAAGTCCGAGCCCGGCACGGGGACGCCGTCGTCCCCGCGGAACCCGGCCGGCCCGTCGAGCCCGGCCAGGAGGGCACCGAGCGGCGCCTTCGTGGCGGTCGCGAGCCTCTGGACCCGACCGATGGGCCAGTCGACGAGGACGTGCGGCTGCCCCAGCAGGTCGACGTCGCCCCGGACCTCCCACCCGAGCCGCGTGAACAGCGCTGCGTGCCGGGCCTGGACCTGCGCGTCGAAGCGCAGGGCGCCTGCCGCCTCGGCGCGGGCACAGGCGGCCCGCACCAGTGCGGCACCGACGCCGACGCCGTGACGCGCCGCCGGCAGCACGGCGAGGCGGCTCCCGCGCCACCAGCCGATGTCGCGGCCGGCGGTCGACGCGTGCGGCGCCGGGTGCAACCGCACGCCGCCGAGCACCTCGCCGTCCGTCGTGCGGGCGACGAGGACGACGGTGCGGGGGTCGTCGTCGGCGTCGTCGCGGTCGTGGCCCTCGAACAGTCCCTGCTCGCGGACGAACACCTCGCGTCGCAGCCGTCGGTACGCGTCGATCTCCGGCGGGCCGGCCTCGACCACGATGAAGGCCTCCGTGGCCGCCACGGGGACACGGCGGATGCCGGTGAGGATCCCGTTGTCGACGGTCATGTCAGGCCCCCTCGCAGCTGAGGGCGGAGCACGCGCCGCACGCGGCGCAGCCTGCGGCCTGGTCGGACCCGGCCATCCCGGAACGACGCAGCGCCGCCGCCACGCGGATCGTCACCGAGCCGACCTTCGACGCGGCCGGTGCCGGGGCGTGGTCGACGTCGGTGGCGAGCGTGCCCGCGAGCGGACGGAACGGGACGACGAAGGGGTAGACACCCATGTCGATGAGCTCCTGCGCCGCGGCGACGAGCTCGTCGGGGTCCTCGCCGAGCCCCACGAGCAAGTAGGTGGAGACCTGGTTGTGCCCGAAGACGCGCACGGCCTCGCGCCAGGCTGCGCGGTACTCGTCGATCGACACCGTGGCCTTGCCCGGGGTCCAGCGCCGCCGCACCTCGTCGTCCATCGACTCGACGTGGATCCCGATGGACCGGGCGCCCGCGTCGTACAGCTGGGTGATCGACGCGAGGTCGGCCGGCGGTTCGATCTGCACCTGGATCGGCAGGTCCGGCAGGACCTCGCGGACCGCCCGGACGCAGCGGGCGAGGTGGGTCGCACCTCGGTCGCGTCCTCGGGAGGTGCCGGTGGTCATGACCATCTGGGTGATGCCGTCGAGGTCGTGGGCGGCCTTCGCCACCTCGGCGACCTGCTGCGGCGTCTTCACCGCGATCGTCGTGCCCTGCTCCAGCGACTGCTCGATCGCGCAGAAGCGGCAGCGGTCCGACTCGTCGTACCGCATGCAGGTCTGCACGACCGTCGTGGCGAGCACGTTCGCGGCGTGGAGGCGGGCGATCTTCTCCATGCTGGTGCCGTCGGAGGTCGTCAGGTCGTAGAAGGCCGGCCTGGACACCGCCTCCACACCGAGCCCGGTGTCGGCGCCGTCGAGCAGCAGACGTCCGCCGTCGACGGAGTAGGGGCTGCGGGGGTTGAGCGGGATGGCCGCACCGATCCCGTCGAGGAGCACGTGCCCGTCGGCGCTCGGGCCCGCGCCGTTGGGGCGGGTGAGCGGGGCGTCGAGCAGGCGGATGCCCTGGATCGCGACGTCGACCCGCGTGCTGGTGCGTGTCTCCTCGGAGGACGGTGCGGTCATCCCGGCCGCCTCAGAGGTTGTACGTCGAGTTGATGATGGCGCCCTTGCGGGCGTAGTGGATCAGCGCGTCCTGCACGTCGAGCGGGTGCGCCGGGATGACGCCCTCGATCAGGTCCTCCTCGCGGAGTCCGTGCAGGGCCAGCCCGAAGCGACAGCAGTAGACCGTGCCGCCCTCCCCGATGAACGTCTCGAGCGAGGCGTTCATGTTGAGCTCGCCCGGGAAGCCGGCGTCCCCGGTCGTCGGGAAGCCGCGGGTGGCCATGCAGGCGAGCGTGCCGGGTCCGTAGAAGTACATCGCGGAGTCGAAGCCCTTCCGCAGGGCGCGCGTGGCCTGCAGGATCGCGACGAAGCTGACCGACGACTCGTGCGGGATGCCGTGCACGAGCGTGAAGTACGACTCGCCGTCCTCGGCCTGGTAGTCGGGGAACAGCTTGGTCGAGCCGTAGAGGTTCGTGCCCTTCGGCTGCGAGGGGTGCGGGATCTCGGCGAGCGACTTGGCGATGTTCTCGGCGATCTGGTCGTCGATGTCGGTCATGCGGGTTCTCCTGATGATCGGTGCTGCGGTCGGGTCCTGCGGTCGGTCGTGCACTGGCGCCACGTCGGTGTGGTCCAGGGACTGGGGGCTAGGTGCCGTAGAGCGCCTCGAAGTTGCGGCGGAAGAAGTGGTCGGCGAGCTCGCCGTCGCCGGCCGCGGCGGACAGGCGCGCGTGCTCGCCCTCGAAGTCGCCCCACGGGGCGTCGGTGGCGAACAGGATGCGGTCGTGGCCGACGCCGCGCCTCTCGATCTCCTGGACCAGCCAGGCGGGCGCGAAGCCGATGGTCCACGACGTGTCGGTGTAGACCTGCTTGCCCGCCTCGATCCAGTCGAAGAGACGACCGCCGATCAGCTTCATGTGGCCGCTCATGCCACCACCGAGATGGACCAGGTGGATCTTGGTGTCGTCGCCGTACCGCTCCACGAGCGTGCCGACCTCGTCGACGTCGGACGCCGCGCCCGGCGACGTGTGCACGTGGACCACGAGGTCGTGGGCCGCTGCCGTCGTGAAGATGCGGTCGATCTGCTCGGCGCAGTCGGGGTCGGACGGGCTGCCTCCGAGCAGGAAGCTCGTCTTGAGCGCCTTCACGCCCTGCTCCCCCACCAGCGCGAGCGCGGCGTCGTTGCGGGTGGCGTCCGAGGCCTTCGGCGAGACCCAGAGGCCGCAGCTGATGCGGTCGTCCTTCTGCGCGGCCTCGATCGCGAGGGGGTTGAGGTCGAAGGCCGCGTCGGGGACGGGGACGCCGTAGTTGGGCAGGACGAGCGCCCGATCCGTGCCCTCGGCGTCGAGGGTGGCGACGAACTCGGCGACGGTCGCCTTCGCCGTGACGTCGGCGCGGATAGCCGGGCCCCCGTAGAACGGGTAGGCCGGCAGCGCACCGATGTGGCGATGGGAGTCGAGCTGCGAGCGGGCCATGACTCAAGTCAGCCTGGCTGTCGTTTCAGGCTGGTCACGTCCGGAACAAAGCCGCGATAAGCGGTGATGTCGTTCCTGTTTCGACGCCCTCGCAGCTCCGTCGTGCGCGGAGTCCCCCTCACCCGGGCCGGGCGTCACCGGGCGAGTGAATCACCCGTCGAGGAAGTCGTCCCGGCCGCTGGGATCGCCGGCGCGCTGCAGGTGGACGCGCCGCGCAAGTCGGATGAGCGGCCGCGCGAGCAGCTCCACGCTCCCGGCCACGAAGAACCAGGTCCCGATCGTGGTGGTGGACTCCCAGAGGAACAGGATGCTCCCGACCAGGAACCAGAGGGCGACGAGGACGTCGTTGACGATGCTCAACGTCTCGTAGCGCTGGCGGATCACCAGCGTCTCCCGGCCCACGGTCAGCGTGAGGTCGTCGTCCTTGTTCATCGTCCACTCCCTCTCGATGTCCCGTGCCGGCGCAGGAACGGGCTGAGAACGAGGCAGAGGCCGCCCCCGCGACGAGCGGGAACGGCCTCTGGCCTGCGGTTTCCTCGGTCGGGCTGACAGGATTTGAACCTGCGACCCCCTGACCCCCAGTCAGGTGCGCTACCAAGCTGCGCTACAGCCCGATGAACCTCCGCAACCCTACCCCACACGGCACGGCGCCCCGGCGCGAGGTCATCGGTCACCGACGGTCAGCGGCAGGCTCCGGTGACTCGTGAAGGTCCGTGGCTGCTCGTCGACCGGGTCGTCGAAGGACAGCGTGTGGGCGAGGAGCTGCAACGGCGTGCTCATGTCGTCGACGGGCAGGTCGAGCACGTCGGGGTAGAGCGGGTCCCCGACGATCGGGACACCCAGCCCACACAGGTGCAGGCGCAGCTGGTGGGTGCGGCCCGTGGCCGGGCTCAGGCGGTAGACCGCGAGCCCGCCGCGGACCTCGTCGAGGTCGACGTGGGTCACCGCGTTCACCGGAGCGTCGGGCACCACCTCGGCACGCAGGGTGCCCCGGTCCTTGCGCACGTGGTTGCTCACGGTCAGCGGGAGCGAGAGCCCGGGGTCGTGCCGAGCGAGCGCCAGGTAGGTCTTCTGCACCTCCCGGCGGGCGAACAGCGACTGGTAGGCGCCCCGCCAGCGCCGTTCCTTGACCAGCACGAGGACCCCGGACGTCACCCGGTCCAGCCGGTGCGCGGGCGTCAGCTCGGGCAGGCCGAGCTGGTCGCGCAGTCGGACCACGACGCTCTGGCGCACGTGGCGCCCGCGCGGGATCGTGGCGAGGAAGGCCGGCTTGTCGACGACGAGCAGCCGGTCGTCCTCGTGGAGCACCGGCATGTCGCCCGGCACCTCGGGCTCGTCGCGCAGGTCGCGGTGGAACCAGACGAACGTGTGCGGGCGGTAGGGCTCGTCACCGACGAGCGGTGTGCCGTCGCCCAGCACGAAGCGACCCGCCTCGAGCATCGCCTCGACGTCGACCCGCTCGGGCAACCGGTCGCGCAACCACGCGCCCAGCGTCGGCGCGGGGGCCGGAGAGGTGCGGTCGTGGTCGGGCGTGCGCACCCAGGCCGCACCGAGCCCGTGGCGTGGCGGCAGGGGTGAGCGCGGCGGCACCTCGGGTCAGCGCCTGCCGCGCTTCTCGCGAGGACGCTGCTGGATGTGGATGGGCGTACCGACGAACCCGAACTCCTCGCGCAGCCGACGCTCGACGAACCGGAGGTAGCCGGCCTCGAGCTTGCCGGACGTGAAGAGGACGAACGTGGGCGGCGCCGTCGACGCCTGGGTGCCGAACAGGATCTTGGCCTGCTTGCCACCACGCACCGGGTGCGGGTGCTCGGCCACGAGGCGGCCGAGGAACGCGTTCAGCGCACCGGTGCCGATGCGGGTCTCCCACCCCTCCAGCGCGGCGTCGAGCGCCCGCACCAGACGGTCGACGTGCCAGCCCGTGCGGGCCGCGAAGTTGATCCGCGGCGCCCACTGCACCTGCACGAGCTCACGCTCGATCTCGCGCTCCAGGTAGTAGCGCCGCTCCTCGTCGACGAGGTCCCACTTGTTGAAGGCCACGACGAGGGCCCGGCCGGTCTCCGCCACCGACGTGACGATGCGGATGTCCTGCTCGGTGAACGGCTGGCTGGCGTCGACGATCACGACGGCCACCTCGGCGCGCTCCACCGCGGTGGACGTGCGCAGGCTGGCGTAGTACTCGTGTCCGGAGGCCTCGCGGACCCGACGGCGGATGCCGGCGGTGTCGATGAAGCGCCACTCGCGACCGCCCAGCTCGACGAGCTCGTCGACCGGGTCGACCGTGGTGCCCGACGCGTCGTCCACGACGACGCGGTACTCCCCCGCCAGCTGGTTCAGCAGGCTGGACTTGCCGACGTTGGGCTTGCCGACGATGGCGACGCGACGCGGGCCACCGAGCTCGGGGTCGCGATCCGGCGGCGCGTCGGGCAGGACGGCCAGGATGGCGTCGAGCATGTCGCCGCTGCCACGACCGTGCAGGGCCGAGACGGGGTAGGGCTCGCCCAGGCCGAGGTTCCAGAGCGATGCGGCCTCGAGCTCGCTGCGCTGGTCGTCGACCTTGTTCGCCGCGAGCACGACCGGCTTCTTGGCCGCCCGCAGGATCTTGACGACGGCCGCGTCGGCGTCGGTGATGCCGACCGTGGCGTCGACGACGAACAGCACGGCGTCGGCGGCCTGGACGGCCACCTCGGCCTGGGCGGCGATGCGCTCGGCGAGTCCGCGTGCGTCGGGGTCCCAGCCGCCGGTGTCGACGACCGTGAAGGCCTTGCCGTTCCACTCCGCGTCGTAGGGCACGCGGTCGCGGGTGACGCCGGGGACGTCCTCGACGACGGCCTCGCGGCGTCCGATGATGCGGTTGACGAGGGTCGACTTGCCGACGTTCGGACGGCCGATGATCGCGAGGACGGGCAGAGCGGGGTCGACCGGCTCGCGGGCGGGGGTGTCAGACATCGGTACTTCCTCGGGGCAGGGGGCCGGGCAGCTGCAGGTGCCCGGTGGCCGCGGCCCACTCGACGTGGTGCCGCAGGTGCTCGGTGATCCGACGCCCGACCTCGGCCACGTGGGCCCGCGTGCGGGGCCACGGGACGGGCGTGATCCGTAAGGGTTCACCGTAGACGACATCGATGCGAGAACCACGCTCGGGCCTGCTCTCGGAGGGCTCACCCGGGGCTCGGGTGCCGAAGATCGCGACCGGCACCACCGGGGCGCCGCTCACCATCGCGAGCCAGGCGACGCCGTCCTTCGTCCGGGCCACGTCACCGGCCCCGCGCAGGCCCTCGGGGTACACGACGACCGACTGGCCGCTCGCGAGCGCCTGCGCCGCGGTCCGCAGGGCCCCGACGTCGCGTCGGAACCGGTCCAGCGGGATCTGCCCGGCGAACCGCAGCAGGCGTCCGGTTCGACCTTCGAACGCCTCGACCTTCACCAGGGCGTGGGCCGGCCTGGGGGTGCACAGGATGAGCAGCGGACCGTCGAGCCACCCGATGTGGTTGCTCGCGTAGATCACGGGACCGTCGTCGGGCACCCGGTGCTCACCGCGCTGACGCACGTCCCACCGGCGGTCCAGGTACCGCCGCGCGAGCGGTCGGAGCACCCGCAGCCCGGTCTCCGGGAGGCCCTGTGGAGGGCGACTCCCCCGCGCTGCGGAGAGGAGGTGCTCGCTCACGCCGTCCGGGCCTCCTCCACCAGGGCGGCGACGGCGTCGACGACCTCCTCCAGGCTCAGGTGGGTGCCGTCGATCTGGACGGCGCCGTCGGCGCGGGTCAGGGGCGACGTGGCGCGCGTGGAGTCGATCCGGTCGCGGGCGGCGAGCGAGGCGGCCGTGGCCTCCTGGTCCGCGCCCCCGCGCTCCGCGGCCCTGCGGGCCGCCCGTGCCTCGGCGTCGGCCACCAGGTAGACCTTCACGGCCGCGTCGGGCGCGACGGTGGAACCGATGTCGCGTCCCTCGACGACGATGCCCTGGTCCGCCGACGCGATGACCCGGCGCTGCAGCTCGACGAGGAGCGTCCGCACCTGCGGGACCGCCGCGACGGGACTCACGTGCGCCGTGACGTCGTCCTCGCGGATGGCCTGCGACACGTCGGTCCCGTCGGCCGTGATGGTGGGGGCCTGCGGGTCGGTGCCCGAGACGATCTGGACATCGGCCGCGTCGCGGGCGATGGCGTCGGGGTCACCGAGGTCGGTGCCGCGCTGGAGCAGCGCCCACGTGACGGCGCGGTACATCGCCCCGGTGTCGAGGTAGGCCAGCGACAGTCGCGTCGCGACTCCCCGCGCGGTGCTCGACTTGCCCGAGCCGGACGGTCCGTCGACGGCGACGACGAGGGTGCTGCTCACAGGGGATGACTCCTTGGGGTGCTGGTTCGGGGTGAGGGACGAGGTGGGACGGGTCAACGGTAGGCCGACCAGCCCTGGTCGGCGAGGCGCTCCACCAGGGTGTCGGCCCGATCGGCCGCGACGGAGATCTCGACGAGGCCGACCGGACGACCGAGCTCGTGGTCGATGCGCAGGTCCTCGATGTTGACGCCCGACTCCCCCACGTGCGCGAAGAGCCGCGACAGCGCCCCCGGCGTGTCGGGGATCTGGACGTTGACCACGACGAGCTCGACGGGGTCCCCGCCGTGCTTGCCGGGGATGGACCGGGTCCCGGCACGACCGGCCTCGAGCACCGTGCCGACGGCGTCGCGGTCGTCCAGCGCCGCGATCATGGCGTCGAGGTCGTCGCGCACGGCACCGAGGACCTGGCCGATCTCGGCGGCGTTCGTGGAGATGATGTCGCGCCACAGCGCGGGGTCGCTGCCGGCGATGCGGGTCACGTCGCGCAGCCCCTGGCCGGCGAGGGCCAGGTGCGCCGGCGGCGCGTCGACGAGGCGTGCCGCCGCCAGTGTCGACAGCACCTGGGGCACGTGCGAGACGAGCGCGACCGCACGGTCGTGGGCGTCGGCCTCCATGACGATCGGGACCGCACCGAGCATGACGGCGACCTCCTCGACCAGCCGGACGGCGGCGTCGCTCGCCCCGTCGACGGGGGTGATCACCCACGGACGGCCCTCGAAGAGTCGCGCCGAGGCGGCCAGCGGACCGGACCGTTCGCTGCCGGCCATCGGGTGGCTGCCGACGTAGCGGTCGATCCCACCCGTCCGGTCGAGCGCGCGGACGACGCTGCCCTTGACGCTCGCCACGTCGGTGACCACGGCCTCGGGGAAGGTCTCCAGCGCCTCGCGGACCGCAGCCGCGGTGGCACCGGGCGGCACGGCCACGACCACGAGGGCGGGGTCGCGCACGGGCTCCGGACTGCCTGCACCCCGCTCGACGGCGGCTGCGACGTGCTCGGGGTCGCGGTCGGTGAGGTGCACGTCGATCCCGTGCTCACGCAGTGCGAGAGCCACGGAGGTGCCGATGAGGCCACAGCCCACGACGAGGGTGGGGGGCAGCGACGTCATGGGGCCACGCTATCGAAGAGGTCCCCCAGCTCCTCGCGTGACAGCTCGCGCGACCGACCGACCGCCAGACCGCCCAGACGCACCGGTCCGAAGCTGGTCCGCGTGAGCTCCACGACCGGGTGCCCGACGGCGTCGAGCAACCGCCGCACGATCCGGTTGCGCCCCATGTGCAGGTCGAGCTCCACGAGCGAACGGCCCCGCCCGCGGTCCTTCACCACGAAGCGGTCGACCGAGGCGGCCCCGTCGTCGAGGTCCACCCCGGCACGCAGCCTCCGACCCACGGAGTCGCCCACGGCGCCCTCGACGAGCGCCACGTAGGTCTTGGTGATCTCGAACGAGGGGTGGGCCAATCGGTGGGCGAGGTCGCCGTCGTTGGTCAGCAGGAGCAGCCCCGACGTGTCCGTGTCGAGACGGCCGACGTGGAACAGGCGTTCCTCGCGGCCGGCCACGAACTCCGTGAGGTCCCGGCGCCCCTGCTCGTCGGCCATGCTCGAGACGACGCCGCGCGGCTTGTTGAGCACGAGGTACACGTGGTCCGACGGCGGAGGGATGCGTCGGCCGTCGACGCGCACCACGTCGGCGAGCGGATCGACGCGGACCCCCATCTGCGTCACGACCTCGCCGTTGACCTCCACCCGGCCGGTGGCCATGAGCTCCTCGCAGCGACGCCGACTGCCCACGCCGGCCTGCGCGAGCACCTTCTGCAGGCGCACGCCCTCGACCTCACCGCTGCTCATGCGGCACCTCGTCGGACTCGGGGGCGGGCGCGCCGTCCTGCTCCTCGGGCTGCGGGTCGTCGATCGCGTCCTCGGGTCCAGCAGCGTCCGCAGGGGCCGTCACGGACACGACCTCGTCGTCCATCTCCTCGATCTCGGGCAGCATGGGCGCGATGTCGGGGAGCTCGGCGAGGGAGGCCAGCCCCATCCGCTCGAGGAAGTAGCTGGTCGTGCGGTAGAGGAAGGCGCCGCTCTCGCTGTCGGTGCCGGCCTCCTCGAGCAGTCCGCGTGTCACGAGGGTGCGGACCACGCCGTCGACGTTCACGCCGCGGATCGCCGAGATGCGCGACCGGCTGATCGGCTGCCGGTACGCCACCACGGCCAGGGTCTCGAGCGCCGCCTGGGTGAGCCTGGCCTGCTGGCCGTCGAGCACGAAGCGCTCCACCGCGGGGGCGAACGTCTCACGGGTGAAGTAGCGCCACCCTCCGCCGACGTTGCGCAGCTCGAAGCCGCGCGCCTGCTCGTCGTACTCCGCGGCGAGCGCCCCCAGCGCCGCCTCGACCTCGGCTGGCGGGTGGCCGACGGCCTGCGCGAGGGTCAGGTGGTCGAGTGGCTGGTCGGCGACCATGAGCACGGCCTCCAGGGCCGGCCGCAGCTCCAGCAGCTCGAGCTCCAGCTCGTGCGGGCCTCGGGGCAGCGACGGGTCCGAGGCCGGGCCCCCCGGCTCCGGGGCCTCACGGCCCCCGTCGTAGGTCCCGTCCTGCGTGGAGGTCTCCAGCGGGGTCTCGGTCGTGTCCTCAGACATCGTCGTCCTCCGGGGTGGTCGGTGCGGTGGGCTCCTCGACCGGGCCGCCGTCGAACTCGTCGCCGACGTCGATGTCGACGTCCGCGTCGTCGGTGCCGGTCCAGCGCAGGTGCAGGTCGCCGAGCGGGGTGGCCTGCTCGAAGCCGACCACACCCTCGCGGAACAGCTCCAGCAGGGCCAGGAAGCGCGCCACGGTGGTCATCAGGTCGGCGTCGGCCGTCAGCGCTCGGAAGGTGGTGCTCCGCTCGCGGCGCAGCCGGTCGACCACGAGGTGGGCCTGCTCCCGCACGCTCACGGTGGGCGCGTGCAGGTGGGCGAGCGAGACGATCGGTTCGGGCCTCGGCTCGAGCGCCCGCGCGGCCAGGGCGGCCAGCTCGTCCGGCCCGACGGACACGATCACCTCGGGCAGCAGTGCCGCGAAGCGCGGCTCGAGACCGACCTGGCGGGGGTGGCGGCGCCCCTCGGTGGCCAGCCGGTCCGCGACGAACCGCGCCACCTGCTTGAAGGCCCGGTACTGCATGAGGCGGGCGAACAGCAGGTCACGCGCCTCCAGGAGGGCGAGGTCCTCCTCGTCCTCCACGTCGGCCTGGGGCAGGAGCCGCGCGGTCTTGAGGTCGAGCAGCGTCGCGGCGACCACCAGGAACTGCGTGGTCTGCTCGAGGTCGCCGCCCAGCTCGCGCACGTAGCCGATGAACTCGGACGTCACGGTCGAGAGCGCGACCTCGGTGATGTCGAGCTGGTGCTTGGAGATGAGCGAGAGCAGGAGGTCGAACGGTCCCTCGAAGACCCCGACGTCGACGTGGAAGCCCTTCCCCTCGTCGACCCCGTCCGTGCCGTCCGTGTCGAGGCCGGCCTCGTCGACCGGCAGGCTCATGCGGAGCCGAGGCGACGGGCGAGGTCGCTCTCCTCGCCCCGGACCTCGAGGTCCTCCAGGGCCAGCGCGATGGCGGCACGCACGAGTCGGCCGCGGTCGACGTTGCGCCCCACGGTGCCGCGCAGCCCGAGCCGCGCCTGCTCGATCGCCAGCAGCTCGGCCGACGTCACGTACACCGTCATCTTCTCGTCGTGCTTGACCCGCCCGCTGTCACGCGGCGGGGCCTGCGACGCGTCGTCCCGCCCCTGTGCCGGCGGGCCGTCCGCACCCCCGCCGGTGGGCTTGCGGGCCTGCGACGCGGGGGCGGTGGGGCGGAACAGCTCGTCCGCCCCGGGCATGCTCACGCGTCGGGGCATCGATGCAGCACCTCCTGGGCCAGCTGGCGGTACGACGCGGCACCCGGGGACCCGCCCGCGAACTCGGTGATCGGCAGACCCGCGACCGTGGCGTCGGAGAACTTGACCGTGCGCCGGATGACGGTGTGGAAGACCAGGTCGCCCCACCCCTGCACGAGCGTCTGCAGCACCTCGCGGCCGTGGAGGGTGCGCCCGTCGTACATGGTGCCGAGCAGACCGATGATCTTGAGGTCGAAGTTCGTGCGGTCGCGCACCTTCTCGATGGTCTCCTTGAGCAGCGCCACGCCCCGGAGCGCGAAGTACTCGCACTCGAGCGGGATGATCACGCCGTCGGCCGCCGTGAGGGCGTTCACCGTGAGCAGGCCGAGCGACGGCTGGCAGTCGATGAGGACCACGTCGTAGTCGTGCAGCACGGGGTGCAGAGCACGGGCGAGCACCTGCTCACGACCGACCTCGGTCACCAGGCGCATCTCGGCGGCCGAGAGGTCGATGTTGGCCGGGACGAGGTCGAGGCCGGGCACCGCGGTCTCGAGGACGATGTCCTTGAGCGTGAGCTCGCGGTCCATCAGCACGTGGTAGATCGACTGCTCGAGCTCATGGGCGTTGAAGCCGAGCCCGACGGTGAGCGACCCCTGCGGGTCGAAGTCGAGCAGCAGCACCCGACGGCCGGCCTCGACGAGGGCGGCACCCAGGTTGATCGTGGTCGTGGTCTTGCCCACGCCGCCCTTCTGGTTGCACATCGCGATGATCTGCGCAGGCTGCCCACCGCGGCGGGGGGACGGCTCGGGGAAGTCCGGTCGTGGGCGTCCGGTGGGCCCGAGGTCGTCGCTCATCTGTCTCCTTCACGCCGCGTTGGTCGCCTGCCCGGCGATCGTCGTGTCACTGTATCGCGATCCGTGGGTGGCTCTCGGCAGCCGGCGCCCGAAGACCGGCGCACCGCGACCGGCACTCGGTCACCAGCACTCAGTAACCAGCGCGGGGGTGCGACGTCGCGTAGACCTCGCGCAGCCGGTCGACCGTCACGAGCGTGTAGATCTGCGTGGTCGTCACCGAGGCGTGCCCGAGCAGCTCCTGCACCACGCGCACGTCGGCGCCCCCGTCGAGCAGGTGGGTGGCGAAGGAGTGGCGCAGGGTGTGCGGCGAGACGTCGACCCCGACGCCGGCCGCGCGGGCGGCGCGCACCAGGACCGTCCAGGCGCTCTGCCGGCTCAGCCGTCCACCTCGCGCGTTGAGGAACAGGGCTGCGCCACCGGTGCCCGTCACCGAGACGAGCCCCGGCCGCGCGACGGTCAGGTAGTCGGTGATCGCACCTCTGGCGAAGGATCCGACGGGCACGAGCCGCTGCTTGCCACCCTTGCCGCGCAGCAGGGCGGTGCCCTCCTCGAGGTCGACGTCGTCGACGTCCAGACCAACGGCCTCGGAGATGCGGGCCCCGGTCCCGTACAGGACCTCGAGCAGGGCTCGGTCGCGCTTGGCCAGGCTGGTGCCCGCCGCACCGGAGGCCTCGAGGATCGCCTCGACGTCGGCCAGCGGGAGCGCCTTGGGAAGCCTGGAGGCCGGTCGCGGCGGCTTGACCGCGGCCGTGACGTCCTGCGCCACCAGCTGCTCACGCAGGCAGAACTTGTGGAACCCCCGGACGGCCACCACGGCGCGCGCCGCACTGGAGGCGCCCAGGGGTGGATGCTCGTCGTTCCCGGTGCGCAGGGCCGCCAGGAAGGCCAGCACGTCGGTCTCGGTGACGTCGGCGACGTCGTGGACGTCGGCACCGTGGAGGTGCTCGCGGTACCGCCGCAGGTCACGGCGGTAGCTGGCCAAGGTGTTGGCGGCCAGGCCGCGCTCGACCCCCAGGTGGCTCACGTAGTCCAGGATCGAGCGGTCGAGGTCGCCGGTCCCGGTCGTGGACCCGTCGCTCATCGGGACCGACGGTGGGCGGCCTCGGCGAGCACCGCGGCGCACATCGTCGCGTCGCGCACGCTCCCGTCGAGCACGGCGTCGACGACCTTCTCGAAGGGCACCCACCACTGCTCCATGCCGGCCTCCTCGGCCCGCCGCTCGGTCCGCTCGTCCTCGGGGACCGCGCTGAGACCGCTGGCCCGGAAGATCTGGCAGGCCTCGCTCGTGTACCCGGCGCTCGACAGCAGCGAGATCAGCGGCGCCCACTCGGCGGCCACCACGTCGGCCTCCTCCGCGAGCTCGCGAGCCGCAGCCTCCTGGGGCTCCTCCCCCTCGACGTCGAGGGTGCCAGCAGGGAGCTCGACCAGCCGTGCGGCCACGGGGTGTCGGTACTGCACGACGAGCAGCAGTCGGTCGTCCTCGTCGAGCGCCAGCACGCCGACGGCGCCGTTCGGTCGCACGACGGCGCGTGAGTGCTCGTCCCCCTGCGGGTCGACGATCACGTCGACGTCGACGTCGAGGTACGCGCTGCTGTAGACCCGATCGCTGGAGGCCACCGGCCACGTGGCGGGTCGATCGGCGACGTCGTCGACCAGCTCTCCCGGCAGGGTCGGGTGCGCGCTCACGAGAGGGTCATCCGGTCAGGCCGTCGGGGTGCCTGCGTCGGCCTCGACGCCGTGCGCGGCGGGCTCGTCGACGGGCAGCCGGGTCTCGCGCTGGCGCTGGAGGGCGGCCTTCACGAGACCGGCGAAGAGCGGGTGCGGGCGGGTGGGACGCGAGCGCAGCTCGGGGTGCGCCTGCGTGGCGACGTAGAACGGGTGCACGTCGGCCGGCAGCTCGACGAACTCCACGAGCGTGCCGTCGGGCGAGGTGCCGCTGAAGACCAGTCCGGACTGCTCGAGCTGGTCACGGTAGCCGTTGTTGACCTCGTAGCGGTGCCGGTGGCGCTCCTCGACCTTGTCGGCGCCGTAGACGCCCGCCACGATGCTGCCGGGCGCCAGGGCGGCCTCGTACAGGCCGAGCCGCATGGTGCCGCCCAGGTCGCCGGCGCCCTCGACGAACGCGTGCTGCTCGGCCATGGTGGCGATCACCGGGTCGCTCGCGTCGGGGTCGAACTCGGTGGAGCTCGCCCCGGGGATGCCGGCCACGTTCCGGGCGTGCTCGATCACGATGCACTGCAGGCCCAGGCAGAGGCCGAGGGTCGGGATGCCGCGGGTCCGGGCGAGGTGCAGCGCACCGATCTTGCCCTCGATGCCACGGATGCCGAAGCCGCCGGGCACGCAGATGCCGTCGACGTCGCCGAGGTGCCGTGCCGCACCCGACTCGGTCGCGCACTCGTCGGACGGCACCCAGCGCAGGTTCACCTTCGCGTCGTTGGCGAAGCCACCGGCCCGCAGCGCCTCCGCCACCGAGAGGTAGGCGTCGGGCAGGTCGACGTACTTGCCGACCAGCGCGATGGTCACCTCGTCGGCGGGCTGGTGGACCCGGCGCAGCAGCGCGTCCCACTCGGTCCAGTCGACGTCGCGGAACGGCAGGTCGAGACGGCGCACGACGTAGGCGTCGAGACCCTCGCGGTGGACCACCTTGGGGATGTCGTAGATCGAGGGGGCGTCGCTCGCGGTCACGACGGCCTCGGTGTCGACGTCGCACATGAGCGAGATCTTGCGCTTGACCGACTCGGGGATCTCGCGGTCGGAGCGGCAGACGATGGCGTCGGGCTGGATGCCGATCGAGCGCAGCGCCGCGACCGAGTGCTGCGTGGGCTTGGTCTTCAGCTCACCGGACGGGCCGATGAACGGCACCAGCGACACGTGCAGGAAGAACACGTGCCCGCGGCCGATCTCGTGGCGCACCTGGCGGGCCGACTCCAGGAACGGCTGGCTCTCGATGTCGCCGACCGTGCCGCCGATCTCGTGGATCACGACGTCGACGTCGGGCCCGCCCATGGCGAGCATCCGGTCCTTGATCTCGTTCGTGATGTGCGGGATGACCTGCACGGTGTCGCCGAGGTAGTCGCCGCGGCGCTCCCGGGCGATGACCTCGGAGTACACCTGTCCGGTGGTCACGTTCGCGCGACCCACGAGGTCCTCGTCGAGGAAGCGCTCGTAGTGGCCGATGTCGAGGTCGGTCTCGGCCCCGTCGTCGGTGACGAACACCTCGCCGTGCTGGAACGGGTTCATCGTCCCGGGATCGACGTTGAGGTAGGGGTCGAGCTTCTGCATCGTGACCCGCAGACCGCGGGACTTCAGCAGTCGGCCGAGCGACGAGGCGGTGAGCCCCTTGCCGAGCGAGGAGGCGACCCCGCCGGTGACGAAGACGTGCTTGGTGACGGCGCTGCCCTGCAAGGTGACTCCCGTGGTCGTGGGCCTGGATGCGGCGCAGCGAGGGTGTCGGACGATCCGTGCGGGCCGGCCGGGGCCGTCACTGCTCCACGGGATTCCAGTGTAGCCGCTCTCGACCCCGCCCGTGACCAGCCCGGGCGCGACGCGCCGCGCGGCTCCGTGCTACTCGGGGACGGGTCCGTCGTTGCTGCGCGACGTGCCCCAGGAGCCCGTCTCGCCTTCGGCGGCCCGCGCCAGCGCGAGAGCCGTGACCGCGCGCCCGGCCGCGGAGTCGATCACGTCGATGGTGGAGACCTGCGAGGCCTCCCGCCGCACCACGTCGACGGCCCCGCCCTCGCGGCTCGCCGACGACGGGCCCGCGACGAGGGCACCGGAGCCGGAGCCGGCGATCGAGCGGACCAGTCCCGACAGGACCTCGGCGGCGTCACCGACGCGCGACGGACCGGTGATGACGACGGCCAGGTCGGCGAAGGTGTCGGGCGCCTCCTCGGCGGCCGTGAGTCCACCTTCGTCGAAGGCGGACGCCACGGTGCGCGCCGTCTCGTCGAGCTCGCCGCCGGCATCGCCGAGCACCGAGCTGCCGAGCGCTGCGCCCACTCGCGTGTACCCCTCGCCGCTGGCGTCGGGGGCCGCCTCCTCGGCGACGCTCTCGGCGAACTGGCGGTTGCCCGGGTCGATGAGCTTGGCGGTCAGGCCCACGGTCCCGGTCACCGTGGCACCGGCCCGCTCGAGGTCACGGCGCACACCGGCGACCTCGTCGTCACGTGCGCCGGGCAGCGTCAGCACGACCACCGAGCGGTCGTCCAGCGACCCGTCGATGAGGCCGGACGAGGTCCGGGCCGCGTAGCCGTCCTCGAAGGAGGCCAGCGCGGCGTCGCCGCCGGTGCTCGCGCTGCCGTCCTCGGGTGCCGAGAGCGACTCGTCGAGCACACCCGCTCCGAGTGCGACACCGGCGGCCAGTGCGAGGAGCACGGCCGCGATGGAGACGAGGTGGTACCGGAAGGTGATCATCTACAGCAGTCCTTCGAGCCAGGTTCGGAGATCGCTCACGCTGTCGCCCAGCGCGTCGTACCAGTCGCGACCGGTCGGGGTGACGCCGATCGCCGCGACGACGGCCAGCACCCCCGCGACCAGGACGAGCAGCACGGGCCAGGCGGGCATGGTGCGTCGGGTGAAGTGGGCCACGGCACGCGCGTCGACGAGCGTGCTCGCCGCGCGCAGCCGGGTGACGAACGAGCTGGCGACCTCGGCGGTGCCCCGCTCGAGGAACTCCACCAGCCCGCGGGGTGCGCCGACCTCGACGATGACGGGTGCGTCGTTGGAGTCGGCCAGCAGGATCGCGAGGTCGCTCGGCGCACCGGAGGCGGTGAACGTCGCGACGTCGACACCGGCTCGCTCGAACCGCTCGTGCCCCTCGCTGCGTCCCGAGGACGTCACGACCACGACGTCGGCCCCGCTGCGCAGGGCCCGGTCGGAGAGGTCGTCGAGGTGGCCGATGACGACGTCGGGCGTGATCTTGGCGTCGATCAACGCGTCGGCTCCCGCCGTCACGCCGACGACGACGGCGCCGGAGTCCCTGATCCAGCGTCGGATCCGCTTGAGGTCGTCCTGCCATCCGTAGGTGCGCGAGACCACCACGACCGGTCGACCGCGCAGGCGGGTCGGGAGTCGCGGGATGCGCGCACCCTCGAGCAGCAGCTCGCGCTCGCGCTCGAGGTGGTCCGAGGCGTTGGCGGTGAGGGACCCCAGGCGGGTGGCGAGGTCGCGCTCGGCGACGCCGAGCCGCTGGGAGCGGGTCGCGTCGTCGACCATGTGGCCCTGCGCGACGAGGACCTCGTCCTTGAAGACCTTGCCGTCCGCGATCCGCACCGTGTCGCCGCTGCGCAGACGCGACCAGATGCCGGCGCCCACGTGGTCGATGAGGGTGACGCCGGCGTCGGCCAGGACCTGGGGGCCGAGGTTCGGGAAGCGGCCCGTCGAGGACTCCGCCGCGTTGAGGACCGCGCGGACGTTGCGGGCCACGAGGGCCTCGGCCTGGCCGCGGTCGAGGTCGGGCAGGTCGACGACGGCGATGTCGCCGTCGCGCAGCGCCTTGGAGGAGGCGTCACCGGTGCGGGCGAAGCGCACGACGCCGACGATGTCGTCGGTCGTGTCGTCGGCTGCACCTTCGGAGGGGCGGGTTCGTCGAGACATCGTCGTCCATCGTGGCACGGGGACCCGCCTCGGCCGCGCAGCGCGGGCCCGGCGCGTCCCCGGCCCACCACCGCGTCGGCTACTGCTGCCGCGCCAGGTCCAGCAGCTCGCGTGCGTGGGCCTGGGCGGCCTCGGAGTCGTCCTGGCCGGCCAGCATGCGGGCGAGCTCGTCGACGCGCGCCTGGCCGTCCAGACGCACCACGCTGCTGGACGTGACGTTGCCGTCGTCGTCCTTGGTCACGTGGAAGTGGTGGTGGGCGAAGGCCGCCACCTGGGGCAGGTGGGTGACCGCGAGCACCTGGGGGCCGCGCGAGAGACGGGCCAGCCGGCGGCCCACCTCGACCGCGGCGCGACCGCCGATGCCCGCGTCGACCTCGTCGAAGACGAGCGTGGGGACCGTGGTCCGGTCGGCGAGCACCACCTCGAGCGCCAGCATGAGTCGCGACAGCTCACCGCCACTGGCTCCCTTGGCCAGCGGCCGCGGCGCGGCACCGTTGTTGGCGGCGAACAGCAGCTCGACCTCGTCGAGGCCGTGCGCGGACAGGACGGCGTCGTCGGCCACGCGGACCGCCACCTCGAGTCGGGCCGACGGCATGGCGAGCTGGGCGAGCTCCTCGCACACCAGGGCGCCCAGCCGCTCCCCCGCCTCGCGCCGGACCTCGCTCATCCGCCGCGCGAGGTCGTGGACCTGCGGGGTCAGCCGTGCGATCTCGTCCTCGAGCTCGGCGATGGCCTGGTCGTCGTGGTCCAGGTCCTCCACGCTCGTGGCGGCCTTCTGCTGCCACGCGAGCACGTCGGCGACGCCGGGTCCGTACTTGCGCTGCAACGAGACGATCGCCGCCCGGCGCTCCTGGACGGCCGCGAGCCGCGCCGGGTCGACCTCCACCCCGTCGGCGTACGCGCTCAGGTCGGTAGACACCTCGTCGAGCAGGATCCCGACCTCGCGCAGCCGCGTCGTGAGGTCGTCGAGCGTCGGGTCGTGGCCGGCGACGTCCTGGAGGGCCGCGGTGGCGACGGCCACGACGTCGCGCGCGGCCGTCCCGTGGTCGCCCGCCAGGCCTTCGTGCGCCGCGAGGGCAGCCCGGGCGAGTGCCTCGGCGTGGGCGAGGCGCCCCTCCTCGGCGACGAGCTGGTCGTCCTCGCCCTCGAGCGGCTCGACCGCCTCGATCTCGGCGAGCCCGTGGCGCAGGAGGTCGAGCTCGCGGGCACGCTCCTGGGCGTGCTCCGTGAGCTCGCGCACCCGAGCGTGCGCCGCCTTCAGCCGGGCGTGCTGCGGGGTGTACTCCGCGAGCAGGTCCGCGAGCGGCTCACCGGCGAAGGCGTCCAGAGCCGCGCGCTGGGCCGGTCCGCGCAGCAGGCGGTGCTGGTCCGACTGCCCGTGCACCGCGACCAGCTCGTCGGTGATCTCCGCCAGCAGGGCTGCGGGCACGGTCGCTCCGCCGGCGAAGGCCCGCGACCGTCCCTGCGCCGACAGCACGCGACCCAGGACGACCACGTCGTCGTCGACCGCTCCCCCGGCGTCGTCGACGATCCGACCCACCGTGGAGCCGGGCGCGACCTCCACGCTCGCCTCGACACGCGCCTGACGCTCTCCGTGACGCACGAGCCCGAGGTCGGCGCGACCACCACGCAGCAGGCCGAGTGCCGTGACGACCATCGTCTTTCCGGCACCGGTCTCACCGGTGATGACGGTGAAGCCGGAGTCGAGCTCGAGCTCGGCGGACTCGATGACGCCGAGGGAGCTGAGCCGCAGGTGCTGCCACATCAGCGACCCCCGCCCCGTCGCTCGACCCCGCGCTGCTCGGCGGCGCCGCGCCAGCCCGCGACCGGGAGGTCGAACTTGCGCACCAGCCGGTCCGCGAACGGCGCCTCGTGCAGCCGGGCGAGGCGCGCCGGCGTACCGCTGCGACGGACCTCGACCCGAGCGCCCTGCGGCAGGTCGGCGGCGCGGCGGCCGTCGCACCACAGCACCCCCGCGGTGGTCTCCCCCACGACCTCGATCGCCAGGGTCGAGGCGGGCGAGACGACGAGCGGGCGGGCGAAGAGGGCGTGGGCGCTGATCGGCACGAGCAGCAGTGCCTCCACCTCGGGCCACACGATCGGGCCTCCGGCGCTGAAGTTGTACGCGGTCGAGCCGGTCGGGGTCGCGCAGACCACGCCGTCACACCCCCACCGGGAGACCGGTCGGTCGTCGATCTCCACGACCAGCTCGAGCATGCGCTCCCGGGAGGCCTTCTCGACGGTGGCCTCGTTGAGGGCCCAGTTCGTGGCGACGACCTCGCCCCCGACCGTGACCTCGACCTCCACCGTCAGCCGCTCCTCGACCCGGTAGGACCGCTCGACGACGCCCTGGACCACGGCCTGGAGGTCGTCGACGTCGGCCTCGGCCAGGAAGCCCACGTGACCCAGGTTCACGCCCAGGACGGGCGTCAGGGTGCCACGGCAGATCTCGGTGGCGCGCAGGATGGTGCCGTCACCGCCCAGGACGATCGCGAGCTCGCACCCGGCGGCCGCGCCCTCGGTGGCCGGGATCACTCCGACCTCCCCGATGCCGGCGGCCTGCAGCTCGTCGAGGTCGGACTCCAGCACGCAGACGGCGAGCCCGGCCCCTCGTAGGTCGGTCGCCAACCGGGCAGCGAGCGAGGTGGCCTCGGCGCGGGCGGTGTGCACGATGAGCAGGATGCGGCGCGCGCTCATGTCTGGCCTCCCTGGTCGGGGCGGGCACCCAGGGGCCCTGTTCCGATCACGTCGAGGACGTCGCGACGCTCGAGGGGGTCACCGTCGGGGTCGTGCCGCAGCCAGCAGAAGTACTCGACGTTCCCCGCCGGGCCCGGCAGCGGGCTCGCGGCGAGCCCGCGGGTGTCCCACCCGTGCTCGAGGGCGGCAGCACTGACGCGCAGCACGGCGTCGGCGTGCAGGTCCGGGTCGCGGACGACGCCGTTCTTTCCCAGGTTCCCGCGTCCGACCTCGAACTGCGGCTTGATCATCAGCACGATGTCACCCTTCTCGTCGCACACGGCGGTCAGCGCGGGCATGACCACGGTAAGGGAGATGAACGACAGGTCCGACACGACCACGTCGACGGGGCCGTCGATGTCGTCGCGGGTCAGGGCGCGCACGTTGGTGCGGTCGTGCACCTGGACCCGTGGGTCGTCCCGCAGCCTCCAGATCAGCTGGCCGTAGCCGACGTCGACCGCCACGACCTCCCGGACGCCACGTCGCAGCAGGACGTCGGTGAAGCCACCGGTCGAGGCACCGGCGTCGAGGCAGCGTCGACCTGCCAGCTCGAGTCCTCCGGGCTCGAAGGCAGCCAGGGCACCCAGGAGCTTGTGGGCTCCGCGGGAGGCCCAGCCGGCGTCGTCGCCGTCCTTCACCACGACGGGCTGGTCCGTGCCCACCTGGGTGGCCGGCTTCGTGGCGCGCTGACCGCCGACGCGCACGCGGCCGTCCTCGATCAGCTGCGCCGCGTGGTCCCGGGAGCGGGCCAGGCCGCGTCGCACGAGCTCGGAGTCGAGCCGGACGCGGCGGGTCACGATCGCGGGTCCGGCCGTCCCGCGCCGGCGAGCACCTCGCGCAGCGTGCGGTGCGCGGCGTCGAGCACCTCGGGTCGGCGTGAAAGCTCGACCTCGTCGAGCCGGTCGAGGTGGTCCAGCTGCTCGAGGAGCTCGGGGTGGCCGGAGCACGCCTCGCGGGCCCGCGCGACGAGGTCCGCCACCGGATCGCCGGCGGGATCGACGTCGGGTGCCTCGTCGCCGTGGGACGCGACGGTCGGGCGGTCGCTGTGCTCGCTCACCTCGTCATCCTCCCAGACCGTCGACGAGTCGGAGGTCGGCGTCGCTCCCTCGGGTGTCGCGCGTCGCCCAGGCGAGTCCGAGGAGGGCGCGGACCGACGCGGTCTCGGCAGGGTCGCCGTCGGTCAGCCGGATCACGTCGCCGTCGAGGCGGGCCGCAGCCCGACCGCACCGCGCCACGTCACCGTCGACGGCCACGTGCTCGTGGGTCTCCACGAGACCCCGCAGGTCCGTCGCCACGTAGGTGGGACGACGCCGCGGGTCGAGGCCGGCGATCTCCTGGAGGTCGCTGACGCCGGTGAGCACGGCGAGGGACGGGATGTCGAGCGCGGTGGCGCCGTCGATGTCGGTGTCGATCCGGTCGCCGACCATGAGGGGTCGACGTGCCCCCGTCCGCCGGACCGACTCGTCGAACAGGGGCCGCTCGGGCTTGCCGGCGACGACCGGCTCGAGGCCGGTCGCGTTGGCGACCGCCTGAACGAGCGAGCCGTTGCCCGGCGCGGTCCCGCGCGGCGTGGGGATGCTGAGGTCACGGTTGCTCGCGTACCACGGCAGGCCGCGGCCGACGGCGTAGGCGACCTCCGCGAGGTCCGACCAGCCGATGTCGGGGTGGAACCCCTGGACGACGGCGACCGGCTCGCCGTCGGGACCGTCGACCGGCACCAGACCCTCGGACTCCAGCGACTCCCTCAGCCCGGGGCCACCGACCACGAGGACCCGTGCTCCCGGCGCGAGATCGGCGGCCATGAGACGGGCCACCGCCTGTGCGGACGTGACCACGTCGGCGTCGTCCGGGACCGGCATGCCGATCCGTCGCAGGTGGTCGGCCACCACGGTGGCCGGCCGGGACGCGTTGTTCGTCAGGTAGGCCGGTCGGAGGCCCCGCTCGACGGCCGTCTGCAGGGCCGTGGCAGCGCCGTCGACCGCGTCGGCCCCCACGTAGACCACCCCGTCGAGGTCGAGCATCACGACGTCGTGCAGGTCGCAGAGCGGGACGTCGGTGCTCCGGAGCGGCATGGCACGAGCCTACTGAGCCGCCGGCGACCGGGAGCACGTGGTCAGCTCGACGGCGTACCAGCTCTGGGCGCCGCCGGACCCGCGCTGGAACCGGCGACGCAGCTCGCCCGTGACCGAGACGACCGCGCCGTCCGGCAGCCGCACGCAAGTCCGACGCAGGCGCGACGACCAGGCCACGCACTCGATCGTGTCGACGGTCTGCGCCGACCGGGCCGTGCCGCGCCGCGGCCTCGTGCGACGGACGACGAGGCGGAAGGTGACGATCTCGTCGCCACTCGGCAACGTGCGTGCCTCCGGGGTCCCCGACACCCGCCCGGTCAGGGCCACCTGGTTGTGGTGCTGTGGTTCAGACATCCCCCCAGCGTGGCCGCGTCGGCGTCGCGAGCCCAGCCATCCGGCAAGCCCTGTGGACGACGAAGGGCCGGGCGCATCGTCCCTGTGGACGACGGCCCGGCCCTGCGGTGCGCTCGCGCGCAGAGGTCACGACAGCGCGGAGAGGCGCTCCTCGGCATCGGTGATCTTGTTGCCGTCGACCGCCACGACCCGGTGGAACCACTCGACGGCCTCCTCCTGGCGGCCGGCCGCCAGGAGCGTGTCCGCGTACGCGTAGCGCAGGCGAGCGACCCACTCGGACCGGTTCTTGCTGTTCAGCGACTCGGTCTCGAGCAGACGGAGCGCAGCGTCCACCTGACCCAGGTCGCGTCGGGCGCCCGCGACCACGATGGTCAGCTCGACGCCGCCGGCGTCGTCCAGCGCGGCCCGGATGTCCGGGGTGTCGTAGGCCAGCGCCTTCTCCGGTCGTCCCAGGGCACGCTCGCAGTCGGCCATCATGGGCGCGTAGAGCAGCTGTCCGTTCATGCGACGCGCAGCGCGCAGCTCCGACAGCGCCTCGGCGAACTTGCCGGCGGCGTACGCGGTCTCGCCGCACGCCTCGCGGACGAGGCCGTTGCGCTGCGCTCGGGCCCGCGCCGCGAGCGCGTGCTTGTAGGCCGTCTCCGGGTCGGTGGCGACGAGCAGCCCCGCCATCACGAGGTGGCGCGCGACCCGGTCGGCGAGCTTGGCCGGCAGGTTCTGCAGCTGGTCGCGGGCGTACCGGTCCAGGTCCTTCGCCGACACGTCGTCCGGGATCGGCGGACCGTCGTAGACGACCTGGTCGACCGTGCGCTCCTCGCGCTCGGGACGACGGCCGGTGCCGCCCGTCCCGGGTCGCCCCCGGGTGTCACGACGCTCCGGGCGCCCTGCACCGTCGCCTCGCCGCCCTCCGTCCGAACGCCCCTGTCCAGGACGCCCACCACGGGGGCTCTCGTCACGACCACGGCCGCCCGAGCCCGACCGACCGCCGGCACCGGGCCGACCGCTCGATCCGCCTCGACCACCGGTCGATCCACGTCGGCCGTCTCCACGACCTGCGCCCCCACCACGGGGGCCCTTCTGCTCACTCATTCCGACTCCTGCTGAAATGCAGCGAGGCCGCTCCCTGAAGGGAGCGGCCTCGCGCTAATGATTGTCCGGCGGCGTCCTACTCTCCCACGCAGTCTCCCACGCAGTACCATC
>NZ_LMNM01000003.1:0-620166 GCF_001423365.1 Aeromicrobium sp. Leaf291
CGTCGGCATCGTCGTGATCGCCGCCCTGCTCGTCGGCGCCATCGTCGCCGCCATCAACCCCGGCGAGATCACCGGCAAGATCCAGGAGAAGATCTCCGAGATCCTCAACGCCGGCTGACACCAGCCCATCGGGACGGGGAGAGCGCGGCAGCTGCCGGCTCTCCCCTCCTGACGTCCCTCTCGCCACGACCACGACCCTGCGGGGTCGCCCTCTTCCTAGGAGCCACCATGCGACCGATGATCGTCCTCGGCACTGCCTTGACGGCCGGTGTCCTGACCATGGTCGCCGCGGTCATCGCAGGTGTGGTCGCCGTCGACCAGGCCTCGGTCACCAGCGGCGTCATCACGCGCAGCTTCCTCGTCATCGCCGCGCTCGCCGTGACAGCCTTCATCTGGTGGACCCGCATGCGCCCCGACGACGCCCCCGAAGGTCTGTTCCTGGGCCTCGTCATCGGCTGGGTCTTCAACTTCTCCAGCTGGGCTGGGGCGTCGTTCGCCGGGCAGCTCGTCAGCGACCTCCCTCTGGCGGCCGCGCTCGTCGACCTCGTCCTGTGGGCCGGTGTCGCCTTCCTCCTCGTGCTCGCGCTGAGCCGCACCAGCGGCAACGCGGTGCGATGAGACGATGAGTCCCATGAACCTCCGACTCGCTGCCGCACTCGTCGCGACCGCCTTCGCCCTGAGCGCCTGCTCGGGCTCCGACTCCGACTCCGAGGGAACCGCCACCGTGCCCGACGACCAGGTCATCCAGCCCGCCGACGGCACGCCGTCCGGTTTCACCGAGACGGACCTGGGCGCCGTCAGCATCGCCGTTCCCTCGGACTGGGACAAGCAGCCCGAGGCCCAGCCCGCCGACAACATCACGTCCACCGTCTGGCGCGGCCAGGTCCAGGACGGCATCGCCACCGGCGGCGTCGACGTCCGGGTCATCACCGACCCGCAGCAGCCGGCCGACAAGGCGGCCCAGGCCCTCGCCATCTCGGCCATGGCCACGCTCGGCGGACGCAACATCGAGCCGCAGGAGATCGTCTGGCCGAAGGCCTCGAGCGCCTACTTCCTCGAGTACGAGGCTCAGGCGCCGATCCCCACCGCCTCTCCGTCGGCCTCCGCCTCGCCCGCCGTGACGCCCGAGCTGGCCACACGCACGCTGGTCCTCGACCTGGCGGACGGCACCCAGGTGCAGGTCACCGCGTTGTCCGCGGACTCCGAGGACGTACCCGCCGAGGTCCTGTCGACCGTCGTCGTCAAGGCCGAGGCCTCCAAGGGCTGACCCGTGTCCGATGCCGCGCTCGCGCCCGTCCTCGCCGCAGGGATCCCGGCACTGCTCGGGACCGTGTTCCTGACGATCGGCATCGTCCGCACCCGGATGATGCGCGGGTGGACACGGACGACGGGGGTGGTCGTCGATCGGCGGACGGGCCGCGCCGACCGCGGCACGACCTCCATCTACCCCACCTTCCAGTGGCAGGACCAGCACGGCGAGGTGCACCAGCACACCTCATCGGTCAAGCAGCCACTCGGGCCCTCGCCCGGGACGGCCGTGCCCGTCCTCTACGACCCCCAGCGACCCTCGCGGGGCGCCATCGACACGTTCGTCCAGGGTGGCCGGATCTTCGTCTACATCGGAGCCGGGCTGCTGGTCGTCGCCCTCGTCGCACTGGTCCTCGTCTCCAGCATCGTCATCTCCCTCTGATCCCCACGGACAGGTCTCACCCATGTTGCTCTCGCCCCGACGCCCCGACCGCGGTCAAGGCTCCCTCGAGATGGTCGGCGTCATCATCCTCGCGTCGATCCTCGTCCTCGCCACCACGGGCGCGATCGTGCAGACCAGCCCACAGCTCAAGTCGGAGGTCTCGTACCGGATCTGCCAGATCCTGAACTTCGCCGGCGGCGGCAGCTGCGAGGCGCCCGGGGAGGCCGAGGTGCCCAGCCCGGAGGACCGGCTGCCCGACGACCCGTGCCTGGCCGGCTCGACGAGCACGGAGGCGAGCGTGGGCGGCTCGTTCACGTTCTTCACCGGCAACGCGGGCAAGAAGTACATGGTCGAGGAGATGTCGGACGGCTCGTTCAAGGTGACCGAGGTCGACTCCGGGGGCCTGGGGGTGACGGCGGGCGTCGGCGCCGAGAACACGGTGACGATCGACGGCGTCGACTACGGCTACGGTGCGTCCGCCGACGCCTCGGCCCTCCTGGCCGGCGAGAAGGGCAACACCTGGTACGCCAAGGACCAGGACGAGCTCGACGACCTGATGAGCACCATGACCAAGGGCAAGGTCGTCGACGCGGTCGCGCCCAAGAAGATCCTCGGGCTCGTGCCCAACCCGATCAACAGCGTCGCGAAGGACCTCGTCGGCGGCGACCTGCCCGATCCGGACGAGCAGTTCATCGAGGGCGGCATCGAGGGCGAGGCCGGGGCCTCCGCCACCGCGATCGTGGCGGGCGCCGGGGCGGACGTCTCGCTGGGCGGCTACCTCGGAGGCAAGAAGACGCCTGACGGCTACACCGCCTACTACCGGACCGAGCTCGAGGGCAGTGCGTTCGGCACCCTCCTCGTCGCCGAGGGCCAGCTCAACGGCAAGGTCGACGGCCTCATCGAGATCAACACGGACTCGAGCGGCAAGCCCACGTCGGTCAAGGTCACCTCCGGCATCGCCGGCAAGGCGGACATCCAGTACACGACCGAGGGCGACGCGGACCAGTACACCGAGGTCACCGTCGAGATCCCGCTCACCGGTGACGTCACGGAGGACGCTCGCGTCCTCGCGATGCTCGGCAACCCGCTGACCGCGGACGACTTCGTCCGGGAGGCGCAGGAACGCGGCACGGTCACGCGCAGCGTCTTCGAGGACGACTCAAACACCTACGGCTACAGCGGCGAGGCCGGTCTGGGCCCCAAGATCGGCATCGACATCTCCGGCGACCTGACCACGCGCGACCTCCAGGAGGCGCAGTACTGGGACGGCACCCGCATGGCCGACCGCCCGGACTGCTGACGGGTGGGTCGCGGGCGCCGATCTGGGTCCACCTAGGGCCCGTACCGGGCCCACGGGCCCGGGTGTGACAGGGCAGGAGGTCCCTATCCTGGCGTTGCTCCTCTCCCCCCAACACCACTCGACAGGTCGTCACCATGTTCCTCAAGCGGCGCTCCGAGCGCGGTCAGGGCTCACTCGAGCTGGTCGGCGTGATCGTCCTGGCCTCGATCCTCGTGCTGGCCACCACCGGCACGATCGTCCAGACCAGCCCTCAGCTCAAGGCCGAGGTGTCCTACCGGATCTGCCAGATCCTCAACATCGCCGGCGGCGGCGACTGCGAGGCCCCGGACGCCCCCCGGTCCCCCGAGGACCGACTGCCGGACGAGCCGTGCGTCGTGGGATCCCAGCAGGGCAGCGTCGAGGTGACGGGTGCGTTCGTCGTCTCCGTGACGGCGGGCAAGCAGCTGCTCATCGAGGAGCTCTCCGACGGGACGTTCCGCGTGACCGAGGTCGACCTCGGCAAGGTGGGCATCGGTGTCGGGCCGGGACTCGACGTGAGCGTGACTCTCGACGGCAAGAAGTACGGCGCCGTGGCCATCGCCACGGCCGACGCGATCCTCGCCGGCCAGACCGGACGCACGTGGAACGCCGACGACCAGGGAGAGGTCGACGACATCCTCAACGGCCTCATCGCCGAGGAGGTGCTCGACACGGTCGCTCCCGACCTGCCCGGCCCGAAGGACATCCCGATCGTCGGCGGTCTTCCCGGCATCCGCGACATCGGCGGTCCGCCGAACCCCACCCGCGCGATCCTCGAGCAGATCATCGGCGACCTGCCCGAGCCCGACGAGGAGTTCGTCGAGGGCGGGCTCGAGGGCAACGCCGGAGCCTCGATCTCGGGCATCACCGCCGGCGCGGGCGGCGAGGTCAACCTCGGCGTGTACCTCGGTGCCAAGAAGACGAAGGACGGCTACACGGCCTACTACAAGGGCAAGGTCGGCGGCAGCGTCTTCGCCACCGCGGGTCTCGACGACGCGTCGGCAGGAGCCTCGGGCGAGGCGCTGTTCGCGGTCAACCTCGACAAGGACGGCAAGCCCGAGAGCGTCACGCTCACCACGGGCTACACGCTGGCCGCCGAGACGGGCGACCTCGGCTCCAACACCGACGACCAGAAGTACGTCGAGACCCAGATGAACGTCCCCCTGACGGGCAACGCGCTCGAGGACGCCCAGATCCTGGCCGAGATGACCAACCCGGCCATGCTGCAGAGCTTCATCGACCGGGCCAAGGAGGACGGCACGATCACCCGGAACACCTACTCCCAGGATCCGAACACCTATGGGCTCACGATCGGAGGGTCCCTCATCGGCGACTACGGCGGATCGGTGAAGGGCGACTTCACGACCCGCGAGCTCGAGGACTCCCAGTACTGGGACGGCAACGCGCTCGTGGACCGCCCCGACTGCTGAGCCTCGAAGCACGGCACCCGCGACGGCGGCGTCCTTCCCGCAGAGGGAGGGGCGCCGTCGTCGCGCCGCGCGGGGCCCTCGTGGGCTGGGCCCTCGATGGGACCCGGCGGGGTCCCAGGGCCCGGGCGCCCGAGTCGCCGGGCTTCCTACGCTCGCGGCACCCCCCCGGATCTCACCTGACAGGCCCTCGACATGTTCCTTCGCACCCGCCGCTCCGAGCGCGGCCAAGGCTCCCTCGAGCTCGTCGGCGTCATCGTGCTCGCCTCGATCCTCGTGCTCGCGACCACGGGCACGATCGTCCAGACCAGCCCGCAGCTCAAGGCCGAGGTGTCCTACCGGATCTGCCAGATCCTGAACATCGCCGGCGGCGGTGACTGCGAGCCGCCGCGCGAGACCCCCACACCCGAGGAGCGCATCCCCGACGCCCCGTGCGTGGTGGGCTCGGACAAGGGCAGCGTCAAGGTCACCGGGTCCTTCATCGTGACCGTCGCCGTCGGCAAGGAGCTGCTCGTCGAGGAGCTGTCCGACGGGACGTACCGCGTCTCCGAGGTCGACCTCGGCAAGGTCGGGATCGGCGTGGGGCCCGGCATCGACGTCAGCGTGACCCTCGACGGCAAGAAGTACGGCGCCGTCGCCTCGGCCACCGCCGAGGCCCTCCTCGCCGGGCGGACCGGTCGGACCTGGTACGCCGACGACGAGGCGGGGGTCGACGACATCCTCAACGGGCTCCTGGCCGACCAGATCAAGGACTCCGTCGCCCCCGAGATCCCCGGTCCGGCCGACGTCCCGGGCATCAACAAGATCCCCATCCTGGGCGACATCGAGGGCCCGCCCAACCCGCTGAACAGCCTGCTCGACCAGTTCGTCGACGGCGTGCCCGACGCCGACGAGGAGTTCGTGGAGGGTGGCATCGAGGGCAACGCGTCGGCCTCGGCGTCGAACATCGTCGTCGGCGCCGGGGTGCGGGTCGAGGCCGGCGCCTACCTCGGCGCGAAGACCACCCCCGACGGCTACGTGGCCTACTACCGCAGCTCCGTCAAGGGTGACGCCTTCGGCACCTTCACCGGGGTCGACGCCTCGGCCACGGCATCGGGCGACGGTCTCTACGCACTCAACATGGACGAGGACGGCAAGCCCGAGAGCGTCACGCTCACCATGGGCGTGTCCTACGGCGCCGACGCCGGCGACATCGCCTCCAACTCCGACGACCAGACCTACAAGGAGTACCAGGCCACCGTGCCGCTGACGGGCGACCCGCTCCAGGACGCCCCGATCCTGGCGGCTCTGACGGGCAACCCGCTGGCGACGAGCAACTTCATCAACGCCGCCCGCGACTTCGGCACGATGACGGAGAACACCTACTCCCAGGACCCGAACACCTACGGCATCAACATCAGCGGCGAGCTGCTGGGCGAGATCGGCGGCTCCGCGGAGGTGGACTTCACCAACCGCGAGCTCACGGACTCGAAGTACTGGGACGGCTCTCAGTTCGTCGACCGCCCGGACTGCTGACCCGGACCGGACCGGTCACCCGCCGACGGGCCGTCCTCCCCGAGACCCGGGAGGACGGCCCCCGGTCAGCCCCAGGCCGTCTCGAGCTCGGCGAGCGACGTCTCGAGGTGGGTGAGCAGACGCTGCAGGTGCGGCACGCTTCGTCGGCACCCGATGATGCCGAAGTCCAGGTAGCGGTCCCGGCTGCACAGCGTCACGTTGATGGCCTGCCCGTCCAGCACGATCGAGACCGGGTACATGCCGTCGAGCTTGGCGCCGTTGTAGTACATCGGGCTCGTCGGCCCGGGCACGTTGGAGATCACGACGTTGAACGGCGGGTGCGTGTACCGGACGAAGCCGGGCACGGGCGTGAGGGCCAACGGCGCCATCTGCAGGGCGGAGAAGGCGAGGATCTGCGTCGGGGACAGGCCACCGAGGATCTTCTTGGCCCGCTTGGACGAGTAGGCGATCTCCTCCAGGCGGGTCGCACCGTTCTCGACGTCGGTGGCCAGGTTCACCACGATCACGCCGACCGAGTTGCCGGTCGCCTCCTCGGTCGACCCGGCCGACTCGGCCCGCAGCGCCAGGGAGACGGGAACCATGGCGGTCATCGGGTCGTCGGGCAGGGCGTTCTGCTCGAGCAGGTACTCCCTGAGCGCACCGGCCACCATCGCCAGCACGACGTCGTTGAGCGTGGTGGCGGAGGACTTGGCGACCCGTTTGATCCGTTCGATCTCCCACGACTGGGCCGCGAACCGACGTGCACCACCCACCGGACCGTTGAGGATGGTCTTGGGCGCTCGCGGCAGGGTGACGTCGCCCTCGCGGACGATCTGGTTGACGATCCGCATCGAGGCCGGCAGGAGCCCGGCCACGTCCTCGGCCACCGCCAGACCGCCCCGGAGCACGCCGAGGGGGTCGGGCAGCCGTCGGGACACCTCCGTGGTCGGCCGCTGCCGGGACGGGAGGGCCCACGGCGGCACGCAGTCGCGCCGCTCCGGGTCCTCGCTGAGGGAGCGCTGCATGAGCCGCAGCGCCGAGACGCCGTCGACCATCGAGTGGTGGACCTTGCTGTACACGGCGAACCGGCCGTCCTGCAGGCCCTCGACCACGTGCGTCTCCCACAGCGGGCGGTGCCGGTCCAGGAGCGACCCGTGCCAGCGTGACGTGAGCTGGAGCAGCTCGCGGATCCGCCCCGGCGGCGGGACCGCCGAGTGACGGACGTGGTACTCCAGGTCGATGACGTCGTCCTGCGCCCACCACGTCTGGCCCACGAGGCCGACGGGCTCGGCAGGCCTCTTGCGGAACGTCGGCGAGATGTGGTCGACCGAGCGGAACCCCTCGACGAGGTCGCGCACGAACTCCGGGCCGGCGCCCTCCGGGGGCTGGAACAGCTGCAGCCCACCGACGTGCATGGGGTGCTCACGGGACTCCGCCAGCAGGAACATCGAGTCCGTGGGGGGCATGAAGGGCATGCGATCAATCTCCTGCGGCAGAGGAAGGGCTGCCGCTAAGGTAACGACCTCGTGTGGCGCAGGTCACCGGGTGTGACATATTCGTGAACACTGCATGACGACGGGAGAGTCACATGGGGAGCACCACGGATCGCCGATCCGCTCGAGCCGGGGCCGTGGGCCACCTGTCGTTGGCGGCCGAGGCTCGGTTCGTCGAGGGCGCGAGCCTGCAGTCCCAGGTCCTCGGTCTGGGCCTGCGGCACACGGTCCGCCCGCTCCTCGACCTGTGGACGCGCCTGCCGTTCGACCTCTTCCCGCCCAACCTGCTGGAGCACGCCGCTCGGCTCCTGCCGGTGCAGGAGGGGACGAGCTGGCGCACGGTCGACCTCGCGCGCTGCGGCAGCGAGCTGGTGCTCGCGCGGGACGTGCGCGACATCCACGGCGGCAACCCCAAGGTGATCCTGTACTTCCACGGCGGCGCGTTCCTCACCTGCGGGCTGAACACGCACCGCCGACTCGTCTCGCGCATCTCAGACGCGTCCGGCCAGCCGGTGCTCAACGTCGGCTACCGCCAGATGCCCTACGAGCCGATCGCCGAGTCGGTCGCCGACGGCGTCGACGCGTTCCGCTGGCTGCTCGACCAGGGCTACCGTGCCGAGGACGTCACCATCACCGGCGACTCCGCCGGCGGCTACCTGGCCTTCAGCGTGGCTCGCGCCGTGCTCGACGCCGGTCTGGGCCGCCCCGCGGGCGTGGTGGCCATCTCGCCCCTGCTCGACGTCGACGCCACCCGCAAGCGCCAGCACCGCAACGCCGACCGCTGCCAGACCTTCCCGCTGCGTGCCCTCGAGAAGTTCACCGAGGTCTCGCTGCGCATGGACACGCGCCGCGGCATCCACGGACAGCGGACCTGCCCGGTCGACATGCCCCTCGAGGACATGCCACCGGCCCTCATCCAGATCGGGTCCCGCGAGATCCTGCTCGCCGACGCCGAGCACATGGCCGCACGGCTGGTGCAGGCCGGCGTTCCCGTCGACCTGCAGGTCTGGGACCGCCAGGTGCACGTCTTCCAGGCTGCCGCGTCGTGGGTGCCGGAGGCACGGGCGGCGATCGAGGAGATCGGCGACTTCGTCACCGGCCTCAGCGCGCAGCAGGCTCAGGCCCCGGAGCAGGACACCGTCGCCGCGCCTCGGCGACGCAGCAGCCGGCGCACCGGCGTCGCCGCCGTCTGAGCGGCGCCCTCCCCACACGCGAGGCGGCTCCGACCCCGAGCGGGTACGGTCGAAGGTGACCGCCGCCACGCATCGGGAGGACCACCGTGAGCACTTCTTCGTCCACGCCGCACGCACCCGGAGCAGGTGACGCGCAGGTCGTCGCGGGCTTCGGCGTCCAGGACGAGAGCGGCCTGGAGGTCCACGCCCCCAAGGACGCCGCCGCCGGCGTCACGGCCGTCCGGGTCTCGATGGAGCGCGCCCTGTCCCACATGGGGCCGAAGCGCACCGGGCAGACCCTGCTCAAGCTCAACCAGGCCGACGGCTTCGACTGCATGTCGTGCGCCTGGCCCGACCCCGACCCCGACGAGCGCCACGCCGCGGAGTTCTGCGAGAACGGCGCCAAGGCCGTCGCCGAGGAGGCCACCCGGGCCCGGGCCACGCCGGAGTTCTTCGCCCGGCACTCCATCGCCGACCTCGACGCCCACGACGAGTACTGGCTCGGCCAGCAGGGCCGGATCACCCACCCCATGGTCAAGCGACCGGGCGGCACGCACTACGAGCAGATCGGGTGGGACGACGCGTTCGCGCTCGTCGCGCAGCACCTGACGGGACTCGACTCCCCCGACGAGGCGATCTTCTACACGTCCGGTCGCGCGTCGAACGAGTCCGCCTTCGTGTACCAGCTGTTCATCCGTGCCTTCGGCACGAACAACCTGCCCGACTGCTCGAACATGTGCCACGAGTCGACCAGCGTGGCGCTCGCCGAGTCCATCGGCATCGGCAAGGGCAGCGTCAGCCTGCGCGACATCTACGACGCCGAGCTCATCGTCATCGCCGGCCAGAACCCGGGCACGAACCACCCGCGCATGCTGTCGGCGCTGGAGATCGCCAAGCGACGTGGCGCCAAGATCATCTCGATCAACCCGCTCCGCGAGGCCGGCCTGGTCAACTTCCGCAACCCGCAGAAGCCGCGCGGCGTCGTGGGTCGCGGCACGCCGATCGCCGACCTGCACCTGCCGATCCGCATCAACGGCGACCTCGCCCTCTTCCAGGCCATCGGCCACCTGCTCGAGCAGTGGGGGGCGGTCGACAGCGCCTTCGTCGAGCAGTACACCGCCGGCTACGACGCCTGGGCCGAGCACGTCCGCGCGCTGGACTGGGACGTCGTCGCCGCCGCGACCGGTCTGTCGCGGGAGCAGATCGAGGAGGCGGCGCGCATGATCGCCGACTCCGACGCCACCATCTACTGCTGGGCCATGGGTCTCACGCAGCACCGCAACGCCGTGGCGACCATCAAGGAGGTCGTCAACCTCGCGCTGGTGCGCGGCGACATCGGCAAGCGAGGTGCGGGCGTCTGCCCCGTGCGAGGTCACTCCAACGTGCAGGGCGACCGCACGATGGGCATCTGGGAGAAGGCACCCGACCACTTCCTCGACGCGCTCCAGGCCGAGTTCGGCTTCGACCCGCCCCGCGAGCACGGCTACGACACCGTCGACGCCGTCCGCGCGCTGCGTGACGGCAAGGCGAGGGTGTTCATGGGCCTCGGGGGCAACTTCGTCCACGCGGTCTCCGACACCGACGTCGCCGCCGAGGCGCTGCGCAAGGCCGAGCTGACCGTGCACGTGTCGACGAAGATCAACCGGTCCCACCTCACGCACGGCGAGACCGCCCTCATCCTGCCGACCCTGGGGCGCACGGAGATCGACGTGCGTGCGTCGGGTCCTCAGTTCGTGACCGTCGAGGACTCCATGTCGTCGGTGCACGCCTCGCGCGGCCCCCTCGAGCCGGCGAGCCCCGAGCTGCGCTCGGAGACCGCGATCGTCTGCGGCATCGCCCGGGCCACGCTGCGCCAGGACGACGGGAGCGACGTGCACGGCATCGACTGGGACGCGATGGCCGAGGACTACGGCATCATCCGCGGACACATCTCACGCGTCGTGCCGGGCTGCGAGGACTACGAGCGCAAGGTGGACCGGCCGGGCGGCTTCGTGCTCCCCCACCCGCCCCGGGACTCGCGCACGTTCCGCACCACGAGCGGCAAGGGCGAGATCGCGGTGTCGCCGATCGAGGTGCTCCACGTGCCCGACGGCCACCTGCTGCTGCAGACCCTGCGCAGCCACGACCAGTTCAACACCACGATCTACGGGCTCAGCGACCGTTACCGCGGCATCGAGGACGCGCGCCGCGTGGTCATGGTGCACCCCGACGACGTGGCCGCGCTCGGGTGGAACGAGGGCGACGTCGTCGACCTCGTCACTCACTGGGAGGACGACGACGTCGACCGCGTGGCGCCCGGGTTCCGCATCGTCTCCTACGACACCCCGCGCGGCACGGCGGCGGCCTACTACCCGGAGACCAACCCGTTGGTGCCGCTCGACTCGGTGGCCGAGCACAGCAACACCCCGACCTCGAAGTCCGTGGTCATCCGGCTCGTCCCTCCCTCGGCGACACGTGACGGCGAGGGCGCGGACGGCACGCAGGACGCGACCGAGAGCGACACCGAGCACCGGTCCCGTCCCAACCCGGAGCCCTTGCACCTCTCGTGACGGGCGCACCGAGGTCCGCCGTCGGGGCGGTCGTGCTGGCCGGTGGCACCAGTCGGCGGTGGGACGGGACCGATAAGACGCGCGCCGTGGTCGACGGACGGGCCCTGCTGGACCACGCGCTCGCCGCCCTGCCGACGGAGGCGGCCGTGGTGGTCGTCGGCCCGGAGCGGCCCACGCCGCGACCCGTGCGGTGGACCCGCGAGGAGCCGGCCGGCGCCGGTCCTGCGGCCGGCCTCCAGGCCGGGCTGCGGGCTCTTCCCGACGACCTCCCCGTGGTGGTGCTGGCGGCCGACCTGCCCCGCGCGGCCGCGCTCGTCGACACCTTGCTCTCTGCCCCGCTCGGCGGGGGCGCGCGTGTCCTCGCCGACGAGAGCGGCCGGGCGCACTGGACGTCGGCCCTGCTCTCCCCCGACGCCGCACGCACCGTGAGGGACCTTCCTGACCTCGCGGACGCGTCGCTGCACAGCGTGTTCGCACACCTCGACGTGACCCTTGCGCCCGCACCGGCGGGAGCGACCCACGACCTCGACACCCCCGACGACCTCAGGACCCTCCAGGAGGACCGACCGTGAGCGACCGCGACGAGACGATGCAGACCTGGTGGCACGCCCTGTGCGCCGAGCTGGGCGTGGACGACCCCGGGACCGACGTGACGCAGGTGCTGGACCTGGCGGCTGTCGCCGCGCACGCCGTCGTGCGTCCCGCCGCGCCCCTGACGACCTTCCTCGTCGGGTACGCCGCTGGCCTGGCCGGTGGTGGCACCGACGCGGTGCAGCGTGCGACGGATCGGGCCGCGGCCCTCGCGGAGGTCTCGGCGACGACCGAGGACCCGGCATGACCAAGCCCGTGCAGCGCCGCCGGATCCTGCGGGTGGAGGTGGGCGTGGGCGCCACGCCCCGCCACGACTCCCTCGCGGCCGAGGAGCCGCTCGAGATCCGCGTGGGTGGCACGTCGTTCGCCGTCACCATGCGCACGCCCGGCCACGACTTCGACCTCGTCGCCGGCTTCCTCGTCTCCGAGGGTGTCGTCACGAGCCCGGCCGACCTGCGCACGATGATCTACTGCGCGCCGGACCTCGACGAGAACACCTACAACGTCATCGATGTGGGCGTCACCGGTGCCGGCGGGGTCGTGGCGGCCAGCCGCGAGCGGAACGTCTACACGTCCAGCTCGTGCGGGGTGTGCGGGCTCGCCTCCATCGACGCCGTGGCCACGACCTCCGCCTTCGACGTGTCGGCCGACGCCGTGCGGGTCGAGGCGAAGGTGCTCGGCGCCCTTCCCGACCTGCTGCGCGACCAGCAGGCGGTGTTCGAGCGCACGGGTGGGCTGCACGCGGCCGGACTCTTCTCGTCCACCGGCGAGGCCCTCGCGGTGCGCGAGGACGTGGGGCGCCACAACGCCGTCGACAAGGTGGTCGGCCAGGCGCTCCGCGAGGATCGCCTGCCCCTGACCGGCTCGGTGCTGCAGGTGTCGGGCCGGGCGTCGTTCGAGCTCGTGCAGAAGGCCGCGATGGCCGGCGTCCCCGTGCTGGCCGCGGTGAGTGCACCCTCCTCGCTCGCCGTCGACCTCGCGGACCGGCTCGGCGTGACCCTCGTCGGCTTCTCCCGTGGCACGACGTTCAACGTGTACACCCACCCCGAGCGCGTCGTCGTCGACTGACACGCTCGGTGCGGGTGCACCGGGTCAGAACAGCGCCGCTGCCTTGACCACCGTCTCGTACACGCCGTAGGCCAGCGGCACCCCGACCACGAGCCAGGCCACGACGGCCAGCGGCGTGACGCCCTCGGCCGTCGTGTCGTCAGCGGCCGGGGCCGTCGCCACGGCCGGGTCGGTCGGCTCCGTGCGGCTGCCCTCGTCCTTGGGCTCGTGGAACCGCGAGGCGACCGGGCGCACGAGCAGGTTGGCCACGAAGCCCACCACCAGCACGCCGACCATGGTGAGCAGCGCCGGGCGGTAGTCGGCCGCAGTCAAGGCGCCCGGCTCGCCCCGCGCGTCGAGGAACCCGTTGATGATGAGCGGGCCTGCCACGCCGGCCGCCGACCACGCGGTGAGCAGGCGCCCATGGATGGCACCCACCTGGAACGTGCCGAAGAGGTCGCGCAGGTAGGCCGGGATCGTGGCGAACCCGCCGCCGTAGAAGCTGAGGATGCCGCCGGCCAGGACGACGAACAGCACCGTCGAGGTCGACCCACCGAGTGCCAGCGTCGCGTAGAGCACGATGCCTAGACCGAGGTAGAGCATGTAGATGTTCTTGCGCCCCACGATGTCGGACGTGGACGACCAGATGAACCGACCGGCCATGTTGCACAGCGAGAGGAAGCCGACGAAGCCCGCGGCCGCAGCAGCAGCCACGCTCGACTCCTCGCCCTCGCGGAAGAAGTCCTGGATCATCGGCGCGGCCTGCTCGAGGATGCCGATGCCCGCGGTGACGTTGCAGAACAGGACGATCCACAGCAGCCAGAACTGCGGCGTGCGGACCGCGTTGTTCGCCGACACGCTCTCGGTGGTGACGAGGGCCTTCTTCTTCACGGTGGACGGGTCGAAGCCCCGCGGGACCCACCCGTCGGCCGGGACCTTCACCAGCCAGGCCCCGAAGAGCATGACGACCAGGTAGCCCAGGCCGAGCGTCACGAACAGCAGGGCCACCGCCCGCCCCGACGCGATGCCGGACGCGGTGTCGTAGGCCGAGTCGTACCAGCCGAGGAGCGTGCTGGACACAGGGCTCGCGATCATCGCGCCGCCACCGAAGCCCATGATCGCCATTCCGGTGGCCAGGCCCGGGCGGTCCGGGAACCACTTGATGAGCGTGGAGACCGGCGAGATGTAGCCGATGCCCAGGCCGATGCCGCCGAGCACGCCGTACCCGAGGTAGAGCAGCCACAGCTGGCTGGTCGCGATGCCGAGCGCCCCCACCAGGAATCCCGCCGACCAGCAGGTCGCGGCGGCGACCATGGCGCGACGGGGACCGCCGGAGTCGACCCAGGTGCCGAACACGGCCGCCGAGACACCGAGCATGACGATCGCGATCGAGAAGACGATGCCGATCGCGGTGAGGCTGGTGTCGAAGTGCTGCACGAGCGAGGCCTTGTAGACGCTCGTCGCGTAGACCTGCCCGATGCACAGGTGCACCGCCAGGGCAGCCGGTGGGATCAGCCACCGGTTGAATCCGGGTCCGGCGACGGTGCGCTCGCGGTCGAGGAAGTGCGTGGACATGGTCCCCCTAGGTCGATCTCACGGGCGCGGCGGCGACCCGTGTGACGTGCGTCTCGCAGGATACGAGACACGGCGACGTCGCGCGCGCCCACCGCCCCACGGGGCCCGACCGTTCCCCGGCTCGCACTAGGCTGGGCGGGTGAGCTCCAGCCCCGGTCGCATCTTCCTGTCCCGCATCGTCGGGCAGGAGGTCTTCGACCCCGCGGGCGACCAGGTCGGCAAGCTGCGCGACGTCGTGGTGGCCGTGCGCTCCGCCCGCCAGCGACCCCGTGTGGTGGGCCTGGTCGTGGAGGTCCTGGGGCGGCGTCGGGTCTTCCTGCCGATCGGGCGGGTCACGTCGCTCGACTCGGGACAGATCATCACGACCGGCGTGCTCAACGTCCGCCGCTTCGAGAAGCGCAGCAGCGAGACCCTCGCCATCCACGAGCTCCTCGACCGCACGGTGTCCCTGCCCGACCAGCGCGGCGGCACGGTCTACGACCTGGCCATGGAGCAGGACACCCGGCGCGACTGGTTCATCGGCACCGTCGCCGTGCAGGAGACGGGCAAGCGCTTCGGTCGGCGCGGTGCCACCCACGTGGTCGACTGGGACGAGGTCACCGGGCTGGTGGGCGAGGAGGCCTCCCAGGGCGCGACCCACCTGCTCGCGACGATGGACGAGATGCGGCCGGCCGACCTCGCGAACGCCCTGCTCGACCTTCCTGCCAAGCGGCGCACCGAGATCGTGGGCGAGCTGGTGGACGAGCGGCTCGCCGACGTCCTCGAGGAGCTTCCCGACACCGTCCAGGTGGAGATCCTGGGGGTGCTCGATCCCGAGCGCGCCGCCGACGTGCTCGAGGAGATGGACCCCGACGACGCCGCCGACCTGCTCGGCGAGCTGCCGACGGCCACGTCGGAGCAGCTGCTGGCCCTCATGGAGCCCGAGGACGCCGACGACGTCCGCCGACTGCTGGTCTACGAGGACCGGACGGCCGGCGGCATGATGACCACCGAACCGGTCATCCTTCCGCCCGACGCCACGATCGCCGAGGCGCTCGCCCGGGTCCGTGAGCCCGAGATCGGTCCGGCCCTGGCCTCGATGGTCTACGTGTGCCGGCCCCCCGTCGAGACGCCCACCGGCCGCTTCCTCGGGATCGTGCACGTGCAGGCGCTGCTGCGCGAACCGCCGTCGACCCTCGTCGGCGGGCTCGCCGACAACGACATCGACTGGCCCCGACCCGACGCGACGCTCGAGCAGGTCGCCAGCCTGCTGGCCTCCTACGACATGCTCGCGCTGCCCGTGGTCGACGAGAACAACCACCTCATCGGGGCCGTCACCATCGACGACGTGCTCGACCACCTGCTTCCCGAGGGCTGGCGCGAGCGTGATCCGAGCCCACGTCCGGCGGAGGTGACCACCCGTGGCTGAGCGCTCCGACGGCCGACGCCGACGCCCCGAGATCGGGCGCTCCCGCGGCGACCGCGACCAGGCCCGCCAGGAGCGGGCGCGGCTCGACCAGCCCCGCGACCGTCGTCGCTCCCTGCGCCCGAGGTCGGGCGACACCGACCGGTTCGGCCGCTTCGCGGAGACCTTCGCCCGGTTCATGGGCACGGCCAAGTTCCTCATCTGGATGACGCTGCTCATCATCATCTGGGTGGTCTGGAACGTCCCGTGGGGTCCGGACCGTCCACGCTGGGACGAGTACCCGTTCATCTTCCTGACCCTCATGCTGTCGCTGCAGGCGTCCTACGCCGCGCCGCTGATCCTGCTGGCGCAGAACCGCCAGGAGGCCCGCGACCGCGTGCAGCAGGAGCAGGACCGGCACGCCACCGCGCAGTCCCACGCCGACATGGAGTTCCTGGCCCGCGAGGTCGCGAGCCTGCGTCTCGGCCTCGGTGAGGTCGCCACCCGCGACTTCCTGCGATCGGAGCTGCGCGACCTCCTGGAGTCGCTGCAGACCCCGCCCGACGACGAGGACGGCGAGCCGACCGAGCAGTGAGGCTCGCCTGCGGGACCGGGACGCAGGTCCCGCCCGTACGATGGGGCCCATGGCATCCGTCACCGACGAGTCCGTCACCGAGGAGCGGGTCCGCGAGGCCCTCGGCAGCGTGATCGACCCCGAGATCAAGCGTCCCGTCACCGAGCTCGGCATGGTCGACACGATCACGATCGACGACACGTCGATCACCGTGCGCATCCTGCTGACCGTCTCGGGCTGCCCCCTCAAGGAGACGCTCACCCGTGACACCACGGAGGCCGTCCAGAAGGTGGCCCCCCAGCACACCGTGCACGTGGACCTCGGCGTCATGACCGACGAGCAGCGCAAGAGCATGCGCGAGATGCTGCGCGGCGGCCAGGCCGAGCGCGAGATCCCCTTCGCCCAGGCCGGCTCGCTCACCAAGGTCTACGCGATCGCGTCGGGCAAGGGCGGCGTCGGCAAGTCCTCCGTCACCGTCAACCTGGCCGTGGCGATGGCGCAGCGCGGACTGAAGGTCGGCATCGTCGACGCCGACATCTACGGCCACTCGATCCCCGACATGATGGGCGTCGGCGACCGTCGCCCCACCCAGGTCGACGACATGATCCTCCCGGTGCCGGTCGCGGTCCCCGGCTCCCCGGACGCGCCCGACGTCAAGGTCATGAGCATCGGCATGCTCAAGCCCAAGCGTGACCAGGTGGTCGCGTGGCGCGGACCCATGCTCGACCGTGCGCTCGTGCAGATGCTGAGCGACGTGTTCTGGGGCGACCTCGACGCCCTGCTGCTCGACCTGCCCCCGGGCACCGGTGACATGGCCATCAGCCTCGGCCAGCACCTCTCCAACGCCGAGGTCGTCGTGGTCACCACGCCGCAGCAGGCGGCCGCCCAGGTCGCTGAGCGGGCCGGGACGATGGCCTCGATGATGCACCAGCGCGTGGTCGGCGTCATCGAGAACATGTCGTACCTGCTCACGCCCGCGGGCGAGCGGCTCGAGGTCTTCGGCAGCGGCGGCGCCGAGACCGTCGCACGCACCCTCGGCCAGCGGCTCGGCCACGACGTGCCCGTGCTCGGCAAGGTGCCGCTCGAGGAGCAGCTGCGCATCGGCGGCGACGACGGCCTGCCGATCGTCGCCACCCACCCCGACAGCGAGTCCGCGAAGATCCTGCTGCAGGTGGCCGACTCCCTCACCGGCCGTTCGCGCGGCCTGGCCGGGATGCAGCTCGGTCTCGCGCCCGTCGGTCGACTCTGAGGAACCGGCCGTGTTCGGGATGGGCTGGCCGGAGATCGGCCTGATCCTCGTGGTCGGCCTGCTGCTGTTCGGACCCGACAAGCTCCCGGGCATGGCCAAGCAGGCGGCTCAGATGGTGCGCACCGTGCGGCGGATGGCCGACAACGCCAAGAACGACCTCGGGCGCGAGCTGGGCCAGGACTTCTCCGACGTCGACCTGCGCAGCCTCGACCCCCGCGACGTGGTGCGGCGCCACCTCCTCGAGGAGTCCGAGACGCCCACCCGCGACCGGATCCTGCGTCCCGGCGAGCGGCCGCCGCACGACGACGAGGCGACCTGAGGGCCCTCACCGGTCGTCGTGGGAGCCGTCAGGCGGAGATCCAGGTCGTGACGCGGCTGAGGCCGTCGCCCAGGCGCTGACGCAGCCCGGGCTCGCCGAGCGGAGCGGGCAGGTCGCGCAGGGCCGGCGCCAGCCGGTCGTCACCCACGTCGGTCACGATCGTGTAGACCACGCCGTCCGCGTCCCACGTGACGATGCGCTCGCGGGGCGTCTCCCGCACCCACACCGGCCGGTCGGCGAGCCGACGAGGCTCGAAGCCCTGCAGGCCGTCGGTGTCGAGCGCGCCGTTCTGCTCGTGCAGGACCAGGCGGTGCAGGCCGTCGGTGTAGGTCAGCGAGACCGCTCCCTCGTCCTGCAGACGTCCCTCGACGCGCTCGAGGTCGTCACCCAGCTGACCGTGGCACGGCCAGCCGTTGGCGGTCAGGTCCTCCATGACCGCGGCGGTCATGACGTCGTTCCCGGCCATCGGGTCCGCACCGTGGAAGTCGGCTGCGTAGGTCTCGACGGGCGGCACCACCTCGTCGCCGATGCCACGGGCGCTCCCACCGGCGAGGTAGGCCGCCAGCGCCACGGCGAGGGAGGCGCCCACGAGCACGCCCGCCGCCCCGAGGGTGCTCGACCGCACGATCCGGGCCCAGGCGCTGGGCGCCGGAGGAGGCGGGGACGCCGGCACGGAGCTGAGCGAGGCGAGCAGCGACGCCGGAGGTCGCACGTCGGCGGACACCTGCATGCGTCGCTTGAGCTGGCGCTGCTGCGCCACCGCCTCGCGGCACCGCTCGCAGGACTGGACGTGACGCGCCGCGACCTCCGTGGCATCGGGCGAGAGCTGCCCGTCCACGAAGGCGGCGACGTCGGCGTCCAGATGGGCCATCAGGCTCCCACGGCTCCGAGGAAGCGGGTCCGGCCGGCGGTCGGGGCGCGGTGGGCGAGGGCGTGCCGCAGCTGCGTACGACCCCGGTGGATGCGCGAGCGGACCGTGCCGATCTTGACGCCCAGCACGTCGGCGATCTCCTCGTAGGACAGTCCCTCCACGTCGCACAGCACCACGGCGACGCGGAACTCCTCGGTGAGCGACGAGAGCGCGGCCTCGATGTCGGGGTCGAAGGCGGCGTCGTGCACGACCGACTCGGGTCGCTGCTCGCGCCCCTCCAGCCGCTCCTCGGCACCCTCGCTGAAGCCGTCCATGCGCAGCTTGCTCGTCCGACGCACCCGGTCGAGGAACAGGTTGGTCGTGATGCGGTGGATCCAGCCGTTGAAGTTGCCCGGCTCGTACCGGTCCAGCGAGCGGAACACACGGATGAAGACGTCCTGGGTGAGGTCCTCGGCGTCGTGGCGGTTGCCGGTGAGTCGGTACGCCAGGCGGTACACGCGGGCGGAGTGCTCCTCGACGATGGTCTCCCACGCGGTGTCGGCGTCCGTCGAGCCCTCGCCCGTCCGGGCGTCGCGCTCAGCGGTCATGACCTGCGTGCTCACGTCTTCTTCCTTCATGCATCGATCGTCGTGCCGTCTCCTGAGAGAACGCCCAGAGGACGCTGACGGTTCCCTCTCGATCATGGCGCATCCTGGGCCCCGGCACGACACGGCGAGCCCCGGGGCACGCAACGCCGCCAACCGTGACGACCTCACTATGCTGGCCCCACAGCCGCCGGACCCCCGGCACGCGCCACCGAGGAGTCATCATCACCAGCGAAGCCAGCCTCAGCTACGTCGAGGGCTACCTGAGCGAGGACGACCACCTCGCCGACGCGCGCCGCCGAGCCGACGAGGTGGGCGTGAGCCCGATCGGGGCGGCCGGTGGGGCGACGCTGCGCTTCCTGGCGTCCGTGCTGGATGCGCGTGCCGTGGCCGAGGTCGGCACGGGCACCGGCGTGTCCGGACTCTGGCTCCTGCGCGGCATGGCCGACGACGGTGTGCTCACCTCGGTGGACCTCGAGGCGGAGCACCAGCGTCACGCCCGGCAGGTCTTCACCCAGGCCGGCGTCGCGCCGCAGCGCTTCCGGCTGATCGCCGGGTCGGCGCTCGACGTCATGCCCCGCCTCACCGACGAGGGCTACGACCTGGTCTTCGTCGACGGCGACAAGGTCGAGTACGGCGAGTACCTGGAGCAGTCACTGCGCCTCGTGCGCGTGGGCGGCGTCGTGGTCTTCGACAACGCGCTCTGGCACGACCGCGTGGCCGACCCCGAGCGCCGCGACGCCGAGACCGTCGCGATCCGCGAGCTGCTCACGCAGGCCGCGGTCGACGAGCGACTCGTGCCGGCCCTGCTCCCGGTGGGCGACGGCCTGCTGGCCGTGCGCCGCGTGGCCTGAGCGCCCGGCTCAGCGCTCGAAGGCCGGGGCCGAACGGAAGCCGGCGGGCCCCCGCACCACCGCGACGATCTCGCACGCCTCGATGAGCTCGGGCGGGCTGCCGATGATGCGGCTGCCCGGGAGGTCGGCGGCACCGGACTCCATGTCGGCCTGGAACGCGGCACGTGCCTCGGCGTTCACGAATACGTACGTGCCCTCGAACCACTCGCCCTCGCGGGCGCGCCAGGACTTGAACCGCAGGCCGTCGAGCCCCGCGAAGCGGGCGAAGCTGACGTCCTCGATGTACGCGCGCAGCTGCGCGAGGGTGTCCTCGGGTGCGCCGGTCAAGGACCAGCGCATCGTCAGACCGAACAAGCTCAGACGGCCTTGAGCGCGTCGCCGAGCGTCTCGGCTTCCTCGTTGTTCAGCTCGACCACGAGACGTCCACCGCCCTCGAGCGGGACCCGCATGACGATGCAGCGGCCCTCCTTGGTGACTTCCATCGGTCCGTCACCAGTACGAGGCTTCATGGCCGCCATGGGTTCCCCTTCCATTCGGTGACCGCCTTCCGGTCGCCTCAGGTTCCTATTATCTCTCATGCCCCCTCATCACTTCCAACCGGTGCGAAGGACGACGTGAGCACTCCAGGTCAGGACCACGACAGCACGGCGCAGCACCCCTCCGCTCCGGGCGTGACGAGGGTCGACCTGCGCACCCGGTCCGCCCCGGAGGCGGGCGCGATCGGGTCCGGATCGGCCGCTCGACGTGTACGTGACGCGCTCACCACGCCCGGTGTCCGCTGCCTGCTGCTCGTGCTCGACGAGTCCTCCGGCGGGCTGGACGACGACGCGGTCCTGGCCGTGGCCGATGCCTCGGTGCCGGTGGTGGCGGCCCTCCTGGGGACGATCGACGGGCACGCGTCGGCCCTGGCGCTGGCCGCCGACCTGCGCGTGGCCGCGGCCGACGCCACCATGCGGGTGGAGCCACTCGTGGGCGGCACGAGCGTCACCCTCCCGGGCGCCGTGGGCGACGCGACGGCACGCCTGCTCCTGCTCGCACCGCGAGCCGTCACCGCGGTCGACGCTCGACGGATCGGCTTGGTGCACGAGGTCCACGAGCGCGACCGGGTGCCGGCTGCGGCCGCGACGCTGGCCGCGGCAGTGGCCGACCGCGCGGGCCGCGGCGCTGCGGTGCTGCGGGCCTTGTCGCCCGAGGGAGCGGGCGCGCGCGTGGCACGGGCCGTCGAGAACGAGGCTCGCCTGCGTGGCGTGGTGGCCCTTCACCCTCAGGACTGAGCCGAACGGGCCCGACCAGTCGAACCGGGGCCGGCTGCTGCCGCCGCGGGGCCGGTCTGGGAACCGAGGGGTCAGGCGAGCCTGCGCTGCTCCTCGGCCTGCTGCTGCCAGGCCAGCAGCTCGGTGCGGGCCTCGAGCTCCGCGCTTTGGCTCGCCGCCAGCTCGTCGCGCAGGCGGCGCACCTCGGCGCGGGTGCCGAGCAGCGAGTCGCGCGTCTGCTGGAGCTCACCGTCGAGCGCGTCGGCGCGCCGTGCGGCGGCGACGTGCTCGGCCTCGGCCCGGGCGAGGGCCGCCTCTGCCTCGGCGATCTGCGCGGCCAGGTCCTCGATGCGGGTGTCGCGCACCTGCACCTTCTCGGCCATGGTGTCGGCGAAGGAGACCTGCTCGCGCTTGCGACGGGCGGCCTCGCGGCTCTGCTCGTGGGCGGTGACCGCGCGGTCACGGGCCCAGTCGCGACGCACCTGCGCGGTCTCGTTGGTCAGGAGCCGGGCGGCGACGGAGCAGACCGTCACGGCATAGGCGACCGCGACCGCGAGAGCGGCGACGGTCGCGACCACGATCGCCGCCGTGCCGGCGACGAGGGCGGACACGATGAGGACGACGGCAGCGAGGGTGCGCACGGAACGGCGACTGCGTCGAGCGGCGGAGCGGGGGGTGGTCATGGCGAAAGGCTAGATCTCCCAGCCCCGTCGGTGCGGGAGCCACACCGTGACGCAGGAGACGGATGTGACAGGAGTGGTAAGCGTCAGGACCGTCGTGCGACGCACCCGACGAGGTGGTCGTCGACCATGCCGGTGGCCTGCATGAGGGCGTAGGCGGTGGTGGGGCCGACGAACTTGAAGCCGCGCTGCTTCAGCGCCTTCGCGAGGGCGGTGGACTCCGCCGAGGTGGCGGGCACGTCGTCGACCGTCCGGGGTGCCGGGTGGGAGTCCGGGGCGAAGGACCACACCAGGTCGCTGAGGCTCTCGCCCAGCTCGAGCGTCGCCCGGGCGTTGGAGATGGTCGACTCGATCTTGGCGCGGTTGCGGACGATGCCGGCGTCGGTCATGAGCCGTTCGACGTCGGACTCGTCGAACCGCGACACGAGCGCGGGCACGAACCCGACGAACGCGGCACGGAACGCCTCGCGCTTGCGCAGGATGAGCGACCACGACAACCCGGACTGGAACGCCTCGAGGCTGAGCCGCTCGAACATGGCCCGGTCGCCGCGCAGCTCGCGGCCCCACTCCTCGTCGTGGTAGCGCGCCAGGCCCGGGTCGCTGCCCCAGGGACAGCGCTCGAGCCCGTCGTGACCGGTGACCGTCATGGCCCGATCCTGCCAGGGACCGGGGACCTCCCGGCTACGCTGGCGCCGGCACCGCCCGACTTCCTCGACGTCCTCGCCCCGCCTTCACCTGCCGGAGACCGCCCGTGACCCCCGCCCGCGCCCGCGTGCTCACCCTCGTCGAGTCGTCCCGCTTCCAGTGGTTCATCATCGCCGTCATCGTCGTGAACGCGGCGGTGCTCGGCCTCGAGACGTCGCCGCAGCTGCTGCGCGACGCCGGTTGGCTCGTGCCGCTGGGGTGGACGACCGTGGGGATCTTCGTCGTGGAGATCGCGCTGCGGATCTACGCGCACGGCGGAGCGTTCTTCCGCGACGGCTGGAGCCTGTTCGACCTGTTCGTCGTCGCGGTGGCCCTGATCCCGGCCTCCGGCGCGCTCGGGGTCCTGCGGGTGCTGCGGGTGCTGCGCGTCCTGCGACTACTCTCGGCCGTGCGGTCGATGCGTCGGGTGGTCTCGGCCCTCGCCGCCACGATCCCGGGCATGGTCTCGATCGGTGCGCTGCTCCTCATGCTGGTCTACGTGTCCGGCGTGGTGTCGACGCAGCTGTTCAGCGGCACCGACCCCGAGCACTTCGGCGACCTGCCGACGTCGCTGCTGAGCCTGTTCCAGGTGATGACGGGCGACGACTGGGCGAACGTGATCCGTCCCGTCACGGACGCCCACCCTGCCTCGTGGGTCTTCTTCATCGCCTACATCCTCATCTCGACCTACATCGTGCTGAACCTGTTCATCGCCGTGGCCGTGGAGGCGCTGGAGATGCAGAACGAGGACGACAAGCGCGAGATCGTGGACGAGGTCGAGGAGAGCGAGCGCCTGGTGCTGGACGCGGTCACCGAGCTGCGCGCCGAGGTGGCCGCTCTCCGCGAGGAGCTCGGCCGCAGTAGGTGAGAGCACTGCTCTTGATCTTCGGGTCCCCGTGCTGCACGATGGGCCGAGAGAGCACTGCTCACAGTTCGTGACGTGGAGGACCCATGCGCACCCCGACCGACCCACTCGACGACCGTCGTCTCCGTGCGGCTGCCCTGCTCGTGGCGGGCGCCGCTCTACTGGTCTATCCCCTGCTCCGTGGCCACGCGGTCGAGGACGGCCGGGCCGCGGCCGAGCTCTACGCACGTCCGGCCTGGCTCTGGGCCCACGTGCTCGCCATGGTCGGCTTCGTGCTCGTCGCCTGGGCCCTCGCGGCGGTCGACCGCACGGCTCACCGGGCCGCGGTGGCCGGCACGACGCTACTGCTCCCCTACTACGGGGCCGAGGCGTACGGCCTGCACGCGGTGGGCCGGCGCGTGCTCGAGACCGGCGACGAGACCGTTCTCTCGGCCACGACGGGCGCGGCCGACCTGTTCCGCTACGAGCCGGTGGCGATGACGCTGTTCGCTCTGGGCTGGGGCGCGCTGCTCGTCGCGGCCGTGCGGCTCGGGATCCTCGCGACCCGCGCGAGCGGGCTCACCCGTGCGGGCCTCGCCCTCGCGGCCGTCGCGCTCGCCACCTACCTCCCCCAGTTCTTCCTCCCGGGTGGTGGCCGCGTCGCGCACGGCACCGTCGCCGCGGCGGGGCTCGTCCTCCTCGCCGTGTCGCTCACGCGCGACGGCGGGGACGTGGGCTCGGCGGACGGCGGCGGACGACCGACGTCAGCGTCGCCGACGCTGGCGTGAGGCCTCGTAGAGCACGACGGAGGTGGCGTTGGCGGCGTTGAGCGACGAGGCGGTCCCGGTCATCGGGATGTGCACGACCAGGTCGCACGCCTCCCGCCACGCACTCGACAGGCCGCGGGTCTCGTTGCCCGTCACGACCACGGTCGGGCCGGTCAGGTCGGCGTCGGCCAGCTCGACCTCACCGTGCTCGTCGGTGCCCACGACCGCGACGTGGCCCAGGTCGCGACGCGCCGCCTCGACCCACGCGAGCACCTCGCGGGGGGACCCGAGGCGCACCGTCGGAACCGTCAACGCCGACCCGGTGGACGCCCGCACCGCTCTCGGCTCGTACGGGTCGCACGCATGACCACACACCACGAGACCGGTGCCGCCGAACGCGTCGACCGACCGGGCGATGCTGCCGACGTTGCCCGGGCTCGACGGTCGGTCGAGCACCACCGTGAGCAGGTCCGCCGGGACCGGGAGCCGCGCGACGTCGTCGGCGGGCTGGACGACCACCAGCACGACCTCGGGTCGGTCCTGCTCCTGCTCGGCGAGCTCGGCCAGCAGCTCCGCCGACAGCTCGTAGGCCGTGGCGCCGGACGCGACGGCGCGGGAGACCACGTCCTGGGCCCACTGCGACGGGCTCGGCCGGTCGTCGTGGAGCACGGCGTCGACGACCAGGCCACGGCGGTCCACCGCGTCCAGCGCCACCGTCACCGGGCGCACGCCCTGCACGAGCATCCGACCGAGCTGGTGACGCTTGCGCCGGTTGCCCAGCAGCGCCTCCCACTGCTGGAAGGCCGCGTTGCGCGAGGTGACCCTCACGTCGCCGCTACTCGGAGGCGACGGCGTCGAAGTGGGCGACCGCCTCGTCGACGTCGTCGGTGAGCAGCACGAGGTCGAGGTCGGCCTCGTTGATCTTGCCGTCGGGCAGCATCGTGTCGCGGAGCCAGTCGATCAGGCCCTGCCAGTACGCGGTGCCGAAGAGCACGATCGGGAACGTCGTGATCTTGCCCGTCTGCGAGAGCGTCAGCGCCTCGAACAGCTCGTCGAGCGTGCCGAACCCGCCTGGCATGACGATGTAGCCCTGGGCGTACTTGACGAACATCGTCTTGCGCACGAAGAAGTAGCGGAAGTTGATGCCCAGGTCGACCCACTCGTTGAGACCCTGCTCGTGCGGGAGCTCGATGCCGAGGCCCACAGACACGCCGCCGCAGTCGCTGGCCCCGCGGTTGGCGGCCTCCATGGCGCCGGGTCCACCACCGGTGATGACGGCGTAGCCGCGACTGCAGAGCTTCTCGGCGACCTCGCGGGCCTTCTCGTACATCGGGTCGTCGGGCTTGGTGCGGGCCGAGCCGAACACGGCGACGGCCGGACCCAGCTCGGAGAGGGCGCCGAAGCCCTCCACGAACTCGGCCTGGATGCGCAGCACGCGCCACGGATCGGTGTGCACCCAGTCCGTGGGTCCGCGCGAGTCGAGCAGACGCTGGTCGGTGGTGCTGGTGGGGATGCGGTCGCGGCGCAGACGCACCGGACCCTTCTGGTAGCTCATGCGGTCAGCCATCTCGTGAGGGCGTCCTCGACGGTGCGCAGGTGCGCGACGGGGACGTGTTCGTCCTGCTTGTGGGCGTAGATCGGGTCGCCGGGGCCGAAGTTGACCGCGGGGATCCCGAGCTGCGTGAACTGGGCGACGTCGGTCCAGCCGAACTTGGGACGGGGCTCCGCGCCGACCGCCGCGACGAACGCGGCTGCCGCCGGGTGGTCGAGCCCGGGCATCGCGCCGGGGGCGGAGTCGGTGACCGTGAGCTCGAAGCCCTCGAACACCTCCGCGAGGTGGGCCAGCGCGTCGGCCTCGCTGCGGTCGGGGGCGAAGCGGTAGTTGACCGTGACGGTGGCCAGGTCGGGCACCACGTTGCCGGAGACGCCCCCACTGATCGCCACGGCGTTGAGGCCCTCGCGGTACTCGAGCCCGTCGATGACCACGCGGCGGGGCTCGTAGTCGCGCAGCCGGACGAGCAGCTCGGCGGCGTCGTGGATGGCGTTGTGCCCCATCCAGGAGCGCGCCGAGTGGGAGCGCTCGCCGCGGGTGACGACGTCGACGCGGATCGTGCCCTGGCAGCCGGCCTCGACCGAGGCGACCGACGGCTCCATGAGGATCGCGAAGTCACCCTCGAGCAGCTCGGGGCGCTCCCGGGCGACGCGGCCGAGACCGTTGTACTTCGCGGCGATCTCCTCGGCGTCGTAGAACACGTAGGTCACGTCGCGGTTCGGGTCGGGCAACCCGGCGGCGAGCCGCAGCGCGACCGCCACGCCGCCCTTCATGTCGCAGGTGCCGAGACCCCAGAGGGTGTCGCCGTCGAGCCGGGTCGGGAAGTTGCCGTTCGCCGGCACGGTGTCGAGGTGCCCCGCGATGACGACCCGCTCGTCCCGGCCGAGGTCGGTGCGCGCCACGAGCGTGTGGCCGTCGCGCACGACGGTGAGGTGCGAGGCCGCGTCGAGCACGGCGGCGACGGCGTCGGCGATCTCCGCCTCCTGGAGGCTCTCCGAGGCGATGTCGCAGAGGTCGGCCGTCAGCTGGACGACGTCGCGCGAGGGGTCGAGGACGGCCATGTCGACCACTCTAGGTCTCACTCCCCCGGGTGCCCGTCACCCGGCCCGGGCGATGCGAATGTGTCGTCAGGTGCGGCGGGCGTGGCCGATCTCGTGGGTGCTGCTGCGTCGCTGCGGTGGGGCTTCGCGTGGTGCTGCGTCGCTGCGGTGGGGCTTCGCGTGTGCTGCGTCGCTCGGCTGGACGTTCGCTCGCTGCTGCGTCGCTGTGGCTACGAGTGGGCGTGGTCTCCGAAAGGCCTCGACCGGAGCAGGGGGTCTCGGGTCGGCTGGGTCTGCGGGGCGCGGCCACGATTCTCCCTCTGCGCGGGATCCACGCACGATTCTTCCTTCCCGTGGACCGTGCCACGCGAAGGAAGCACCGTGGCGACAAAAAAGACCCCCGTACGGGCAGTGATTCTCCCGTCTCGTGGACCGTCCCACGCAAAGGAAGAACCCCTGCCCACCCGACGCACGAGAGGCCCCCGGCGGACGCGGGATTCTGCCTTCGCGCACAACAACCCGAACGATGCTGCGTTTGCTACGGGATCCCGTGGCAAACGCTGCATCCTTCGACCCCTCACGCACGAACGCAGAATCCTGCGTCACCCCCTGCCACGCTCCGGGAGCCCGACCGACCCCGGACCCGCCCGCCGGTCGAGGCCCTTTCGGGGAGCAGGTCGACTCGCAGCCACAGCAACGCAGCCGCACGAGAAGACCCCGCCGGAGCAGCGCAGCCGCAGGACAAGACTCAGCCGCAGTGGCGCAGCAGCAAGAACAGACCCAGCCACCTGAAGCACCACGACTCACGTTGCGGCTCCCCCGGGCGTGGGTAGCGTCCCGAGCATGGAGCTCACCGACGTCCGTGCCCTCGTCGTCGGTGCCACCGGCGCCCTCGGCGGCGGCATCGCCCGCGCCCTGCACGAGGCCGGCGCCTCCCTGGCGGTCACGGGGCGTGACGCCGACCGGCTCGCGGCGATCGGCGAGGAGCTCGACGCTCCCACGTTCGTGCTCGACGTCGTCGACGTCGAGCGCGCGGCGACGACGGTGCGGCAGGCCGTCGACGCACTCGGCGGGCTCGACGTCCTGGTCGTGGCCACCGGCGTCCCGGCGTTCGGTCCGGCAGTGGATGCCGACCCCGTCGTGGTCGAGGAGCTGTTCGCCGTGAACACGCTCGGCGCCACCGGCGTCGTGCGCGCCGCGCTCCCCCACCTCGACGGTGGCGTCGCCGTCGTGCTGTCCGCGATCCTGGCCGACGCCCCCACCGCGGGCATGGCCGACTACTCGGCGGCCAAGGCGGCGTTGTCGGCCTGGCTCACCGTCGCGCGCCGCGAGCACCGGCGGAGCACGCGCATCGTCGACGTCCGTCCGCCGCACCTCGACACCGACCTCGCGTCCCACGCACTCGCCGGGGAGCCGCCGCGCCTGCCGGAGCCACTGCCGGCCACCGACGTGGTCGACGCCGTGCTGCGGGCGATCGGCGACGACAAGGCCACCGAGGTCGCGTGGGACCGGCGCGACGGGCTGGTCGTGCGCTGACGCAGTAGCGTCGTGGACATGAGCCTCGACCCCGTCACGACCGACCTCCTGGACGACGCCTTCGGACGCGTCCGCGAGCTCGTGGAGCAGCAGTGCTCCGACCTCGACGAGTCCACGGCGACGTTCCAGGTCGACGACGGCGCCAACACGCCCGTCTGGCTGCTCTGGCACCTCGCCCGCGTGCAGGACGACCACGTGGCCGCCCTGGCCGACGTGCCGCAGGCGTGGGACACGTGGGCCGAGCGGTTCGCTCCCCACCTCGGCGACGGCATCGAGCACGGGGACATCGGGTACGGCCACGACCTCGACCAGGTGCTCTCGGTCCGACCTCCCGCCGAGCTGGTCGACGCGTACCACGCGGACGTCCACGCGCTCACGCGTCGCTACCTCCGGACGCTGGACGCCACCGAGCTGGCGCGCGTGGTCGACGAGCGCTGGGACCCGCCCGTCACCGCGTCGGCGCGCCTCGTGAGCGTGCTGGGCGACACCCTGCAGCACCTGGGCCAGGTCGCGTTCGTGGTCGGCGTGGCGCAACGACGCTCCAGCTGACCGGTCTCCCCCGATCGTGGACCTAGGCTGACGGCATGCCCTGCGCCCTGGTGACCGGAGCAGCCCGACCGAACAGCCTCGCCGCCGCGATCGTGCCGCGACTGCGCGACGACGGCTGGGACGTGGCCACCTCCGACCTGACCGGCACCGACTTCGACGTGGACCTGTCCACGCCGCACGGGCCGACCGACCTGCTGGACGCCGTCACCCGTGACCGAGGCCCGGTCGGCGCCCTGGTGCTGAGCCACGCCCATGACGTCGAGACCGGGGTCCTCGACACGACCGCCGAGAGCTTCGACACCCACGTGGCCGTGAACGCGCGCGCCAGCCTGCTCCTCATCGCCGGCTTCGCCCGTCAGGTGCCCGACGGCGGGGGCGCGGTGGTCGCTCTGACGAGCGACGCCACCACCGGGAACCTCCCCTACGGCGCGTCCAAGGGGGCGCTCGACCGCATCGTGATCTCCGCGGCACGCGAGCTGGGCCCGCTCGGGATCAGCGCCAACGTGCTGAACCCCGGCCCCGTCGACACCGGGTGGATGGACGACCAGCTCAGGGAGGGGCTGCTGCCGCACCAGCCCCTCGGTCGTCTCGGGGAGCCACGCGACGTCGCCGGAGTGGTCGCCTTCCTCCTGTCGCCCGAAGGACGCTGGATCTCCGGACAGCTGCTGCACGCCGACGGCGGGTTCTCGGCCCGCTACTGAGCCCGACGGTCCGGACCTGGGCTCAGACGTCGTGCGGCGTGAAGCGGTGGAACAGCACGTGGTCCTGCCACTGCCCGCCGATCTTGAGGTAGCGCGGCGCGCGTCCGAACGACTCGAACCCGGCACGCCGGAGCACGGCCTGGGAGCGCTCGTTGTGGGCCAGCGTGGCGGCCTGCAGCCGGTGCAGCCGCAGGACGTCGAACGCGTGGGTGGTGATCTCCTCGACGGCGCGGGTCATCAGCCCGCGCCCTTGCACGTCGGCGGCCAGCCAGTAGCCGACGTGAGCGTTCTGGAAGGCCCCGCGCACCAGGTCGTTGAGGTTGATCTCACCGACCACCCGGTCGTCGTCGAGCACGACGAAGTAGGCACCCCGGCCCTGGACCATGGCCTCGAGACGCCGCTCGAGCAGGTCGAGCTGCCCCTCGACGGTGTAGAAGTCGGCATTGCGCTCGGGGCTCCAGGGGTCGAGGTGCTCGCGGTTGGTCGCCCACAGGTCGGCGAGGACCTCGGCGTCCGCGGGGTCGGGGACCCGCAGCACGCTCACCACGTGGTCCCCCGCTCGGCGAGCGCAGCGGCCAGGGCCGCCACCGCGCGTGGGCCGATGCCGTGCAGCGCGGCCACCTCGTCGCGATCGCGGGCAGCCAGCTCGTCGAGCGAGCCGATGCCGGCACCGTGGAGCGCGCGCCGCGCCGGGGCACCGATCGCACCGAGGTCGTCGTCGCCCTCGGCGGCAGCCCTCGCCGCGTGCGCGGACGCTTCGACGACACCGGCCGGTGCGCAGTGCCGCCACGCCTCGTGGACCCAGTGGTTGAGCGCCATCCCGTCGATCACGTCGAGGTCGACCAGGACGCCCGACGACGTGGTCTGCACGCCGGGCAGCTCGCCGGCCATGCGGCTGCGCGGCTCGATCCCGAGCGAGAGCGCCGCGCGCCCGTCGTCGGTGAGGGCGGCGAACACCGTGCCCGCGACCGCCCAGCCTCGCGTGGGTCCGACCTCGACCTGCTCGGCGCCCTCCTGTGCGAGGGCCGCCCTGCGCAGCTGCGCCCGCGACGTCACGCGGCGTCCTCGTCGAACACGCAGAACTCGTTGCCGTCGGGGTCGGCCATGACCGTCCAGACCACCTCGTCGTCGGGTCGGCGCAGCACGGTGGCGCCGAGGGCCTCGAGATCGGCGACGCCGGATCCGGCGGTGAGCGCGACGTCCCAGTGGAGCCGGTTCTTGACCGTCTTGGGCTCCGGCACGTCGCAGAACACGATGCCCTCGAACGGCATGCCGGGGACGTCCTCCAGCCAGCTGAACCGCTGCTCCTCCTCGCTGCCGATCGTGCCACCCCACACGCCCTGCCACCAGGCCGCCGCGGCGCGGTGGTCGGCGACGTCGACGCACAGCTCGTAGAGCCGGTAGTCGGGAACGTCGTCGCGCACGAAAGTGCAGATCTCGTCGCCCTCCGGGCCGGCCACGACCGTCCACCGGAACTCGCCCTCAGCGCTGAGACGTGTGGTCCCGGGCAGCACCGACGCTGCGGCGTGGACGTCGAGGTGGACCCGGTCCTTGACCGACTTGGGCTCCGGCACGACGCAGGGCCACACGGTGTACCGAGGGGTGGGTCCCTCGAGGTGCACCTCACCCTGCTCCCCCGCCACACCCTCGTCGGGCACCACGCGAAGACCCAGCGTCTCGGCCCAGAAGGCCGCGGACGCGTGCAGGTCGTTCACGTCGATGCAGAGGTCCTTGTAGGTCACCAGCGCCATGCGGTCCACGCTAGGTCCACTCACCGACGGGCGCCATCGACGGATCGGTAGGTTGAGGGCCATGAGCGAGCAGAGCGCGTACGGCTACGGCCTGGCCACCCTCACCGAGGACGCCGACGTCCTCGACGTCTGGTTCCCCGAGCCCCGGCTCGGCACCCCCGGGCACGACCCGGAGCCCGAGGAGCTCACGGCACTCACCGGCGAGGACGCGGTGCGCCAGGTCCGCAAGGCCGTGGTGCACGTCGTCGCGCCGGACCTCTCGGCACCGCCCGCCGACGTCTACGACGTGTGGCTGCGGCTGCACCTGCTCTCGCACCGTCTCGTCCAGCCGCACGGGGTCAACCTCGACGGCCAGTTCGGGCTGCTCACGAACGTCGTCTGGACGACGATCGGTCCGTGCGCGGTCGCCGGGTTCGAGCACACCCGCGCCCGCGCCCGCGCCGCCGGCCTCACGGTCAACGTGACCAGCATCGACAAGTTCCCCCGGATGACCGACTACGTGATCCCGTCCGGCGTGCGCATCGGCGACGCCGACCGCGTGCGCCTCGGCGCGCACCTGGCCGAGGGCACCACCGTCATGCACGAGGGCTTCGTGAACTTCAACGCCGGCACGCTGGGCCACGCCATGGTCGAGGGCCGCATCTCGGCCGGTGTCGTCGTGGGCGACGGCACCGACATCGGAGGCGGCGCGAGCATCATGGGCACGCTCTCGGGCGGTGGTACCGAGGTGATCTCGATCGGTCGCAACAGCCTGCTCGGCGCCAACTCCGGCATCGGGATCTCGCTCGGCGACGACTGCGTGGTCGCCGCCGGCTGCTACGTCACCGCGGGCACCAAGGTGCGCACGCCGGACGGCTCCGTGGTGAAGGCGGCGGAGCTGAGCGGGCAGGACAGCCTGCTGTTCCTCACCAACAGCGAGACCGGCCAGATCGAGGCGCGCCCTCGCGGCGAACGGCGCGGCATCGAGCTGAACTCCGACCTGCACGCCAACTGACCCCGGCCCGGACCCGGCACCAGGTGCCCGGCCGGATTGACGTCGTCTGCCTAGGCTGACCGGGTGAAGCTGCGCTGGGTCCTGCTGGGCGCCGTCCTCGTGGCCGGCGTCCTGGTGGCGGTCGTGGTGACCGACCGCACGCCGCTGCGCACCGAGTACTGCGTGGCCCGGGTGGGCGAGACGCGTGCGCAGGTGGACGTGGAGCAGGCGCGCTGGTCGGCCCTCATGGCCGCGACGGCGCAGAACCGCGGACTTCCCCCGCGCGCCACCACGATCGCGATCGCGACCGCCTTCCAGGAGTCCAAGGTCCGCAACATCGACTTCGGTGACCGGGACTCCGTGGGTCTGTTCCAGCAACGTCCGTCGCAGGGCTGGGGCACGGTCGAGGAGATCCTGGACCCGCACTACGCGATCGGGAAGTTCTACGACGGCCTCGAGAAGGTCGACGACTACACGTCGCTCGAGATCACGGTCGCGGCGCAGGAGGTGCAGCGCTCGGCGTTCCCTGGCGCCTATGCCCAGCACGAGGACTACGCCCGCGCGCTGGCCTCCGCCCTCCGGGGCTACAGCCCCGCCGCGTTCACCTGCCAGATCAACCCGGTCGGTGGCGGTTCGGTGCGGACCGTGGCGGCCGACGTCGACAAGGCCTTCGGGGAGATCCCCCGCAGCACCGACGACGCCGAGGACGCGCTCACGTACCGCCTCGACGGCGCGGCCGCCGACGTGCGGGCGCGCGGGTGGGCCCTGGCGCACTACCTGGTGGCCAACGCGGCCGACCTGCAGGTCGCGTCGGTCAGCTTCGACGGCCTGCGCTGGACGGCGGAGTCCTCGCCGGACGGCTGGGTCGCCGACGAGGCCGCCCGCGACGACCGTGTGGTCATGTCCGTCCGCTGACCCGGCGGGGGTGCCGGGCCCCGGGCGGCGAACGACAACGGCGGGGGTGCCGGGCCCCGGGCGGCGAACGACACCGGCGGGGGTGCCGGGCCCCGGGCGGCTGGACGCACTGTGAGACCCGCCCTACTCACGGGTCACGAGTCCCGGCCATACTGTCGGGCAGTCCCGACGTCTGCAGGAAGAGACCCGCGTGCGCAACCCCCGTGCATTCCTCCGTCCGCTCGCCGTCGGAGCTCCCGCTCCGCTCGCCGAGGTGCCGTTCCGTCCGAGCCGGATGATCCACTTCTTCGACCCGAGCAACGAGAAGATGGCGGCGAAGGTCCCCGACATCGCCTCGAAGGTCGACATCATCCTCGGCAACCTCGAGGACGCGATCAAGACCGAGAAGAAGGAGGCCGCGCGCCAGGGTCTCGTCGACATCGCGAAGGCCACCGACTTCGGCGACACGCAGCTGTGGGTGCGCGTCAACAGCCTGGACTCCCCCTGGGTCCTCGACGACCTGACGACGCTGGTCACCGAGATCGGCGACAAGCTCGACGTCATCATGGTGCCCAAGGTCGAGGGCGCCCAGGACATCCACTACGTCGACCGTCTGCTCGCCCAGCTCGAGGCCAAGGGGAAGGTGCATAAGCCGCTGCTCGTGCACGCGATCCTCGAGACCGCGCTCGGCGTGACGAACGTCGAGGAGATCGCCGCCGCCAGCCCGCGCATGCAGGGCATCAGCCTCGGCCCGGCCGACCTCGCGGCGAGCCGCCGCATGAAGACCACGCGCGTCGGCGGCGGCCACCCGGGCTACCTGGTGCGCCAGGACCCGACGGGCGAGGACCTCACCGAGGGCCGCACGACGTACCAGCAGGACCTGTGGCACTACACGATCGCGCGCATGGTCGACGCCTGCGCGGCGAACGACATCCTCCCGTTCTACGGGCCGTTCGGTGACATCAAGGACGTCGTGGCCTGCGAGGACCAGTTCCGCAACGCGTTCCTGCTGGGCTGCGTCGGCGCGTGGAGCCTGCACCCGGTGCAGATCGACATCGCCAAGTCGGTCTTCTCGCCCAGCGCCGAGGACGTGGCGCACGCCAAGCAGGTCGTCGAGGCCATGGGCGACGGCTCGGGCGCGGTGATGATCAACGGCAAGATGGAGGACGACGCGTCCTGCAAGCAGTGCCTGGTGATGCTCGACCTCGCCCGCGAGCTGGCCGAGCGCGATCCCGAGCTGAAGGAGCTGTACGACCTGTGAGCACTCCCGTCATCCGCCCCCGCCGCTCCGTGCTGTACATGCCGGGTGCGAACGAGCGCGCCCTGGAGAAGGCCAAGACGATCGACGCCGACGCGCTGATCCTCGACCTCGAGGACTCCGTCGCCCCCGATGCCAAGGCGCAGGGCCGCGAGAACGTGTGCGCGGCCGTCCGGTCCGGCGCGTACGGTCACCGTGAGCTGGCGATCCGGGTCAACTCCATCGGTACCGAGTGGCACGACGACGACGTGCGCGCCGCCGCGGCCGCCGGTCCCGACGCGATCCTCGTCCCGAAGGTGGAGTCGGCCGAGCAGGTGCGTGCCCTCGTGGCCGCCCTCGAGCAGCACGGCGCCCCGGAGCACACCCAGCTGTGGGCCATGATCGAGACCCCGCGGGCCCTCCTGCACGCCGAGGAGATCGCGGCCGCCCACGAGCGCCTCACCGTCGTCGTCATGGGCACGAACGACATCGTCAACGAGACCTACGGCCTGCACGTGCCGGGCCGCAACGCCACCGTGCTCACGTCGCTGTCGTGGACCCTCCTGGCGGTGCGCGCCGCCGGCAAGGTGATCATCGACGGCGTCTACAACGCGGTCAAGGATCCCGAGGGCTTCGAGGCCGAGGCCCGCCAGGGGCGCGAGATGGGCTTCGACGGCAAGACCCTCATCCACCCCTCGCAGGTGGACCCCGCCAACACGATCTTCGCGCCGTCGGACGACGACGTCGAGCGGGCGACCGGCCTCATCGAGACGTTCGAGGAGGCCAAGGCCGCGGGCCAGGGCGTCGTGACGTTCAACGGGAAGATGGTCGAGGAGCTGCACGTGCGCGACGCGCGACGCATCCTCGCCTTCCACGAGGCGCTCGCGGGTCGCTGACCCACCGAGACCTCCGCCGGACGGACCCCGGACATCAGCCTCGCGGCCGATGTGCCGGGGTCCTGTCGTCGACCAGGGTGGGGGCATGAGCTTCGAGGAGACCGTCCGTGACGACGCCCTGCACCGCTGGGCCGCCGACGCTCTCGGCGGCGGCTCCTGGGCCGTGGCCACCATCGAGCCGGGAGCCACCCGCGTGGCGGTCCAGGGCATCGACCCCGGGGACGACCTGGAGATCGGCTCGATCTCCAAGGGTCTGACCGCGTTGCTCCTGGCGGACGCCGTCGAGCGCGGCGAGATGCTGCTGACCGACCGGCTCGACACCTTCCTGCCGCTCGACGGGTCACCGGCCGGCCTGGTGACGCTGAATGCGTTGTCACGGCATCGTTCGGGGCTGCCGAGCCTGCCGGCGCAGGCGCACATGGGCCGCCGGACGGCGTCCTGGCTGCTGCTCGCCACCAATCCGTACGGCGACACCCTCGCGGAGCTGCTGGAGCAGACCCGGGCGACGAAGGTCGGCCGACCCCGCCCCGTGTACTCCAACCTCGGCTTCCAGCTGCTGGGCCACGCCGTCGCGGCCGCAGCGGGTCGTCCGTATCGCGACCTGCTGGCCGAGCGGCTGCTCGGTCCGCTCGGTCTGACCAGCGCCTCGGTACCGGCCACCCCCGACGAGCTGGGTCAGCGCGCCGTGGTCGGCCACACACGATGGGGCCGCCGAGCCGAGCCGTGGACGGGCGAGGCGCTCGGTCCCGCGGGCGGGGTGCGGATGTCGGTGCGCGACGCGGCGACGCTGGCACGAGCCCTGCTCGAGGGCAGCGCGCCGGGCACCGCGGCGCTCGAGCCGGTCGACGACTTCGTGCCCGGCGCCCGGATCGGCGCCGCGTGGATCACGTCGGTGCACGACGGCGTCGACGTCACGTGGCACAACGGCGGCACGGGCGGCTTCCGCACCTGGCTCGGCCTCGACCGGGCGGCCGGCACGGCCGCCGTCGTGCTGAACGCACGGGTCCGTTCGGTCGACGCCATCGGTCGACGCCTGCTCGCGACCCTGCGCACCTGATCCCCGGCGGGAGCCGAGCCGGACTCAGGTGAGCAGCGCCGCGACGACCGCGACCGCGGGGACCGAGAGCACCGTGGTGGCGAACACGGCGTCGCGGGCGAGGACGGTCGAACGGTCGTAGCGCACCGCGATGACGAAGATGTTCTGCGCCGCCGGCAGCGCGGCCAGGACGGTCACGGCCAGGAGCGGGTCCCCGTCCATCCCCAGCGCGAACCGTCCCACGGTGTAGGCGGCGACCGGCTGGACGACGAGCTTCAGCACCACGATGAGCGCCAGCACGGGCGCGCTGCCGCCACTGCCCGGACGCGGGCCGAGTCGCAGCGAGACGCCATAGGCGATGAGCATGGCCGGGACCGCCATGGCCCCGACCAGGCCGAGTGGCTCGTCGACGAGGCGAGGGATCCGGGCATCGGTGATCGACAGCGCGAGGCCCAGCAGCGACGCCACGGTCAGGGGCGTACGGAGCGGACGCGTGAGGAAGCGGTGCCACGGCACCCGCTCCTGCGCCACCGCGGCGTCGAGCACGGCGAGGGCGAGTGGCTGCAGCACCAGCATCTGCAGCAGCAGCGTGGGAGCGACGAGTGCGGCGTCGCCGAGGACGTAGGCCGCGATGGGCAGCCCCAGGTTCCCGGCGTTGACGTAGGCCGAGGAGAGCGCGCCGACGACGGTGTCGGCGAGGTCCTGGCGCAGCACGAGCCGCGCGACGAGCAGGTAGAGCGCGACGACGACCGCGACCGCGGCCGACGTGGCGGCGAGGTTCCGCGACAGGACGGCCGAGACGTCGGCGTCCTGCAGGACGGTGATCATCAGGGCGGGACTGGCCACGTAGAAGGCGAGGCGCGAGAGCACGACCTGGGCGTTCAGGTCGAAGATCCGCAGGTGTGCCAGGAGGGCACCGAGGGCGATGAGCGCACCGATGGTGCTGAAACCCTCCAGGACCCCGGTCATCACCCCGATCGTCCCAGACCCTCGACCGCCTCCCTCAGCCGGTCCGTTCCGCTGGTCGCGGCGCGCAGGTCCGCAGACGCACGTGGCCCCCGGTCGAGGACCGGGGGCCACGCGGTGGGGCGTCGTTCAGCGGTAGGACCGCTGGCTCAGCACCTGCAGCTGGTGCGCGTCCTTCATGGCCTGCGCCTCGCGGCGCTGCCGGACGGTCTCCAGCAGGACCTGTCGGTCGGTCTCCGACATCTCGTCCCAGGCGCGCTTGCGGCGAGCACCGGAGCGAAGGGGGTTCCGTGCCATCGCGTTCACCCCCTCTCCCCTTGTCCAGGTGGTGCGGTGTCCGTCGCGGTCGGTCCTGGTCTGGGCCGTGGCGATCTGGTCGGTCGTCGGGGTGTCTGCGGGCAAGGTGTCGGTGTTCTGGTGCTGGTTCATTGCGCGCCTCCTTTCTGCGAGGTGGTCGGGTGTGGTCGAAGGGATGGGATCGTGGGTGGGCAGACGAGAAGAGCCGCCCTGGACGTGGTGTCCTGAGCGGCTCGAAGCCAGGGTGTCGGTCAGCGGTGCTGACGTGACGGATCTGGCTAGACGGAGACTGCGCCGAGGACGGGGGAGCCGGCGAACGCGGCACCACGGGACGTGTGATCGAAGGCGATCGGTGTCGTGGTCTGGTTCATTGCGGCTCACCTCCTCAGGCGGTCTGGTGTCGTCACCGTAGCGCACCCGGGCCGCCGCGCGCCACCGTCCGTGGGTGCGTGTCCCGCCGACCTCGGCGGGGCGTCACTCGAAGTCGAGTGCGGCGTCGATCTCGTCGCGGCTCGCGCCGCAGACGAACATCAGGTCGGCGGCGATGGACCGCACCTGTGCCGTGATGGCCGCCGTGTTCAGCGTCATCGTGTCCGGCAGCGCCGCGACGGCGATGCGGGCGGCCTCGACGAGCTGGTCGCGGGCGCCGGCGAAGTCGTCGAGCGAGGACAGGTCGTCGGCGATGACGTCGACGGCCTCGGCCAGGGCCTCCACGGACTGCTCGAGGGCGTCCGGTCCCACCTCGTCGTGGCGCAGCATCGCGCTGACCCGCCGTGCGAGCACCCGGGAGTCACGGATGGCGTTGTCGAAGTCGCGGACGGCTCCCACGTAGAGCGCCAGGTGCTCGCGCTGCCGCCAGCGCATGGGCGACATGCGGGCGATCTCGCTGACGTTGCGCGCCGTCGCGTCGAGGGAGTCGATGCTGCCCTGCATGCCGCGGGCCCGCTCGAGCGCCTCGTCGGCCACGCCGGGGTCACGCTCACGCAGGGACCGTGCGGTTCCCCTCAGCACCGACGCCAGCTGGCGCAGCAGACGCTGCACCTCCGCGTCGATGTCGCGCACCGGGTTGCGGGGCAGCAGCAGGACCATGGCCATGCCGCACAGGCCACCGATCAGCGCGTCCAGGAAGCGGGTCAGGGCCGGGTTGCCCGCCCCGGCCGCGGGCACCACGGCCGCCAGCAGCACGGCGGAGTTGGCGGCCTGGGTCAGGGCCAGGCCCCGGATGCCGGTGAGCGTGGCTGCGACGACCGTGAGCAGGACGACGAGCGCCATCTGCGCCGGCCCGCGTCCGATCGTCAGGATGATGAGCTCGCCCACGAGCACCCCGAGCGCCACACCGACGACGACCTCGACGAGCGTGCGACCACGGAGGCCACCGCCCGCGGTGATCACGACGACCGCGGCGATGGGGGCGAAGAACGCCTGCTGGTGCCCGAACACCTGGGTGGCGATGAGGAACGCGGCCGCGGTCGCGATCCCCAGGCGGAGCATCAGGCGCCAGCGACGGCGCAGGAGCAGGAGGCGGTCGAGGAAGGTCTCCTCGCTGCGGCGCAGACGGATGCGGCGCAGGGGGACGTCACGACCCGTGCCGCTCATCGCTCCTCCGCTCCCCCACGTCCGGCCCCACCTACGACACCGCTCGTCCCCACCGTGCCCGCGCCGATCACAGGTACAGGCCGGTCTGGCCCTCCTCGATGCGCTCCGACGCGACCGCGTGCAGGTCGCGCTCGCGCAGCAGCACGAAGCTCTCGCCCCGCACCTCGACCTCGGCGCGCTCCTCGGGATCGAAGAGCACGCGGTCGCCGACCTCGACGGCCCGCACGTGCGCGCCGACCGCCTCGACCTTGGCCCAGGCCAGCCGCTTGCCCATCGCCGCGGTGGCCGGGATCAGGATGCCGCCCCCCGAGCGCCGCTCCCCCGCCTCCTCGTCGATCGACACGAGCAGGCGGTCGTGCAGCATCCGGATGGCGAGCTTTCCGCCGTCGTCCCGTGCTCCCTCGGTACCGGGCATGGTCAGCCGAGCACCCGGCGCAGCACGACGATCGCTGCCACGGAGCCGACGACGCCGAGCACCACGGGCACCACGGTCTCGTAGCGGACCGATCCGTCCGGGCCGACGAACTTCGCCTTCACGTCGGCCAGGCTGCGCCGCGCGATGTTCTTGGGGTTCGTGCGGTCGACCAGGGCGTCGACGGTGTCGGCGAGCCGCTCGCGGATCTGCTCGATCTCGTCGACCAGCTCATCGGTCTGTGACGTGCCCACGTGGCGCCTCTCGTCGGTGCGGACTGGTCTTGCAAGGATAGGACCCATGACGACGCGACTGCAGCCCGGTGACACCGCACCCGACTTCACCCTCCCCGACGACACCGGCCAGGAGGTCACGCTGTCGAGCCTGCGGGGCGGCAAGGTGATCGTGTACTTCTACCCCGCGGCCATGACGCCGGGGTGCACGAAGCAGGCCACGGACTTCTCCGGGGCGCTCGACGACCTGCAGGCCGAGGGCTACACCGTCGTCGGCATCAGTCCGGACAAGCCCGAGAAGCTGGCGAAGTTCCGCGAGCGCGACGGGCTCACCATCACGCTGCTCTCCGACGTCGACCGCTCGGTGATGACCGCATGGGGCGCCTTCGGCGAGAAGAAGCTCTACGGCAAGGTCGTCGAGGGCGTCATCCGCTCGACGGTCGTGATCGGCGAGGACGGCACCGTCGAGGTGGCGCAGTACAACGTGAAGGCCACCGGACACGTGGCCAAGCTGCGCCGCGACCTCGGGCTCGACGCCGCCTGACCCGGATCCCCCTGGCCTAGGCTGGGGGCGCACCCGCCGGTGTGGTGGAACTGGTAGACACGCGGCACTTAGGATGCCGTGCCCCAGGGCGTGCAGGTTCGAGTCCTGTCACCGGCACCCGGTCCCCACGGCCACGCCGTGCGGCGGACCCGGGTCACGGCAGACTGTGGCCATGGTCCTGGTCATCGGTGAAGCCCTCGTCGACATCGTCGAACGACCCGACGGGTCGCGCACCGAGCATCCTGGTGGCAGCCCCGCCAACGTGGCCGTCGGCCTCGGACGCCTCGGCGTCACCCCGGTGCTCGCCACGAGCCTGGCCACCGACGACCTGGGGGCGCTCGTGCGCATGCACCTCGCGGAGTCGGGCGTGCGCCTCATGCCCGGGCTCAAGGAGCTGGAGCGCACCTCCACCGCCGTGGCCACCCTGGCCGAGGACGGCAGCGCGAGCTACGACTTCGACATCTGCTGGGACCCGGGCCGCATCTGGGCCGAGGAGATCCCCGACATCGTCCACACCGGGTCGATCGCGGCGTTCCTGGAGCCGGGCGCCGACGACGTCGAGGACGCCCTGCGCCGGCTCGCCCCCATGTGCACGGTCACCTTCGACCCCAACGTCCGTCCGTCGCTCCTGCCGAGCCGCGCGGAGGCGCTGGACCGGATGGAGTCCCTGCTGCCGCTGTGCGACGTGGTCAAGGTCAGCGACGAGGACCTGGCCTGGCTCGAGCCGCACAGCGACCCCGCCGACACCGCCCGCAGCTGGCTGGCGGCCGGGCCGGCGGCCGTCGTCATGACGATGGGCGCCCGCGGTGCGCGCACGTACACGCACCGCGGCTCCATCGCCTCGAGGGCGCAGGCGTCCCACGTGGTCGACACCGTCGGCGCCGGCGACGCGTTCATGTCGGGACTCATCGCGGGCCTCAAGGACGACGGGCTCGACGGTGCGGCCGGCAGCACGCGGCTGCACGCCTCCGACCTCACGCTGTGGCGCAGCGTCACCGACCTCGCGTCACGCTGCTCCGCGTTCGTGGTCGGCCGCGCCGGCGCCCAGCCGCCGTGGGAGCACGAGCTCTGAGGTCGGCGCCGAGGCTCAGGGGACGAGCTTCGGCAGGTTCGCGTTGATCTTCTGGGTCAGCACCTTCGCGACGGCGGTGGCCACGCCGGGCACCGGGGCGTCGAAGTGGATCGTGTAGTCCAGGTGGGTGCCGCCGTCGGCGGTGGGCGTCAGCACCTGGATGCCGCGGTGGCCCTTCAGCGGGCTGCCCTGGGTGATCTCGTACTCGATGCGCTCGTCGGGCTCGGAGACCACGACGGTCTCGACGAAGCCGGGCAGGGGGCCGAGCTTGAGCGTGCGGGCCGAGCCCACGCCGTTGCGCGACGTGTGGCCGTCCCGCAGGCGCGTGATGCTCGCCCCGAACAGCGGACCGAGGTTCTCGTGCTCGCCGAGCGCGGCGAACACGTCGGCGGGGGCGGAGCGGAAGGTGTGGGTCACGTGGACACGGGGCTGGCCGAGGGAGGAGGGCTGTCCGGGGGCGGGGGTGTCAGGCATGGCCGACATCCTAGGGTGAGTCCGTCATGTTCCGTGTCCTGTTCCACGAGCCGCGCATCCCGGGCAACACCGGGAACACGATCCGGCTCGCCGCCGCCACCGGGGCGGAGCTGCACCTGGTGGAGCCGCTCGGCTTCGACCTGTCCGAGCCGAAGCTGAAGCGCGCCGGGCTGGACTACCACGACCTGGCGACCCTCCACGTGCACGCCGACCTCGACACGGCGCTGGCCGCACTCGGCGACGCGCGGGTGTTCGCGTTCACGACCGGGGCCACTCGCTCCTACGCCGACGTGTCGTACGAGCCGGGCGACGTGCTGCTGTTCGGCGCCGAGCCGTCAGGTCTGCCCGACGAGGTGCTCGCACACCCTCGCGTGACCGACCGGCTGCGGCTGCCCATGCTGCCGGCGCGGCGGTCCATGAACCTCGCCAACTGCGCGGCGATCGTGGTCTACGAGGCCTGGCGCCAGCACGGCTTCGCCGGCGGTTCCTGACACCGACCCCGTGCCGATGACGTTTCGGTGACTTCTCCGCATCCATCGGTTCCTGGCCGTCCGCGGACGTAGGCTGGTGCTCTTCTCGGGGAGGACAGCAGGGGACCATGGCACGACACGGACACGGACGACGCGTGCTGGTCACCGTCGCCCTGGCCCTGCTCATCAGCCTCGGCGTCACCGCAGGGCGGCAGGGTGCCATCGGCACCGAGCCCGGCACCGGACCCTTCCCCCAGGGCGTGGTCGTGGTGGGCGACTCCATCACCGCGCGCTACGACGACGACCCCGGCAGCCCCGAGCAGGGCTGGTGGAGCTTCGTCGGACGTCACTTCGACACCGAGGTGCGCACCTTCGCGCAGTCCGGCTCGGGCTACCAGCGCCCCGGCCACCGGTGCGGAGGGAACCGGTTCATCGACCGGCCCGAGGCCTTCGAGGGACCCGCACCGTCGGTCTTCATCGTCGAGGGCGGGCGCAACGACTGGGCCACCTGCCGCCAGGGCGGCCTGGTCGAGTCCACCGACGCCGCCGTCCAGCAGGCCGTCGACCGCTACTTCGACGTGGTCGAGCGGAGCCTGCCGCGCACGACCCGCATCGTGGTGCTCGGCCCACCGTGGGGCCCGCTGGACCCGTGGCAGCAGCGCCGGATCACGTCCATCGTGCACACCGCCGCGAAGCGTCACGGTCTCGAGTACGTGGCCACCAAGGGAAGCCTGGACCGGCCGGGCCGCACCGTCGACGGCGTGCACCCCACGCTCGCGGGCAGCAGGGCGCTGGGCGACGTCGTGATCGACGCCCTCTCGAACCGCCCGCCGCGCTGAGGCCCGTCAGGCCGAGAGCACCGCGGCGACCAGCGGCGCGACCTGCGCGAGCGCCCGTCCGCGGTGGCTGATCGCATCCTTGTCGGACGGGCTCAGCTCGGCGGTCGACACGTCGAACCCGTCGGCGGCGAAGAGCGGGTCGTAGCCGAATCCGCCCTCGCCCTGCTCCCCCGCCAGGATGCGGCCGGGCATCTCGCCCCGGACGACGTGCTCCTGCCCGTCGGGCGCGCAGAACGCGACGGCGGCGACGAAGGTGGCGCTGCGTCGCTCGGGCGGGACGTCGGAGATCTGCGACAGCAGGAGCCGGTTGTTCGCCGCGTCGCCCCCCTGGTCCTTCGGCACGCCCGACCAGCGCGCGGAGAGCACGCCCGGCATCCCGTTGAGCGCGTCGACGCAGAGGCCCGAGTCGTCGGCGAGCGACGGCAGCCCCGTGGCCTCGAGGCACGCCCGCGCCTTGATCAGGGCGTTGCCCTCGAACGTCGGCTCGGTCTCGGCCGGCTCCGGGTAGTCCGCGACGTCGGCGAGCCCGAGCACCTCGACCCCCGGCACGAGGGGCGCGAGGATGCGCTGCAGCTCCGCCAGCTTCTTCGCGTTGTTCGAGGCGAGCACGACGGTGCTGGTCTGCCGCCCACGGCCCGGCACCCCCGCCGTGTCGTCGGTCATCGGGCGAGCGCCTCCTGCTGGAGGCGGGTGAGGTCGGTGCAGCCCTTCTCGGCCAGGGCCAGGAGGGCGTCGAGCTCGGAGCGGACGAAGGGCGCGCCCTCGGCGGTGCCCTGCACCTCGATGAACGCGCCGCTGCCCGTCATGACCACGTTCATGTCCGTCTCGGCGCGCACGTCCTCGACGTAGGGCAGGTCCAGCATGGGGGTGCCGTCGATGATGCCGACGCTGACCGCGGCCACCGACTGCACCAGGGGCTCCCCCGCCAGCGCACCCTTGTCGCGCAGGTGCGCCACGGCGTCGGCCAGGGCCACGTAGGCGCCGGTGATGGCCGCCGTGCGCGTGCCACCGTCGGCCTGCAGGACGTCGCAGTCGATCGTGATCGTGTTCTCACCGAGCGCCGTGTAGTCCACCGCAGCGCGCAGCGAACGGCCCACGAGCCGCGAGATCTCGTGCGTCCGGCCACCGATGCGACCCTTGACGGACTCGCGCGCGGAACGGTCGTGCGTGGCCTGCGGCAGCATCGCGTACTCGGCCGTGACCCAGCCCAGTCCCGAGCCCTTGCGCCAGCGCGGCACGCCCTCCGTGGCCGACGCGGCGCACAGCACCTTCGTCTTGCCGAACTCCACCAGGCAGGACCCCTGCGCGTGGTCGAGCCAGTGGCGGGTGATCGTGATCGGGCGGAGCTCGTCGACGGCGCGGCCGTCCTCGCGGGAGGTCATGTCCGCGACCCTACCGACGGGCGCTCAGACGTCGTAGACCTGCCCGGCCTCGACCAGGACGAAGTCCCCCGCGAAGGTGGAGCGGGTGTCGGCGGCGACCTCGTCGCGGTCGGTCCACGACGGCACGTGGGTCACGAGGAGGCGGCCGACGCCGGCGCGGGTGGCGTAGTCACCGGCCTCCGCACCGGTCAGGTGCAGGTTCGGCGGATTGGTCGCGGACTCCACGAACGAGGCCTCGCAGAGGAAGACGTCGGCGCCGAGCGCCACGTCGTCGAGCGCCTCCGTGGGTGCCGTGTCGCCGGAGTACGCCAGCACGCGTCCGTCGGCCTCGATCCGCATCCCGTAGGCCTCGACGGGATGGTCCATGAGCGACGGGGTCACCAGGAACGGACCGATCTGCACCGCCTCGCCGTGCACCCAGGAGCGGAAGTCGAACTGGTCGGCCATCTGCAGTCCCTCGGACCGCCCGTAGCTGCTCGCGAGGAACGGACCGGCGCCCTGAGGGGCGTACACGGGAATGGTCGGCAGCGCGCCCGTCGGGTGGTACTTGCTGACCACGTAGAAGCCCGACAGGTCGAAGCAGTGGTCGGCGTGCAGGTGCGAGAGCAGGACCGCGTCGACGTCGCGCAGGTCGAGGTGGCGCTGCAGGGGGCCGAGGGCTCCGCTGCCGAGGTCGACGAGCAGGCGGAAGTCGTCGTGCTCGACGAGGTAGCAGCTCGACGCCGAGTCCGGCCCGGGGAACGATCCGGCGCAGCCGACGATCGTGAGCCTCATGCCACCACCTGCGCGAACTGTCCGACCGTCTCGACCTCGGGCCCGAGGAAGCGACGGCCGAGCACACCGAACTCGTCGGGCCGGCCGGTGGTGAGGAACCGGTGCTCCGGTGCGGGCGCCTCGACGTCGCGCAGCAGCCCGCCCTGCACGAGCCGCGCGTAGACGTCCTTCGCCGTCTCCTCCGCACTCGAGACCAAGGTGACCTCCTCGCCCATGGCCAGGGCGATCGCCCCGGTCAGGAGAGGGTAGTGCGTGCAGCCGAGCACCAGGGTGTCGACACCCGCGTCGCGCAGCGGGGCCAGGTACTCCTCGGCCGCCGCGTCGACCTCGGGGCCGGTCGTGACGCCCCGTTCGACGAGGTCGACGAAGTCGGGGCAGGCCTGCGTGACGAGCTCGATGCCGGGGTTCGCGGCGAAGGCGTCGTCGTAGGCGCGCGACGCGGCCGTGGCGCGGGTGCAGATGACGCCCACCCGACCGTTGCGAGTAGCGCGGGCCGCCCGACGGGTGGCGGGGACGATGACCTCGACGACGGGGACGTCGTAGCGTTCGCGCGCGTCACGCAGCACGGCGGCGCTCGCGGAGTTGCAGGCGATGACCAGCATCTTCACGCCCTGGGCGACCAGGTGGTCGAGGCACTCGAGCGCGAACTCCCGCACCGCGGGGATCGGCTGCGGGCCGTAGGGCTGGCGGGCGGTGTCGCCGAGGTAGAGCACCGGCTCGTGCGGCAGCTGGTCGATCACGGCTCTGGCGACGGTCAGTCCGCCGAAGCCAGAGTCGAAGATCCCGATCGGTGCGTCCGCCACGAGGTGAAAGCCTACGGACGCGGCGGGGGCACGGCCACCCCTGGCCGCCGACGACGGGCTCACCCGGGGTGCAGGATGCGATCGAGGAAGCGCTGCGTCCGTTCCTCGCGCGGCGCGTCGACGACCTCGCGCCCCGGCCCCTGCTCGACCACGTGGCCGCCGTCGACGAAGACCACGGTGTCGGCGACGTCGGCCGCGAAGCGGATCTCGTGCGTCACCACGACCATGGTCCAGCCCTGGGAGGCGAGGTCGCGGACGACCGCGAGGACCTCGCCCACGAGCTCGGGGTCGAGCGCCGACGTCGGCTCGTCGAGCAGCACCACGCGCGGCCGCAGGGCGAGGGCGCGCGCGATGCCCACGCGCTGCTGCTGACCCCCGGAGAGCTGCGAGGGGTAGGCGTCCTCACGGCCCGACAGTCCCACCTGCTCCAGGAGCGCCCGGGCGCGGGCGGCGGCCTCGTCGGGGTCCTCCCCCTGCACCTGCACCGGGCCCTCGACGAGGTTGCCCAGCACGGTGCGGTGCGGGAAGAGCTCATGGGACTGGAAGACCATCCCGCTCTGACGGCGCAGCAGCTCGGCCCGCCGCCGGCCCTCCCTCCCCCTCGGCAGCGACCCGAAGTCGACCGACACGTCGCCGATCGTCACGACCCCGGCGTCGGGCACGGTCAGTGCGTTGAGCGAGCGCAGGAGCGTGGTCTTGCCCGACCCCGAGGGGCCGATGACCGCGGTCGTCGTGCCCTCGGGGACGTCGAGGTCGATGCCGTCGAGCACCGCGGTGCCGTCGAAGGCCTTGCGCAGGCCGCGGGCCTGGAGGAGCGGGGTCCGGCCGGTGGGTGCACTCATGTGGTCACGTACCTGTTCAGTCGCGTCTCGAGCCGGTTCTGCACCGCGGTGAGCAGCGTGCAGATGACCCAGTAGAAGAAGCCCAGCATCACGTACAGGGGCAGGTAGTCGAACGTGGTCGATGCGGCCTGCGTGACCACCCGGAAGGGGTCGGTCAGCAGGACGACCGAGACGAGCGAGGTGTCCTTCACGAGCGAGATCAGGGTGTTCGAGAGCGGCGGCACCGCGATCCTTCCTGCCTGCGGGAGGACCACCCGACGCAACGTGAGGCTCCGGGACATGCCGATCGTGGCCGCCGCCTCGTGCTGACCCGCCGGAACGGCGAGCAGCGCGCCGCGCACGGTCTCCGCGGCGTAGCCGGCCACGTTGACGCTCAGCGCCAGCGTGGCCGCCAGGAACGACGGCAGCTCGACGCCGAGCTGCGGCAGGGCGAAGAACACCACGAAGAGCTGCAGCAGCAGTGGGGTGCCGCGCACCGCCGAGATGAAGAAGCGCGCCGGCCACGAGAGCAGCCGGGACGAGGAGATCCGGGCCAGCGCGATGAGCACGGCCGCGACGAGTCCGATGGCGAAGCTGAGCGCGGTGAGCGGGATCGTGATCTTCAGGAGAGCGACGAGGGTCGGCCACGCGTTGTCACGGACGGAGTCCCACCAGGAGGTGCCGGAGCGGCCGCCCACCTCGGCGGCGCCCCCGTCCTCGACGGAGACGTCGGCCTTGAAGTACTTCTCGCTGATCTCGGTCAAGGTCCCGTCGGCACGCAGGGAGTCCAGGGCCTGATCGGCCTCACGGGTCAGGGCCTCGTCGTCCTGACGGAAGGCCAGCGCCTGCGCGCCGACCTCCTCGCCGGCGTCGCCGACCACCTCGATCTGGTCGTCACCGGTGGTGGCGAGGTAGTCGAGCACGGCGATGTTGTCGTTGACGATCGCGTCGACCCGGCCGCGGGCCACGAGGTCGGCAGCCTGGGCGAACTGCTCGACGTTCTCGACGCGGGCGCCGGCGTCCTTCGCGACCTGCGACCAGTTGCTGGTGGCCGATTGCGCCGTGACCTTGCCCTCGAGGTCGGCGAGGGTTCGGATGTCCGAGCCCTTCTTCGCGACGATGACGCCACGCGAGTACGTGTACGGCGTGGAGAACGCGTAGCTCTCCTCGCGCTCGGGGTTGACGGTGATCTGGTTGGCGATCACGTCGATGCGCCCGGAGTCGAGCGCCCCGAACAACGCGTCGAACTGCGACTGCACGAACCGCAGCTGCCAGCCGGCTTCGTCGGCGACGGCCTCGATGACCTCGATGTCGTAGCCGGTCAGCTCACCGCCCTCGTTGAACGAGAACGGCGGGTAGGTGCCCTCCGTGCCGACGACGACCTCGCGGCCCCCACCCTCGCCGGCACTGCCGTCGCCAGAACCGCCGTCGGCGGCCTGCGCCGGACCTGCCAGCAGCAGGGGCGCCAGCACCGCGAGCACGAGCCCGGCCAGCACCCCCATGAATCGTCGCCTCACGCGCGACCCCCTTCGTCGTCGCTCGACCCTAGTCCGGTCCCGGGACGTCGGCACGCCCGTCCCGGTGCGTGAGAGGCGACCCGCTCACCACGGACCTTCGTCGGGCGGCCATCGCCACCCCGGGGCTGGACTGCCGGAGCGTCTAGAGCGGGAGCTTGGGCTGCGGTGGCGCGTGGGTGGGGTCGACGCCGTCGAAGAGGCTGCTGACCGACTCGCCGGCGTGGATGCGGGCGATGGCCTGGGCGAACAGGGGCGCGACCGAGCGGACCCGCAGCTCGGGCCAGTCAGCGGGCGGCGGCACGGTGTCGGTCGTGACCACCTCGGCGATCCCCGGGTGGTCGCGCAGCCGCTCGACCGCCTTGCCGGTGAACAGCCCGTGAGTGCAGGCCACCGAGATCTCGGTGACGCCCTGGGTCTCCAGCATCGACACGAGCTCGACGATGGAGCCGCCGGTAGCGATCTCGTCGTCGAGCACGATCGCGCGCTTGCCCGAGACGTCGCCGACGATGGCGTCGATGACGACCTTGTCGTCGGCCTTGCGCTGCTTGCTGCCCGCAGCGACCGGCAGGCCGAGCAGCCGCGCGAACTGCGAGGCCGTCTTGGCGTTGCCGAAGTCGGGCGAGACGACCACCGCGTTGCTCAGGTCGGACCCGCGGTAGTGGTCGGCCAGCTCACCGATGGCGGTCAGGTGGTCGAGCGGCATCGAGAAGAACCCGTGCACCTGGGGCGCGTGCAGGGTCATGGTGACCACGCGGCTCACGCCGGCCGTGGCCATCATGTCGGCCACCAGCTTGCCGCCGATGGAGATGCGCGACGCGTCCTTCTTGTCCGACCGCGCGTAGGCGTAGTGCGGCACCACGACGGTGATCGAGGCCGCCGACGCACCGCGCGCCGCGTCGACCATGAGCAGCAGCTCCATGAGGTGGTCCTGCGTCGGCGGCACCAGCGGCTGGACGATGTAGACGTCGCGCTGGCGGCAGTTGGCGTGCAGCTGCGACTGCAGGCAGTCGTTGCTGAAGCGCACGGTCTCCGACGGGGAGAGGGTGGTGCCGAGCTCGTTGCAGATGGCCTCGGCGAGGGAGCGGTGGGCGCTTCCGGAGAAGACCACGATGTCGCGCACACCGTGAGGCTAGCGGAGGGAGCGGCGACCCGGAACCGTCACCGGCACCGACCCCGCCGACCAGCCCCGTCGACCAGCTGGGGGGCTCAGGCCCAGAGCTGGCCGTCGAGGGCGTCCTCGGCCTCGTCGAGCGTACCCTCGTAGGCGCCGGTCGACAGGTACTTCCAGCCGCCGTCGCAGACGATGAAGACGATGTCGGCTCGCTCGCCGGCCTTCTGGCTCTTGGCCGCCTGGGCCAGTGCGGCATGCAGGATCGCGCCGGTGGAGATGCCGGCGAAGATGCCCTCCGCCTCGAGGAGCTCGCGCACGCGGCGCACCGCGTCACGCGGGCCGACGCTGAACCGGGCGTCGATCAACGACGCGTCGTAGAGCTCGGGCACGAAGCCCTCGTCGAGGTTGCGCAGTCCGTAGACGAGCTCGCCGTAGCGCGGCTCGGCGGCGACGATGCGCACGTCGGGCTTGGCCTCGCGGAAGTACCGTCCGGTGCCCATGAGCGTGCCGGTGGTGCCCAGCCCGGCCACGAAGTGGGTGACCTCGGGCAGGTCGGCGAGGATCTCCGGGCCCGTGCCGCGGTAGTGCGCCTCCGCGTTGGCGGGGTTGCCGTACTGGTAGAGCATCACCCAGTCCGGGTGCTCCTCGGAGATGCCCTTCGCGACGCGCACGGCCTCGTTGGAGCCGCCGGCGGCGGGCGACGGGATGATCTCGGCGCCCCACATGCGCAGCAGCTGACGGCGCTCCTCCGAGGTGTTCTCGGGCATGACGCAGACCATCCGGTAGCCGCGCAGCTTGGCGACCATGGCCATGGAGATGCCCGTGTTGCCGCTGGTGGGCTCGAGGATCGTGCAGCCGGGCGTGAGCCGACCGTCGGCCTCGGCGGCCTCGATCATGGCCAGCGCAGCACGGTCCTTGATCGAGCCGGTCGGGTTCTGGTCCTCCAGCTTGGCCCAGAGGCGCACGTCGTCGCTCGGCGACAGCGCGGGCAGGCCGACGAGCGGGGTGCCGCCGACGGTGTCGGCGAGCGAGTCGAAACGCGCCACGAGGTTCAGCTACCGCCCGCGACGGCGGGCAGGATCACGACGGTGTCGCCGTCGGAGAGAGCCGTCTCGAGACCCCCGGTGAACCGGATGTCCTCGTCGTTGACGTACACGTTCACGAAGCGCCGGACGGCCACGCCCTGGTCGCCCTCCTCGACGAGGCGGTCCTTGATGCCGGCGTGGGCCGACTCCAGGTTCTCGACGAGCTCGGCCACGGTGGCGCCCTTGCTCTCGACGGCGCGCTCGCCGTCGGTGTACGTGCGCAGGATGGTCGGGATGCGGACCTCGATGGCCATCGGTGCCGTCACTCTCTTCCGGTTCTCGGGGGATGTGGTCGGGGGTTCACTCGTCGTAACGCTCGACGACGCGGACTTCTTCCTCCGTGACCTCGCCGTCGACGATCCGGTAGGAGCGGAAGTCGACCGCCGTCCCCTCGACGTCGGCGCCGTCACGAGTGGAGACGAGCACGTAGTGGGCGCCGGGCTCGGAGGCCAGGTTCACGTCGGTGCGTGACGGGTAGGCCTCGGTGGCGGTGTGCGAGTGGTAGATCACGACGGGCTCCTCGTCGCGGTCGTCCATGTCGCGGTAGAGGCGCAGCAGGTCGGTCGAGTCGAACTCGTAGAACGTGGGCGACATCGCCGCGTTCACCATGGGCACGAGCCGGGCGGGACGGTCGGAGTCGATCGGCCCCGCCACGACCCCGCACGCCTCGTCGGGGTGGTCCCGGCGGGCGTGGGCGATGATCGCGTCGCGGGTCGCGCGGTCGATGGTGAGCACGGCCGCGAGTCTATCGACGCCTGCCGCGGACGCAGGGCGACGCCTGAGCGCTGAGACGAACGTGCATCCGTCCGGTACGATTTTGGTATGCCAAAGTCTCGCGCCCAGGGGGCTCTCGCCGTCGACGACGCCACCGACCGGCTGCGCGCCCTGGTCGTCTCCGGCGAGATCGCTCCGGGCGAGCGTCTCGTGGAGCGTCACCTCGCCGAGCGTCTCGGGCTGTCGCGCATCCCGGTGCGCGAGGCGTTGCAGACCCTGGTCGCCGAGGGCTTCGCCGTCGAGCGGCGCACCGGCGGAGTGGCCGTGCGCGAGCACCGGGCCGACGACGTCGCCGAGCTGCTCGAGATCGCGCACGCGCTCGACGCCGTCGCCTGCCGACGGATGCTGGTCGCGCGCACGGACGTCACGGAGCTGCGCGAGGTGCTGCACCGCGGGGCACGGGCCCTGGCCGAGGACCGGCACGACGACGCCGTCGAGCTCAACGCCCGGTTCCACGCCGTGCTGACGGACCTGGCACCGGCGCCGATGGTGCGCGAGACGACGCGTCCCCTCCGCCAGGTGCTGGGGTGGCTCCTGCGCAGGCACGCCGACCCCGGGCTCATCCACGCCCAGCACGTCTCGCTCGTCGACGCCCTCGAGTCCGGTGACGGCGCACGGCTGGAGCAGGTGCTCGGCGCCCATGCCCGCACGAGCCTCGAGGCCCTGGAGCAGACCCGATGACCTCGCTCGGACCTTCCCCGGTGCTCGCTCTCGCCCTCACGACCGTGCTCGTGCTGGCGGCCTGCACCGCCGGCGACGCTCGCGAGCCCGGGCGGACGACGGGTGCCGACACCCCCGGCCCGAGCGCGACCTCGACGCCTACGACGCCGCCCACCCGGGCCGAGCAGGAGCGCCTCGACGAGCGGCTCCTCGATGCCGCTGCACGTGGTGACGCCCGCGAGACCGCGACGGCCCTGGCGCGCGGAGCACGGATCGAGGCCCGTGACGGGCGCGACCGCACGCCGCTGCTGCTCGCCGCCGCGGCGGACCACCTCGACGTCGCGCGCCTGCTCGTGCGCTTCGGCGCCGACCCGAACGCCGTGGACGACCGGTCCGACACGCCCTGGCTCGTCACCGGCGTCACCGGGAGCGTCCCGATGGGCCGCCTCCTGCTCGCCGCCGGTGCCGACCTGACGCTGCGCAACCGGTTCGGTGGCCTCTCGCCCATCCCCGCGAGCGAGCGCGGCCACCTGGAGTACGTGCGCTGGGTCGTGTCGACCGACGTCGACCTCGACCACGTCAACGACCTGGGGTGGACGGCACTGCTGGAGGCCGTGGTGCTCGGCGACGGCGGCCGACGGCACCGCGACCTGGTGCAGGCGCTGCTCGACGCCGGGGCGGACCCGACGATCACCGACCAGCAGGGACGGACGGCGCTGCAGCTGGCCCGCCAGCGCGGGCACGCGGCGATGGCCGCGGTGCTCGAGGGCGCCGACCGCTGACCCTCCGGGGGCCTACCCGGTGGGGCTCGAGGTGATGGGGCGCGAGGTGACGCGACGGGCGCGCAGCAGGAGCGCGAGCAGGACGAGCGCGGCCAGGACCGAGGCTGCCACGGCACCGAGCGACGCGAGGTAGGCGATGTCGGTGTCGAAGGCGATCCCCTGGCGGACGCGCGGCACCGCACTGGTGCGGATCCCGTACGACGTCGCGAGCTCCTGCAGCAGCCACAGACCGAGCGCGCTCAGCACCAGCGGGACGACGGCGAGCGCGAGGTCGGCGCCGCCGGGTCTGCGCGCGGGTCGGGCCCAGGCCCGGCTCAGCCAGACGAGGTAGCCGACGGCCAGCACCTGCGCGACGAGCGTCGCCAGGAACGGCTCGGGCGTGCGCCACGTGCTCGCCACGCCCCACACCACGGTGGCGACCGGGCACACCAGGAAGAGCGACAGCCCGAGGACCTGGTGCGCCCGGCCGTCCGTGGCACCGAGGCGGCGCGGCCCTTCCGGGTACACGGTCCCGGAACCGGTCACGTGAGGGCCCCGACGAGCGTCTCCTGGACGTAGCCGAGCCAGTCGTACACGTCGGACATCGCCTGGACCGCCGGGTCGTCGCTCTCGGCGACCGAGAGGGCGTCGTCGTCGGAGTCGATGCCGAGCCGCACGGCGATCGAGAGCCTGATGTCGGTGAGCGTCCGCAGCCAGGCCTGGACCTCGGCGTCGTCGAGCTCGACCTCGACGACGACCTCGGGGCCGTCGTCCTCGTCCAGCCCCATGCCACCGGAGACGAGGGACGCGATGAGTCGCTCGGCGTTCTCGACCTTGGCGCTCGTGAGGGACCGCTCGGTGAAGCGGCGGAACTCGGCGGAGTCCTCGGCGTCGTCGCCGTAGGCGTCGGGCAGGAGGCGGCGCAGCACCGGGTCCTCCGGCGGCAGGGAGGGACCGCCCATCCCCAGCTGCGCCGCGAGCGGGTCGGGGTCGGACTCCGGCGTGCCGTTGCGGTCACGGAGCAGCTCGACGACCTGACCGGCCAGGTTGGCCAGGACGTGCGCCTCCTCGGGCTCGAACGCCGCGACGACCCCGCCGCGTCGGCGGCGCTTGAACGGGCGCATCAGATCGTGTCCGACGTCTGCAGCGTGGCCCACAGGCCGTACTCGTGCATGGCCTGCACGTGGCGCTCCATCTGCTCGCGGCTCCCGCTCGACACGACCGCGCGACCCTCGTGGTGCACGGCCAGCATGAGCTCGGTCGCCTTCTCGTCGGAGTAGCCGAAGTAGGCGCGGAACACGTAGGCCACGTACGACATGAGGTTCACGGGGTCGTTCCACACGATCGTGACCCACGGGTCCTCCAGCGCGAGGCGGAGGTCGGAGGCGGGCTCGTCGAGCTCGACCGGGGCCGGAGTGGTCACCTCGCCATTGTGACGCAGCGCCGCGCGCGGGCGAAACCCGACGGGGTCACCGGGGCTGCTCCAGCGCCGCGACCAACGACGGCTCCAGGTACGGCGCCAGGGTGCGTGAGTAGGTCGCCGAGATGTGCGAGGAGTCGAAGTAGGCCAAGACCCCTCCGATGACGGGGTAGCAGGTGTCGTCGCAGAAGAAGTCGGTCAGGTCGGCGACCGACGCGGCCGGGGTGTCGAGGTCGCGCACGGCGTCGGCCAGCGGGTCGGGGATCTCCCAGTCCTCGCGTGGCGCGGAGCACGCGGCCAGGTCGTCGGTGTGCTCGGCCACGCAGTCGGGGATGTTGGGGACGGTGCTCTGGGGGAACGGGTTGTCGCGGATGACCAGCAGGCGCGCCCCGGAGTCCAGCCACCGCTTCGCGTAGGACCGGTACCCGTCGTACCAGCCGTCGTAGGACTCGGCCCGTCCGTCGACGCCGACCACCGGCAGCCCGGTGCGCGTCGACTCCACCACGAGGTCGAACGCGTCGCCGGAGGTCGCCTTCTGGACCTTCTCGCCCCATCCCACGCAGTTGCGGCGGAACTCCTCGGTCTCCAGCTGGATCATCGCGTCCGTCGGGAAGCACTGCGAGGCCAGGAAGGTGGTGATCCGCCAGCCCCGCTCCTCGGCGATCGACTGGAGCGCCGGCAACCAGTGCCCGGCGTGGGAGTTGCCGACGAGGGCGATGCTCACGTCGGCGTCACGGTCGCCGTACGTGCACGTGGTGAGGTCGTCGAACGGGCGGTAGACCCAGCAGTCGTCGGCGTAGGCGTCGGACTTATCCTCGGCCGCCTGCGTGGGGTCGGGGATGATCGTGTCGCCCTGCACCGGCCCGCAGTCGAGCTCGGGGTCGAGGGCCCCGGCACCGAAGCAGGGGTCGTTCCCGGACAGGGCCGCCCGGACCTGCTCGCGGGCGTCGTCCTGCCGACGGTCGACCTCTGCGCCCTGGGCCACCCCCATGCCCACGACCACGGACATCGCCACCGCGGCCGCCGCGAACGGCCGCCACAGCGGCAGGCCGCGCGGGTGGCTGCGGAAGCGGTCCTCGACGAAGCGCTTGGTCAGCCCGGCGAGCACGAGGGTCGCGGCCACCGCCGCCAGCGAGTCGAGGACGCCGCGCTCCCCCGCGACGTGGCCGAGGAGCACGATGATCGGCCAGTGCCAGAGGTACACCGAGTAGGACACGTCGCCCAGCCACTGCACCGGACGCGAGGACAGCAGCTGGGTCGGCGACCCCGCACCGGAGGCGGCAGCACCGATGACGAACGCCGTGCCGAGCACCGGGACGAGGGCGGCGGACCCGGGGAACGGGGTGGCGTCGGTGTAGGTCCACGCCGCCCACCCGATGGCGGCGAAGCCGACCCACGCGAGGACCGACCGCACGACGGGCGGCAGACCGGCGACCCCGCCGTCGCCACCGTGCTGCGCGCCCACGACGCCCGGCTCCGCGGACGCCCGGCTGCGCAGGGCCACGAGGATCGCGACCAGACCGCCGACACCCAGCTCCCAGACCCGCGTCGGGGTGACGAAGTAGGCCGAGGACGGGTCGGCCGCGGTGGCGTGGATCGAGTACGCCAACGAGCCGACCACGACGACCACGAGGGCGACACCGAGCACGTGGACCAGCCGCAGCCCGAGACGGCGTGCCACGAGCACGCACAGCAGCACGAGGATCGGCCAGACGGCGTAGAACTGCTCCTCCACGGACAGGGACCAGTAGTGCTGCACGGGCGTCGGGGCGTTCTCGGCCGCGAGGTAGTCGACCGCTTGACCGGCCAGGCGCCAGTTCTCCACGTAGAGCGAGGCGGCCACGGCCCCCAGCGCCGTGTCCTTCCAGAGCGTGGCCGGCGCCAGCAGCCGGGAGAGCACGAGGGTGACGGCCAGGACCAGCAGCGCCGCGGGCAGCAGCCGTCGCACCCGCCGCATCCAGAACGTGACGAGGTCGCGCCCGCGCGACGGCGCGGCGGTGATCAGGTGGGAGGTGATCAGGAACCCGGAGATGACGAAGAAGACGTCGACGCCGGTGTAGCCACCGGTGATGCTGCTCGGCCACACGTGGTAGACGACGACCAGGCTGACCGCGACGGCGCGCAGCCCCTGGATGTCGAGACGGTGCCCCCGGGCAGGGGTCGATCGGGTTCCGGACACTCGCTCGAGGGTAATAGGTGCGCCCACGTCGAGCACCATCGTGAAGTGCCGACCCGGCTCGACCGCCTAGGGTGGCGGGTGTGACGACGGCACTGCTGACCGACCACTACGAGCTGACGATGCTGCAGGCGGCCCTCGCCGACGGGACCGCGCACCGCAGGTCCGTCTTCGAGCTCTTCGCCCGGCGACTCCCCACCGGACGCCGCTACGGCGTGGTCGCCGGCACGGGTCGCCTGCTCGACGCCCTCGAGTCGTTCCGCTTCGACGCCGACGCGGTCGCCTGGCTGCGGGAGCGTCGGGTCGTCGACGAGGCGACGTGCGACTGGCTGGCCGACTACCGCTTCACCGGTGACGTCTGGGGCTACGCCGAGGGCGACCTGTACTTCCCCGCCTCGCCCGTCCTCGTCGTGGAGGGCACCTTCGCCGAGGCCGTGGTCCTGGAGACGCTGTTCCTGTCGATCCTCAACCACGACTCGGCGATCGCGTCGGCCGCGGCACGCATGGTCGGCGCCGCGGGCGGTCGCCCGTGCATCGAGATGGGCTCGCGCCGGACCCACGAGTGGTCGGCGGTCGCGGCGGCGCGTGCCGCCTACGTGGCGGGATTCGCCACCACCTCGAACCTGGAGGCGGGCCGGACGCACGGCATCCCCACGGCCGGCACGAGCGCGCACTCGTTCACCCTGCTCCACGACAGCGAGCGCGACGCGTTCACCGCGCAGGTGGAGTCGCTCGGCTCCACGACCACCCTGCTGGTCGACACCTACGACATCGCCGAGGCGGTCCGCACCGGCGTCGAGGTGGCGGGACCGTCGCTCGGTGCCGTCCGGATCGACTCCGGCGACCTGCCCTCGCTCGCCCACCAGGTCCGCGAGCAGCTCGACTCGCTCGGGGCCACCGAGACGCGGATCGTGGTCACGAGCGACCTCGACGAGCACGCGATCGCCACCCTGGCGGCCGCCCCCGTCGACGGCTACGGCGTCGGCACGTCGCTGGTCACGGGGTCCGGCGCGCCCACGTCGGGGTTCGTCTACAAGCTCGTCGCGCGCGAGGACGACGCCGGGACGATGCAGCCGGTGGCCAAGAAGAGCGTCGACAAGGCCAGCGTCGGCGGACGCAAGTGGGCGCTGCGCAGGCTCTCGTCATCCGGGACCGCCCAGGCCGAGGTCGTGGGCATCGGCACTCCCCCGGTCGACGACGGCGACGACCGCGCGCTCCTCGTGCCGTTCGTCGAAGGGGGTCTGCGCGTGCACCACGACACCTTGGACGACGCCCGCGCACGTCACGCGTCGGCGATCGCCGAGCTGCCCGCCGCGGCGCGCAAGCTCTCGCGGGGTGAGCCCGTGATCGAGACCGTCCTCGAGCACTGAGTCCTGCGGCACCACGGGCCGTCGCACGACGACCGGGACCACCGCCCGACGTCGTGCGCCTGCAGCTCGTCCCGCCTGCGACCTACCCTGGACCGAAGCCGAACCGAGGAGGACCCGTGCCCGACCAGACGACCGCACTCGTGGTGGTGGACGTGCAGAACGACTTCTGCGAGGGCGGGTCGCTCGCGGTGGCCGGCGGTGCCGACGTCGCCCGTCGGGTCGCCGACCTGGTCGCCGAGGGACGGTACGCGACGGTCGTCGCCACGCGCGACCACCACGTCGATCCGGGGCCGCACTTCTCCGACACCCCGGACTTCGTGGACTCCTGGCCACGGCACTGCGTGGTCGGGACGTCCGGCGCGGAGCTGCACGCGCCGCTGACGACCGACCTGTTCGACGCCGTCTTCCTCAAGGGCGAGTACGAGGCGGCCTACTCCGGCTTCGAGGGCGCCACGAAGGCGGGTGACTCCATGACCGCGTGGCTGCGCGAGCGCGGCATCACGACGCTCGACGTCGTGGGCATCGCGACCGACCACTGCGTGCGCGCGACGGCGCTCGACGGCGTGCGCGAGGGCTTCACGGTGCGCGTCGTCGAGGGACTGACCGCAGCGGTGAGCCCGGCCGGCCTCCCGGCGCTGCGTCAGGAGCTGGCGGCGGCGGGCGTCCGGGTCACGGAGCGCTGACCGCGGAGGCGGTCGACGCGTTCTGCGGCTGGTCGGGGGCGGGCGGCAGCACGAACAGCAGCGCGCCCAGGGCGACCACCGGGATCGAGGCGAGGACGTCGCGACGGGTCGGTGTGTGCTTCATGGCGCCAGCCTGACCGGCGCACCTGAACGCGCGGCGTCAGCGCGGTGAACGCGCGCCGCACACCCTCAGAGCAGCTCCTTGGCGAGCAGCTCGAGGGTCTCGTCACGCGCCGGCGAGGTGCGCGGGTCGGTGCCCAGGCGGGCCGACCCGACCGGGTGCAGCATGACCTCGTCGACGTCGAACCGCTCGGCCAGCTCGCGCACCTGCGCGGCGGCACCGGCCGGGTCGCCGACGACCGAGCGGGCGGACCCCGCGTCGACCATGGCCTGCTGCTGCGGCGGCAGGTCGGTCGCCAGCGCGGTCTCGACGAGGTCGAGTGCCGTCAGGGGCTGGCCGGTGCGCAGCCGTGCCATGTTCTGCAGATTCGGCAGGGCCTGGGCGTGGGCCTCGGCCTCGGTGGCGGCGACCGAGGCGTTGACCGTGAGGAAGGTGGTGGGCCGGTCCGCCAGGTCCGAGGGACGGAAGTTCGCGCGGTAGTGGGCGAGCGCCTCCTCCGTGCCGTGACCGGAGAAGTGGTGGGCGAACACGTAGGGCAGACCCTTGGCAGCCGCGAGCTGCGCCGAGTACATGGACGAGCCCAGCAGCCACAGGCGCGCCGTGGAGGCGGCGACGGGCGTGGCCTTGAGGATGTACTCGCGCTGCGGGATCGGCACGCGGACACCGCGACCGTCCATCAGCGCGGTGACGTCGTCGAGGTACTGCGGGAAGTTCTCGACGTCGGTGTCGTCGCGCCCGGCGGCACCCCGCAGGGCCCACGACGTGACGGGGTCGGACCCCGGGGCGCGACCGATCCCCAGGTCGATGCGGCCCGGGTAGGCGGCCTCGAGCAGCGCGAACTGCTCGGCCACGGCGAGCGGCGCGTGGTTCGGCAGCATCACCCCGCCGGATCCGACCCGGATCCGGTCGGTGGCCGACGCGAGGATGCCGATCAGCACCGGAGGACTGGTGGCGGCGACCGCGGCCATGTTGTGGTGCTCGGCCACCCAGTAGCGCTCGAACCCGAGCCGGTCGGCGGTCTGGGCGAGCTGCACGGAGGCCGCGACGGCGTCGGACGTCGTCTGGTCGGTGCGGACGGGGACGAGGTCGAGGACGGACAAGCGCATACGGGGGTCAACGCCGGAGGGCGCCGAAGACTTCCCTCGCCGGCCGGGCGCCCCCGAGACGGGGCCCGGACGGGTCCAGCACGACGGGCCTCAGACCACCTTCTTCAGCGTGCCGCTCGGGGTGAAGGTGGCGGTGCGCTTCTTGGTGGCACCCGCCGAGGTCTTCGTGCAGTAGCCGAAGCTGGTCCCGAGCCGGCTGTGCGGCTGACCCACCTTCCTGAGGACGCTCTCGACGGACGAGCCCGTCCTCAGCCGCGTGACGACTGCGTCGCTCGGGCGGGCCGCGCGGTCGCGACAGCCGTCGTTGGCGACGCCCTCGGCGCGCTCCCACGTCTGCAGGTACGCCTCGGCGCCTCGGGCCATGTCGTCGACGATGGCCTGCCCGCCCTGCTTGCGCAGGTCCTCGATCCAGTCGGGGTACAGCCCGTAGTGGGCCACGCCGTCGGTGTTGATGTCGTACACGCGGGTGCCGCTCACGTTCTTGTCGATCGTCACCCCGCCCAGCCCCTTGAACGGGTAGGTGACCTTGTCGGGGACGTCGGCGCCACGCGGGTCTCCCTGGGCGCCGAGGCCGTTGATGTCGGCGCCGAACCCGAACCCGAAGTAGTACCGCGGGTCGGCCCAGGCGAGGTGCTGGCGCCACTTCTCGACGAAGCCGTCGCTGTCGCCGGCGTAGGGGGTGATGACGCCACCGGCCCGGTAGATGCGGGGGTAGGCGTCGGGGGTCGACCACGAGTGGCTCGACAGGACGCCCGGGTAGTCGATCCGCTCGACCAGGTCGAGGGAGGACTTCCGTGCCGCGACGCTCATGTGGTCCGGGTCGAACAGCATCTTCTTCTCGGCCATCCGCAGGATCGTGTGGTCACCGAGCGACGTGAGGCCGCGCGCGTTGCAGTGCGGACCCGAGGCGTACAGCGGGAGCTTGACCGGGATGTAGAGCTTCGCGATCGCGCCGAACAACGCGTCCTGCTCGGGCACCAGCGTGGGCGCCGTGAGCTGGCTGCGGTCCTCGACCCCCTCTTGGCCGTTCTCGCACGTCCTCATGTCCCAGAAGGACCCGGTCTCCAGGAAGTTGGCGCCGTTGATGAGCGGCGCGATGCCACCGGTGTCGCCGGCCACGCCGGACAGGGCGTTGTCGAACTTGTTGACCAGCTCCATCTGGCGGACACCGAGGTCGTGCACCTCGTCGAGCTGACGGTCGATCTCCGCCTTCGTGCACTGCGGCTGGTCGAGCTTGGTGGAGCAGCCGAACAGCACGCTGGTCTCGATGCCCATGACGACGGCGAGCTTGCCGTCGTTGATGACCTTCCGCGCCTCGAACGGGTCGGTGACGATCCGGTACCAGCCCTTGCCGGGGCCGCCGTACTGGGCGTCGACGTACCGCTCCAGGTTGCGCATCTGCTTGGCCTGCAGACGGATGCTGTCCATGTCGTCGCAGGAGTTGCGCTTGAGCGGGTAGACGGTGCACAGCTGGTTGTTCTCGACCAGGAGGTTCACGAACAGGCGTTGCCCGCCGCGCCACGACCGCTCCATCCACTTGTAGTAGGTCCCCTCGTGGGTCAGGGAGTCCGGCGCCGGCCAGTCCTTGAACGTCGGCCAGCCGACGGGGTCGTGGAAGCCGACGGGCGTGCCGCCCTTGCTCATGAGGTTCTCCAGCAGGGCACCCGCACCGTTGGCCAGCTGGTGGTCGAGGCAGTCGACGAGCGCGGCCTTGACGCCGTACGGGCTCCACGGGCGACCGCAGTGCACCTGCCCGCCGAGGAACTCGAAGGCCATGCCGTGGGTGTGGGCGTCGAGGTAGCCGCGCACCTCCTGGAAGGGCGAGGCACCGCGGTGCGGCTCCCCCTTCACGTTCGTGGTGATCTCCGGCCAGGCCGCGCAGCCGGTCGTGAGCCTGAGGGCGAACGGCGTCGAGTCCCGCTCGGTGAGCCGTCCACGGGCATCGGCGCCGAGCACCTTCGCACCACGCGCGAACGTGAAGCCCTTCGCGGTGCGATCGACCGTCCAGGTGGTCCTCGCCGACGCGGTGGAGGTGCGGCCCACCACGCCGAGCAGCCCGACCGAGAGGAAGCTCTCGTCCTTCGCGAACAGCAGGTAGCTGCCGAGGTCGGTGGCCTGGAAGTGGAACGGCTCCGCGTCGGTGACGCTCGTCGCCGAGGTGCTCCAGCCGACGCCGGAGCGGCGGACCCACCGGCCGTCGGGGCCCTGGAGCGCGTAGCAGCCGCCCGCCATGGCGTAGCGGTCCGCGGGGACCGACGCCCTCTTCGCCGGTGCCAATCCGGGAAGCAAGGTCGGGTCCTTCTCGGCCCGTTGCGCCTCCACGGCCGAACGACCGGCGGCGGCCTGCGTGGCGCTCGTGCGATCGGCGGTCCCTGCGGAGTCCGGTGTCCGTGACACGGCGTTCTTCGTCGCGGGATCGTTGTGCACGTGGTCGTGGCCGTCGTTCCCTGCGCCGCCCTGGAGGACGGAGACCGCGGCGGCGTCGGCCCCGTCGAGGCTCGTGCCGTCGACGGCGGCGTCGGGCGTCGCGTCACCGTGGAACTGCTCGGTCCAGGTGACGTAGGCGGGCAGCATCGCCGCGGTCAGCGTCATGGTCATGACCACGACCGCGATGCCCCAGCCGTGCCGACGCCTGCGTGTCATGCCGGGTCCAACGACGAACCTACCCATGAGTCACCCCTCGATCCGGTACGACCGTACCGGTTCTTCGGCGGTGCGACCAGACCCCGCCGGACGCGCCGTCAGGCCACGTCGGCCGGCATCGACGACGGGAACGTGCCGAGCCGCTCGACCATGAACCCGCCGGGATAGCTGCGGATGCGGTGCGACCGGCGCGGGTCGTAGGGCCGGCGACGCGGTGGCAGCAGGCGCACGACCCTCCCCCGCAGACGCAGGGACCGCCGAGCGAGACCTTGCACCCAGCGCGGGGGGTCGGGGTAGCCGAACGCGCGCCTCAGCGGCGCGTCGAGGAGCGCCACGGCGAAGACCCGCATGACGCGCCTCAGCGGCCGGGGGTAGAAGTCGGCGAAGAGCGCCAACGTCGAGTCGGCGACGGCCCGGCCCCCCGGGTCGAAGGCGAAGTGCCTGGACTCGTACTCGTCCATGTGCCGCTCGAAGCCGGCGAGGTCCTCGGGCATCCCGGTGATCCCCATGAGGCGTCCCAGCCGGCGGTAGTACTGCACGGCCGCGACCTTCTCGGTCTCGGTCAGGGGACGCCAGCCGAACTCCTCGATCCAGCGCACGGGAGCGACGACGAAGGTGCAGAGCACGTACAGCATGTCGTCGTTGGCGATGTCGTAGCTGCCATGCATCTGGTTCATCCGACGGATCGCCGCACGCCCCTGCGGATTCTCCAGACCGTCCTCGAGCACGGTCTCGAGCACGATCACCGTGTCGTCGTGGCGCTTCTGGGTGCGCTCGGTGAACTCCTCCGTGGCGCCGAGGAGTCGGCCGATGCTGGGGACGGCGTACGTGCGGAACAGCGCGAAGCTGAGCGCCTGCTGGATGTCCCACGGGAACTCGTGGTGTCCCGTGATGCGCGAGATGTCCTCGTAGTCGGTCGTCGGGTCGAGCGACTCGATGCGCTCGACCCAGTGGTCGCGGGGCAGCAGGCCTGGGATCCGCATCGCTCGATCTCCGTCCGGCGGTGGGGTGGGTCGCGTCACTCTTGTTGGCGCGGCGCCAACAATGCCACCGCTCGGGCGCGCCGTCAACGCCCGAGCACTCCGGCGGCCCGTCGTGGCAGGCTTCGTCGCGTGACGACGACTCCCGAGGGACCACGCTGGCAACGGCTCGGCGCCGACCAGCGACGGTCGGAGATCCTCGCCGCGGCCACCACCGCCTTCGCGGCACGGCCCTACCCCGACGTGTCCCTGGCGGGCATCGCCCGCGACGCGGGCGTGGCGCGGGGACTCATCAACCACTACTTCGGCACCAAGCGCGACCTCTACCTCGAGGTGGTGCGCGAGGCCGCCACCGTGCCGTCGGTGGCCGTGGAGTCCCTGCCCGAGGGCACCGTGCACGAGCGGATCGACGCCGCGGTGACCTGGTACGTCGACTCCCTCGAGGCGGCCGGCACCACTTGGATCGCCGCGGCCGACGCCCACGGCCTGGGCCGCGACCCCGCCCTGGAGCAGATCCTCGACGAGGCGGAGGGGGCCACCGTCGACCGCGTGCTCGAGGCGGTCGGACTCACCCCGGGCGGCGCGCCCCAGGAGCTCCTGCGGGCCCTCGTCCGCACCTACGGGAACCTGGCGCGCTCGGCTGCGCGCGAGTGGCTCCTCCAGGGCACGCTCGACCGCGCACAGGTGCACGTGCTGCTCCGCGCCACGCTGGTGACGATCGTCGACGAGGTCGTGCCCACCGTGCTCGACGCCTGAGCGGCCGCGCGCCGTCGGAGGTAGGGGACGCACCGATCCCGGCCCTGATGAGGTGCGAGACCTACCTGGGGTCCGTCGGTTCGGTGCCCTACCTACCTCTGACGTGTCGAGCCCGTCCCGACGCGGGCGCGCTCAGAGCACGTCGCGCAGGAACGCCGACGTCGCCTGCACCGCGTCGGCGGCCGACGGACTCACGCCCGGCAGGCTGATGAAGCCGTGCAGCGCCTCGGGGAACTCCTGGAGCACCACGTGCACGCCCTGCTCCCCCAGCTGGGCCGCGTAGCGGCGACCGTTGTCGGCCAGCGGGTCGTGCCCGGCCACCAGCACCAGCGTCGACGGCAGCCCTGCGTGCGACGCGGCGCGGATGGGTGACACGCGCCAGTCCAGCGTGCCGTACTGGTCGCCGAGGTAGCGCCGCACGAAGCCACGCATGTTCGACGAGGTGAGGACGGGCGCGTCGGCGAACTCGTCCTCGCTCGGCCACCGGTCGTACGCCTCCACCCCGGGGTAGACCAGCACCTCGGCGCGCAGACGCGGCGCGCCGGCGTCCCGGGCCATCAGCGCGACCGTCGCCGCGAGGCCACCACCGGCGCTGTCGCCCATCACGGCCACCCGCTCGGGATCGACGTCGAGCTCCTCGGCGTGCTCGACGACCCACTGCAGCGCCGCCCACGCGTCGTCGACGCCGGCGGGGAACGGGTGCTCCGGTGCCAGCCGGTAGTCGAACGACAGCACCACGGCGCCCGTCCGTGCCGCCACGCGGCTCGCGAACCACGCCGACTGCTCGGGGTTGCCCTGCACCCAGCCGCCGCCGTGGAGGTTGAGCACCACCGGCGGCGCGGTCGTGGCGGCCGGACCCCCGACGAGCCGGTGCTGCAGGAACCGGCGCGGACGGCCGTCGACGTCGACCAGGTGCTCGGTCGTGCGCACCGCGGGGTCGGCGGTGCCGAAGAGCCAGCGCCCGACGGGCGAGCGCTGGAGCCTTAGCCGCTGCTCACGCCGCTGCGCGAAGTCGTCGACCTCCTCGATCGGGGTCGACGACAGACGTTCGAGGACGCCGAACACGCGGGTCACCAGAGGCAGGGTCATGGGGCCACGCTACGGCGCGCTCAGCCCGACGCCCGGAGAGCCCAGCTGCGCAGCAGGTCGACGCGCTGCTGCAGCTGCTCGACGGTGGCCAGCGCGGCGGCCGGTCCGCCGGCCTGCGACCTGAGCTGCGCGTGGGTGACGCCGTGGGGCTGCCCGGTGCGCCGGTGCCAGGCACCGACCAGGCCGTTCAGCTCGCGCCGCAGCTCGCTGCGCTTCTCGTGGGCGACGTCGGCGGCGGTGCGCGACGCCGCTGCCCGCGGAGCCGACGCGTGCTTGGACCGCTTCGCGCGCAGCAGCTCGGCGACCTGGTCGGCCTCCAGCAGACCGGGGATGCCGAGGAAGTCGAGGTCGTCGTCGTCCAGGGAGTCCGAGACAGCACCGGCGTACTCGCCGCCGTCGAAGAGCACGCGGTCGAAGTCGGCCTCGCTGCCGAGCGCCTGGTAGGTCCCCTGCTCCAGCTCGGCCGACGCCGACTCCCCTGCCTGGGCGCGGGCCAGCATCTCGGCCTCGGCGGCGAAGAGGTCACCCTCGTCCTTGACCGGACGGCCGACCACGTGGTCGCGCTCGGCCTCGAGGTCGGCGGCCAGACCGAGCAGGCCGGCGACGCTCGGCAGGAAGATCGACGCCGTCTCGCCCCGGCGGCGTGCTCGCACGAAGCGTCCGACGGCCTGGGCGAAGTACAGGGGCGTGGCGACCGTGGTGGCGTACACGCCGACGGCCAGACGAGGGATGTCGACACCCTCGCTGACCATGCGCACCGCGACCAGCCACGGCGACATCGACGCCGAGAACTCGGCGATCCGGGCGCTGGCGCCCGCCTCGTCCGAGAGCACCACGGTGGGGACCTCGCCGGTGATGTCGGCCAGGAGCCTGGCGTACGCACGGGCCGAGTCCTGGTCCGTCGCGATCACGAGCCCGCCGGCGTCGGCGATGTCGCGCCGGACCTCCATCAGCCGCCGGTGCGCGGCACGCAGCACCGTGGGCATCCAGGAGCCCTCCGGATCGAGGGCGGTGCGCAGGGCCTGCGCGGTCGCGTCCTTCGTGAGCGGCTCGCCCAGCCGTGCGGCGACCTCGTCGCCGGCGCGCGTGCGCCAGTGCATCTGCCCCGAGTAGGCCATGAACAGCACCGGCCTGACCACGCCGTCGCGGAGCGCGCGACCGTAGCCGTAGGCGTAGTCGGCCACGCTCTGCTTCGTGCCGTCGCGCTGCGGGGCGTAGGTGACGAACGGGATGGGGTTGTCGTCGGAGCGGAACGGGGTCCCGGTGAGCGAGAGGCGCCGGGTGGCTCCCTCACAGGCCTCCTGCACCGCGTCGCCCCACGAGAGGGCGTCGGCGGCGTGGTGGACCTCGTCGAGGATGACGAGCGTCTTGCGCGCGTCGATGCGCACGCGGTGGCCGTTGGGGTTGACCGCGAGCCCGGCGTAGGTGACGCAGTACCCGTCGAACCCCGGCGGCATGGCACCGGCGAGCGCCGGCTCGAGCCGGATGCCGAGTCCCGACGCCGCCAGCGCCCACTGGGTCTTCAGGTGGTCGGTCGGGGTGACGACGACGATGCGCTCGACGACACCGCGGTGCATGAGGTCCGCCGCGATCGTGAGGGCGAACGTGGTCTTGCCGGCGCCCGGCGTGGCGACCGTGAGGAAGTCGCGCGGTTGCGTGCGCGTGTAGAGGTCGAACGCGTCACGCTGCCAGGCCCGGAGACGCTGGCTAGGCATCGGAGCCGGAGTCGCCTTCGCCGCCGGGCTGCATGCCGTCCCAGATCTCCTTGCACTCCGGGCACACCGGGAAGCGCTGCGGGTCCCGGCTGGGGGTCCAGACCTTGCCGCACAGGGCGATGCAGGGGGTCCCCATGACCATGGCCTCGGTCAGCGTGTCCTTCGGGACGTAGTGGCTGAAGCGCTCGTGGTCACCGTCCTCGAGGCGCTCGTCGCCACGCTGGTCGGTGCGCTCGTCTTGGACCGTCTGGGTGCCGCTGCCGAAGAATCCCACGTCGCACATCGTAACGGCTCCGCCACGACGTCGAGGCCCCCCACGCGCCAGCGGTGGCCCCTGCACCCGACCCCGCAGGTCAGTTGCTGGAGGGGTCGTCCGGGAACGTGGCCCAGAAGCGGACGTCGTCGTCCTGACGACGCAGCACCTCGCGCCAGAGCGTCTCGGGCACCGGCGAGAGCACGTCGTCGTCGCGCGCCTCGACCACGAGCCAGGAACCCTCGGCCGTCTCGTCCTCGAGCTGGCCCGGCCCCCATCCCGCGTACCCGGCGAAGACCCGCAGCCCTCGCAGGCTGCCCTCCCGGGGCAGCGGGCCGTCGAGGTCGACCAGTCCGACCCGACCCGCCATGGGTCGCCACCCCTGCGGAGGCGTCGGCCCGACGTCGGCCACGGCTCGCACGCCGACCGCCAACGCCGAGTCGGTGGCCACGGGGCCACCCTCGAAGAGACAGTCCGGGGCGTTCACGGCCCGCCCCCAGGCGGGGAGCACGTCCTCGACGTCGGCGTCGAGCGGATGGTTGAGGATCACGCCCAGCGCGCCGCCGTCGTCGTGGTCCAGCAGCAGCACGACGCTGCGCAGGAACGGACCCGACTCGATGGCCGGGGTGGCCACCAGCAGCTGACCGCGCAGCGACTCCATGCCTCTATGATGCCCGCATGCCTGCGCCGGAGGACGGAACCGGGCCCGCCGACGCCGACGGGTCGCCGCTGACGGCCGTCTCCGAGACGCCCGGACCCGACGAGGAGTTCACGGTCGACGAGCTCGCGGCCCGCGCGAACATGACGGTCCGCAACGTGCGTGCCTACGCCGCTCGCGGTCTCATCGACCCGCCGCGCCTGGAGGGCCGCACCGGCTACTACCACCGCGGGCACCTGCAGCGCCTCCAGCTGGTGCGTGACCTGCTCGACCGTGGCTACACGCTGGCGGCCGTCGAGAAGGCGGTGCTCTCGAGCCCCGCGACGGCCACCGCCACCGCGCTCGACCTGCTGCACCTGCTCGACGAGCCGTGGAGCGACGTCGAGCCCGAGCTCATGAGCCGCGACGCCCTCGCCGCGCTGGCCCACGTCGACCGCGACGACGCACTCATCGACGCGCTCGTGGAGTTCGGCCTCGCCGCGTGGGTCGAGGACGACCACGAGTCGGTGCGCCTGATCCAGCCGGCCATCGTGCGCAACGGCGCCGCCGCCGTGGCCCTGGGGCTGCCCGCCAACGACATCATCGCGCTGTTCCCCCTGATGCAGAAGAACCTGCGCGCGATCGCCGACGCGTTCGTCTCCAACGCGGTCGCGGCGATCGCCCAGCCCTTCATCGACCACGGACTTCCGGCCGACGAGGCGCCGGAGGTGCTGGGCGCCATCGAGAAGCTGCTGCCGGTCGCGAGCCAGGTGACCTACGCGATGTTCCGCCACGCGCTGGCGGAGGCGATCGACGCGGAGATCGGCACCCAGCTCGACGAGGTCGGCCTGCGCGGCCGCGAGCGACGCACGCGTCACTGACGTCGTCCACGACGGCGCCGCGCCGGGGAAATCACCCCGCCCGCGCTGGAGGGAGGGAACGCGCGGGCGAGGTGACGTGCGGGGACCTGCTCAGGCCGCGAGGGCGTTGCGCAGGCGGGTGATGAAGGCGCTGGTGCGGTTCTCCGAGCCCCCGTGCAGCGGAGGCATCGACTCCACGCTGGGGTACTCGACCTGCTCACGGGCCCGCGAGACGAGGTGCTCGCCCTGGCCGACCAGGTCGGGGTGCCAGCTGGAGATGCCGGCCGAGACCGCGAGCAGCGCGCGCTCCTTGGCGAAGGCCTTGGCCAGCTCCGGCCGGTCACGGTGGGCGTCGAGCAGCGCACGCGCGCCGGGCATCTCGGCGGCGCAGGCCACCCAGGCCTCCACGGCCACGGTCGCCGGCGAGTCGCCCTCGAGGACCGTGCGGTCGAGCTCGCCGCTGAGGCGCTGGTACCAGGCCATCTGGACGTCGAAGAGCAGGGAGAGGTCGTCACCGAACGCGACGCGCGCGTCGGGGACCGCGTCGAGCAGCTGGTCGGCGGTGTCGTGGCGCCGGCGATCGGCCAGGGCCAGGACCTCGCGGAGGGCGGACTTGCGACGGTTGTAGGCATCCCAGGTCATGGAGGTGCTCCTTTCGGGGGACCGTCGTGCGAGGGAACATACCCTCGGTACGTACTTTGAGTATGTTGTATCGGCGCAGGTCAGGCAATCCCAGCGGTTGTGAGGCTCACCACCCCCCGTGCGTAGGATGGATCGCATGAGCAGCCCCGCGAAGGTGCAGAAGAAGGTGCTCCGCGCCGCCCGGAGCACGACCCGCCGCACCGGCTACTCCTCGAGCACGAAGCGTGCGCTCCTCGACAACGCCACGCAGCTGTTCGCCGCCCACGGGTACGCCGGCACGTCGCTCGACGAGGTCGTCGCCGCGGCCCGCGTCACCAAGGGCGCGCTCTACCACCACTTCCCCAGCAAGCTCGCGCTCTTCGAGAGCGTCTTCGACCGCCTCCAGGAGTCGGCCACGCGCGCCATCGAGAAGCGCATCGACACCGTCGACGACCCGTGGGAGCGCGCCCAGATCGGGCTCGAGGGCTTCCTCGAGGTCTGCCGCGAGCCGCAGTTCCGCCGGATCTGCCTTCAGGAGGGCCCGGTCGCCCTGGGCCACGAGCGCTGGGTGGTCGCCGAGCGTGCCGCGTCGTTCGGCATCGTCAAGCGCACCGTCGACGCCCTCCTCGACGACCTCGGAGGCGCCGGCGAGCTGAGCGAGGCCTACGCCGCGATCTTCTTCGGCGCGATCCGGTCGAGCTCGGAGTACGTGGCCGACGCCGAGGACGCCGACCAGGCCGCGGCCGAGGTGCAGGCCTCCATCAGCGGGATCCTCGCGGGCATGCGGCTGCTGCCCTCGCTCGCCGATCCCCCGGCCTGACCAGCCCGAGCCTTCTCCCCCGGCCCGTCGACGGGCGCGGTGTCGGGCTCAGCCGACGTCGAGCGCGCCGTCGCCCTCGGGGACGAGCTCGATCCACGTCTTGCCGGGCGTGACCCGCACGGGCGTGCCGTCCTTCGCCTCGAACGTGATCGTGGAGTCGTTGGACTTCTTCGTCCACGTGGTCTCGAGGGCACCGTCGGCCGTGAGCAGCACGGCGCGGCCCGAGCCCTTCATCTTCGTCTCGGGCACGGGGTTGCCGGCCGGGTCGGTGTAGCCGGCGTCGCCGACGTCGGCGAACATCACGACGAGCGTGTCGGCCTTGAACTCCTTGGCGGCGTGCCCGTTGGTGCGCACCCAGGTGTCACCGTCGCGCTTCCACTGCGTGGTCGAGAAGGGCGAGAAGCGCACCGACGCGGTGGAGGCGGGCGTGGGCTTCGGCGCTGCGGAGGCGGACGACTCGGGCGCGGCGGACTCCTCGGCTGCCTCGGACCCCTTCACCGGGGTCCAGGGGAGGTAGGGGCCGGGGATCGGGGCGACCTTGGCCGCCTTGTCGAGACGCTGCAGGTCGATCAGTCGGTTGTACGGCCGCACCTTGGCCGGGTCGCTGCTGAAGCCGGCAGCGCCCTCGTCCTCGGAGAAGACGGTGATGCCGGCCTTCTTGACCTTGCGGATCGTCCCGGAGGCACCACCGGAGGCCACGATCTGGCCGGCCACGGGAGCGGCGATGCCGATGTCGGTGGCGCGCATGGAGCGCACGTGCCCGACCTGGTCGGGCAGCTCGGAGTAGTAGAGGGCCGCGAGCCGCGTGAGTCCCCCCTCCACGAGCTCCTCGACGACCAGGTCGGCCTTGTCCAGCGCCACCTGGGGTGCGCCGTTGGCGGTGTTCTCGATCTTCACGACGAAGACCGGGTTGTCCGGCGGCCCGTCCGGCAGGGCCTCGCCGGTGACCGGCGAGACCTGGACGAGCTTCGCCCCGGCACCCTTGGAGGCCTCGGGCTCCGCCTTGGGCTCGGAGTCGGACGAGCAGGCGGCGAGCACGAGGCTCGCGGCGACGGCAGGGACCAGCACGGCGACACGACGCGACAGCATGCCGCCAGCATGCCGCACGCCGGACGCCCTCCGCGGGACCGGGGCCGCACGACGCGCAGGTGTCGGCGGTGGCTGCCACGATGGACCGGTGTCCGACCCGTCGAGCGCCCCTGCACCGGGGAGCGATCCACTCAGCACGGTCGCGCCTGCCACGCGGGAGTGGTTCGAGGGTGCGTTCTCCGCCCCCACGCCGGCGCAGGCCGAGGCCTGGGCGGGCATCGCCGAGCGCAAGAACGTCCTCGTCGTGGCGCCCACGGGCTCGGGCAAGACCCTCGCGGCGTTCCTGTCCGCGATCGACCGGCTGCTGCACGAGCCGACGCCCGAGAAGGAGCGTCGGACCCGCGTCCTGTACATCTCGCCGCTCAAGGCGCTCGCGGTCGACGTCGAGCGCAACCTGCGCTCGCCCCTCGTCGGCATCACGCAGGTGGCGGCGCGCCGCGGCGACACGTTCTCCGACGTCCGCGTCGGCGTGCGCTCGGGCGACACGTCGGCACGTGACCGCCGCTCGCTGGTCACCAGTCCCCCCGACATCCTCATCACCACCCCCGAGTCGCTCTTCCTCATGCTCACGTCGGCGGCGCGCGAGACCCTGCACGGCGTCGACACGGTGATCATCGACGAGATCCACGCCGTGGCGGGCACCAAGCGCGGCGCCCACCTGGCCCTGTCGCTGGAGCGGCTCGACGACCTGCTCGACGAGCCGGCCCGGCGGGTCGGGCTCAGCGCCACGGTCCGCCCGCACGACGAGGTCGCCCGGTTCCTCGGCGGACGGGCGCCGGTGCACGTCGTGGCGCCACCGTCACCGTCGCGCCTCGAGCTCGACGTCGTGGTGCCGCTCGACGACATGACCGAGCTGTCCCGGCCCCCGTCGACCGACGCCGACGAGGTCGTGCGCGACGAGGGTTCCGGGGCACGCTCGATCAGCGACCCTCTGCAGGACGACAACGGCGGCAGCATCTGGCCGTTCATCGAGCACGACGTGGTCGAGCGCATCCTGTCGGTCCGCTCGACGATCGTGTTCTGCAACTCGCGTGGTCAGGCCGAGCGGCTCACCGCCCATCTCAACGAGCTGTGGTCCGACCGCGAGGCCAGGTCCGAGACCTCCGGCGGCAGCCGACTCCCGCCCGCCTCGGTCGGCGGGGTCAGCGGCACCACCTCGGGCCGCGGCAGCGTCGACTCCCGCGACCCCGACGACGTCGGCGCCCTGGCCCGCGCGCACCACGGCTCGGTCAGCAAGGAGCAGCGAGCGCTCATCGAGGACGACCTCAAGTCCGGTCGGCTGCGGTGCGTCGTGGCCACGTCGAGCCTCGAGCTGGGCATCGACATGGGCGCCGTCGACCTCGTCGTGCAGATGTCCACGCCGCCGTCGGTGGCCAGCGGGCTGCAGCGGGTCGGCCGCGCCGGCCACCAGGTGGGCGAGGTCTCCCGTGGCCTCGTCTACCCCACCACCCGACACGACCTCGTGGGCGCGGCCGTCACGGCCGAGCGGATGCGCGAGGGTGCCATCGAACGGTTGTCGGTGCCCGCCAACCCGCTCGACGTGCTGGCCCAGCAGACGGTGGCCGCCTGCGCGCTGGAGCCGCTCGAGGTCGAGGCCTGGTTCGACGTCGTCCGTCGCTCGGCCCCGTTCGCCGCGCTCCCCCGCTCGGCCTACGAGGCCACGCTCGACCTGCTCGCCGGTCGCTACCCCTCCGACCGCTTCGCCGAGCTGAGGCCCCGCGTCGTGTGGGACCGCGACGCCGGCACCATCACCGGCCGTCCCGGCGCCCAGCGCCTCGCCGTCACGAGCGGCGGGACCATCCCCGACCGCGGCCTGTTCGCCGTGGTGCTGGCCGACGGCGTCGACGAGGGGCCGTCGAAGCGGGTCGGCGAGCTCGACGAGGAGATGGTCTACGAGTCGCGGGTCGGCGACGTGTTCGCGCTCGGCGCCACGAGCTGGCGCATCCAGGAGATCACCCACGACCGGGTGATCGTCACCCCGGCGTTCGGCGAGCCGGCTCGGCTCCCCTTCTGGCGTGGCGACGCCGCCGGGAGGCCGGCCGAGCTGGGCGAGGCCATCGGCGCCTTCGTGCGTCGGGTCAGCGAGGGCACGGCTCCCGAGCACCTCGACGAGCGGGCCCGGTTCAACCTGATGGCCTTCCTCGACGAGCAGCGCGAGGCCATGCCCACGCTGCCCACCGACCGCACGCTCGTGGTCGAGCGCTTCCACGACGAGCTCGGCGACTGGCGCGTCGTGCTGCACTCCCCCTACGGACGACGCGTGCACGCGCCCTGGGCGCTCGTCGTCGCGGCCCGGGTGCTCGAGCGGTACGGCGTCGACGGGTCCGTGGTCGCCACCGACGACGGCATCGTGGCCCGCATCCCCGACACCTCCTCGCCCTGGGCGCCCGACGACGCCACGTCCGGCCCCGGCGGGGGTTCCGGGCCGTGGGCGGAGAACGGCACCGACGTGCCCGGGGCCGACCTCTTCGTCCTCGACGTCGACGACCTCGAGCGCGTGGTCACGGCCGAGGTGGGCGGGTCCGCGCTGTTCGCGTCGCGGTTCCGCGAGTGCGCGGCGCGCGCCCTGCTGCTGCCTCGACGCAACCCCGGCGCACGCGCCCCGCTCTGGCAGCAGCGCCAGCGCGCGGCCCAGCTGCTCGACGTCGCGCGTGAGCACCCGGACTTCCCGATCCTGCTCGAGACGGCGCGGGAGTGCCTGCAGGACGTCTACGACCTGCCTGCCCTGACCACGCTCGCCGATCGGGTGGCGCAGCAGGAGGTGCGGATCGTGGAGGTCGAGACCTCGACCGCCTCCCCGTTCGCCCGCACGCTGCTGTTCGGCTACGTGGCCACGTTCCTGTACGAGGGCGACACGCCTCTCGCGGAGCGGCGAGCAGCCGCGCTCTCCCTCGACCCCACGCTCCTGTCGGAGCTGCTGGGCCGGGCCGAGCTCCGCGAGCTGCTCGACCCCGAGGTGCTCGAGCGCACCGAGGCCGAGCTGCAGCGGCTCGCCGACGACCGCCGCCTCAAGGGCACCGAGGGTGCCGCCGACCTGCTGCGCCTGCTGGGCCCGCTCACCACTGCGGAGGTCGACGCCCGCCTGGTCGACGACGCCGTCCCCGCGCTCAAGGAGCTCCAGGACGCGCGGCGCGTGGTCGAGCTGCCGGTGGCGGGCGAGCCGCGCTGGGTGGTGGTCGAGGACGCCGGCCGTCTGCGCGACGCGCTGGGCGTGGTGGTGCCGCTGGGCATCCCCGACGCCCTCCTGCAGCAGGTGGCCGACCCGCTGGGTGACCTCGTCTCTCGGTACGCCCGCACCCACGGTCCGTTCACGGCCGAGGAGGTGGCCACACGGTTCGGGCTCGGCCGTGCCGTGGTCCTCGACGTCCTCTCCCGCCTCACCCGCGACGACCGGCTCGTCGAGGGCGAGTTCCGCCCCGGCGCGTCGGGCACCGAGCACGTCGACGTCGAGGTGCTGCGTCGCCTGCGCAGCCGCTCGCTCGCCGCTGCCCGCCAGCAGATCGAGCCGGTCGACCCGCGCACGTTCGCCCGCTTCCTCCCGTCGTGGCAGGAGGTCGGTGGGTCGTTGCGCGGACTCGACGGCGTGCTCACCGTCGTCGACCAGCTCGCCGGCGTGCCGCTGCCCGCGTCGGCCTGGGAGTCGCTCGTGCTCCCCAGCCGGGTGCGCGACTACTCCCCCGCCCAGCTCGACGAGCTGCTCGGGGCGGGCGAGGTCGTGTGGACCGGCGCCGGCACGCTCGCCGGGAGCGACGGCTGGGTGCAGCTGCACCCTGCCGACCTCGTGCTGCCGGCCCGCCGCGACCCGGTCGAGCCCGACGCGCTCGGCCTGCGTCTGCTGGAGCTCCTCGACGACGGCGGCGCGTACCTCTTCCGCCAGCTCACGCAGGCGCTGGCGGCCGACGAGAAGCCCCCGGGCGACGACGCCGTCGTCGAGGCGCTGTGGCAGCTCGTCTGGTCCGGTCGCGTCGCGGGCGACTCCTACGCGCCGGTGCGTGCGCGCCTCGGCGGCCGCGGCGCGCACCGCTCGCGTGGCGGCTCCACCCCGCGCGCTCGGGTGAGGGCGCGACGCGGCATGGCGGCCTCGCCCCGGGCCGCACGCCTCGGCCCGCCGATCGCCTCGGGCCGATGGTTCGCCGTCGAGCGGCCGGGCGACGACCCCCAGCAGCAGGCGGCGCTGCAGGTCGCGCGCACCGAGGCGCTCGTGGCTCGGCACGGCGTGGTCACGCGCGGTGCCGTCGTGGCGGAGCAGACGCCCGGTGGGTTCGCCGGGGCCTACCGCGTGCTGCGCGAGCTGGAGCAGAACGGCTCGGTGCTGCGCGGCTACTACATCGACTCCCTCGGCGCGGCGCAGTTCGCGTCGGTGGCGACCGTCGACCGGATGCGCACGTTCGAGCGTCCCGACGACGAGCGTGCCGACGTCGACGCGGTGGTGCTGGCCGCCACCGACCCGGCCCAGCCGTTCGGGGCCGCCCTGCCGTGGCCCGCCATCATCGACCCCGCCGACGACCTGAAGCACCGCCCCGCCCGCAAGGCCGGCGCGCTGGTCGCGCTGCACGACGGCCGTGCGGTGCTGTACGTCGAGCGCGGCGGGCGCTCGTGCCTCGCGTTCACCGACGACGCCGACGTGCTCGCCCGCGCCGCCCACGCCCTCGCGGCTCTCGGCCGCTCCGGCCGCATCCCCCGCCTCACCGTGGAGTCGGTCAACGGCCGCCCGTCCGGCTCCAGCCCCACCGGCGAGGCGCTGCTGGCCGCGGGCTTCGAGCGCCACCCGAAGGGCCTGCGACTCGACCTGCGACGCGGCAGCGACACCGCCCGCCGGTCGCCGTCGGCCGGACGGTCCAGCCATGCCTGAAGGGGATACCGGGCGAGGCGTGACACCCCCGCCAGACCACCTCGATCGACGACAGGAGGTCGCCGATGCCCGAAGGTGACACCGTCTGGCGCACCGCGCACCACCTGCGCGAGGTGCTGGAGGGTCGCGAGCTGGTGCGCTCCGACGTGCGGGTGCCGCAGTGGGCCACGCTCGACCTGTCGGGTCGCACGGTCGACGAGGTGCTGAGCCGTGGCAAGCACCTGCTGATCCGCGTGGGTGACGCGTCGCTCCACTCCCACCTGAAGATGGAGGGCGCCTGGCACGTGCTGCGGCGGGGCAGCCGGTGGCGGCGTCCGGCGCACACGGCGCGGATCGTGCTCGAGACCGAGCAGCACCAGGCCATCGGCTTCTCCCTCGGGCTGCTCGAGGTCCTCCGGCGCGAGCACGACGACGACGCGCTCGCCTACCTCGGCCCCGACCTGCTCGGTCCCGACTGGGACCTCGCCGAGGCCACGCGCCGGGTGTCGGCCGATCCCGAGCGCCCGATCTTCGTGGCGCTGCTCGACCAGCGGAACCTGGCCGGCCTGGGCAACGAGTACGTCAACGAGCTGCTCTTCCTGTCCGGACTCCTGCCCACGCGACCGGTGGGCGAGGTCCCCGACGTCGCGCGGGTGATCGACCGCGGGCACCGGCTGCTCGACGTCAACAAGGCGCGGGTGGAGCGCACGTTCACCGGGAGCACCCGGCACGGCGAGGATCGCTGGGTCTACCGCCGCGAGCACGCCCGGTGCCGCCGGTGCGGCACGCCGCTGCACCACGGCGAGCTGGGCGACGAGCCCGGCCGTGAGCGGATCACGTTCTGGTGCCCGCACTGCCAGACGTGAGCCGACCGGCCAGTCCCAGCAGGAGCACGGCCAGCCACACCCACGCGGTCGCGAAGGCCAGTCGCTGCCACAGGCCTGCGGCACCCAGGGTGCCGTCCTCGGTGAGCGAGAAGGCGAAGTGCGCCCACAGCGACGCCACCACCGCGACGAACGCCGTCGTGGCGAGCCGTCGGGTCTCGTCGTCGCGTCGCCAGCGCACCGCCTGCACGATCATCACGGCCGGCAGCAGGGTCGAGGCGAGCAGCAGGGCCAGCGTGTTGACCGCGGCCGAGGTCGACGGCTCGGCGGCCACGAGCGGCGCGCCGGCCGCCGCCGCGACGTCGGGGTCGGGCGTGCTGGCAGCGAAGACCACGAGTGCGGCACCGAACCCCGCGAGCAGCACCGGCACGGCGCGCCGACGCCGTTCGGGGTCGAGCGCCCGCCCCACGGTGCCGGCCGACAGCACCACGAGCACCCCGGTCGCGCCCGCCACGATCCGCACGAGCAGCGCCAGGTCACCGAGCAGCAGCTGGTCGACGGGGACGTCGACCACGTCGCCGGGCGAGGCCAGCACGACCACGGCCACGAGCAGGAGCAGGGCGGAGGCGGCGGACCGCAGGATCAGCTGGTCGAGGCGCACGCGCCCACCCTAGTGGCGGTCGTCGTCAGGAGGCCTGGGCCGACTGCCGCGAGGTCTCGTCGAGCCTCGTCCAGACCATCGCCTCGTCGAGGTCGGTGCGACGGTTGTCCCAGGCGTCGAGGAACCAGTTCTGGCGCACGGTCCAGGGCTTCTCGCGACCCTGCTGCGGGAGCACGCCCGCAGCCCGCTGGACGTAGCCGGACTGCAGGTCCAGGGCCGGAGCGGTCTCCCCCTTCGCGCCCTGCGGGTCGGGCGTGCCCGCCGCGTAGCCGTGGCTGCGCATGTGCTCGACCAGCCGTGCCACGTACTGCCACGACAGGTCGGCGCGCAGGGTCCAGGAGGCGTTCGTGTAGCCGATGCACCAGGCGAGGTTCGGGACGCCGCTGATCATCAGTCCCTTGTAGACGAACCGCTCGTTCGGGTCGACCTTCTCGCCGTCGACGTCGATCGCGACCTTGCCGAGCGCCACGACCTTGAGCCCGGTGGCGGTCACCACGACGTCGGCGTCCAGGTGATCGCCCGACGTGAGCCGGATGCCGGTCTCGTCGAACCCGTCGATGTGGTCGGTGACGATCGAGGCCTTCCCGCGCCGCAGCGTGCGCCAGAGGTCGCCGTTCGGCACCACGCAGAGCCGCTGGTCCCACGGGTCGTAGCGCGGGGTCAGGTGCTTGGGATCGAAGCCGTCGGGCGCGGACCGTCCGGCACGCGTGAGCAGGATCTTCTTGGCCGCGCTCGGGAAGCGGCGGCAGAACTCGTAGAAGCCGATGGCCACCGTGGCGTTCTTGACGCGGGTGACCCGGTGGGCCAGGCCTGCCGGCAGGACCTTCCGCAGCCCGGCCGAGACGGCGTCCTCGCCGGGCAGGGACGTGATGTAGGTGGGCGAGCGCTGCAGCATCGTCACGTGCTCGGCCTCCTCGGCCATCGACGGCAGCAGCGTGATGGCCGTGGCGCCGGAGCCGATGACGACGACCTTCTTGCCCCGGTAGTCGAGGTCCTCGGGCCAGAACTGCGGGTGCACGACCGTCCCGGTGAAGTCCTCGAGACCGGGGAAGTCCGGCGTGTAGGCCTCGTCGTAGTCGTAGTAGCCGCTGCACATGAACAGGAACGAGCAGGTCTGCTCGACCAGCGTGCCGTCGACCTCGCTGGTGAGCGTCCACCGGGCGTCCGCGGACGACCAGCTGGCTGCGACGACGCGGTGGCCGTAGCGGATCCGCCGGGCGATGCCGTGCTCGTCGGCGGTGCTGCGGATGTAGGTGCGGATGTCGCCGCCGTCGGCGATGGACTTGCGGTCCGTCCACGGCCGGAACGGGTAGCTCAGCGTGTACATGTCGGAGTCCGACCGCACGCCCGGGTAGCGGAACAGGTCCCACGTGCCGCCCATGGCGTCGCGGGCCTCGAGGATCGTGAAGCTGCTGCCCGGGCTCATGGTGCTCAGGCGGTGGGCGGCGCCGATGCCGGACAGCCCCGCACCCACGATGACGACGTCGACGTGCTCCATGTCCACACCTCTCAGATACTGACGGTATCCGAAACCGTACGGCGAGTATGCCGCCGCGTCAAGGAGTCACGACGACGTCACCCGCCCCGCGACCATCGGTCGCCTACGATCGAGGCGTGAGCGACGTGCTGGAGACCGAACGCGACGAGGACCTCGACGCCCTCGAGGTCCGCGACCCCCGATGGATGATGCTGGTCGGCGGTGCCGTGGGCCTCGCTGCCGCGATCATCCTGACCATCGACAAGGTGAAGTTCCTGACCGCCGAGGCGGCCGGCGAGAGCACGGCGCTGAACTGCGACCTCAACGCCTTCGTCAGCTGCGGTGGCGTCATCAACACCGACCAGGCCTCGGCGTTCGGGTTCCCGAACCCGATCATCGGCATCGTCGGGTTCACCGTGGTGCTGACCCTCGGGGTGCTGCTCGCGTCCGGCGTGCGTCTGCCCGGCTGGATCTGGGGAGGCCTGCAGGTCGGCGTCCTGTTCGGCATCGGGTTCGTGACGTGGCTGCAGTACCAGAGCATCTACGAGATCGAGAAGCTGTGCCCCTGGTGCATGGTCGTCTGGACGATGATGATCCCGCTGTTCGTGCTGGTCACCGCCCGCAACCTTCGCGCGTTCGCGCCCGGCTCGGCCGTGACCCGGTTCCTCAGCAACTGGACGCTGCTCGTGGTCGTGCTCTGGTACGTCGCCGTCGTCGCGGCCATCTGGTTCCAGTTCGGCGAGAACCTCTGGGCCTGAGGCCCGCTGCCTGGGTCTCGGGCGACCTACCGTGCGGCGTCGCCGGCCAGCTCGTCGAGCACCTCGGCCAGGCGGACGTCACGACCACTGACACCACTGACGTCGTGGCTGCTGAGTCGCACCTCGACGCGGTCGTACACGTTGGTCCACTCGGGGTGGTGGTCCATCTCGTCGATGCGCGGTGCAGCAGCGGCCATGAAGGCGATCGCGGCCGCGAAGCCGTCGAAGGTGTAGGTGCGTGTCAGCCCCGACACGTCGCCGGACCAGCCGGGCAGGTGCTCGAGGGCCTGGGTCACGCGCGCGGGGTCGAACGGCTCGTCCATGCCCCGACCGTACGCGTCAGGCCGCGACGGCGCGAGCCCGTCGAGTGATCGCGTCCACCAGCACCTGCGGCTCGTGGTCGGGGATCCAGTGGCTGACCCCCTCCAGGACGACGAGCTCGTACGGCGCGTCCACGTGCTGGGGCGTGAGGTCGACCCCCTTGCGACCGAGGGCCACGTCGCCCGTGCTCCAGACCATGGTCGTGGGCACCCGCACCCTCCCCTGCACCGAGCTCATCGAGAACGGGAGGCCGCGGTAGTAGCCGAGGCCACCGGCCAGGGCACCGCCGTCGATCATCTCGGCCTGGAACCGCTCACGGAGCCCACGGTCCATGCCCGCGTGGGCGAGGGCGCGCTCCCGGACCCCCTTCGCCCGCGTGAGCACCAGCTCGGGCACGACCGGCAGCTGGAAGAAGCCCATGTACCAGGACTTCAGCAGCTGCGTGCTGCGCAGCATCGACGTCATGAAGGCGGCCGGGTGCGGGACCGAGACCGCTGTCCAGGACTGCAGGAGCTCGGGTCGGGAGGCAGCGACGTACCAGCCGATGGCCGAACCCCAGTCGTGGCCCACGAGGTGCACGGGCCTGCCGACGATCTCGAGGAGCGCGGCCACGTCGGCGGCGATGAGGTCACCGGCATAGGCCTTGCGGCCACGGGGGCGGGCCCCCGGGGAGTAGCCGCGCAGGTCGGGGGCGATGGTGCGGTACCCCTCCGCGTGCAGCAGCTCGCTCACCCGCTCCCACGAGGTCGCCTTCTGCGGGAACCCGTGCAGCAGCACCACCGGGTCTCCCCCGATCGGCCCGGTGTCGGTGACGTCGAACGTCAGACCGTCGTGGGAGTACGTGTGGATGCGTCGCGCAGGAGACATGCCGCGAGCATACCGACGGTACGCGTCAGCGCCAGCGCCTCGCGCTCCACGAGCGTGGACGCCCAGCCTCCGCAGACCCCGACCACAGGTTCACCACAGGGTGGACAGCCACCGTGGACGAGGTCCGCACCACCGAGGAGAGAGACACCATGAACAGCTCGACCGCAGCACGCATCGGCATCGCCGGCATCGTCGCCGGAGCCGGACTGGCCGCCGGCGGCATCGCCGTCGCGTCCGCCGAGGACACCGCCGGGAGCACCGCGAGCTCCAGCGCCCACCCGGGCGGTCATCGCGGCGGACCCGGCGTCCTCGCCGAGACGCTCGCCGAGGAGCTCGACCTGGAGCAGTCCGACGTCGAGGCCGCGCTCGCCGCCGTCCGGGAGGACCTGCGCCCCGACGCGCCCGCCGAGGGCGAGAAGCCGACCCCGCCCTCCGACGAGGAGCGAGCCGACCGCCAGGCCGCCCTCGCCAAGGCTCTCGCGAAGGAGCTCGACGTCTCCGAGGCGAAGGTGACGGCCGCGCTGGCGGCCGCCGAGAAGCAGGCCGAGAGCGACCGCGAGGAGCGTCAGGCCGAGAGCCGCACCGCCCTCGTCGAGCGCCTCGACGCCGCTGTGGAGGACGGCACGCTCACGAAGGCCGACAAGACGTCGGTGCTCAAGGCGTACGACGCCGAGCTGCTCGGCGGGCCGGGGCTGGGTGGCCCGGGTGGGCGTGGTGCGGGTGGGCCGGGCGGGCCGAAGGCCGACGCCGCGTCCTGACGGTCGCTGTCCGTCGCTGGCCGTCGCTGGCCGTCGCGCGATGGTCTTCCGAGTCGGGACGGTCACGCTGTGCGCGGCCTGGCATGGACGGGTGGGGAGCTGCCGGGATCCCTCCGCAGGGCGCCTTCGGCGCGAGGGGGTGGGGCCCACTCGATTCACGGTGCCTGATTCACGCAACGCGAAGACCCCCACAGACCACGAAGACCCCCACTCGAGCGTGTCGAGTGGGGGTCTTCGCGTTGCGTGGAGCTGCCGGGAATCGAACCCGGGTCCTTTGGCGCTGAGTCAGGTCTTCTCCGGGTGCAGTGCGTCATGTCGCTTTTCTCAGCCCTGGTGCTCGGACGAACACGTCACCAACAGGCTCAGTCACGAAAAAGTCCCGATCGCGTCACGTGACGCTACGCGATCAGCAAGTCCCCTAGATGAGACAGACGATCCGGGACGGGGACGCTCCCGGGTCTGCCCTTCACCAGTCGCTGTCAGGCAGCGAGGGCGAAGTCAGTGCGCTTGGAATCGGCACTTGTGGTTTGCGACGAACGTTAAAGAGATGACGTCGCGTTCTCTACCCGCTTCTCCTGAGTCGAACGACCAAAGTCGAAACCGATCAGCCCCTCTTGAGTTGTCAACCGACACCCACCTTCACAGGCACGGTGTCTCCATCACTGTACAACCGCGCGACGACACCGCGCATTCCTCGCGCCACCGGACCCCACCATCGGTGGATGCGCAACGTCAGCAGGACTCCTGCGGTTGCGCATCCACCGATGCGGGCGGTGGCGGGCCCTACGGCCGGATCGGCTCTAGCCGAAGACGGACTGCGCCCACTCCGGGTGGTCGATGAACGGGTTGCGGTTGCCCTGGTAGCGGGTGTCGATGAGGTCGTTGCGGCGCTGCTCCGCCGCCGACGGCGGGTCCTGCGCGTGCCACTGCAGCAGCACCGAGATCCGGCCGAGGTAGGGCGTCGTGCCGTTGACCTGGTTGTTGGCCTCCAGGTCGGCGAAGCCGTCGCCGCCCTCGTAGCGCACCGCCATGTACATGACCATGCGCGCCACGTCGCCCTTCACCGCGGCCGGCGGCTCGAACGAGTCACCGTCGGTCAGGCACGACGAGCAGCCGCTCACCGACGACCCGCCCGCGTCGAAGTCCTTGTTGCCGCGGGTGCCGTTCACCTGCACGTCCTCCGGACGCAGGTGGTGCAGGTCGGTGCCGGGGCCGGTCGACGTCCCGAAGTCCCCGTGCGACTGCGGCCAGACGTGCTCGCGGTTCCAGTCGCCGACGTTGCCGCCGTTCGCCGACTTCGAGCGCGAGACCTGCGAGTAGAAGAGCTTCACGTTGTTGCTGTTGGCGGGGTCCTGGTCGGTGACCTTCAGGGCCTCCCAGACGGCCGAGTACGAGATCCGCGTCTGCACCGAGATGATGTCGTGCAGCTCGTCCTTCAGCGCCGCGCCGCTGAGGCCCTGAGCACTGTCGTAGTAGCCGGGCTCCGGTGCGGCGTCGGCTGCCCGCGGCAGCACGGCCAGGACGAGCGTGATGATGATGGCCAGGCCGGCGTGTCGGGGCGTGCGCCGGCTCGTGGCCGCGCACCCCCGCCCGGCTCCCCCGAGTCGAGTCATGGGCACCACCCCACACCATCGGGTCGTCCGTGACCAGACCTGCGACCGGACGTTCACCCGATCGTCACGCTCGGCGGGCGGCTACGCGGAGGTCGGGGCGCGGTCCGGGTCGGCCGAGCGTCCGTGCACCAGGGCAGCGGCGCAGCCTGCAGCCACCACGAGCAGCCCGACGCAGATCCAGGTGCCGACGCGGAAGCCCGGCCCGAAGACGTCGGGCGAGGCGAAGTCCGGCCCCGCGATGCCCGCGAGCGGCGGGATCGCGGCCACCGCGAGGAGGCCTGCCGTCCGCGAGACCGCGTTGTTGATGCCCGAGGCGATGCCGGCCTGGTCGTCCGGTGCGGCAGCGAGCACCGCCGTGGTGAGCGGCGCCACCAGCAGGGTGAGGCCGAGCCCCATGAGCACCGCTCCGGGGAGCACGTCGAGCCAGAAGCTCGCATCGGCACCGATGCGCAGGTACAGCAGCAGGCCCGCCGCCGACAGCAGCGGCCCCACGGTCATCGGGACACGGGGTCCGATGCGCTGGCCCAGGGCACCCGCCCGCGAGGAGAACAGCAGCATGAGCACGGTCAGGGGCAGCGTCGCCAGGCCGGCCTCGAGCGGGGAGTACCCGGCCACGTACTGCAGCTGCAGCACCAGCAGGAACATGGACCCGCTGAGCGCGCCGTAGATGGCGAAGGTGCAGATGTTCGCCGCCGTGAACACGCGGTCGGCGAACAACGACAGCGGCACGAGCGCGTGCGGAGCGCGCCACTGGTGCACCACGAAGGCGACCAGCAGGGCCAGGCCGACGAGGCTCGGCACCCACTCCTGCTGGACCAGTCCGTAGGTCAGGAAGGCCAGGGTGCCGACCGTCAGCAGCGAGCCCTCGACGTCGAGCCGCTCCTGTGCACCCGTCGACTCCGGGACGTGCCGCCACGTGACCCAGACGACCACAGCGGCCAGGGGCAGGTTGATCCAGAAGACCGATCGCCAGCCCACGGCGTCGACGAGCGTGCCGCCGACGAGCGGGCCGAGCGCCGTCGTGACGCCGGCCAGGCCCGACCAGAGGCCGATGGCGCGGCCCCGGTCGTCGGGGTGGATCGAGGCCGAGATGATCGCGAGGCTCCCCGGCGTCAGCAGGGCCCCGCCGACCCCCTGCAGCCCCCGAGCCGCCACGAGCACCTCGATCGTCGGCGCGAGCGCGCAGGCCAAGGACGCCACGGCGAACCACACGACGCCGACGAGGAAGACCCGACGTCGGCCCCACCGGTCGCCGAGCGAGCCACCGACGAGGATGAGGGCGGCCAGGGTGAGCGTGTAGGCGTTGACCGTCCACTGCAGACCCGCCACGCCCGCGTCGAGGTCCCCGTCGATCGCGGGCAGGGCCAGGTTGACGATGGAGCCGTCGAGGAACGCCATCCCCGTGCCGAGGACCATCGCAGCGACGAGCCACCGTCCCGCGGCGGAGTCGAGCCTCACGAGGTGTACCCGAACAGCTCGGCGCCGTTGCGCCAGAGCACCCGCCGCAACCAGTCCTCGCCGAGGTCGAGCCGCTGGAGCACCTCGACCTGGTGGGCGTAGGGGTACGGGATGTTCGGGAAGTCGGTGCCCAGCAGGATCCGGTCACCCAGGTCCGCGAGCCTGGGCGCGACGTCGACCGGTGGCGGGCCGTCCCAGAAGTCCACGAGCGCCATCGTCACGTCGAGGCGGACGTCGGGGTGGGCGTCGGCGAGGTCGAGGAACGCCGCGTACTCGGGCATGCCGAGGTGCGCCACGATGATCCGCAGGCTCGGGAAGCGGTCCAGCACCCGGGCCAGTCCGTCGGGCCCGGTGTGGGTGCCCGGGGCGGGCCCGGAACCGGCGTGCAGCACCACGGGGGTGCCGCTCTCGGCGAGCGTGCCCCACACGGGGTCGAGGAGCGGGTCGTCGGCGGCGAAGTCGCCGACCTGCAGGTGGGCCTTGAAGACCTCGACCCCACCCTCGACGAGCCCCGGCACGTAGGACGCCGCCTCGACCTCGGGGTAGAAGGTGGCCGAGCGCAACGCCTCGGGCACACGGTCGGCGAAGCCCAGCGTCCACTCGTTCATGAAGGTCGCGACACCGGGCCGGTGCGCGTACGACAGGGCGGAGAAGTGCTTGACGCCCATCGCACGCAGCTGCTCGACGCGTTCCTCGTCGCTCCCCCGGTACGCGATCGGCCACGCACGACCGAGCAGGGGGCCCGCGGCGTCGAAGTAGGCCCACACCTTGGCGAGCACCTTCGGGTGCATGAAGTGCACGTGCACGTCGAACAGGCCCGGCAGCCCGAGGTCGTCGGCCAACCCCGGGAGGTCGGCGTCGGACAGCGTCACTACCGGATGCCCTTGATCTTGCGTCCGATCTCGCGCTGGGCGTCGGCCTTGGCCTGCCGCTCGGCGATCGCGTGCCGCTTGTCGTACTGCTTCTTGCCTCGGGCCAGCGCGATCTCGACCTTCGCGCGACCGTCGAGGAAGTACAGGGCGAGCGGCACGATCGTCAGGCCCTTGGCCTGGATGCGCTGCTCGATCTTGTCGATCTCCTGGCGGTTCAGCAGCATCTTGCGGCGACGCCGGGTCTCGTGGTTGGTCCACGTGCCCTGGCTGTACTCCGGGATGTGGACCTGGATCAGCCAGGCCTCGCCGTTCGCGATCTCGCCGAAGCCGTCGACCAGGGACGCGCGACCGGCACGCAACGACTTCACCTCGGTCCCCGTGAGGACCAGTCCGGCCTCGTAGGTGTCTTCGATGTGGTAGTCGTGGCGCGCCTTCTTGTTCTGCGCGATGAGCTTGCGCCCGGTCTCCTTGGCCACCGACCCATCCTAGGGGGTCGGACCCGACGTCCTCGTCAGAGCCAGCTCATCGGGTTGGTCGTGCCGCCGTTCGCCAGCACCATGAAGTGCAGGTGGCACCCCGTGGAGTAGCCGGTGCTGCCGACGTAGCCGATGACCTCGCCACGCGAGACCTTCGCACCGCTGCCGCGGGCGAACCGCGACAGGTGGTTGTAGGTCGTCACGATGCTCTTGCCGCGCTTGACGCCGTTGGCGAGGATCACGCGGTTGCCGTACCCGGCGTTGTAGTACTGCTGGATGATCGTGCCGCTCGCGGCCGCACGGATCGGCGTGCCACAACCGACGCCGAAGTCCGTGCCGTCGTGCAGCTTGTACACGCCCGTGACGGGGTGCACGCGCATGCCGTAGGGCGAGGTGACCGGCCCGCTCACGGGGTAGGAGAGCGCACCGCCCTTGTCGCCCCCGGAGACGCCACCACTGGTGCCGCCGCCCTTGCCGCCCTTGTTGGCCTTCTCGAGCTCGCGCCGGGCGAGCTCCTCCAGCTGGGACTGCAGACGGTTGCGCTCGGCCTCGTACGCGGCCAGGAGCTTGGCGTCCTCGGCCCGTGCGGCCTTCGCGGCGGTGCTGGCACTCGCGCGGGCGTCGACGAGCTCGCCGACCTCGGCGGCCTGCGCCTCGGCGGCCGCCTCGAGCTCGGTCATCTTCTGCAGGTTGGCGGCGGCGGCCTTGCGGGCCACGGCCACCTGGTCGCGCAGCTCCTCGACCTTGTCGCGGTTGAGTCGCAGCATCACCTTGGCGGCCGCGAGCTTCTGCATGCGCGAGACCTGCGCGTCGCCCACGGAGGCGTTGAGGCTCATCCGGTCGGTGAACGTGGTGGGGCTCTCGCCGCCCAGCAGCTCGCCGAAGGCGCGCATGCCGCGGTCGCCGTCCTGCACGGTCTCCACGGTGAAGGCGGCGACGGACTCCTCGGACTTCTTGAGCCGCTTCTCGCCCTTCTTCAGGGCGGCGACGGCCTTGTCGAGCGCCGCCTCGCTGCGGTCGAGCTCGGCCTGCATCCGCGTGTCCTCGGCCTGGGAGACCGCCAGCTGACCGCGGGTCTCACCGAGCGTGGCGCGTGCCGAGGTCAGCTTCGACTGCGCCGCCTCGAGAGCGGCGGCGGCCTTGTTGTAGGCCGCGCTGGAGGAGTCGAGGGCCTTCTGGGCGCCGTCGATCTTGCCGCTGACGCCCTTCTTCTGCCGCTCGAGGTCGTCCTTCTTGTCGGCCAGGACGGGGTTCGTGAAGCCGACGACGATCAGGCTCGCCGCGAGGGCCGCGACCACGGCCCTGACCACATGACGCCCGAGCAGGTGGCGGCGGGGGGCATGACGACGGGCCGCGGGTCGAGGATCGCGGGACGTGGGCACAGACATGGGACCTCGGCGTTGGGGAAGGAATCGTGCGAGGCAGGCCGCCGGCCATCACTCGATGAGGCGGATGGTGCGGGTGTTACTGGTGTGACTCTAAGCCATGGTGCTCAGACGTCAAGGTACTTCCGCGTCATCACGAGGGTCGGGACCAGCGCGAGCAGCAGGGCCAGGACCGTCGTGTAGCCCATGACGGCGGCGGCCTCCTGCCATCGGATCCAGGTCGTCAGCTCGCCCAGCGTGGTGCGCAGGTAGCCGTAGACGACGAACCACATGAAGGCCGCCAACCCGGCGGCCGCCAGGGCCGCCGACAGCACCGCGGCCAGCATCGACTCCAGCACGAACGGCAGCTGGATGTGCCAGCTGGACGCTCCGACCAGGCGCATGATGCCGATCTCGCGGCGTCGCGCGTAGGCGGTCATGCGGATGGTGTTGGAGACCTGGAGGATGGCCGCGACGATGAGCAGGAGCGACGTGGCGAGGGCGGCCCAGCGCATCTTGTCGAGGATCTCGAACAGCGGCCCGAGCAGCTTCTTGAGCGACTGCACGTTGCCGACGCCGTCCATGCCCGAGACCTGGCTGACGAGGCCGTCGAACTCCTGCGGGTCGTTGAGCGTGACGAAGTAGGACTCCGGGAAGTCGGCCGGCTCGACCGTCTCGAGCTGGGCCTTGCCGCTGTCGGTCTGGCCGAGCAGCTCACGTGCCTTGTCGTAGTTCTCCTGCGGGGAGCGCACGTCGTAGGACTTGACCTCGGGGTTCGTGGAGAGCGCCTCCTGGACCGCCGCGGTCTGCTCGTCGGTGGCCGCCCCGCCCACGCACGTCGGCGCGGTGGAGTTGTCGGTGCACAGGTTGACCTGCACCTGCAGCTTGTCGCCGTAGAACTGCTCGGTGCGGTCGGCCTGGCTCTGCAGCAGCAGGCCGAGGGCGGCCAGCAGCAGCGAGACGGTCATGGTGACGATCAAGGAGATCGTCATGGACGTGTTGCGGGACAGGCTCGCGCGGAGCTCGCTCATGATGGTGCGCACGGTGATCGCCTCAGGACTGGTAGCCGTAGATGCCGCGGGCCTCGTCGCGCACGACGCGCCCCTCGTCGAGCTCGATGACGCGCTTGCGCATCTGGTCGACGATCGAGGAGTCGTGGGTGGCCATGACGACAGTGGTGTCGGTGCGGTTGATGCGGTCGAGCAGCTTCATGATGCCGACGCTGGTGGTGGGGTCGAGGTTGCCGGTGGGCTCGTCGGCGATGAGGATCATCGGTCGGTTCACGAACGCCCGGGCGATGGCCACGCGCTGCTGCTCACCACCGGAGAGCTCGTCGGGCATGCGGTGCCCCTTGCCCTCCAGGCCGACCATCTCGAGGGTCTCGGGCACGAGCGCGTCGATCTCGGAGCGGTGCTTGCCGATGACCTGCAGCGCGAAGGCCACGTTCTCGTGGACCGTCTTGTTCGGCAGGAGGCGGAAGTCCTGGAACACGGTGCCGACCTGGCGGCGCAGCTTGGGCACCTTCCAGCTGGAGAGCTTGTTGATCTCCTTGCCCGCCACGTGCACCCGGCCGGTGGTGGGCCGGGCCTCGCGGAGGACGAGCCGCAGGAAGGTGGACTTGCCCGACCCCGAGGACCCGACGAGGAAGACGAACTCCCCCTTCTCGATCTCCAGGTCGACGGCGTCCAGGGCAGGACGCTTCTGGCCCGGGTAGGTCTTGGTGACCTTGTCGAAGCGAATCACCCGTCGAGTCTAGGCAGGTCGCTCCACGTCACCGTGCAGACTCGCCCGCCGTGGGTACGGTGACCAGATGCTGCCTCGTCTGCCCGATCCTCGCCGCCTGCCCGAGCTCGTCGACGCGGCGACGTCGGCGCTGCCACGCGCGCTCGGCCTGCTCGACGCGGCCGAGGACCTGGTGCGGCGGGCGCATCGCCTGGTCGACGACATCGACGCCACCCGGGTCGCGGCGGACGCCGTGGTGGTGCGGACCGCCGGCACGGTGGCCAGCGTGCAGCCGACGCTGGACCGCGCCCAGGCCATGGTCGAGACGTTCGGGCCGGTGCTCGACGACCTCGCGCCGATCGCGAAGAACTTGATGCCCACGCTGCAGCGGATCTCCGAGACGACGTCGCCCGAGGAGATCGAGGCGCTGGTCGGGCTCATCGACCACCTGCCGATGCTCGTCGACAAGCTCGAGGCCGACATCGTGCCGATCCTCGAGGACATGCGGAACGTGGGACCCGACATCCACGCCCTGCTGGACACCGCCACCGACCTGGCGGCGATGCTCGAGAAGGTGCCGGGGCTCAACCGTCGTCGCCGCGACGACGACTAGGCAGGGCGCGCGGCGAGGACGGCCGAGGGTCCCGACGGGATCGCTCAGGCCGTGCGCTGGGACGCGCCCTGCGCGACGTAGGCGTCGACGGCGGCCGGCGACAGCACCTCGTCGATCACCATGGCGCCGGCACCGATGACGCCCCCGAGGCTGCCGACGGTGGTGGCGACGATGCGCAGGTGGTTGGTGGCGAGCGGGAGCGACCGCTCGTAGACGACCTCGCGGACGCCGGCGAGCAGGTACTCCCCCGCCTCCGACAGCTTGCCGCCGATGACGATCACCGACGGGTTGAGCAGGTTGACGCAGGTGGCCAGCACCTCGCCGAGGCTGCGGCCGGCGTCGCGCACGGCGTTGAGCGCCACCACGTCGCCGCGGTTGACCGCGTCGACGATGTCCTGGGACGTCTCGACGGACAGACCCTGCTCCCGCAGGCGTGCCGCCACGGCGGGCCCGGCGGCCACGGCCTCGAGGCAGCCGGTGTTGCCGCAGCGGCAGTGAGCGTCGGCCGCGTCGGAGACCCGCACGTGCCCGAGGTCACCCGCCGACCCGAGGGCGCCGCGCAGCAGCTGGCCGTCGGACACGATGCCCGCTCCGATGCCGGTGGCGACCTTGACGAGCAGCAGGTGCTCGCCGCGGTGGCCGCGCACGTGCTCGCCCAGCGCCATCAGGTTCACGTCGTTGTCCACGAGGACCGGACCGGAGAACGTGCGACCGAGGTGCCCGGGGACGTCGAAGTCGTGCCAGCCGGGCATGATCGGCGGACTCACCGGTCGACCGACGGCGTGCTCGACCGGACCGGGCAGACCGATCCCGACGCCGGCGACGTCGGACACCGGGCGACCGCGGTCGGCGAGCAGCTCGAGCCCGATCGAGGTGACCCGGTCCAGCACGACGGTGGGGCCGTCCGCGATGTCACACGGAACCGTCCGCTCGACGAGGACCTCGCCGGCGAGGTCGAGCAGGGCGACGCTCGCGTGCGAGGCACCGAGGTCGACCGCCAGGACGACGCGCGCCTCGCCGTGGAAGCGGAACCGGGTGGGCGGCCGACCGCCGGTCGAGACGGTCTCGCCGGTCGGGCGCAGGAGGCCGACGGCCAGCATCGCGTCGACCCGCGCCGTGACGGGAGCCCGCCCCAGCGCCGACCGCTGGCTGAGCTCGGCCCGCGTCCAGGCCTGCCCGTCGCGCAGGTGCTGGAAGAGATCGCCGACGCCGACCAGCGTGGTCGGCAGCGACGACGACGTCATGACCATGAGTCTCCCACACCCCTTCTGTCGGCCCTGCTCAGCAGATAAGTCGAACACAATCAGACTTTTGCTTGACGAGCAACAAAAGAGGTGACTAGGGTCACAGCCATGCCCACCCCCCAGGCACCGCCCCTGCTCGAGATGCGCGGGATCGTCAAGGAGTTCCCCGGAGTCCGGGCGCTCGACGGCGTCGACCTCGTCGTGCGCGCCGGCGAGGTGCACTGCCTCCTGGGCCAGAACGGTGCGGGCAAGTCGACGCTCATCAAGGTGCTCGCCGGCGCGCACGGCGTGGACGCCGGCACCATCACCTGGCGCGGCGAGGACGTGACGTTCGCGGGCCCACAGGCCGCGCTCGACACCGGCATCGCCACCATCTACCAGGAGCTCGACCTCGTCGACGGCCTGAGCGTCGCGGACAACATCTTCCTCGGCCACGAGATGTCCCGCGGCGGCGTCACCCGCACCGTCGAGGCGAACCGGGCCGCCCGCGCCCTTCTCGAGCGCCTCGGCCACGCGGAGATCCGACCCGGTCGCGAGGTGGGCAGCCTCTCGGCCGCCGGCAAGCAGATCGTCTCCATGGCCCGTGCGCTCTCTCGCGACGCCCAGGTCATCGTCATGGACGAGCCGTCCGCCGTGCTCGACCCCGACGAGGTCGACGGCCTCTTCCGCGTCGTCGAGGACCTGCGCGCGGCCGGGACGGCCATCATCTACATCTCCCACCGCCTCGAGGAGATCCGGCGCATCGGCGACCGGCTCACCGTCCTCAAGGACGGGCGCACCGTGGCCGGCGACCTGTCGGCGAAGGACACGCCCACGTCCGAGCTCATCACCCTCATGACCGGCCGCGAGGTCTCCTCCGTCTTCCCCGAGCGTCCCGTCGTCACCGGCACCGACCCGTTGCTGCGCGTCGAGGGGCTCACCCGCACGGGCGAGTTCGAGGACGTCAGCTTCGACGTGCGGCCCGGCGAGGTCGTCGGGATCGCCGGCCTGGTCGGCGCGGGTCGCAGCGAGATCCTCGAGACCGTCTTCGGCGCCCGACGCGCCCACCGCGGCACCGTGACCGTCGACGGCTCCGACCTGCGGAACGGCTCCGTGCCGGCGGCGGTCCGCGCCGGCATCGGCCTGTGCCCCGAGGAGCGCAAGTCCCAGGGTCTGGTGCTCGACGACCTCGTCTACCGCAACGTCTCCCTCGCGAGCCTCGGTCGCTTCGCGCGGCTCGGCGTCAGCACCGAGGGCGAGGAGCTCGCCGCCGCCCACGCCGCCACGCGCTCGGTCGACGTCCGCCCCGACGCCCCCACCCGCGTCGTGCGCACGCTGTCGGGCGGGAACCAGCAGAAGGTCGTCCTGGCCCGCTGGCTGCTGCGCGGCTGCAAGGTGCTGCTGCTCGACGAGCCCACCCGCGGCGTCGACGTCGGCGCGCGGGCCGAGATCTACGCGCTCGTGCGCACGCTCGCCGACGAGGGTGTCGCCGTCGTCGTGGTCTCGAGCGACCTCGACGAGGTGATCGGTCTGTCGCACCGCGTGCTCGTCCTGGCCGACGGCCGCGTCGTCCACCACTCCCCCGCCGACGCGATCGACGCGTCCGGCGTCCTCGAACGCATCCTCGCCGTGCACGAGCACGGTGCGGACCATCCGACCACGACCGACCAGAGAGGCGACGTCGCGTGACCGTCACCCCCGATCCCTCAGGCAGCACCGCCCACGACAGCGGGAAGGACCCGGCCCTCTCGGTCCCGGCCCCCTCCCGCCGGTCGATGTCCGGGGGCTCCGGCCTCGGCCGCAACCTCGGCCTCGTCGTCGCGCTCCTGCTGCTGTGCATCATCGGCGTCGCGACGTCGGGCGAGCGCTTCGCGAGCGTCGACAACATGCTCACCGTGCTGCGCGCCGCGTCCGTCATCGGCGTCGTCTCCATCGGGATGACGTTCGTCATCACCGGCGGCGGCATCGACCTCTCCGTGGGCGCGATCGTGGCGCTCTCCTCGGTGTGGGCCACCACCACCGGCACGCAGGCCATGGCCGACGACATCGGCTGGGTCGCGATGGTCTTCGCCGCCGTGGTGGTGGGAGCCGCCTGCGGCGCGGTCAACGGGCTGCTGGTCGCGTACGGCCGCATCGTGCCCTTCATCGCCACCCTGGCGATGCTCGCCGCGGCCCGGGGCCTCGCGGAGATCATCTCCGACCGCAAGACCCAGATCATCCGGAACCAGGGCTTCACCGACCTCTTCGGCTCCGAGCCGCTCGGCATCCCCTTCATCGTCGTGATCTTCGTCGTGGTGGCGGCCGGCGGGTGGTTCCTGCTGAACCGCACGACCTTCGGCCGACGGACCTTCGCGGTCGGCGGCAACCCCGAGGCCGCGCGCCTGGCCGGCATCAAGGTCCAGCGCCACACCGTCTACCTCTACGCCCTGCTCGGCACCACGTGCGGCATCGCCGCCGTGATGCTCATGTCGCGCACCACCACCGGCACGTCGACGCACGGCCAGCTCTACGAGCTCGACGCCATCGCCGCCGTCGTGATCGGCGGCACGCTGCTCAGCGGCGGCCGCGGGACCGTGACCGGGACGCTCTTCGGCGTCCTGATCTTCACCGTCCTCACCAATGTCTTCACGCTCAACAACCTGTCGATCTCGGCCCAGGCCGTCGCCAAGGGCGTGATCATCGTGATCGCTGTGCTCCTGCAGCAGCGGATCGCGAACCGCACCACCACATAACCCCCACCCAGGAGTGTCATGACCACGATCCGCCCCCGCCGCCGCACGGTCGCCGCCTTCGGCGCCCTCGCTGCCGCCACGCTCGTCCTCGGCGCCTGCACCAACAGCTCCGACGACTCCGGCTCCACCGGAGCCAGCAAGAGCAACACCGACAACGACAAGTCCGGTGACACCGTCACCATCGGCTTCTCCGCCCCTGCGGCCGACCACGGCTGGATGGGTGCGATCACGAGCTCGGCGAAGGCCCAGGCCGAGCAGTACGACGACGTCGACCTGAAGGTCGCCGAGGGCACGAACGAGGTCGGCCTGCAGATCTCGCAGGTGGAGACCTTCATCAACGACAAGGTCGACGCGATCGTGCTGCTGCCGTTCGACGGTGCCGCCATGACGCCGGTCGCGCTCAAGGCGATGGAGGCCGGCATCCCGGTCATCAACGTCGACCGCGAGTTCGACTCCCCCTTCGCCGCCCGCACCACGGTGCTCGGCGACAACTACGGCATGGGCGTCTCGGCCGGCACCTACGTGTGCGAGCAGGCCGCGGGCGACGAGGACAAGGTCGTCGCGGAGATCGCGGGCATCGACTCCCTGCCCCTGACGCAGGAGCGCTCGAAGGGCTTCTCCGACGCCCTGAAGAAGTGCGGCCTCGAGGTCGAGAACCGCGTCGCCGCCGAGTTCACGGTCGAGTCCGGCGAGCGCGTGGCCTCGAACCTGCTCCAGGCCGCCCCGAAGATCGACTACCTCTGGAACCACGACGACGACCAGGGTGTCGGCGTGCTCGCCGCGATCAAGAACGCCAACCGCGACGAGTTCGTCATGATCGGTGGCGCCGGCTCGGCCAACGTCATGCGCGACATCAAGGCTGACAACACGGTGCTCAAGGCGACGGTCATCTACCCGTCGACGCAGGCCGCCGACGGCATCAAGCTGGCGCGTCTGATCGCGCAGGGGAAGTCGATGTCCGACCTCGCCGAGGTGCAGGTTCCGCGCAAGGTGCAGCTGGCCGCTCCGGTCGTCACGAAGGACAACGTGGACGAGTACATGGACTCCGCCTTCGAGTCCTGAGCCCCACCACCCGGGCCCGCCCGCGCCGACTCCGTGCGGTGCGGGCGGGCCTCCCTTCACGACGAGGACACACATGAGCGAGACGACGAACGGGCCCACGAAGGAGCCCACGAACGAGCCCAAGGATGAGCTCGGTGTCGCGATGGTGGGGTACGCCTTCATGGGCGCCGCGCACTCGCAGGCCTGGCGCACCGCCCCCGCCTTCTTCGACCTCCCCCGACGACCCCGCCTGGCCGCGATCTGCGGACGTGACGCCGACGCCGCGGGCGCCGTGGCCGACCGTTTCGGCTGGGAGTCCGTGGAGACCGACTGGCGTCGGCTCCTGGAGCGCGACGACGTCGACGTCATCGACATCTGCACGCCGGGCGACACGCACGCGGAGATCGCGATCGCCGCCCTCGAGGCCGGCAAGCACGTCCTGTGCGAGAAGCCGCTGGCCAACACCGTCGAGGAGGCCGAGGCGATGGCCGAGGCCGCAGCGGCCGCGTCGGCCCGGGGCGTGCGCGCCATGGTGGGCTTCACCTACCGGAGGGTCCCCGCCGTCTCGCTGGCGCAGCGCATCGTGGCGTCGGGACGCCTCGGCACGATCCGGCACGTCCGTGGTCAGTACCTCCAGGACTGGCTGGTCGACGAGGACGCCCCGATGAGCTGGCGGCTGGACAAGAGCAAGGCCGGCTCGGGCGCGCTGGGCGACATCGGCGCCCACGTCATCGACATGGCCCAGTTCGTGACCGGCAGCGCCATCACGACCGTCAGCGGCCTGATGGAGACCTTCGTGACGAGCCGTCCGGTCGCGGGCGAGCGCGCGACGCTCGGCGGCACCGGCGGCTCGGGCGAGCGGGCCGACGTGACCGTCGACGACGCCGCCGCGTTCACCGCCCGCTTCGACGACGGCGCCCTCGGCGTGTTCGAGGCGACCCGGTTCGCCACGGGTCGCAAGAACGCCCTGCGCCTGGAGGTCAACGGCTCGCTCGGGTCGATCGCCTTCGACTTCGAGGACATGAACGTCCTCGAGCTGCACGACGCGACGCTGCCCGCCGAGGAGGCCGGGTTCCGCCGCATCCTCGTCACCGAGGCCGACCACCCCTACGTCGCCGCCTGGTGGCCCCCGGGCCACGGGCTCGGCTACGAGCACGGCTTCACCCACCAGGTCGTCGACCTGGTGCACCACATCGCCGAGGGCACCGACCCGGCCCCGTCGTTCGCCGACGGGCTCGCCGTGCAGCGGGTGCTCGCGGCCGTCGAGGCCAGCAGCGACGCAGCCGGCACCATCCAGAAGACGGGAGCATGACGATGGCACGACCGATCACGCTGTTCACCGGCCAGTGGGCCGACCTGCCCTTCGAGCAGGTGGCCGAGCTGGCCGCCGGCTGGGGCTACGACGGTCTGGAGATCGCCTGCTGGGGCGATCACCTCGACCCCTGGGCCGCCGTGGAGGACCCGGACTACATCGCGACGCGCAAGGAGATCCTCGACCGCCACGGTCTCCAGGTCTTCGCGATCTCCAACCACCTCAAGGGCCAGGCGGTCTGCGACGACCCGATCGACCAGCGCCACCAGGACATCGTCGGCTCGCGCGTGTGGGGCGACGGCGACCCCGAGGGCGTGCGTCAGCGCGCCGCGGAGGAGATGAAGAACACCGCCCGTGCGGCCCGGATGCTCGGCGTCGACACGGTGGTCGGCTTCACCGGCTCGTCGATCTGGAAGTACGTGGCCATGTTCCCGCCGGCCACGCAGGCCATGGTCGACGCGGGTTACCAGGACTTCGCGGACCGCTGGAACCCCATCCTCGACGTGTTCGACGAGGAGGGCGTGCGCTTCGCCCACGAGGTGCACCCCAGCGAGATCGCCTACGACTACTGGACCACGCAGCGGGCGCTGGAGGCCGTGGACCACAGGCCGGCGTTCGGGCTCAACTGGGACCCGTCGCACTTCGTGTGGCAGGAGCTCGACCCGCTCGGCTTCCTGTGGGACTTCCGCGAGCGGATCTACCACGTGGACTGCAAGGACGCGAAGAAGCAGGTGGGCAACGGACGCAACGGCATCCTCGGCTCCCACCTGCCGTGGGCCGACCCGCGACGCGGCTGGGACTTCGTGTCCACCGGTCGCGGTGACGTGCCGTGGGAGGCGTGCTTCCGCATGCTGAACACCATCGGCTACGACGGTCCGGTGTCGGTGGAGTGGGAGGACGCCGGCATGGACCGTCTGCTCGGGGCACCGGAGGCGCTGGAGTACGTGCGCCGCAACCTGTTCGACGCGCCGGACGCGGCGTTCGACGCGGCCTTCAGCTCCGGCGACTGACGGCACGGATCACCTGCCCACCGATCTCGGGGGACTCGACCCTGTCACCGCACGGTGGCAGGGTCGAGTCATGCCCGACCCCATCGGAAGCGACCCCGTCAAGAGCGACACCCTCAGGACCGACACCGTCAAGGACGACCTGCACCGCTACCTCCACGGGGCGCGCGACGCCCTGCGCTTCAAGATCGACGGGCTGGGTGAGCTCGACGCCCGCCGCAGCCTCACCCCCACCGGGCTCAGCCTGCTCGGTCTCGTGCACCACACGGCGGTCTGTGCGGCCGAGTACTTCGGCGTGGTCTTCGACCGGCCCTTCCCCGAGCCGACGCCCGACGTCGACGCCGACCCGCACGCCGACTTCGTGGTCCCGTGCGAGGTCTCGCTGGAGGACGCACTGGCCTACGTCGACCGTGCGTGGGCGCATGCCGACGCCACGATCGAGGCGCTCGCGATCGACGCCGAGGGCACCGTGCCCTGGTGGAGCGGTCCGCGAGCCCGGGTCACGCTGCACCAGGCCCTGGTGCACATGATCGCCGAGGCCCACCGCCACGCCGGTCACGCCGACGTCCTGCGCGAGGGTCTCGACGGCACCGCGGGCCTGCGCCCGGACTCCACCAACCTGCCCGACGGCATGGACTGGCCCGATCACGTGGCGCGGGTCGACCGCGTGGCCCACGAGGCAGCGGCGCGGGCCGTCGGACCCACGGCCTGAGGCGTCCGCTCAGGCCCAGGCGCCGAGCTTCTCGGGGTTGACCGTGATCCACACGTCGTGGATCACCTCGCGCACGTCGAAGGCGACCACACCGGCAACCTCGGACCCGCGTCGGACCAGCACGCCGGTGCGGCCCTCGACACCCACCGGCTCGAAGGTGAGGTCGGCGTCCTTCGCCGCCAGGCCGAGCAGGAAGCGGGCCACGTGGTCGGGGCCGCGCACCACGTTGCGGGCGGCCCGGACGATGCCGCCTCCGTCCGACGCGAGCGAGACGTCGGGGTCGAGCAACGGCAGCAGCTGGGCGATGTCACCGGTGGCGCAGGCCGCGAGAAAGGACCGCACCACCGCGTCGTGATCCCGCGCGGCGGCCTCACGCCGGCGCCGCTCGCGCAGGTCGGCACGAGCCGCCGAGGCGAGCTTGCGGCAGGCCTGCGGTGAGCGGCCCACCACCGCCGCGACCTCGTCGAACGGCAGACCGAAGACGTCGTGCAGCACGAACGAGACCCGCTCGGCCGGGGTCAACGACTCCAGCAGCACCATGACCGCCGACGTCACCTGGTCGTCCAGCGTCACCCGGTCGGCGGGGTCGCTCAGCGCATCGGGGTCGGGCAGCGGCTCGGGCAGCCACGGACCGACGTACCGCTCCCGACGAGCCCTCGCGGAGCCGAGCTGGTCCAGGCAGACACGGCTCACCACCGTGGTGAGCCACGCGCCCGGACGTCGGACGGCGGCGCGCTCGGCGTCGTCGAGCCGGTACCAGCGTGCATAGGCCTCCTGCACGGCGTCCTCGGCGTCCGCCCGCGTGCCCAGCAGTCGGAAGGCGGTGGCCAGGAGCCGCTCACGCTCCGCGAGCGCCGGACCCAGCAACGGTTCACTCATCGGGTCATCATCGCTGGTCATCGGACGGCGTCCGGAGTGACGCTCGACAGCCAGGTCTCGAAGCTGGTCGTGCCGTGGTCGGCTCCGTCGCGCGTGAGCAGCGCTCCGTTGCGCATGCCACGACCGAGCGGGCCGGGCAGCGGCAGGGCGAGGACGGGCCGTCGGTCACCAGCCCGTCGCGCGTACGCCCGCACCATGTCGACCATGCGGCGGACGTCGGGGCCGCCCAGGTCGGTGGCCCGTCCGACCGGCTCGCCGGCGGCGAGCGTGACGAGACGCTCGGCCACCTCGCGAGCCGCGACGGGCTCGCTGCGCATGACCGGGACGAGCACCAGGGGTCCGACGGTGACCTGCCCGTGCAGCTGCTGGGCGAACTCGTGGAACTGGGTCGCGCGCAGGATCGTCCAGGGCACGGCACCGGACTCGACGAGCTGCTCCTGGTGCACCTTGCCGGCGTAGTAGCCGCCGGTCGCGCGGTCGCTGCCGACGATGCCGAGCGCCACGTGGTGACCCACCCCGGCACGCTCCTCCGCCGCGAGCAGGTGGCGGGTCACCGCGTCGAAGAACCGTCGTGACTCCTGCGCGTCCTGTGTCGCGGTCGAGGTGACGTCGACGACGACGTCGACCCCGGCGAGGGCGACGTCGAGGCCCTCGCCTCCGGTGAGGTCCACCCCCGCCGCACGCGACAGCACGACGACCTCGTGGCCCTCGGCGCGGGCGACGTCGACGACGTGCCTCCCGACCATGCCGGTTCCTCCGGCGACGGCGATCTTCATGGCGTCTTCCTTCCTGTGGGACGTTCGGTGCTTCTCGCCCGGGCAGGGGCGACCAGCGGTACCGCGAGCACCACCGTGGCGCTCAGCGCGACGACCTGACCGATGACGTCCCGGACAGTGAAGCCCTCCAGGTGCGCCAGGTGGTAGGTCAGGTGGGGAACCGAGAACACCAGCCATGCCACGCCGACCGCACGACCGCCCTCGACGCGGTGGCTCGCTGCTGCGACCACGCTCGCAGCGGCGAGGCCGAGGTAGAGCGCCCCGACGTCGCGCACCAGGTGCTCGTTGTACGGGCCGTCCACCGCGACCCACACCGAGCCGAGGCCGGGGAACGTGTCGTAGAAGGAGCGCGGCGCAGCGGCCGCCCACAGCCCGACGTAGAGCCCGATGACCGCGGTCACCAGCAGGATCGATCGTCGTGTCGTCGTGTTCACACCTCTACGACGACGCAGCCCGCCCAGGTGTGAGGTCGGGCCCGACGTCCAGGCGGGGCGTAGGTATGCCTTACCTTTGTCGCGTGCTCCACCGTTCGACCCTTCAGCTCCGCGGCACCGGCATCGTGGCCGGCTACCGACGCGCGACGGTCGTCCACGACGTCGACGTCGCACTGCACGCGGGCCGGGTCACGGCGCTGATCGGACCGAACGGCTCGGGCAAGTCGACCCTGCTGCGGTCGCTGGCCCACCTGCACGAGCCGGAGTCCGGCCGGGTGGAGCTGGGCGACGGCATCGCCGTCGGCGACCTGCCCGGCCGTGACCTGGCCACGCGGCTCACCCTGCTCTCGCAGTCGCGGAGCGTGCCCGGCGGCGTGTCGGTCCGGGAGGTCGTGGAGTACGGCCGCCACCCGCACCGCGGCCGCTGGGGCGGTGGCGACCCCGACGGCGCCGTCGTCGTCGACCGCGTGATGGGGATGTGCGGCGTCACCGAGCTCGCCGACCGTCCCGTCGACACCCTGTCGGGCGGGCAGCTGCAGCGCGTCTGGCTGGCCAGCTGCCTGGCGCAGGACACGGCCGTGCTGCTGCTCGACGAACCCACCACGTTCCTGGACCTGCGCTACCAGGTGGAGCTGCTCGACACGGTCCGCGACCTCGCCGACCACCACGACATCGCGATCGGCATCGTCCTGCACGACCTCGACCAGGCCGCCGCGATCGCCGACGACGTCGTGCTGCTCGTCGACGGCCGCGTCGACGCGGCCGGCCCTCCCGCCGACGTCCTCACCTCGGCGCGCTTGAGCGCCGCCTACGGCATCCAGGTCGACGTCCACGTCGACCCCTCCACCGGCCACGTCCGCACCCGCGCCGTGGCCCGTCACCACACCCGTCCGACCCCCCTTCAGGAGAACCCGTGACGTCCATCCGCCTGCCGCTCGTGGCAGCCACCGCCCTGCTCGCCACCGTGCTCGCCGCCTGCGGCACCACCGAGGACGCCTCCGACGGCTCCTCGGAGTCCAGCGGGGAGAAGATCACCCTCACCGACTCGCGCGGCAAGGAGATCACCCTCGACGGTCCCGCCACCCGCGTGGCCGCAACTGAGTGGAACGCGGCCGAGTACCTCGTGTCGCTCGGCGTCCAGCCGGTCGGCGTGTCCGACGTCAAGGGCTTCGCCACCTGGGACAGCGCGGTGGAGCTCGGCGACGACGTGACCGACCTCGGCACGCGTGGCGAGCCGAGCCTGGACACGCTGGCCTCGCTCGACCTCGACGCGCTCGTCGTCACCGACACCCTCGCCGGCGATGCCGTGGAGCAGATCGAGAAGACCATCCCGGTGATCGTGCTGCCCGGCGGCAAGGCCGGCGAGCAGATCGACCAGATGTTCGCCAACCTCGACCTGGTGGCCAAGGCCACCGGCACCGAGGACGAGGCGAAGGACCTGAAGGCCGAGTTCGACGAGAAGCTCGCCGACACCAAGAAGGCCGTCGCCGACTCCGACGCCGCCGGCGCCACCGTGGCGTTCAGCGACGCCTACGACACCGGCGACGCCGTCTCGGTCCGGCCCTACACGGCCACGTCGCAGCTCGGCACGATCCTGGGCGAGCTCGGCTTCGAGAACGCCTGGGACGCCATCGACGGCCTCGAGCCCGACCCGGCCTACGGCCTGGCCCAGACCGACGTGGAGGGCCTGACCAAGCTGCCCGACGACACGCAGTACTGGTACATCGCCAACGACGCCGAGACCGACCCGTACGCGGACACGCTGAAGGACAACACCGTCTGGACGTCGCTGCCGTTCGTGGAGAGCGGCGACGTGGTCCGCTTCCCCGACAAGATCTGGATGTTCGGTGGTCCGAAGTCGATGATCCAGTTCCTGGACGCCGTCGCGGACCAGGTCTCCTGAGCGACTGACGACCTGGACCCCGAGGCCACGACCGCATGACCCTCACGGCCCCATGACCCTGACGGCAGAGCGCCCCGGCGTCGAGGAGCACACCTCCCCGACGCCGGTCGGCGCGCCCACCTCCGTGTGGAGGGTCGCGGTCGTGGCCCTCGGGCTGTTGATCGCCATCGCCGTGGTGGCGGCCGTGCACGTGGTGCAGGGCACCGCCGACGTCGGCGTTCCGGAGCTGTGGGGCTGGCTCACCGGGACCGGGTCGGGGCAGGCGACCGCGGTCGTCGTCGAGTCACGTCTGCCGCGCCTGGCCGCGGGCGTGGTCGTGGGCCTGTCCCTCGGCGTCGCCGGCGCCGTGATGCAGTCGGTGGCGCGCAACATGCTGGCCTCCCCCGACACGCTCGCGGTGAACTCCGGAGCGTTCCTCGCTGTCACCGTCGGCGCGACGGTCGGCGTGCCGTCGGTGATCGCGGGCGACCTCGTGCTCGCCTTCGGTGGCGGCCTCCTCGCGGCTCTCGTCGTCTTCGCGCTGGCGGGCACCGAGTACGGCACCGTCCGGCTGGTGCTCGCGGGCACCGTGATCTCGCTGGGCTTCATGGCGATCTCGACGATGCTGATCATCCTCGACCCGCAGGGCGCCATCGGCCTGCAGGCGTGGCAGGCGGGGACGCTCAGCCAGAACGGCTTCGGCACGCTGCGCCTGATGGCCCCGCTCATGGTCGCGGTGGTGGCCGTGACGCTGCTGCACGCGCGACGCCTCGACCTGCTCACCCTCGGCGACGACGAGGCCCGGTCGCTGGGCGTGCCGGTGCGCCGGACCCAGCTGACGGTGATCGTCCTGGCCGTCCTGCTCTCGGCGGTCTCCGTGACCGTGGCCGGGCCCATCGGCTTCATCGGTCTCGTCGCCCCCGCCCTCGTGCGGCTGGGCACGTCGCGGGTCAAGGGCCTGCACCGTCACCGTGCGCTCGTGCCGCTGTCGGGCCTGGCCGGCGTGGCGGTGGTGCTGCTCGCCGACGTGACGGTGCGGGCGGTCATGGGCTCCCAACGGGCGGTGCAGGTGCCCACCGGGGTGGCCACCACGATCCTCGGCGCGGTGGTGCTGGTCGGCTTCGCGATGCGGCTGCGCGCATCACGGCTGGACGAGGCGGGCAACGCGCTCGACGTGCGCGGACTGGGGGTGCGTCGCCCCGGTCTGCTGATCGGCGTGCTGGTGGTCCTGCTGGTGGTCGTCGCGGGCGCGTCGATGCTGGTGGGCGACCGGATGTTCCTGGTCGGCGACCTGCTCAACTGGCTCGCCGGCCGCGGTGGCCCGATCACGTCGAGCGTCATGGACGCCCGGGCGCCGCGGATCGTCGCGGCCGTGCTCGCCGGGGTCGCGCTGGCCGTGTCAGGTGCACTCATCCAGGGCGTGACCCGCAACCCCCTCGCGGACCCGACCCTGCTCGGCGTGTCCGGAGGCGCCTCGGTCGGGGCCGTCGTCGTGGTCACTGCGGTGCCGGCCGCGAGCTTCTGGGCGATCTCGGGGGCGAGCGTGGCCGGGGCGCTGCTGGCCGCGACGCTCGTGTTCGGCCTCGCCGCGCGCAGCGGCTTCGCCACCGACCGGCTCGTGCTGCTGGGCGTGGGCGTGGCCTACGGCGCCACGGCCACCGTGACCGTGCTGATCGTGGCCACCGACCCGTTCAACGCGGCCAAGGCACTCACCTGGCTGTCGGGGTCGACCTACGGCCGCGCCTACGAGCACCTGACGCCGCTCGTGGTCGCGTGCGTCGTCCTGCTGCCGATCGCCTTCGCGGCGTCACGTCGTCTCGACCTGCTGTCGGTCGACGAGGACACGCCGCGCGTGGTCGGGGTGGACCCCGCCCGTTCGCGTCTGCTGCTGCTCGGCAGCGGCACGCTGCTCACGGCGGCGGCGGTCTCGGTCATCGGCGTCGTCGGCTTCGTGGGGCTCGTGGCGCCCCACGCCGCACGTGCTCTGGTGGGGCGGCGTCACCGTCTCGTGATCCCGGTGGCGGCACTGCTGGGCGCGATCGTGCTGAGCCTGTCGGACCTGCTCGGTCGCACGGTCGTGGCGCCGACGCAGCTGTCGGCCAGCCTGCTGACCGCGGCCATCGGCACGCCGTACTTCCTGTACCTGCTGCACCGGTCGCGGCGCACCTAGGGCGTCAGGCGTTCGCCGTCTCCTGGTTCTTGCGCCAGCGGATGCCGGCCTCGATGAAGTCGTCGATCTCGCCGTCGAGGACGGCTTGGGTCTGGCCGGTCTCGTGATCGGTGCGCAGGTCCTTGACCATCTGGTACGGGTTGAGCACGTAGTTGCGCATCTGGTCGCCCCACGACGCCTGCACGTCGCCGCGCAGCTCATCGAGGTGGGCACGCTCCTCGGCCTTCTTGAGCGCGAGCAGCTTGGCCTTGAGGATCACCATGGCGCTGGCCTTGTTCTGCAGCTGGCTCTTCTCGTTCTGGCAGCTGACGACCACGCCGGTGGGGATGTGGGTGAGCCGTACCGCGGAGTCGGTTGTGTTGACGGACTGACCGCCCGGACCGGACGAGCGGTACACGTCGACGCGGATCTCCTCCTCCGGGACGTCGATCTCGTCGGTCTGCTCGAGCACGGGCACGACCTCGATGGCCGCGAACGAAGTCTGGCGTCGGCCCTGGTTGTCGAAGGGCGAGATGCGCACGAGCCGGTGCGTGCCGGACTCCACGGACAGGGTGCCGTAGGCGTACGGGGCCTTGACCGCGAAGGTGGTCGACTTGATGCCGGCCTCCTCGGCGTAGGAGGTGTCGTAGATCTGGACGGGGTATCCGTGCCGCTCGGCCCAGCGGATGTACATGCGCTGCAGCATCAGCGCGAAGTCGGCCGCGTCCACACCGCCGGCGCCGGAGCGGATCGAGACGAGGGCCTCGCGCTCGTCGTACTCACCCGAGAGCAGCGTGCGGACCTCCAGCGACTCGACGAGGGCTTTCAGGCGGGTCAGCTCGGTCTCGGCCTCGGCGAGGGAGTCGGCGTCGCCCTCCTCCTGGGAGAGCTCGACCAGCACCTCGAGGTCGTCGAGACGGCTGCGCAGCTCGACGATGCGCTCCATCTGCGACTGCAGCACGGAGAGGCGACCGGTGACGCGCTGGGCGTTCGCCTGGTCGTCCCAGAGGTCGGGTGCGCCGACCTCCTCCTGCAGCTCGTCGATCTCGGTCTGCATCGCGTCGAGGTCGAGGACCTTCTCGATGGAGGTCAGGGTCGCACTGAGCTCCTTGATCTGCTCTGCGAAGTCGGTGGCCACCTGTCGAGGCTACCGCCAGGGCCCCGGGCGCGGCCGCTCGGCCGGGCGGTTCAGCGGTCGCCGAGACGGTCGAGCACCAGACGGCCCAGGGCCGCGCCCAGGTCGAGGGTCTCCTGCGCGGAGTAGTCCGCGTGCCGCTCGATCGAGGCGTCGGGACCGGCGTCACAGACCGCGTCACCCTCGTGGCACAGCGCGAGGGTGCGTGCGGCGACGTCGTCGGGCAGGTCGGTCGTCGCGGCCCGCGCGAACGAGGACATCGGGACGACGCCACCGACCTTCGGGACGGACCGGGTGGTCCACGAGGTCGACCAGATCATCTCCCTCGCGTCCGGGACGGTGCTGGGGTCGGCGAGGAGGCCGACGGCGGCGACGGCGTCGCGACCCGCCCCGTCGGCCTGGACCAGTCCGGCTCGCACGGCGGCAGCACCCTGGGAGGCACCCACGAGGACCACCAGGCTGTCGGGGCAGCGACGCGCGACGTCGGCGATGAGCGCCGCGACGGCGTCGGCGCCACCACGCAGGCTCGCCGAGAACGTGGGCCAGTCGACCGAGTCGTCGGCCGGCGGGTACCCGGCCGCCGCGTACCGGACGGGCACCACCGTGAACGAGGTGGCCGGACGGGCCTCCTGCACCGTCGAGTAGGCACCGTGCAGCACGCCGAACGTCGGGACTCCCGTCCCGCCGAAGGCCGCGTCCTCGTAGGCGTCCGAGCCCTGCGGCGCCTCGCCCGAGCCACGTGCCCCGACCAGGACCACGTCGACGCAGGGCACCTGCGGTGCGTCCTCGGCGAGCCACGTGCTGCCCGTGCCCGGCGTGAAGCCCTGCCACGGAACCACCAGCGCGCCGTACCCCCGCACGGCGGCGCCGGTGCCGAAGGCCGCGGGCCCCGTCGGGCTCCCCCAGTCGACGTGGCGGGCGTCGGCGAACCCGTCGGAGTCGAGGCCGGCGGCGGAGGCCGCGACCGATCCACGCCACTGGGCGGACCCGCCCCGGACGACTCGCAGTGCGGTGTCGGCACCGGACACGTGCGACCGCCCGAGGTCGGCGTGCCCGCGCCGAGCGACCCGGATGCCCGGCCAGTCGCCCGCTCGGGGGGCCGTCGACGTGGACGTGAAGGTGGTGGTGCCCGAGCGACCGGCCCGCAGGGTCCCGTGGACGGTGAGGGCGTGGCCGGCGGAGCGCACCACCACGCCGTCCTCCACCGTGAGGGTGGCGCCCGCCGCGACGTCGACCGGACCGGTGAGCACGACGGTGCTTCCCGCCGCCCAGGTGACCTGGCCCGTGATCGTGCCGGAGACCGTGCGCGACGGCTCGGCCGCAGGCTGCGCCGGCGGAGTGGGAGTCGCGCTCGAGCCGGTCGCCGGAGGCGGCGCCACCGTGACGGTGACAGTGGGACTGACGGCCGCGGCACGGTATGCGTCGCGCGGCGCGACGACGCGCACGGAGGAGGTGCCGACCGGCAGCTCGAGACCGACGTCGTAGCGGCTGCCGGCGCCCACCCTGCCGTCGGCGGCCCGCCGCCAGGCGCCCGCGACCCGGCGCTCGAGACGGACCGGCGCGCCCGTCCGCGCGTTCCTCACGAGACCCCTCACCTGCACGAACGTCCACGCCGCGGACCGGCGCTCGACGGACAGGCTCACGCTGCTGCCCCGGAGCACGTCCACGCGCCGGACACCACTGGTCACCGCCTTCCGCTTGCCTGCGGCCGGCACCCGGACGCGATAGGACCAGCGACCGGGTGACGCCGCGGCGGTGCGTGCCGTGAATCGCCCGCGCGTCCCCGTGCGCACGGTGGAGAGGCTCAGCCAGCGACGGCCGCTCCAACGCTGCAGCACGACCTTGGTGCGACGAGGCGTGGACGTCACGGTCCCCGAGACGCTCACGCTCGCCCCGACCAGAGGAGTCGTGGGGGCGACCGTCAGCGACACGCGACGCGACGCCGCGTCGGCGGGCCCCAGCCCCGCGAGGACGAGTGCCACCACCAGGCCCGCCAGCAGCGCCGGCCGGCGCGCGGCGCGTGCGGTCGTGTGCTGGGATCGAGCCATGGCGTGCCTGTTCTGCGACGTGGTCAGTAGGAGCGAACCTGCCGAGGTGGTGCTCGACGAGCCGGCGGTCGTGGGGTTCTTGGACAATCGTCCCGTCTTCAGGGGTCACACGCTACTCGTCCCCCGCGTCCACGTGGACACGTTGCTCGAGCTCCCGGACGAGCTGACGGTCCCGCTGTTCTCCGCGGCCCGTCGCACTGCTGCGGCGATGACGTCGGCCCTGGGCGCCCAGGGCACGTTCGTGGCGATGAACAACGTGGTGTCGCAGAGCGTCCCCCACCTGCACGTGCACGTGGTCCCCCGCACCAAGGGCGACGGTCTGCGCGGCTTCTTCTGGCCCCGCACGACGTACGAGGAAGGCGAGGCGGCGGCCTACGCCGAGCGGCTGCGTCAGGTTCTCGTCGCCTGAGCGTCACCCGGAGGGGGTTGCGCCACGCCGGTTCCTCGGGTTGGCATGGAGGGCATGAACACATCGGGGAACAGCACCAGACCGTCCGTCCTCCGCCGCCTCGCGGTGCTCCTGACCGGCACGATGCTCGGTCTCGGCGCCGTGGTCGGCCTCTCCACGTCGGCCTCGGCGGTGACGCAGGCCCAGGCCGAGTCGGCGTTCAGAGCGGCCGGCATCACGTGGTCGTCGTCGGGCGGATGCACCGACCGGACCAACCCCACGTGCACGTCGTTCGACGGGCTGCGCCAGACCAGCGTGGACGGCGCTCGCACGTTGAGGTCCGCCAGCGGCTGCGCACTCAACATCACGGGCGGAACCGAGACCGGTCACGCGGGTGGCACCTACAGCCACGCGAACGGCTACAAGCTGGACTTCAGCCTCTCCAGCTGCCTGACGTCGTACGTGACGAACACGTTCACGTACGTCGGCACCCGCAGCGACGGAGCGCGGCTCTACCGGTCGGGAGCCGGCAACGAGTACGCCCAGGAGGGCAGCCACTGGGACGTCACCTTCCACACCTGCGGCGGCTGCTGACCCGGAGCCGCCCACGACCTGCTCGAACGGAGACGGCGCCCCACCCGGTGAGGGTGGGGCGCCGTCGTGCTGCGGAGGGAGTCAGGACAGCTTCTTCTGGCGGTAGAAGTCGTACTGGTCCGAGCCGATGCCGTACGACAGCTTGCGGTAGGTGGTGCCGTAGGTGCCGCGCTGCTCGACGGCCCAGTACTGGGTCTTGGCCGAGTTGGCCCACTTCTCGAACAGGACCACGTGGCGCGAGGTGCTCGTGCCGTTGGGGTCGATGATCGTGTCGCCCTTCCTGAGGTTGTTCTTGCTGGTGAACCTCGTGCTGACGCTGGAGTCGGCCAGACCGACCGTGTTGAGGCCGGGCTTGCCGTACGCGTAGGCCATGCTCACGAAGCCGGAGCAGTCCTGGCGGTAGCCGTCCTTCCAGTTCGAGACCTGGCTGTACGGGACGGGCTTGCCGTTGTTGGCCGTCAGCCACTTCTTGGCGCGCGTGATGACCGTGGCGCCGCTGATCGTCGCCTTGGTCTGGACGGTGTCGTCGCTGACGGCGGTGACGTTGCTGCCGCTCGTCTCGCCCTGGGTCGGCGCGAGCGAGGCGCCGGCGACCGACGTCCCGGCGAGCGGGGCGACGAGTGCGGCTCCGGCGACGGTGAGGGCGAGCTTCCTGCTGATGCGGTTCATGAATCCCCCCGAGGGATCTCGCCGGGCCTGTCCCGGCTCTCGTCGACGACGCTACGAGCGGGTGCTGCGAATTCGCTGCGAAGCCCCTGGGGGTCTCCGGGGTCGCTCAGTCGGCCTCGGGGTCGAACCCGGCGACGGCCACGCGGGTGGCGTCGGCGATGAGGTCGTTGTCGTACTCGGCGTCCTGCTCGGTCTTCGACGACATGATGACGAGCACGATCGGGTCGCCGTCGGCGCGGCGCAGCACGGCGATGTCGTTGCGGGTGCCGTAGGCGGCGGCGCCGGTCTTGTCGGCGACCTCCCAGTTGTCGGGGACGCCCGAGCGGATGAGGTCGTCACCGGTGGTGTTGCGGACCATCAGGTCGGTGAGCATGGCGCGCGCGTAGCCGTTGTTCACGGCGTCACCGTCGGCCGGGAGCAGCGTGAACGCGCGCAGGGTGGTGGCGAGCGCCTCGGGCGTGGTGGTGTCGCGGTCGTCGCCGGGGACGGCCTCGTTCAGCTCGGGCTCGATGCGCGACACGATCGTCGTCTCGTCGCCGATCTCGCGCAGCACGCCCTGCAGCTCCTCGGGCCCACCCAGCAGGTCGAACAGCAGGTTGCCGGCGGTGTTGTCGCTGTACCGCACGGCGGCGTCGGCGAGCTCACGGACCGTCAGGTCGGTCTCGCCCTCCTCGACGGCCTTCTCGAGCTCGGGCGAGTTCTCGACGAGGTCCTCCTCGCCCAGCTCGACCGTCTGGTCCAGCACGGAGCGCGGCTTCTCGTGCAGCAGCGCCCCCACGGCGAGCGCCTTGATGGTCGACGCGTACGCGAACCGCTCGTCGGCCCGGTGCTCGACGACCTGTCCGGTGCCGGTGTCGATGGCGTAGACGCCGAGGCGCGCGTCGTACTCCTCCTCCAGGTCGGCGAAGTCGGCCGAGAAGGTGGGCGACGCGGTGGCCGTCGGCTCCTCGCCGCCGTCCGGGGTGTCGTCCCCGCCGGTGCACCCGGCGAGCACGAGGGCGGCGGCGATCACGGGCAGCAGCAGACGACGCATGCCCCTATTCGACCAGATCGTCCCGAACGACCCTCCCTGACCCACATCCGTTTCGGACAGTTGAGGGGCGGTCAGGTCGGCCGGCACGACCCGGAAGTGTCCGAGACGGGCCCGCCCCGGCGAGTGGTACCGGGTCACGGGCGTCGAAGCTGCGACGACGCCTCCGCCGAGACGCGGGCCTGGTCGGGCCAGCCGGGCGGTGTGAACGGCAGCTCGACGTCACGCTCGAGCCGGACGCTCACCGTGTCACCCCGGACTGCGACGTCGACTCCGGCGACGTCCTCGCCCGCGAGGTAGCCGGCCACCAGCTGTCGCGACGCGGTGGGATCGAGCTCGATCGTCCGCTCGGCGTAGAAGGCGCCCTCGTCGAGACCGTCGGCCGCGGCCAGCGCGGCCCCGTCGGTCAGGTGGGCGAGCTCCTGACGCTGCAGGTACGCCGACGACGCGTTCACCACGACCGCGAGGAGCAGGCCGATCACCACGAGGAAGCCGATCGTCATGACCGTCACGCTGCCCCGCTCGTCGCGCTCCACCCGGCGCGTCATCGGCCCTCCCGGAACGAGCCGAACGGCTCGGTGTGGTCGGAGTCGACGGCGATGCCACCGATCCGCTCCCCCAGCGCCGACGGGGTGAGCGGCAGCGGCTGGAGGGTGCGCACCGACACCCGGACCGAGGACCCGGGCTGCAGGCACGCGTCCGGCGTCGGGAGGCAGGTGACCACCACGTCGGCGTCGACCCGTTGGTCGGCGAGCGCCACCGCTGCGGCCCTGCGCGCCCGTTCGGCGGCCGTGGCGGTGTCGGGCGCCTGCACATAGGCACGGGCCGCGGCCTTGCTGGCCGAGGAGACCCCGTAGGCGGCGCGCTGGGCGTCGAAGACCGCGATCATCACGTAGACGAACGGCACGAGCAGGAGCACCGTCAGCCAGACGAACTCCACCGGAGCCGAGCCGCGCTCGCACCTCACGGCTCCTCCTGCAGGAGCGCGCGACCGCGGACGTCGAGGGAGACGCTCGGCCCGAGGACCCCCAGCGCCGGCACCTCGGCACGCACCCGCACGACGAGCGCCGGGGCGCCGTCGACGGACCCCCGCGATGCCGTCACCGACCTCGCGAACCGCTCGGACAGGCTGCCCGAGATCATCCGACGCGTCCGCGCCACCGCCTCAGCGCTCGAGGCGCCGAGCGGGGCACCTGCTCGCGCGCCGTCGGACGCGGCGGCGGTGAGGGTGTTGCGGACGTGCAGCACGAGGCCCAGCTGCATGATGCCGAGCACGAGCGGGACGAGCACCACCAGAACCAGCACGTAGTCGACGACGGCCGACCCGCGCTCCTGGTGTGCTCGACGCTCGCGGCGGGTCAGACGCTCTTGCGGCGAAACTCCGGCTGGGCGATCGGCTTGTCGGCACCGTGCGACTTCTCGCTGCCGTCGTGCTCGGCGGTCTGGGCCGACGCGTGGTGCTTGCCGGCCTTCTTCTCGAGGGCCTCGCGCATCTTGGCCTTCAGGTCGTCGTTCGCCACGGTGCCTCCTAGGGTTCCGGCCACCGTACCCCCAGGGCACCCCGAACGGTGGCAGCATGCGAGCGCTCGCACTCGCGAGAGGTCGGCTCCGCACCGGACCTCAACGCACCGAGTCGAGCGCGTCCCTGAGCATCGAGCTCAGCTCCGGCCCGGCGATCGCCGCCAGCAGCGCGACGAGGCCGGCGGACATGACCGTGATCATGACCCACCCGGGCACGTCACCCCGTTCGTCGTGCGGGGGGTGCTGCAGTCGTTCGAGGACTCTTCTGTTCAGTCGTGACATGACGCTCCTTCAGCTGGAGAGGCGGAGGCCGACGAGGCCCGGGTAGAAGGCGAAGACGACGGTGACCGGCAGCACGAGGAAGACGACGGGGACCATCATCAGGATCTCCTTGCGGCCGCCGGCCTCCATCAGGTCGCGACGGGCGGTCTCGCGCACGTCGGCAGCCTGGGCGTGCAGCACGTCGACGAGCGGGGTGCCGCGGTCGACCGCGACGGCGAGCCCCTCGGCGAACCGGGCGATGCTCGCCACGCCCGTTCGGGCCGCGAGGGCGTCGAACGCCGCGGGCACGGTCCGCCCGGTCCGTACGTCGGCCAGGACGGTGCCGAGCTCGTCGGCCAGACCACCCCTCAGGACCTGGAGCACCCGCTCCAGCCCGGCCACCGGACTCTCCCCCGCAGCGACCGCCAGGGCGAGGAGGTCGGCCACGACGGGGAACTCCTCGGCCAGCCGGACCTCATGACGCTTGACCTGCGACGAGAGACAGGTGTCCCGCCCGAGGACGCCTGCGACGAAGCCGGTGACGCACACGACCATCAGGACCAGGGGCGACCCGCCGTACGTGGTCCACACGACGGTGCAGATCACCGAAGCCACGCCGAACCCGAGAGCACCCCAGACGAGCTGCTGGATGCGGAGCTCCTCGACGCCGTAGGGCGACCCGAGACGGGTCAGTCGTCGTTCGACGCTCGAGGCGCCACCGGTGACCCGCCCGACCATGTCACCGACCGAGCGCAGGAGCGGCCCGTAGACGGCACCTACGGTGCTGGTCGAGCGCGCCGACGTCGGCAGCACGTCGCCGAGGTAGGGATCGATCCGCATCATCGGGGTGGGGTGCCGAACGCGCCGCCAGGACGTGAGCACCAGGAGCAGACCGCTCGCGAGGACGGCACCGAGGACCGCTCCGACGACGGGACTCATGCGAGGACCCGCCGCTCCTGCGGAAGCCGACCGATCCACAGCATCAGCCGGAAGGCGACCACGCACACGACCGCGCCCACGGTCAGGACCACGGCCCCGGTGGTGGTGGCGTACCTGGCGACTACGTCCGGCTGCAGGCTGAGTGCGGCGAGGACCACCCACGGAGCACCGACGGCTAGCCGTGCGGCGTTCACGGTCCAGGACTGGCGCGCCTCGAGCTCACCGCGGGTCCGGGCCTCCTCGCGCAGGAAACCGGAGAGTGCGCGAAGCATGCGCCCCAGGTCCCCTCCGCCGACGTCGCGCGCAAGTCGCAGCGCCTCGACCACGCGATCGCCGGTCGGGTCGGCGAGGCGCACCTTCAGGCGGTCGAGGGCCGCGTCGAACCGTCCGGTGGACTGGTAGTCGCGCCCGAACCGCACGAAGGGTTCCCGCAGTCCCTCCGGACCCCGCTCCCCCAGCTGCACCACCGCCTCGGGGAGCGAGAGTCCGGCGCGCACCGCGGAGGCGAGGTTGTCGACGGCGTCGGGCCACAGGTCGGCGTGCTCCCGTGCACGCCGACGTGCGCGACCCCGCAACGTCGCCACGGGGAGCAGCGCCGCCAGCGCGCCGAAGACGAGACCGACGACCAGGACCCGCGACACGATCGTCATCACGAGACCGGCCACGAGGAACGACCCGCCGCACAGCCCGAACAGACCGGCCGGCGTCACCTCGGAGAGCCCGGCGGCGTCGAGCAGCTCGCGCAGCGAGCGGGTCGACCGACCCCGAGGTCGCGGGTGCGGGTCGGCCAGCGCCCACAGCACGAGCACGAGGCCCAGCCCCAGGACCAGTCCGATCAGGGCGCCCATCCGGGGTCCTCCTCGGGCACCAGGACGTCGTCGAGATCGATGCCGACGCGCTCGAACGCGTCGCGCCGAGCCGGTCGACCGTGGCCGCGCCTCAGCGTGCCTCCTTCGCGCTTGAAGACCGTCTCGGTCTCGATGAGACCGTTCTCGACCCTCCCGGTGACCGCCGCGACCTCCTGCACGGCTCGCCTGCCCGCGTGGTCGATGGAGGTGTGGACGACGAGGTCGACGGAGGTCGCGACGGTCGGCACCACGAAGTCGCTCGTGATGTTCGCCCCGGCGAGCAGCGGGAGCGTGCAGAGCTTGGTGAGCGCCTGACGGGCCGAGCTCGCGTGCACGCTGGCCATCCCGGGGAGACCGGCGTTGAGGGCGAGCAGCATGTCGAGACACTCGGCGGAGCGGACCTCGCCCACCACGATGCGACTCGGGCGCATGCGAAGCGCCTCCTTGACCAGCATCCGCAGATCCACCTCGCCGGTCCCCTCGAGGCCGGCCTGGCGGGACTGGAGCGCGACCCAGTCGGGGTGGCGTCCGCACTGCAGCTCGAAGACCTCCTCGACCGTCAGCAGACGTTGCGACCCAGGGATCGCGGCGGCCAGGCAGTTCAACAGGGTCGTCTTCCCTGCCTGCGTCCCCCCGGACACGACGACGTTCAACCCCGCCACGACGCTTGCTCGCAGGAACCGTGCGGCCGTGGCGTCGATGGTCCCGAGGGTCACGAGGTCGTCCAGCGAGTGGGCCCGCGCGACGAACTTGCGAATGTTGACCGCACTGAACCCGCGCGAGATGCCCTCCAGGACCACGTGCAGGCGGTGACCTCCGGGCAGCATCGCGTCCACGAACGGCTGCGACACGTCGAGCCTGCGGCCGGACGACGACAGCATCCGCTCGACCAGCTCGCGCACCTGCGCAGCCGTGAGGATCACCGACGTCAGCTCGTGCTTGCCGTCGCGCGCGACGAACACCCGGTCCGGCTCGTTGATCCACACCTCCTCGACCGTCGGGTCGTCGAGGAACGCCTGCAACGGCCCGAACCCGGCCACGTCGGCGACGATGCCGCCCACGATCCGGTCCGGTTCGTCGAGGGAGCGCACCGCACCCGTCAGCGACCGCTTCTCGTGCTCGGCCACCACGTCGATCGCGAGCTGGCGCACCGCGTCGGCCTCGACCTGGGGATCGATGCGACGGCGGCGCACCTGCTCGCGGACCTCGTCCGCGAGCGTCGCCTGAACTGGATCCACCTCGCCCTTCCCCCGAAAAGTCCTGCAGTGCCGGAGAGTCTCCCAAAGAAGACCCCATCCGTGAAGGCCCTCGTACGCAGGGTGTGGACGGACGTCCGGACTCAGGTCGGTGGACGTCGGCGGCAGGCGTCCCGCTGTGGCGGGGAGGCGACCCAGAAGTCGCGCCCACCTTCGCGTGAGCCTCGAGCCACGCCGAGGCACCCTGAGAGCAAGAGGTCCTTCCAAGGACTAGCGGCGAAAGACCCGGGTCGCCTACCCTGTGTGGTGTCGGCCACGCGGAAATGGTCCTGAAGAACTAGGGACCATCGCCTCGTGACCTGCCAGCATCTTCATGGGAGTGGGGAGAAGTGGTTTCAACATGACGATCACACATGTGGCCGAGCGCCCGTCGAGCGACGACGCGTTCTCCCGTCATGCCTGCGTGCTCGAGCTGGTCGTCGGCGCCGCGCTCATCCCCGCGCGCGAGGGGCTGAGCCCCGTGCTCGAGCTCGTCGCCACCGCGGCCCGCGAGGACAGCCTCACCCCCGAGACCGCCTTCGACCTCGGTCAGCAGCTGCGCCTCGTCACCGGTGACGAACCGACCGACGACGACCTGGAGGGCCACCTGCTGCTGCGCGCCCTGCTGTCGGAGCTCATCGAGTACGCGAGCCTCGTCGAGGGCGTGCACGTCGACGACCTCGAGCCGCTCGTCGACCACCTCATCGCCGTCGGCGACCTCGCCGAGGCGCGCCGCACCATGCACCTCGCCGAGATCGCGCGTGCTCGCGTGCGCGCCCTCGAAGCCCCCGTGGCCGCCGACCTCGGCGCCGCCTGAGAGCAGCACGGACCCACCAGCACCCTCCGCCCACACCCAGGGCCGGAGGGTGTCTCCGTCTCGGCACGCCGAGCACTCGCCTCGCGGACCCGGCCGCACCAGCGCTCACAGGAACGTCACAGGTGACTCACGGACAGCCGACGGACAGCCCCTCCACACTGGAGACATGAACGCCGCCCTCACGCGCGCCGACGGCAGCCGGCTGCGGGTCCTCGTGGTCGACGACGAGCCCAACATCGCCGAGCTGCTCATGATGGCCCTGCGCTACGAGGGCTGGGAGGTGCGCACCGCTGGCACGGGCCGCACGGCCGTGAACGCCGCACGCGAGTTCGGACCCGACGTGGTCGTCCTCGACTGGATGCTCCCCGACTTCGACGGCCTCGAGGTGCTGCGCCGCATCCGCCAGCGCGACGAGCACGTGCCCGTCCTCTTCCTCACCGCGCGCGACGCCGTGGAGGACCGCGTGGCCGGGCTGACCGCCGGCGGCGACGACTACGTGACCAAGCCGTTCAGCCTCGAGGAAGTCGTGGCCCGCGTGCGCGCTCTCGTGCGGCGCACCGGCGCCCGGGAGGCCCGTGCCGAGCACGTGGTGGTCGTCGGCGACCTGGTCCTCGACGAGGACAGCCGCGACGTGACCCGGGCCGGCACCGCGATCGAGCTCACCGCCACCGAGTTCGAGCTGCTGCGCTTCCTCATGCGCAACCCGCGCCGCGTGCTCAGCAAGGCGCAGATCCTCGACCGGGTGTGGAACTACGACTTCGGTGGGCAGGCCAACGTCGTTGAGCTCTACATCTCCTACCTGCGCAAGAAGATCGACGCCGGTCGCGAGCCCATGATCCACACCAAGCGTGGAGCCGGGTACGTGCTCAAGCCGGTCGAGCCCGCGTGAGCGAGACCGTGCGAGCGTCGCGATGAGCCTGACCCGACGACTCGTCCTCACCGTCGTGGCGCTCGTCGTCGCCGTCAGCCTGCTCGTCGCCGGTGCGGCGACCCTCGTCATGCGCGCCTACCTGACCGACCGCCTCGACGCCGAGCTCGCGCAGTCCACCGAACGCGCCCGGGTCCAGGCCGGCGGGAACCCGGTCGGCGACGGACCCGGTGGTCCGTTCGGCTCGCGCCCCCGGCCCAGCGCCCTGTGCGGCGAGCCCCCGCGGCCGTCCCTCGGCCAGTCCGCCCGCAGCCTCACCGCCGTCTACACCGACGACTGCCGAGCCGGTGTGCAGATCACCGAGAGCGCGGGGCTGCGTCCGCTCTCCAGCTCCGCCCTCGACGCGCTGGCCGACGTCGACCCCGACGACGAGCCCCTCACCGTCGACCTCCCCGGCCTCGGCTCCGTGCGCGTGGCCGCCACGACCACCGCCGACGGCACCGTCGTCGTCCAGGGCCTGCCGACCAGCGACCTCGACGAGACGCTCACCCGCCTGCTCTGGTGGGAGGCGCTGCTGACCGTGCTCGGCGCGGCGGCCGCCGGGCTCGTGGGCGTCGTCCTCGTGCGCCGCCAGCTCCGTCCCCTGCGCGAGGTCGCGGCCACCGCCCACGAGGTGACCACCCTCCCGCTCGACAGCGGCGTGGTGGGCCGCACCGTCCGCGTGCCCGAGAAGCTGACCGACCCCGGCAACGAGGTGGGCCAGGTGGGCGAGGCCCTCAACCGGCTGCTCACGCACGTGGAGCAGGCCCTCGACGCCCGGCACGAGAGCGAGCAGCAGGTCCGCCAGTTCCTCGCCGACGCCTCCCACGAGCTGAGGACGCCCCTGTCGACGATCCGCGGCTACGCCGAGCTGGGTCGGCGCACCGGGACCGACCAGCTGACCAAGGTGGAGTCCGAGGCCGCGCGCATGTCGACCCTCGTCGACGACATGCTGCTGCTTGCTCGGCTCGACTCCGGCCGCCCGCTGGAGCGCGAGCCCGTCGACCTGAGCCTCCTGCTCGCCGAGTCCGTGAGCGACGCCCGCGTGGTCGACGGTGGGCACACCTGGCGCCTCGAGCTCCCCGACGAGCCGATCGAGGTGCCCGGCGACGCACTCCGCCTGCACCAGGCCGTCACCAACCTGCTCGGCAACGCCTCCCGGCACACCCCACCCGGCACCGTGGTCACGGCACGGCTCCGCCTCCCCGACGCGGACCACGCCGTCGTCGAGGTGCACGACGACGGGCCCGGCATCGGACCCGACCTGCTGCCCGTGGTGTTCGAGCGCTTCACCCGCGGCGACTCGTCGCGCACCCGCGAGTCCGGCGGCGCCGGCCTGGGCACGTCCCTCGTCGCGGCCATCGCCGAGGCCCACGGCGGCACGGTCGCCGTCACCAGCGAGCCCGGCAGCACCACCTTCGGCATCACGCTCCCCCGGACCTGACGGCCCGCCGACACCTCACAGCAGCGGCACAGTCCGCCGAGGGCGCCACCCCAGGAGCGCCGTCGAGCATCGGCGACATGGACCAGACCGCCACGATGCCCGACACCCACCAGACCCGCAGCACCCCCGACGCCGGCTCCTTCGACGGGCCCACGTCGAGGACGCCGGGGGTCCTCGCCCGAGCGTGGCGGGGCGACTCCGCCGACCACCCGGCGGCCCGACCGGCGCTGGTGCTGCTGCTCGTCGGCACCGCGGCGCTCTACCTCTGGGGCCTCGGCTCGTCCGGTTGGGCCAACTCCTTCTACTCGGCCGCCGCGCAGGCCGGGTCGGACTCGTGGAAGGCGATGTTCTTCGGCGCGTCCGACGCCGCCGGGTCCATCACCGTCGACAAGACCCCCCTGTCCATCTGGGTGATGGCTCTCTCGGTCCGGCTGTTCGGACTGTCCTCCTGGAGCATCCTGGTGCCGCAGGCCCTCATGGGGGTGGCCACCGTCGCGCTGCTGCACACGACGGTGCGCCGCACGACGGGCAACGCGTGGGCCGGGCTCGGTGCCGGGCTCGTGCTCGCCCTCACCCCGGTCGCCGTCCTGATGTTCCGGTTCAACAACCCCGACGCCCTGCTGGTGCTGCTCCTCGTCGGCGCGACGGCGGCGACCCTCCGTGCGCTCGAGGACCCCCGGCGTGCCGCGCGATGGCTGGCTCTCGGCGGGGCGCTCGTGGGCCTCGGCTTCCTGACCAAGATGCTCCAGGCGTTCCTCGTCCTCCCGGCGCTGGCCGGTGTCTACCTGCTGACCGCCTCCGTCCCCCTGGCCCGCCGTCTGGTCCACCTGGTCGTCGCCTTCGCGGCCATGGTCGTGGCCGGCGGCTGGTGGGTCCTGGCGGTCGAGCTCTGGCCCGCCTCGAGCCGCCCCTGGATCGGCGGCTCGCAGGACAACTCGATCCTCGAGCTGACCCTCGGCTACAACGGTCTCGGTCGGTTGAACGGCAACGAGGTGGGGTCCGTCGGCGGCGGCGGGATGCCCGGTGGCGGCGGAGGCGGCTGGGGCGAGACCGGGCTGCTGCGCCTGTTCTCGAGCGAGATCGGCGGTCAGGTCGCGTGGCTGCTGCCGGCGGCGCTGCTCCTGCTGGTCGCGGCGCTCTGGCTCACCCTCCGCGCCGGTGAGGACCGTCGCACCCGTCCGGTCACGGCCGGGCTCGTCGTGTGGGGTCTCTGGCTCCTGGTCACGGGCCTGACGTTCAGCCTGATGGCCGGCATCTTCCATGCGTACTACACGGTGGCGCTCGCCCCGGCGATCGCCGCGATCCTGGGGATCGGCGGCCACGTGCTCTGGCAGCACCGGCACACCGTGACCGCGGCCGTCACCGCCGTGGCCGTGCTGCTGTCCACCGCGGCGATGGCGACGGTCCTGCTCGGACGCTCCGACGGCTTCCTGCCCTGGCTCGCGCCGCTCGTGGTCACGCTGGCCGGCGTCAGCGCGATCATGGTCGTGCTGCTGAAGTTCGTCCTCGCACGACTGCGTCGACGTGCCGGGCTCGCCGTCGCTCTCGCGAGCCTCGTCGCCCTGCTGGCCGGGCCCACGGCCTACGCCGTCGACACCGCGGGCAGCGCCCACACCGGGTCGATCCCGTCCGCCGGCCCCAGCACGGGCCGCGGCGGACTCGGCGCCGGCCCGGGAGGTGGACGCGGCCCCGGCGGTGGTCAGCCGCCGCAGCTGCAGGACGGCCGGACCGGCCAGGGACAGCCGCCCCAGGGCGCGGGACCGCAGGGGGCTCCGGGTGGGACCGGCACGGCCCCGGGCGGCGGAAACCAGGGCGGACCAGGAACCGGTGGACTGCTCGACGGCTCCACGTCGTCGGAGGCCATCGACGCCCTCCTCACCCAGGACGCGGGGTCGTACACCTGGGTGGCCGCGGCGATCGGCTCGAACAGCGCCTCGGGCTACCAGCTCTCCACCGAGGAGCCGGTCATGGCGATCGGCGGTTTCAACGGCTCGGACCCCTCCCCCACCCTGGCGCAGTTCCAGCAGCTCGTCGCCGACGGCGAGGTCCACTGGTTCATCGGCGGAGGCGGAGCAGGTGGACGCGGGGCAGGTGGACGCGGCGGTCCCGGCGCGAGCGGCGGCACGAGCACCCAGATCCAGGCGTGGGTCGAGGAGACGTTCACCGCGACCACGGTCGACGGCACCACGCTCTACGACCTGTCGGACGGGATCGCATGAGCGCGGCGCACCTCGCGGCCACGGCCGACACTTCGGGCTCGACCGTCCGCCGCACCGGGACCATCGACGTCGTCGTTCCCGTCCACAACGAGGAGCGAGCCCTGGTCGCGTCGGTCCTGACCGTCCTCGACCACCTGGCCACCCTGCCGTTCCCGTCTCGCGTCACGATCGCCGACAACGCCAGCACCGACCGCACCGCCGAGCTCGCCGACGCGCTCGCCGCGAAGCACGCGAGCGTCCGGGTGGTGAGGCTGGGCGAGAAGGGACGGGGCCGCGCGCTCAAGGCAGCCTGGTCGACGTCCGACGCCGACGTCCTCGTGTACATGGACGTCGACCTCTCGACCGACCTCAACGCCCTCCTGCCGCTCGTCGCACCCCTGCTGACCGGACACTCCGACCTCGCGATCGGGTCGCGGCTGGCCCGCAGCGCCAGGACGACCCGCGGCCCGCGGCGCGAGATCATCTCGCGCGGATACAACTACCTCCTGCGCGGCACCATGCGCGCCCGCTTCAGCGACGCCCAGTGCGGCTTCAAGGCGATCCGACGCGACGTGGCCGAGCGCCTGCTGCCCCTCGTCCACGACGACGCCTGGTTCTTCGACACCGAGCTGCTCGTCGTGGCCGAGCGGGCCGGGCTGCGCATCCACGAGGTGCCGGTCGACTGGGTCGACGACCCCGACAGCAGCGTCGACGTGGTCCGCACCGCGCTCGACGACCTGCGTGGGATGGCTCGCCTGGGCCTGGCGCTGGTGCGGGGGCAGGTGCCGGTGGCTCGGCTCGGCGAGGAGCTCGGTCGCGCCACGCGGCGCAGCGCCGGCGGTGGGGTGTCGGCGCAGCTGGTCGTGTTCGCCCTCGTGGGGGTGCTCTCGACGCTCGCGTACGCCGCGCTGTACCTCCTGCTCAGGTCGTCCCTCGGCGCCCAGGGGGCGAACATGGCGGCGCTGCTGGTCACCGCCGTCGCGAACACGGCCGCCAACCGACGCTTCACGTTCGGGGTTCGTGGTCGCGACCGGGCCGCCGTCCACCACCTGCAGGGGCTGGCGGTGCTCGCAGCTGGGGTCCTCGCGACGAGCGGCGCCCTCTGGACGCTCCACGACCTGGCCGGGACCGAGCACCGGGTGCTGGAGGTCGGGGTGCTCACCGCAGCCAACCTCGCGGTCACCGTCGCCCGGTTCGTCCTGATGCGGACCTGGATCTTCCGCACCGACGACCGGCAACCGGGTTGAGGCGGGCGCGCCGGGCCCGGCTGTTGTCCCGCGACCGCCCATCGGCCAAGATCGACACGTGATGTCACCCTCCGTCAGACGTGCCCTGGCCGTGACCGCGACGCTGCTCGCCCTGGCGATGGTGGGTGCGGGGCCGGCGGCAGCCGAGGACCCGATCGACGTCACGGGGAACATCACTGACCGCGCCGACGCCCTCGGCGGCGACACGGCCGAGGTCCAGACGGCGCTCGACGCCTACTACGAGCAGACCAACCGCCAGCTCTTCGTCGTCTACGTCAGCGACTTCGGCGGCCTCACCGGCTCGGAGTGGGCCGCGCAGACCGCCGAACGCTCGGGCCTCGGACGCGCCGACGTCCTCCTGGCGATCGCGCTCGACCAGCGCTCCTACGGCTACGACGCCGACGCCGAGGACTTCTCCGACGCCGACCTCGAGAAGGTCGACCGCGACTTCATCCTTCCCGCGCTGCGCCAGGACGACTGGGCGGGTGCGGCCGTCGGGGCGGCCGAGGGGCTCACCGAGGTGAGCCAGGACTCGGGCATCCCCTGGGGCTGGATCGTCGGCGGTGTGGGCCTCGCCGCTGCCGGCGGTGGCTACGCCATCCACCGCTCCCGTCGCCGCTACGACCACACCCACCCGGTGGTGGACGAGCACGGCCGACCGGTCGACCCCGCCAGCATCCTCACCGACGAGGAGCTCGAGGCGGCGGCGGCCAAGGCGCTCGTCGACGTCGACGACGCCCTCCAGTCCTCGGCCCAGGAGCTCGGCTTCGCCGAGGCGCAGTTCGGCACGACCGCCACCGCGGAGTTCCGCGCAGTGATCGAGGATGGTCGCTCCCGCGTCCGCGAGGCCTTCACCCTGCGTCAACGACTCGACGACGCCGAGCCCGAGACGGACGCCGAGCGCCGCACGCTCCACTCCCGGATCCTGCAGATCTGCGACGAGGTCGACGACGCCCTCGACGCCCAGGTGGAGCGCTTCGACGCCGTCCGCGACCTGCAGACGCGCGCTCCGGAGGCGGTGGTGGCGCTCCAGCCGGTCCTCGCCGCCACCGTCGAGCGGCTGCCCGCCTCCCGCGCCACGCTCGAGTCCCTGCAGTCCACGCACTCCGGCAGCGCGCTGGCCGCCGTGGCCGACAACGTCGTGCGGGCCGAGTCCCTGACGACCAAGGCCGCCGAGCAGGTCACCCTCGCCCAGGGCGCCCTCACGAGCGGTGACGCCGCGACCGCCGCCCTGCACCTGCGCACGGCCGAGGACGCCACCGCCCAGGCCACCGCCCTGCTCGACGCCATCGACACGGCCCGGACCGACCTCGAGACCATCCGCGACGACGCCGACGACCTGCTGGGACAGGTCGTGGCCACCGTCTCGGCGGTCACCACCTACGTCGAGACGCACCGCGGCGCGGTCGGCAGCACCGCCCGCACCCGGCTCTCCGAGGCTGCGCGCCTGCTCGACGAGGGACGGCTCGCCCTGACGGGTGACCCTGCCGGCGCCACCCGCACCCTCGAGCGCGCCGCGGCCCTCGTCAAGGAGGCCCAGTCGACGGCCGAGGCCGACGTGGCGGCGTGGCGATCGACCTCCGACCGCGACGACCTCTCCCTCGGCGGCATCCTCGGAGGGGGCGGCGGTGGCGGCGGTGGCCTGCCCCGACTGCCCGGTGGGTTCGGCGGCAGCTCCGGCCGGAGCCGCCGCCCCTCCCGCAGCAGCAGCTCCCGACGGAGCAGCTCCCGGAGCAGCAGCTCACGGCGCAGCAGCAGCCGACGCAGCGGCGGCGGACGTTCGCGGCGCAGCGGCGGCGGACGCTTCTGACATCCTGACCACCCACCCCGACACCAGCACCTCCCGACCCAGCACCCAGCACGCCGACCGGAAGAGAGAGCACCATGGCACAGAAGCAGTCCATCCTCGGACGCATCGCCCAGCTGACCCGCGCGAACGTCAACTCGATGCTGGACAAGGCCGAGGACCCCGAGAAGATGCTCGACCAGCTGGTCCGCGACTTCACCAACAGCATCGCCGAGGCCGAGGAGGCCGTGGCGCAGACCATCGGCAACCTCCGACTCGCCGAGGCCGACCACCGCGAGGACGTCGCGGCCGCCAAGGAGTGGGGCGGGAAGGCGATCGCCGCCTCCCAGAAGGCCGACGCCCTGCGCACGGCGGGCCAGACGGGCGAGGCCGACCGCTTCGACCAGCTCGCCAAGGTGGCGCTAGGCAAGCAGATCGGCTTCGAGAACGAGGCGAAGGCCGCCGCGCCCTCCATCGCGTCGCAGAACGAGACCGTCGAGAAGCTCAAGACCGGGCTCATCACCATGCGCACGCGTCTGGACGACCTGAAGACCCGCCGCGACCAGCTCGTGGCCCGCCAGAAGACGGCCGATGCGCAGTCGCAGGTGCAGCAGGCCGTCTCGTCCATCAACGTGCTCGACCCCACGAGCGAGCTCTCGCGCTTCGAGGAGAAGGTGCGCCGCGAGGAGGCACGGGTCGCCGGCCAGGCCGAGCTGGCCTCCTCCAGCCTGGACTCGCAGTTCGAGGAGCTCGAGGCCGACTCGACCGCCCTCGAGATCGAGGCGCGGCTGTCCGAGCTCAAGGGCCAGCTCGGGGCTGCCCCGGCCGGTCAGGTCGAGGCCGGCCAGGACGCCCCCGAACAGACCACGCCCTGATCCGAGACCTGCAAGGATGACGCCATGAAGTTCAACGAGACCTACTCCTACGGCGATGCCGACGTCGAGGCCGTGTTCGGCCTCATCTCCAGCCAGGAGTTCCGCACCGAGTCCGGTGAGGAGTCCGGCGCGAGCGACATCGACGTCGACGTCGACGAGTCCGGTGACGGCGTCACGATCACGATCGTGCGCACCCAGCCGGCCGAGATGCCCGACTTCGTCAAGAAGCTCACCGGCGACACCGTCAAGGTCAAGCAGACCGAGAAGTGGAGCGCTCCCGCCGCCGACGGCAGCCGCCGCGCCGACGTGAAGGTCAGCATCATCGGCCAGCCCGCGGAGATGCTCGGCACCGCGGTGCTCGAGTCCACGGGCGGCGGCACCGAGTTCACGGTCAACGGTGACGTCACGGTCAAGATCCCGTTCATCGGCAAGAAGATCGAGCCCGAGGTGGCCAAGGCCATCCGCGGCTCGCTGAAGAACGAGGTCGAGCTGGGCATGACCCGCCTCTGATCCAGCACCACGCGAAGGGCCCCGACCGGTCGGTCGGGGCCCTTCGTCGTGCCGCGCCGTGTCGTCCTGGTGCGGGGGCGTGCGGCGTGGTCAGCCGAGCAGGGAGAGCACGGCCTCGATCTCCTGCGGCGCGTACCAGGCGAGCTGACCGCTGCCGTCGGCGTCCACGTGGAGCGCCTCGACGTCCGACGCGGTGACGTCGGCCAGGGCCGTCGCGCCATCGATGTCCGTCGTCTCGACGTCGGCGACGACCACGACGGGGCCGTCCTCGGCCGCTGCGACGAGCGCCTCGTACTCGTGCTGCTCGTCCTCGGACTCCGCGGCCACCACCTCGCCGCCGAGCGCGCCACCGTCGCGCAGCCGGCGCAGGCCGTCGGCGTCGACGCCCACCCAGACCCGCACGTCAGACCCGTCGCGGCTTCTGGCGGCCGCGCGGGGCCCGCCCGCGCCGGGGTCCGACGGTCTCGACGAGCTCCTCCAGCGCCTCGCTGATGCACTGCCCCAGCACGTCGACGTCGGGCACGGCCTCACGGTCGGCGACGATGCCGAAGAACACGCGACCGTGGTACGACGTGACCGCGATCGACACGGCTCGATGGTCGATGAGCGGGATCGCCTGGTAGACCTCGGCCAGCTGCTCGCCCGCCATGTAGACGGGTTCCTGGGGGCCGGGGACGTTCGTGATCGTGATCTGGTGCCCGCGGGACGTCTCGGCGGCCGCGACGCGCGCGCCCACGGCGTGGAACGTCGACGTCGCGAACCCGGGCAGGCTCGCCAGCTGGTTGGCCGCCACGGCCGAGCCCGTCTCGCGGTGGTCCTTGAGGGCGTACGACACCTGGTGCAGGCGGACCACCGGGTTGGACTCGCCGACCGGCAGCGAGAGCAGGTGCCCGCGGACCTTGGACCCGAGCGACGTCGGCAGGCCGTCGTCGGCCACCACCGACATCGGCACCATGGCCCGGAAGCTGGTCTTGGCGGTGACCGGCTCGGCGCGGGTGAGCATCCACCCACGGATGCCACCCGTGATGGCCGCGAGGATGACGTCGTTCACGGTGCCGCCGTGCTGGTCGCGGACCCGGCGGTAGTCGTCCAGACAGGTGGAGAGCGTGGTGAACCGGCGGTGGCGGGACAGCTGCGCCGACAGCACGCCGCGCGTGGCGACCGGTCCGCCGCCCACGACCGGGAGGTGTCGCGCCACGCGACCGACGTTGAGCTCCGCGATCCGCAGCGCCTCGCCCGGATGACGCACGTTCCGCTCCAGCGTGGCCGAGACGGCGCCGAGCGGCCCGGGCGCGGAGCGCGGGTTCCAGTCCTCGTGAGGGATCTCGCGCACCCGGTCGGTCTCCTCGAGCAGCACCTGGGCGAGGTCGATCGTCTCCGACCCGTCGACGAGCGCCTGGTGGGCCTTGAACAGCAGCGCCACGCTGCCGTCCTCGAGGCCCTCGATGAGGTAGAGCTCCCACAGCGGACGGTCGAGGTCCAGCCTGCGGGCCACGAGCCGGCCGACCAGCTCGTGCAGCGCGTCGCGGGTCCCCGGACGTGGCAGGGCCGACCGCCGCACGTGAAGAGAGATGTCGAAGCCCTCGTCGTCGACCCACAGCGGGGTCCCCAGCGCCCCCGGAACCTTGCGCGGCACCTGGCGGTACCGCGGCACGATGTCGAGCCGCTCGTTGATGACACCGATCAGCCGGTCGTACGTCAACGCCCCGCCGGGCTCGAGGATCGCGAGCGACGCCACCTGGCGCGGGACGTCGGGACTGTCCTGGTTCAGGAACATCGCGTCCAGCGGACTCAGTCGCTGCATCTCACTCCTCACGGATCGCGACGAACCTACCACCGCCGTCACGGCGACACAGCGGCGTGCGTCACCCCCAGCACGTGCTGCGCGAGGTCGGAGACCGCGGCCACGAACGGCGAGCCGGAGGCCACCTCCCGCGCGGTGGCACCCCGGAGCGCGGCGGTGTCGAGGGTGGGGCCGTCCTGCGGCAGCAGGGCGACGGGCCGGGCGCCGGCCAGCCGGTGCACGGTGGAGGCCAGCTCCTCGGCACCCCAGCCGATGCCGGCGCGCACCTGGTTGAGCACGACGAGCGGGCGCACGACCCCGAGGTCGTCGAGGTCGTGCAGTCCCCTCACCAGACGCGTCAGGCCCACCGGGTCGGCCCGACCCACGGCGACGACGACGTCGGCGAGCTCGAGCAGGGCCGCCGTGGCCTGGTTGCGGCCCGCCCCGGCGACCCCCTCACCCGGCTCGAGGCAGAAGCCCACGTCGGCCACCACGACGTCGGTGGTGTCACGCAGCCGTTCGACCACGCGCTCGAGGGCGGCGCGTCGGACGTGGATCCACATGTCGGGCCTCGGGAGACCGGTGAGGACCGAGAGCGAGGGACGCAGGGCCTGGAGGTGCTCGCCCAGGTCCACGTCCCGGCCCTGGTTGGCCACGCGGCACGCGGCCATGAGGCCGGAGACCTCGTCGAGCAGTCCCAGCTGCTGCGCCTGGGCACCGCCGTAGGTGTCGGCGTCGACGAGCACGCACCGGGCGTCGTCGCGGCCCAGCTCGTCGGCGAGCGCCAGGGCGACCGCGCTGCGCCCCGGCGCGCCCGCGGGGCCCCACACCACCACCAGCGTGCCGCGTCGCCGCGAGGTGCTGCCGTCCGCGACGTCCGAAGGCCCGCCGGGCTCGACCGACGCAGGACCGGGTGCGAGGTCCTTGCCCGTGGCGGTCGCGGACACCTCGACGGCACGGACGGCGTCGAGGACGGCCGAGCCCGGGCCCACCACGTCGATGCCCAGGGCCTCGGCGCGATCCGTCGGTCCGAGCCCGACCAGGGTGACCCCCGCCGCCCGCACCGCTCGGACCGCCTCGAGGTCGAGGCCGGGGACGGACAGGTCGACCGCGGCCACCGAGACCCCACCCGCCTGAGCCACCGCGATCAGCTCCGCGACGTCGACGCACCGTCGCACGAGCACGAGGTCACGGGCCGACTCCAGCTCCCGCACGGCGTCGACCTCCCACCCCGCACCGGCGGCCGCGAGGACGACCCGACGGTGGGGCCTGCCGCTCATGCGCGACGCACGATCGTCACGTGGCGAGCGGTGAGGGCCGCGACGATCTCGCCGTCGAGGTCGAGCCCGGCCACGTCGACCAGCACGGTGCGCGTGCCACCGGCGCCGACGACGGCACCGTTCCTGACCACGGGAACGTCGGTGAGTGCGAGCGCGGCCTCGCCCGCCTCGGCACCGTCCTCGGGCGACGGTCCGACCCACACGTCGACCCGGTCGCCGATGCGCAGGTCGTCGGGCGCTGCGCCGAGCCGCACGGAGAGCGGCAGCTCGGTCGCACCTCCGGCGCCGTCGCGGGCCATCGCGGACCGCTCCACGAGCGCGCCGCCGCGTCCAGCGCGCGCCCACCTGAGGGACGCGAGGTCGGCAGGCAGCTCCTGGTCGGTGCGCAGGAAGGCGCCGGCGGCGCGCTCACCGAGACGCGCGCGCGACTCGACGAGGTCGGACCGCTCCACCGGGTCTCCCGCGGCGACGTCGCGACTCAACGCCCAGTAGGGCTCCGTGTCGTCGCCCGCTGCCACGACGTAGGCACCCAGCACGGTCGCGCCGAGCACGAGCAGCACGCCCAGCACCAGCCGAGGATCGCTCCACGGCTGCTGACGCACGCGCGCCGCTGCGCCCGTCCGTCCGGTCGTCCCGCCGCTCGATCGTGGCCCCCGCCAGTTCGCCATGGGCATGTTTGTACTGGGCGACGGCGTGGGCGTCCAGCCCTCGCTGTGGAGAACGGTCCCCCGTCCGGTCGTCCACAGGTCGGACGGCCGCGACTCGACGTGACACCGCAGCGTGGAAAACTGGGACCCATGTCCGATGGGTCTCCCCGCTTCCTCACCCTGGCCGACGTCGGCGAGGTGCTGAACGTGACGGTTCGACAGGTCTACGCCCTCGTGCGATCCGGGGAGCTCAAGGGGATCCAGATCGGTGGCCGCAACCAGTGGCGGGTCGAGAAGGACCAGCTGGAGGACTACATCCAGCGCCAGTACGCCCGCGCCGAGCAGGCCGTCGCCGACCTCGGCGAGGGCGATCTGGCCGACGCCGACCTGGCGAGCGACGACGACGCGACGGTCTGATCCCCGCCTTCCGGTCCCCGCCTTCCGGTCCCCGCCTTCCGATCCTCGCCCGTCGCCGGGCCGATCCGGTCTCAGCGCGGGACCGTGACGACCGCGAGCGCCTGCAGCGGCACCAGCAGGGTCCGTTCCGCGCTGCGGACCAGCACGCCCCCGTCGACCACCTGCTCCACTCGCGCACGCAGGCTGGAGCCGTCGACACGCACGAGCAGCACCTCGTCACCGTCGTCACGCATGCGGCGGAGCACGTGGCCCCACCCCAGTCGCGCGTCCACCGACGTGAGCGCCGGCGCGCGTCCGTCCGTGCGGACGCCCAGCACCGCAACCAGCGCGACCACGTGCTCCAGCCCCCCGGCGTCGAGACGAAGGAGCTGCTCGTTGACCAGCCCGACGGTCCCGCCGAGCCGACCTGCCCCGGCGACCTCGACCTCCACCTGACCGCCGAGCAGCTCGCGCCACGGCGTCCGTGACCACTCCTCGTCGCGCAGCTCGGCCACCATCGCGTCGCGCTCGACCAACGCGTCGTCGTCCGCGGCGGCCTCGAGGTCGGCGAAGAGTCGGTCCCAGCGCATGGCAGCACCGTAGCGCGGGCACGGGCGTCCGACCCCTGTGCAAGAACCCTTGACGACAGGACACGAACGACCTTCACTGTCATCAAACGTCGTCAAACGCAAGGAAACGACCGATGCGCCTGTCACGGACCGGCTTCGCCACCTGGAGCCTCGCCCTCACCTCGCTCGTCCTGCGCCTGCCGCACGTCCCCACCACCGTCGACCAACTCTCCTCGCCGTCGTTCCCCGTGGCCCTGGGCGCGCTCGTCGAGCTGGCCCTGCTCGCCGTCGCGACGTGGACGTCGCTGGCCCTGGGCGCGTGCGTCCTGGGCGGCGGTGCGGCCCGAGCCGCCGGACGTCTGGTCCCCCGCGCCCTGCGCGGCATCCTGCTCGCCGGGGTCGTCACCGGGTTCGGGATCGGCACCGCCCACGCCGGCGTCGACCATCCTCGTCCGGATCGGCAGACGACCGACCAGGGTGCCCTGCACCGGTCCGACACCGGGCACCGCACCACCGGTGTCGGACTCGACGGACTGTCGCTGCCCGACCGGCCGGTGCTCGTGGCCCCGGTCGAACCGTCGGCACCTCCGCCACAGGGACGCGAGATCGTGCTCGTCGCCCCCGGCGACACCCTCTGGTCCATCGCGGCACGCTCGCTCGGGCCCTCGGCCCACGACGGCGAGATCGCCGACGCGGCGAGGCGGTGGTACCTCGCGAACCTCGAGGTCATCGGCTCCGACCCCGACCTCATCCGTCCCGGCCAGCATCTGGTGGCCCCCGGAGGAGCAGCATGAGGGCCGCGACCGAGCTCCGGACCCCGGCGCGCTTCATCACCGACGAGGACGCGCTCCCCACCCAGCTGCCCCTGCCACTGCCCGGTTCACCCTCGTCCGTGGTCCCCGTCCCACGGACCCGCGACGGCGAGGAGCTCGCACGGCAGCTGCGCGCGCCGATCGCCCGCTTCATGCAGGGGCTCACCGAGGTGCTCTGCGGGGGCCGACCGGCCCGTCAGCTGTCGGCCTGGATGACGCCCGACGCCCACGCGGCCCTCGTCACGGCGCTGGCGGGCGAGCGCTCCGGACGACCCCGACGTCGCGACGAGCGCGCCGTCGGCGGACGCCTGGCGTCCGTCCACCTCAGCGTCGTGCACGCGGGCGCGGTCGAGGTCACCGGACGCATGGTGCACCGCGGGCGATCGCGGGCCGTCGCCCTGCGGCTGGAGCTCGTCACCTCGCCCCGCGGACGCCAGGTGTGGACCTGCACCGCCCTCGTCTGGGCCTAGGACCCGTCCTCGGGCCCTCGAGCCCGCGACCGGAGGAAGTCCTTGCTCGCCGGGCCCTCGGACCCGGCGAGCCCGGCTCAGCGGTTGCGCTTGCGGGACTGGCGCTGCGCCTTGGTCTTCTGGCGTGCCTTGGACTTCTGCTTGGCCTGACGCTGCTTGTCGGCAGCGGGGTCCTCGTCGTCGGCGCGGACCTCGACGTCCCCGTCCTCGGACGGCGCCGAGTAGGAGAGCTTCTGCTCCGCCTTCGGCTCCAGACCCTTGGCCTGGACGTGCGGGTGGTCGTGCGTCTCGTCGACGGCGCTCTCCTCCACCTGGACGTCGAGGTTGAACAGGAAGCCCACCGACTCCTCGGCGATGCTGTCCATCATGGCGCTGAACAGGTCGAAGCCCTCGCGCTGGTACTCCACGAGCGGGTCACGCTGCGAGTAGGCCCGCAGACCGATGCCCTCGCGCAGGTAGTCCATCTCGTACAGGTGCTCACGCCACTTGCGATCGAGCACGCTCAGCACCACACGGCGCTCCAGCTCACGGGTGACCGGAGCCCCGAGCTCCTCCTCGCGGCGCGCGTAGGCGGCGAGTGCGTCCTCGGTCATGGTCTCGACCAGGCCCTCGCGGGAGAGGTGCTCGCGTCCGCCGGCCTCCTCCTCGACCTCCTCCACGGTGCGGGAGACCGGGTAGAGCGTGCCGAGGGCGGTCCACAGCTGCTCGAGGTCCCACTGCTCGGGGAAGCCCTCGGTGGCGCCGTTGACGTAGCCGGTGACGGTGTCGGTGATCATCGTCGTGACCTGGTCCTGCAGGTCGGCGCCCTCGAGCACCTTGCGGCGCTCGCCGTAGATGACCTCGCGCTGACGGCTCATGACGTCGTCGTACTTGAGGATGTTCTTGCGGGTCTCGAAGTTCTGCGACTCGACCTGGCTCTGGGCCGAGGCGATCGCACCCGTGACGCGCTTGTTCTCGATGGGCACGTCGTCGGGGATCTTCATCGTCTGGAGCACCCAGTTGACCCAGTCGGCCTTGAACAGGCGCATCAGGTCGTCCTCGAGCGACAGGTAGAAGCGCGTCTCGCCCGGGTCGCCCTGACGGCCAGAACGTCCACGCAGCTGGTTGTCGATGCGGCGCGACTCGTGGCGCTCGGTGCCGATGACAGCAAGGCCGCCGGCGTCCGTGACGGCCTGCTTCTCCTCGGCGACCTGGGCCTCGATGCGCTCGAGCGTGGCCGGCCAGGCGGCGCTGTACTCCTCGGCGTTCTCGAGCGGGTCGAGACCCTGCTTGCGCAGGGCCGCGTCGGCCAGGAACTCGACGCTGCCGCCGAGCATGATGTCGGTACCTCGACCGGCCATGTTGGTGGCGACGGTGACCGCACCGCGGTGACCTGCGACGGCGACGATGGCCGCCTCACGCTCGTGCTGCTTGGCGTTCAGGACCTCGTGCGGGATGCCGCGCTTGCGCAGCAGCTTGGAGAGTCGCTCGCTCTTCTCGACGCTCGTGGTGCCGACGAGGATCGGCTGGCCGGTCGCGTGCCGCTCCGCGATGTCCTCCACGACGGCGTCGAACTTGGCCGCCTCCGTGCGGTAGACGAGGTCGGGCTGGTCGGCACGGGCCACGGGCTTGTTGGTGGGGATGGGCACCACGCCGAGCGAGTAGGTCTTGTCGAACTCGCTCGCCTCGGTCATGGCCGTACCGGTCATGCCGCCGAGCTTGTCGTACAGACGGAAGTAGTTCTGCAGCGTGATGGTCGCCAGGGTCTGGTACTCCTCGCGGATCCGCACACCCTCCTTGGCCTCGATGGCCTGGTGCAGACCCTCGTTGTAGCGACGTCCGTCGAGGATGCGGCCGGTGTGCTCGTCCACGATGATCACGTTGCCGTCGAGGACCACGTAGTCCTTGTCGAGCCGGAACAGCTCCTTGGCCTTGATGGCGTTGTTGAGGAAGCTGATGAGCGGGGTGTTCACCGCGTCGTAGAGGTTGTCGATTCCGAGCTGGTCCTCGACGCGGTCGATGCCCTCCTCGGTGACCGAGACGGTGCGCTTCTTCTCGTCGACCTCGTAGTGCACGTCGATGGTCATCGCGCCCACGATGCGCGCGAACTCGCCGTACCACTTCACCTCGTCCTCGGTGGGGCCGGAGATGATGAGCGGCGTGCGGGCCTCGTCGATGAGGATCGAGTCGACCTCGTCGACGATGGCGAAGTTGTGTCCGCGCTGGACGCAGGCCGCGATGTCGTCGGCCATGTTGTCGCGCAGGTAGTCGAAGCCGAACTCGTTGTTGGTGCCGTAGGTGATGTCGCACGCGTAGGCGTCGCGGCGCTCCGGCGGGGTCATGCTCGGCAGGATCATGCCGACGCTGAGCCCGAGGTAGGTGTAGACCCGCCCCATCCACTCGGCGTGGTACCGCGCGAGGTAGTCGTTGACCGTGATGACGTGCACGCCCTTGCCCGTGAGGGCGTTGAGGTAGCTGGGGAGCGTCGCGACGAGGGTCTTGCCCTCACCGGTCTTCATCTCCGCGATGTTGCCGAGGTGCAGCGCGGCGCCGCCCTGGACCTGCACGTCGAAGTGCCGCTGCCCGAGCACCCGGCTCGCGGCCTCGCGCACCGTGGCGAACGCCTCGGGCATCAGGTCGTCGAGGGTCTCGCCGTTGTCGAGGCGCTCACGGAACTCGGCGGTCATGCCGCGCAGCTCGTCCTCGCTCATCTCGCGGAACTCGTCCTCGAGCGCGTTGACCTGCTTGGAGATCGCGGCGAGCTGTCGCAGGATCTTGCCTTCGCCTGCGCGGAGGATCTTGTCGATGACCTTGGGCACGGTGGACGCACTCCTGAGTTGGTAAGTCGGGCTTCTCGCAGTCTATGCCGAGCGGCCTGACGTCCGGGGTCGGGTCGTGGACCCCGTCTCCGAACCACTACACCCGGTCGCGCAGCCCCTCGACGAGGTCGCCGCGGTGGCCGATCTCGATCGCGGTGAGACCGAGCCAGGCCGCCATGGTGCGCAGCTCCTCGGCGAGCTCGGCCGTGGTGTCGCCCGGCGCGCCGGCCTCGGCCCAGGCGCCGTGCACGACGAGCGTGCCGCGCGACCGGTCCGCCTTGAGGTCGACCCGGGCGACCAGGTCGTCGCCGAGCAGGAAGGGCAGCACGTAGTACCCGAACTCGCGCTGGGCCTCGGGCACGTAGATCTCGATGCGGTAGCGGAAGCCGAAGAGCCGCTCCGCACGCTCGCGCTCGAAGACGACCGGGTCGAACGGGCTGAGCAGGGCGCGTGCACGCACTGCGCGCGGCCGGACGGCCTCGTGGTGCAGCCAGGCCGGCCGGTCCCACCCCCGGACCTGGACCGGCAGCAGGACGCCGGCGTCGGCCAGGTCCTCGATGGCGGCCCGCGTGGGTTCGGGGGCGGAGCGGAAGTAGTCGCGCAGGCACGGGGCGGTGGCGACCCCGTGGGCCCGCGCCGCGTGCTCGACCATGACCCGGTGCGCCTCGGCCTCGTCGAGCGCGGGTCGCGCCAGCACCGCCGCGGGGATCACCCGCTCGGGCAGGTCGTACTGGCGCTCGAACTGCGCGGTGCGTCGCGCCGACGTGAGCTGCCCGGTGTGGAAGAGGTACTCGAGCGCGTTCTTCGTGGCCGACCAGTTCCAGCCCCAGTGGGACCGGTCCCGATCGGCCTCCTCGCCGACGGCGGCGTCGACCTGGCGAGCGGTGCGCGGGCCGTGCGCGGCCACGTGCTCCAGCACGGCGTCGACGAGGTCGGGCTGCTCCTGCGCCACGCGCTCGGGTCCGCCCCACAGACCGCGCCGGCCCGCCATGCGGTGCTGCATGGCCGGCCACAGGTCGACGTCGACGAAGGTCGCGACGTGCGCCCAGTACTCGAACATCGCGCGCGGTGCGCGCCCTGCCGCGCGATGGAAGACCTCGAGGTCGTACGGCCCGACGCGTGAGTACAGCGGCAGGTAGTGCGCCCGTTGCAGCACGTTCACCGAGTCGATCTGGAAGAAGCCCAGACGGCGCAGCGTCGAGACCAGGTGGCGCCGCTCGACCGCGTCGGGGCGGGGCCGCGTGAAGCCCTGCGCCGCGAGGGCGATCCGGCGGGCCTGCAGGGTCGAGAGTCGTTCGGTCACACCGTCGATCCTGCCCTGCCGCACGGACGGATCCTGCAGGAGCCGTCACCGCGGATCGACCACGACCCCGGGAACGCTCAGACCGAGTCGTCGAGCAGGTTGCTGCGCACCGCGTACATGGCTGCCTCCATGCGCGACTTCATCTGCAGCTTCTCGAGCATGTTGCGGATGTGGTTCTTGACCGTGTTCTCGCTGATGTAGAGCTCCTCGGCGATCTCGCGGTTGCTCAGCCCCTTCGCGACCAGCCGCAGCACCTGCAGCTCGCGCTGGGTCAGCTGCGCCGTGGCCGGCGCCGGGCTGCGCGACATCTGCACGAACTCGTCGAGCAGCTTGGTGGCCATGCTGGGGCTGATCAGCGACTGGCCCGCCGCCACGAGCCGGACGGCCTCGGCGACCTGGTCGTAGGTCGATCCGTCCTTGAGCAGGTACCCGGAGGCGCCGCTGCGGATCGACTCGTAGAGGTCGGACTCCTCGTCGCTGGCGGTCAGCATGATGATGCCGGTCGAGGGCGAGATGGCCTTGATCGCCTTGCAGACCTCGACCCCGGAGCGACCCGGCATGCGGACGTCGAGCAGGACCACGTCGGCCGGGGTCTCCTCCACCGCTGCGATGGCCTGGTCGCCGTCGCCGACCTCGACGAGCTCGAGGTCGGCGTCGGCGCTCAGCACCATCGACACGCCACGACGGAACAGCTCTTGGTCGTCGACGAGCAGCACGCGGATACGAGGTGCCCGAGAAGTCACTCCCGCATCATGCCACGCAGCGCGCGTTCGCGTCAGGGGGCGATCCCGCCCTCGATCGAGCCCGACTCGTCGACGTCGAGGTGGATGACGCCGTAGTCGTAGCCCTTGCGCAGGTACACGACGCTCGGACGCATCGAGTCCTTCTCGAGGAACAGGTAGAAGTCGTGACCGACCAGCTCCATCTCGTAGAGCGCCTGCTCGAGGGTCATGGGGACGCCGCTGTGCGTCTTCTCGCGCACCACGAGCGGGCAGTCGCCCTGGACCTCCACGCCGGCGATCGTGGTGGTCTCCACGTCGGGGTCGTCCTGGCTGCCGTCGAGCAGGTCGGTCGAGAGGTCGGCCGGCATCTCCGCGATCGAGGTGGGTCGACGCTTGCCGTGGCTGATCCGGCGGCGATCGGTCGCGCGACGCAGCTGCGCCTCCAGCTTGTCGATCGCCGAGTCGAGCGCCGAGTGCTGGTCGGTGGAGCTCGCCTCGGCCCGGACCGCCGGCCCTCTGGAGCGCAGGGTCATCTCGACGCGGGCGGCATGCTCGTGCTGACGAGGGTTCTTCTCGTGGGTGACCTCGACCTCGACGCGGTGGATCTTCTGGCGCTGGTCGTACTTCTCGATCCGGTGCAGCTTGTCCTGGACGTGCTCGCGGAATCGTTCGGAGATCTCGCTGTTCCGGCCGTTGACGACGATTTCCATGGAGGGCCTCCCTGCGCTCGGTCGTGCGTTTCACATATCAGTGACCGTAGACCGCCGGGGGCCCATATTCCAGAGGACGGCCGAGTTCGTCCCGAACGGCGGGTGTCCCCGCCCACGACCCCGGCCCTCGCGGACGTCGCTCGTGGTCGATCCGGGCGCCGGACGTGCTGTCACGACGGCGGCACCGAGCACACCGACGCCGTCGGAGACGAGCACGCGGACGGCCTCGGCCAGCGTGGCCCCCGTGGTGACGACGTCGTCGACGACCACCACGTCCGCACCACCGGTGAGGCGACGACGCGACCGTCGCAGCGCGCCGTCGAGATTCCCACGACGCTCCCGTGCAGCCAGGCCCACCTGGTCCCTCGGCTCCCGCTCGAAGGTCAGGGCGGGCACCACCGTCGACCGCAGCCCCACCGCCTCCAGGCGCCGCGAGGCCTCCTGCACCGCGCTCGTCAGCAGGTCACCACCGCGCCGACGTCGGCCGCGTCTGGTGGTCGGCACCGGCACCAGGCAGACGGCGGGACCCGGCTCCAGCGCGCACACGGACGCCGCGACGAGCGCACCGATCGTCGGGCCCAGCCGCGTGTGTCCGCCCCGCTTCCAGGCCAGCATCACGTCACGCAGCACACCCTCGTGCTCCCCGACCGCCACGACGGGGACCGGTCGGTCCGCGACCAGGCGCGGTCGCGGTGCGATCCTGCGCCGGCACGGTCCGCACAGGTCCACGGCCGGGCACCCGCAGCCCGCGCAGGCAGCGCCGAGCAGCAGGTCGGCCGCGGCGAGCAGAAGATCCACCCCACGAGCGTGGGCCGGCCAAGGACCTCGCACCAGGGGTGCCCCGCAAGGTGTGGACGAGGGGGACCACGACCCGTCGGCGGGGTCAGACCCCTGGGGACAGCGTGCTCACCGCTCCGACGCCGAGCCGCGTCCAGGTGGCTCCGGGCCCGAGGTACCAGAGCCTGTCGCGCCGGTCGACGGCCCAGCGCTGCTCCCCCGCGACCACGAGGGTCCGAGCACCGACGTCGGGCAGCACCGGCGCTCCGCCGGCCCCGCCACCCTCCAGCTCCGTGCCGTCGGCCATGCCCTCGAAGACCTGCCGCCCCAGGTCGGTGTCACCGAGGAACGCCAGGCGCGCTCCGTCGACCCAGGCCACCGAGGCCGGCCGGCCGACGTCCCATCGCAGCGCGACGGACGCACCGAGTCCCACCACGCGGTCGTCGGCGGACCGCTCCACCGCCCCGATGCGGACCAGGCCGCCCCCGCCGGTGCCGTCCTCCGCCCCCGGCCCGGAACCCCCGCCCGCTCCGTCTTCCGCCCCCGGCCCGGAACCCCCGCCCGCGGTCGTGATGGCGTACCGCGACCCGTCGGGCGAGAGGGCGAACGACGTGACGTCCAGCGACGCGAGCGCCGCCGACGGGATCGACCGCGTGGCGTCGGGCTCGACGACCCGCACCCGCGACCCGCCGCCGGGGCGGTCGACGACGACGAGGACGTCGTCGGGGAGCCACCGGGCCGAGACGAGGTCCGTCACCGCGACCTCCACACGGTCCTCGCCCGTGGTCCTGCGGACCACGAGCACGTCGCCCGAGCGGGACAGCGTGGCCACCCGCGACGGCCCCACGTCGATGGCGGCGGTCTCGTCCGGCTCGACGGCCCACGCCTCGGGCACCGGGCGGATCGTGGCACCCACGATCTCGACGACGCCGGCGTCCTCCCCGTCGAGCACGGCGAAGGGCCCCGACTCCACGGCGCGGGGCACGTACCGCCGCCACGACCCGACCGGCTGGACCCGCTGTCCCCGCGGTGTCAGCACGGTGGCGCCCGCCGAGACCCGCACACCGGTCACGTCGCGGACCTGGCTCAGCGTCCAGACCAGCTGTGCCGCCAGACGCCCCTGGTCGGCGACCGACAGCTGCGCGGCATCAGGCCCCAGGTCGACCTCGGCGACGCCCTCGGCGTCCACCGGGACCGACGGGCGCAGGTCGCCCAGGCCGGGCACGTAGGTCCGGAGCTGGGCGGTGGGGTCGGACGGACCCCGCGCCAGCGACGTCACGAGCGACGTCGCGAGCTGTTCACCCGCCGGCAGGTGCACCACCGAGGGCGCCAGACGCTCACCGGAGCGGTCGAAGAAGAACACCGGGAACGCCCGGTAGTAGTCGGTGTAGAACTTCTCGGTGACCAGCAGGCCCTCCGGTGGTGCCGAGATCCGCCACTCCCCGTCCACCTGCTGCAGGCCGAACGAGCGTCGTTCCCGAGTGGCGGCGGGCTCGACGCGACCGCGCGCGTCGAGGTCGAGCACCCCCCGTGCGGTCAGCTCCACCTGCATGCCGTCGTCGCGACGGTCCGCACGCACGGCGGACACCAGCGGGTCGCGGTAGACGTGCGTGGCGGCGGCCGGGTTCCAGCGCTCCGCCGCGCCCTGCGTGAGGTACTGCTCGGCCACACCGGTCGACGGCGGGAACGCGAGCATCGCGTCGAGGTAGCCGGAGACCACCTGCTGTGGCGTGGCGCCCGGGCTCGGCGGGGCCGGGGCGTAGCGCACCGTGCTCTGGCCGAGGTCGTCGTCCTCGCGGACCTGCTGCACGGTCCCGCCGGTCGGGATGCCCGAGCAGCCGGCCACGACCACCAGGACGGTCGCCGCGGCGACCAGCCGCAGGCCTCTCACGCGAAGACCCTGCGGACCACGGGCAGCGGCGCGACGGAACGTCTGGCCGGGTCGACGACGCGAGGGAGGGTCAGCACGAACTCGCTGCCCTCGCCCGCCCTGCCCCATGCCTGGAGGGTGCCACCGTGCAGCACGGCGTCCTCGCGCGAGATCGCCAGGCCAAGGCCGGTGCCGCCCTGGGTGCGCGCCGGATCGGCGCGCCAGAACCGGTCGAAGACCCGCAGGTTCTCGTCACCCTGCAGGCCCACGCCGAAGTCGCGGACCGCGAGCGAGACCGCGAACGCGTCCTGGGCGACCTCGATCTCGACGACGTCGGACCCGCTGTACTTCGCCGCGTTGGCGACGAGGTTGCGCACGATCCGGTCGATGCGGCGGATGTCGGCCTGCACCACCGCCGGACGATCTGCACCCACCGCACGGCCAACGATGCCGCCGCGCGCCAGGATCGGGTCCTCGGCCGCGGCGCGGGCCACCCGCGCGAGGTCGACGTCGGCGAGCTCGAGCTGCGCCGCTCCCGCGTCGAACCGGCTGAGGTCGAGCAGGTTCGACAGCAGCTCCTCGAACCGGTCCAGCTCCCGCTTGAGGAGCTCGGTCGAGCGAGCCGTCTGGGGGTCGAAGCGACGCCTTGCGTCGAACAGCACCTCGCTCGCCATCTGCACCGTCGTGAGCGGGGTGCGCAGCTCGTGGGAGACGTCGGAGACGAACCGCTGCTGCAGACGCGAGAGGTCCTCGAGACGTCGGATCTGGCTCTGCAGGCTGGCGGCCATCTGGTTGAACGACGTGGACAGCCGGGCGATGTCGTCCTCGCCACTCACGTGCATGCGCTGCTCGAGGCTGCCGGCGGCGTACCGCTCCGCGATGCGTCGGGCCAGCCGGACGGGCGTGAGGACCTGGCGCGACACGATGAAGGCGACCCCGCCGACCATGAGCACCATGGCCAGGCCGCCGAGCAGCAGCGCGTTGCGCACGAGCGACAGCGTCTGCTGCTGCTCGGAGAGGGAGAACAGGTAGAAGAGGGCGTAGGTGTCGCCCGTCCCCGGCGACCGCAGCTGGCTGCCGACCACCACGGCCGGGCTGGCGTCGGCACCCACGAGCGACAGCTCGGAGTAGCGCCAGAACACGCCCGGACCGTCCAGGACCTCCGCTCGCAGGTCCGTCGGCAGGGACCCCGGGGCGAGCTCGGCCGACGAGCGGACCGGCGGTGCCCCGCTGCCGGAGCCGAGCGGCCCCTCGAGCACGAGCTCGTAGGCACGGTTCTCGCTGTCGGTGTCGGTGACGGAGTCGACCAGCTGGGTCAGGGTGGGAGCCTGCGCCTGGGGCTGCGTCTCCACCGCCGCGTCGAGCTCGGCCTGGGCCTTCTCGAAACCCGTCCGGGCCTCGGCCACCGCGGTGTCGCTGCGGCTCTCGGTGAGACCGTCGGCGACCTGCTGCAGCAGCGCCCACCCCACGAGACCCACCACCAGCGCCACGAGCAGGACGGTGCTGGTCACCACCCGCGTCTGCAGCGAGCGACGCCAGAGCGAGGCGACCCGCCGGATCACGTGGCCCGCCGACGCCGGGTGGCCGGAGCCGGCGTCGTCGTCATGGCGCGATGGCCTGGTAGCCCACGCCGCGCACGGTGCGGATCACCTCGGGCGACTCGGCGTCGTCCTCGATCTTGGACCGCAGCCGGGTCATGTGGACGTTCACGAGCTTGGTGTCGCCCGGGTGGTGGTACCCCCACACGCGCTCGAGGAGCACCTCGCGGGTGAACACCTGCTCGGGGTTGCCCAGCAGGCACGCCAGCAGGTCGAACTCCAGCGGTGTCAGGTCGAGCGGACGTCCCTTGCGGCTCACGGTGTGGGCCGCCGGGTCGAGCACGATGTCGCCGAACTCGAGCACCTCGCCCACCGCATCGGTGCGACGCAGGCGCGCCCGCACCCGCGCCACCAGCTCGGTGTTCTTGAACGGCTTGGTGATGTAGTCGTCCGCCCCGGCCTCGAGACCGCGCACCACGTCGGGGGTGTCGGACTTGGCCGTGAGCATGATGATCGGCACGGCCGAGCCGGCACGGATCTGCCGACACACCTTCATGCCGTCCATGCCCGGCAGCATGAGGTCGAGCAGCACCACGTCGGGCTTGAACGCCCCGAAGGCCGTCATCACCTCGTCGCCGGACCGGCAGACGAGGGTCGTGAGCCCCTCGGCCTCGAGCACGATGGTCAGCATCTCGGCGAGCGACGCGTCGTCGTCGACGACGAGCACCCGGTCGCGCTTGCTGCGCCGGTAGCTCATCGACGCTCGACCGCCGTGTGCCGGACCATCGTGCTCGCTCTCACCACCCTCAGTAGCGGTAGAGGTCCGACTTGTACGGCCCCGCCACGTCGACGCCGAGGTACGCGGCCTGCTCCTTCGTGAGCTCGGTGAGCTCGACACCCAGGGCGTCGAGGTGCAGACGGGCGACCTCCTCGTCGAGGTGCTTGGGCAGCACGTGCACGCCCAGCTCGTACTGGTCGGCCTTCGTGAACAGCTCGACCTGCGCGAGCACCTGGTTGGTGAAGGAGTTGCTCATCACGAACGACGGGTGGCCGGTGGCGTTGCCGAGGTTGAGCAGGCGACCCTCCGAGAGCACGATGATCTTCTTGCCGTCGGGGAAGATCCACTGGTGGACCTGCGGCTTGATCTCGTCCTTGACGATGCCGGGGATCTTGGCCAGGCCCGCCATGTTGATCTCGTTGTCGAAGTGGCCGATGTTGCCGACGATGGCCTGGTTCTTCATCTTCTCGAAGTGCTCGACGGTGATGATGTCGAAGTTGCCCGTCGTGGTGATGAAGATGTCGGCCGTCTCGACGACGGACTCGAGACGCTTGACCTCGTAGCCGTCCATCGCGGCCTGGAGGGCGCAGATGGGGTCGATCTCGGTGACGATGACGCGCGCACCCTGGCCGCGCAGCGACTCCGCCGAGCCCTTGCCGACGTCGCCGTAGCCGCACACGACCGCGACCTTGCCGCCGATCATCACGTCGGTGGCGCGGTTGATGCCGTCGATGAGCGAGTGGCGGCAGCCGTACTTGTTGTCGAACTTGCTCTTGGTGACCGAGTCGTTGACGTTGATCGCCGGGAAGAGCAGCGTGCCCTCGCGGAAGCGGTCGTAGAGGCGCAGCACGCCGGTGGTGGTCTCCTCCGAGACGCCCTTCACGAGCGGCGCGCGGTTCGTCCAGCGCTTGGGGTCGTTCTCGAGCGAGCGGGCCAGGACGCGCAGCACCTCCTTGAACTCCTCGTTGTCGGTGGAGTCCTGCGGCGGCACGGCGCCGACCTTCTCGTACTCGACGCCGAGGTGCAGCAGCATCGTGATGTCGCCACCGTCGTCGAGGAGCATGTTCGGTCCGCCCACCTCGCCGTCAACACCGGGGAAGTCGAAGACCTTCTCGGCCTCGTCCCAGTACTCGGCGAGGCTCTCGCCCTTCCAGGCGAAGACCGGGACGCCCTGCGGGTCGTCCGGCGTGCCGTGGGGGCCGACGACGACCGCAGCGGCCGCGTGGTCCTGGGTGGAGAAGATGTTGCAGGTGGCCCAGCGGATGTCGGCACCCAGGTCGGCCAGGGTCTCGATCAGCACGGCGGTCTGGACCGTCATGTGCAGGGAACCGGCGATGCGGGCGCCCGCGAGGGGCTTCTTGTCCCCGAAGCGCTCGCGCATGGCCATCAGGCCCGGCATCTCGTGCTCGGCGAGCTCGATCTCCTTGCGTCCGAACTCGGCGAGCGACAGGTCTGCGACGTTGAAATCCATGTCGCCCAGGATACCCGGCCCGCCCCTGGTCCGTGGGGGGAGTCAGGAGAGAGCGCGCGCTTCCTCGACCAGCATCACCGGGATGTCGTCACGGACGGGGTAGGCGAGGCTGCAGGCCTGACACACCAGCTCCGACGCGTCGTGGTCGACGAACAGCGACGACCGGCACTGCGGGCAGACCAGGATCTCCAGGAGTGCGGGGTCGAGGATCATGCGTCCACTCTAGAGGGCTCAGGACCGGATCGCGGCGAGCACCTCGTCGCGCACCCGTCCCATGGTGGCCTCGTCGGCACCCTCGACGTTGAGCCGCAGCAGCGGCTCGGTGTTGGAGGCCCGCACGTTGAACCACCAGTCGGCGGCGGTGACCGTCAGGCCGTCGAGTCGGTCCTGATCGTGGTCGGCGTACGCGCGGACGAGTCGTTCGATCACGGCGTCCGCGTCGTCGACCCGACTGTTGATCTCGCCCGACGCGCTGTAGCGGGAGTACTCCGCCATGAGGGCGCTGACCGTGGAGTCGGTCTCGGCCAGGGCGGCCAGGACGTGCAGCGCCGCCAGCATCCCGGAGTCGGCGAGGTAGAACTCGCGGAAGTAGAAGTGCCCGGAGTGCTCGCCGCCGAAGACCGCGCCGGTGCGGGCCATCTCCGCCTTGATCAGCGAGTGCCCGACGGGCGTCCGGACGGGCACTCCCCCGCGCTCGGTGACGATCTCGGGGACGGCCCGCGAGCAGATGACGTTGTGCAGGATGGTGGCGCCGGGCTCGAGGAGCAGGTGGCGCGAGGCCACGAGCGCCGTGATGGCGGACGGCGCGACGACGTCGCCGTGCTCGTCGATCACGAAGCAGCGGTCGGCGTCCCCGTCGAACGCCAGGCCGAGGTCGGCCCCGTGCTCACGGACCGCGGCCTGCAGGTCCACCAGGGTGGTGTGGTCGAGCGGGTTGGCCTCGTGGTTCGGGAAGGTGCCGTCGAGCTCGAGGTACAGACCGATCACCTCGAGGTCGAGGCGGCCCAGCACGGCGGGGACCGTGTGCCCGGCCATGCCGTTGCCGGCATCCACCACGACCTTCAGCCGACGGCCCTCGACCGGCGCCAGGCGCAGCAGGGTGTCGGCGTAGGTGGTCAGGAACTCCAGCGTCTCGACCGTGCCGACCGGTGCCGGCACGGCGGACTTCTCGCGCTCGAGCAGCGGACCGGCCGCCTCGGCCATGGCCGCCAGGCCGGTGGACAGACCGATCGGTCGCGCGCCCGCACGGCACAGCTTGAGACCGTTGTCGGCCGCAGGGTTGTGGCTGGCGGTGACCATGATGCCCGGGACGTCGAGCACGCCGGACGCGCAGTACAGCATGTCGGTGGAGGCGAGCCCGATGTCGACGACGTCAGCCCCGCGCGACCGGATCCCGTCGGCGACCGCCCGGACGACGTCGGGCGAGGAGGCCCGCATGTCGCGGCCGACCACGGCGCGTCCCCCGCCGTCCGCGATGCCGACCTCGTCGGCGAAGGCCTCGCCCAGCGCCCGCGCGATCGTGGTGTCGAGCTGGTCGGGGACCCGACCACGGACGTCGTAGGCCTTGACGACAGGGCGCAGCCGTGCGTGCATTCAGTCCTCGTTCGGTGGGGGGACCAGGGTCAGTCCCGGTGGTCCCGGTGCAGGGCGCGGACGTCGGCGGCCCACCTCGCGCACCGCGTCGGCGAGCGCCAGGAGGTCGTCGTGGCTCGGGCGCACCGTGGACGGGTCGGGTGCGAGCCGCAGCACGCTCCAGCCGTTGGGCGCGGACAACCGGGCTGAGTGGGCCTCGCACAGGTCGTAGGTGTGCGGCTCCGCCGCCGTGGCCAGCGGGCCGAGCACCGCGGTCTGGTCGGCGTAGACATAGGTCAGCGTCGCCACAGCCGGCTGGGAGCACGCGGACCGCGTGCAGCGTCGAACAGCACCCACCCGCCGAGCGTAGCCGTGTGATCGGCCTCCGGGCCGTTAGGCTCTCGGTGTGGCGGGACGTCTGCAGCACCTCGGCGGGGCGGTGAGCGGACCCCGGCCCGGTCGGATGCGGGCGCGCCGACGCGCTGCACGCGGGCCACTCGCCCTGCCCGGCCCGTTGTCACCGGCGAGCGTCCCGGCCCATCGGACGCCCCGCGAGGAGTTCGACCACCTGGTCGCCGGTGTGCTCGCGCCGCTCGAGAAGCACTTCGACGCCGAGCCCGACGAGGTCGAGGTCGTCGTCGAGGACGTCCCCCTGCTGCCGGCCGACTGGACCGACGAGGTGCCGCTGAGCAACCTGTCGCGACGCGGCGACGTGGCCCTCGTGGTGCTCTACCGCCGACCGCTCACCGACCGCTGCACGAGCCGGGTCGAGCTCGAGGACCGGGTCTGGGACGTCGTCCTGCACCGTCTCGCCGAGGTCTGGCAGGTCTCCCCCGACGACCTCGATCCTCGCTGACCACGACGACCGGCACGGCCGGGTCGTGGGCGGGGCTCAGGGCGCCGGTCGGACCCGTGGTGCGAGGACGTCCGTCGGGGCAGCGGTCAGCGCCAGGCTCGCTCTCCGGTCGCCGTCGCTGAACTGCGCCGCGCCCACCACGCCCCCGGTCGAGCGGACCACGAGCGACGTCACGCCGTCGAGGTCGAGCTCGTCGTCGGGGTCCACCCCGATCGTCGTGCCCGCGGGGACCGCGACCTCGGCACGCGACACCACCTCGAGGTCGGCGTCGCGGGCCTCGAGGACGACTCGTCGGTCCACGTCGGCGCCAGGGGCGCTGAGCACGAGCTCGGGCACGCCGAGGCCTCCCTTGACCGGCACGACCGCCGGGCCGGTCCACGGTCCGACCGCCTCAGTCGTCGCCGTGTCGTCACCGGTCGGGGACACCGAGGCCGTCGCGACGACCGGGGTGTCGGCGACCAGGCGGAGGGCGACGCGTCCCGACCCCGCGCTGCGCGGGACCTCGACCGACACGACCCGCCCGGCCCCGACCTTCACCTCGCCCAGGCCCTCGGGGACGAACGCACCGTCCGATCCCAGCACCTCGACCGCGACACGGGCCGTCGACCCCGACGGGTTGAGCACGTGGAGCGTGCGGCCGCGTTCCCCGGGCGGGAGCCCGGCCACCACGAGACGGCGCGCGGGCTCGGGTGCCGGGCTCACGAGCTCCGAGCCCTGCGAGGCGCCCGTGGAGGTGTCGAGCACGGAGACCGCGACGGCGCCTCGACGACGGGAGACGTGCACCCCGAGGTCGGGCTCGCCCGCCGCGAGGTCGGCCAGGGGCACCGTCCGGGTGTCGCCCGGCTCGACGACGAGACCGTCTCCGCCCACCGCGTCGACGGGGCCGTCCGCCGACCACAGCGACACGTCGACGACGGCCGGGGTGTCGGCGAGGTTCGTCAGCACGAGGTCGCTCAGGTGGCGCTGACCCGACCCGAGCCCGGCGTACCAGGCGTCGGCGACGACGCCCTGGCACCGGCCGACGACGAGACCCTCGCCCTGGTCCTCGTCGAGGGTCCCGGAGACGAAGCCGACCGCGCCGGACCCCGTGCCGCGCTGCGTGACGACGAGCGCGGCGGCGTCGTCGCCCAGCACGTCGTCGAGCTCCGAGCGGACCCAGCTCCGCGGGTCGGCGGCACCGTCGACGGCGGCGCCACCGGGCAGCGCTCGAGCCGAGGTCGAGGATCCGGCGTCGACCTGGCCCGTCGCGAGGTCGGGCGCACCGGTGCAGGCGTAGGTGGTCTCGCTCGCGGGCACCGGGCGCGGCGCCTCGGTGGACCCGGGCGCGGCGGGCGCGAGCCCTGCCGCGACGACCAGGCCCACCGCGATCACCGGCAGCAGGGCGAGGGCGAGCCAGCGACCACCGCCGGGTGCGGGTCGAGATCGCGATCCACCGCGCACGCGTGTTCCGTCACTCATGCCCGGACCTCCTCGGCGTCGTCCTCGAGCGTGCTCTCGCGGCGCCGGACCGGTGCGGTGAGCACGATGGCGAGGAGCCACAGCACGAGCTGACCGCCGGCGACCCACGGCCGCCACGGCACCCCGTCGACGGCGGGCGGAGCGGCCGGCTCCACCATCGTCCAGACGCGCGACGTCGGCGCGTCGCTGCCCGAGGGCTCCAGCAGGGGTGCGGCGTCGAGGGCTCGGGCCACGTCGGCGTCCACGTCGGGGGCGTACACCGCGTCGATGCCCAGGGCGCCCAGCCGCCGGATCCCGTCGGCACCCGGCGCCGACAGCACCGACTCCACCGCTGCCGTGAGGTCCGCCGTGGAGCGCTCGGACGGTCGCAGGCCCTCCTCGCCGATCACGGGCCCCTCGCCGCGGACGACCGAGACCAGGACCCCCTCGGCCGTCGAGCCGGAGACGACCAGCGTGTCACCGGGACGCTCCGTGAGGAAGGCCGGGACGCTGTCGGGACGCGCCCGGTCGATCGGGTCGGCGACACCGCGGGCCACCCACCAGACCCCCGTGCCGACGGGCAGGACCAGCGCGACGACCAGGACCGCGACCCCTGCGCTCCGGCTCCGGTCGGCCATCAGGGTCGGCACGCCGACCAGTGCGGCCGTGCCGAGCGCCAGGACGACGGCCCCGACCGGGACGCCGACCCACGGCTGCACCGGGACCGGGCTTCCCGGGACGGCACCGTCCACGACGACGCCGACGACCGCGACCGCCAGGGCCAGCAGTCCGAGCACCCAGCACACCCCGGCGACCGAGCGCGTGGCCCGCGGCAGGAGCGCGAGGACCGCCAGGACGACGAGCCCCGCCCCGAGCCAGAGGGGCGCCTGCTCCGGCGAGCCCGCCCGGCCGACGACGAGTCCGAGCGCGGTCCGCCACCCGGGCCCGGCGCCGGGAAGGAGCTCGCCGCTCTCCCACCACCACAGCATCGGGTGCAGCACCCGGGTGAGCAGCCACGGGCCCACCAGGACCACGGCGACCGCCATGCCGATCAGCGCCGGTCGGGCGAGCCTGCGGTCGACCAGCAGCAGGACCCCGAGACCGAGGACGGCCAGCAGGAGCACCACGGGGGCGAAGGCCGTGCCCACGGCCACCCAGATCCCCCACCGCAGGGCCGTGCGACGCGGTGCCTCCCCGTGATCGGCCAGCTGCAGCGTCGTGGTGACCACGACGGGCAGCACCACGAGGGCGACGACCGTGCCGAGCCGACCCTCGGAGACCGCTCCGGTGGCGACGACCGTCAGCGCGTAGCCGACCGCCCAGACGATCCGCAGCCTGCGGTGGTCGGTGAGGCGCCGTCCCAGACGGTGGGCCGTGAGCCCGGCCAGGGGGACGGCCAGCAGCAGGAGCGGTCCGACGACGAGCCCCGGCGCGAACCACACGGGCGTGGAGGCGAGGGCCAGCAGCAGCACCGTCGTGGGCACCGGGTCGGTGCTGCCCAGGCCGACGTCGTGGCTGCGCTCGAACCAGATCCGCCACCACTCCCCCGCCGAGCCGGGGGTGGCACCGAGCGCCCCACCGGTGAGCGAGCTCCCCGCCGGCCCGACGAAGAGCCCCCGGGCGGCCAGGAGCGAGAGGAGCACGAGCACCGACACCGTGACGAGCCAGGGCCTCCGCCTCCACAGCGACGGTCCGTCGTCGAGGGGCGCGTCGCCGACGCCCTCGTCGGCCGTGGACCGGCGTCCCGTCGTCTCGACGGACTCGGGTCGCACGAGCGCCACGACCGCGTCGCGCGCGGCGTCGTACCCGTGCCGGTAGGGCAGCCAGAACGGCGCGAACAGGTGTCGGACCTCCCGGTCGTCGCGGCGGGCGGTGCCGATCCGGCTCCGCCGGGCGTCGCGCAGCCGGCCGGGGTGTGCGTAGACGGAGACCAGCGCCTGCAGCTCGTCGCCGGCCGCCTCGGGGTCGCGGGCGACGAGGAGACCCAGCGTGCGCAGGAGGGTCCCGGCCAGCAGCCGGAGGTACTGCCACCAGAACCGGCGACCGGACACGTTCGCGAGCTGCACGTGGAGCGCTGCCCGTCGCTGCTCCCAGGGCTCGACGTCGCCCGCCACCCGGCGCCGGGTCCCGCGACGCGAGGCCTCAGCGTGGAAGAGGACGGCCCGCGGGGCGATCCGGGTGCGGTACCCGGCCCGTGCCACGCGCCAGCCGAGGTCGACGTCGTCGAAGTACAGAGGGAGCTCGGCGTCGAGCCCGCCCAGCTCGTCCCACACGTCGCGACGCACGAGCATGCCGGCGGTGTTGACCGCGAGCACGTCGCGCGGCCAGTCGTGCTGGCCGGCGTCGGGCTCACCCGTCTCCAGCCCGGTCTCCCTGGCACCGGTGGACGTGACGGTCAGACCCACCTCGACGAGGCGCCGCAGGGACGGCCACTCGCGGATCTTGGGACCGACCACGGCGATGTCGTCGGCCGTGGTGGCCTCGTCGAGGAGGGCGGCCAGCGTGTCGGGACGCACCGCCGCGTCGTCGTGCAGGAGCCAGATCCAGTCCGTGCGCGGCATGGCCGAGACCGCCCGGTGGACGGCCTCGCCGAAGCCGGTCCCGGCCGGCGCGTAGGTGATGCGGTCCGCACCGAACGAGGAGCGAACCAGGTCGGCCCCGTCGTCGGTGGAGCTGACGTCGACGACCCGCCACAGGGTCGGGTCGTGCTCGAGGGCGGCGAAGGAGGCCAGCACCTGCGGGAGCCACCGGGCTCCGTTGTGGGTGACGAGGACCGCCCCCACCGTCGGAGGCGACGATCGCCAGGCGGGGACGACAGGTGCCTCGTCGTCGGTACCGGGCTCGTCCATGCCCGCCAACCTAGCGGGGGGCGAAAGTGCGGCCGGGTGCGCCCGGACGCCGCCTCAGGCGCGCTTCTTGAGCTTGCGCCGCTCCCGCTCGGAGAGCCCGCCCCAGATGCCGAACCGCTCGTCGTGGGCCAGGGCGTACTCGAGGCACTCGCCCCGGACGTCGCAGGTGAGGCAGACCCGCTTGGCCTCCCGGGTCGAGCCGCCCTTCTCGGGGAAGAACGCCTCCGGGTCGGTCTGGGCACAGAGCGCACGCTCCTGCCACATGAGCTCCTCTTCGGGCGACAGTGGCAGACCCAGATCGAATGACATGTCCGTAATTACACGCCTGGCGCTGCCATACGTCAAGCGGAATTGCACGATCCGCGGAACCTCCGGCGTGTCGCGCCGCCTTCCAGGGGCCGCGCCGTGCCCACCGGCCCCACCCGACCGCGCTCGCGCCACGGCGGGAGGATGGACCCATGCCCACCCTCGCCGACCTCCTCCCCGCCGTCCGCGAACCCGGGCGACCGCTGCTCACCTGGGACGACCGCACGACCGGCGAACGGGTGGAGCTGAGTGCCACGACCACCGCCAACTGGGTCGCGAAGACGGCGTCCCTGCTCGTCGACGAGCTCGACGCCGAGATCGGGACCCGCGTCCGGATCGGCCTGCCGAGCCACTGGCTGCGCTTCGTGTGGCTGCTCTCCTCCTGGACCGTGGGGGCGGTCGTCGTCGACCGCGACGCCGACATCGGGGTCAGCGGCCCCGACCTCGTGGGCGACGAGCCGGTGCGTCTGGCCGCGTCGCTGCGTCCGCTCGGTGGCCCCTTCGTCAGCCCGCCGGAGGGATTCGTCGACCTCGCCACCGTCGTCCCGGGGCAGCCGGACGCGTTCACGCCCCTCGACGTCCCGCACGCCGGGTCGGCCGCGCTCGACCTGGCCGGCGCGGACCCGCTCGACCACGTCGGGCTCGTCGAGCTCGGCGCTCCCGATCCGCGGCGGGTGCTCGTGGAGCCCGGCGACCTCCGCCGGGACGCGCTGCTCCTGGTGAGCGCCCTGCGTGGTGGCGGATCGCTCGTGGTCGTGGCTGGTGCCGACGCCGACCAGCTGGAGCGCGTGGCGCAGCAGGAGCGGGCCCATGTCCAGCCCTGACCCATCCACTACACTTTCGACGGCTGCATCCCCTTCCCCGCCCGCCGCCGCGACGACAGAAAGGCCCTCCGCCAGGATGAGTCGTCACCGCGCGATCGCCAGCAAGACGGGCGGGACCCACGGGCTCACGAAGGTGGGTGGACGGCCGCCGCTGCTCCGCTACCTCGCCGAGGTCCTCCGGCGCCGCGAGTTCATCTACTCGCTGGCGCGCTACCGGCTCGAGGCCGAGAACGGGCGCAACCGGCTCGGCATGGGCTGGGTCGTGCTCAAGCCCCTGCTCAACGCCGCGGTCTACGGACTCGTGTTCGGCTTCCTGCTGCAGACCAGCCGCGGCGTTGAGTCGTTCGTGGCGTTCCTCGTCATCGGGGTCCTGATGTTCGAGTACTTCTCCACGTGCTTCACCACCGGCGCGAAGTCGATCACCTCCAACGCCGCGCTCGTCCAGAGCCTCAGCTTCCCGCGCATGTCCCTCCCGCTCGCCCTCGTGGCGCAGCGGTTCATGCAGTTCGTGCCGATGGTGGTCATCATGGCCGCCGTGGCGCTGGCCTACGGCAGCGTGCCGGACGTCGAGTGGCTCCTGCTGGTGCCGCTCGTCCTGCTCTTCACGGTGTTCAACACCGGGCTCACGCTCATCACGGCGCGTCTCACGGTGCACTTCCGCGACCTGACGCAGCTGCTGCCGTTCGTCTCGCGGTTCTTCTTCTACACGTCGGGCATCTTCTACAGCATCGACCAGCGCTTCGACGCGAACTCGATCTTCCGGACCGTCGCCGACGCCCAGCCGATCCACGAGTTCCTGTCGCTGGGTCGGGCCATCCTGCTGGACGGGCCCTCGTACACGATGCCCTGGCACTTCTGGGCGTACGCCTCCGCCTGGTCGGTGGCCGTGCTGGTGTTCGGCACCATCTACTTCTGGGCGGCGGAGGAGCGTTATGGCCGAACCGACTGACGACACGGGCCTCGACGGCACGGGCCTCGACAGCGCCGGGCCGACGGAGGAGCTCACCCGACGTCCCGTCGTGGAGGTCGTCGACGTGCACGTGGAGTACAAGGTGCTGGCCACCGGCAAGCGTGCGACCGCGGCCGACGCGGGCCGCAAGCTCATGCAGCGGTCCCGCAGCACCCGCACCGTGCACGCCCTCAAGGGGGTCTCGTTCACGGCCTACGAGAACGACAGCATCGGCGTCATCGGCTCCAACGGCTCGGGCAAGTCGACGCTCATGCGCGCGATCGTCGGCCTGACCCCCACCTCCAAGGGCGCCATCTACGCGTCGTCACGGCCGAGCATGCTGGGGGTCGGCGCCGCGCTCATCAAGGACCTCTCGGGCGAGCGGAACGTGATCCTGGGCGGACTGGCGCTCGGTCTGTCCCGCGACGAGATCGAGGCGAAGTACGACGAGATCGTCGAGTTCTCCGGCATCCGCGACTTCATCGACCTGCCGATGCGCACCTACTCCTCCGGCATGACCGCGCGCCTGAAGTTCGCGATCGCCACGGCGCGCGACCACGAGATCCTCATCGTCGACGAGGCGCTCGCCGTCGGCGACAAGGGCTTCCGCGACCGCAGCGAGGCCCGCATCCGCGAGATCCGCGACAACGCCGGCACCGTGTTCCTGGTCAGCCACTCGATGCGCTCGATCCGCGACACCTGCAACCGGGTGATCTGGATCAACAAGGGCGTCCTGATGATGGACGGACCGCCCGACGAGGTCATCCCCGCCTACGAGAAGTCCAAGTAGCCGCGCCCTCCGGTCACGACATCGCCTCGATGGCGGCGACCGCCCGGGCCGCGCTTCCCTGGTCGCCGGCATGGGCGAAGAAGCGGTGCACCGCGGCGTCGGCGGCGGGGTCACGACGCCCGGCGTCCAGCCGCTCCACCACCGCTGCGACGGCGGCGTCGACGTCGCGCACGACGGTGGCGATGCCGATCTCGTCGACCTCGAACGCGTGCGGGCGCCCGGCCTGCTCGAACGCGGGGTCGACGTGGGCCGCCACCACCGGCAGGCCGAGGAGGGCCGCGTCGAACAACGTCGAGGAGTAGTCGGTGAGGAAGACGGAGGCGCGGCGCAGCACCGCACCGAACTCCTCACGCTCCTGGTCGACCAGTCGCACGTCCGACCGGGCGTCCACCAGGTCGGCGAGCAGCCCCCGCGCCTCGTAGTGGGGCAGGACCTCCAGCACGGCGCCGTGACGCTCGAGCGCAGCAGCCAGCGCGGGGTGCTCGACGACCCCACGGACGAGCTGCGCGTACCCGGACTCCTCCACGCCACGGACGGGGCCACCGCCGCCCTCCCGGTAGGAGGGCACGACCAGGTCGGCCCGCCACGTCGGCGCGAAGAGGACCCGAGGCCCCCCGGCGGCAGGCTCACGGAGGAGCAGGTCGTGGCGAGGCAGCCCGGTGAGCACCGCACGGTCCCCGTACCCGAGCCGTCCGGCGATCCAGTCACGCTCGGCCGCTGCGGACGTGAGCACGAGGTCGTACCCGGCGACCAGCCGCCCGATGACCGGCGCCAGGTCGCGGTAGACGACGCCGTGCTGGAGGAACACCCGGCGTGTGCCGACCCGGGGCCGGACGTGGCGCACGTAGTCGTCGCGTCCCCACGCCTCCGGGATGCCGTAGACGTCGGGGTCGAAGGCGTTGACGAGGTGGCTGGCGTGCCACAGCAGCAACCGGTGCCGCCACGACCCGTGGGCCACCACGCGACCGAGCGGACGCATCCGGGCCCAGCCCGGGGTGCCCCGCTCGACGACGTAGTACGCCCGCAGGTCGCGCCGGTGCCGGCGCAGGTGCGCGAAGAGCGCAGCGCCGTTGTCCTGCGCGGTGTCACGTCGCTCCCCCACCAGCCAGAGCGGGCGGCGGTGCATCCACGCGGTCAGGGCACGGACGACCCGCCAGCCCCAGAGCGGCTCACGCCGGCGCACCGCACGCAGGTCGGAGCGGCGCCTCAGCCGCGCCGCCGCACGCTCCCCACCGTCGAGCAGCTCGACCACGACCGCGTCGCCGTCGGCTCGCACGTCGAGGGCGACGTCGCCGTGGGCCCCGAGGGTGGCGTTCCTGAACAGGGCCCGTGTCGGGCGGAGCCGCAGCACCCGGCCCTCGACGGCCATCTCGGGGCGGACGACGCCCCGCGGCCACGCGGCGAGGGGCACCTCGACGACCAGTGCGGACCAGGGGCCGTACCGAACCCGGCGGTCCGGTCGTTCCACCCATCGCGCCCCGACCCGGACGTCCCCGAGCCGCAGCTCTGCGTCCAGGCCCGGCCGCTCGTCGACGCGGGTGTCCGGCACCCGCAGGTGGGCGTGCAGCGTGACCGTGCCTGCGTCGGCGTCCACGTCGATCGCGTCGACGAAGCCCTTCGAGCCCTCCAGGTCGGCGGCACTCAGCACGCGGCGTCCAGGTCCTCGACGTTGTTCGCCGCGGCCTGGCTCGGGTCCTCCGAGGGATCGGTGGAGGGCGTCTGCGTCGGGTCGCTCGGGTCCGGCGTCGCCGACGACTCGGGCTCGGCCGACGTCTCGCCCTTGTTGGCGTCGCCACCGTGCGTCTCGATGATGGCCTGCTTGATCATGTCCTGGATGAGCGGGTAGTCCGGGGTCACCGTGGAGACGACCGGCGGGACGAGCGAGACCGTGCGGATCTTCGTGTTGCGGGCCTTCAGGGCCATGTCGGCGAACTCGCCGAGCGCCTCCGAGGGCATGTTCGTCGACAGGAGCTCCGCGCCCGACTTGGCGATGTCGGTGGCGTTGAGCAGCACCGTCTGCGGACTCATCTGGTCGAGCATCGCGACCATGAGGCACTTCTGGCGTCCCATGCGCGTGTAGTCGTCGGACTGGATCCGGCTGCGGGCGTACCAGAGCGCCTGGTTGCCGTCGAGGTTCTGGCGTCCGGGCTCGATGTACGTCTGCTTGTAGGCGTCCTCCTTGCCGAACATCGCGAGCCGTGTCTTGACGTCCATCTCGACGCCGCCGACCGCGTCGACCAGGGAGCGGAAGCCCTTGAGGTTGATCATCACGTAGTAGTTGATGGAGAGGTCGGTGACGCCCTCGACGGCGTCGATGGTCGCCTCGAGCCCGGGGTCGGCGGCACCGGGGTAGAGGTCGCTGCGGTTCTCGGCGGCCGTGTGCACGGCGTTGAGCAGGCACTCGGAGCCGCAGTTGTAGCCGAACGGGTACAGCTGGTGCATCGGCGACGACTCGCGGAACGGCACGTTCTGCAGGTTGCGCGGCAGCGAGACCAGGACCGTCTTGCCGCTCGAGGCGTCGATGCTGGCCACCGTCATGGAGTCGGGCCGGATGCCGGTGCGGTCCTTGCCGGAGTCCGAGCCGATGAGCAGGATGTTGTAGCGACCGGCCAGCGGAGGGCTCGTGGTCTCGGCCGAGAACACCTCCTGCACGGCGTCACGGCTCGCCGTGCTCACGCGCGAGGCGTAGACCGCCGAGCCCAGCACACCGACGACCAGGGCGGTGTTGAGCACCACCACGACGCCGGCCCGCGCGGGCGTCAGGCGCAGCGGACGCGCGAGGCGCCAGGCGTCGATGAAGAGGGCGGCCCAGGCCACCGCGAGCACGCCGACGCCGATGCGGAAGACCTGGAGCACGTCGGGGTCGGTGACCAGCCCGATGATGCCGGCGCGGTCACCTCGGTAGGTCCACACGAGGTAGCCCAGCCCGGCGAGCAGCAGCACGTACACCGTGAGAGCGATGCGACCGACCCAGCGGTTGCCGACGGCCAGCTGCGCCGATCCCGGTGCCACGGCCGACATGAGGCACAGGCGGAGGGCGCGACGGAACCGCAACCGGGGTGTCAGGTCGTCGACGTCGGGTCCACGGCTGAGCACCTTCGCGCGACGACGTGTCATGGTTCCTCGGTCTCGAAGTGCTGGCGACGCACCATTATCGCTCACCGCGCCAAGCCCTCTCGTCCACGACCCGTGAGCACGGCGTGATCAGCAGGACGAGTCGAGGTCGTCGCTCTGGTTCGCCTTGGTCGGGTCCTTCGCGTCACCCGCCGACGAGGGCACCGACAGGGACGCGGCGAGGATGCCGTCCTTCGCCTGCTTCTTGCCCTCGGCCTTGTCGATCGCCTTGGAGATGAGCGAGCGCACCTTGTCGTAGTCGGGGTTGCCGGTGAAGATCACCGGAGGCACGAGCGAGACCGACGAGATGGGCTGCGCCTTGGCCTTCAGCGCGAGGTCCATGAACACGTTGAGGTCACGGGCCGGGATGTCGGTGTCGAGCAGCGTCTTGCTCGAGTCGGCGATCTTCTCCACGTTCATGAGGACCTTCTTGGGGCTGAGCTCGCGCAGCATCGCCGTCATGACGCACTTCTGGCGGCCCATGCGCGAGAAGTCGTTGTTGAGCACGCGGCTGCGGGAGTACCAGAGCGCCTGGTCGCCCGTGAGCTTCTGGCGTCCGGGCTCGATGTACCCACGGATCGGCGAGCCGATGCCGCCGATCGCCGTGCGCTCCTGGACGTCGATGCTGACACCGCCCACGGCGTCGATCAGGTCGGAGAAGCCCGCCATGTTCACGAGGGCGTAGTAGTTGAGGTCGAGCCCGGTGATGGCCTCGACGGCGTCGATCGTCGCCTGGATGCCGGGAGTGCGGTGCCCGACCTTCTTCACGCCCATCTGGGCCGCGTTGTCGTCGGCCCACGTGTTGACCGCGTTGAGGTAGCAACCGTCGCAGTCGAACGTGGACGGGAACTCCTTCTTCATGAACGAGTCGGAGGGGAACGGCACGTCCTCGAGGTTGCGCGGCAGGCCGATGAGCACCGTGCGGCCGGTCTCGGCGTCGATGCTGGCGACGTTGAGCGAGTCGGGGCGCATGCCCGAGCGGTCCTTGCCGGAGTCGGTGCCCATGAGCAGGACGTTGTAGCGGCCGTCGACGGGCTTGGAGGTCGTGGAGGCAGCGAACACGGTGTCGAGCACGCCGGTCTGGACGCCCACGAGGTGCGCGCCGAAGAACATGGCGCCGGCGGTGACGAAGCACAGCGCGCCGTTCAGCCCGGCGACCCAGAACCGGTGCCGACGGGCGAGGCGCAGCGGCTGGCCGAGGCGCCAGGCGTCGACGATGAGGACCATCCAGAACAGGGCGCCGCCGATGAGGGCGTACCGGACGGGCGTCAGGATCCGCCCGTCGGTGAGGAGCATGAACAGGCCGGACCGTGAGGTCAGGGCGAGCACGAGCACGAGGGCACCGACCGCGAGGCAGCCGAGCCAGATGCGCAGGGCGATGCGGCCGATGCGCTTGTTGCCGGTGACGATCTGGGCCGAGCCGGGCATGACCAGCGTCATGACGGTCAGCGTGAGGGCGCGGCGCAGCTGGATGCGCTCGGAGGCCGCGTGGGCCGCCGCCGGGCCCGTCGAGGGCGAGTGGGGCGAGGTACGGGTGTTCTCGTGCATGTCGTCCTCAGAGGTCGCTGCCGGGGGAAGAGCAGTGCGAGCAGGTCGCGTCGATCGTCACACAAACTCTGTACCCGAGGTCGAGGGCGCGCCGGGACGAGCAGGTTTCTGCGTGGCGCCACCGCGCAGAAGCACCGCCGACGGGTACCGCTCGGATAGGTTCGGACCCATGCCAGAGCAACGCCCCGAGGACAGCTACGGATGGTTGTACGGCTCGGGCGACGACCGCGACGCCGATCGCGACCGCACCCGGCAGCAGCCGCAGCAGACCGTGCGCCGAGACGAGCTGCCGCCCCCCAACCTGCCCCCGCCCGGGTCGAGCCGCCGACCCGCGGCGGAGCCGCCGCGCAGGAAGCGCGGCCGACGCGGGCCCGGGCGCGTCGTGGCTCTGCTGCTGCTGGCCTGGCTCGCCTTCCTGGTCGGCACGCCTCTCTACGCCTACTCGACCGCCTCGAAGATCCCGTTCCAGCCCGAGGCCGAGGGTCCGGGCGACCAGCCCGGGACCACCTTCCTCATCGTCGGCTCGGACAGCCGGGCCGGACTCAGCAAGGAGGAGCAGTCCGAGCTGAGCACGGGCGGGGACGGCGGAGGTCGCGGACGCACCGACACGATCATGCTGCTGCACACCGGCGCCGGTCCGTCGATGCTCATGTCGATCCCCCGTGACTCGATCGTCGACGTGCCGGGCTACGGCTCGACCAAGATCAACGCGGCCTACGCCTACGGAGGCGCTCAGCTGCTGACCCAGACCGTGGAGCAGAACACCGGCATCACGGTCGACGACTACGTGGAGATCGGCTTCGGCGGGCTCGTGAAGGTGGTCGACGCCCTGGGTGGCGTCGAGATCTGCCCGAAGGAGGACATCAAGGACAAGGACTCCGGGCTCGACGTGAAGGCCGGGTGCCAGGAGGCCGACGGTGCGACGGCGCTGGCGTACTCGCGCAACCGCCACAGCTACGCCACGCAGGACATCCAGCGCGTGCAGAGCCAGCGCGAGGTGATCAGCGGCATCGCGAAGAAGGCGGCGTCGCCGTGGACGATCGTGAACCCGGTCCGGTACTGGGGCGTCAACACCGGCGCGGCCAGCGCGGTGCAGATCGGCGAGGGCACCAACCCCTACGACCTGGTCAAGTTCGCCCTGGGTCTGCGCTCGGCCATGGGGTCGGACGGTCTGAGCTGCACCGTCCCCCTGGCCGACTTCTCGGTCCGCTGGGACGCCGAGCGCAGCCAGCAGATGTTCGACCTCGTCAAGGCCGACCGCACCGGGAGCATCGGCGACCTGTGCACGGCCGACGGCCTGCCCAAGGACTGAGCGGCCGAGCCGCCGGCCACCGGGCTGGTCGGCGCGGGTCCCAGCAGGTCAGCGTGGGGCGTTGAACTGCAGGTCCTGGTAGTCCGGGTGGCGCCCGATCCAGGCGAGCACGAACGGGCACGTGACGAGCGCCTTCGCCCCCCGGGCCCGCGTGTCGTCGAGGATGCCGCGTGCCAGGAGGGAGCCGATGCCACGGCCCTCGTTCTCGCGCGGCACCTCGGTGTGGGTGATGACGACCAGCTCGTCGGTGCGCTGGTACTCCACGAAGCCGAGGAGCTCGTCGCCGAGGCGCGCCTCGAACCGGTTCTTGCCAGGCTGGTCCTCGACGGTCAGCTCTGCCATGGGACATCCTCTCGGTCGTGCGCCGCACCAGTTCCGTACGAGTGCCGCACCAGGATCCTGTCACGTCACGGAAGGGCCTCAGTCGGTCCGGGTGTTGCGGGTGGGTCCGCGGGGCGGGGGTCGACTTCCGCTCGCTGCTGCGTCGCTGTGGCCGCGAGTCGGGGTGGTCTCCCAGGGCCTCGACCGGAACGGTGGGTCTCGAATCGGCTGCGTCTGCGGGGCGCGACTGGGCCTTCTCCTGTTGCTGCGTCGCTGTGGCTGCGAGGCCGGTCGGTCTCCGAAAGGGCCTCGACCGCAGCCGGGGGTCTGGGCTCGGTTGGGTCTGCGGGGCCTGGCCACGATTCTCCATCTGCGCGTGATCCACGCACGGTTCTTCCTTCGCGTGGACCGTGCCACGCAGAGGAAGAATCTCTGCCCACCCCACACGCACCGGGGCCCCGGCGGACGCAGGATGCTGCCTTCGCGTGCAGAAGCCCTAACGATGCTGCGTTCACGACGGGATCCGACCGCGAACGCAGCATCCTCGGCCCCCTCACGCACGAACGCAGAATCTTGCGTCACCGGGAGCCGCGCTCCGAGTGCTCGACCGAGCCCGGACCCCGCCGCCGGCCGAGGCCCTTTCGGAGAGCAGGTCGACGACGGGCCACAGCAACGCAGCCGCAAGGCACGACCCAGCCGGAGCAGCGCAGCAGCAACCGAAGGCCCACCTCGAGCAACGCACCCGCAGGAGAACACGGAGACCACCCGACCGCGACGCGGCGGCCGAGTGGAACCGCCTCGTCAGCGGTCGCTGATCGCGCCCACCGTCCGGTACGTCCGGTCGTGGTAGACCAAGGGCTCGCCCACGGGACCGAGCTGCACGTCACGGACCTCGGCGACCACGACGACGGACTCCCCCACCGGCACCCGCGCGAGGGGCACGCACCGCAGCGACGCGACCGCCTCGGGAAGCGTGGTGCCGACGTCGTCGGACGCCCAGCCCTGCTCGGGGACGAAGCGCGCGCCGGCCGACCGGCCGTAGGCGTCGGCCAGGTCGGCGAGCCCCGAGGGGAGCAGGTGGACGTCGAGCTCCGCCGCCTCGGCGATCGCGCTGCCGGACGTGCTGGACGTCAGGACCGAGAACGAGAGCGCCGGCGGGTGGGTGGACACCGAGGCCACGCTGGAGGCGGTGAGTCCGACCGGACCGTCCGGACCCGTCGCCGTGATGATCGCGACGCCGCTGGCGTGGCGTCGGAACGCCGCCTTCAACAGCTCGGCCACACCGGCGGAGCCGTGGGTCGAGATCGCGTCGGCCCCGGTCTCCACGTCCGTGCGCGTGCCCATGCCGTCTCCCTTCCTCGTCCTCACGACCCTAGAACCTCAAGTCCACTCGAGGTCAAGCGCTCCGTTCAGAGGTCCGACTGGATCCCCGCGAGCAGCTGACGAGCCATGACGATCCGCTGGACCTGGTTCGTGCCCTCGTAGATCTGGGTGATCTTGGCGTCGCGCATCATCCGCTCCACCGGGTAGTCGCGGGTGTACCCGTACCCACCCAGGAGCTGCACGGCATCGAGGGTGACCTGCATGGCGGTGTCGGAGGCGAAGGCCTTCGCCGCGGCGCCGAAGAACGTGAGGTCCTTGTCGCCGCGCTCGGACCGACCCGCAGCGGCATAGGTGAGCTGGCGCGCGGCCTCGATCTTCATGCCCATGTCGGCGATCATGAACTGCAGTCCCTGGAAGTCGCTGATCGGCTTGCCGAACTGCTGGCGCTCCTGGACGTAGCCGAGCGCGTAGTCGAGGGCGCCCTGCGCGACGCCGACCGCCTGCGCGGCGATCGTCACACGGGTGTGGTCGAGCGTCTGCATGGCGAGGGCGAAGCCCTGGCCGACGTCGCCGATGATGCGGTCCTCGGGGATGCGGACGTCGTCGAGGTAGACCTCCCGCGTGGGCGAGCCCTTGATGCCCAGCTTCTTCTCGGGCGCTCCGAACGAGACGCCCTCGTCGGACTTCTCCACCACGAAGGCCGTGATGCCCTTGCTGCGCTTCTCGGGGTCGGCCTGCGCGAGGACGGTGTAGAACTCCGACTCCCCCGCGTTGCTGATCCAGCGCTTGGTGCCGTTGAGCACCCAGTGGTCGCCGTCGCGCACCGCGCGGGTCTTCTGGTTCGCGGCGTCGGACCCGGCGTCGGGCTCGGAGAGGCAGTAGCTGAAGCCCTCGCCGGCCGCGAGGCGCGAGAGGTAGTCCTTCTTGATCCGCTCGTCGCCTCCGAGGATGACCGGGAGCGACCCGAGCTTGTTCACGGCCGGGATGAGCGACGCCGAGACGTCGACGCGAGCGATCTCCTCGATGACCAGCACCGTGGCCAGCGCGTCGGCACCGGCTCCGCCGTACTCCTCCGGGACGTGGGGGGCGTGGAAGTCGGCCGCCACGAGTGCCTCGTGGGCCTCGCGGGGGTAGCGAGCCTCCTCGTCGACCTCGGCGGCGAAGGGCGCGACCTTGGCCTCGGCCACGGCCCGGACCGCCTCGCGGATGGCCTGGTGCTCCTCGGACAACACGAACATGTCGGACACGGTGCGGCTCCAGATGCTTGACGAAGATCGAAATACTAGGACGACCTAGCAATAGTACGTCGCCCGCCCTCCGCTCACACTGCCGGGACGCGTGGGATCGCCCACACTGTGAGGCGTGATCCAACGATTCGACGGCCACATCGTCGGGCTCGGCACCACCAGCGGCACCCGGGTCGTCGTGGGCATGTGGGATCGGAGCCCGTACGGCCGCTTCGCCGATGCGATGGTCGAGCGCCCCGACGGGCACCGCGTGCTGCTCGCCCCCGACGAGCGCATCGCCGACCTGGTCTCGACCACCTACACCTTCGACGACGTCCGGATCGTCCCCGTGGCGCTCGCCGGATGGGGCATCGACGCCGGCCCACTGAGCGCCCGCTGGACTCCCGGGACGCGTGCGCCGATCGGCTGGCTGCTGCAGGCCGTCCCGACTCCCCTCGCGCACCGCGAGGCCTGGGCGCGCTTCTGCGACCCGATCGCACGACGCGTGATGCCGGGCGTGCGCACCCACGGCAGCGCCGGTCGGGGACGCACGGAGTGGTACGCCGCCTCCGACGCGTGGGGGGTGGAGTCCGCGTCCGTCGCGTGGGACGGCCAGGACCTCGGCCCGCTGGCGCCCGTGGACCCGCCCGTCCGATTCGGCTTCGGCTCGGCGCCGCGGACCCCGACGCTCACCCGCGTCACGTCGTTCATCCGCGACCACTGACCCGAGGCGCGACCGCCGACCCGCGGCGGAGCGCCTCGGCTGCGCACCGGTCGGGGGCTAGCGTGTCGCCATGGCCGAGATCCACGACGTCGACGAGCTCCGCGAGGTGCTCGGCACCCCCCTGCCCCGCACCGTCGCGAAGGACCGGGACCGCCTGCACCCGCTCCACGTCGCGTGGCTCGATGCCTCCCCGCTCTGCCTGCTGTCGACGTCGGCAGCTGACGGCTCGTGCGACGTGTCACCCAAGGGCGACCCGGCCGGGTCGCTCGTGCACGTGGTCGACGAGCACACCATCGCCCTGGCCGAGCGGCCGGGCAACCGTCGGGCCGACGGCTACCTCAACGTGCTCACCAACCCCCACGTCGGACTGCTGTTCGTCGTCCCGGGTCGCGGCGACACGCTGCGCGTCAACGGGCGGGCCCGGCTGCTGCGCACCGACCACGCGCCGCCGCCCTACCTCGAGCACCTCGAGGTCAAGGGACACCGACCGGTGCTGGTCTGCGAGGTCGCGGTCGAGCAGGTCTTCTTCCACTGCGCCAAGGCGTTCCTGAGGTCCGAGCTGTGGGAGCCGAGCACGTGGCGGCCGGACTCCGTGCCGTCACGGCCCGAGATCGCCCACGCCCTCGAGCGGCCCGACGAGACGCTCGAGGAGATCGCCGCCTACTACGGCGAGTCCTACCGCGCCGCCCTGTACTGACGGGCCGCAGGGCCCGGCGGCCCCGACGCGAGGAACATCACACACCTCCTGAGCAAGATCACACCGTTTCGAGTCGCGCTCACCGTGCCTCACGCGGGAGATTTGACGGTGCTGCAGACGTCGACCACGTCGTTGCCCCGGTGAGATCCAGGAGAGTCCGCGTTGAACACGCCCGCATCCCCCGTACGTCAGTCCGCCACACCCACGCGCATCACGACCGACGTGCTGCTCGTCGGCGCCGGCGTCATGAGCGCCACGCTCGGCTCGCTGCTGAAGACCCTGCAGCCCGACTGGTCCGTCACGGTCCTGGAGCGCCTCGAGGCCCCGGCGCTGGAGAGCAGCGACCCCTGGAACAACGCCGGCACCGGCCACTCCGCGCTCTGCGAGCTCAACTACACGCCGCAGCAGCCCGACGGCAGCGTCGACGTGTCGAAGGCGATCACCGTCAACGAGCAGTTCCAGCTGTCGCGCCAGTTCTGGGCGCACGGTGTGGACAACGGCTTGCTCAAGGACCCGTCGACGTTCATCAACCCCGTGCCGCACGTGAGCTTCGTGCGCGGTGCGGAGAACGTGGAGTACCTGCGCAAGCGCCACGACACCCTCGCCGGCCACCCGCTCTTCGCCGGACTCGACTTCATCCACGACCGTGACGAGTTCGCCCGGCGCCTGCCCCTCATGGCCGAGGGGCGCGACGAGCGCGAGGACGTGGCCATCAGCTGGACCGACCACGGCACCGACGTGGACTTCGGCTCCCTGACCGCCCAGATGCTCGGCACCCTCACCGCCCAGGGCGCCGACGTGCGCTACGGCCACGAGGTCAAGAACCTCGGCCGCGACACCGATGGCACCTGGCGCGTCAAGGTCAAGGACCGGACCGAGGACCGCACGGTCACCATCTCCGCCAAGTTCGTGTTCGTGGGCGCAGGCGGCGGCGCGATCCAGCTGCTCCAGAAGTCCGGCATCGAGGAGATCAAGGGCTTCGCCGGGTTCCCCGTGAGCGGGCAGTTCATCCGCTGCCTCGACGACACGGTCACCGAGAAGCACGAGGCGAAGGTCTACGGCATGGCCGCCGTCGGCGCCCCGCCGATGTCGGTGCCGCACCTCGACACCCGCGTGATCGGCGGCAAGCGGTCGCTGTTGTTCGGCCCCTACGCCGGCTGGACGCCCAAGTTCCTCAAGGAGGGCTCGTTCACCGACCTGCCCCTCTCGATCCGTCCGCACAACCTCATGCCGATGGCCGCCATCGGCGTCACCTCGTGGGGGCTCATCAAGTACCTGGTCCTCGAGCTCGCCAAGACCCGCGGCCGCAAGGTCGAGGACCTGCGTGCCTTCGCCCCGCTCGCCGAGGAGGAGGACTGGGAGCTCATCACGGCCGGCCAGCGCGTTCAGGTGGTGCGCAAGAAGGGCCGCTTCGGCGGGTCCCTCGAGTTCGGCACCACTGTCGTGAACGCCGCCGACGGGTCCATCGCCGGCCTGCTGGGCGCCTCGCCGGGCGCCTCCACCGCGGTCTCCGCGATGCTCGACGTGCTGGAGCGCTGCTTCCCCGGGCAGATCGAGGGGTGGCGGCCGCAGCTCAAGGAGATCGTGCCGTCCTACGGCCTGTCGCTCGGCGAGAACCCGTCGCTGTACTCCGACCTCAAGGACTGGACGGACCGCACGCTCGGGCTCACCGGCTCCACCGTCTGAGCCCTCCTCAGCGGTCGCGGATCGCCTCGCCCTTGGCGCGGGCGGCGTCGGCCAGCTCGGCCTGGAAGTCCAGCATGCGCCCGGTGAGCACGTCGTCGCCGACGGCGAGGATGCGCACGGCGAGGAGTCCGGCGTTGCGGGCGTTGCCGATCGAGACCGTGGCCACGGGGACGCCCGCGGGCATCTGCACGATCGAGAGCAGCGAGTCCATGCCGTCGAGGTACTTCAGCGGCACCGGCACCCCGATGACGGGCAGGGGCGTGACCGCGGCCAGCATCCCGGGCAGGTGCGCCGCGCCGCCGGCACCGGCGATGATCACCTCGATGCCGCGCGTGTGCGCGTCACGCCCGTAGGCGAGCATCTCGTCGGGCATCCGGTGGGCCGAGACGACGTCGGCCTCGTACGCCACCCCCAGCTCGGCGCACGCCTGCGCCGCTGCCTCCATGACCGGCCAGTCCGAGTCCGACCCCATGACGATGCCCACGCGGGGCGTTGCGCTCATGGCCGCGATCCTAGCGAGGTCCGGCGCCGCCCCTCCCCCCGAGCGGTGAGTTCTCCACCGAGAGGTGCCGGGTGCGGTCGAGCGGTGCGGACTCCACCGCCCCAGCGCCGAGACGGTGGAATCCGCACCGCGCACCGGGTCTCCGCACATTCGGTGGAGAAGTCACCGCTCAGGGGGGCGGTGCCGGCGGGTGGTGTCGGGAGGGCGACGTGGAGGACGTCGTCAGCCGTCCTGGAGGAGGGCGGCCGCGCGACGCGCGTCGGCCAGCACCACGTCGAGGTCGTCGCCGACGACGGTCACGTGGCCGACCTTGCGACCGGGCTTCACGGCCTTGCCGTACAGGTGCACCTTGGCGTGCGGCACGGCGGCCAGGACGACGGCCTCCTGCGCCTCGAGGTCCTGCACCGCGCCACCGAGCACGTTGACCATGACCGACCAGGAGGCGTGCGGCGTCGCCGGGCCGAGGGGCAGGTCCAGGACGGCGCGCAGGTGGTTCTCGAACTGGCTCGTGGCGGCGCCGTCGATGCTCCAGTGACCGGTGTTGTGCGGGCGCATCGCCAGCTCGTTGACGAGCACGCGTCCGTCGCTGGTCTCGAACAGCTCGACGGCGAGCATGCCGGTGACCCCCAGCGCGGTGGCGACGCGCACCGCGACGTCGGTGGCCTCCTGCGCGAGGGCGGGGTCGAGGTCGGGAGCCGGCGCCACGACCTCCTTGCAGATGCCGTCGACCTGCGTCGACTGCACGACCGGGTAGGCGACGACCTCGCCGGAGGGGTTGCGGGCCACCTGGGCACTGAGCTCGCGACGGAAGTCCACCAGCTCCTCGGCGACGAGCTCCTGGCCGTCGGCAGCGGCCAGGACCTCGGCCGCCTCGTCCTCGGACCGGACCACCCAGACACCCTTGCCGTCGTAGCCGCCCCGGGTGGTCTTGAGCACCGCGGGGTAGCCGAAGTCCTCGAGCTCGGCGAGGGCCTCCTCCGCCTCACTCGGCAGCAGGAGGAAGAGCGGGCACGGCAGGCCGAGCACGCTGAGGCGCACCCGCATCTCGCCCTTGTCCTGTGCGTACAGCAGGGCGTCGGGCCCGGGCCGAGGCACGTGTCCCTCCGCCTCGAGCGTGCGCAGGTGGGCCGGCGGCACGTGCTCGTGGTCGAACGTCACGACGGGCACGCCGTCGCACACGGCACGCAGGTCGGCGAGGTCGGTGTGGTCGCCCACCAGCTGGTCGGGCACCACCTGTGCGGCCGAGACGTCGGGGCCCTCGGCCAGCAGGCGGATGCGGAGCCCGAGGGCCACGGCGGGCACCTGCATCATGCGGGCGAGCTGGCCGCCACCGACGACGGCCAGGTGCGGGGTCAGCGGCATGGCAGGAGCCTACTGACCCCTCGTCCGCCCTCCGACGTCCCCCGCTACCAGCGCCGCACCGTGCGCGGACGGAACGCCCGCCGGCGGCTGATGGTGATGGGCGAGACGTTGCCGAAGCCGCGCAGCGGCCGCGGGGGCAGCGCGCGCATCTCGAACTCGTCGTCGGTGAGGTGTCCGGCGGTCTCGTCGTCGACGAGCACCCGGTTGCTGCGGGCCACGTGGGAGAGGCGCGCGGCCAGGTTCACGGGCGGGCCGAAGACGTCGCCCAGCCTGCTGATGACCGAGCCGGTGGCCAGGCCGACCCGCACGTCGGGCAGGTCGTCGCGCGAGCCGATGTTGGCCACGAGCTCGAGCGCCGTGAGCGTGGCCTCACGCGGATCGGGGTTCACGAACAGCACGGCGTCGCCGAGGGCCTTGATGACACGGCCGTCACGCGACGTGACGACGTCGGTGCACCGGGTCTCGAAGTTCTCCACGAGCTCGCCGAGGCGGGCGTCGTCGAGCGTGTTGGTCATGGCGGTGAACCGCGACAGGTCGGCGAAGCCGATGCTCATGGTGGTCGACAGCAGCTCGGCGTCGACGGCCCCGAGCGCCTCGAGGCGGCCGGCCGCGGCGGCCAGGTGACGCCGCCAGGCGTACAGCAGGAGCCGTTCGAAGCCCGGCCCCACGTGCTCGGCGATCGCGACGGCGCTCTCCAGGCGGCTCGCGGCCCGGCCCGACTCGACGTCGGACTCCACCTGGTCGACGATCGTCTGGACCTCCCAGTCGGCCAGCCGCGCCAGCGTCTGGCCGAGCGCCCTGGTCATCCGGAAGATGGTGCGTTCCTCGAGGACGCCCTCCTCGAGCGCCAGCGCAGCGAGTCGCGCGGCGGCCACGTCGTGCTCGCCGTAGGCCGGATCGTCGCCGCTGTCGGCGAAGCCCAGCGAGCGCCAGAGCCGCTCGGCGCGGTCGAGGTCGAGCCCGGCCTTCCCGGCGACCTGCTCACCCGTGAGCTCCATGCCCTCCTGCAGGATCAGGCGGGCGAGCTCGTCACGCAGCTCAGACCGATTCATCGCTCTGGCGGTGCGAGTCGAACACGAGGTTGCTGACGGTGCGGTGGAAGCCCTCGATGCGCGGGATGTCGCGCAGCTCCAGGCCGGCCTCGTCGCTCGCGTTGTGGATGATGAGGGTCCCGCAGCCGAGGATGCGGTCGTTGAGGTTCTTCTCGAACGAGACGTCGTTGATGCGGCTGAGCGGGATGACCCGCCCCTCGCGCGTCAGGATGCCCTTCTGCTCGACGATGCGCTTGTTGGTCAGCGTGTAGGTCCAGAGGAACCAGCGCACGAACGGCAGCACGCTGCCCCACAGGACGAGCACGACGGCGATGCCGATGATCACCCAGCGCACGTACCCGTCCCCGCTGTTGCCGACCTGGGCGGCGAGGAAGCCTCCGGCGAAGGCGACCGCCAACAGGATGACCAGCGGCACGAACAGCACCTTGACGTGCGTCCGGGTCGTCGCGACGGTCTGTTCACCGTCCATCATCAGCTTGCGTGAGAGGGCCATGGGCTGATCCTCCCACGTGGCGCACGGGCCGCGGGCGACGTCTGGGCAAAGGCCTCCGTCGTCGAGCCTCCCGACGACGTGGGTGACCTGGGGACCCGCTGGTCGCACGGGCGGCGGAAGGCTCAGCCGACGGCACGGACGTGGGTCACGTCGCCCGCGCTGATCGCCCGCCCGTCCACGACGAGCCGGCCGAGCGGGTCGATGTCGTGGGCGACGCCGGTCAGCGTGGACCCGTCGGGCAGCTCGACCCGCACGCGCGACCCGAGGGTCACGCTCTGCTCGAGGTAGTCGCGCCGCAGGAGCGCCGGGTCACCGGCGCTCGCCAACCACGGCCGGTAGAGCCGCTCGAGGTGGCCCAGCAGGAGCTGGAGGACGACCCCCCGGTCGACGGTGGTGGCCCCCTCGATCGCGAGGGAGGTCGCCGTGGGCACCGGCAGCTCGTCCGGCGTCGTCGACACGTTGAGGCCGATCCCCACCACGGCGGCAGGACCGGCGGGCCCGTCGGCACGCTCGAGCAGGATCCCGCTGATCTTGCGGCCCTCGACGAGCACGTCGTTGGGCCACTTCAGCCCGGAGGTCACACCGCAGTCCCGCGCCGTCAGGTCGACCGCGAGGCCCGTCAGCAGCGGCAGCCAGGTCCACTGCGGCAGGGCGACGCCGTCGGGGCGCAGAAGCACCGAGACCATGAGCCCCGCCCCCGGCGGCGTCTCCCACCGCCGGTCGAGCCGCCCCCGGCCGGCGGTCTGGTGCTCGGTCGCGACCACGAGGCCCTCGGGAGCGCCGGCACCCACCGCGGCGACGACGTCGGCGTTGGTGCTCGTGGTGGACGCGGAGACCTCGAGGCCCGTCCACACGCTCCCCTCGAGCAGCAGCACGCGACGCAGCTCGTCGACGTCGAGGGGATCGCGCCCCCCGGGCCCCGGCGTGTCGCGACGGTCGCTGCTCATGCGTCAAGCCTCACACACCACGGCGCGTCGAGGATCGTTACTCTGACCCACGTGAGCGAAGCAGAGGCAGAGATCGAAGAGCGTCCGGAGCTGCACACGACCGCCGGGAAGCTGGACGACTTCCGGCGCCGGCACCACGAGGCGACCGTCGAGGTCGCCGAGCGGGCGGCCGAGAAGCAGCACGCGAAGGGCCGCCAGAGCGCCCGCGAGCGCATCGACCAGCTGTTCGACGAGGGCTCCTTCGTCGAGCTCGACGCACTGGCCCGGCACCGCTCCACCAAGTTCGGGCTCGAGAACAACCGGCCGCTCGGCGACGGCGTCATCACCGGATACGGCACGATCGACGGCCGCCAGGTGTGCGTCTTCAGCCAGGACTTCAGCGTCTTCGGCGGCAGCCTCGGCGAGGTGTACGGCGAGAAGATCACCAAGGTCATGGACCTCGCCATCAAGTCGGGCTGCCCCATCATCGGCATCAACGAGGGCGCCGGCGCCCGCATCCAGGAGGGTGTGGTCTCGCTCGGCCTGTACGGCGAGATCTTCCGCCGCAACGTGCACGCGTCGGGCGTCATCCCCCAGATCTCGCTCATCATGGGCTCGTGCGCCGGCGGCCACGTCTACTCCCCCGCGGTCACCGACTTCACCGTCATGGTCGACGAGAAGTCGAACATGTTCATCACCGGGCCCGACATCATCAAGACGGTCACCGGCGAGGACGTGACCATGGAGGAGCTGGGCGGTGCCCGCACGCACAACACGCGCAGCGGCAACGCCCACTACCTGGCCTCCGACGAGGAGGACGCCCTCGAGTACGTGAAGGCGCTCATCTCGTTCCTGCCGCAGAACAACATGGAGGAGGCGCCGGTCTACGACGAGGGCGTCGACCTGGAGCGCAACGAGACCGACCTGGCGCTCGACACGCTGATCCCGGACTCGGCCAACCAGCCCTACGACATCCGCACCGTGATGGAGTCCGTGCTCGACGACGGCGACTTCCTCGAGGTCCAGCCGCTGTTCGCGCCGAACCTCGTGATCGGCTTCGGCCGGGTCGAGGGTCGCAGTGTCGGCGTGGTGGGCAACCAGCCCATGCAGCTGGCCGGCTGCCTCGACATCGACGCCTCCGAGAAGGCCGCCCGCTTCGTGCGCACCTGCGACGCGTTCAACATCCCCGTGCTCACGTTCGTGGACGTGCCGGGCTTCCTGCCGGGCACCGAGCAGGAGTGGAACGGCATCATCCGCCGCGGCGCCAAGCTCATCTACGCCTACGCCGAGGCCACGGTCCCGCTCGTCACGATCATCACGCGCAAGGCCTACGGCGGCGCGTACGACGTCATGGGCTCCAAGCACCTCGGCGCCGACGTGAACCTGTCGTGGCCCACCGGCCAGATCGCCGTCGTGGGCGCCTCCGGTGCCGTCAACATCCTGTACCGCCGCGAGGTGGCTGCGGCCGACGACCCCGAGGCCAAGCGTGCCGAGCTGATGACCGAGTACGAGGACACGCTCTGCAACCCGTACGTGGCGGCCGAGCGCGGCTACATCGACGGCGTGATCGAGCCGTCGCAGACCCGCGCCGAGGTCACCAAGGCCCTGCGCCTGCTGCGCACCAAGCGCGAGACGCTCCCGCCCAAGAAGCACGGGAACATCCCGCTCTGATGAGCGACGAGACGACGCCTGTGGCCGACGCCGCCGAGCAGACGCCCGCAGCACCGGTCACGCCGGTGCTGCGGGTGGTCCGCGGCGACCTGTCGCCCGAGGAGCTGGCGGCGCTCGTGGCCGTCGTGGCCGCACGCAACGCAGCTGCCGCGAACGCCGCAGCGGGCGCGAAGCCGGCACCGCGCAGCGAGTGGGGACACCCGGTGCGCGCGCACCGCACGCCGCACCGTGTGGGCCCCGACGCCTGGCGTCGCTCCGCCTGGGCCTGAGTCCTGCATGACCCTGCGCCACGAGCCCGACGTGTCGGCGGCGGACTGGATCGTGCGGGCCGACGCGGACTGGGGTGTCATCGCCGGCCAGGGACCGCCGGGCTTCGAGGCGTACGCGCAGGTCCCGTTCGACAGGGACGACTCACCGGAACGAACTGACGACGTCGTCCACGCCGACGTCGTCCACCTGGCGACCGCCCACACCTCGACGCCCGACGACGCGGTCTTCGCCCTCTGGGAGGGGTGGGGCGACATCGAGGGTGGCGATGCCGTCTCGATGCTCTACCAGAGCCCGGCGCTCACCGGCTTCGGCCGGGTCTTCCGCCGCCCCAGGCCACCGCGGATCCCGCCGGCGTTCGACGACGCCGTGATGAAGGCGCCGCGGGCCGACCTGGACGGGTTCCGGGCCTACCTGCTCTTCCGCGGCCCGCTGTCCGACGTCGGTCGCTGGGGCGCCCGCCCCGAGGCGCCGGACTGGCCACGTCGGCTGGCTCCCGCCTCGTTCGTCTGGCCGCAGGACCGGTCGTGGTGCATCGCCCAGGACGTGGACGACGACAGCCTGACGATCGGCGGCTCGCAGGCGCTCGTCGACGCCGTCCTAGCCCACCCGGACCTCCGCGCCGAGCCCGCGACGTACGGGTCCCCACCGCGGTTGCCCGACTGACGCCGCGCCGCCCTCGTCATCGGTGGATCCTCAACCGCAGGGACGGCGCTGAGGTTGCCGATCCACCGATGGCCGCCCCGAAGCACCCCTGATGTTGCGGATCCACCGATGGGGGTCGAGAGCGGTCCTGCCACGATGGGCCCATGGTGCGCATGGTCCTGGCCTCACAGTCCCCCGCCCGGCTCGCGACGCTGCGAGCGGCCGGCATCGAGCCGGAGGTGGTCGTCTCCGGGGTCGACGAGTCGCAGGTGCAGTCACGCGACGCCGCGAACCTGGCCGCGGCCTTGGCGCAGCTGAAGTGCCGCGCGGTCGCGGCGACGGTCGACGACCCGGACGCGCTCGTCGTCGGCTGCGACTCGGTGCTCGCCTTCGAGGGCGAGATCCTGGGGAAGCCCGGCGACGCCGCGACCGCGCGCGCCCGGTGGCGTCGGATGCGTGGTCGCTCGGGCGTGCTGCACACCGGGCACTGCGTCCGCCGTGCCGGCCGGGAGGTCGTCGACGCGGCCTCCACCGTCGTGCACTTCGCCGACGTCAGCGACGCCGAGATCGACGCGTACGTCGCCACCGGGGAGCCGCTGCACGTGGCCGGAGCCTTCACGATCGACGGCCTGGGCGGCGCGTTCGTCCGCGGGATCGAGGGCGATCCCCACACCGTGGTGGGCATCAGCCTGCCGCTCCTGCGCGACCTCGTGGCCGATCTCGACGTCGTCTGGACCGACCTCTGGAATCGTCCCGGCGCGGTGTGACGAGCTCGGCGAGCGAGCGTGTGACGAGAACTCGGTACCGGAACGTGCAGGAAGATGAGAGAATGGGGACATGGCCCCTCGTCGCAAGTTCCACGCGTCCAGCCCCTTCCAGCCCCAGGCGGTGGAGCCGGACGCGGTCTACGAGGTGGCTTCGCGCGTCAGCCACGACACCTACGGTCTCGGCCGGATCGTGAGCCTGCAGGGCACCCGGTCGGCCCAGGTCGACTTCGGCGACCAGGTGCGCCACGTGCCGCTTCCCTGCCGCGCGCTCGTCAGCCTCTGACGGAGTCCGGGGCCTGGTCGTCGCCTGGGAACGGCCGGCAGCGGCACGCCCGGTGACGGTCGCGCACGGATCTGTGCGACGGCACCGCAGGCCTGACCTGCCCGTGAGTCACTCGACGGGCAGACCCAGCCCGCGGGCGATCAGCATGCGCTGCACCTCGCTGGTCCCCTCGCCGATCTCCAGGATCTTGGCGTCGCGGTAGAACCGGGCCACGGGGTACTCCTCCATGAAGCCGTACCCGCCGAAGACCTGCGTCGCGATGCGGGTGCCGGTCACGGCCGACTCCGTCGCGTGCAGCTTGGCCACCGACGCGGCCTGCTTGACCACGGCGTACGGGGCTCCGGCGTCCTTCAGGGCTGCGGCCCGGTAGGTCAGGGCCCGCGCCCCCTCGAGCAGCACGGCGAGGTCGGCGATCTGGAAGGCCACACCCTGCTTCGCACCGATCGGCACCCCGAACGTCTGCCGCTCCCCCGCGTACTGCACGCACAGGTCGAGGCAGGCCTGCAGGCAGCCGACCGAGAGCGCCGAGATCGCGATGCGGCCGTCGTCGAGCGTGGCGAGGAACTGGGCGTAGCCACGGCCGCGCTCGCCGAGCAGGTGGTCGGCGGGGACCCGCGCCCCCGTGAAGGCCAGCGGGTGGGTGTCGGAGATGTGCCACCCGAGCTTGTCGTAGGCGGGCTCGGCCACGAACCCGGGCGTTCCCGCGGGCACCATGATCGCCGAGATCTCAGGACGCCCGTCGGCGCGCTCCCCGGTACGTGCGGTGACGGTGACGACCGACGTCAGGTCGTTGCCGGAGTTGGTGATGAACTGCTTGGCGCCGTCGACCACCCAGGTGTCGCCGTCGAGCACGGCGCGGGTGCGCGTGGCACCCGCGTCGGAGCCGGCTCCGGGCTCGGTGAGGCCGAAGCCCGCCAGGGCGCGACCGGCGACCAGGTCGGGCAGCCAGCGCTCCTTCTGCTCCGCGGTGCCGAACGCGACGATCGGGTTGATCCCGAGACCGACCCCGGCCTGGAGCGTGATGCCCATCGACTGGTCGACGCGACCGAGCTCCTCGATCGCGACGCACAGGCTGGTGAAGTCCGCGCCTGCGCCGCCGTACTCCTCCGGCGCCGTGAGGCCGAACAGACCGAGGTCGCCCATCTCGCGCACGACGTCGACCGGGAAGTGGTGCTCGCGGTCCCACTGCGCGACGTGCGGCGCGATCCTCGACTCGGCGAACTCCCGCACCGTGCGGCGGAAGTCCTCGTGCTCGCGGGAGAGACCGGACAGCTGTGCGACGTCGACCATGCCCCCAGGTTAACACTCGTTAACCCGACGGTCGGACGTCCGCGTGACGTACCTCATCCACCCTCGGGCCGTCCTGCCCCCTACACTCGGCAGGCAGTGCCCGCCCCCGCCCAGCCTGTCCATCCCGAGGAGAGCCGTCCGTGAGCAAGCCCCTGCAGAAGGTCCTGATCGCCAACCGTGGAGAGATCGCGGTCCGCGTGGTCCGAGCCTGCAAGGACGCCGGCATCGGCAGCGTCGCCGTCTACGCCGAGCCCGACCGCGACGCCTTGTTCGTCCGGCTCGCCGACGAGGCCTACTCCCTGGAGGGCTCGACCCCGGGCGACTCCTACCTCTCGATCGAGAAGATCGTGGCCGTCGCCCAGCGCTCGGGCGCCGACAGCGTGCACCCGGGCTACGGCTTCCTCGCCGAGAACGCCGAGTTCGCCCAGGCCGTCATCGACGCCGGACTCGTCTGGATCGGCCCACCGCCCGCGGCGATCGAGGCCCTCGGCGACAAGGCCAAGGCCAAGCAGATCGCCCAGACGGCGAACGCCCCGCTCGCTCCCGGCACCAAGGACCCCGTCAAAGACGCCGACGAGGTGGTGGCCTTCGCCCAGGAGAACGGTCTGCCGGTCGCCATCAAGGCCGTCTTCGGTGGTGGCGGTCGTGGCCTCAAGGTCGCCAAGACCCTCGAGGAGATCCCCGACGCCTACGAGTCCGCCGTCCGCGAGGCCGTCAGCGCCTTCGGTCGCGGCGAGTGCCTCGTGGAGAAGTTCCTCGACAAGCCCCGCCACGTCGAGACGCAGTGCCTGGCCGACAGCCACGGCAACGTCGTCGTGGTCTCCACGCGCGACTGCTCGCTGCAGCGCCGCCACCAGAAGCTGGTGGAGGAGGCCCCCGCGCCGTTCCTGTCCGACGACCAGCTGGCGCGCCTCTACGATTCGTCGAAGGCCATCCTCAAGGAGGCCGGCTACGTGGGCGCCGGCACGTGCGAGTTCCTCGTCGCCGCCGACGGCACCATCAGCTTCCTCGAGGTCAACACGCGCCTGCAGGTCGAGCACTGCGTCTCCGAGGAGGTCACGGGCATCGACCTCGTGCGCGAGATGTTCCGCATCGCCGCCGGCGAGGAGCTCGGCTACGGCGACCCGGAGATCATCGGCCACTCGATCGAGTTCCGCATCAACGCCGAGGACGGTGGCCGCGGCTTCCTCCCGGCTCCGGGCACGCTCACGAAGTGGGCTCCCCCGAGCGGCCCGGGCGTCCGCCTCGACGGCGGCTACGAGGAGGGCGAGACCGTGCCGGGCGCGTTCGACTCGCTCATCGCCAAGCTCATCGTCACCGGGCGCACCCGCGAGCAGGCCATCGAGCGCTCCCGCCGTGCCCTCGACGAGTTCGTCGTCGACGGCATGCCGACGGTCATCCCCTTCCACCGCGACGTGCTGGACGACCCGGCCTACAACGCGTCCGACGGATCGTTCGACGTCTACACGACGTGGATCGAGACCGACTACGACAACCAGCTCGAGCCGTACGCGGGCGCCTCCGAGACCGACGAGCCCGCCGAGCGCGAGCGGGTCGTCGTCGAGGTGGCCGGCAAGCGCGTGGAGGTCGTCCTCCCCGGCGGGCTCGGAGCCGTGGCCGGCGCCGCGAGCGGTGGCGCCAAGAAGCAGAAGCGCAAGGGCGGCAAGGCCGCGGGCGCCGCTGCGTCCGGTGACTCCCTCACCTCGCCCATGCAGGGCACCGTGGTCAAGGTCGCCGTCGAGGAGGGCCAGGAGGTCGCCGCCGGCGACACCGTGCTCGTCATCGAGGCCATGAAGATGGAGCAGCCCATCACCGCGCACAAGGCGGGCACCGTCACCGGGCTCTCGGCCGAGATCGGCGCCACGATCGGTGCCGGCGAGGTCGTCGCGACGATCGCCGACGCCCCCGCTGCGGAGTAGCGGCCCTCAGGCCTCGACGGGCGGCACGTCCGCCGGGGCCTGGGTGTCGACCTCGCCGTAGGCCACCCCTGCGGCCCAGACGACCAGGATCACGATCGCCCAGGTCCACGGCCCCTCCAGGTCGAACCCACGGCGGGGCACCAATGCGTCCGTCAGCACGAGGGCCGCTGCCGTGACCACGAGGCCGCCGATCACGGCCGACGGTCGAGCGAGCCGCGGCGCCAGGGTGGTGGTCGCGCGACGCAGTCCGACCGCGAGCACCGTGAACAGGACGACCGCTGCGACGAAGCCGCCGAGGCGGATGTCGAACCCGTCGAGCAACCAGGCGGTGAGACCGAAGGAACCGATGTTCGCGAGGGCCGCGATGGCCAGGGACCGCCCGATCGACTGCATGGTGCGAGTATCCACGACGCTGCGCGCCGCCGCGCTCACCGGTACGCGACCTCCGCAGGGCTGCCGTCACGCTGCGTGATGATGCCGCCGTCGAACCGCGCTCGGGACAGGCCCGGCTTGCGGTAGACCCGCGTCTCGGGAGCGCCGAGGCGTCCCTCGGACTCCCCCAGCTCGCGGTACAGGTCCTCGATGCCGCCGTGGATGCCGAGCGCGATCGTGCCCGAGCCGCGGACCACCCGGTAGACGCTGCCGCGCTCGAAGCGCTGCACGCTCACGGCCGGATCCGCGGTGCGGACGTGCAGGGCCGTGGGGAACCCCATCACTCCGGCGTGGGCGCCGAGGTGGTTGTACTCGCCACGCACCAGGCCGCCGACCCAGAACACGCCGACGCCCTGCTTCCAGTACAGCTCCATGGCCTGGAAGAAGGTCTTGCGCTGGGTCGCGTTCCCGTACTCGCTGGCGTACGGGTAGCCCGTCAGGTCGCGGCCGAGCTTCGCGGCGTACCGCTTGATCTCGGAGTCGTAGTCGGCGATGTACGACGCGACGCTGTTGCGCAGCGTCGGCAGGTAGGCGTAGCCGTTGCGTCCGGGGCACGCCGTCCCCAGGACGTCGCGGTGCCCGTGGATCACCTGGTAGGTCTTGCCGTCAGCCGACCAGGTGCCCTTGGCGCCCCGGTAGAACGTGCCCAGGCGCCAGCCGATGACCTTCACCAGGGCGGAGCGCGTGGCCGTGCCGACGTTGGCGGTGTCGTAGTTGCCCATCATCGACACCCCCATGGAGTAGGTGTTGACCTTCGCGTTCCCTGCGTGGGCGCCGCGGACCGTGCGATCGAGTCCGCCCTTGCGGCCCTCGAAGATCTGCCCGTACTTGTCGACGAGCACGTTGTACCCGATGTCGCACCAGTCGCGGCTCTTCACGTGGTACGACTGGATGCCCCGCACGATCGAGCGCGACTGCGCCTTCGTGTAGGAGTTCGAGCCGGCCGTGTGGTGCAGCGTCACGCCGAACGTCGTCATGCCGACGCGGGGGCTGTCGCACGAGCCACCCGCCGAGGCCCCCCAGGAGGAACGGCTGATGACGGCCGGCTTGGGCGTGAACGTGGGCGAGGCGTCGGCGGCTTGGGCCAGGCTGTTCACAGGTGCACTCGCCGAGGTCGCGGAGCCTGCGCCGTCGGACCCGAGGTCGAGGGTCTCGAGCCTGAGCCCGCGAGGCACCGATCCCGAGCTGGAGGCGACCTGCAGCGCCACGGCATCGGACTCCCCCACGTACATGGGCTCGGTGCCGGGCCGCCCGGCCTCCACCGTCTCCTCGTCCTGCGGGATCTCCTGCCAGGCACCCCACCCGTCGGCGGTGCGCGTGCGCACCTGCACCACCACGTCCCCCAGTCCGGGGGTCGGCGACCAGGTGGCGCCGACCATCGAGAACGACGGGACGGTCCGGGGAGCGATCTCCGAGACCACGGGTGCGCTCGGGACGGCGGTGCGCGCCGTGGTCCGTGCCAGACGGCGTTCACCGCGGCTCCGCGCCGCCTCCACCGCGCGGTGCTTCGGGCGCTCGAACCGTTCCAGCGAGACGTCCTGTCCGGACGACGCCGCGCGCGCCGGCGCAGCACCGGTCGCCGGGGTTGCGGCCGCCGCTGGGGCGACCAACCCGCCCCCGGCCAGGACGAGCGTGGTCAGAGCGACGGACAGGTGCCTCATCAGGTCGATTCCCCCTCGGATCGAGCCGGTGGACCGAGGTTCAGCCCAACCGGAAGTAGTGCGAGCGTAGCCCGAGCGCGAACCGGAGCTGAGGCCCCGTGACCGTCGTCGACCCCTTCGTGCCCGTGAGCGTGATCGACTCGACGCGGCCTGCCCAGTCGCCCATCAGGTCGCGCTTGGTGACCTTGAGGCTGCGCAGGGTCCCGACCTGCGGGTAGGCCTTCTCGATCGTGGCGGCCGGGACGGACGCGGTCCAGTCGTGGTTGGCGTTGCCCGACCAGTCGTCCCAGGCGTCGAGGCGTCCCTTCAGGTACGGCTGGCTGCCCGGCGCCGAGGCGCCGCCCGAGGACGACGAGTACTGCGTGAACGCCGGCGCGCCCTGGTAGGTGAGGATCGCGCCGAGGGTCGCCAGCACGGCCTTGTCGGTGGTCGCGGTCTGGCCGGCCACGCCCTTGTAGACCTGGCAGGAGGTCGTGTCGCACACGTCGTAGTAGCGCGACGGGGTGAGCGAGCGGACGCCGTAGGTGCGCGCAGCGACCGACTGCGCCTTGAGCGCCTCCGGCTCCCAGCTCGACGGCATCTCGGCCGCCACGACGCCGAGGGTGTAGTTGTCGATCGACGTCACGTTCACCGTCTTGCGCGTGGTGGCGCCCTTCGACGGCACGGCCGAGCGCACGCTCGTGCGGTACTCCCGCACGCTCCCACCCGGCATCACGAGTGCCACCTTCGTGGCCTCGAACTGCGCGTCGCCCGTCCAGAAGTTCCGGTCGTAGGCGGTCCAGGTGGATCCGGTCCGGTACTGCAGCACGGACTTCTTCGGGTCCGCGGTGAGCGGGATGATCCGCCACTGCGAGACGGTCTTGCCGTTGCGGGTGGCGGGCAGGACGATCCGCTTGCCCGACACCATGTTGCGGTAGGCCAGACCCGAGCGAGCCGTCACCGTCACCGTCGACGAGGTCGCCGCGCCGAGCAGCACGCGGATGCTCCCGGTGCGCTCGGACAGGGTCGTGCCGGGGTAGTAGGCGGCCAGGATCTCCTTGAACGTCTTGCCGGAGCGGGCCGCACCCTGCGCGCCGTACTGGCTCATGCCGATGCCGTGACCGAAGCCGTGGCCTCGGAAGGTCACGGTGCGACTGCTCGGCACGGTGAGCCCGTCGGGACCGATGCCGCCCGCGTACCAGGTGCTGACGTCGCCCGAGGCCTCGGACAGCTCCAGGTAGCCCTTGGTCAGCTTGAGGCGCTGGTAGCCCGTGCGTGCGCGATAGACGGTCGACCGCGGCACGCCGAGCTTTCCGGCGGACTCCTTCTGGGCCTGGTACTCCTTGTACAGCGGTCCGTAGAGCGCGTAGCCGGCGGTGCTCGACCCGCTGGTGACCAGGTAGACCGCTCCCTTCTGGAAGCGCTGGACCTTCGTGCCCGTGACCGAGGTCGCCACCGGATCTCCGGTCGGGAAGCCGAGCGAGCCGTTGTGCTCACCGGTGCGGTAGAACTCGGTCTTCGCCGGACCCGAGACGGCGTAGGCGCCTGCGGCCTTGGTCCAGAGCAGGTCCATGTTGGCGTAGATCGCGCGACGCTGGGTGGAGTTGCCCCACTCGGCCCGCACGACCTTGCCGAGCTTGGTGCTGCCGATCTTGGCCGCGAGCTTCTGGATCTCGGTGCCGGGGGCCGGCGTGCTCGGGGTCGGGGTGCTCGTCGACGTGCGGGCGAGGCGCTTGGCCACCTCGCTGCGCAGGCCGCCCGACTGCGTCAGCCACGCGTACCCGTAGCGCCCGGGGCACGCCGTGCTCTTGACGTCGCGGTGACCCATGATCCGGTTCACCGTCTTGCCCCCGAGGGAGTACGTGCCGGTGGCCTTCAGGCCGGCGAGCGAGTGGCGCCACGCGATGAGGTCCGCGACCGCGGTCTTCATGGCTGCGGGGACCTGCGCGACGTCGTAGTTGCCCATCATCGAGACGCCGACCGTGCGCTCGTTGGCGGCGTTGACGCCGGCGTGGGCACCGCGCACCATCTTCGTGATGCCGCCCTTGCGACCCTCGAAGATCTGGCCGTACTTGTCGACGAGGAAGTTGTAGCCGATGTCGCACCAGCCCTGGCTTCCCGTGTGGTACGCCTGCGTGGATCGCACGATGCCGGCGGACTGGGCCTTGGTGTAGCTGTTCGAGCCGGCGGTGTGGTGCAGCGTCGTGCCGAGCATGGAGGCCCCGTACACCGGCGCGCTGCAGGAGGATCCGCTCCTGGCGCCCCACGAGGCGCGGCTGATGATCTTGGGCTGGCCGACAGCGGCCGCCGTCGGCACGGTCGCACTGCCGTTCTCGCCGTCGGTGACCGTGGACACCCGCACACCGCTCGGCGAGCGCCCGGACGGGGTGCTGACGCGGACGTCGACGCCGTCGGACTCCCCGACCCAGAGCGGGTCGGTGCCGGGACGCACGTCGGTGGACGCGGGATCGGTCGGTGAGGTCTCCAGGGTGGTCCAGTCGCTCCAGCCGTCGGCCAGCGAGCGCCAGCGCACCTCGACCGTCGGGTCCTCGTCGGTCGACCCGGCGTCCCAGGTCACGCCCAGGAGCGAGAAGGTCTCGGTCGACCGGGTCAGCTCCGCGGCCGGCTGGGGCTCCTCGGCCTCGGGGGTGCTCGGCGCCGTCCTCTGGTCGGGGCGAGCCTCGTCCTCGGCCGGGTCGACCGGGGGCACCACGGTCTCGGTCACCTCGGCCGGCTTCGCCTCGGCGGTGACGACGGCCGGCGGCGCGGCATCGGACGTGGAGACGAGGGAGGCCACCGCGACGGCGGAGACGACGGCGAACGGGACAGTTCGCCGGACCAAGGTCCAGGGGCGCATGGGGAAGACCGATCCTGTGACAGATGTGACGGATGTGACGAGCGAGCCAGGCCAACGGAACCACACATCGGCGGCGACTTCCACCGGTGTGAGTGAACTACACGCCTGTCATTTCCGCAGGTCAGCGGGGGTGCAGACTGCGAGCCGCCTCCGCCACCGAACCCGACAGCGAGGGGTACACCGTGAACGCGTCGGCCACCTGGTCGACCGTCAGGGAGGCGGACACGGCGAGCGAGACGGCGTGGATCAGCTCGCTCGCTCGCGGGCCCACCACCACTCCCCCCACCACGACGCCCATGCCGCGGCGCGAGAAGAGCTTGACGAAGCCGTGACGGACGCCCTGCATCTTGGCGCGCGCGTTCGTGGCCAGCGGCAGCATCACGACGTCGACGTGCAGGCCGGCCTCGTCGATCTTGCGCTGCGACAGGCCGACGGTCGCGATCTCCGGCGACGTGAAGATGTTGCTCGAGACCTTCTGCAGGTCGAGCGGGTGCACGGCGTCACCGAGCAGGTGCGCCATGGCGATGCGGCCCTGCTGGGCCGCGACGGAGGCGAGCATGAGCACCCCGGTGCAGTCGCCGGCCGCGTAGATGCCGGGCACGCTCGTGCGCGAGACGCGGTCCACGCGGACGAAGCCGTTCTCGTCGAGCACGACGCCGGCCTCCTCCAGCCCGAGGTCCGCGGTGTTCGGGATGGAGCCGAGGGCGAGCAGGCAGTGCGACCCGACGACCTCGCGACCGTCGGTGAGCGTGACCACGACCTGGTCGCCGTCGCGCCGCACGGAGGCCATGCGGGACTGGCCCATGACGGTCATGCCACGCTCGGTGAAGACGTCCTCGATGAGCTCGGCGGCGTCCTCGTCCTCACCGGGCAGCACCCGGTCGCGGCTCGAGACGAGCGTGACGCGGGCGTCGAGCCCGTTGTAGGCACTCGCGAACTCCGCGCCGGTGACGCCGGACCCCACGACGATCATGTGGTCCGGGATCTCGCGCAGCGCGTAGACCTGCTCCCACGTGAGGATCCGCTCGCCGTCGGGGAGCGCGTCGGGGCTGACCCGAGGGTGCGCTCCGGTGGCGACCAGCACGGCGTCGGCCTGGATCGTACGACCGTCGACCTCGACGGAGCCGGCGGAGACCAGCCGGGCGGATCCCTTGACGAACTCGATGCCCTCGCGCTCGAGGCGCCCGGCGATGTCGGCGGACTGGGCCAGTGCCAGCTTCATGACCCGGTCGTTCACCGCGGCGAGGTCGGCGCGGACGTCACGCGGGACCTCGACCCCCAGCTCGGCCGAGGACTCGACCTCGGTCAGCAGGTCCGACGTCGCGATGAGCGTCTTGCTGGGCACGCAGTCCGTGAGGACGGTCGAGCCGCCCAGGCCGTCGCGTTCGACCACGGTGACCTGAGCCCCCAGACGCGCCGCCACGAGCGCGGCCTCGTAGCCGCCTGGTCCCCCGCCGATGATCACCACATGAGTCACGGCGCCATTCTCGCACCGTGCGACGCCCTGCCCCGCCGGGGGCGGGCCTGCTCAGGCGACGAGCGTCTGCACCACGGTGTCGACCCACTCGAGGAGCTCGCGCCCCCGCAGCGGACGGCCGCCCACGGGCGCCGTGCGCGGCGCCGGGACGAGGGCCACGTCGGTGGCCGGCTTGTAGATGCTCTTCGGGTACACCCGACGCAGACGCATCTGCGCCGACTCCGGGAGGGAGAGCCCACCGAAGCGGATCTGCGACCCGGCGGAGGTGACCTCGGTGAGGCCGGCAGCACGCACCGCGACCCGCAGCCGCGCGACGTCGAGCAGCACCTCGGCGACCTCCGGCGGCTCGCCGTAGCGGTCCACCAGCTCGGCACGCAGCTCGGCGACGTCGTCGAGGGAACGGACGTCGGCCAGACGCTTGTACATCTCCAGACGCAGCCGCTCGCTCGGCACGTAGTCGTGCGGGAGGTGGGCCTCGACCGGGAGCTCGAGCTTGACCTCGCGCGCACCCTGCGGTCCGGCCTCGCCCTCGCCGCGGAACTCCGCGACCGCCTCGCCGACGAGCCGGACGTAGAGGTCGAACCCGACGTCGGCGATGTGCCCTGACTGCTCCCCGCCGAGCAGGTTGCCGGCGCCGCGGATCTCGAGGTCCTTCATGGCCACCTGCATGCCGCCGCCGAGCTCGGAGTGCTGGGCGATGGTGGCCAGGCGGTCGTGCGCGGTCTCGGTGAGCGGCTTGTCGGGCGGGTACAGGAAGTAGGCGTAGGCGCGCTCGCGCCCTCGGCCCACGCGGCCGCGGAGCTGGTGCAGCTGCGACAGGCCGAGGGTGTCGGACCGCTCGATGATCATGGTGTTGGCGTTGGAGACGTCGAGGCCGGACTCCACGATGGTCGTGCAGACGAGCACGTCGTAGCGCTTCTCCCAGAAGTCGACCATCACCTTCTCGAGCTGGTGCTCACCCATCTGGCCGTGCGCGGCCGCGATGCGTGCCTCGGGCACGAGCTCGCCGAGCCGTCGGACGACCTTGTCGATCGACTGCACCCGGTTGTGGATGAAGAACGCCTGGCCCTCGCGCAGCAGCTCGCGCCGGATCGCCGCGGCGACCTGCTTGTCGTCGTAGGCGCCGACGAAGGACAGCACCGGGTGCCGCTCCTCCGGAGGCGTGGCGATGGTGGACATCTCGCGGATCCCCGTGACCGCCATCTCGAGGGTGCGCGGGATCGGGGTGGCCGACATGGCCAGCACGTCGACGGCCGCCCGCAGGTGCTTGAGGGCCTCCTTGTGCTCGACGCCGAACCGCTGCTCCTCGTCGACGATGACGAGTCCGAGGTCCTTGATGCGGACACCGGGCTGGAGCAGGCGGTGGGTGCCGACCACGAGGTCGACGCTGCCGTCGGCCAGGCCGTCGAGCGTGGCCTGCGACTCCTTCTCGGTCTGGAACCGCGACAGCGGCTTGATCGTGACCGGGAACTGGCCGAAGCGCTCGGCGAAGGTGGCGTAGTGCTGCTGCACGAGCAGGGTGGTCGGGACCAGCAGGATCACCTGCTTGCCGTCCTGGATGGCCTTGAACGCCGCGCGCACCGCGATCTCGGTCTTGCCGTAGCCGACGTCGCCGCAGACGAGCCGGTCCATGGGGACCTGCCGCTCCATGTCGCGCTTGACCTCGTCGATCGTGATGAGCTGGTCGGGCGTCTCGACGAAGGCGAAGGCGTCCTCGAGCTCGGCCTGCCACGGCGTGTCGGGGCCGAAGGCGTGACCCTTCGTGGACTGCCGTGCCGCGTAGAGCTTGATCAGCTCGCCGGCGATCTGTCGGACGGCCTTGCGCGCCTTGTTCTTGCGCGCCGTCCAGTCCGCGCCGCCCAGCTTGTCCAGGCTGGGGCTCTCGCCGCCGACGTAGCGGCTGACGAGGTCCAGCTGGTCCATGGGCACGAACAACCGGTCACCGGGCTGTCCGCGCTTGCTGGGGGCGTACTCGATCACGAGGTACTCGCGGGCCGCGCCCTGGATCGTGCGGTTGACCAGCTCGACGTACCGACCCACACCGTGCTGCTCGTGCACGACGTGGTCGCCCGCCTTGAGCTCGAGCGGGTCGACCTGCTTGCGGCGGCGCACGGGCATGCTCGAGCGGTCGGGGCGCTCGGCGGCCCGCTGGGCCACGAGGTCGTCGTGGGTGAGTAGGACGGCCTTCGCGGCGACGAGCCCGTGGTCCACGTCGGCGACGAGTACCGCCACGACACCGCTCCCCGCCTCCGGCGCCGGGGTGTCCCCGTCCACGAGTGCGGCGGGCACGTCGTGCTCGGCCAGCCACTCGACCGTGCGCTGGGCCTGCCCGGCGGCCGGCGCGGCCACGACGACGAACCGGCCGTCGGCCAACCAGCCCCGGACGTCGGCGACGGCCTGCTCGGTGTCGCCGCGGTACAGCGGCGCCGCCTCGGCGGGCACGACCACGGTGTCCTCGTCGTCCAGACCGAACGGGGACAGGTTCCACCACGCCAGGCCACGCGCCAGGGCGACGGCGCGAACCTCCTCCAGCTCCTTGAACGCGGCCGCGCCGAGGTCGATGGGAGCGGCGGCGCCGGTGGCCGCGGCCGCCCACGACGCCTGCAGGAACTCCTCGTTCGTCGCATTCAGGTCGGCCGCACGCGCCCGCACCTTCTCGGGGTCGTTGACGACGACCACGGCATCGGAGGGGAGCACCTCGACGAGGAGCTCCAGCTCGTCCACGAGCACCGGGGCCAGCGACTCCATGCCCTCGACGGCGTGCCCCTCCGCCACCTTGCCGAACAGCTCGGCGAGCGCCGGGTGCTCCGTCGCCAGGGCCGCCGCGCGGCCGCGCACCTCGTCGGTCAGCAGCAGCTCACGGCACGGCGGCGCCCAGAGGCGCTCCACCGCGTCGGTGGTGCGCTGGTCCGCGACGGAGAACCACCGGATCTCCTCGACCTCGTCGCCCCAGAAGTCGATGCGGAGCGGGTGGTCCTCGGTGGGCGGGAAGACGTCGACGATGCCGCCGCGCACCGCGAACTCGCCGCGACGCTCCACGAGGTCGACCCGCACGTAGGCGGCGGCAGCCAGGTCGCGCACCACGTCGTCGAGCGGGGCCTGCTGACCGACCACCAGCTCGACCGGGGTGAGGTCGGCCAGGCCGGCCACCTGCGGCTGGAGGATCGACCGCACCGGCGCCACCACCACGCGCACGGGCGGCGCGCCGGCGCCGGGGTGGGCCAGCCGCCGCAGGACGGCGAGCCGTCGGCCCACGGTGTCGGAGCGCGGCGACAGCCGTTCGTGCGGAAGGGTCTCCCACGCCGGGTACACCACCACGGCGTCGTCACCGAGCAGCACCGAGAGGTCAGCGGCGAGCGCGTCGGCCTCGCGGGCCGTGGGGGTGACGGCGAGGACGGTGGAGGCGTCGGCCGCGGCACGTGCCACGAAGGGGCGCAGCGCGGCCGGTCCCTGCAGGGTGACGGTGCGCGGGCGCTGCGACACGACGTCGGCGAGCGACCCGGCCAGGTGGGGCGAGAGCAGTGCGTGGAGGTCCATCTACCGGTTGAACGCGCTCTGCGTCTCGGATAGTCCTCGCGTGAGGAGGCTCTCGACGGCGTCGGCCGCCTCCTCCAGCAGCACCGGGAGCTCCTTGCGCTCGGTGGACGAGTACGGCTTCAGCACGAAGTCGTGCACGCTCTGGCGACCGGGCGGACGACCGATGCCCACGCGGACCCGGTGGAAGTCGCCGGTGCCGATCGACTGACGGATCGACTTCAGCCCGTTGTGGCCGTTGTCGCCTCCGCCGAGCTTCAGACGGAGAGCACCGAAGTCGATGTCGAGCTCGTCGTGGACCACCACGAGGTGCTCGGGCTCGACGTCGAAGTACGACGTCAGGGTCTTGACCGGTCCGCCGCTCTCGTTCATGTACGAGCGGGCCCGACCGAGCACGGCGCGCTCGCCGGCGAGCCGGCCCTCGACCACCTCGGCGCGGCCGGACGTGTGGGCCTTGAACCGACCGCCCATGCGGTCGGCGAGCACGTCGGCCACGAGGTAGCCCACGTTGTGCCGGGTGGCGGCGTACGTGGGGCCCGGGTTCCCGAGCCCCACGACCAGCCAGGTCACGACTCGGAGTCGGCGTCCTCGGCAGGCGCCTCGGCGTCGTCACCCTCGGCGGCCGCGGCGGCCTCCTCGTCGGACTCGTCACGCTCGATGCCGGCCTCGGCCTCGGCCTCCTCCAGCTCGGCCTCGACCTCCTCGGCGGTGGGCGCAGCGGTCACGTTGACGATGAGCAGCTCGTCGTCGACGACGAGGGTCGAGCCCTCGGGCAGCGTGAGGTCGGAGGCGAGCACCTGGGCGCCGACCTCGAGGCCCTCGACGGACACCTCGACCGACTCCGGGATGGCCGTGGCTTCGGCCTCGAGGGAGACGCTCGCGTTCTCGAGCACCACGAGGGTGCCGGGCGCGGCCTCGCCCTCGACGTGCACGGGGACGTCGACGGTGACCTTCTCGCCCTTCTTGACGATGAGCAGGTCGGCGTGCTCGATGAAGCCCTTGAGCGGGTCGCGCTGGACCTGCTTGGGGATCGCGAGGTGGGTGGTCGAGCCCAGCGCGATGGAGAGCAGTGCGTTGCTGTTCTTCAACGCGAGCATGAGCGCGTGGCCCGGCAGGGTGACGTGCACCGGGTCGCTGCCGTGCCCGTACAGCACGGCGGGCACCTGGTCGGCGCGACGGATGCGACGGGCAGCGCCCTTGCCGAACTCGGTGCGGGTCTCTGCGGGGATCTTGATCTCGGCCACGGGAAGCTCCTGGGGGTGGTGGTGCGGGAAGACGTGTGGGGCGGCCGCGTCGACGGCCGGGACGTCGCGACAGGCGCTCGAACACGACACTCCGTGGAGCGCCCTGTCGATCACGGTCGGACGGGCCGACCCTCGCCGAGGCAACTGCCGCAGCCTACCGCAGCCGGTCCTCGCCGGTGAAATCGGCCACCGCCCGCACCAGGTCGACCTCGGCCGAAGCGCCCTCGCGCCCGGCCTGGAATTGCTAGGGTTTCCCCATGCTGATGCCGACCTTCCCGGGACGTTCGGGACGGGTCACGTCGGGCGACGACGCCCCACCCCACGAGGCACCGCTCCACGAGGCACAGCCCCAGGTCGCGCCCAGCGAGGTCTTCGCTGCGCAGTTCCTCTTCCTCACGGCCCTCGCCTTCCCGGTCGTCGCCGCGATCGCCACGTCGCTGCCCGCGCACCCCGCGGTCTTCACCGTCGGTGCCGTCCTGGCCGGGTTCACGGCGATCCTGTCGGCCCTGCTCGGCTCGCTCGGCATCGAGCGTCGCGGCGCCACCGTGGTCGCGGCGACCCTGATCTGCCTGCTCGACGTCGTGGTGTGCAGCCTGCTGTTCTTCGCCGCACCGGGGTCGGGCTTCTTCGTCCTCGCCGTCCTCCCGGTGGCCTGGGTCGCCGTCCAGCTGCCGACGCCTCCGCGTGTCATCGTGCTCTCGGCGAGCCTCGTCGGACTGCTCACGGCCCAGGCCGTCAAGGACCTGAACGGCGACCAGCCCTGGCGGGCCGGCGTGGCGACGGTGCTCAACCTCGGCCTGCTCCTGTGCATGTCGTCGTGGGCGGGAAGCCGCTGGACCCGGCGGAACGTCGCGCAGCGTCGCCTCCTGGAGGCCCAGACCCGGCTCGTCGGGTCGGCGCTGGACTCGGCGCGCACCCAGGAGCGGGTGCTCGCGGAGGTGCTCGACGTGGTCGACTTCGTGGTGGTGACGTTCAACGCCGACGGCACCACGTCGGCCAACCGTGCCGCCGAGGACCTGGCCCGTCGCATCGGCGCGGTCGACGCCGCGTCGGTCGTGCGCGACGGGCCGTTCTACCTCGCGGACGGCACCACCCCCCTGGACTCCCGGTCCCACCCGCTCACGCTCTCGCGGGCGGGCGAGGAGGTCGAGCGCGCCCTGGTGCGCCTCGGCCATCCCGGGCCTTCGCAGGTACCGCTCCACGTGAGCGTGCGTCGGGTGGCCAGCCACCGGTCGGAGCGGTACGTCGTGGTCGCCCGTGACGTGAGCCGCGAGCTGGCCGACGAGCAGGCGCGCGACGACGCCGTGGCGGCCGTGTCCCACGAGATCAAGACGCCTCTCACGTCGGCCCTCGGCTACCTGGAGCTCGCCCTCGCCGAGCCCGACCTCGGCGACGAGGCGCGCGAGCTGATGGAGGTCGCGCTCGAGAACACCGAGCGCATGCTGGCGCTCTCGCGAGACTTCCTGACCGCCCGCAGCCGCACCCCGGGCGTCCCCCTCAGGATCGTGCGCGAGTCCTGCACCCCCAGCGCGGTGGTCCGGCAGGCGGTCGAGGGCGTCCGTCCCGTGGCCACCGAACGTCTGGTCACGGTCCGCGTCGACGCCGCCACCGAGATCGACATCGCTGCCGATCCGCTGCGTCTGCGCCAGGTCGTGGACAACCTGCTCACCAACGCCGTGAAGTACAACCGGTACGACGGCACCATCGAGGTGTCGGTCCGCGAGGTGACGCGGCCTCGACCGGTCGAGGCCGACGGCGGCGCCGGGTCGCCCCACGGAGCCCCCGCGGTCCCGGGGGTGGAGATCGTCGTCGCCGACACCGGCCACGGCATGACCGAGGACGAGCTGCAGGCGCTCTTCACGCGCTTCTACCGCACGCGGGGCGCACGTGACTCCGGCGTGCAGGGCACCGGCCTCGGGCTGAGCATCGCGCAGCAGATCGTCGAGGCGCACGGCGGGATCATCGACATCCGCAGCCGCCCCGACCAGGGCACCACGGTCTCGGTGTGGCTGCCCGCCTCCGCCGACGTCTCGGCGGCGGAGCAGGACGTGGCCTGATGACCTCGTCCGAGCTGTTCCTCGCCGGGACCCTCACCGCCTTCCTCGCCGTCGCGGTGCCCTTCGCCCTGACCACGGCGCTGCGGCACAACGACCCGGCCAACCGGCTGTGGTGCGGGAGCCTCATGGCGGCCCTCGGTGCCGGTCTCGCCCCACTGATCGACCAGGTGTTCGTGCCGACGGTCGACGTCGAGGCCGCTGGGGCGGCGTGCGCCGTGATGACCTTCGGGCTGATGTGGTCGGGAGTGCGTTGGTTCCGCGGGGCCACGCCCCTGCCGGCGGCACCCCTCCTGGTCGCCACGGCCGTGCTGGTCGCCTGGTTCGCCCTCTCCGCCGCCGGGTCGGCCGTCATCCCGTCGGGCTACCTCGCCGCCTCGGGCTTCGCGGTCGCCACCATCGTGGAGCTGCACCGCGGGCCCATGCGCCTCAACGTCAACGTCAGCCTCCTCCAGGTCGTCCTCGGTCTCTTCGCCGCCGCCGCGACGATCAACTCCCTCCTGCGCCGCGGCGACGACGGCTCCACCGTGCTCCCGGCGACGTTCCTGGTGGTCGCGACCACGGTCGGCCTGCAGCTGCTGGTGTCGATGCGCGCCGAGCGGGACGGCGCGTGGTGGTCCGAGGACCACGGCACGGGACGCGTGTTCGGCGTGCACTCCCGGGAGCAGTTCCTCGAGGCCGCTGCCGACCGGCTCGGCCGTCTGGAGCTGCGTGGCGGACATGCCGCACTCCTGGTGGCCGAGGTCACCGATCTCGTGGAGCTCAACGAGGCCTTCGGTCGACGCGGTGGCGACCTCGCTCTCTCCACCCTCGCCGACACCCTGCGCCGTCACGTGCCCGCCTGGTCGGTGCTGGGCTACCTGGGCGTCGGCCGGTTCGCCGTCCTCGCCCCGGCGGACGCGCCCGAGCGCGCTGCGGAGATCGCCGCTGCCGTCGAGCACGCTCTCTACACCCGGTCCACGGAGCCCGGCCAGCCGCAAGAGGTCCCGGTCCCGGTGCTGCTCGGCACCGCCGACACCTACACGTCGCGCGCCGACCTGACCGCGCTGATGACGGAGGCGGAGACCGCACGCCACGCTTGAGGCAATCTTGAGCAGACCTTGATGACGTACCGAGGCGAAACCTGAGCGAGGGGCACCAGGCTGGTCGGACCGACCGATCCCTGCAGGAGCCCTCAGTGTCGTACGACCCCAGCGGACCCATGGACCGCCACCCCACCGCCTTCGACGCGTCGCCCGAGGCGCTGCACCGCGCGCTCGGCACCGCCGTCGAGGAGGTGGCCGGGAGCATCAAGCCCCGCGCCACCGTGGCCTGCGTCGTCCCCTCCTACAACGAGGCCGAGACGATCGCGTCGGTCCTGGACGCCCTGCTCGTGCAGACCCGGCTGCCGGACGTGATCCACGTCGTCGTGAACAACACGACCGACGAGACCGTGGAGATCGCCGGCCACTACGCCGGGCAGCACGTGCTGGACCGTCCGGAGGGCACCCAGCTGGTCGAGATCTTCGTGCACGACATCGGCGAGAACCCCGACAAGAAGGTCGGCGCGCTCAACTACGGCTTCTTCCTGGCGGAGGGCTGCGACTACATCATCGGCGTCGACGGTGACACCACGCCCGAGCCGACCGCGATCAAGGACCTCGTCGACGAGATCATGAGCGACGACCGCATCGGCGGCATCTCCGCGATCTACAGCATCGACGACAGCGCCCTGCCGACCGCCATGGCCAAGTTCCTCACCGCCGGGCAGCGCGCCCAGTTCGCCGCCTTCAACATGCAGAACCTGTTGCGCGGCCGGAACATGGCCGTCCTCGGCGGGCAGTTCTCCATCTTCTCCACGCAGGCGCTGCGCGACGTCATGACGCTCACCCACCAGCGCGCGCCCTGGGTCAAGGACAGCGAGGTCGAGGACTCGCTGCTGTCGCTGCAGATCAAGAGCGCCGGCTACCTGACGAAGATCAGCGCCACCGCCCGCGCCCACGTGGGTGGCATGAACACGCTGCGCGCCCTCGACGCCCAGCAGGTGAAGTGGAACTTCGGCGCGATCGAGCTGATGTGGCCGGGCCAGCGCGGCGACACGAAGGGACAGCCCTTCCACCCCAACCTGCGGCTGCGCTGGTTCGAGCACCTCTCGATGGTGCTCAACATCATCACGCGCGCCATGTTCTTCTCCCTGCTCCTCGCCAGCCTGTCGATCGACGCCTTCGTCTTCAGCCCGTGGTGGCTGATCCCACCGGTCGTCGCGATCCTGCTCAACTACCGGGTCGCCCGCTCCATGCACTACGGCCACCGGCGGGACATCCTGTTCGCCGTGCTGCTGCTGCCCGCCGAGATCTACATGTGGATCCGGATCGGGCACTTCGTGCGAGCGTGGACGAAGTTCGCGAGCCGCAAGCAGACCGACAACTGGGCGGCGCAGGCGAAGGCCGAGCGCGGCTCGGGCAACAGCTACCTGTACCCCTTCGCCATCGCGCTGCTCGTGTTCGCGGCCGCCGCCGCCGCGTGGATGCAGCTGCCCATCGGGCTGAGGTCCGACGTGCTCGCCGTCGGCTGGCCGATCCTCGGCGTCATCACCGTGTCCCAGACCTTCTGGATGGGCATCAAGATCCTGCGCAACTACCGTGGCTACACGGTGTGAGCGCCCGACCGACCACTCCCCCGCACCCCTGCTTCCCCGAAGGAACTCTCTCGTGACCAGCGCTCAGCCCCGCCCGTCCCGTCGCGCCCGCCGACCCCTCGCCGCCGTCGTGACCGCCGTCGCCCTCGCCCTCGTGCTCTCCTCGTGCGGCGTCCTGAAGGAGGACGCGCCACAGGCCAGCGATCCTGCGCCGACGGCCTCGGCCACCACGGCCTTCGACTCGCAGTTCACCCGTGACGGCACGTTCCAGTCGCACGTCAAGGTCGGGTCGATGGACTTCGTCTACACGATCTGGCCGACCAAGTCGACGCCGCGCACCAACGAGTGGTACCCCGGCGGCGACAAGTACTTCTCCTTCACGCTCCAGTCCTACGACCTGTCCCGCAAGCTCCGCGACAAGTTCAGCAAGAAGCGCAAGGTCTACCTCGACCGCATCGAGGTGACGTCGGCGACCACCACGCCCTCCGGTGCCGTCGAGAACCCCTACGAGCTCGACAAGGAGGCGAAGAAGATCACCTTCGACCCGCAGCCGGTCTCCACGAAGTACGGCATGCTCATCACCTCGCCCAAGGGCGCCTTCGAGCTGCGCAACCAGAAGATCGGCCCGCTGGCCGCCGACACCCAGGGCGTCACGCTCACCTTCAGCGCGACGGTCTGGATCCAGAAGTCACGCGGCAGCGACGAGTACGAGCCGGAGCTGGTGACCCAGGAGGTCCCCATCGCGATCTTCGCCTCGAAGAAGCCGACCGAGGCCCAGAAGATCCCGATCAACGCGAACTGACGGCGGCACCCCGGGCGGTGCGGGCACCGGCTCCTTCGGGGGCTCGCGCCCTGCCTCCGGCTCAGCCGTCCTCGGCCATGCGGTACCCGACGCCCCGCACGGTCTCGATCCAGCGCGGCGTGGTGCTGGAGTCGCCGAGCTTGCGACGGATGTTGGCCATGTGCACCTCGACGGCGCGCTTGTCGGCCTCGTTCACGAAGTAGGTCGTGACGTAGTTCTGGCCGCGCAGCGTGAGGACGAGGTCGGCCTTGCTCCGCACACGGCGTCCGGTCGTCAGCAGCGAGGCGACGAGGTCGAACTCGGTCCGGGTCAGGTCGACGTTGCGTCCGTCGACCACGACCGTCCGCGTGTCCACGTTGACGGCGAGTCCGTTGGAGCGGAGCCACGCGTCCGCACCGGTGGCGGGGGCCGCAGCGGCACCCGCGCTCACGGAGGGGGCGTGGGCGACGCCCACGTGACCCGCGGAGGACCAGCCACTCGCGGAGGGCGCCGCCGCCGGCACCGAGTGCACCGGGTGCGCGGACGAGTGAGCAGGGTGGGTCTCAGCTGCTGCGCGCTGGGCGGCGTGCTGGGCTGCCACGTGCTGGGCGGCGTCATGCTGAGCAGCGGGCGGCGGCGCGACCTCGCGCTGGGGCAGGTGCTGCAGCTCCGCGTCGGACCGCGTGGGCTCGGCCGCGGGCTGGGCCCACTGCTGGGGCTGCGCCGGACTGGTCCGGTCGGTCGCGGCGGCTGCGGCAGTGGTGGTCACGTGCTGACGCGGGCGGCGCATCACGGACTCGATCCGGGCGCGGAGCTCGCGGGGCCGGAACGGCTTCACGAGATAGTCGTCGGCTCCGGAGTCGAGACCCTGCACGACGTCGATCTCGTCGTCCAGACCGGTGAGCATGATGATGTAGGTGGAGCTGAACTCGCGGATCAGCTTGGCGGCCGCGAAGCCGTCCATGCCGGGCATGTTGACGTCGAGGGTGGTGAGCTCGGGATCGTGGGCGCGAACCGCCTCGACGCCCTCGGCGCCGTCCTTGGTCAGGATGACCTCGAAACCGCTCCGGACGAGGATCGTGCGCAGGAGGTGCCGGACGTCGGCGTCATCCTCGATGACGACCGCAAGGCGTGCAGAACTCTCTCCCATGGGTCGAGCGTAGCAACGACGGCGTCCATCGCCCCTGAAACCGCAGGAATGCGCTGCGGGTCACGATCACCAGCCAGCAGCGCGAGCGAGCTCGAGGGCCCGCTCGGTCCACCACGCGCCGGCCGCCGGACCACCTCCGCAGGAGCCGTCGCTCTCACCCGGCGGCTTGATCCAGAGATGGGCGTCCAGGCGCCCGTCGCCGACCGAGGGCGCGCGGCCGAGGGCCCGGCCCGGAGGGTTGCACCACTGTCCGTCGGACCCGTTCCCGTTGCGCCCGGTGTCGATCACGTAGTGCCCACCACCGAGGGCGTCGGCCACCGCGTCGGCGTACGCGCGTTCCGTGGCGTCGTCGGCGTAGAACGAGACGTTCGTGGAGAAGCCGCGGGCGTCCTCCACCCCGGCCTGCTGGAGACGACCGGCCATCTCCTCCGGTGCGACCCACCCCGAGTGGCCGGCGTCGAGGTAGGTCGTGACGTCCGCGTCGACGAAGCGGGTGACGGCGTCCTCGAGCAGCGCGATCCGTTCGTCGGGGTCCGCGCACTCCCCCGCGTCGGCCAGCGCGTCCGGCTCGACCACCACGGCGGAGGTCCCGATGCCGTCGGCGCCGTCGGCCGCCGCCTGCACCCAGTCGCGGTACTGGTCGGGTGGGAGACCACCGGCCGACTCCTGGCCGCTGCAGTCACGGTCGGCGATGCCGTAGAGGACGAAGAGCGCGACCGAGTCCTCGTCGCGCGCCTGCACGGCGATGCGCCGCACGTGCTCCTCGACCACGTCGGTCGGCGTCGCCTCGGGGGTCAGCCAGACAGCGGTGGGGGTGGCAGCGAGCCGGCCCAGGATCCTGGCGTCGTCCCCGGCGGCGGAGGCAGCGGCGCGCGCCGCCTGCGACTGCGGGTCGACGTGCACGGCGGCCGCGTCGAACGGGTTCGACCCCTGGGCCCCACCCGGCCAGAAGGGAGGCCGGACGGGCACGCCCACCAGGTTCAGGGCGACGACGAGGGCGACGACGGCGGCGACGGCCGTACCGACGATCTCCAGGCGTCGCGTACGCCGGCTCTGCACTCGCGCTCCTCCCTCAGGCTTCGCTCAAGATTACCTTCAGATCGTGCAAGGCCGGGGTCGATCCGACGTTCCCGGACCTAGACTCCCGGACGGGAGACAGGCGCTGGGACGCGCCACCGGAGAGGGAGTCATGAACACCGACGCACGTCGTCGTGGCGCGCGCGCCGCCATCGTCCTGGCGGTCGCCGGCCTGCTGCTGGGGCTCGTGTCGCCCGTGGCCGCCGCCGAGCCGACCGGATGGGTCGCAGGCGACATCAAGGAGCGCGTCGGCAAGAGCACCCGCTACCTGTCCGGCATCAAGGTGCGCGTGTTCACCTCCGGGTGGGGCTACCTCCGCGAGGTCCGCACCAAGGGGACCGCGTACTCCCTCGACCTGCCCGCCGGCGACTACATCCTGCAGTTCACCGACACCAGGCCGCGCTACGACGTGAAGGCGCACGTGGACGTCGACGTCCGTGTCTCGGTCGAGGCCGGCGAGGGGACGCAGCGCGACGTGACGCTGCGCCGCGGCGGGGCCTTCACCGGTACCGTCCGCGCCGGCGGGAAGGTGGCAGGTGGAGCCCGGGTCCTCGCGGTCGAGAACGTGCCCGCCGGGTCCAACGGCCGCACCTACGAGGTGAAGGCCAACAGCCGCGGCCAGTACGCCATCGGCGGCCTGCCGAACGCGCGCTTCTCCCTCTTCACCTTCGACCGCGCCAAGCGCTGGACCGGGCCGGCACGCGCTGCGGGCGCAGCCAACCTCGGTGTCGTCCGGTCGGTCGACATCGCGCTCAGGAGCCGGGCCGGCTCGATGGTCGGTCGCGTCTACCGCGGCGACAACACCTTGATCTCCACGAGCCCGTGGGTGACCCTCGTCCACCGCACGACCGGCCAGTTCTGGGTCGTCAAGGTCACCCAGGGCCGGTTCAGCGTCCAGGGCCTCCACCCGGGGTCCTACCGCGTCCAGGTGCCCGGGACCGACGGGTACCTCGGCCGCACCGTGAACCTGTCGGGATCGGTGAGGTCAGGACGCACCCTGAACACGTCGGTCAAGCTCGGCCAGAAGGGTGGCAGCCTCAGCGGACGTGTCCTCGACGCGAGGACCGGCATGCCCGCGAAGGGCGTGAAGGTCTCGGCCTACGACGGCAACGGAGTGCAGCACGGCAAGGTCGAGACCGACGCGACCGGCGCGTTCACGGTCGGCGGCACCCTCCCCACCGCCACGTGCGACGTCAGCATCGTGATCGAGGACGAGGTCGACAAGAAGTGGCAGCCGGTGCGGCTCAACGGGCTGAGTGCCCGGCAGGGCATGGCGGTCGCGGCCAACCAGCCCCTGCTGCCCGACAGCACGTGCCGCCAGGTGCTCGCGGTCGAGGACGGTCAGCCCTTCATGCTGGTGCGCTCGCCCGCGTTCCCGTGGCCGTCCGCCACGCCCACGCCCACACCGAGCGCGACGTCCACTCCCAGCGCGACGCCGACGGCCACCCCGACCCCGAGCGCGACCCCGACGGCGACCGCCGCAGCGGGCGTCAGCTGACCCGACGGCTCAGCTGAACAGGCTGGTGACCGAGCCGTCCTCGAAGACGGCGGCGGTGGCCTGGGCCAGCAGCGGGGCGATCGACAGCACGGTCAGCTTGTCGAAGCGCTGGTCGTCGTTCAGCGGCAGCGTGTTGGTGACGACCACCTCGGTGGCCACCGAGTTCTTGAGCCGGTCGACCGCCGGACCGGAGAACACCGGGTGCGTGGCCGCGATGACCACGTCGGCGGCGCCGTCGGCCTTCAGCGCCTCGGCGGCCTGCACGATCGTGCCGCCGGTGTCGATGAGGTCGTCGACCAGGATGCAGCACCGTCCCTCGACCTCGCCGACGACGCGGTTGGCCTTCGACTCGTTCGGCTTGCGCGGGTCGCGGGTCTTGTGGATGAACGCGAGCGGGGCGCCGCCCAGGGCGTTGGCCCACGACTCGGCGACCTTGATGCGACCGGCGTCGGGCGAGACGACCGCGAGCGGCTGCTTGCCGTACTTCTTCTTCACGTAGCGCGTGAGGATCGGCATGGCCAGCAGGTGGTCGACGGGACCGTCGAAGTAGCCCTGGATCTGCGCCGTGTGCAGGTCGACCGTCATGAGACGGTCGGCGCCGGCGGCCGTGAACAGGTCCGCCATGAGACGGGCCGAGATCGGCTCGCGGCCGAGGTGCTTCTTGTCCTGACGGGCGTAGCCGTAGAACGGCAGGATCACGGTGATGCGCTTCGCGGAGGCCCGCTTCAGCGCGTCGATCATGATGAGCTGCTCCATGATCGCCTCGTTGATCGGGGCCGCGTGGCTCTGGATCACGAACGCGTCGCTGCCGCGGACCGACTCGTCGAAGCGGACGTAGATCTCACCGTTCGCGAAGTCGTACGCCGTGGTCGGCACGAGCGGGACCTCGAGCAGGTTCGCGACCTCCTCGGCGAGCACGGGGTGCGCCCGGCCCGAGAAGAGCATGATCTTCTTCGTCGGCGTCTTCTTGAGCAGGTCACTCACCAGCGGGCTCCTCGGCGGCGGCGGCAGCAGCAGCGGACGGGGTGCCCGGCCGCTTGCGCTGCACCCACCCGTCCATGGTCCTCTGTGTCCCAGCACTCACCGCAAGCGCCCCCGACGGGACGTCCTCCCGCACGATCGTCCCGGCGCCGGTGAAGGCGCCGTCGCCGATCGTCACGGGGGCGACGAACACGTTGTCCGAACCGGTGCGGGCGTGCTTGCCCACCACCGTGCGGTGCTTGTTCACCCCGTCGTAGTTGGCGACGATCGTGCCGGCACCGATGTTGGTCCCCTCGCCGACGTCGGCGTCGCCGACGTAGCTGAGGTGAGGCACCTTGGCGCCCTCGCCGAGGGTCGAGTTCTTGACCTCCACGAAGGTGCCGATCTTGCCGTGGTCGCCCAGCACCGCACCGGGACGCAGGTACGCGAACGGGCCCACGCTCGCGCCGGCTCCGACGACCGCGTCGGAGCCGTGGGTGCGCACGACGGTGGCGTCGTCGCCGACCTCGACGTTGCGCAGCGTGGTGTCGGGCCCGACCGTGGCACCGTCGCCGATGGTCGTCGCGCCGAGCAGCTGGGTGCCGGGCAGCAGCGTGACGTCGGTGCCGAGGCTGACGTCGGAGTCGATCCACGTGGTGTCGGGGTCGACGATCGTGACACCCTGGCGCATCCAGTGGTCGGTCGTGCGCCGGTTGAGCTCCTTGCCGAGGCGGGCCAGCTGGGCCCGGTCGTTGACGCCCTCCGTCTGCCACACGTCCTCGAGGACGTGGGCCCCGACCGGGCGGCCCTCGCGCACGGCCGTGCCGACGATGTCGGTGAGGTACAGCTCGCCCTGCGCGTTGTCGGTGTCGAGCTTGCGCGTGGCGTGGTCCAGGAAGGCGGCCTCGACGGCGAGGATGCCGCTGTTGACCTCGCGCACGGCCCGCTCGTCGTCCGTCGCGTCCTTGTGCTCGCGGATCGCGACCACGGCGCCCTGCTCGTCGCGCAGGATGCGGCCGTAGCCGCTGGGGTCGTCCAGCTCGGCAGTGAGGATCGTGACGGCGCGACCCGCGTGGGTGTGGTCGAGCAGCAGCTCCGACAGCGTCTGGGCCGTGAGGAGGGGGACGTCGCCGTAGGTGATGAGCACGGTCCCCTCGGGGACCTCGTCGAGGGCGTCGAGCGCGACGCGGACGGCGTGCCCCGTGCCGTTCTGCTGCTCCTGCACGGCCTGCACGACGCCGGCGTCCAGCTCGGTGACGGCGGCGGAGACCTGCTCACGGTCGTGGCCCACGACCGCGACGACCTGCGAGGCGCCGACCTCGCGGACCGCCGTGAGCGCGTGGGCGACCATGCTGCGCCCGCCCAGGGGGTGCAGCACCTTGGCCGAGCGGGACCTCATGCGCGTCCCGGCGCCGGCGGCGAGGACGATCGCGGTCACGGTCGGCGTGGTGGAGTCAGGCACGCCCGCCAGTGTACGGAGCGTCCGGACCCGATCGCTCGACTCGGTCTGCGGACCGCGTCGGTCCGGGAGACCATGAGGGATGACCGATCCCGTCGAGGAGACCACCGACGCCCGGACGCAGGACGCCCTCCGTTCGCTCGAGAAGGCCCTGCAGGACCCGGAGGTCGCCGAGACCTTCCGCGGGGTGCAGCGCCACCTCGGCTCCTTCACCTTCGACCCCGTCGGCACGCTCGACGAGGACTGACGGACCGGCCTGCTTGGCACGGTCACGGAGCATCGACGCATGGACCAGCGCCGCCGGCGGACGGGACCCGTGCTCGCGGGCGTCGTCGCGCTGCTCGGAGGATGCTCGGTCCACGCCTGGTCCTTCGACACCGAGGTCGAGGACCCGTCGCGCGCCATCACGCTCGCCTTCGCCGGCGACGTCCACTTCGAGGGCGACCTCTCGGACGTGCCGGGTGACGGCGACGCGACGCTCGGCGAGATGTCGCAGCTGCTCGCCGCGGCCGACCTCGCGGTCGTCAACCTCGAGACGGCGCTCACCACCCGGGGCGAGCCGGCCGCCAAGGAGCTCGAGTCAGCCGAGGCGCGCTACTGGTTCCGGGCACCGGCATCGGCGCTCGACGTCCTCGAGCGCTCGGGCGTCGACGTGGCGTCCATGGCCAACAACCACGGCGCCGACTACGGCGTGCGCGGAGTGCGCGACAGCGTGGCGGCGGCCGAGGACGGCCCCGTCGCGGTGGTGGGGATCGGTCTCGACGACGAGGCCGCCTACGCGCCCCACCGCCGGACCATCCGCGGGACGTCGGTGGCCGTCCACGCCGCCGACGCCTCCCCGCTGGAGAGCGAGGCGGCCGTCTGGACGGCGGAGCCGGGCAGCGGGCCCGGACTCGCGACCGCCAGGGGCGCCGGTACCACGCGCCTCCTCTCCTCCGTCCGCACCTCCGTCGAGCGCGACGACGTGGTGGTGGTCTATCTGCACTGGGGCGCCGAGGGCCTCGCCGAGCCGACCGCGGCGCAGCAGGAGCTGGCCGAAGCGCTCGCCGACGCCGGTGCCGACGTGGTCGTGGGCGCCCACACGCACATCCCCATGGGAGCGGGCACGCTCGACTCGACCTACGTTGCCTACGGGCTCGGGAACTTCCACTGGTACCACGGCGACACGGCCGAGTCCGGCGTCCTGCAGGTCACGCTGACCGACGGCCAGGTCACCGACGACCAGTGGCTCCCCGGCCTGATCCCGCCCGAGGGCGGCGGACCGACCCCCTTGTCCGGCCAGGCCGCCGACGCCGCGGTGATGTCGTGGCGCGCCCTGCGGGACACCACCGGGCTCACTGCACCACCCGGCGAGGCGGGAGCACCGACGCCGCCCGACCTGCCGGCCTTCGAGGCCTCCGTGGACGGGATCGACGCGGCCACCCGGCAGCGGATGACCAGCCACGATCCCGACACCTGCCCGGTGCCGCTCACGGACCTGCGGCTGGTCACGCTCCCGTACGTCGGGTTCGACGGCCTGGCGCACCAGGGCGAGATCGTGGTGCACGCCGACGTCGCCGCCGACGTCGTTCGGGTCTTCGGCACCCTCTACCGCGAGCGGTTCCCGCTGCAGTCGATGCGCATCATCGACGAGTTCGACGGTGACGACGACCGGTCGATGGCCGCCAACAACAGCTCGGGCTACAACTGCCGCACGGTCGCGGGCACCGACACGTGGTCGGCCCACGCCTACGGGCGCGCGGTCGACATCAACCCGGTGCAGAACCCCTACGTGGTCGACGGGACCGCACGACCGCCCGCCGCCCAGGCGTTCGTCGGCGTCGACCGCTCCCCCGGGACCGAGGCAGCGCCCGGCGTCATCGTCGACGGCGACGTCGTCGACCGGGCGTTCACGGGGATCGGCTGGGAGCGGGGCGCCGACTTCCCGGAGCCGGACTACCAGCACTACGCAGCACCCTGACGGGACGAGGGGCGGACGAACGTGGCACGTCGCGCGACCGGGCCCCAAGACTGCGGCCCCACACGAGTCACCTCACGTGCAGGACCGCAGGTCCCACGATCCACTCCGCGGCTTCCGAGATTCCCACACCTGGCCGGGGTCACCCGTCGGCGCGTGCCGACCTGCTCTCGACACTACGCGCCTGGACCCGAGGGGACCATGGTCACGTCGAGCCCCCCAGGCGCAAGGATCGTTGGCCGGTGGGACCGCGCCCGAGCGGCCGGCGCTCCCCGGGCAGGAGTCGAACCTGCGTCGCTTGTCCTGATTCAAAGTCAGGCGGGCCCTGCCGGCAGACCAACCGGGGAACGTCGCGGCGTGGGCCGCGACGGCGGGACCAGGCTACCCGAGCGGGCGGGTGGCGACGGCGAACGTGCGCCGGAACGGCAGAACCGTGCCGAAGGGGCGACGCGGGTAGGCGGTGCGCAGCTCGGCCTTGTACTCCTCGACGAACTCCTCGCGGAGCCCGTCCGGCAGCGCCGCGAGCACCGGGCGGGCGCCCGTGCCCTTCACCCACTCGAACACCGGGTCCTCGCCCGGGAGGACGTGCAGGTAGGTGGTCTCCCACGCGTCGCAGTCCCAGCCGAGGCCGGCGAAGAGCTCGAGGTAGACCTCGGGCGCGGTTCCACGGACCCCCAGCACGCCCCGCGTGTGGTCGGCGTACCGAGGCCGGTCGGCGACCTCGCGCATGAGCGAGTGGCTCGGGGCGTCGGCGTTGTTGGGCACCTGCACCGCGATGGAGCCGCCCGGGAGCACGGCGTCGGCCAGTCGCCTCAGCACCGCCTCCTGCTCGGGCACCCACTGGAACATCGCGTTCGAGGTGATGACGTCGACCGGCTCGGCGGGCGCCCACGTCTCGACGTCGGCCAGCTCGTACCGCGCGCCGGGGTCGTCGTCGGCCGCCTTCGCCCGCTCGATCATCTCCGGCGACGCGTCGACGCCCAGCACCTGCGCGTCCGGCCACCGGCCACGCAGCACCGACGTGAGGTTGCCGGCGCCGCAGCCGAGGTCGACCACCGTCGCGGCGTCGCCCCGGACCCGGGCGACGAGGTCGACGAACGGGCGCCCGCGGTCGTCGGCGAAGCGCAGGTACTGCGTCGGGTCCCAGCGCATCACTCGGCCCTCAGCAGCGACTCGACCTGCGAGGCCACCGACATCAGCAGCGGGTCCTGGTCGCGACGGGCCACCAGCTGCACCGCGAGCGGCAGGTCCTTCTTGCGTGATCGCCCCACGGGCAGCGACACGGCCGGCACGCCCGCATGGTTCCACTGGGCGGTGTAGGGGTAGAAGGCGTTCATGCCGAGCACGGTGCGCAGGCCACCCTTGCCGGCGAAGCGGCCCACCGGCAGCGCCGGGCCGCTCATCACGGGGGTGAGCAGCAGGTCGACGCCGAGCCGGTCGTGGACCGTCGCCCCGAACCGCAGGCCGGCGCGCTGCGCCCAGGCCACCGACGAGGGACCGAACGCTCGGCCGAGACGAGCGATCTGCTGCGTGCGCGGCTCCAGCAGGGTCGGGTCGTCGACACCACGTGCGGCGTCGGCGATCCCGGCGAGGTAGCGGACGGTCAGCGCCTTGGCGTCGAGGCCGTACGGCACCTTGACCTGGACCACCTCGTGCCCCGCGTCGCTCAGCAGGCCGGCGACGTGGTCGAGGGCCGCCTTCACGTCGCGGTGCAGGGGCTCGGCCCGGGTGGCCGCCGCGGTGCTGGTGCTCACCCCGATGCGCAGGGAGCGCGGTGTCGTGGACGCGGCGTGCGCCAGTGCACCGGCACCGCCGAGGCCCACGGCGTCGAGGTAGACCGCCGTGTCGCGCACCGTCGGCGTGACGCATCCCTGGGTGGACAGGCCGTGCCAGCCACCGGCCCCCGGCAGGTAGCCGTGCGTGGTCTTGAAGCCCACGAGCCCGCAGCTGGCTGCCGGGATCCGGATCGAGCCGGCGCCGTCCGACGCCGTGGCCACGCCGATTGCCCCGGACGCGACCAGCGCTGCCGACCCGCCCGACGAGCCGCCGCTGGAGCGGTCGAGGTGGTGCGGGTTGCGGGTGATGCCGCGCGCTGCGGACTCGGTGAAGCCGTAGATCGCCAGCTCGGGGAGCGTGGTGGTGGCCACCGGCACCGCCCCGGCCGCCAGCAGGGCCTGCACGAGGTCGCCGTCCTGGGCCGCCACCCGCGACACCGCTCGACTGCCGAGGGCCGTGACCCGTCCAGCCAGGTCGAGGTCGTTCTTGATCGCCACCGGGACGCCGAGCAGCGGCCCGCGCTCCCCCCGCGCGATGCGGGCGTCGGCCTCGGTCGAGGCGTCGAACGCCTCGTCGGCGAGCAGCTCGACCACGGCGTTCACCCGGGCGTCCTCCCGCTCGATCGCGTCGAGGGTGGCGATGGTCAGCTCCCGCGAGGAGACCGACCCCTCACGCAGCAGCGGCACGAGGGTGGCCGGGCCCTTGCCCACCAGGTCGACGACGTCCATGGTCGAAACGGTAGAGGTAGTCCGCGGCCAGAACAATCTCGACATCAAGATTCTTGACGCAGTAGGATGGCGGCATGGGTGTCGAGGAGCGTGACGAGGTCGACGACATCGTCGCGGCCTGGCAGCGCGAACGTCCCGACCTCGACACCACGCCCATGCAGGTGCTGAGCCGGGTGACTCGCCTCGCGCGCCACCTGGACCGCGCCCGCCGCGCCGCCTTCGCGGCCCACTCGCTCGAGCCGTGGGAGTTCGACGTGCTCTCGGCACTCCGCCGCTCCGGCCCGCCGTACCAGCTCTCCCCGGGGCGCCTGGTCACCGAGACCCTCGTGACCAGCGGGACGATGACCAACCGCGTCGATCGGCTCACCGAGCGGGGACTCGTCTCGCGCGAGGCGGACCCGGCCGACCGCCGAGGCGTCCAGGTGACGCTCACGGCCGCCGGACGCAGCGCCGTCGACGCCGCGCTCGACGAGCTGCTGGAGCAGGAGCGGTCCCTGCTCTCGAGCCTCCCGCCCCGCGACGCCGAGGCGCTCGCTGCGTCCCTGCGCACGCTCGCCCGCCACGTCTGAGCGTCCCCGCCCGGGCGACGCCGCTCTCACAGGGCCGAGGGCCGCAGGTCGCGGTCCGTCAGTCCGCGAGCTCGAGCCACCGCTCCTCGAGCCGGTCGCGGTCGGCCACCACCTCGGCGTGCTCGCTCGACAGGGCGAGCAGCCGGTCGGGCTCGGCCGCGGCCTCCACCATCTGACGCTCCAGGTCGGCCTCGCGCGCGGTGAGCCGCTCGATCTGGCGCTCCAGCCGGGCGACCTCCTTGCGGTCCTGACGGTCCTGCGCCGATCCCGCCGAACGGCTCGGTCCGGATCCGGTCGTGGACGAGGCGACGCCGCCCGGGGTCCCGCCGGCCGTGGCCGTGGCGACGGCGTCGGGACCGCCGGACGCCTCGGCCGCCTCCCGCCGGCGCAGCCGCAGGTACTCGTCGACCCCGCCCGGCAGGTGACGCAGGCGGCCGTCGAGCACGGCGTACTGGTGGTCCGTGACCCGCTCCAGGAGGTAGCGGTCGTGGCTGACCACGAGCAGGGTCCCGGGCCACGTGTCGAGGAGGTCCTCGATCGCGGCCAGCATGTCGGTGTCCATGTCGTTCGTCGGCTCGTCGAGGATCAGCACGTTGGGCTCGTCGAGCAGCACCAGCAGCAGCTGGAGCCGTCGCCGCTGGCCACCGGAGAGGTCCTTGACCCGGTTCGACAGCTGGACGCTGGAGAAGCCGAGCCGCTCCAGCATCTGCGACGGCGTGATCTCGGCGCCCTCGGCCTGGTAGCTGGCGCGGCGCCCGGCCACGACGTCGCGGACCCGGTCGTCGGCGATCTCGTCCAGCTCGGCCAGCGACTGCGACAGCGTGGCCACCTGCACGGTCTTGCCCCGCTTGACGTGGCCGCTCGAGGGCTGCACCGTCCCGGCGACCAGGCCGAGCAGGGTGCTCTTGCCGGCGCCGTTCGCACCCAGGATGCCCACCCGCTCACCGGGGGCGATCCGCCACTCGACCCGCTGCAGGACCTCGTGGCTGCCGTAGGCCACGGACACGTCGAGCAGGTCGACGACGTCCTTGCCCAGACGCGCGGTGGCCACGCGCTTGAGCGCCACCTCGTCGCGCACCGGCGGCTCGCGCTCGATCAGCTCGTTGGCCGCGTCGATGCGGAACTTCGGCTTCGACGTCCGCGCGGGCGCGCCGCGCCTCAGCCACGCCAGCTCCTTGCGCAGCAGGTTCTGGCGACGCGACTCCGAGGCCGCGGCCTGCCGGTCGCGCTCGACCCGTTGCAGCACGTACGCGGCGTAGCCGCCCTCGAACGGCTCGACGACCGCGTCGTGCACCTCCCACGTGTCGGTGCACACCTCGTCGAGGAACCACCGGTCGTGGGTGACCACCACGAACGCCCCCTGCCCCGAGGCGAAGCGGGCGTTGAGGTGCGCCGCGAGCCAGGTGACGCCCTCCACGTCGAGGTGGTTGGTGGGCTCGTCGAGGAACAGGACGTCGTGGTCGCCCACCAGCACCGCCGCGAGCGAGACCCGTCGACGCTGACCACCGCTCAGGTCCCCCACCCGCGCGTCCCACGGGACGTCGGACAGCAGACCGTTCACGACGTCGCGCACCTTCGCGTCGCCGGCCCACTCGTGCTCGGCCGTGTCGCCCACCACCGCGTCGGACACGACCACGGCGGGGTCGAGCACGTCGGCCTGGTCCACGAAGCCGACCTGCAGGTCGCGGCGCCAGGTGATGCGTCCCTCGTCGGGCTCGAGCCGTCGCGCGAGGACCCGCATGAGGGTGGACTTGCCGTCGCCGTTGCGGCCGACGACGCCCACGCGCTGGCCCTCGGCCAGGCCCAGGGTGACGTCGTCGAGCACGTCCTTGGTCGGGAACGAGAGCTGCAAGCCCTCACCACCGATGAGGGGGCGGGTGGTGCCCCCGCCGCGAGTGTTGCCGCTCATCCGATGAAGCGGACGCCCGGGACCGGGCCGGTGGACTGCACGACGTCGGCGCAGCCACCGGCACCGGCGAGGGCGATCGCGATGTCGAGGCTGTGCTGCTCGTCGGAGGCGAGGAACAGGCAGGTGGGGCCGGACCCGGAGATGATCGCCCCGAGAGCCTCGGCCTGGCGCCCGACGTCGAGCGTGGCCGCGAGCTCCGGCCGCAGCGACAGCGATGCCTCGGTCAGGTCGTTGGACAGGGCCGCACCGAGCGCCTGGGCATCGCCTGAGCGGAGCGCGGCGAGGAGGGCGTCGGGCACCTCGGGCTCCGGCACGTCGCGTCCCTCGTTGAGCCGGTCGAACTCGGCGTAGACGGCCGCCGTCGACAGGCCTTCGGCCGCCACGGCGAAGACCCAGTGGTACGACCCGCGGGCGAGGACGGGGCTGACCGTCTCGCCGCGGCCACCGCCGATCGCGTTGCCACCGTGCAGCAGGAACGGGACGTCGCTGCCGAGCGACGCGGCCACCGGCTCGAGGTCGTGCCGGGAGTAGCCCAGCCCCCACGCGTCGTTGCAGGCCACCAGCGCCGCCGCCGCGTCGGCCGAGCCGCCCGCCATGCCGCCGGCCACCGGGATGACCTTGCGGATGGCCAGGTCGATGCCGGCCTCGATGCCGGCGTGCTCACGCAGCGCGGCAGCCGCACGGACCGCGATGTTGTCCCATCCCTCGGGCACCAGCGCGGCCTCGGCCTCGGCCTCCTCGACGTCGACCGTCGTGGTCACGGTGATCTCGTCGGAGTCGACCACGGTGGCGCGCAGCTCGTCGTGCAGGTCGACGGCCTGGTACACCGTCGCGAGCGGGTGGAAGCCGTCCTCGCGCACGGGCCCGACGCCGAGACACAGGTTGATCTTGGCGGGCACGCGCACGCTGACGGAAGTCACCGCCCCAACCTACAGACGGGCCGAGCGCGGCGCCGTGGCAACGGGCCCACCGGTCGAGGGCTCAGCCGAGGACCGTCGCGATGCGGGCGAAGTCGGCGACGTCGAGCTGCTCCCCGCGTGCCTGCGGGTCGACGCCTGCGGCCCGCAGCGCCTCCTCCGCCGCCGCGCCCGAGCCGACCAGTCCCGAGAGGGCCGCGCGGAGCGTCTTGCGGCGCTGGGCGAACGCGGCGTCGACGACCCGGAAGGTCGCGCGGCGGAGGGTCTCGTCGCCGGGCGTGGGCCTGCGACGCAGGGACACGAGGGCCGAGTCGACGTTCGGGACGGGCCAGAACACCTGGCGCCCGATGGTGCCGGCCAGGGCGACGTCGCAGTACCAGGACGCCTTGACGCTCGGCACCCCGTACGTGCGGGACCCGGGGCCGGCGGCGAGTCGGTGCGCCACCTCCGCCTGCACCATCACCAGCACGGACTCGATCGAGTCGAAGCGCTCGAGCAGGTGCAGCAGCACCGGCACCGACACGTTGTACGGCAGGTTGGCCACGAGCGCCGTTGGCGCCGGGCCCGGCAGCTCCTCCACGCGCATGGCGTCGGCCTGCACGAGGTGGAGCCGGTCGGCGTGGTCGGGCGCGTGCTCGGCCACGGTGATCGGCAGTCGTCCTGCGAGGACCGGGTCGATCTCGACGGCCACCACCTGGCTGGCCACGCCCAGCAGCTCGAGCGTCAACGAACCCAGTCCGGGGCCGACCTCGACGACGACGTCGTCGGGACCGACCCCGGAGGTGCGGACGATGCGCCGGACGGTGTTGGCGTCGACCACGAAGTTCTGGCCACGTTGCTTCGTGGGGCGCAGGCCGATCGCGTCAGCGATCCGACGCACCTCGGTCGCGCCCAGCAACGAGGGCGGGCGCGACGACGACGGCGGGAGCGCCGGGCCGCTCAGCCGACACCGACCTTCGCGGCGCAGGACCACTGGCCCCAGCCGGACCGCTGCTGCAGGATCTTGGCGTACTTGATCTGCACCTCGCGGCTGTGCTCGTGCGGCAGGCCGGGCCCGCCGACGCTGCGCCAGGTGGCCGCCGAGAACTGCAGACCGCCGTAGTAGCCGTTGCCGGTGTTGATGCTCCAGTTGCCGCCGGACTCGCACTTCGCGATGCGGTCCCACACGCTGCCGTCCTCGACGGACGGGGCCTCGGCGGTGCCACGCGCCACGACGCGCGGCGCGCCCTTCTCGAGCGTCCTCGAGGTGAGCACCAGGCGGTGGCGGACCTTGCCGTCGGCCTTCGTGAGCAGCACCTGCTGCTGGACCTCGCTGGGGCTCCCCTCCTCCAGGACCTTCTCGGTGCCCTTCTCGAGGGAGTCGTCGTCGCGGTACTCGACCTTCAGGTCGCGCTCGAGCTTCTCGGTGGTGTCGACCATCTCGATGCGCACGACCTCGACGTCGTCGCCCGGCTTCACCAGGGCGGCGCGACCGATCGCGTCGCCGGCCGTGACCTCGTCGTTCTGGTCGAGCCGCACGCCGGCCTCCTCGAGCACGCCCTCGGCCGTCGGGGCTGCGCTGGTGACCGAGCGGTCGTCACCGTCCACGGAGACCGTGAGCTTCTTGGGGTTGGACACGACGACCTGCGAGCCCGTGTCGTCGAGCCGGGTGTCGCGGTCGGCGCTGACGTCGGCTCCCGGGGCGGGGTCCACGTCGAGCTCGTCGAGGACGTCGCCGACGGTGGCGGCGTGCACGGTCTCGCGCTTCACCGTGCCGTCGACGGCCAGCACGACGTCCTTGGCGTAGCGGACCTTGATCGTGTCGCCGTCGGAGACCGAGGCGGTCGGCTCGGCGTTGACCGCGGCGTCGGTGGTCCGGACGTCCTGGCTCTTCAGCAGCGACCCGACGGAGGCGCCGAACGTGCGGACGGTGTCCTTGCGGCCGTCGACGTCGAGCGTGACGGTCTTGCCGAGCGTGCCGTAGGCGGCGACACCGGCGCCGATGACGAGCAGCACGGCCAGGTTGAGCGCGATGACGACACGCTTCTTCGTCTGGCGGTGGCGACTGCGGGAGGGCGTCGCCGCGGGGGTGGCCGAGGAGCCGGTCTGGGGGGTCTGGGGGGACTTCGAGAAGGGGTGACGCACTGCTTTCCTCTGGTCGGGGACAGGGACGGCTGGAGATGGGCAGCCTCACCACCCTGCGACAGGAGGCCCGTGCCGTCAAACAGCGGAGCCGTGCTGCTGCCAGGATCCTCCGAACGCGCGGTCGGTGTTCTCGTCGATGGCCCGGCAGAGGTCGTCGACGGATCGGCCCAGGAACTCAGCCATGAAACGCACCGTCAACGGGACGAGGAACGAGGCGTTCGGGCGCCCGCGGTGCGGCATCGGTGTGAGGAACGGCGCATCGGTCTCGACGAGGATCCGATCCGTCGGCGTGATCGCGAGCGCCTCGCGCAGGGGCTCGGCGTTCTTGAACGTGACCGTGCCGGAGAACGACAGGTACGCGCCACGGTCGAGGCACCGACGGGCGACGTCGGCGTCACCGGAGAAGCAGTGCATGACCGTGCGCTCGGGCACGCCCTCGTCGTCCAGGAGCGCGAGCACGTCGTCGTGGGCGTCGCGGTCGTGGATGACGAGCGTGCGGTCGTGGCGCTTCGCCATGGCCACGTGCGCACGGAACGAGCGGTGCTGCGCGTCGCGACCGTCGGGCCCGGTGCGGAAGTAGTCGAGCCCGGTCTCCCCCACCGCCCGCACCTGCGGGTCCTGCGCGAGCGCGTCGATCTCGGCCAGGGCCGCGTCGAGCGTGCCGTCGGCGTCGAGCAGTGGCGCCTCGTTGGGGTGCAGGGCCACGGCGGCGACGACGGCCGGGTGGGCCCGGGCCGTCTCGACCGCCCACCGGGACCCCTCGAGGTCGCAGCCGACCTGCACGATGCGGTTCACGTTGACCGCGGCAGCACGGTCGAGAGCGTCGTCGACGTCGATGACGAGGCCACCCTTGATCCGGTGGTCGAGGTGGCAGTGGTTGTCGACCACCGGCGACGGCAGCGGCTCCGGTGCGTCCGGCCAGGGCCAGCGGGCCGAGCCCGCGTCGGTCACTCGGCGTCCTCGATGCGTGGGAACAGGCTCGGGACCTTCGTGATCACCGAGCCCTCGGGCAGCCGGCCCCAGGCCGCCGCCGCGGAGATGCGCTGGTCGGCCAGCGCCCCCAGCGCCGGCTCGGCGCCCAGGGACTCCCACAGCGACGCCGACGCCTTCGGCATGACGGGGTTGAGCAGCACGGCCAGCACGCGCAGGCCCTCGGCCGCGGTGACCAGGATGGTCGCGAGCCGCTTCTTCTGCGACTCGTCCTTGGCCACCTGCCACGGCGCCTGATCGGTGAGGTAGCCGTTGAGCGCCTCGACGATCCGCCACACCTGGGCGAGGGCGTCCTGCGGGGCGATCCGGTCGATCGCGCGGTCGGCCTCGAGCACGGACTCCTCGACCAGCGCGACGAGGGCGTCCTCGGCCGGGCCGTGCGGGCCGGCGGCGGGCAGCGCGCCGTCGAAGTACTTGCCGATCATGGCGGCCACCCGCGAGGCCAGGTTGCCGAAGCCGTTGGCCAGCTCGGCGTGGTACCGGGCCCGCATGTCCTCCCAGGAGATCGAGCCGTCGGCGCCGAACGTGAGCGCCCGCGCGAAGTAGTAGCGGTAGGCGTCGGACCCGAACACGTCGACCAGCTCGTCGGGACGGATGCCGTTGGCCTTGCTCTTGCTCATCTTCTGCCCGCCGACCAGCAGCCAGCCGTGGGCGAACACGCGGTGCGGCACCGGGCGGCCTGCGGCCATGAGCATGGCCGGCCAGATGACGGCGTGGAACCGGGCGATGTCCTTGCCGACGAGGTGCACGTCGGCCGGCCAGAGCTCGCCGAAGCGCTCGTCGTCGACGCCGTAGCCCGCCGCCGTCACGTAGTTGAGGAGCGCCTCGATCCACACGTACATGACGTGCGAGTGGTCCCACGGGACCTTGATGCCCCAGTCGAACGTGGACCGGCTGATGGAGAGGTCCTTGAGCCCGCGGCGCACGAACGAGACGACCTCGTTGCGCGCCGACTCGGGCTGGATGAAGTCGGGGTTGCTCTCGTAGAGCTCGAGCAGGCGGTCGGCGTACTTGCTGAGCGGGAAGAAGTAGTTCTCCTCGGTCATGTGCTCCACCCGGGAGCCGTCGAGCGCGGAGACCTTGTGGCCCTCGTCGTCGCCCTCGCCGTCGGCGACGTCGTCCTCGGCCACGAACTCCTCCGACCCCACGGAGTACCAGCCGGTGAACTCGCCCTTGTAGACCTCGCCGCGGTCGTAGAGGTCCTGCCAAAACGCCTGCGACCCCGCCTCGTGGCGCGCCTCGCTGGTGCGGATGAAGTCGTCGTTGGCGATGTCGAGCGTCTCGAGCAGCGGCTTCCACTCCGTCTCGACCAGCCGGTCGGTCCACTCCTGCGGCGTGACGCCGTTCTGCTCGGCCTTGCGGAGCACCTTGAGGCCGTGCTCGTCGGTGCCCGTCAGGTACCAGACGTCCTCGCCACGCTGCCGGTGCCAGCGGGTGAGGATGTCGCCGATGACCGTCGTGTAGCCGTGGCCGATGTGCGGCGCGTCGTTGACGTAGTAGATCGGCGTGGTGACGTAGTAGGACACGCCACGATCCTAGTGACCGCGGCCCGGACGTCCGGCGCTGCGTCGAGCAGGCGGGGGTCGTGGGGCGTCGGTCGTGGCTGGGCCGGTCGGCCGCTTGTCAGCGTGCGTGGGCGGCGTCGTAGACCACGCGCTTGCGCACGCCGGTGTCGGCGACCACCTGGGCGACGGCGTCCTTGCGGCTGAGCCCGGTGGACTCGGCGGCGGCGACCAGGGACCGGAGGGCGTCGTCGTCGAGGTCGGCGGCGACGGCCACGTGGCCGGCCACCACGAGCGTGACCTCGCCGCGGACGCCGTGCTCCTGCTCGTCGACCCAGGCCACCAGCTCGGCGAGCGTGCCGCGCGCGACCTCCTCGTAGGTCTTGGTCAGCTCGCGGCACACGGCGGCGGGACGGTCGTCGCCGAGGGCCGAGGCCAGGGCGGCGAGCGTGGCACGGGTGCGGTGCGGCGACTCGAAGAACACCATGGTGCGGGGCTCGGTGGAGAGTGCGGCGAAGGCACGGTCGCGCTCGCCGGCCTTGCGCGGTGGGAACCCCTCGAAGCAGAACCGGTCGACCGGCAGCCCGCTGACCGCGAGGGCCGTGAGCACCGCCGAGGGGCCGGGGATGGCGTGCACGTCGACGTCGGCCTCGAGCGCCGCGACCACCAGTCGGTACCCCGGGTCGGAGACGCTCGGCATGCCGGCGTCGGTCACGAGCAGCACGTCGAGCCCGTCCTGGAGGTGCTCCACCAGCTCGGGGGTGCGCTCGCGCTCGTTGCCCTCGAAGTAGGAGACGATCCGCCCACCGACCGTCGCACCGAGGTCGGCCGCGAGCCTGCGCAGACGTCGGGTGTCCTCCGCCGCCACGACGTCGGCCGACCCGAGCGCAGCGACGAGCCTCGGCGACGCGTCGTCCGCCCGCCCGATGGGAGTCGCCGCGAGGATCAGCATCCCCCTATCCTCCCACCCCCGAGCGGTGACTTCTCCACCGAATGGGGCATGCCTGCCGCGGCGGGTGCGGATTCCACCGTCTCAGCGCTGAGACGGTGGAATCCGCACCGCTCGAGCGTGTCCACAGGGGCAACGAGGACGACGACTGACGTTCTCCACAGGCTCGCCGGGACCCCTCGCCTCCTGCCCTCCAGCCGAGTCGGATGGAGGAATGCGCCGCCCCATCCCCCTTCCGGACACCCTCGTCGGACGTGCTTTCCACCGCGACGAAGCCATGGCCGTCGGCGTCACCGCTCGCATGCTCGAGCACAGGCGCTTCGTCGAGGAGTTCCCGCGGGTCTACCGGCACCGCGACACGGTCCTCGACGCCACCGCTCTCATCGCTGCGGCTCGTCTGGCTCTTCCCGACGACGCCTGTCTCAGCCACCTGACCCGGCTGGTGCCGCTCGGACTGGAGTTCGACGACCTCGTGCCACTCCGCTTCACGCTGGCCCGCGACCACCACCTCCGGTACCAGCGGATCTTCGTCCACCGCACCTCCCGCATGCCACCCCACCGGGAGGGATCGGTCGACGTCGAGGGCGCCTTCCTGATGGCCGCGGCCGAGCTCACCCCGCTGGAGATCGTCCAGGTGGCCGACTGGCTCCTCCATCGGGGTCACCTGCGGCTCGACCTGCTCCGTGAGCTCCTGCGAGACCAGCACTGGCGCGCCGCGAGCGGTCGCGTCGAGGAGTGGCTGCCGATGGTCGACGGACGAGCAGCGAGTCTCCCGGAGAGCCACCTGCGGTGCCTCCTGGTCGCTGCCGGGCTGCCCGTCCCCGAGGTGAACGCCGACGTCCACGACCGCTGCGGTCGATTCCTCGCCCGCGGCGACCTGGTCTACCGGTCGATCCGGCTGGTCGTCGAGTTCGAAGGTCGGCAGCACGCCCTGAGCACGCAGCAGTTCCAGCGAGACATCCACCGCTACGGCGGCCTGCGCGACGGTTCCTGGCACTACGTGCAGGTGACGACGAGGATGCTGACCCAGCCGCGGACCACCGTTCTCGAGGTCCACCGCGCGATGGTGCGGGCCGGCTACGAGGGTCCCCCGCCCGTGTTCGGCGACCTGTGGGAGGCACTGACCGCCGAGCCACTGGTCCGCCTGAAGGGTTTCGACGGCATCGAGCCCGCCGAGCGGTGAGGATTCCACCGTGTCAGCGCTGAGACGGTGGAATTCTCACCGCTCGCCATCCGAACACGCCATTCGGTGGAGAAGTCACCGCTCGTGGGGGCTGGCAGGATGGGCGGGTGCGAGGGTGGGAGCGGGAGCGCGTCGTGGGGTGGGTGGGCCCGCTGTCCGTGGCGGTGCTCGCGCTGGTGCTGCGGCTGTGGCACCTCGGACGGCCCAACCTGCTGGTCTTCGACGAGACCTACTACGCCAAGGACGCGTACTCGCTGCTGCAGCACGGCTACGTGCAGGACTTCGTCGAGGACGCCAACGACAAGATCGTGGCGGGCGACCTCGCGGACCTGATGACCGGCCAACCCGCCTACATCGCCCATCCCGACGGTGGGAAGTGGCTCATCGCGCTCGGTGAGCAGCTGTTCGGCATGGACTCCTTCGGGTGGCGCGTCTCGGCCGCCGTCGTCGGTGCCCTCACCGTCCTGGTGCTGGCCCGGCTCGTGCGCCGGCTCACCGGGTCGACGTGGGTGGGCTGCCTGGCCGGGCTGCTCCTGTGCCTCGACGGCATGCACCTCGTGATGTCGCGCACCGCCCTGCTCGACGTGTTCCTCGCCTTCTGGGTGGTCGCCGCCGTGGCCTGCCTCGTCGCCGACCGCGACGCCGTCCGCGCACGGCTCGACCGCCACCGGCCCTGGCGACCCTGGCAGCTCGCCGCCGGACTGTGCTTCGGCATGGCGACGGCCACGAAGTGGAGCGGTCTCTACGCACTCGCCGCGTTCGGCCTCGTCGTCGTGGTGTGGGAGGTGCTGGCCCGACGCAGCCACGCACGTGAGACCGGGTCGTCGGGACCACGCTTCGGCTGGATCCGCACGACCCTGGTCACCGGGCTGCCGGCCTTCGTGACGATCGTCGGCGTGACCCTCGTGGTCTACCTCGTGTCGTGGACCGGGTTCCTGCTGCACCACGAGCTGTACGCCGAGCGCTACGGCCTGGGCGATCCGTCGTGGGGCACCTACGTCGCATCGCCCACCCCCGGCGCGCTCGGTGCGGTCACCGACGCCTTCCGGTCGCTCTGGCACTTCCACGTGATGCTGTTCGACTTCCACACCGGCGACTACCTCGCGGGCAAGACGCACCCCTACGCCTCGAACCCGCTCGGTTGGCTCGTTCTCGAGCGGCCGGTGGCCTTCGACGCGCAGAACGACCTGCCCGCCGCCACCTGCGGCGCTCCGGCCGACTCGTCGTGCATGCGCGTGGTGACCGCCCTCGGGAACCCCGCCGTGTGGTGGACCGGGTCCCTCGCGGTGATCGCCTCGGTCGTCGCGTGGTTCCGGACCCGCGACGGTCGCTGGGCGGTGCCGGTGGTCGGCGTCGCCGCAGGATGGCTGCCCTGGTTCCTCAGCACCGACCGACCGATCTTCAGCTTCTACGCCGTGGTCGTGCTCCCGTTCATGATCGTCGCCGTCTGCCTGCTGGTCGACGAGGCGCGGCGAGCGGCCGCCACGGCGCGTCAGCGCTACGCCGTGGGGCTGGTGGTGGGCCTGCTCGTGGTGGCCACCGTGGCCCTCTTCTGGTTCTTCCAGCCGATCTGGACCGACGCGCTGATCTCCTACGACGCCTGGTACCGCCGGATGTGGTTCAGCCGCTGGATCTAGGCCCCGGAGCCAGGAGCAGCCACCGCGGAGCCCGACGCCTCGCGCCCGGCGATGGCCAGACCCAGCATCCAGGCCACCTCGTCGGCCGCCTCGCGGGCCGGCTTCGACGGTCGCGTGATCGACGAGAGCACGAGCCGCACCACCACCTCGACGGCCACGTCGAGCTCGGCGTCGGCGAACGGCAGCGGCGAGAACTGGTCGACCAGCTCGGCCTTGACCACGGCCGACGCCGCCTCCACGATCTCGCCGGACTCGGTGGTGAGGATCGCCAGCAGGTCGCCGTCCTGCTCCGAGGGGACCGACGTGACGATCGTGCGGACGAGGACGCTGCGCTCCCCGAGCTCGAGGGCGCCCCGGCAGGCCGCCCGGACGCCGGACACGATGTCGTCGGCCTCCCGCAGGCGGTCGCGCACGACGGCGAGGAAGCGGTCGAGCTCACGCAGCGCCAGCGCCTGCGCCAGGGCGTGCTTGGTGCCGAGCTCGTTGTGCACGGTCTGACGACTCACCCCGGCCAGCCGGGCGATCCGCGACATCGTGATCGCGCTCCACCCCTCGGACTCGACGACCTGCTGGGCCGCGTCGAGGAGGCGTTCGCGCATGGAGGGCACGACGGCACCGTACGTCGCTGCGCCAAGGTCGGCGGCGACGGTCACGCCGGTACCTCGGTGAGTGCCTCCGCGAGATCGTCGGACTCGACGAGCAGCCCGGGCTCGGGCCGCGCGCCCTCGGCGATCCACCGGCGCGCGAGCCGCACGTCGGCCGGGCGGCCGAGCGCCACGGCACCGCGCAGCACGCCGCCGTCGAGGTAGAACGCGGTGAAGTCGCGGGCCTCGAGCGAGCCGCGCAGGGCGACGTCGTGGCCAGCAGCCGGCCAGCCCGTCACCTGCAGCGTGTGCCCGTACTGGTCGGACCAGCACCACGGGACCTCGTCGAAGGCCAGGTCCTGGCCGGCCACGACCTTGCCGACCGCAGCGCCGTGGTTCTGCGCTCCCTGCCAGTGCTCCACGCGGTGCATCCCGCCGAGCACCCCGCTCGGGAGCAGGGCGACGTCGCCGGCGGCGTACACGTCGGGGGCGTTCGTGCGGCCGTGGTCGTCGACGACGATCGCACCGCCCTCGACCTCGATGCCGGCCTCGACGGCGAGCCGGCTGTTCGGCGCCATGCCGACGGCGACCACCACGACGGGCGCGGACCACGCACGACCGTCGGCGGCGGTCACGACGGTGTGCCCGGCGGCGTCCCCGGTGCCGGCGTCGATGGAGGTGACCTCCACCCCGCAGTGCAGGTGGGTCCCCTGCTCGGCGTGGAGCGCGGCGTAGAAGTCGCCGAGCGCCGGCGGCAGGAGGTGCGGCAGCGGCGACGCAGCGGCCTCGAGAAGGGTCACCTCCGCACCTCGCTCCCGTGCGCTGGCGGCGATCTCGGACCCGATCAGCCCGGCACCGACGACCACGACGGGCCGGCCGGGCCCGAGGGCGGAGACGATGCCGTCGACGTCGGCGAGGGACCGCAGCGTCCGCACGCCGGCGGCGCCCGCCTCGGTGGTGACGGCGTCGAGCGTGCGCGCCGAGCCGCCGGTGGCGAGCAGGAGGCTCCCGTAGCCGATCACCTCGCCCGAGGCCAGCGTGACCTCGTGGTCCTCCACGGAGACGGACGCGACCGCCTGGTCCGTGCGGAGGTCGATGCGCTGCTGCTCGTACCACTCCGCCTTGCGGATGCGGATGTCGTCAGCACCCTTCTCGCCCCGCACGACCTCCTTCGAGACCGGGGGCCGACGGTAGGGCAGCTCCGGCTCGTCGCCGATCAGGACGATCTCGCCCTCGAAGCCGGCCAGGCGCGCTGCGCCGGCCGCGCTGACGCCCGCGATGCCGGCGCCGACGATCACGAAGCGGTCCGTGGTCACGGTCATCGACTCAGCCGACCTGCGTCATCGTGAAGTCGGCCTTGGCCGCGCCGCAGTCCGGGCAGGTCCAGTCGTCGGGGATGTCCTCCCACTTCGTGCCCGGCGGGAAGCCCTCCTCCTCCCAGCCCTGGGCCTCGTCGTAGATGAATCCGCACTGCTGGCACTCCCACACCTTCACTGCTGCGCTCCTCGCTGTGCTTGTCCCATCCGGTCTTGCTCCGCCTGCTCGCGGGCCCGTGCGGCCCGCGTCTCGGCACTGATGATGTCGCCGTCCTGGTCGTTGCCGGTGAACTCGGCCTCGGGCACGAAGTCGACCTGCTCGCGCACGCCGCAGTCGGGGCACGTCCAGTCGGCGTCGACGTCGTCGAACGCCGTGCCGGGCGGCCACCCCTCACGGGGGTCGCCGACGGTCTCGTCGTACACGTACTCGCAGTTCGGGCAGATGAAGCGGGCCATGTCAGGCGGCTCCCTCGAGATCGGTGGCGGTCGCGGAACCGTAGCGCGCCCGGTACCGGTCCGCCATGCGCGGATGCAGGTTCGCCTGGTTCACGTCGCCGTCGTAGTGCGACAGCACGCGCTCGTCCATGACCCGGCGCCACACGGCCGGGATCCACGTCGCGACGATCATGCCGGCGTACCCGGTGGGCAGCACGGGAGCCTGCTTGAAGTCGCGCAGGGCCTGGTAGCGACGCGTCGGGTTGGCGTGGTGGTCGCTGTGCCGCTGCAGGTGGTAGAGCAGCACGTTGGTGCCGATGTTGTTGCTGTTCCAGCTGTGCGACGGGTTGACCCGCTCGTAGCGGCCGGACTCCAGCTTCCGACGCTTCATACCGTAGTGCTCGAGGAAGTTGACCGACTCGAGCAGCCAGATGCCCAGGATGGCCTGGAGCACGAGGTAGGGCAGGATCTCGGGGCCGAAGGCGACGGTCAGCGCGCCCCACAGCACCACGCTGAACGCCCAGGCGTTGATGACGTCGTTCCTCAGGCTGAACGGGCTCTTGCCGAGCCGGGCGAAGCGCTTCTTCTCCAGCGACCAGGCGCTCTTCAGGCTGCCCAGGACGGTGCGCGGCATGAACTCCCAGACCGTCTCGCCCAGCCGGCTGCTGGCGGGGTCCTCGGGGGTGGCGACCCGCACGTGGTGGCCCCGGTTGTGCTCGATGTAGAAGTGGCCGTAGAAGGTCTGCGCGAGGGCGATGCGGGCGAACCAGCGCTCGTGCTCCTCCTTCTTGTGGCCCAGCTCGTGGGCGGTGTTGATCCCGATGCCGGCGACCATGCCGAGGCCCGTGGCCAGCCCGATCCTCTCGAGGACGCTCAGCGGGTCGGGGATGCCGGGCAGCGTGCCGCCGCCGAGCAGGTAGGCGCCCCAGATGAAGCCGACGAGCTGGAGCGGGATGAACGCGTAGGTGACCCAGCGGTAGTAGCGGTCCTCCTCCAGCGCCTCGATGAGCTCGTCCGGCGGGTTGTTCGGGTCGAGCCCGGCCATCAGGTCGAAGAGCGGGATGAGGACGAACACGAAGAACGGTCCGAAGAACCACACGCCGCTCCACCCGGTGGCGGCGTACATGCCCCACATGGTGAGCGGGATGAGCGGGATGATCGCGCCCATGATCCACAGATGGCGCTTCCTGTCGTTCCACTCGACGGTGCGGCCGTCGACGGTGGCCGAGATCGTCATGATGTACCTCCTGCTGCCGGTCGCGACGCTGCGGGGTGCGGCGCGGATCACTTGACAGAAAGGTACTAACTGTCAAGCCGCTTGACAACCCCTTAGCTCCTGTCAAGTGGTGGGCGTCACATCTCGCCGGTGGACGCGCCCCGACGACAAGCGGGGAGATCAGAGCGAGCCGCCCCCGACGGGAGTCGGGGACGGCCCGCTGAGGCCCCGGACCGGGGCAACAGGGAAACCGCGGTCCGGGGAGCTTGTGGGCCGGCGGGAGCCGGCGTGTTCAGTTGTGGTCCGAGTGGTCAGTTGACGGCGTAGGCGTAGACGATGGCCGGGCCCAGCACGATCGCGAACAGCACCGGCAGGATGCAGGTCATGAGCGGGATCAGGATCTTGACCGGGACCTGCTGCGCCTTGGCCTCCGCCCGACGGCGCCTGCTCAGCCGCATCTCCTTGGCCTGGCTGCGCACGACGCTCGCGATCGAGACGCCGAACTCCTCGGCCTGCACCACGGCCTTGCAGAAGGCGCGCAGCTCGTCGACCGACGTCCGGTCGGCGAGCGACAGGTAGGCCTCCTTGCGCGACATGCCCAGGCTCATGTCCTGCATCAGCCGCACGAGCTCGTCGTTGAGCGGACCACTGCCGCGCTCGCCGGCCTTGGCCAGCGCCGCCTCGAAGCCGACGCCGGCCTCGAGCGAGATGACGATCTGGTCGAGCAGGTCGGGCAGGGCCTTCTGGATGTCCTCCTGGCGCTTGACCGCGTAGTTGTACACGAGCAGGTCCGGGACGAAGTAGCACAGGACCACGGACCCGGCCGCCGCCAGCGGCATCAGCGGGTGGTCGAACCGGCTCAGGAGCATCGACCCGAAGAGCAGCCCGAAGAGCGCGCCGGCGGGCTTCATGAGCACCACCCGCTCACGCGTCCACCCCTCGGGGTGGCCGGCCAGCACCATGTTGCGCTCGAGCCGCTTGAGCAGGGTGCTCGGCGTGAAGCGCTCCCACAGGTCGGCGCGCGTCTCGTCGACCTTCTGCACGCCGCTGTCGGCCACGCTGTCGGGGACGCGGGTCATGGTCTTGACCCGCTTGCGGACGGCTCCGCCTCCGGGCGCGGCCACCACGCCGGCGCCGACGAGGGCCAGCCCGAGGGCCATGAGCAGGAGCAGTGCTGCGAGCAGGACCATGTCAGAACTCGATCCGCACGATGGACCGCATCCAGAAGCCACCCAGCACGTACATGACGCCGCAGCCGAGCATGATGAGCTTGCCGATGCCCGAGTCGATGAAGACCCCCATGCGGTCGGCCGCGACCATCGAGTAGTAGATCCCGATGCCGATGGGCAGGGCCATCAGCACGTAGGCCGAGATCCGGCCCTCGGCCGACAGCGCCATCACCTGCTCGCGGATGTGGTGCCGCTCGCGGATGGTCTCGGCCACCTGGTCGAGGATCTCGTTCAGGTTGCCGCCGGTCTCGCGCTGGGCCTCGATGGCCTGGGCGATCCAGCGGAAGTCGTCGGACTCCATCCGGTCGGCGACCTGCTCCATCGCGTCCACCAGGTCACGGCCGATGCGGTACTCGTTGACGACCCGCGTCAGCTCCTCGGCCATCGGCGAGTCCGCGTCGCGCGACGCCGCGTCCATGGCCGTGGGCAGGCTCTGGCCGGCCCGCAGCGAGGACGCCATCATCTGCAGCAGCGAGCCGAGCTGTCCGGCGAACCGCTTGCGTCGCCGACCCACCTTGGCGCGCACCACCACCTTGGCCACGACGGGCACCAGCAGCGAGGCCACGAAGGAGAGCAGCACCGGCTGCTGCAGGGCCACCAGCCCGAAGAAGGTCCCTCCACCGAGGGCGAGGACGAGCACGACGAGCGCGGCGACCGACGACCTCATGCCGGCCAGCTCGAGCTCGTCGGAGGTGAACGGCCGCCAGCCTCGACGGCTCAGCACCCCTTCCACCGTCGAGACGGCACCGTCGTTCATCCGCCTGAGCAGCGGCTTGCGCTCGAGCACGGCGTACTGGGCCACCCGGCCACGCGTGCCTCGCGTCTCCGGCATCCCGACCACGGCCAGGTAGCCGCAGAAGACCGCGGCGAGCACGAGGACCGCTCCGATGATCAGCATCGGGTCACCCCACCCTCGCCTGACGCACCAGGTTCTCCAGGTCGAACGCGATGCCGTGGTCCTCGAAGCGCTCGCTGAACCGTGGCCGGATCCCGGTCGGGATGGCGTGGCCTCGGAACTTCCCGTGCTCGTCGACCCCGGCGGCGAAGTCGAACGTGAACACGTCCTGCAGCACGACGGTGTCACCCTCCATGCCGAGCACCTCGGTCACGTTCACGACGCGGCGCGTCCCGTCGCGCAGTCGTTGGATCTGCACGATGAGGTCGACCGCGCTGGCGGCCTGCTCGCGGATCGCCCGCAGGGGCAGGTCCATGCCCGCCATGAGCACCAGCGTCTCGAGCCGCGACATGGCGTCGCGGGGCGAGTTGGCGTGCAGCGTGGAGAGGGAGCCGTCGTGGCCCGTGTTCATGGCCTGGAGCATGTCGAGCGCCTCGCCGCCACGACACTCGCCGACGACGATGCGGTCCGGACGCATGCGCAGCGAGTTGCGCACCAGGTCACGGATCGTCACCTCGCCGCTGCCCTCGATGTTGGCCGGCCGCGCCTCCATGCGCACCACGTGCGGCTGCTGGAGGTTGAGCTCGACGGCGTCCTCGATCGTGACGATCCGCTCCCCCGCCGGGATGAACCGGCTGAGGACGTTCAGCAGCGTCGTCTTGCCGGTGCCGGTGCCGCCGCTGACCAGGATGTTGAGCTTGGCCTGCACGCAGGCGTGCAGGAGCTGGGCCATCTGCTCGGTCATGCTGCCGAAGCCGATGAGGTCGCTGACCGTGAACGGGTCCTTGCTGAACTTGCGGATCGTCAGCGACGAGCCGTCGACGGCCAGCGGCGGGATGACGGCGTTCACGCGGGACCCGTCCGAGAGCCGCGCGTCCACGAGCGGCGACGACTCGTCGATGCGCCGACCGACCTTGCTGACGATGCGCTCGATCACGCGACGCAGGTGCTCCTCGGAGGCGAAGCGGGTGGCGACCTGGGTCAGCCGGCCGCGACGCTCCACGTACACCTGGTCGAAGCGGTTGACCATGATCTCGGTGATGGACTCGTCCTCGAGCATGCGCTCCAGCGGTCCGAGCCCGATCGCGTCGTCCTCGACGTCGCGGACCAGCCGACGTCGCTCGTCGGAGCTCAGCAGCAGCTGCTGGTCACCCTCGATGACGGCGGTGAGCTCCTCGCGCACGAAGGTGTGCAGCTGCTCCTCGGTCAGGCTCGGGTCGTTGATGCGCGCCCCGATCCGGTCGAGCAGCGCCTCGGACGCGCGGGCCTTCATGGTCGCGTAGGCGTCACCGAGAGCACCGGTGGCCTCGACCTCCTCCAGCTCCTCCTCGACCACGGACGAGGAGAAGGTGCTGGTCTCGCGCGCACTCGCGAGGCGGTCGCTCAGCCGCATGGTCACGCCACCTCCAGCCGCTTGTGGCCCTGCTTGCCCTCGGTGGCGCGCGCACGGTCGTAGATCTTCTTCGACAGCGACTTGACCGCCTTGGCGAACGGGTTCGACTTGCTGGTGACGACGAGCGGCACGCCCTTGTTCGACGCGACCGGCACCTCCTTGGCGCGCGGCAGCACCAGGTCGACCGGCACACCGAGCAGCGCCTCCACGTCCTTGACCTTCAGACCCGACTGCTTGTCGGCGAAGTTGAGCACGACGTGGCGCGACGGCGGCATCAGCGACAGCTCGCCCAGCAGCTCGATCTCCTTGCGGACGCTGCGCAGACAGGCGATGTCCATCGTCGAGACGAGGATCGCGTCGTCGCTCGCCTCGAGGGCTCCGAGGGTCGCCTCCTCGAGTCCGGCGGCCGTGTCCAGGACCACGTAGCGGAACTGCTCTTGCAGCTGTCGCACGAGCGCGCTCACCTGCTCCGCCGTGACGTGGTCGTTCGCGGCCGGGCTCTCGGCACCGCAGAGGACGAAGAAGCCGGCGTCGTGCACCGTCAGGTACGTCTTGAGCAGCAGGCTGTCGTGCGCTCCGGGACCGAAGGCGTCCTCGAGCGTGTGCGACGGGCGAAGGTCCAGCACCGTCGAGACGTCGCCGAACTGCAGGTCCAGGTCGACCAGCACGACCTCCATCGGCGACTGCTGCGCGAGCGACACCGCGAGGTTCGTCGAGATGCTGGTCTTGCCCACCCCGCCCTTCGGCGACAGCACCGTCATGGTGCGGGACCGGAAGTCGACGGGCATGGTCTTGGGGGCCAGCTTGAGCGGGTCTCCCGACGACGTCGGCGCGCGCGCGTCGAGCCGCGCCCGCAGTCCGGCCAGCAGGCTCGGGTCGTCGATGCTCGGAGCCACGTCGCGGATGCCCGACCGCATCGCCTCGAGCATGATCTCCTTCTCGGTCGCCGCGACCAGCACCAGGTCGACGTCGGGCCGGACGGCCGCGACCTCGCGCGCCAGGGCCATCGACGCAGCGAGCGGCACCGCGGACGTGAGGACCATGGCGTCGGGGATGACGGTGGGGTCGAGGCCGCGCAGGAAGCTCGTGGAGTCCCCCTGCAACGCGTCGGCACCGAGCGTCACGCACTGGTGGCCGATGGTGGCCTCCACCCGGGCGGCGAGCTCGTCGTCGCCGCCGACGATCAGGACGAGGCTCATCGGTCCAGCACCTCGTCGGACGTGACGACGCCACCGCCACCGGTGTCGGTGTCCTCGTTCTGCTTGGTGATCCAGACCTTGCCGAACTCCATGGCGTTGACGATCTTCGTGACGTCGGCGGTCTTGACCGCGACCGTCACGGTGGCGCCGGCCGTGCTCTGGCCGTCGCCTACCCCGGCGTCGACCTTGAGCACCGGCACGCCGTCGACCGCCATGGCGCTGCTCCCGCTGTAGCTGGCGACCACGCCGACCGTGTCGCCGGCCGCCAGGGCCCCACCGACGATCCGCTGGCCCTCGAGCAGGATCGACAGCTCCTGCATGCCCTTGGGCACGGCGGCGTCACCCTTGACGTCGCCGGCCTCGGCGAACTTGGCGGGGGTCAGCTGGTCCCCGGGCACGAGCACGCCACGCGTGACCAGACCCTCGAGCTCGGACAGGTCGGTGACGGCACCGGGCACGACGGCTGCCTTGGGCAGCTCGACGGACTCGACGCTCGCACTCAGCTCGGAGGACGGCGTCTTGGTCGCCACCTCCTGGGTGACCCGCAGCACCGTGGTGCGCTCGGTCCCCTCGAAGGCCCGGTCGTCGGCACCCTTCGCGTAGGCGAAGAGGGCAGCGAACCCGAGCACGGCCAGCAGCACGGCTGCACCGATGGCCAGAAGTTGCTTGTTCACGAAGATCTCCCTGTTCTCGTGAAGCGCACGGTCCATGACCCCGGACCGCGAGGGGTGGTGGGGACGCCAGACAGGACGCCCCGAGATGCCTGTGCACCCCGTCGCGGGACCGTCCCTCACCCTGTTGCTTGCTGTGCCGCCCTCCGGGCTCCCTCTCCGGTGGGTGGCGAGAGTCGACGCTGAGGCCTCAGTTCCTCAGGGCCGCTCGTGACGATCGAGCAGACGGTGCCGCGAGCCCGAGCTCGCGGCACCGTCCCAGGTTCTCGATCAGCCGCCGGCCTGGCCGTCGATGGCCGTCTCGACACCGGTGAAGGCGTCACGGACGTCGCCGCCCAGGAACCCGATCACGACGATCAGGACGGCGGCGATGAGTGCCACGAGCAGGCCGTACTCGACGGCGGTGGCGCCCTTCTCGTCGCGGCGGTCCTTGAGGCCGGCGACGAAGGCGAGGACGGTGCTGAATGCGTGCATGGTGTTCTCCCTCAGAATGGTGAGCCGCCGGTGACCGGCTGCTCCGCCACCCCTGTTGGTGGCGCTCCCTGAGAAGAAGGTAAGGCCTAAAGTCCCGGGCCGTCCTGGAAGTTACGGGCCATCTTTTCCTGGTCACAACGAACTATGGACGAAACCGTGTGAAGCACTCCGGTTCGATGGGGCACCACCGCACCACACGCACGACATGGCGTGGTCCGAGCCGGTGCGTTTCCTCATTTTCCAGTGTTTTTCGACGGCGCGCCGGACCCCTCGCCGAACGACGGCGGCGCGACACCTTCTGCGCCCGCCCGCCATCACCCACGGCCGGTCGACCCTCGGCGACTCGAAGGACTAGTCCGGTCGGTCCGCCGATCCGACCCTGTCGGGACCGCGGAAGGGTCCGCCAGGGACCTTCGCCATGTCCGCACCCCCCCCCGATCTCGACGGTGAGACGATGTGGCGTCCATCGACACGTACCGGTTGTGACCACCCGCCAGGAGGCCCCCGTGAGCAGGCCCCGCACGTCCGAGACCGGCGACGACGCCGACACGGACGGCGGCCTGCTCCAGCGGGCGAGCACCGGTGACCGCGACGCGTTCGGCGAGCTCTACGACCGGCATGTCCGGGCCGTCTACTGGCAGGCCTTCCGCGTCCTGCGCGACGCCGACGCGGCCGAGGACGCCACCCAGGAGACCTTCGTGGTCGCGTGGCGTCGCTCGCGCACGATCCGGCTGGTGGACGGTTCCGTGCTGCCGTGGCTGCTCGTGACCGCCCGGCAGGTGGCCCTGAACGCGGCCCGCAAGGCGGCGCGACGCCGCACTGCGGAGCTCGACGAGGACCTCCCCGCCGGGGACGACGTCGAGTCGACGGTGGAGGCCGAGCTGGCTCGGGTCGAGATCGACGCCGCGGTCGCGGCCCTCGGCGAGCTGGACCAGCGGCTGTACGCCCTGTGCATCGACGGTGACCACAGCTACGAGCAGGCGGCGCGTGAGCTCGGCGTGACCCACGCCGTGGTCCGCAACCGCCTGCACCGACTGCGCGGCCGGCTCCGCGCCGACCTGCGCGCGATGAGGGAGACGTCATGACCGGACGTGGGAACGAGGAGCTGGACGGCCTCGGCGACGAGCGGATCAGCCGGATGCGCCAGGGCGTGATGCACCAGGTGGACGCCGACGTGACGCGTCGCGGCCGTCGCGCCCGGCGCGTGGTGGGGGGCGCGGCCGCCGCGTGCGTGGTCGTCGTCATCGGCGGCCTCGGGACCAGCCTCCTCGTCGCACCCGACGACGGGGGTGAAGCGGCCGGCGCCGACAGCAGCGCCGACGTCGCCGCTGCACCCCAGCAGCCCGAGGACGCCGCGGGAGGCCTCCGCACCGAGGTGGACACCGACGAAGCCACGGCACAGGAGCTGCCCGACGTCGAGCAGTCCGAGCGCCAGGTCATCACGACCGGCAGCGCCACCGTGCGTGTCTCGGCGCCGGCGGAGGTGGCGGACGCCCTGGCTGCCTGGGTCGATCGAGCCGGAGGACGCATCGACCAGCGGGCCGAGTACACGAGCGACGAGTCCGGCACGCGCGGGCGGGTGACGTCGGCGTCCCTCGTGGTGCGGGTCCCGGCCGACGCCGTCGACCGCACGGTGGCGCAGCTGCGCACCTACGGCACCGTCACCGGGCTCGACGTCGCGCGCGAGGACGTGACCGACCGCGTGGCCGATCTCGACGCCCGCATCCGCAGCCTCACCACGTCGGTCGATCGTCTGCTCGAGATCCTCACCGACGCGGACGACGCAGAGGCGCTGCTGGCCGTCGAACGGGCGCTGTCGGAGCGCCAGGCGGACCTGGAGTCGCTCCAGGCCCAGCGGCGCGCGGTGCGCGACCAGGTCGACCTCTCGACCCTGTCGGTCGAGCTCGTCACCCGCGACGGCGCCGAGTCGGTCGACCCCGGCGGCTTCGTCGGCGGCCTGCAGTCGGGCTGGAACGCGTTGGTCGCCGTCGTCAACGCCGGCGTCGAGGCGCTCGGGGCCGTGCTCCCCTGGCTCGGCGTCGCGCTGCTGGGGTGGCTGCTCTGGCGCCTGGTCGGCTGGCTGCGCCGCAGGCGTTGACCGCTGTCAGGCCCGTTCGAACCAGGTGACCAGAGCCCCGTCGTCGAACGCGACCGAGTCAGTGGGGCGGAACGCCGCCGGCCGGAAGGGGCCGTCGACCACGGGCCGCCCGGACCCGGCCACGACCGGGTACCGCTTGAGCACGATCTCGTCGATCTCCGGCAGCAGGCTCCCGGCGAGCCGCCCGCCCCCGCACAGCCAGATGTCCTGCCCGTCCTGCGACTTCAGCGCCCGGACCCGCTCGACGACGTCGCCGCGGACGACCTCGAGGCCGGGATCGGGCGCCTCGAGCGTCGAGGAGACCACGACCTCGCGCAGGTGCGGGTAGGGCCGGGTGATGCCCACGTCCAGGGCCGGCCGATAGGTCCCGAGTCCCATCAGCAGCGTGTCGAAGTGCTGGTTCGGCGCGTCGGCGAGCCCCAGCGACTCGCGGAACGCGTGCGGCAGGGTCTCGGGGTACTGCTCGCAGATCCAGGTGAGCATCTTCTCCGAGAGGGCGAAGAAGTCGACCTCGTGCTCCGGTCCGGCGATGTAGCCGTCGAGCGACGTGCCGACGTAGTAGACGAGCTTCCGCATGGGGTCCCCCTGAGTACTCTGTTCGTAGTGGTTCAACGGTAGCACTATGACTGGAGTGGTCTCACGTGGCACGATCCAACCCGGCTCGACGGGCTGCGCTCCTCGACGCCGCGATCCAGACGCTCGCTGCCGAGGGAGCACGTGGCCTGACGTTCCGAGCGGTCGACGCCGGCGCCGACGCTCCGGCCGGGACGGCGTCGAACTACTTCCGCAACCGCGACGACCTGCTCACCCAGGCCGGGGAGCGCGTCTACGAGCGGCTCCTCGACGGCGCGAGCCAGGTGGTGGTGCCCGCCGACGCTCCCCGCGACCGCGACCTGCTGGTCCGGCTGATGGTCGACACCGTGCGCCGGATCGTGGACTACCGCACCGGCTTCCTCGCCCTGCTCGAGCTTCGGCTCGAGGCCACCCGGCGCGAAGGCGTCCGCGACGTGCTGACCGATCGCGTACGGGCCGACCTGCTGAGCAACATCAGCACCCACGAGCAGTGGCACATGCCGGGCGACGCCGTCACCGTGCGTCTGCTCTACCAGGCCCTCAACTGGCTGGTGGTCGATGCGCTCACCCTCCCCGGCCTCGTCGACGACGCCGAGCTCGACGCCTACGTGGCCGAGACCGTCGAACGACTCGTGCCGTCCGACCGGCCCGGTCCCCTACCCGCCTGACGCGTGGCCGGGACCGTCGCGGGTACCTCTGGTACGAACCGCGACGAGGAGGCGACCGTGAGCGACGACAGTGTGAGCGACGACGGGCGAGAGCCGGACGACTGGAGCGGCAGCATGAAGCGGCCTTGGTACAACCCGCCTGCGCGGCGTGGGGGCAGCGGGACCGGTGAGGGCTGGTGGCGGTGGACGATCGCGGCGATCACGCTCGTGGTGGTCGCCGTGGTGGTCGTCCTCGTGCTGGTGGACCGGGACGTGCTCCCCCGACCCTGGGCATACGCCGTGCTGCCCGTGGCGATCTTCGCCGCAGGTCTCTCGAGGGTGGTGACGATCCTCAAGGCCAGGACCGCGGACCGGCGGGACCTCCAGGAGCGGGACGGCCCGCCCCACGACACCCGTTGATCTCAGGTCGTCGACTCGTCGGCGTCCGGGCGGACCGGGGCGAGACCACGCGTGGCGGGTCCCTCGATGAGTCGGCCGTCGGCCTCGAAGCGTGACCCGTGGAGCGGGCAGTCCCACGAGCCCTCGACGTCGTTCCAGCGGACGATGCCGCCGAGGTGCGGGCACACGGCGGAGACCGACCGGGTGCAGCCGTCCACGACGGACGTGGCGACGGGCGGTCGACCTCGCGTGACCACGCCCTGCGTCTCACCGGGCGTGACCGGCGCCCGACCGAGGGCGCCCAACCAGCCGGACGTCATGTGCGCGCCGACCTCGGAGTTCCATCCGAGGACCGCTGCTGCGGCGCGAGCGCCCAGGAGCCGGCGCGGAGGCACGACCGGAACCTCGTCCCCTTCTGCGACCGCTCGGGCGAGGCGGCGCGCCGCACCCACGCCTGCCACCAGGCCCCACCCGCCGAACCCGGTGATCACGTGGACCCGCGACGACCCGCGCGTCCGTCCGACGATCGGCACCTCGTCGGGCGTCTGGTAGTCCTGCGCCGACCACGCCGCGACCTCACGTCCGACGTCCAGGTGCTCCCCGGCCCAGCCCCGCAGTGCCTCCACGTGCCGTCCGGCCGGCATGGATCGACCGACCGCGTGACCGTGCCCACCGACCAGGACGAGCGGACGTCCGTCGGCGTCCGTCGCACCGCGCACCGTCCACGACGGCGAGCCGACGGAGACCGCCATCGGCTCGAGCTCCTGGTCGCTCTCGAACGCGACGATGTAGGAGCGGTGCGGCTTCGTCGTGGCGAACGCTGCGCTCCGGTCGAGCACGGGCAGACCGGTCGCGACGACCACCTGCTCGGCGACGAGCTCGGTGCCGTCGTCCAGGGTCACGACGGGCCGCTCACCGCCTCCGACCGACCTGGCACGTCGGCCGACCTGCACGTCGACCCCGGCGTCGACGGCTTCCTGGGCCAGCGCGGCGGTGTAGGCCAGGGGGTCGACCTGCAGCTGGTCCTCGAGCACCACGGCGCCGTACCCCGGAAGACCGCCCGGGACGGCGCGTTGCCAGCGCGTGGCCAGCCCGGCGCGTCGCGCAGCCGCGTCCTCGGCACGCGTGGCCTTGATCTCGCGCTCGTGCGCGGCCCAGCTCACGGCCGGCCTCCGCTGGAACGGCACCTCCCAGCGCTCCAGCACCTGCTCGATCCACGCGAGAGCCTCTTGGCAGGTCTGCACGTACGCGGCAGACGCGCTGGTGCCGTGGTGACGCTCGATCGTCGACAACCGCGTGCCCTGGAGCAGGCTCAGCTTGCCGGTGGAGCGTCCCGACGTCCCGCCGCCGATGACGGGACGAGCCTCGACGACCACGACCCGCCGTCCGCGGTGGGCCAGCTCGGTGGCCACGGACAGGCCCACCACTCCGCCACCCAGCACCACGTCGTCGTACGCCGACCCGGGCGCGGGTCGGAACTGCGGGACGTGGCTGGGGCGCTCGATCTCCCAGAGGCTTCGGGCGGTCATGCGTGCTCCTTCGTCGACGGACACCGTCGACCGACGAGTACCCGGACCTTGCACGGGCATGCGCCCCGCCGCTCTGGGTACGGGGTGTGACGTGGACGAGACGACTGCGCCCTCCCTGGACGACCGCACGACGACCGAGGCAGATCGGCACCGCAGCGCACTGGTGCTCATCGACCTTCAGGAGGACTTTCTCGACGCCCCGGGCATGCGCGAGCGAAGGCCCGCACTCCTGCGGGCGGTGCGACGCTGGGTCGACCTGGCCGAGGCTGCAGGCGCCCCGGTCATCGAGGTGCGGACCGAGCTGCCCGAGGACCCCGAGGCCTGGGCCCTCAACATGCGCGAGGACGGGCAGCCGGTCGCGCTGGCGGGGACGCCGGGCGCGTCACGGGTGTCCGAGCTCGCGGACCTGGAGATGACCACCGTCCTCAAGCGACGGGACGACGCCTTCCTCGGCACCGGGCTGGCCGCGTTGCTGCGGGGACACGGCATCGACCATCTCGTGGTCGCCGGCGTCTCGACCCAGGCCTGTGTGGCCATGACGGCTGCCAGCGCGTACGCCCACGACCTGTCCGTCGTCCTGGCGGGCGAGGCGGTCGCCTCCGACGACGCCCATGCGCACACCGAGGCGATCCGCTGGCTGGCGGACGAGTACCGGCAGCCCGTCGCGGATCCCGCCGACGGCTGGCCACACGGGTGAGCGCGGGCCGGCGTCGGCGCTTGCGCACCCGCCTCACCTGGCACCCCGCCCCACCCGATGACAGTCTGGGTTCGTGGCGGACGCGGTCGAGGTCGAGGTCGACGACCGGCTCGTGCGCGTCTCCAACCCCGACCGCGTCTACTTCCCCGAACGAGGATGGACCAAGCTCGACCTCGTCGAGTACTACCTCGCCGTCGGCGACGGCATCGTCAACGCGCTGTTCGAGCGACCGTGCATGCTGCACCGCTTCCCCAAGGGCCTCGCGGGCGACAAGGTGCACCAGAAGCGCGTCCCGAGGGGTGCACCACCGTGGCTGGAGACGGTGCGCCTGACCTTCCCGCGCTACGACCGGACCGCGGACGAGCTGTGCGTCACCGAGCTCGCCGCCGTGGTGTGGGCCGTGCAGATGTCCACCGTCGAGTTCCACCCCTGGAACAGCCGCCGCGACGACCCCGAGAAGCCCGACGAGTGGCGGATCGACCTGGACCCCGGCCCCGCGTGCGACTTCGCCACGGTGCAGCGGGTCGCAGCCGTGGCGCGCGAGGTCCTCGACGAGCTGGGTGCCGTCGGCTTCCCGAAGACGTCGGGAGGTTCCGGTCTGCACGTGTACGTCCGGATCCCGCCCGAGCACGGCTTCACCGACGTCCGACGTGCGGCCCTGGCCTTCGCGCGGGAGGTGGAGCGGCGCACGGACGAGGCCACCACGACCTGGTGGCGCAAGGACCGTGACCCGTCGCAGGTGTTCATCGACTACAACCAGAACGCCCGAGACCACACGATCGCCGCGGCGTACTCGGTGCGCGGCGTGCCCGACGGGCGGGTCTCGACCCCGATCACCTGGGACGAGGTGCCGGACGTCGATCCGCGCGACTTCACCCTCGAGACCGTGCCGCCCCGCTTCGCCCGGCTCGGCGACCTGCACGCCGGGATCGACGACGCCGTCTTCGACCTCGCCCCGCTCCTGGAGTGGGCGGACCGCGACGGGGTCGACGTCGACGACGACCCCGACGCCTGAACGAGCCGGCCGGCCCGCACGCGACGATCGTGCGTCAGGCGCTTCGCACGCGCCGGCGCGGGTACCCGCCTGGGCACGGGTCCGGCATCGTGGGCGGGCCCGCACCCACGCCGACCGGTCCCGATGGCCCGACGAAGGAGCACCACGGATGACGATTCGCAGCATCGGCGTGGAGGAGGAGATGTACCTCGTCGACCCACGCACCGCCAGGCCGGTGCCCCGGTCCGAGGACGTGCAGGAGGTCGACGACGACCGGGACGAGGGCGCACCGCAGGACGTGACGCAGGAGCTGTTCCTGGAGCAGGTCGAGACGACGACCGATCCGGCCCAGGACCTCGCGACCCTGCGCGCCCACGTCGTCGAGGCCAGGTTGCGCGCTGCGGCGGACGCGCAGGCCGTGGGCGCCGCGCTGCTTCCCTCTCCCACCCCCGTGGTGGGCCGCCCGCAGCACGTGACGCCCCACGAGCGCTACCGGTGGATGGCCGACCGGCATCGCGACCTCTTCCCGGCGGTCGCGGTCTGCGGGATGCACGTCCACGTCGACGTCGAGGACGACGAGGAGGCGGTCCGGGTGATCGACCGCCTCGGTCCGTGGCTGCCCGTCGTGACCGCGTTGTCGGCCGGTTCCCCCTTCAGCGAGGGCGCCGATACCGGCTTCGCGTCGTGGCGCGCCCGACAGTGGGACCGCTGGCCGACGGCAGGGCCCACGGAGCCGTTCGGCGACCTGGCGACCTACCGCCGTGAGGTGGAGGCCGCCGTGGCGTCGGGCGTGGCGATCGACGACGGCATGGTCTACCTCGACGCCCGGGTCGGGCGGGCGACCCCGACCGTGGAGGTCCGGGTCATGGACGTGCAGCTCGACGTGGACGACGCCGTTGCCTTCGCGGGTCTGGTCCGCTCGCTCGTGACGACCGTCGCGGAGGTCCCCGACCTCCCAGGGTGGTCCGTCGCCCGCCTGCGGACGGCGCGCTGGCTCGCGCAGCGCGACGGGGTCACCGGTCGGCTCATCCACCCTGTCGACGGGACACCCGTCCCCGCTGCCGAGGCGGTGGAGGCCCTGCTGGATGCCGTCGACGACGCGCTCGGGGCGGCGGGCGACCGCACCCTGGTCCGGTCACACGTCGACGCGCTCCTGGCGGACGGAGGGGCGGCAGGCCGCGCACGACGGGTCGCAGCCGGAGATCCCCAGCGGTGGGCCGACCACGTCGTCGAGAGGACGCGCCAGTCGCTGGCGACTGCACGCGTCGAGACGTCGGAGTCGGGTACGTCCTCGGCATGAGCGAGACGACCTGGACACCCGCCGACCTGGACGAGCTTCGCGCCCGGATGCTCCTCGAGCAGGACGACCTGGCCGCACGCCTCCGCGAGCACCGCCGCACCGGTCCGGAGTGTGGCGATTCGGTCGACCACGCGAACGTCAACGTGGCGACCGAGCTCGACGTCCTCGCCGAGGCGCGGGACCGCGAGCTCCTCACCCAGGTGGAGCGCGTCCTCCAGCAGCTGGAGGGCGGCACGTACGCCACCTGCGAGTCCTGCGGCGGTCCGGTCGAGCGAGCGCGGCAGGAGGCCTATCCCCACGCGACCACCTGCCTGACCTGCGCCAGGTCTGGGCGTCGGGGATAGCGCTGCCGTTCGCAGCGCGGGACGGGGCCCCGAGCGTGGAGCATAGGAGACTCCGTCGCTCGCAGAGCTCGCTCCTCCCCGAATCACCAGACCCTATTCGAACGAGAGAAGGCCCCCGCCGACACGAAGAAGGCCCCCAGTCCGAGGACTGGGGGCCTTCTCTCGTTCGAGTGGAGCATAGGAGATTCGAACTCCTGACCTCTTCGATGCGAACGAAGCGCGCTACCAACTGCGCCAATGCCCCAGGACGATCCAGGTTAGCACCAGGGCCGGGCGCTTCCGCACCGACCCGGCGAGCACCGGGACCTACTGGCCGGACGCCCGCCGCGGCTGCTCGGCGACCGTCTCGCCGGCCGTCCGGCCACCCGGCAGCTCGACGTCCTCGCCCTCGACGTGGCCCGACGTCCAGGTGCCCGGAGCGTCGAAGTCGATGGTGCGGACCGTGCGGCCGACCCGCGGCTTGGTCACGTAGGTGGGCAGCGTGACCGGGAGCGGGTCCCACAACGGGGTGCCCGACGTGGACACCGACGGCACCGCGATCTGCAGCTTCTCCTCCAGCGCGTCGGCCGGGAGCTCCGTGCGCTGCATGACGTGCTTGCGGTCGGGCTCGACGTCCTCGAACTGGCCGGAGACGACGATCGTGTGCTCGTCGTCGACGGTGCGCTCGGGAGTGGCGCGACGCGACGAGCGCGTGGCGACGTCGGACGCCGCCGACTGGGCTGCACGCTTGAGGGAGGGCAGCCGCGAGGCGAGGGAGGCGCGCTCACGGCGGGGGCTGCTGATGCCACGCTCGGCGCGCACCTGCACGCGGCAGGCCACGAGCCAGGCGACGACCAGAAGGGCGGGCAGACCGACCCAGACCGGGGAGACCACCGAGAAGGCGGCCAGACCGCCGACGAGGACCAGCGACGTGAGCAGGGTCAGCAGCGTGCGACGGCGACGGCGGGCGGCCACGATCGCGGCCCGACGCGTCGGCGCGGAGGAAGCGGGCTGCGGGGCGACGGGCTGGGCCGACTCGGCCGGGACGACGGGTTCGTCGACGATCTCGCCCACGGGATCGACCTCCTCGGGCTGTGCGGCCTCGCGCCGCCTGGAGACGACCCGACTCAGGGGGCTCAACGACTCGAGGGACTCCGAGGAGCTGGCCTCGTCGTACCGTCGCAGGACGAGCGGCACGAAGTACGCCGCCCACACAGCGACGACGAACGCGACGATCAGTCCATTGGCACCCACGCCGCAACGGTAGGGCGGACGCCGAACGAATCGGCGCAGGTCACACCGTGTGTCGCGTGAAGATTGTGACGGGTGTGACTCAGGTGACCGGCTCGCGGGCGTCGTCCGCGCCCGTCACGCGGGCCAGGAGGCGCCCCGGGCGGTCGTCGGCCAGCGCCTGGAAGATCCGGTGGTCACGCCACGCGCCGTCGATGTGCAGGTACTCCCGAGCGAGCCCCACCTCGTCGAGCCCGAGCTTCTCCACGACCCGCAGGCTCGCGCTGTTCTCGGGTCGCACCGAGATCTCGACGCGGTGCAGACCCACGGTGTCGAGCAGGTGGTCGGCCACGAGCGCCACCGCCACCGGCGTGATGCCGTGGCCCGCGTGCCGCCGCGAGATCCAGTACCCGATGCTGCCCCAGCGCGCCGACGCCCACGCGATGCCGTTGACGGTGACCTGGCCGACCATCTCGCCCTTCCAGGTCACGGCGAACGGCATGGCCTTGCCCTGACGGGCCCGACGGCGCTGAGCGCCGATCATGGCCCGGTAGGACATCGGCGCCGAGCCTCCTCCGGGCGGGAGGGTGGCCTCCCACGGCGCCAGCCACGCCACGTCGGCGCGCCTCAGTCGCGCCCACGCGCCCGCGTCGGACCGCTTGAGCGGCCGGACGCCCACGTCGCCGTGCGACAGCTCGACCGGCCACCCCTTCACGTCCGGACCCTCACGTGTGGGCCTGCGGGTGGTCGGGACCGCCGTGGTCGACGCCCGCGAGCTGGTCGACCGCGTGCCCGACCACGGGGGCCAGGACCTCGATCGCGTCCTTGACGCCTCCACGGGACCCGGGCAGGTTCACGACGAGGGTGCTCCCTGCAACGCCGGCGAGGCCACGCGACAGCACGGCCGTGGGGACGCCCTTGGCGACGCCGGCCGCCCTCAGGGCCTCGGCGAGGCCGGGGAGCTCGCGGTCGAGCAGGGGTCGGGTGACGTCGGGGGTCCGGTCGGTGGGGCTGATGCCGGTGCCTCCGGTGGTGAGGACGACCGCCGCGCCGGCCGCCAGCGCGACCGAGATCGCGTCGGCCACGGGCTCGCCGTCGGGCACCACGGCGGCGTCGTCGGTGTCGAAGCCCCAGGCGCGTAGCGCCTCCACGAGCATCGGACCCGTCTGGTCCTCGTAGACCCCGGCGGACGCGCGGTTGGAGGCGACGACGACCGCGGCACGGCGCCCCTCGACAGGCTCGGGGACCGAGGTCACGACGTGCTCCAGTCGCCGCTGCGGCCGCCGGACTTGGCCACGACCTCGACGTCGGTGATGCGCGCGTGCTTGTCGACGGCCTTCACCATGTCGACGACCGTGAGGGCCGCGACCGTGACGGCGGTCAGCGCCTCCATCTCCACGCCCGTGCGATCGGTCGTGCGCACGCTGGCACTGATCTCGACGGCGTCGTCGACGACGGTGAGGGACACGTCGACGCCGCTGATGGCCAACGGGTGGCAGAGCGGCACGAGGTCGGGGGTCCGCTTGGCCGCCATGATCCCCGCGACCCGCGCGACGCCGAGCGCGTCACCCTTCGGCACGCCCTCCCCGCGCAGCAGCGCCACGACCTCGGACGAGACCTCGACGCGACCCTCCGCGGTCGCGGTGCGCCGCGTGACGTCCTTGTCGCCGACGTCCACCATGCGCGCAGCGCCCGTCTCGTCCACGTGCGTGAGCTGCGCGCGTCCATCGTCCGCCCGCGGCCCGGGTCCTGCCTCGGACACGCTAGAACGGCCTGTCGAGCACGAGGGTGCGCACGGTGTCGCCGAGGTTGAGCGCCGTCTCGTCCTCCCCCACCACGATGAGCGCGTTCGCGTGCGCCAGCGACCCGAGCAGGTGCGACCCGTGGCCGCCGAGCGGCGTCACCTTCGCCCCGCGGTGCGTGACCTCGAAGACGCCACGCACGTACTGGCGCCGACCCGGGGACGACACCACGTCCTGCGTGAGGACCGCGTGCACCATGGGCCGCCGGTACGGCGTGAGGCCCATGAGGCGGCGGATCGCGGGCAGCACGAACACCTCGAACGACACGTAGGCCGAGACGGGGTTGCCGGGCAGCGTGATGATCGGCGTCTGCTCGTCGAAGATCGTGCCGAAGCCCTGCGGCTTGCCGGGCTGCATCGCGACCTTGGGGAACGAGACGGTGCCGAGGGCGGAGAGGGTCTCCTTGACGACGTCCTTCTCGCCCTCGCTGATGCCACCGCTCGTGACCACGAGGTCGGCGCGCACCAGCTGGTCCGACAGCGTGCGACGGAACGTGCGGGGGTCGTCGCCCACGGCGCCGACGCGGTAGGCGATCGCGCCGGCCGCGCGCACCGCTGCGGCCAGCATGTAGCTGTTGCCGTCGAAGATCGAGTCGTAGTCGAGGTGGGCGCCGGGCTCGCGCAGCTCGTTGCCCGTGGACAGCACCACCACGCGGGGCCGCGGGCGTGCGGCCACACGACCGAGACCCAGCGACGCCAGGAGTCCGGCCTCACGCGGACCGACCACGGTGCCGGCCGGCAGCACGAGGTCGCCCTCGCGCACGTCGTCGCCGGCACGACGCACGTTGGCGCCGACGCGGGGGGCCGACGTGAACCGCACGCGGGCGTTCCCGCGGTCGGTGTCCTCGAACGGGACCACGGTGTCGGCGCCACGCGGCACCGGGGCACCCGTCATGATCTTGACAGCGGTGCCCGGGGAGATGGCGAACGGACGAGCGGTCCCGGCGTGGATGTCACCCACCACGGGGAGCTCGACCGGCTGGGCCGTGCCGGCCTCGGCGAGGTCCTCGGCACGCAGGGCGTAGCCGTCCATCGCGGAGTTGTCGAAGCGCGGCAGGGAGATCGGGGCGCGCACGTCGGCGTGCAGCGGCAGGCCGAGCGACTCGACCACCGGCTGGTCGTACGGCTCGAGCGGTCCGATGCCGCGCAGGATCTGCTCGAGGTGGTCCTCGACCGTCAGGAACCCGTCGGGCACGCTCTGCGGACGCACCCGAGGGCGGGGTCCACGGACGGGAGCGGCGTCGCCGGTCTGCTGACCGGCCTCGTTCCCCACGTCGGACGACATGCGCGTCAGCCTAACCGGGTGCCCGCCGGAACGCTGCGGGCCGTGCCCTCGTCGTCGAGCCGGGCGTCACCGACCACGACCACGTCGCGCTCGAACCGCCAGTCGCCACGCACCGTCAACGACGACGCTCCCGACAGCGACGGGACGTGCGGCACCCGGGCGTCGAAGTCGGCGATCGTCGTGAAGAACCGGCGGTCGAGGTCCACGAGCGGGCGCGGGTCGACCGTGGCCCGGAGGCGGGCGTCGTCGCCGAGGCCGTACACGTCCGAGCGCAGCAGCATGAGGTCGTTGGTGGTCTTGACCGGCAGGAAGCGCGACCGGTCGACCTCGATGGCCGTGGCCCCGTCGAAGACCTCCACGGCCGCGCCCATCGCCGACTCGATCTGCACGACCTTCGGCGAGGTGGGATCGGTGGGGTCGACGGTCTTCTCGTTGCGGATCAGCGGCAGCCCCAGCACGCCGTTGCTCGAGCGGAGCGTCTCGAGCAGGCGCGGCAGGTCGAACCAGAGGTTGTTGGTGTGGAAGAACGGGTGCACCGTCAGGTCGGCGGCCCGCTCGGCGTCCTCGTCGGCCGTCTGCGCCGTCTCGCGCAGCACCAGCCGGCCGTCGGACCGGCGGACCACGAGGTGGCCGCCCTTGACGTCGGCGGGGGTGCGCCGGCACACCTCGGCGGCGTAGGGCGCACCGGTGGAGGCGAACCACGCCATCATCGCCGGGTCGGGCGCCGCACCGAGGTTGTCGGCGTTGGAGACGGTGGCGTAGCGGTACCCGGCGTCGACCAGGCGCTCCAGGACGCCGGAGACCAGCAGCGCCGTGTACAGGTCGCCGTGCCCGGGCGGGCACCACTCGAGCGAGGGGTCCGCGTCCCAGGTGACCGGGGTGAGGTCGTCGGCGCGCAGCTTGGGCTCACGGTTCTGCAGGAAGTCCAGCGGCAGCCCGTCGACCTCGAGCCCCTCGTGCGCCGCAAGCGCCGCGAGGGAGTCGTCGCGGGTCCGGAAGCTGTGCATGAACAGCAGCGGGAGGGACACGTCGTGGTCGCGGCGCACCTGCTGGACCTGCCGGGCGATGACGTCGAGGAAGGTGAGGTCGGCCCGCACGGGCAGCAGCGTCTTGGCACGGTCCATGCCCATCGACGTGCCGAGCCCGCCGTTGAGCTTGATGACCGCCGTGACGGCGGCGGCGTCGCGCTGGGCCTGCGCGTCGGACTCGACGTCGGCGGCGCGGTCGACGTCGAAGAGCGGGTCGACGTCGGCTTCACGCACGAGCCCCGTCGCCCCTCCCTCGAGCTGGCGGTAGAAGTCGCTGAAGACCTCGATCGCCGGTGCGGCCACGTCGGCCCGTTCCATCTTCGTGCGCGCCAGCTCCAGTCCGTCCACCCGCCTAGGCTAGTCACATGGGCCGGTCGATCGCAGAGGCGAAGCATGCCGCGCGCCGCCCGTTGCTGGAGTCGCGCCGTCGTCGGACCCCCGACCAGCGGGCGGTCGTCGCGGAGGCGCTCGCCGCGCACCTGCTGGCGTTGCCGTCGATCGCCCGCGCCGGCCGCGTGGCGGCCTACCGTTCCATGGCCGACGAGCCCGGGACCGCGGTCCTCCTCGACGGTCTCGTCGCACGCGGGTCCACCGTCCTGCTGCCCGTCACCCACGACGACGGGACGCTCGCCTGGGTCGAGCACGACCCGACGGCGGCCACCCGCAGGTCACGGCTCGGGGTCGACGAGCCGGTGGGCCCTGCCGTCGGCGAAGGAGCGCTCGACGGGGTCGACGTGGTCGTCCTCCCGGCCCTCGCCGCCGACCACCACGGACGACGTCTGGGGCGCGGCGCCGGGTACTACGACCGCGCGCTCGCGTCGCTGTCCGGGACGCGGCGCCCCCTCCTGGTCGCGCTCGTGCACGCCGACGAGCTGGTGCCGGAGGTGCCGCACGAGGACCACGACGTGCCGGTCGACGTGGTCGTCACCGAGAACGGGGTCTTCCGGGTCCCGTGACACCCGAGCCCGAGCGCAAGCACCGAGCAGCGCGTGCTGAGCAGGACTCGGCTCAGAGCACGGCCTGCCCGATCGGTCCCGGGTTGTGCGCGACCTCCCAGCGGAAGCCGGCGGGATCGGCGAAGTAGCCCGAGTACCCGCCCCACTCGCGGTGCTCCCCCGCCGCCACGTGGACGGCACCGGCCTCGCGGGCGGCCGCCAGCACGGCGTCGACCTCCTCGGGCGTGCCGACGTTGTGCGCCAGCGTGATCGGTGCGACGCCCTCGCCGCGGCGGATCGGGCCGACCTCGGCCTCGAAGCCGGCCTCGGACCACAGCGACAGCACGACCTTGTCGGCCACGCGGATCATGATCACCTCGTCGTCCGCCTCCAGCTCGACGGGCCAGCCGAGGCCGTCGACGTAGAAGCGGCGCACCGCGTCGAGGTCGGGCACGGCCAGGGTCACGAAGCTGAGACGGGGATCCACGGGTCAGACCTCGAGGCGCTCGGCATCGCGGATCTCGCCGACGAGCTCCTCCAGCACGTCCTCGAGCATGATCACGCCCAGCACGGCGCCCGACTCGTCGGCCACCCGTGCCATGTGCGAGCCCTTGGCCTGCATCACGCGCAGCGCCTCGTAGAGCCCCGACCCCACGCCCACCGTGGACAGCGGTCGCAGCCACTTGTCGGCGATCGGCTCGTTCCGGGCGGTCTCGTCGGTCTCCAGCACGTCCTTGATGTGCAGGTACCCGGTGAGGTCGCCGCCGGCGTCGGTGACCGGGAAGCGGGAGAAGCCGGTGCTCGCGCACGCCTGCTCGACGTCGACCGGGGTGGCGGACGGCGCGATGGTCATGAGGCTCTCGCGCGGCAGCAGCACCTGGTCGACCCGACCGTCGTGGAACTCCAGCGCGCCCTGCACGAGGCCGTACTCGTCGTCGTCGAGCAGCCCCTCGCGACGGGACTCCTCGACGAGCCCGGCCACCTCGTCGTGGGTGTAGGTGGACGCCACCTCGTCGACCGGCTGCACGCCGAGCAGGCGGACCGAGAGGTTCGCGATGCCGTTGAGCGAGACGACCAGCGGCTTGAGGATCGCGATGACCACCAGCATGAACGGACCGAGAACGAGCGAGGCGCGGTCGGGCTTCACGAGCGCGAGGTTCTTGGGCACCATCTCGCCGAAGACGACGTGCAGGAAGACGATGATCGACAGCGCGATGACGAACGAGATGGGGTGCACCAGGCCGTCGGGGACGTTCGCGGCCTCGAACGCCGGCTCCATCAGGTGGGCGAGCGCCGGCTCGCTGATGGCGCCGAGCCCGAGCGAGCAGATGGTGATGCCCAGCTGGGCGGCCGCCATGGCGAGCGTGACGTTCTCCATGGCCTTCAGGGCGAGCTTGGCGCTGCGCGAGCCGGCCTGGGCCAACGGCTCCAGCTGGGTGCGCCGCACCGAGATGAGGGCGAACTCCGCCGCCACGAACAGGGCGTTGAGCGCCAGCAGCACGACGGTCAGGCCGATGCCGAACCAGTCACCCATGGTCGGCCTCCTCGCCGTCGGCGGGCCCCTCGATCGTCAACGTGACCCGGTCGATGCGGCGCCCGTCCATCCGGTCGATGGTGAGCGAGACGGGCAGCGGCTCCGGGTCGTCCTCGTCGTCGTCGGGCGTGGGGTCGACCTCGAGCCGGACCACATCGCCCCGGACGCCGAGCCGGCCGAGCTCGGCGTGCATGAGGCCGGCGACGGTCTCGTAGTCCTCGCTCTCGGGTAGCGCCACGCCGGTCTGCTCGAGCACCTCGTCAGGCCGCAGCAGGCCCGACAGGGACCACGTGCCGTCCTGGCGGTGGCGGCTGGGCGACGACAGCCGGTCGTGCTCGTCGAGCACCTCGCCGACGATCTCCTCGACCAGGTCCTCCAGCGTGACGATGCCGTCGGTGCCGCCGAACTCGTCGACGACGACCGCCATCTGCATGCCCTGCTCCCGTAGGAGCACCAGGAGCGGGTCGAGCTCGAGGCTGTCGGGGACGGTCGTGACGGGGCCGGCGAGGTCGGACAGACGCACGCTCCTGCGGCGGTCGGGGTCGACGCCCACCGCCTGCTTCACGTGGACGATCCCGATCACGTCGTCGGGCGAGCGCCCCGTGACGGGGAAGCGGGAGTGACCCGTCTGCCGGGCGGCCTCGATCACGTCGAGGGCGGTGTCGCGCGCCTCCAGGAAGTGCACCCGGACGCGTGGGGTGCGCACGTCGGCGGCGGTGCGGTCGCCGAAGGCGATGCTGCGCGCCACCAGGTCGGCGGTCTCGTCGTCGATCGCACCCTCGCGCGCCGACCGGAGCACGAGCGAGCGCAGCTCGAGCGGCGAGCGGGCCGACCTCAGCTCCTCCTGCGGCTCGACGCCGAGCGCACGGAGCGTGCGGTTGGCGGTGCCGTTGAGGAACCGGATGGGCCAGGCCATGACCGTGGTGAACAGCCGCTGCGGCAGCTGGGTCACGGCCGCGGTGCGCTGCGGGAGCGCGAGCGCCAGGTTCTTGGGGATCAGCTCGCCCACGAGCATCGTCACGACGGTGCTGACGAACAGGGCGATCGCGTACGAGACCGCGCTCTGGGCCCCACCGGTGACGCCGAGGTCCTCCAGCGGCTCCCGGACGAGCCGACCGATCGCGGGCTCGGCGAGGAAGCCGATCGCGAGGTTCGTGATCGTGATGCCCAGCTGTGCGCTGCTCAGCTGGGTCGAGAGCGAACGCAGCGCCTTGAGGGTGCCGACCGCTCCGGCGTCGCCCTGCTCCGCGTCGCGCTCGACCGTGGCCCGGTCGACGGTGACGAACGAGAACTCCGCGGCCACGAACACGCCGCAGGCGAGCATCAGCAGGAACGAGAGGCCCAGCAGCAGAAGCTCGGTCATGCGGTCATTCCGGCTGAGTCGGGGTCGGTCACGATGCACTGAACTGTACCCTTTGCCCGTCAGGAGTTCCTGCCGGCTCAGCACCTGAGCGCCGGCATGACGTCAGGAGAGAAGACCCGTGCCGACCTACCAGTACCAGTGCACCGACTGCGGTGAAGCGCTCGAGGTGCACCAGTCGTTCACCGACGACGCGCTGACCGAGTGCCCTGCCTGCCAGGGCCGGCTCCGCAAGGTGTTCAACGCGGTGGGCGTGGTGTTCAAGGGCTCCGGGTTCTACCGCAACGACAGCCGTGGGACGACGACCTCGTCGGACTCCTCGAGCTCCTCGAGCACGCCGGCGAGCAAGGACTCCGGCGGCGCCAAGGAGAAGACCTCGACCAGCAGTGCGACGTCGAGCAGCTCGACGTCCTCCGGAGGCTCTGCCTCCTGACCCCGGCTCCCCGTGCTGCTTCGTGGTCCGCACCACGTGAGCCGCGCCGGGGCTGTGGACGACCGGTGGAGCGCAGACCGCCCACTTCCTAGCCTGCACGGATGGACCGACTCCTCTCCGCCGTGCTCGACCACCGCCGACTCCTGGCCGCGGTGTGCACCGGCCTGGCCGTGCTCCTCACGGTGGTCGCGGTCCGCCAGCCCGGCGACACGGTCACGGTCGCCGTGGCGGCGGCCGACCTGCCCAGCGGGCACGCCCTGACCGACGCCGACGTCACCGTGGCCCGGCTCCCCCGCACCGCGGCTCCCACCCGCGTCCTCACCGACGTCGAGACGCTCCTGGGGCGACGCGTCGGAGGCCCCATGCGCGCCGGCGAGGTGTTCACCGACGCCCGGGTGCTCTCGGCCGGCACCACCGACCAGCTGCCCGAGGGCCACGTGGTGACCACGCTCCGCCTCGCCGACGCAGCGGCCACCCACGGGCTGCGGGTCGGCGACCGGGTCGACGTCGTGGCCGTGGCCGCGCGCGACGACGGACCGAGGGCCACGGTCGTCGCGACGTCGGCGCAGGTCGCTGCCGTGCCCGCGCCGGACGGCGCCGAGGAGGCCACGCTCGCCGTCCAGACGCCACGCGAGACCGCCCTGACCCTCGCCCGTGCCGGTCTCGAGGCGCAGCTCAGCGTCGTGGCGGTCTCCCCCGGCACCGCCTGACCACCGCCACGGCGACGGTGCTCGGAGCCGCGCATCCCGTGCCTTACGCTCGAGGACGACTCTTCCAACCGTCCTAGGGGGACACCATGATCCAGGGATTCAAGGACTTTCTGCTGCGCGGCAACATCGTCGACCTCGCCGTGGCGGTGGTCATCGGCACGGCGTTCACCGCACTCGTCAGCGCCTTCACCAGCTCGTTCATCAACCCCCTGATCGGGCTGGTCAGCGGCGGTGGCACGGCGGGCGGCAGCTTCGAGGTGAACGGTCAGGTGTTCACCTACGGTGCGTTCATCACCGCCATCATCACCTTCGTGCTCACCGCGGCGGTCGTCTACTTCGTCGTCGTCGTGCCCATGAAGGCGGTCAACGAGCGTCTCTCGCGTGGCAAGGAGCCCGAGCCCGAGGGCGTCAGCGAGGACATCCAGCTCCTCCGCGAGATCCGCGACTCGCTGCAGCGTCCGATCGGCTGACCTCTGGTCTAGCCGCCGTGATGGGGCGGGACGTCCCGCATCAGCTCGTCGTCACGACGAGACGGTGCGGGCGTCCCGCCCTTCGTGCGTGGCGGTGGCGACACGTCGTCGTCGCGCTCGTCGCGCGTGATGTCGGGCAGCAGGTCCCCGAGCAGCAGCGCGGCCCGCCGCCGGCGCTCCTGCTCCGCGCGCCGCGCCTCGTCGTCAGCCGACACCGTCGAGCCAGTCCGGGGTGAGCTTGGGGAACAGGGGGTGCCAGCCGGCGCGGTCGCCGAAGCGCTGCGAGCTGATGCGCTGCGACCGCGAGAACGTCTCGAGCCGCACGCCCGCGACCTTCTGGGTGATGCGGTGGTGGAAGCGCCCGCCGCGGCGCCCGCCCGCGAGCGCGAGCTGCTCGGCCAGGTCGGCACGACGGCAGGGCTCGGCGCCCACGTTGTAGGTGCCCACCGGCGCGGTCAGGGCCGACTCCGCTGCGGTGCCGACGTCGTCGACGTGCACGAGGTGGACCCACGACTGGGGGTCGCCCCAGCCGGTGGGCCGGCCGGACCGGGCACGACGCACCATCCAGCGCGAGCTGGGGTCGGGGCCGACGATCTGGCCGAAGCGCAGCACCACCACGTCGGCGCCGTGCCGGCGGACCGCCTCGGCGTGCTGCTCGGCCTCGGCCATCGTGTCGGTGTCGCGGGTGATCTCGACGGGGGCCTGCTCGTCGATCCAGTCGTCGCCACCGTCGGCGTAGATGGACGAACGGCTCTGCTGCACGAGTCGTGGGACGCCGGCCGTGAGGGCCGCCTGGGCCACCCGCTGCGAGCCGATCGCCCGGATCCGGTCGTTGGCCCGCCACGCGCCGGGGCGCAGCATCGACAGGCCCACCGGCATCCGTCCGGCGAAGTTGATGACGACGTCGCAGCCCCGCATGCCCTCGACGAGCGCGTCGGCGTCGAACACGGTGCCGCGGTGCGGGCGGCCGCCGTGGGCCTCGACGACGGAGGCGGCCCGGTCGGATCGGGCGAGACCGACGACGTCGTGTCCTGCGTCGACGAGACTCGTCATCGTCGAGCGGCCCATGACTCCGCTGGCTCCGGTGAGAAAGACCTTCACGTTCTGGCTCCGTGACGTCGGGTGGTGTACCGCCGTGTGTGGACTGGTGTCGACCGCCGGTCGGGCGATCGATCGGACCAGGATAGCGGAACCGGGCCCAGGGCCCTCAGGCGTCGCTGTCGGCCAGCTCGGAGACGAGGGGGACGACGTCGGCGATCGAGTCGACGACGCGGGTGGGCCGGAACGGGAACCGGTCGACCTGGCCCGGGGAGGTGGAGCCGGTGAGCACCAGGATCGAGCGGAGCCCGGCCTCGAGCCCCGAGAGCACGTCGGTGTCCATGCGGTCGCCGATCATGACGGTGGTCTCGGAGTGCGCCTCGATGCGGTTCAGAGCCGTGCGCATCATGAGCGGGTTGGGCTTGCCCACGAAGTAGGGCTCGACGCCGGTGGCCTTCGTGATGAGCGCCGCGACCGATCCGGTGGCCGGCAGGCTGCCCGACGGAGAGGGACCGGTGGGGTCGGGGTTCGTGGCGATGAACCGGGCCCCGCTCTCGATGAGCTGGATGGCCTTGGTGATCGCCTCGAAGGAGTAGGTGCGGGTCTCGCCCAGCACCACGTACTCGGGGTCGCGGGTGGTCATCACGTAGCCGACGTCGTGCAGGGCCGTCGTCAGCCCGGCCTCGCCGATCACGTAGGCGGTTCCCTCGGGACGCTGCTCGCTCAGGAACTTGGCGGTGGCCAGGGCCGACGTCCAGATCGCCGACTCCGGGATGTCGAGCCCGGCGGCGTGCAGGCGGGCCCGCAGGTCGCGCGGGGTGAAGATCGAGTTGTTGGTGAGCACCAGGAACGGGCGCTCCTGCGTGCGAAGTGCCGCGATGAAGTCGGCCGCACCGGGGATGGCGCGCTCCTCGTGCACGAGGACGCCGTCCATGTCGGTGAGCCACGAGACGACGGGCTTGGTCATGGCTTCTCCTGGTCGATGGAGTGCGTGCGCACGAAGTCCCAGATCAGCTGGGTCGCGTCCACGTCACCCTTGGCCGGTCGGGTCCGGGGCGAGTCGACGGTGGCGCCGGGCGCGTCACCGCCGGGCCAGCGGTGCTTGCCGGCGCCCAGGAAGTAGGCCTCGACGTCGGCGCCGCCCGCGCACGGCGTGTAGGCGAGGTGGACGACGCCACCGGGCAGCTTGGTGCGCGCACCCGGCAGGCACCCGTTCTGCTGGGCCCAGCGTGCGGCCGTGAGAACCGCCGACGGGAGCCGCCCGATCTTCGTCTTGGCGGCACCCTTGAGCGGGACGACCTTGTCCTTCATGCCGTGGAACACGATGAGGGGTCGGGCGGGCGCCTGGGCGCACTCGGGGGTGCGGTAGGGGCCGGCCACCGACGCGTACGCGGCGAAGCGGTCGTCGTCGCGGCACGCGAGCGCCATCGTGAGGGCGCCACCGTTGGAGAAACCCACGGCGTAGGTGCGCGACTCGTCGGTGCAGGTCGTGCTGCGGACGTCGTCGAGGAGCGCGTCGACGAAGGCCAGGTCGGCCCCGTCGCGACCGTCGACCTCACGGAACCGCCACGCGGGGACCTTGCCGAGCGCCTGGGGTGCCACGACCACGGCGTCCTCGGTGTCGGCCAGCTGGTCCATGCGGGTCATGCGCAGCATCGACTCCGGATCTCGTCCGAGACCGTGGAACAGCACGACGACCGGCAGCGGGCGGCTGCCGTCGTAGCTGGCGGGTACGTGCACGAGGTAGCGCCGGTCGGCGCCACCGAAGGTCATGGTGCGCTGGCTCGTGCCGATGATGCCGGGCGCGGGGGTGCTGCACGGACCGTCGGCGACGGGCGGGGCCGCCGGCTCGTCGGAACGCGCCATGGTGGTGCCGGCGAGCACGAGGCTCGCCGTGAGCACCGACGCGAGGAGGACGAGGAGCGGTCCCGAGGCATGCGTGCGAGCACGACGGACCAGGGACACCACGGGCACATCCTACGCGGCGCGGACCCCGGCCTCGGCATCGTCGACGCGTCGGCCGTCACCCGCGCTCCGGGGCGCGCACCCCCTGCGGGCGGTCAGCCGTCTGCGGGAGCGACCACGGAGGCGAGCCCCGCAGGCTGCGGGTGCTCGCTGGTGCACCGGGCCCCGGGGTCGATCTGGTGCACGACGGCGTCGACCAGCCACTGGTCACCCGCGCCCCGGCACTCGACCACGACGTACACGCTGGACCCGTTGTGGGTACCCAGCGCGACCACGCCGCTCATCGCCGCGGTGTGGAAGTCGGCGAGGATCCTCTGCTGCTCGCGCACGCCGCTGACCTCGTACACGACCACGGTCCAGGAGCGTTCGTCCATCCGTGACATGAGGCCTCCGAGGTGCGCGGGCGTGCTGCGTGGTGCGGTGAGCGTACGACCGATCCCGCGTCGGCGCGCGTCGGCGACGTGACGACCTCGCCGGAGAGGGTGACGGATCGGCGGACCGCACGGATACTGGGTCGATGAACCTGCGCCGCGTCTCCGTCGTCCTGTGCGCGAGCGCCTCGCTCGCCGCTGCCCTCCTGGTCGGGGGCACGCCGGCCGCCACCTCCGCTGCCGCCGAGGCCCCGGCCCTGGACGTCGAGGTCGTGCAGTCCGGACTCGTCCATCCTTGGGCGCTGACGTTCCTGCCCGACGGTTCGATGCTCTACACCCAGCGCGACGCCCGGACCGTGACGATGCTCGAGCCGTCGGGCCGCTCGACGGTCGTCCTCTCCCGCCCGGCGGGCATGTGGAACGGCGGCGAGACGGGGCTCATGGGGATCGAGACCTCCGTCGACTTCGCCAAGACCGGCCTCTTCTTCACCTGCCACGGCTACCGCTCGGGCTCCACCGCCGACGTCCGTGTGGTCGCCTGGAAGCTGGACCGGACCACGCGCAAGGCGACCTTCTCGCGCAACCTCGTGACCAGCCTGGTCTCCCGCTCGGGGCGCCACGGCGGCTGCGCCCTGGAGCGCGGCGCGGGCTTCTCGCTCTACATCGGCACCGGCGACGCGGCCCGACCGGACGTGCCGCAGGCGCCTCGGTCCGGCGGCGGCAAGGTGCTCCGCGTGGTCAGCTCGACCGGCAACGGGTACCGCGACAACCCGTGGGGCACGGCCGCGAACGCGATGCAGCGGCGGCTGTGGACCTACGGCCACCGCAACGTGCAGGGGCTCGCGCGTCAGCCCTCCACGGGCCGCATCTGGTCGGCCGAGCACGGCTCGTACCGCGACGACGAGATCAACGGCCTGGTCAAGGGCGGCAACCACGGCTGGAACCCCGTGGCGCGGAAGGCCGGCGACCCGTTCTACAACGAGGGCGCCAACTCGCCCATGACCGACTTCGCGATCCCAGGGGCGCAGCGGGCAGCGTCGTGGAGCTCCGGCCAGCCGACCATCGCCACCAGCGGAGCCGCGTTCGTGACGGGCGAGAGCTGGGGTGCGCTCGACGGCGCGCTGGCGGTCTCGGCGCTGAAGGGTCAGCACCTGCGCTTCCTCACGTTCGACTCGGCCCTGAAGCTCGTCGACGACGTGCGCCCGCCGGAGCTCGACGGGACGTACGGGCGCCTGCGGGGCGCGCAGCTCGGCCCCGACGGCGCGCTCTACGTGACGACGTCGAACGGGTCCGACGACAAGATCCTGCGCATCACGCCGCGCTGACGGGACGCCAGGGCGGCACGCAGGTCCCGGCTCAACGCTCGTCGAACGGCGTCATCGGCGGCGCCAGGTGCTCCAGCTCGGCGAACCGGTGGCTCCACGGCGAGCCCTGCTTCATCCGTTCGCCGAGCGCCGTGCGCTGCCCGTCTCCCCAGAGCGGGGGCGTGCCCGTGGCCGTCGCGACCGTGCCGGCGGCGGCGAGCAGGACGGTGGACAGCCCGCTGCGCCGGCGGGTGGGGGCCACGTAGACCTGGTCCACCTCTCCGGTGCGCGGCCACCACCGAACCGCACCGGCCTGGTCGGCGGCGCGGACGCCGGCCTCGCGCGGCAGACGTCCCTGCAGGACCTCACCTGCCGGGACCGTCCCGCCGGCGAAGGCGACGAGGTTGGTCGCGGGCTCACGCTCCTGGGGCTCGTGCACCTGCACGAACCAGAGCCCACCGGTGCGCTCGAGCAGCGCGGGGGCGACCTCGAGCCGCAATGGCGTGCCGTCGGCCCGCGGGGTCAGCCGGCAGAGCACGGTCTCCCCACGCACCAGGTCCTCGGCCTCTGCGGCGAGCAGCTCCGTCACGGTGCCGTCGGGGCGAGCGCCACCGACGACCGACGCGAACCAGGCCGTGGCGCCGTCGGGCCCCAGAGCCCGACAGCGCCAGACCTGCGGCCCGAGCACGAGGCGGCTCAGGCGTCCGAACGGCGTCGGCCGGCCGCGACGGCCGTGCCGCCGGCGGCGACCATGGCGAGACCGAGCGCGAGGAGTGCGCCCTCCGGGCCCCCGGTGTCGGGCAGACGTGCCGAGCCGGCCGCGTCCGAGGAGTCGCTCGTGTCCGAGGGGTCAGCCGGGTTCGAGGGATCGGTCGGGCCCGAGGGATCGGTCGGTTCGGCCGGCTCCTCCGGATTCGGCGCGCCCAGCTCGAACCACACGTCCGCGGTGTCGTCGCAGAAGAGGGCATCGGTCTCGCTCACCTCGCACGGGGTGACGGTTGCGGTCCTCGTCTCGGGCGCCAGCTCGCCCGGGGACGAGAGGTGCTGGACGGTGACCGTGGCCCCCGGCGTCGTGTAGTACCAGTTCAACCGGTCCGTCGCGGACTGGCCGGGATCGTCGATGTCGACACCTCGGGCGCTGGCGCGCAGCTCCGGCTGGTTCGGGTAGGGCCGGAAGAAGTTGCCTTCGCACTGGCTGTCGCCGCTCCCCGGGTCTCCGACCGCGATGGTGGTGCAGTCGAAGGTCTCGGAGTCGGCGCCGTCCTGGCTCGTCACCGTCACCCGGAGGACGCTGCCCTCGGTCACGGTCCCGGCGGGGAGGTCGTTGTCCTCGGCGAGGCGGACACCCACCCGGAACTTGCGCGACCCGTAGTTCGGAACGACCTCCTCGGCCTCGTCGACGTCGTCGACGACCTTCGGGTCGGGCGTGTCCTCGGTGGACGTCGCCTCGGACGTCGACGTCCCGGTCTCCGGGCTGGTGCTCTCCTCGACGTCGGACTCGCCGTCCGGGGCCGCGGAGGTCTCGGGCGTGGAGGTCGGCGTCGACTCCTCGGAGCCGTCGACGTCGCTCGAGGTGGTGTCGTCGGCAAGCGCAGGCGCGGCGACGGTCACGAGACCGGCCACGGCGCAGGCGCCCGCGACGGTGAGGCGGGCAAGGGGCGAGCGAGCGCTCATGAGGGACATCGGTGCTCCGGACGGGACAGGGGGCGGGCCGCGACCAGTATGGGGCTCTGCGCAGGTCGACGGGGCGCACTCCCACGAAAGGGGACCTTGGACCCGGCGCGGCCCGGACCTTTCGGGCCGGCGACCGGCGAAGCCGGGCTGGGTTCGAACCTGGGACCTGCGACTGAGGAGACCGTTTCCCTGCCGCTGCTGCTCCGCGCCCATCACGACCCGGCCGTACGTGCCCCACGCCCCGGCCGTACGTGCCCCCGGCAGGATTCGAACCTGCGACCTGCGGTTTAGGAAACCGTTGCTCTATCCCCTGAGCTACGGGGGCGGGGCGCCGAGCCCCGAGGGGTGACGACGCACCCCCATCTTGGCAGGCGCGGCAGGAGCGGGGCGCAGCCGACCCGACCTCGGCAGGTCAGCGGTAGATCATGCAGGTCGTGGTGCCGTGGGCGACGAGCCGGCCGGAGGCGTCGACGATGGAGCCCTCGGCGGTGGCCACCTGGCGTCCGACGTGGATGGTGCGGCCGGTCCCGACCAGGCGTGCACCGTCGACCGGGACGGTCCGGATGTAGTTGACCTTGAGCTCGAGCGTCCCGTACCCGACGCCCGCCTCGAGCGTCGAGTGGATCGAGCAGCCCATCACCGAGTCGAGCAGGGTGGCGCAGATGCCGCCGTGCAGGGACCCCAGGGGGTTGGCGAAGGTGGGCTTGGTCGGCACCGAGAACACGACCGTCCCCTCCTCCAGCGACTCGACCTCGAGGCCGAGGAGGTCCCCGATGAAGGGCGGCCTGTCCTCGGCCGCGAAGGCGGTCCGGAGGAACTCCAGCCCGGTGAGCTGCTTCAGGTGCTCCAGCTGCTCGGCTGACAGCGACGTCATGACGGACCCTCTCGATCGACGAGGACCCACTATAGACCGATCGGTCTATAGTGGGTCGATGGCCACCGGAGCGAGGGACCGCATCGTCACCGCCACCATCGCGCTGGTGCGCGAGCGTGGGGTCCACGGCACCGGCGTGGCCGAGGTCCTCGAGCGCAGCGGTGCGGCGCGCGGATCGATCTACCAGCACTTCCCGGCCGGCAAGCCGGCCCTCGTCGCCGAGGCCGTCCGGGTCGCAGGACGACACCTGGAGAGACTGATGACCGACGGCGCCGCGGCCGCCCCCGAGCAGCCCGCCGTCGCGATGCTCGAGGCAATGCTGGACTGGTGGGAGCGGGAGATCCGTCGCCACGGCGGAGCACTGGGCTGTCCGATCGCGGCCGCGGCGGTCGATGACGACCCGGTGGTGAACGCTGCCGCCCAGGCGGTGTTCGAGCGCCTGCACGCCCTGCTGTCCGAGACCACGGGCGACCCGAGCGCCGCCAGCGTGGCTCTCAGTGCGGTCGAGGGAGCCATCCTGCGCTCGCGCGTGGCTCGGGACCCGGAGCCCCTCGACGACGTCCGGCGCCACCTGACGGGGCTGCTCGGGGCCTCCCCCCGCACCTAGGCCAGTGGCCTTCCAGGGGTCGGCACGGGGGGAGGTCCTTCCAACGTAACGGCTCAGCGGCGTCGCGCGCGACGACAGCGCGCAGTCTCCGCGACCCACCGCGTCCCCGCCCTCACGTCACTGCGGAGGCAGGGTGCGCGCGTGCTCCATCCCTCGCTCGGCCCAGTCGGCCAGTCCGTCGCCCAGCGAACCCTCAGTCGCCCAGCCCGAAGAACTCGACCATGAGGTCGGTCGCGTCGATCGAGGAGGTGGTCTTCCCCAGCACGGGCACCTCGAAGTCCGCCCCGGGCCAGGTGTGCCCACCGTCGTCGATCACGTACGTCTCGAGGCGCGCGGAGCCGTCGCAGTCGCGCCACCGCTCCAGCTCCACGTCGGAGGCCACCTCGGTCGTGCGCGGCTTCGTGGCGCAGCCGTCGTGCTTCGCCCAGTCGGCCATCACGGCGTCGACCGAGCGGACGGGGAACAACGGGGTCTCCCCGCCGTCGAACGGGACCACCTCGTCGCCCGTGCCGTGGAAGTAGACGACCGATGCCGGCGGGGCGTCACCGCAGGCAGCGTCGTCGTAGAAGGTGGCAGCCACGCCGCCGTAGGCCTTGAACGGGAACTCGCCCGAGCAGGCCATCGCGAAGATGACCGCCGACCCGTTCGACATGCCGGCCGCGTACTGCCGGTCGTCGTCGACGCACCACTCGTCGCCGAGCGACGTCGTGAGCTCGAGCCAGAACGCGGCGTCGGAGCCGGCCGTGGAGGCCGGTGTCAGGACGTCCCAGGTGCTTGGCGTCCCGGTGGCCTGCGGCGAGACGAGGATGAAGTCCCGGTCGTCGGCGGCCGCCGGGAACGACGCGTACGTCGCGACCTCCGCGGCGGAGCTGCCGAGACCGTGGAAGAGGTACACGACAGGCAGGGGGCGTGAGCCGTCGTAGCCGGTCGGCACGTGCACGATGTACTGCCGCAGCGTGCTGTCGACCGTGATCCTGCGGGTCACGTCGCGCGTCGCCCCGGTGACGTCGTCGGGCACGGACCCGCAGCCGGGAGTCGTCCCCGCGGACCCGGCCGTCGACGGCGTGCCGGTCGGTCGCGCCTCGGTGCCTGCCGAACCGCGCGTGCAGGCGCCCAGGGTGAGGGACAGGACGACGACCGCGACGAGAGCTCGCACGCCCCTAGTCTGCCGGGTCCCGCCCCACGCCGAGGTCGACACCTCGTGATCGACGCCGCGTCGGCGCTCGGCTCGAGTCGCGGCGGCCACGGAGGCGACCTACCGTCGCTGCATGGTCCGGCTGCGCAGAGTCTCCGCCTCGATGGACGGCTGGTCGCGGGTGCGACACGGCCGAGGCTTCCGCTACCTCGACCAGGATGGCGCCCCGCTGCAGGAGATCGACGTCGAGCGCTGCAAGCAGCTCGTCATCCCGCCTGCGTGGACGAAGGTCTGGATCTGCCCGGCGCACAACGGCCACCTGCAGGCGGTCGGCACCGACGACGCCGGACGCCGTCAGTACCTGTACCACCCGGCCTGGCGCGAACGGCGCGACGCCGAGAAGTTCGTGCACATGGAGGGCTTCGCCGCAGCACTGCTCGACGTCCGCGACCGTGCCCGCGACGAGGTCACCGACGAGCCGACGCTGCGCAGCGTCTCCGCCCTGGCCTTCGGTCTGCTGGACCTCGGGATCTTCCGGGTGGGCTCGGACCGCTACGCCGACGAGAACGGCAGCTACGGGCTGACCACCATCGAGAAGCAGCACGTCCGACGTGACGGCGACACGCTCGTGTTCTCCTACGTGGCCAAGAGCGGCCAGGACCTGGAGGTCGCGCTGCGCGACGAGAGGCTCATCTCGGCGCTCGAGCCGCTGCGTCGCCGCCGCACCGGCGGCGACGTCCTGCTGGCGTACCGCGGCGACGACGGCTGGTCGACCCTCGGGGCGTCAGCCGTCAACGACTACGTGAAGGAGATGCTGGGCGAGGAGTTCTCGGCGAAGGACTTCCGCACGTGGCGCGGCACCGTGATCGCGGCGGCCGCCCTCTCCTCGTCGGACGCGTCGACCAAGACCGCGCGCAAGAAGTCGGTGGCCGCCGCCATGCGGGAGGTCTCCGAGCACCTCGGCAACACCCCGGCCGTCGCACGCTCGTCGTACGTGGACCCGCGGGTCGTCGACCTCTTCGACGACGGGGTCGTGGTGGCCGGCGGCCACCGTCCCGTCGCTCCGGGCGAGCCGGTGAGCCGCACGCTGGAGAAGCAGGTCCTCGAGCTGCTCGGCAAGGGCTGAGGGCTACTCCGCCACGTCCTGCAGCACGCTCTCGACCGCTCGCCAGAACGTCGGGTAGGCGAACACGGAGTTCCGCAACGTCGCCACCGGGACCTCGGCGCGGACCGCCACCGCCAGACCCGAGACGGTCTCGCCCCCGGCGGGTCCGACCACCGTGGCGCCGACGACGACGTCGCGGGCGGTGTCGACGACGATCTTGACGACGCCCTCGGCGCCCGGGCCGTGGGTGAAACCGCGCGAGCTCTGCGCGAGGTCGGTGGTGGAGACGGCCACGTCGAGACCACGGTCGCGCGCCTGCTTCTCGGTGAGGCCGACGCCGCCGACCTCCGGGTCCGTGAACGTCACCCGCGGGAACGAGGTGTCGTAGTCGGGCAGGTCCTCCCCGAGGATCGCGCGGGCCGCGCGGTCCGCCTGGTACATCGAGACGTGGGTGAAGGCGCCGCGCCCGGCCACGTCACCGACGACCCAGACGCCGTCGGTCGCGAGCATCGCGTCGTCGACCTCGATCGACCGGGCGTCAGGGTCGAGACCGACGGTCTCCAGCCCGAGGTCGCCGATGGACGGCTTCCGTCCGGCCGCCACCAGCACCTGCTCGGCGTGGACGGTGCCCGAGGCAAGGTCGAGGGTGAACTGCGTGCCGTCGTGGGAGACGGAGGTGATGCTGTCGCCCTCGCGCACGTCGATGCCGTCGCGCTCGAACGCACCCCGCAGCACGTCGGAGGCCTCGGGCTCCTCGGGGCCCAGGATCCGGGGTCCGACCTCGACCACCGTGACCTCGCTGCCGAAGCGAGCGAACGCCTGCGCCAGCTCGAGCCCGATCGGCCCGCCACCGATGACCACGAGGGAGCTCGGCAGGACGGTCGCCTCGAGAGCCTCGTGGTTCGTCCAGAAGGGCGTGCCGGCGAGGCCGTCGATCGGCGGCACCGCGGCCCGGGTCCCCGGGTTGAGCACGACGCCGCGCCGGGCCTCGATGCGCTGCGTCCCCCCACCGGCGACGTCGACCTCGACCACGCCGGGACCGGCCAGCCGACCGTGACCGCGGACCAGGCGCGCGCCCGACTTCTCGAGCCGCTCGGCGGCCACGGTGTCGTCCCAGTCGTCGGTGGCCTGCTCACGGATGCGCTTCGCGACCACGGAGAAGTCGGGCTCGACCGTCGCGGCGCCGGCCAGCTCCACCGCGCGCCGGGTCTCCGCGATCGCGCCGGCGGCGCGGATGAACATCTTCGACGGGATGCAGCCCCAGTAGGGGCACTCACCGCCCACGAGACCGGACTCCACGGCCACGACCTCGAGCCCCTCCCCCGCCAGTCGGACCGCCAGCGCCTCGCCACCGGGTCCGAGACCGATCACCACCACGTCGCACGTCGTCATGCCTCCATCGTGGCCCCGCCGTGGTCCTCGCGCAGGACCGGGGCGCGACTCCCGGGTGAACAGAGCCGCGAAAGGCGGGCGGAGTCGGCCGCCGTGACCTACGCTCACGGAGCCCGCACCCGCGGGACGACCCACATCGCACTCCCGCGGAGCCTCATGTCCCTGCCTTCCGGCACCTCGTTCCTGCGCACCCCGATCGGCCGTCTGGCCGTCACGGGTGCCGCCACCCTCGTCACGCTCGTCGGCGTCGCGCCGACGGCCATGGCCGACGAGGACCTCGCTCCCGAGACGTCCTCGACGGACCGGACCACCACCGAGTCGTCCGGCGTCGAGCCGTCCCTCACCTCCGAGCAGGAGCAGGAAGCGCTCGCCGAGGAGCCCCCCGCAGGTGACGCCGTGGACGGACCTGCGTCCGAGGACGTCGCCGCACCGGCCGAGGAGCCGGTCGAGGTGGCCCCGACGGAGGACGAGGCCGAGCCCGCCGCCGAGGCCGCGCCGGGGCCCGAGGTGGCCGCCGCCGACACCGAGCTCGTGCTCGCCGACGACACGGGCGACGTCACCGCGGGCCGGACCGGGACGTTCTACGTCCTCCAGAACGACACCAGCACCGACGCGATCCGCTCGCTCACGATCGAGAGCCAGGGCGAGCACGGCACGGCCTACGTGGTGGGATCCCGCTTCGAGGAGCCCGGCCAGGACGTACCGGGCGAGGGCTCGCTGCGCGTCGAGTTCGACGCCGACGAGGACTACACCGGACCCGACTCGTTCACCTACCGCGTGACGACGGCCGACGGCACCACCGCCACGGCCACGGTGGACCTGCAGGTCGAGGCCTACGTCGCACCGCCGGTGAACGCGGACTTCGGCACCACGAAGTTCCGGGTGGGCGTACAGCTGGCCGACGGGTCCTACGCCCCCCAGGGGACGGCCGGCGGCGTGTTCCGCATCCAGGAGATCCGCGCCGACGGTACGACCCCGGATCCCACGACCTGCACGACGTTCACCACCTTCGAGTTCGGCCCCGGTTCGTCGAGGTGCAGCGAGCGCGAGGGGAACCCCGGCTCGACCTACGTCATCACCCAGGAGTCGGCCGCGCCCGGCGCCATCGCCTCGCCGCGTCGGCGCGTGATCGACCCGTGCACGGAGGAGACACCCGAGTACTGCTTCTTCTTCAGTCCCGGTGAGTCCTCCGACAGCGCCGTCGCCCTGTTCACGAACGCGGGCGCGATCCTCCCCGATGCCGTCGACGACGAGGACGAGTCCTTCGACGGCGACCCGGTCGACGTCGACGTGCTCGCCAACGACGACAGCGAGGACCCGGGCACGACGCTGGACGTCGCGTCCCAGCCCGACGGCGGCACCGCCGAGCTGGTGGGCGAGGCCACGGTTCCGACGCCGGAGCCGGGCCCGGACGACCGCGTCGGCGTGCTGGCCGTGCCGAGCGCGGGCACCCAGCGGATCCGGTACACGCCTGAGCCGGGCTTCGAGGGAGTGGACACCTTCACCTACCGCCTCACCAACGGCAACGGGTCCGACACGGCCACGGTCAGCGTGCTGGTCGGCGACAACGGTGCCGTCACGCCGGTCGACCCCGAGGACCCGGCCGACTCCGACGACGGCTCCACCGCGCCCGCCGACGCGTCGCGCGGGGGCTCTGCCATCGGCACGGTCGCGACGGCCACGTCGAACCTGCCCTCGACCGGTGGCCCGCGGACCGGCCTGCTGGCCCTCGGCGCTGCGCTGCTGGCGACCGGCGCCGCGGCCGTCGCCGGAAGCCGACGCCGCAGGGACGCCGCGGGTGCCTGACGACGCACCCGCGTTCCCGATCTGGCACGTGCGTGTCGTCGACTCCGGCGGCGCGCTCGTGCGGGTCTCGCTCGTCCAGTCCGACCGGCACGCCGACGGGACCGCGCTGACGGTTCCCGAGGCGGGGGCCGGGCCGGAGGAAGCCGCGGGCGTCGTCGCCGTCGCACACCTGACCGACGGGCTCGTGTCCCGGCTCGAGGTGACGGCGGACGCGGCACCCAAGGCACCTCCTCTCTGGTTCGTGGAGGTCCCGGAGCCTGAGCCGGCGTCCGGTCCGCCCGCGACGTCGATCGTGGCGTTCACCGGTGGCGACGTCGAGGAGACGGCTCTCCTGACGGTGCGCCAGGCGCAGCACCATGGCATCCAGTCGGCCGAGCAGGTCGGCGCGTTCCGCTGGATCCCGCACTCGGGCTTCGGCGACCAGCTCTACGTGGCCCCGTCGTGGCGGAGGCGGACCATCGGCACGGGTCTGCTCGCTGCGGGCGGTGTCCTGTCACTCGCGCGCGGGTGGCCCCGACCGTGGGGCGACGGCCAGCGCACGGCCGAGGGCGACCGCATGCGCCAGGTCGCCCGCTGGGCGCACCTCAGCCAGGAGCTCACCCACCTGATGCCGCCCATGACTCCCTTCGAGGAGCGCGGGGACGCGCCACCCCGATAGTGGTCGGCTACCGCGGGCCGTGCGTCTGCAGGAACAGCACGGGGCCGTCGAGAGCGCTCCCGCGGATCGCGGCGAGCGCCTTGGCCGTGTAGACAGGCTCGAGCTCCAAGCCCTGGTCTGCGGCCCAGGCGCGGGCCTCCTCGGCCTCGGGCGTCAGGGCACCGTAGGTCTCGCCGAGCCACGACGCGTCGGCGACGAGGTCGCGCGGACCGATGCGCTCCTCCACGAGAGCGCCCCGGGTGCGCAGGAGTGCGGCCGTCTGGTCGGCCAGCCGCGCGATGGTGACGGCGTCGAGGCGGAAGGAGTCGTTGACGACGATGCCCAGCACCCGCGAGCGCAGACCCGCCATGCGCAGCCCGAGCGTGAGGCCGGCGGCCGTTCCACCGGACCCGACCGCCGTCACGACGGTGGCCGGCTCGGGCAGCAGACCGGCCCGGACCTGCTCCGCGATCTCGAGGGCGGTCTCGACGTACCCGAGGCTGCCGACCGCGGTCGATCCGCCGGCCGGGACGTAGTGCGGCAGACGCAGTCCGTCGGCGTAGCGCGCGAGCAGGAGGGGCGCGGTGCGCTTCAGGCTCCGCACCGACCGGAACCGGTGGATGTCGGCACCGGAGGCGTCGAGGCGTCGTGTCTGCTCGCGCACGTGGTCGTCGACCGGCTGGTCGACGAGGCCGAGCACCACGCGCAACCCGTGCTCACGTCCGTAGAGCGCGGCGGCGAGACCCCAGTGGGTCCCGATGCCACCCACGGTGAACATCACTCTGCGGCGCCGACGATGGAGCTCGGGGATGATCCACTCGAGCTTGCGGACCTTGTTGCCACCCCACCCGCCGTCGCCGAAGCCCGCCTCGTCCTTGACCCAGAAGCCGTCGAGCTCCCGCACCGGCGTGGGGCCGGTCCCGAGCCGGACCCACGGCAGGTCGGCGTCCGGGAAGCGGCGCGCGAGGAAGGTCATCCCACCAGGGCCCTCACGTCGAGCAGGCCGGCGCCGTACGTCCGGTCCTTGCCGCGGGCGCCGAGGTCGCGGGCCGTGCTCTCGAGGCGCGCGGCAACCGTGCCGGCGCTCCAGCCACGCCGGCTCATGGCCATCGCCGCTGCGGCGGCCACGTGCGGCGCCGCCATCGACGTGCCGCTGAGCGAGCAGTAGTAGGTCCCGGAGCAGCCCACCCTGTTCTGCCTCGGCACGGTGGACCAGATGCCGCCCCCCGGAGCGGCGACGTCGACCCAGGATCCGCAGCTGCTGAAGCGCGAGGCGGCGAGCGAGGAGTCGAGCGACCCGACCCCGACGACTCCTGCGTAGGCGGCGGGGTACTGCGTGCGTCCGAACAGGCCGCACCCGGTGTTCCCGGCCGCGGCGACCACGAGCACGCCCCTGCGCTGGGCGTAGGCCACGGCCTGCCGCACGGCGGGGTCGTCGCCCGGGATGCTCAGCGAGAGGTTGATGACATGAGGCCGGCGGTCGGCCGCACGCACGATGCCGCGCGCGACCGCGTCGCTCGTGCCGCGGCCCGCGGAGTCGAGCACCCTGATCGGCAGGATGGCCGCGCGGGGCGCGAGTCCGGCCACCCCACGACTATTGCCCGCGACGGCGGCCACGATGCCGGCCACGTGCGTGCCGTGGCCGTTGGGGTCGGCCGCGCTGGTGCCGGGAGCCAGCACGTCGTAGCCCGCCCCGACGTTGCCCCTGAGGTCGCTGTGCGTGGCGTCGACCCCGGTGTCGAGGACGGCGACGACCGCACGCCTCGTGGTCCTGGTGGCGGCGCCGTTCGCCCGCGTCCAGACGGTCTCGGCCTGGAGCCGGGTCAGGCCCCACTGCCGGGGGCGGAGCGTGTCGTTCGACGCGGTCGTGCGCACGGGCAGCGCGACCGACACCGCGTCGACGTCGCGGTCGCGCAGCGCACGGGCCACGAGCAGCCTGGCTCGATCGCGACTGGACACGACGGTGGTGCTGATCTCAGGTCGACCCTGGGGTCCGAGGGTCGTGGTGACCACGCGCAACGGCTGGCCGTCCGCGGCGCGGGCCACGATCCGCTCCGCCGTCCGGTCCACCGGCGGCTCGTCCGACGCGGCGACCGGAGTGATCCCGGACGCCAGGAGACCGGCGACCGTCGCGGCGAGGACGGTCACAGCGACAGGGGGACGACGACGTCGGGGCGTCACGGGCGAAGACTACCGCGTTCGCCAGCGCCGCACGCTGTAGACGAGCAGACCCCACGCCACCACCGCGGAGGCCATCAGCCCCAGGCCCGTGGCCCATCCAGCCGCGGGGAGCCGGGGTCCGAAGCCGACGCCGAGCACGCTGAACTCCGGGATCGTCGGCGACATCCACCACACGACGCCGAGCGCGAACAGCCACACCCCGCCGAGGGCGCTGAGGGTGATGCGCGGCCAGGTGGCGACGCCGAAGCGCGCCGCCTCGATCGCCTTCTCGCGCACGGGCCCCAGTACCCGCCGCGCCCAGGCGTGCTGGCGCGAGAGCACCGTGATGCCCGCGAGGATGATCAGGAGGCCGGGTCCCGGGAGCGGCCACAGGATGATCCCCACCACGACCAGGACCCAGCCCAACGTCTCGGTGGCGACACGCTCGAGCACGCCGCGCTCACGACGCTGCTGCTTCATGGCCACAGGATGCCCTAGTCCACCCACACCGGGGCACGGACCTGGTGCGGTCCTGGACACACCGATCCACGGTGGCCACGGCATCGAATGGTTCTCGCGGACCCCGGATGGCGGGTCCACGCCGACCAGACCAGGATTGACCCATGAACAAGGCCGCCGCCCTGCTGTCCCTCGCCGAGGAAGCCCTCGACATGTCCCTGCCCGTCCGGCTCCGGCTCTGGGACGGCAGCGAGGCCGGACCGGCCGACGCTCCCGTGCTGGTGCTGCGCGACAAGCGCGCCGTGCGGCACGTGCTGCACTCCCCCGGTGAGCTCGGCGTCGCCCGCGCCTACGTGCAGGGAGACCTCGACCTCGAGGGCGACCTGGCCGATGGCCTGCGCACCATGTGGGAGGCGGTCCGCGTGGCCCGCGAGGCCGACGGCAAGGCCGGTCGGCCGAAGATCGGCCTGCGCCTCAAGCTGCGCGGCGCCTGCCTCGCGGTGCGCCTGGGCGCCATCGGCCGACGCCCCGCCGCACCGGCCGCCGAGTCGAACCTGACCGGCGAGCTGCACAGCCGCGAGCGTGACCGGGCGGCCATCAGCCACCACTACGACCTGTCGAACGACTTCTACGAGCTCATCCTCGACCCGCAGATGGCCTACTCCAGCGGGTTCCACGCCGATCCGTCGATGTCCCTCGAGGAGGCGCAGACGGCCAAGCTCGACCTCGTCTGCCGCAAGCTCGGGCTGCGACCGGGCATGCGGATGCTCGACATCGGCTCCGGCTGGGGCTCGCTCAGCCTGCACGCCGCCGCGCACTACGGCGTGCACGTCACCGGCGTGACGCTGTCGTCGGAGCAGCGCGACTACGTCATGAAGCGCGCCGCCGAGCGTGGGCTGCAGGGTCGCGTCGACGTGAGCCTGCGCCACTTCCGCGACCTCGCCGGAGCGGGCGTGGCCGACGGGACGATCGACGCCATCGCCTCCATCGAGATGGGCGAGCACGTGGGCGACGAGGAGTACGTGGTGTTCACCGAGTCGATCCAGCGCTACCTGCGCCCCGGCGGACGCGTGCTCATCCAGCAGATGTCGCGCAGCAACGACGCGCCCGGCGACCGTCCCGGCGGCGGACCGTTCATCGAGACGTACATCGCCCCCGACATGCACATGAAGCCGATCGCGAAGACCATCGGCCTCATCGCCGGTGCCGGCCTGGAGATCCGCGACGTGCAGGCCATGCGCGAGCACTACCCGCAGACCGTCGCCGGGTGGGCCGCCAACCTGGAGGAGAACTGGGCCACGGCCGTAGCCCTCGTCGGTGAGGAGACCGCCCGCGTGTGGCGCCTCTACCTGGCCGGCGGGTCGCTCGCCTTCGAGGAGAACCGCATGGGCGTCGACCAGATCCTGGCCGTGAAGCCCTCCCCCGCCGGCCGCAGCGACATGCCGGCCAGCCCCCTGGAGTGGTTGGCTTGATCGCCAACGACACCTCGCACGCGCTGGTCACGCTCGGCTTCGGCCTCCTCACGGTCGTCGTCCTCATGGCCGTCTGCATGGCCATCTCGGTGCGCATCCAGAAGCTCACCGTGGTCGACACCGCGTGGCCGCTGGGCTTCGTGGCGGTGGCCGTCGTCTCGGTCTTCGTGACCGGCTACGGCGACGGGATGCCGGGGACCCAGCTGCTGCTGCTCGTGCTCACCGCCGTGTGGGGCGTGCGGCTCGCGGTGTACCTGCACCACCGCAACAGCGGCAAGGACGAGGACCCCCGCTATGCCGAGCTGGCCGAGAAGGACGGACGCTCGTTCGGACAGGTCGCGCTCACCCGGGTGTTCCTCCCCCAGGGCATCGCGATGTTCCTCGTGGCCACGCCGGTGATGGTGGGCATGAACAACGTCGGCACGATCGGCTGGCTCGGCTGGCTGGGCGCAGCCGTGTGGGCCGTCGGTCTGTTCTTCGAGGCCGTGGGCGACTGGCAGCTGGCCCGGTTCAAGAAGGACCCCGAGAACAAGGGCCAGGTCATGGACCAGGGCCTCTGGCGCTACACCCGGCACCCGAACTACTTCGGCGACGCCTGCGTGTGGACCGGCATCTGGATCGTGGCGGCGTCGTCGTGGGCCGGTGTGGCCACGGTGATCAGCCCGATCGCCATGACGATCTTCCTCACGAAGGTCACCGGAGCCTCGCTCAACGAGAAGGGCATGAAGCGCACCAAGCCCGGCTACGACGACTACGTCCGTCGCACGAGCGGCTTCATCCCCCTGCCCCCGAAGAAGGCGTGACGATGGCGCCGGTGCTGGTCACCGGGGTCACGGGTTTCGTCGGGGCGCACCTGGCCGAGCGGCTCGTCGCACGCGGCGACGAGGTGCGTGTGCTCGTCCGCAACCCCGCTCGACTGCCCGACGCCGCATGGGTGTCGTCGGTCGAGGTGGTGCAGGGCGACGCGGGTGACCCGCAGGTCCTCGCCCGTGCCATGGCAGGCGTCGGCGTGGCCCACTACCTGCTGCACGCGATGTCCGACGGTGACGACTACGCCGCCGCCGACCGGGTGCTCGCCACCACCTTCGCCACGGCGGCTGCCGAGGCCGGTGTGCAGCGCATCGTCTACCTGGGTGGCCTGCTGCCGCCCGCGGACAGCGAGCTGACCGAGCACCTGGCCTCGCGCGACGAGGTCGCCCAGATCCTCCTCGGCGGCAGCGTCCCCGCGGTGGTGCTGCGCGCCGGCATGGTGATCGGCCGCGGCTCGGCGTCGTTCGACCTCATGGAGGTCGCCACCCGCCTCCTGCCCGTGGTCGTCGGGCCGACGTGGCTGAAGCACACGATGCAGCCCGTGGGGCTCGAGGACCTGCTGCACTACCTGGTCGGCGTCACCGATCTCGAGGGCGAGGTGCGGCGCAGCTTCGACGTGGGCGGGCCCGACGTCGTCACGTACCGCGAGCTGATCCAGGCCCACGCGCGAGCCGCGGGCCGACGGGTGCCGTCGACGCTGCTGTTCCCCGTGCTGCTGCCGCACACGTTCAGCCTGCTCGTCGGCACCGTCGCGCCGGGTCCCAGCTCGCTCAACGCCGCCCTGGTCCACAGCCTGTCGCTCGACATGGTGTGCACCGAGCACGACATCGACGACCTCGTGGGGCTCCCGCCCGGCGGGCGGACGTCGGTGGAGGCAGCGCTCCGCCAGGCCACGCAGCGCCCCTAGTGCTGCGGCAGCCCTGGGCGGGGTCTACTCCGAGACGAAGATGTGCGCGGCGGCGTCGGCGTCGATCTCGGCCGTCTCGCCCTGGCGGGCGACGACCACGCCGTCGTGACCGCGCGAGACGAGCACGTCGTTGCCGGGCAGCGCGCCGACGCGGCGCAGGACCGACATGACCTCGGTGTCCTTCTGCAGCTCCTCGGCGATGCGCCGGACGATGCGGCGGACGGGCTCGTCGGAACGGCCGGTGACCTTGGTGAGCGGCTCGACGCCGTGCAGGAACGTGGAGTCGTCGACGACCTCGCCGAGCTCCTCGAGCCCGGGGATGGGGTTGCCGTACGGCGACTCGGTGGGGTGCTCGAGCAGCTCGACGAGCCGACGCTCGACCTGCTCGGACATGACGTGCTCCCAGCGGCAGGCCTCTTCGTGCACGAACTCGATCTCGAGCCCGATGACGTCGGTGAGCAGGCGCTCGGCGAGACGGTGCTTGCGCATGACCCGCGTGGCGAGGGCACGACCCTTGTCGGACAGCTCGAGGTGGCGGTCGCCCTCGACGGTGAGCAGGCCGTCGCGCTCCATGCGCGCCACGGTCTGGCTGACCGTGGGCCCGCTCTGGTGGAGGCGCTCGGCGATGCGTGCGCGCAGGGGGACGATGCCCTCCTCCTCCAGCTCGAAGACGGTGCGCAGGTACATCTCGGTGGTGTCGATCAGCTCGCTCACGCGGCCATTGTTCCATGAGGTGCAGACACCGCGTGCACGCGTGAGGATGGTGCCCGTGCCGACCTCCGTGATGTGCTTCCGATCCGACTTCCGGCTGAACGACAACCCGGCCCTGCGCGAGGCCATCGAGGCCGGTCCCGACGGCGTCGTGCCGATGTTCGTGCTCGACGACCACTACTGGGGGCCGAACGGTCGGACCCGTCTGGCGTACCTCATGGGACTGCTGCGCGACCTCGACGAACGCGTCGGTGGGCTCGTGGTGGTGCACGGCAAGCCCGAGGAGGTCGTGCCGCGGGTGGCGCGTGCCGTGGAGGCGTCGAGCGTGCACGTGGCCGCCGACTACGGCCCGTACGAGTCGGGCCGGGACGAGCGCATCGAGAAGGCGCTGGCCGACGACGACCTGGCGTTCGTGCGCACCGGCTCCTCGTACGCCGTCGCGCCCGGTCGGGTGACCAAGGACGACGGCACCCCGTACCGGGTCTTCACTCCCTTCTACCGGGCGTGGCAGGCCCACGGATGGCGCGCTCCGGCCCCGGGTGTCCGCTCGGTGCCGTGGATCCAGGCCGACGTGCGCACCACCCAGCTGCCCGACGTGGACCCGCCCGAGGGCGTCACCCTCCCCCCGCTCGGTGAGGAGGCGGCCCGACGTCGCTGGCGCGACTGGATCGACCAGGTCGACGAGTACGACGACCTGCGCGACGTGCCCGGCCGCGACGCGACGTCGCGCATGTCGGTGCACCTGAAGTGGGGCACCATCCACCCGCGCACCATGCTCGCCGACCTGGCCGAGCGGGGCGGCAAGGGCGCCGAGGCCTACGCGCGCGAGCTGGCGTTCCGCGAGTTCTACGCCGACGTCGTGCACCACCGGCCCGACACGCTCGAGGGCTACTACGACAAGCGGTTCGAGACGATGGAGTACGACCACCCCGGCGGCGACCTGCAGCTGTGGAAGGACGGCCGCACCGGCTTCCCGATCGTCGACGCCGGCATGCGGCAGCTGCAGGCGGAGGGCTGGATGCACAACCGCGTGCGGATGATCGTGGCCAGCTTCCTGGTGAAGGACCTGCACCTGGAGTGGACCGTGGGCGCCGACCACTTCCTCGACCTGCTCGTCGACGCCGACCCCTGCTCCAACCAGCACGGCTGGCAGTGGGTGGCCGGGTGCGGCACCGACGCCGCCCCGTACTTCCGCATCTTCAACCCGACGTCGCAGGGCAAGAAGTTCGATCCCGACGGCACGTACGTGCGCCGGTGGGTGCCGGAGCTGCGCGACGTCCCGGACCGGTTCGTCCACGAGCCGTGGCGCCTGGACGAGCCGCCGGCGGACTACCCCGGGCCGATGGTCGACCATGCCGAGGAGCGCAAGGAGTCGTTGCGCCGCTACGAGGCCATGCGTTCCTGATCAGGGCCGCCGGCGACCGGACTCCTGACGCGAGAGCTTCGGGACCGGGGTCGTCGCCCGGACCGTGCGGCGTGGTTACGGTGGTCCCGTGACCACGATCCCCCGCAGGTTCAACGGCCCGGAGCACTCAGGCAACGGCGGCTGGGTGAGCGGCCTGCTCGCCGCGCAGCAGCAGGAGCGGCACGGCAGCACGGTGGTGACGGCCACCCTTCGGCAGCCGCCCCCGCTGGAGGTCCCGCTCACCTGGGAGGACCACCCCGAGGAGGTGCGACTCGTGACGGCCGGTGGCGCGCTCATCGGCGAGGCGACGTCGGGGTCGTTCGAGCACGAGCCGCTCACCGCCCCGAGCATCGACGAGGCCGAGCAGGGCGTGGCGTCGTACCCCGGGTTCGCGTCGCACCCCTTCGACCTGTGCTTCACCTGCGGAACGGCTCGCGAGCCCGGCGACGGCCTGCGGCTCTTCACCGGTCCGGTGGGCGACGGGCGCACGGCGGGCACCTGGACCCCCGACCCCGCCGTGGCCGGGAGCGACGGCCTTCTCGACGTCCCCACCACGTGGGCGGCGCTCGACTGCCCCGGTGGCTGGGCCGCCGACTTCACCGCGCAGCCGATGGTGCTGGGCCGGATGACGGCCGAGGTGCTGCGTCGCCCTGCCGCGGGCGAGACGCTGCTCGCGTCGGGGCTCCTGCGCGAGCGTGACGGCCGCAAGTTCCGCGCCGCCACCGCCCTGCACACCGTCGACGGCGAGCTGCTGGGTCGGGCCGAGCAGGTGTGGATCGAGATCGACCTCGCCCGCTTCTCCTGACCCTTCCTCGTCACCTCCGTGCCCTCGTGAGAGGTAGGTAGCGCACCTGACACCGCCGTCAGGGGTAGGTGTCGCACCTCATCGACGGCGCATGAGGTGTGAGACCTACCTCAGACGCGCCCGTTCGGTGCGCTAGCTACCTCTGACGAGTCGAGCGACGCGTCGAGCACCCGCTACGGCGTGGGTTCGCGCGCGTCGTAGGCCCGGAACCCACGCGACCGCAGGCCGAACCAGACCGTGGCGGCCACGCACAGCGCCCCGCCGATCGTCATCGCCCAGGCCTCCCCCGCCAGGCCGGCGAGCGAGCCCATCACGAAGTCGCCGAGTCGCGGACCACCGGCGACGACGACGATGAACACGCCCTGCATGCGGCCGCGCAGCTCGTCGGGGGCCGCGGTCTGCAGGATCGTCGACCGGTAGGCGGCGCTGACCATGTCGGCCGCACCCGAGCACGCGAGCATCAGCACGCACAGCCACAGCAGACTCGCGCCGGAGAAGACCGACACCCCCGCCGCCGACACCGCGGCACCGTAGACGCACACGGCTGCCACGACCGCGACCCCGTGCCGGTGCACGCGGCTCACCCAGCCGGACACGAGGAACGCGATCACCGCACCGATGCCGGGAGCGGCCTGCAGGAGTCCGAGGGTCTCCGGGCCGGTCGCGAACACCGTGACGGCGAGGGCCGGAAACAGGGCGCGTGGCTGGGCGAGCACCATCGCGAACAGGTCGATCACGAACGTCATGCGCACGTTGGGTGCGGTGCGCAGGAAGCGCAGCCCCTCGACCACCGACCGGAGGCCCGGGACGGGCTGGCGGGTGAGCGGCGGCAGCGCCGGCAGCCGGAACAGGGAGTAGAGGGCGGCCACGAAGAGCACGACGTCGACGAGGTAGGCGGCGTCGACACCCTTCCAGGCGATGAGAAGCCCGCCGAGCAGCGGCCCGGCGGTGAAGGAGAGGTTGGTCGCGGCCATCCCGAGGGCGTTGGCGGCCGGGAGCAGGTCGGCCGGCAGCAGGCGCGGCAGCATGGCCGACCGCGCTGGTTGGTTGACGGCGAAGAGCGCCGACTGCACGGCGACCAGCCCGTAGAGGAAGCCGACCGAGTCGACGCCGGCCAGGCTGTGGGCGACGAGGGCCATCGAGCAGAGCCACAGCCCGAGGGCGGACACGAGGGCGACCCGACGTCGGTCGAAGGCGTCGGCGAGCGCACCGCCGTAGAGCCCGCCGAGCACGAGAGGCAGGAGTCCGGCCAGGCCGATGAGACCGACGGAGAACGACGACGTGGTGAGCGAGTAGACCTCGTAGGCGATCGCGACGATCGTCATCTGCTGGCCGAACGCGGAGACGGTCTGGCCGAGCCACAGCCGTCGGTACGCCGGTGACGCGCGCAGCGGACGTACGTCGGTCAGCACCGCACCGGCCACCCCTGACAGTCTCCCCACGCAACGATCTTGGCGCATGGCTGACCGACCCTCGCTGGCAGGATCACGTCATGGCCCGGCCACCGATGACGACGCAGCAGGTTCAGCAGTGGATCGTGAGCCTGCTCGTCGTCGCGGTGTCCTGCTTCCCCCTGGGAGCGCTGGCCGCTGCGGTCACGATGCTCGCCGGCGAGCGGCACGACGCCGCGATCGTGCTGGTCGTGATCATGGGCGCGCTCGGCACCGCCGCGGTCTCGGCCGGCCGGCTGGTGCACCGGCTCTCGCCGGTCTCACCGTGGACCCTGCTCGGCGTGCTGCCGGCGGTGGTGACCGCGGCCCTCGTGCTCTGAGTCGGGTCGGTCTCAGGGCTGGAGGCGAGTGCGCGTCCAGCCGGCGCCCTCATGGCGGAAGAGCAGGCGGTCGTGCACGCGGTTGCGCCGGCCGTGCCAGAACTCGATGGTGGTCGGCACCAGGAGGTAGCCACCCCACGTCGACGGCCGTCGGACTTCGGCGTCTCCCGCCCGCTCGGTGGCCTCGCGCACCTGCTCCTCGAGGGCCGCGCGGTCGGCCACCGGCCGCGACTGGTGCGAGGCGACTGCGCCGAGCTGGGCGCCCCGCGGCCGGCTCGCGAAGTAGGCGTCGCTCTCCTCCTCCGGCAGCCGCTCGACGTGTCCCTCCAGCCGCACCTGGCGCTGCACGGGGTGCCAGAGCAACGTGGCCGCGGCCCGCGGGTTCGCTGCCAGCTCCACTCCCTTGCGGGAGCTGTAGTGGGTGAAGAACGTGATGCCCCGGTCGTCGAGCCCCTTCATGAGCACCGTGCGGACCGACGGGAGACCATCGAGCGTGGCGGTGGCGAGCGCCATCGCGTTGGGCTCGGCGACCTGCGCGTCGACGACGTCGTCGAGCCACCGCCTCAACAGGTCCATCGGGTCGTCACCGGCCGTGCCCTCGTCGAGTCCGGCGTTCTCGTACTCGCTGCGCATGGCCGCGAGCCGTGCCGCGTCGAGGGAGCCGGTCATGACCACCACGGTAGTGCGGCTCAGGACCACCGGCAGGACGCGCCGCACACAGGCCCTGCGGTCCAGGGCACAATGCAGCCATGGCTGAAGACGTGAAGGTTCACCACGGGCTCGAGGGCGTCATCGCGTTCGAGAGCGACATCGCCGAGCCCGACAAGGAAGGGTCCGCGCTGCGCTACCGCGGCGTCGACATCGACGACCTCGTGGGCCGCGTGCCGTTCGAGAAGATCTGGGGCCTCCTGGTCGACGGCCACTACGAGCCCGGCCTGCCGCCGGCCGAGCCGTTCCCGATCCCCGTGCACTCCGGCGACATCCGCGCCGACGTGCAGAGCGCCATCGCCCTCACCGCTCCGGCGTGGGGCCTTCGCCAGCTCTACGACATCGAGACTCCCGAGCAGGTCCGCGAGGACCTCTCCCGCACCGCCGTGATGATCCTGTCGTACGTGGCACAGGCCGCCCGCGGCGTCGGCAAGCCGATGGTGCCCCAGGCCGTCATCGACGAGCAGGCCACCATCGTCGAGCGGATGCTGATGCGCTGGCGCGGCGAGGTGAACCCCGACCACGCCAAGGCGATCGACGCCTACCTGGTCTCGGCCGCCGAGCACGGCATGAACGCCTCCACCTTCACCGCTCGCGTCATCGCCTCCACCGGTGCCGACGTGGCCGCAGCGCTCTCCGGTGCCGTCGGCGCCATGTCGGGCCCGCTGCACGGCGGCGCCCCCTCGCGCGTGCTGCACATGATCGAGCAGGTCGAGAAGTCCGGCGACGCCGAGGCCTACGTGAAGAACCTCCTCGACTCCGGCGAGCGCCTCATGGGCTTCGGCCACCGCGTCTACCGCGCCGAGGACCCCCGCGCCCGCACGCTGCGCCGCACCGCCAAGGAGCTCAACGCCCCCCGCGCCGAGGTGGCCGAGGCGCTCGAGCAGGCTGCACTCGCCGAGCTGCGTGCGCGCCGCCCCGACCGCGTCCTCGAGACCAACGTGGAGTTCTGGGCCGCGATCGTGCTCGACTTCGCCGAGGTGCCGCCGAACATGTTCACCGCGATGTTCACGTCGGCGCGCACCGCCGGCTGGAGCGCCCACATCCTGGAGCAGTACAACAAGGGCCGCCTGATCCGGCCCTCGTCGGTCTACACCGGCCCCGACCCCCGCAGCGCCGACGAGGTCGAGGGCTGGAACGAGGAGTGGGCGAAGGGCTGAGCCGCCCCCACCTGCGTCATTCGGCGGGGGTGGGCCACTCCAGGTAGCGCACCTGAGGAAAGTGCGGCGCGATCGAGCTGTCGAAGATCGCTCTGGCCTTGGGATAGCTCCCGCCGAGCAGCTCCACGTCCAGGCCCAGCATCGCTCCGGCGATGGCGACGTGGAGTCGATCGGTTCGCACCTGCCTGGACCCTGCGACGATCTGGAAGAACGGCTCCACCGGGTCGCCGGCCGTGCGCAGACGACTGATGTCGAACGATCCCGCGTCCGCAAGACCACGGTGCTGCTGCGGCGACGCCTCCTTGTCCTCCCGCAGGTAGCTCCGCCGGGTCTGTGCCGGGAGAGGGAGGTCGAGGTCCAGGTCGAGGTAGAACGCCATGTCGTGGCAGAACGTGGCGTCCGGGTTGGCGGCGCGGCTGAGCGAGGTGTCGCGCGCGAAGTAGGTGATTTCGTGGCCGTCCGGGACGTTCGCCGGCCCCAGCTCGTAGGTCGAGGGCAGCACGATCGTTCGTGCCACTGACGGCGCGAGCTCCTCGACGGCGTCACGTCCGTGGGACCAGTTCTCGCACCAGGCACCGCCTGCCGACATCAGCATCAGCGACTTCGACGTGTCGACCTCCGGATGGCGCTTGCCGAGCGTCGACCAGTACTTCCGCCAGCTGATCACATAGTCGATCTCCTCGCGCTCCAGGAAGCGCAGAACTCCCTGGTGGATCAGGGCGTCCCCCCAGTTCCCGACGTTGGGCACGTAGATCACGGGTCGGCCGTCGGCTCCCTTCCGCACGACGTCCGCCAACGTCGCGAACTCCGGAGCGTCCTGCAGATGATGCAGCGCTGTCTGGTGGAACCCGCGCGAGAACTCGCTCGCCGCTGCGGTGGTCTTCTCGTCGCGCTTGCGAAGCATCGCGTCGACGACACGCTCCGCCGCCCTGCCGTCGTCCCACGGCGCGAATCGCTCGACGAAGCTCGCGTAGGCAGCCGCATGGTCCTCGACCGTCCGGTCGAGGTCCGCGAGTGCGTCACGGAGCGCGCTCTGGTCGCGCACCACCGGGCCGGGCGCGATCTCGAGCAGGTCGACATACGTCGGTCGCTGCGCGAGGTATGACTCGAGGTCGGGCGTGTAGAAGATGATCGGTCGCCCCGTGACGCAGAAGTCGAACATCACCGACGAGTAGTCGGTCACGAGCGCATCGGCCACGAGGTAGAGGTCGTTGATGCGGGGATGCTGCGTGACGTCGATGACCTGACCGGAGGACCGCGAGGGGTCTCCTGCCCGGGCGTTGAAGCCGTGGCCGCGCAGGAGAACAGTCCAGTTCTCCCCGAGGTCCTTCGCCAGTCGCTCCAGGTCGAGCGCCTCGAAGAACTTCGCCGACCAGCCGGACTTGAGGTTGTCCCGCCAGGTGGGCGCGTAGAGGACGACCTTGTCGCCCTCGGGGATCCCCAGCATCGACCGCAGCGCTGCGATCCTCCCGGCATCGGCCCGAACGACCTCGTCATTCCTCGGGTACCCGGACTCGATCACCTCTGCCCGCGTACAGAACTCCCGGGCGACGACGTCGCTGTAGTAGGGACTCTGCGACACGAGCAGGTCCCATTGGGCACCCTCTCGAATCAGCTCGGAGTCGTCCTTGCCCTGCTGGTTCAGCAACGAGTGGCCGACGATCTTCAGCGGGGTTCCGTGCCAGGTCTGGACGTCGACCTGGTCGGGACGGCGCTCGTAGCCCTGCATGATCGAGCCCACGTTGTTCACGAGGAACCGCGAGGTGGCGATCGCCTCGTGCCACTCCTGGCTCATCATGACGACCGGCGTGCCACCCTCGGGCACCACGACTGAGCGGTCGACCACGCCCCAGTACACGGGCAGCTCGGGGAAGCGCCGCCGGATCTCGTGATGGATCGCCTCAGGTGAGTCCGACGCCTCGAACCCGAAGTAGGTGGTGCAGAAGACGGCCTCCTGGATCGGCAGCCGACGCGACGCCGCCGCCCGCTCCACCTGGCAGTGCTTCGAGCGCTCGTCGGGCTCCAGGGGTGGCTCGGACCAGAAGTGCAGCTCACGCGATCCGGTCAGGTTGACCTGGATGGCGTGATCGTCGAACACCCTTCGGAAGGGCGCGTGAGCCGCTCCCTCCACCGACGATCGCAACAGCCAGTCGTACCGGTGCGATGCCCGCTCATCGGTGGCTCGCACGACGAACTTGTAGGTGCCCGACTTCAGCGGTGCTTCATCGTCCCCCGACGACATCGGCACCTCGACCTCGAAGGTCCTTCCGTCGCGCCGGGCGGTCACCCACACCTCCGTGGTGTGGCGCAGCTGCTTTCGTCCGACGTCGATGGAGACGCCCGGAGCCGCCGTCCCACGAAGGATCACCGCTCCTGGGACGAGCTCCACCTCGTCGACCTCGACCACCCTTGGTCGGTCCGTCACGGTCAGCAGACCCCATCCCGTGCGTCCGAGCCACAGCGCCGTGTCCGGCGACTCGGTCGAGGTCGTCGCTCCCATCGGCAGCTCGACCCGGTGGACCGAGCCGGTCATGGTCTTGACCTTCAGGTACCGCGTGACCCAGCCGCGGTCGCCGACGTCGCGCAGTTCGGCCGAGACCGTGACGCGCCCGTCCGAGGAGTCCATCTCGACGTCCGTGCGCGCGCCGCTCGTGTCGTGCTCCAACCAAGCCTCGACCACCCGCGCGGCAGACGTCTCCGAGAGCTCCACCGTGAGCTGCCGGTCGACCAGGGACGCGGTCGAAGCCGTGATCCCCGCGCGTCCGACGGCGACGACGAGCGGATCGCCTGCGCGCCCGACCACGTGCACCCGCAGATCGTTGCTGGTGTGGCGTGCGACCAGGCTGTGGATCGAACCGCCACGCCACACCTTGGCGACGGGACCCTTTCGGACGAGTCCTGCCCGCTCCACCTCGACCTGCAGCGGCAGTCGCGTCGTCCGTTCGAGATCGTCCGTCCAGGCAGGCAGGTGCTCGACGTCCAACGACGCCGTGAAGCCCGTGCATGCGTGCGACCGCAGCTCCGACGCCGCGTACCTGCTGGCGTACGGGGTGTCGTGTCGTTCGACCTCGAAGGCGAACGACCGATCGCCGCGCCCGGCCACGACCCTGACGACTTGCTGCTCGAGGTGCTCGTCGTTGGGGATGTAGGCCCAGCCCGTGATGACGAGCCGCGTTCCCGTCCACCTGACGTCGGTGACGGTGCAGTTCAGCTGCGACTCCGCCTCGATCACCCAGATGGACTCCGGGAGCACCGGGGCCTCGGGGTCGAGACGTTCGAGATCCACCGTTAGTCGGCCGTCCCGGATGACGGTCGGCAGCCGGAACCGGTTCTCGCGGACCCACTGCCAAGCACGCAGCGCCTCGTCGAGACCGTGCTCGACGATCGAGGCGTAGAACACACGGCGCTCCAGCCACATCGAGTCGAGGACGTGCATCTCGCCGTCCCGCGGCCAGTGCCTGCGGACCGCCGAGACGAAGGCCTCGTCGAACGCGAGATCCTGGCCGAGCCACTGTCTGTAGGCGAAGAGATCCCCGTCGAAGAGCTTCTGCACGAAGAGCTCGCGAAGCGCTGCGTCACCGGACTCCTCGACGAGGACGGCCCCGCGGTCGACCATCTCGATCTTGTCCACGAGGTTGCGCAGGTCGCGACGGCGCTGCGTGATCGAGTCGAACTCGTCGCGGCTGCGCCAGCGGTAGATCACGTCGTGGACCACGTCGACCGCTTCGGCGGCGAAGTAGGCGCGTTGCACCGGGAACATGTCCTCGTAGAGACGTCCCTCGACCCACTGGACCTCGATGCGGTCGTAGAAGTCCTTGCGGAAGACCTTGTTCCAGGCCTGGGTGTCGTAGAGCAGCTCGGGAGTCTTGTGGATCGTCGTGCGGCGCGCCTCACGGCGGTGCGAGATCGCCTGGTTCCACGCAGGCCAGGTCCTGCTCCCGGTGAACCGCTCGGCGTTTCCCGTCACGAAGTCCGAACCGGTCTTGCGCACGACTCCGAGCATCGTCTTGTAGGCGCCGGGCGGGACGATGTCGTCGCTGTCGACGAAGGCGATGTACTCACCCCGCGCTGCTCGCGCCCCGGTGTTGCGCGCGTGGCCGAGTCCGCCGTTCTCCTGGTGGATCACCTGGACGTTCGCGTGATCGTCGGCGAGCCGGTCGGCGATGACGCCGCTGTCGTCCGTCGACCCGTCGTCCACGACGATGATCTCGATGTTCGGGTACGTCTGATCGACCAGGCTGTTCACGGCCTCGGCGAGGTAGGCCTCGACGTTGTAGGTCGGGACGATGACGCTGAGCAGTGGCGAGCCAGCGACCTCGACTCCTTTTCGCCTTCTGAGTCGGGCCTTCCAGGAGCTCATGAGACCTCGAAGCTTCCAGGCGGGAGTCCGAACCCCGACAACGTCGTGTTGAGCGCCATCACCTGGACAGCAAGGGTGTACTTGGCGACATCGGGATGGTCCTGGATGTTCTCGTTCCTGGACGACAGAAGGGCGAGATCGCTCAAGCAGCCGGCCAGCGCGCGTTCGATGTAGGGCTTCTGTGGAGACGCCGGCGAGGTGATCACCGACTGCACGAGCCGGGCGTCCGGAAGTCGTCGCGCCCGAGACTCGACGACACCGGCCACGACCTCCTGCTTGGAGCGCGGATAGATGCCGCCCGTCGTGAAGTGCAGGTCCTGCATCTCGGTCTCGTAGTAGTCGTCCGACAGGATCGGGTCCACGGCGACGAAGCTCCAGTCGCCGGCCAACCCGTGGATCGAAGCGCCCGACCCTCCTTTCGAAGGCCCGTACAGCACGACGTTCTCTCGCGGGACCCCCCACTGGAGTCGCTGGTCCTGGATGAATCTCTGCACTGCGTCGAAGTTCGACGGCAAGTACGACGTGTCGATGTAGAAGCCGCCCTTGACGCCGCCGACGTCAGCGAGTCGGATCACCGCCGTCGACGGAACGAGATGCCGAATCAGGCTCGGGTACGTCCTCACGAGGAAGCGTTGGATGCTGGTCTCGAAGGCATCGTTCGCCATCGGCGAGAAGACCACCACCAAGCGCTCGACGCGACCGCTCTCGGGCAGCTCTACGTCGTAGACGAGCCCGTCCTCCGAACGCCGATACGTGCCGTCCTTGACGTGGTTCCAGAGCCTTGGGAGCGCACCGTGCTGGACGAATCTCGTGGTCTGGTCCTCAACCCGGTAGTGATAGAAACCAAGGTTGGTCAGACCATCCTGGATGAGACGCAGCCTCTGATCGCCGAACGCCAGTCGACTCAGGTTGGCCCCGTCTGCACCCTCGGCGTGATGGGCGACGTGGATGAACTCCGGGACTCCCTCATTGCGACCGATCGCGTCCTCGATGGACTCCCAACCGTCCCGCGAGTCGACCTGCAGCACCTCTTGCTTCATTCACCGAGCTTCCAGATTGCGCACCGTGGCCAGGCCACCTCGGGAAGAACCTTACGTCCCCACCCCGTGGAGAATTCTTAAGACGCGCGTTGACCACCGCGGGGTACCGATGGACGCATTCGCGTGTCGGTAGACGCAGATCCTTGGCCGCGTCTGTCGTTTGCTTGGCGGTTTCCGTCGGCGTGATTCGACTGTTCGCCGTTCCGGCGACCGGTTCACGAAGCGCGTCGTCTCTGTTACCAGGGACACATCGCCTCACTTCTTCAGACGATTGACCAGTTTCGCGTTAACATTCTCAGGTTGATCTCAGATGGACCGGGGGACCATGCGCTGGACACGACCTGCCAGGCGAGCGCGTCAGCCTGCTCGCGGCGTGGCTCCTGCTGCCCAGGTGCAGAGCAGCTCTGGTCACAGCCTTCCTTCGATCAGCGTCGTCGTACCCGTCCACAACGTCGAGCGGTATCTGATCGACGCGGTGCGCAGCGTGCAGCGCCAGACGTACCGAGACCTGCAGATCATCCTGGTCGACGACGGCTCGACCGACCGCTCCGGCTCGATCTGCGACGAGATTGCCGCCGAGGACGAGCGGGTCATGGTCATCCACCAGCCGAACGGTGGGCTCTCGCACGCGCGCAACGTCGGCATGGCCGCGGCGACCGGCGAGTTCGTCGCCTTCGCCGACAGCGACGACCTGGTGCACCCCACGGCCTACGAGCGCATGCTCTCGACCTTGATGGTCAGCGAGTCGGAGTTCGCGACCGGCAACGTACGCCGGTTCAACTCCACCCGTAACTGGCAGGCCTGGAACCAGCGCGAGTCCCACCGTCGGCGGCGCCTCCGCACCAACCTGGCTCAGCATCCCGAGCTCGTCTACGACACCGTCGTCTGGAACAAGCTGTTCCGGCGCACGTTCATCGACCGCATCGACCTCACGTTCCCCGTCGGGCGGCTGTACGAGGACATGGCGCCCATGTCGCGCGCCTACGTGCTCGCCGAGTGCGTCGACGTGCTCCCGCAACCGGTCTACTCCTGGCGCGAGCGGGACGAGGGCGGATCGATCACCCAGCGTCGCAACGAGCTGCCCAACATGCAGGCCAAGCTCGAGGCGATCGCCGAGATGCACCAGATCCTGCGGGCCGACCGCGAGACCTCGATCAGCGACCACCTCTTCCTCAAGCTGTTCCACGGAGACCTGTGGGTCTTCGCCCGCCACGTCGGTGACGCGGACGAGGCGTACTGCGACCTGTTCACCGAGGTGGTCCGCACCTACTGGGCCCGCACCTCCGAGCAGCTGCGCAACAGGATCCACGACGGGCACCGACTGTTCTTCTCCTCGACGGTGGCCTTCGGAGCAGCCACCGCCGCCGACATCTACGCCTGGTTCCTCGCCAGTGGCACCGAGCGGCTGACCGACGTGCGCAGCGGCGAGCTGGTGCTCAGCAGCGCCAACTACCCGTCCCGCCTGCCTCCGCTGTCCCGCCCCAGCCGCACGCTCATCAGCGGGTCGCAGGTCAAGCACAAGCTCACCGCCATGCGCTGGCGCGGCAACGTGCTCGAGATCGAGGGTTGGGCCTACGTCCCCTACACCGTCGACGCCGGTCAGCAGACCCTCGAGATCAGCGCCCTGAACGTCGCCGACGGCACCCGCGTCGAGCTGCCGCACAGCCGACGCACCGACCACTCCGTCGACGTGCTGGCCAAGGACGCCATGCGCACCTACGCCGACTCCGCCTTCACCGCCGTCCTCGACCTGGACGATCCCCACGTGGCCGAGGCCATGAGCTCGGGACGTTGGGTCCTCGTGGCCACCGTGGTCGCCGGCGAGGTGAAGCGGTCGACCGAGCTGGTCGAGCAGGACCGGAACGGCACCCTGCGCACCGTCGCCGCCCACGAGGTCGGCGCCGGCCTCGTGGTCGACCCGCTCGTGGAGCCGCGCCAGCCCGTCACGCTCGTGCTGCGCCGCCCCAAGGTGCGCGCCACCCGCGTGCAGCTGTCGCACCGCCGTCTCACGGTCGACCTGAGCTCCACCCTCACGTCGCCGTTGGTGGCGGCGTGGCTCGACCACCCGCACCCGGTGGAGCGCAGCGAGGCCACGCTCACCCAGCGCATCACCCGCGGCTACCGCCTCCGCGTCGACGTCCCCCCGCCCACCACCCGCGGCAACCTGGTGCGCAGTCTCAAGGTCCGCACCGCCGCCGGGCGGGTCCTGCCCGTGGACCTGCCCGAGCACCTGGTCACCGCGCAGGACGACGTGACCATGAGCGTCATGCGCACCCGCCGCGGCATGGTCGCGGTGAGCGACGAGCGCAGCTCGGCCACCATCGAGGCGCTCGACGTGGTCAGCGCCACGAGGGTGCGCCTGTCGGGCACGACCCCTGGGCAGCGACTCCAGCTGGCGGTGCACCGGGCCGAGAACCAGCCGAGCGCCTGGAAGGACCTCGAGGTGGACGGTTCGCGCTTCTCGACCACGGTCGACCTCGGCTTCACCGACTGGTACGGACGCCGCAGGCCGCTGCCCGCGGGCCGCTACTCCCTCACGCTGCGCGATGCCGAGACGAAGGAGCCGTGGACCCTGCGCACGGCGCTGCCCATCGTCGAGACCTACCCGATCCAGCGCGATGACTTCGACGCGCACCTCACGGTCAAGGCCACCACCACCGGTCGGCTCAGCCTGATCCTCGACGCTCCCGTGCCGGAGCCGGACCGCAGCGTCTACAGCCGGCGCCAGTCGCGCATCGCCTTCGGCGAGGACGCCCAGGTCGAGCCGGAGGAGGCGGTGTTCTTCTACGTCGACCTGGGGTCGAACGCCTGCGACAGCGCCCTGGCCATCCACCGCGAGCTCCTGCGCCGCGACACGCACCTCACGCTCTACTGGGGCGTCGACGACCACTCCGTCCAGGTCCCGCCCGGCGGCGTCCCCATCGTCAAGCACAGCACCCAGTGGTACGAGAAGCTGGCCGCGGCCCGGTTCCTGGTCAACAACTACGGCGGCATCGACGGCTACGCCCCCCGCGAGCACCAGCGCTACCTGCAGACCTGGCACGGCACGCCCTACAAGTTCGTGGGCCGGTCCCAGGTCGAGCACCAGCGGATGAGCGCCGAGGAAGCAACCGTGCGCCGCGCCGAGGGCGGACACTGGCACGCGATGATCTCGCCCAGCCCCTACTTCACCGACCTGGTCCCCCGGGAGTTCTCCTACGACGGGACGGTTCTCGAGACCGGCTACCCCCGCAACGACGCCCTGGTCGACACCACCCTCGACGAGCGCCTGCGACTGCGCGAGGAGCTGGGCATCCCGCAGGACAAGAAGGTGCTGCTGTACGCGCCCACCTTCCGTGACCTGAACCGCGAGGGCTGGACCGCTTCCCTGTTCACCGGGCTCGACCTGTCGGCGCTCACCCGTCACCTCGGCGACGACTGGGTGGTGCTGCTGCGCGGCCACAGCTTCAACGCCCGGCACGACCTGAGCGACCGGTCCACCGCCCAGGTCATCGACGTCACCCACCACCACGACATCAACCACCTGTACCTCAGCGCCGACGCCCTGCTCACCGACTACTCCTCGGCCATGTTCGACTTCTGCCTGACCGGTCGGCCGATCCTCTACTTCGTGCCCGACTTCGCCCAGTACGTGCGGGCCCGGGGTGTCTACTTCGACCTCGAGCCGATCGCGCCCGGGCCGTGGTGCAGCACCCAGCCGCAGCTGTTCGCCGCGCTCGACGCCCTCGAGTCCTACGACGCGGAGTACGGCGCGCGCTACGCCTCGTTCAGGGAGCGCTTCGCCCCGTGGGACGACGGCAAGGCCGCGCGACGGGTCGTCAACGAGTTCTTCGTCGACTGACCGACCTCGCCGGCACTCAGCGCAGCAGGCCCTGCAGCTCGCTGGGCAGAGCGTCGAAGGACAGCCTCCACTGCGTGTCGGCGAGGCCGTAGGTCTCGTCCTTGCCGCGTGTGCGGGTGTAGCCGGACGACTGCGTACCGTTGAACGCCCACCAGGCGAACCCGATGTCGGTCGTCTCGAGGTTCGACGCCATGCGGGTCAGGAACTTGGCGCGCGAGGGGTCGCAGTCGGTCTCGGAGGCGTCGTGGCGGATGCACGCACCCCACTCCGTGAGCAGCACCGGAGCGGCGAAGTCGTTGCGGGCGTCGTTCATGCCGCCCCACCGGGTCTGGATGCGTCGGTTGAAGAGCGACTGACTGCTGAGCGCCTCGTCGGAGTGACGCCAGGCGTAGTCGTGCACCGCGTACACCAGCTTGTCCTGGCGCGAGATCTTCAGCGGGTCGCGGAACTGCTCGATCAGCTTGGAGTTGTGCTCCAGGCCGCCGACCACCACGAGCAGGCGTGGCGCCACCGAGTGCACGGCCTCCACGCCCAGCGTTGCCGCACGCTTCCAGTCCGTCTCCTCGTCACCGCTCCCCCAGGTGGGCATGCGGTCGGTCTTCACGTCGAACCGGATCTCGTTGCGCAGCTCGGCCGCGATCACGGCCGGCTGGTCCTCGTACCGCTTCGCCATGAGCGTCCAGTGCTCGAGCCACTCGCTCTCGGGGTGCTCGGCGGTGTACCAGAGACCGTTCCCGTCGCGGATGTTGCAGCACCAGTCGGCGGTGGAGTGGTGGTTGTCGAGGATGATCCTGAGGTCGGCGTCGGCCAGTGCCTCCACGACCGCGTCGTAGACCTCGAGCGCGGTCTTGCCCTGGAGCTGAGGGTTGGCAGCGACCCGCGCCGGGTCCGGCACCTCGTCGTCACGCACCATCTCGTTCGACCACGGGAGCCGCACCGTGTTGAAGCCGGCGTCCGCCAGCTCCTCGGCCATGTCGGCCAGCGGCCGACGGTCCAGGCCACCGGGCACCAGGTCGGGCGTCTCCGCGCCGTACCAGTTGGCGGCCGACACCTTGAACCGCTCGCCGGTCTCGTCGACGATGCGCATGCGACCGTCGATCTCCTCGGCCCGCATGCCGCCCACGGCGGGCAGCGTCGGCGTGGGTGAAGCGCTCGCGGCCGGCGTCGCCGACGTGCTCGCGCCCGTGTCACGGTAGGGACCGACGTCGAGCAGGCGGGCCCCCACCACGCCCGCCAGGGCCACGACCAGGAGCGCCACCACGGCCACGAGGCCCTTCCACGTGGTGGAAGGGCCTCGCTGCCGGTGCGAAGAGGTCATCGCAGCTTCATGAACGCTGCGTGGGTCGAGCCGCAGCTCGTGGACTTCTTCCAGATGTTGATCCAGTCGGTCTTGTACCTGTTGTAGAGCGTCGGGTCGTTCCAGACCCGGAGGGTCGTCTCGTCGCTCAGCCTGAAGCCGGAGTAGTCCAGGTTGCGCGGCCCCGTCCACACCGACGACTTCTCGTCGCTCAGGATGTTCTTGGTGTGGATGTACTGGCCACAGCGCAGGTACGTCGTGGATCCGCCGAGCTGCTTCTTCAGCCCGTCGAACGTCGCCTTGTCGGTACCGAAGACGTGCGAGCCGGACGGGATCGGCCGGCTCATGACCACGTAGACCTTGCAGCCCTTCGCCTTGAGCTCCTTGATCGTGTCGACCCACTTGGTGCCGATGTCGCCGGTTCCGAGCAGCACCGCGAACCGCACAGCCTCACCCTTGTCGCACGTGTAGCTCGAACCCTTCAGCCGATCGAGGATCGGGTCGTAGCCTCCGGACGGCGAGAACGAGACAGCCGTGCGAGCCGCGCCGAAGCCCGAGCCCTTCCGCTCCTTGGCGCTCACCATGCCGTCGCCCGAGCTGACGTCGGCCGGGGCCCACGTGTTGTCGTCGGCGCTCTTGACCAAGCCGTCGGCGCCCGAGGTCGCCCAGCCACCGTTGCCGGCCGAGGTCCGCTCGGCGGCCTGGATCATCTGCGACAACCGTGCCGAGGAGCGCGCGTAGATGTTCGCGTCGTTCCACAGCACCGAGCTGGAGTTCCAGTAGTCGCGCAGCTGCCAGTACGACCAGTTGGAGGTCGAGATGACCGTGACGGGTGCGCCCTTGGCCTTGCTGATGGTCAGGAGCTTCTGGTGGTTGTCACCCGCGTTGTTCTGCCCGCTCAGCCCGCGGTCGCTCATGCAGGCTTCCTTGCACTCGTAGTAGCCACCGCCGTTGCGGGCAGCGATCTGCTTGAGCCACTCCGTCGTGTAGGCCTGCTTGCCGGTGGTGTCGTTGACCACCATGCTGACCTTCACCTTGCGGGTCGCGCTCACGTAGTCGAGCGCGCGCAGGATCGGGTTCACCATCTCGGGAGGGTTCTTGTAGAGCCCATCGTCGTCGATGTGCCACATGGCCAGCTTCAGCTCGGCGCCGGTGTCGGCGGCGCAGATGGTCTTGACCAGCTGGTCGCGCAGTGCCTTGGACCGCTTGGTCCTGTCGGCCGTGGAGTACGCGCCGGGGTTGGAGAACGCGGGCTGGATGCCTGCAGGGCGCGAGGGGTAGGTGGTGCAGCTGACCACGTGCACGGCGGGAGTGGTGGAGTACCCGATGGCGTAGAGGCCCACCAGCTTGGTCGACACGCGGTACTGCCACCGGCCGGGGGGCGTGGAGACGGACCCGAAGCTGACGGTCCGGTTGGCACCGGTGGAACCGGTCGTGGCGGTCTTGACCGTGGCCCACTGGGTGCCGGTGATCTTGCCCGACGAGCTGCGGGTGGGCACCCGTCGCTGCAGGTAGGCCGGGTTGCCCTTGACGCCGTACGACAGGACGGCCGAGAAGGTGATGCCGCTGCGGCTGTAGATCTCCTCGTTCGTCGCCACGGCGGTCTTCTTGCCGCTGATCGTCTTGCTCAGCGAGACCGACACGGGTCGGTAGGAGTTGACCTGCCGGGCGGCCGACTGGGTGGAGCCGACCCGGACGCGGTAGTTGCGGAAGCCGTCGACGTACTTCTTGCCCTCGACGACATGGGCCGAGACCACGGTGATCTTCCAGGTGCCGTTGGAAGTGGCCTTTGTGCTGGCTCCCGGGACCTTGGTGCTGGCCGTGGTGCTGGGCGTCGGGATCTTGTGTGCCCCCTGGTAGAGCTGCACCGTGGAGCCGGCGGGCGCCTTGCCGGAGAACTCCACCGGCGAGCCCTCCCGGACCTTGGTGAGGTTCGACGTGATGGTCACCGTGACGGCCGAGGCCGGGGCGGCGACCAGCAGTCCGCCGAGCAGCGCGAGCAGCGGTGCGAGCACGGCTGCGCGCATGAGTGAGCGGACAGACACAGGGGTACGACCTTCCAAGCCCGAGACGAAGTCTGGATGATCGTACCAAGATGGCCGCCGCGCACCGACCGGTTCGCGCACATCTCCCCTGCTCTTCAGGGCGGTCGACCGTCGGACTTGCCGGTCCCCACCTGGTTGCCATGCTGGGGGTTGTGGCTGCGGAGCGCCGACCATCGCGCAGCTCCCGCCCCGACCGACCCTCCCCCACGAACAGGAGCACCACCATGACCGTGCGTGACATCGCCCTGAACGACGGAACCACCATCCCCCAGCTGGGGTTCGGCGTGTTCCAGATCGATCCCGCCGAGACCCAGGCGGCCGTCGAGAAGGCCCTCGAGGTCGGCTACCGCCACATCGACACCGCCAAGATCTACGGCAACGAGGAGGGCGTCGGCGCGGCGCTCAAGGCCACGGGTCTGGCCGACGAGGTCTTCGTGACCACCAAGCTGTGGAACGACGACCAGGGACACGAGTCCACGCTGCGGGCCTTCGACGCCAGCATGGGCCGGCTCGGTCTCGACGTGCTCGACCTCTACCTCATCCACTGGCCCACGCCGGAGAAGGACCGCTTCGTCGACACCTGGAAGGCGTTCGAGCAGCTGAAGGCCGACGGCCGTGTGCGATCCATCGGCGTCTCGAACTTCCGCGTCCAGGACCTGCAGCGCCTGGCCGACGAGGGCCTGACCACCCCGTCGGTCAACCAGGTCGAGCTGCACCCCGCCCTCACGCAGGACGTGCTGCGGGCGTTCCACTCCGAGCACGGCATCGTGACCGAGGCCTGGAGCCCGCTGGCCCAGGGCGCCGTGCTCAGCGAGCCCGCCGTCGTCGAGATCGCCGAGGCGCACGACGCCACGCCCGGTCAGGTCGTCCTGGCCTGGCAGCTGGCGCTCGAGAACGTCGTGTTTCCCAAGTCGGTCACGCCCGAGCGCATCGCCGAGAACTTCGGCGCCACCGAGGTGCAGCTGAGCGACGACGAGCTCCAGCGCATCAGCGCCATCAACCGCGACGAGCGCACCGGACCCGATCCGTCCGAGTTCAACTGACGATGTCGGTCGTCGGGCCGGTCCAGGCCCGGCGGCCGGTCCGTCAGCCGGCGATCTTCGAGACCCGCAGGAAGTCCTCGGCCAGCTTGGTGTTGCCGAGCGCGTTCGGGTGGGTCTTGTCCAGCGTGAACAGGTCGTCGAGGAAGCGGACCGTCACGTAGGTGAAGCCACGCTTCTCGGCCTCGCGCTTCTGCGCCTTCCACATCCAGGAGTGAACGCTGCGTCCGTCGGTGCCCCACGGCGTGGTCACGTAGACCTCGTTCGCCGGGATCCCCTCGGCCTTGCGCGCCTTGTCCAGCTTGGTCATGTAGTTGCTGATCGCCAGCTCCACCTGGGCGCGGGGACTCGTGACGTAGCCCTGCCCCTGACCCCCGCGGCAACGGTGGTAGTCGTTGCGGCCGGTGGCCACGATGATCTTGGCCGGCTTGATGCGCGCGATCTCGGAGAGCCGCTGGTCGAAGCGGGTGCCACCGCACTTGTTGCCGCGGGCCCACATGCCCGAGCCCGACTCGGCCGAGAGCACAGCCCGCATGTCGGCCTTGGCCGCGACCTTGGACCACCAGCCCTGCGACGGCGACCCGGGCTGGTCGGAGAACCAGGCGCTGGTGGAGTCACCGAACACCAGGAGCGGCTCGCCCGGCGCCGGCGCCGAGGCGGCCCTGGCAGCCTTGCTGGCGGTGGCGGTGGGGGTCGGGCTCGGCTTCGGCGCACTCGTGATGGGCGCGGGGGTCGGCGTCGGCTCCGCAGTGGGCTCCGGCTCCGCGGACGGCTCGACCTCGGTCGTCGGCGCGGGCGTCGAGACGGCCGCCGACGGCGTGGGGTCGGCCGTCGGCTCGTCGGAGATGGCGGGCACCGTCATGACGGTGAACAGACCTGCGGTGACTGCGCCGACGGCAATCAGGTTCTTCGTGAGCGCGCGCGCGTCGAGCATGTGTCTTTCCCAACCCCGAGATGATCGTGACGGTCAAGGGTCACACATGCTCGCTCGTGCGCGTCGGGGAGCACACGAAGATGGTTCGATCGGACTAGTAGGCGTCGGGGCGCAGGTGCCCAGACGCGACGAGACCCTGGCCATCCCCCCGAACGGCCAGGGTCTCGTCGTGTGTGATGGACCATCCCCCCGAGATGCTCCACCGTCCGGCCCGTCCCCCGACAGGCCGGAAGTCTCAGTGCGTCATGCGGCCGCCACCGCGGTGAGGGGCTGGATGCCGTCGGTGTCGAGCGGCTGGATGCCGTCGGTGTCGAGCGGCTGGATGCCGTCGGTGTCGAGCGGCTGGATGCCCTGGGTGACGAGCGGCTGGATGCCGGCCTGGGGCGCTGCCTGCGCGGTGGCCGGCACGAGCACCAGCGACGCGGTGGCCGCGAGCACGGCGACGCTCGAGGCGATCAACCTGCGCGTGCGGATCGTCGTCACTCCGGAGTCCTTTCGTCCATCCCCTTGGTCACAGGAGACTACACGGAACTAGTTCTTTAGGACTAGACCTGACTAGTCACTCTTTTGTCCGGTCCCGTGTCGGGACCTTCGGCGCCCGGAACCGGGCACGGCGGCGACTCGCCCGGACCGGTGGCGTCCGTCACGTCTCGTAGGGTGGACCGGTGACCACCGCCGAACTCGCCCGCGCAGCCGCGGAAGCCCTCGCCGACCGCACCGACGGAGCGACCCACGACGTCGCCCTCGTGATGGGATCGGGCTGGCTGCCCGCCGCCGACGCCCTCGGGACCCCTGACCACGAGATCGCCCTGGCCGACCTGCCCGGATTCAGTGCACCGGCGGTCGCCGGCCACGGCGGCACGGTGCGCTCGGTCAAGGTCGGAGAACGCCGCGCCCTCGTGTTCCTCGGGCGCACGCACTTCTACGAGGGCAAGGGCGTGGCGGCCGTCGTCCACGGCGTCCGGACCGCGGCAGCAGCCGGCGTCCGCACCGTCGTGCTCACCAACGGCTGCGGCGGGCTCGACCCCAGCTGGACGCCCGGCACCCCCGTGCTCATCAGCGACCACATCAACCTCACCGCCACCTCACCGATCGAGGGCGCGAACTTCGTCGACCTCACCGACCTCTACTCCGCGCGCCTGCGAGCCCTGTGCCGCGAGGTCGACCCCTCGCTCGACGAGGGCGTGTACGTGCAGTTCCCCGGCCCGCACTACGAGACGCCCGCCGAGATCGCCATGGTGCGTGCCATCGGCGGCACCCTCGTCGGCATGTCGACCACGCTAGAGGCGATCGCGGCACGCGAGGCCGGCATGGAGGTGCTCGGACTCTCGCTCGTGACCAACCTCGCCGCCGGCATCTCCGGCGAGCCCCTCAACCACGAGGAGGTCCTCGAGGCCGGCAAGGCGGCCGCGAGCCGCATGGGCGCCCTGCTCGCCGACGTCATCCCCCGGATCTAGTGGGCGCCCCACCCGACCTGCACCGCTCCCACCAGCACCGCCCGCCAGGAGGCACCATGCCCGTCGTCGACCTCGCCCTCGACTGGATCGACCAGGATCCTGACCCGGTCACCCGTGCCGAGCTGCAGGCTCTCGTCGACGCCGACGACCTGGACGCGCTGCACGACCGCTTCGACGAGCGGCTGCAGTTCGGTACGGCCGGGCTGCGCGGCGCACTCGGTGGAGGACCGAACCGGATGAACCGGGTCATCGTGGCCAAGGCGGCGGCGGGTCTCGCGGCCTACCTGCTGCGCGAGACACCCGACGACCCGTCGGTCGTCGTCGGCTACGACGCCCGCCACAACTCCGACGTGTTCGCCCGCGACACCGCCGAGATCATGCACGCGGCGGGTGTGCGGGCCTACCTGCTGCCCACCCACTTGCCGACCCCCGTGCTGGCCCACGCGATCCTGCACCTCGGCTGCTCGGCGGGTGTCATGGTCACGGCCTCGCACAACCCGCCCCAGGACAACGGCTACAAGGTCTACCTCGGCGACTCCAGCCAGATCGTTCCTCCCGCCGACACCGACATCTCCGCCCTCATCGACGCCGTCGGGCGGGTCGACGAGCTCCCGCGCAGCGACGACTACACGACGGTGGGCCCCGAGGTGGCCGAGGCGTACGTGCAGGCCGTCGTCGACCTCGCGCACGACGGGCCGCGCGACGTGGTGGCCGTCTACACCCCGATGCACGGCGTCGGCCGGAACACGCTGGTCGAGGTCGTGCGCCGTGCCGGCTTCGCACCGCTCCACGTGGTCCGCGAGCAGGGCGACCCCGACCCCGACTTCCCCACCGTCGCGTTCCCGAACCCCGAGGAGCCCGGCGCCATGGACCTGGCGCTCAAGCTCGCGTCGGAGGTGCAGGCCGACGTGATCGTGGCCAACGACCCCGACGCCGACCGCTGCGCCGTCGGCGTCCGCGACGGCGAGGGGTTCCGCATGCTCACCGGCGACCAGACGGGCGTGCTGCTCGCCGAGCTGCTGCTACGGCGTGGCGCGGTGGGCACGTACGGGTCGTCGATCGTGTCGTCGGACATGCTCGGCCGCCAGGCTGCCGCGCACGACCGCCGCTGGCAGCAGACGCTCACGGGCTTCAAGTGGCTGGGCAAGATCGACGACCTCGTGTTCGGCTACGAGGAGGCGCTGGGCTACAGCGTCGCCCCGCACGTGGCCCGAGACAAGGACGGCGTCTCGGCGATCCTCGCGGTGCTCGAGCTCGCCGCCGAGCTGAAGGCCGAGGGCCGGACGCTGCTCGACCTGCTCGACGACCTGTACCGCGAGCACGGGCTGCACGCCACGGGCCAGCTCTCGGTGCGCGTGGAGGACCTGTCGATCATCGCGACGGCCATGAGCACGCTGCGCAGCACCCCGCCCCGGCTGCTCGCCGGGCTCGAGGTGACGTCCGTCGACGACCTGGCCGACGGGTACGCCGGCCTGCCCCCCACCGACGGCATCCGCCTGGGCCTCGGCGACGCCGCGCGCATCATCTGCCGTCCCTCGGGCACCGAGCCGAAGCTCAAGTGCTACGTCGAGGTGGTCGTGCCGGTCACCGACTCGGTCGAGGTCGCCCGCGAGGAGGCGTCGGCCACGCTCGAGGCCGTCAAGTCGGACCTCGCCGTCGCTCTCGGCCTCGCCTGATCCACCCGCCCGACCCCACCCATCGGTGGATCCTCAACCGCAGGGGCACTGCTGCGGTTGACGATCCACCGATGTGGGGCTCCGGACCTGGTCAGCGGGTGCGGTAGAGGGTGACCCCGGGCTTCACGCGGCGGTCGCCGGAGTAGACGAGGGTCAGGGTCCGCTTGCCCTTGCCGACCCCGGAGAGCCGCACCGAGGCCGTGCCGCCCACGACCTTCGCGACACCCACCGGGCGCCAGCCGTCGAGCACGAGCAGCACGCCGCCGTCGGCCTTCACGTCACCTCCGGCCACCGTGGCCGTGAGCGTGACCTTGGGCGGTGCGGTGTAGCCGGTCACGGCGATGCGCGTGGGGCCGACCTGCGGCTCCTTCTGCTTCGCCGTGAAGCCGACGATCGCCGGGTCGTGGTCGCTGGCGCGGTAGGGGCTCGTGTCGTACAGGCGCGTGACGTTGTTGTCGTAGCGGCTGTACTCACGCCCCAGCGACTCGTCGGCGTTGATGTCCCACACGTCGGCACCGGTGACCTTGTCCACTGCGGCCGGCGAGGCGAACACGTGGTCGAGCGAGCCGAGCAGGCCACCGAACTGGTACGTGGTCTTGTCGGTGTACTTCGCGGGGACGTTCACGTAGCCGGCGTCCTCGAGGACCGCGATCGGGTCCTCCTTGCTGTAGCTGTTGAAGTCGCCGGTCAGGAACACCGTCTCGGTGCCGGCCGCGGCCTTCTGCTCGTCGGCGAACGCGACCAGCGCGGTGGCCTGGCGGACGCGCGACGCGTTCGACGCACCCTGGCCGTCGCCGGTGTCGGCGTCCTCTCCGGAGCCCGAGCCCTTGGACTTGAAGTGGTTCACGACCACCAGGAAGTCGTCGCGCTCCGTGCCGCCGACGGGCCGGAACTCCTGCGACAGCGGGTCACGGGCGTTGTCGAACGCGGGGTCGTCGTCGATGACGGACTCCCCCACCGGCTCGACGACACCGACGCGGTGGATGAACGCCGTGCGGATCACGTCCTCGCGCTCGGGAACCCGGGTGGGTGACGCGACGGCCGCCCACTCCTCGCGGCCGGCCTTCTCGTTGAGCGCCGCCACGAGGGCACGCAGCGCGGTGTCGCGGTCCATGCCGAAGGCGGCGGAGTTCTCGATCTCCTCCAACGAGACGACGTCGGCACCGAGGGCGTCGATGGCGTTGACGATCTTGGCCTGCTGACGCTGCAGGTTCGCGTCGTCGGCAGCGCCGCGGGGGCCGTCGTTGGTGCAGGAGTTGACGGTGACCCGGTTGCCGTTGCGGTCCGAGTAGTAGGTGCACGTGCCGGCACCGGACTTCTCGTACGCCTCCCCGGTGAGGGTGAAGTAGTTGAGCACGTTGAACGACGCGATCTTGACGTCGCCGCCCACGTCCTTCGGAGCGGCGACCCGCGTGCTGCCGATGCTGATCGGCTCGTCGCCGTCGGCGGTCAGCTGCTGGGTGGGCTGGAGCCGCCACAGGCTGAACCGGTAGTCGAGCACCAGGTCGTCACCGGTGAACGTGACCGGGGCACCGGCGCGCACCTCGTTGTTGGGACGCAGCCACGGCACCGGCGTGTTCTTGCCGCCGCTCGTGAAGTTGATGCCTGCGCCGTCGTCGACGGTGATGAGGCGCTGCGCGTTCTCGGCCACGACGGCGTCGTACTCCGCCGATCCCGGGCGGGCGACGTCGGTGGGCTGCGGCAAGCCGGTGTCGCCGGCGGCGAGACCGATCTCGCCGAACGTGTTGGTGCCGAAGTTGTTGGTGATCGTGTAGCGACCCTCGGGCGCCACGAGCATGCCCTCCAGGCTCTCGCGCTGCGTCTCGCCCAGCGGCAGGGTGAGCGGCGTGGGCTTCACGGCCTGGGCCGGGTCGGCGAGCTGCTTCCAGTCACCGGCCCCGGGCGACACCTGGGTGAGCCCGAAGCTCTCGGCCACCGTGCCGGTGACCTCGACGTGGTCGCCGATCTCGACGTCGGCCGCCATGGCGGCCGACGCGACGAAGACCCCGTCCGAAGCCGTCCGGTCCGCGGGAGCGGTGCCGCCCGTGCCCTCGGTCTGGAGGTAGAGCCCGTCGAAGCCGCCCGACGGGTACGCGGCGGTGACCACGCCGCTGGTGGTGACGGTCCGACCGACCAGCGGGCTGGCGGAGCCGGTGCCCTGGATCTCGGCGATCGTGACGTCGACCGGAGGCTCGGGCGGCGTGCCGCTCCCGTCGCAGTCGGTGCCACAGGCCTGCGGCGTCGGCGCACCGCCGCGCAGGTCGGCCGCGTTGTCGTCGGTGTCCTGCGCGTCCGTGCGCTGCAACGACGAGGTGACCGAGTACCCCGAGGGAGCCGGACCGCTCCCCTCGTAGGTGGCGGACGCGCCGTAGCCGACGAGGTCGACCAGCTGGTCGGAGCCGAGCACGCTCGCTCGGTCGCCGCTCAGCGCCGACGTGGAGCGGACGAGCGCCAGGGTGCCGCCGTTGGCGTTGCCCGAGAACGCGATCGCCGACGTGACGTCGGGCGTGGGCAGCGCCTGGCCGTTCGAGGCGTTGGCGTTGCCCGAGACCAGCAGCGTGCCGCCGGGCTCCACGTGGTGGTCGCCGAGGGCGATGACGCCGGTGAACGCGCCGGTCGAGGAGTACGAGCGGTACTGCAACGACCAGCCGGACACGTCGATCGGCTCGTCGGTGGGGTTCTCGATCTCGACGAACTTGTTGAGGTAGGTGGCCCCGCTGCTGCCACCGTTCAGGTAGGCCTCGCCGATGACCAGACCGTCGCCGTCGGGTGCGGCCTGGACCGGCGAGGCGGCCATCAGGCCGGCGACCAGTGCGGCGCCCGCCGTCAGGACGGCGCCGGCGCGCACGCCGCGCATCAGCGCTTCTTCTTCGCGACGACGGTGACCTTCAGGTCACGCTCGACCGGGGCGTAGGTGTCGTCGCCGCTGTAGGCAGCCGTGAGCACCTGTGACCCCGCCGGCAGCCGTCGGGTGTCGAGCAGCAGGACGGCGACGCCGCTGCGGGTCAGCCTGGCCGACCCGAGCTTCGTGCCTGCGGCGTCGGTGACCGTCAGGCTTCCGGTCGGGCGTCCCTCGCCGCCCTTGACGCGGGCCACCAGCAGCGACGGCGAGCCCTGCTTGACGAGGGGAAGGGTGACGACGTCGAGCCTGGCGTCGGCGCCGGACTCCTCGATCGAGAACGGCGGCAGGACCGCCGTGGTCCCCGTCGGGGTCGCCTCGACCTCGACGCGCACGTCGCCCGTGACGCCGTCCGGCAGGGTGCGCTCGACGGTGACGGCGCCGTCGCTGACCGGGAACTCGCCCAGGTCGTACGGGGTGTCGCCGGAGTAGAGCGTGGCGGTGACGCTGCGGGTCTGCGGGCTGCCGAGCGACGTCAGGTCGAGCTTCGGCAGCGTGAACGAGACCGTGCCGCCCTCCTCGTAGGAGGACTGAAGTCCCTCCACCTGCACGGCGTGCCGGGCGAAGCTGGGGGCGACGGGGCTGTTCTCGCCCAGGTAGTCGATCCAGACCTCGTAGTCGAGCAGTCCGGTGTCGACCGCCGTGCCCTCGGCGAAGGTCCGGAAGTTGTCACCGCCGGAGGCCAGGAACGACGGCACCGCGACCTTGTACGTCGTGTCGGCACCGACCTGCTCGCCGTCGACGCGCAGCGACGTGATGCGCTCGCCCTCGGGCCGGGTCGGGTCGAAGGTGTAGGCGACGTTGCTCGAGGTGCCGAGCTGCAGGTAGGGGCGCGAGGGCACGTTGCCCGCGGCGTCGCGCTGCCACTGCTCCTCGAAGACCTGCGTCAGCTGGGCCCCCGTGAGGCTGACCGAGCTGAGGTTGTTGGTGAAGGGCAGCACCGCGTTGGCCTCGGCGAACGTGACCACGCCGTCGGCGTTGGAGCCGCCGGTGCCCTTGAACAGCAGGTCGCTGCGCAGGCCGCCGGGGTTGACGACGGACAGGTCGGCGCCGGCCGGGGTGTCCTTCACGCCGGCGAGCTGGGCGTCGGCGACCAGGTTGCCGAGGGTGGACTCGCTGGAGCGGTCGTCCCGGTTGCCGCCGGCGTAGGCCGTGGTGACGTCGGCCGTTACCTCGGCGACGGGCTTGCTGCCGACCTCCTGGGCGTTGGCGAGCGCGGCGTCGACGATGGTCTTGACCTCGGCCACGCGCGGGAACCGGCTCACCAGGGTGGCGTCGTCGGTGGTGGTGCGTGCTGCGTTGGTGGCGGTGCTGGTGACGTCGCCGGTGTCGCCGTCGACGGTCAGGTCGATGCTGCCGATGAACTCGCCGTAGCTGCCGGTCTGCAGCACCGGGCGGGTCTTGCCGGCCTCGCCGGGCACCGGGGCCTGCCAGGCGTACTGCTTGTGGGTGTGGCCGGTGAAGATCGCGTCGACCTCGGCGTCGGTCTTCTGCACGATGTCGGCGAAGGCGCCGCCTGCGGCCACCTCCTGCTCCAGGGTCGCGCCGTCGGGCGTCCCGGCCCCGGCTCCCTCGTGGTACGCCGCGACCACGACGTCGGGCGGGGTAGCCGACGCCTCGAGCTCGGCGACGGTGTCGTTGACCGCCTCGATCGGGTCGGTGAACTCGATGTCGGAGATGCCCGACGGCGAGACGAGCGAGGGCGTCTCCTCGGTGACCGCTCCGACGACGGCGACGTCGAGCCCGCCGACCTCGAAGGTCTCGTACGCGGGGAGCGCCGGCTCGCCGGTGGCCTTGGAGACGACGTTGGCGCCCAGGTAGGAGAAGTCCGCCCGGTCGGCGACCCGGCCGGTGAGGTCGGCGAACCCGCGGTCGAACTCGTGGTTGCCGACGGTCGAGACCTTCAGGTCGAGAGCGTTCAGCACGTCGATGGTGGGCGCGTCCTGCTGCGTGGCGGACGCGAACAGCGAGGCGCCGATGTTGTCGCCGGCCGACATGAAGAGCGTGTTCGCCTCGCCCGCCTCGGCTCGCAGCTGCTCGACGGTGCCGGCGAACTTCACCGTGTTGGCGTCGATACGACCGTGGTAGTCGTTGATGTCGAGCAGCCGGATGGTGACGTCGTCGGCGGCCTGGGCCGGGGCCGCGGCGATGACGCCTGCTCCGAGCGCGAGGGTGGTGCCGAGGGCGAGAGCGGGTGCGGCCGCAGCGCGGCGCAGACGTGTCTTCACGTGAGAGCGGTCCTTCGGGTCGTCGAGTCGGCCCCCCGATGGCACGACTGCGCCCGGACCAGCTCTGGAACGTGCCTCGATTCCACCCGACGACCACCTGTGGCGTCAACGCCCCCCACGTGACGAATGGGTGAAGTCGCGGTGTGGGCGCCTGCGTCGGCGTCTCGTAGGCTCACCCCTCGTGGGCGTCGTGATCGTGGCCGGGCCGTCGGGTGTCGGGAAGTCCCACCTCGGGCAGGTGCTGGGGTGGTCGGTGCTGCGCCTCGACGACTTCTACCGCGAGGGCCACGACCCCGACCTGCCGCGGTCGAGCCTGGGCATCCCGGACTGGGACCACCCCGGCTCGTGGGACCCCGTCGCCGCCGTCGGTGCCATCGCCGAGCTGTGCGCGAGCGGCGAGGCGGACGTGCCCGTCTACGACCTCGCCTCGAGCGCCCGTACCGGCACGCAGCACCTGGTGGTGGGCGACCAGTTCATCGCCGAGGGCCTGTTCGCGCCTCAGGTCGTGTCCGCCTGTCGCGAGGCGGGCCTGCTCGACGCAGCCATCTGCCTACGTCGGCACCGGCTGGTCACCTTCGCGCTGCGCCTGGCACGGGACCTGCGCGAGGGCCGCAAGGGCCCGTGGGTGCTCGTGCGCCGTGGTTGGCGCCTGAAGAACGACGACGACCGCGTCGTCGCGCAGGCCGTGGCCGCCGGCTGCGAGCCGATGACACCCCGCCAGGCCCGGCGGATGCTCCGCTCCCCCGCCTGAGGACCGCCGAGACCGTCCGACCTCGCCAGGTCGGAGGTAGGTGTCGCACCTCATCGCCGCCGGATGAGGTGCGAGACCTACCTCCGACGGCGTGGTTCGGTGCGAGACCTACCTCTGACGGCCCCGGGCCGCCGGTGGGGGCGGGGGCGGGGATGGGTCAGAGCGCGGCGTAGCGGGGCTTGATGACGTCGTCGATGAGGGCGAGGCGCTCGTCGAAGGGGAGGAAGGCGCTCTTCATGGCGTTGACGGTGAACCAGCGCAGGTCGTCGGCGTCGTAGCCGAACGCGTCCACGAGCAGCTGCATCTCGCGGCTCATCGACGTGCCGCTCATGAGCCGGTTGTCGCAGTTGACCGTCACTCGGAAGCCGAGCTCCTTGAGCAGGCCGATCGGGTGGTCGGCGATGGAGCGCATGCCGGGCACCGCCGACGTCTGCAGGTTCGACGACGGGCACATCTCGAGCGGGATGCGCTTGTCGCGGATGTAGGCCGCCAGCCGGCCCAGCCGCGGGCCGCCCTCGGCCGCGAGGTCGATGTCGTCGATGATCCGGACGCCGTGGCCGAGCCGGTCGGCGCCACAGCGCTGGATGGCCTGCCAGATGGACGGCAGGCCGAACGCCTCGCCCGCGTGGATGGTGAAGTGCGCGTTCTCGCGGCGCAGGTACTCGAACGCCTCGAGGTGCAGGATCGGCGGGAAGCCGTCCTCCGCACCGGCGATGTCGAACCCGCAGACGCCACGGTCGCGGTACTCGACGACCAGCTCGGCGATCTCGAGCCCGTGCTGGGCGTGCCGCATGGCGGTGAGCAGCTGGCCGACGACGATCGGCGTGCCCTCGGCCGCGGCCTCGGCCCGGCCCTCGTCGATGCCGGCCTGGACGGCCTCGACGGTCTCCGACAGGCTCATCCCGCCGCGCAGGTGCTGCTCGGGCGCCCAGCGCAGCTCGGCGTACACGACGCCGTCGGCCGCGAGGTCTAGGACGGACTCGCGGGCCACACGGGCCAGGTCCTGCGGCCGCTGCATGACGGCCACGGTGTGCTCGAACGTCTCGAGGTAGCGCGGCAGCGAGCCCGAGCTGGCCGCGTCGGCGAACCACAGACCCAGCTGGTCCGCGGGTGCGGGGAGCGCGTGGCCGACCTCCTCGGCAATGGCGGCGACGGTGGCGGGGCGGACGCCCCCGTCGAGGTGCTCGTGCAGCGCCACCTTGGGCGCGCGTCGGATCTGGTCGGCGGTGAGGGTCACGAACCCATCGTGGCACGCGCCACGGACCGGGCTCGCGAACACGCCCTTGACACGTCCCGATCCTGTGACTACGGTCACTGTCATCGATAACACTGTTATCGATGACAGTTTGGTTCCGAGCTCGACGAACCACCGACGGAAGACAGGTCATGGCCAACATCCAGGACGTCGCGCGGGCGGCCGGTGTCTCCACCGCCTCGGTGACCCGCTACCTCGCGGGTCAGCGCATCCGCAGCGAGGAGGCCGTCCGCCGTGCCATCGACGAGCTGGGCTACCGACCGAGCCAGGTGGCGCGCAGCCTCAAGTCCGGCCGCCACCACTCCATCGGCGTGATCGTCCCCGACATCGCGAACCCGTTCTTCGCCGGGCTCGTCAAGGGCATCGAGCGCGAGGTCCGCCCGCACGGCCTGCAGGTCATCCTCGGCAACAGCGACGAGGACGCCGAGCACGAGGAGGCGTTGGTGCGCGAGCTCTCGCAGCGGACCGACGGCCTCATCATGGCGCCGCTCTCGGAGAACGACCAGATCCCGAACCTGCTCGGCGAGCACGGCATCCCGCTCGTGTTCGTCGACCGCGAGACGTCCACTGGCCCCGACGTCGACCGCGTCCTCGTCGACAACGCCGCCGGCATCCGGCAGGCCGTCGACCACCTCGTCGACCTCGGCCACACGCGGATCGCCACGATCAGCGGTCGACTCGACTCGACCCCGGGCCGGATGCGCCACGAGGCGTTCCTCGCGGCTCTCGCCGAGCACGGCATCGCCGTCGAGGACGGGCTCGTGCGGTACGGCGACTTCCGCGAGGAGAGCGGCCGCGAGCAGATGACGGCGCTCTGGCGGCACACCGCTCCCCCGACCGCCGTCGTGATCGCCAACAACCTCATGACCGCCGGCGCGCTCGTCGCCCTGGGCGACCTCGGCGTCCGCGTGCCCGACGAGCTGTCCGTCGTCGGCTTCGACGACCTCCCCCTCGCCACGCTGCTGGACCCGCCGCTCACGGTCGTGTCCCGCCCCGACGTGGAGGAGGGCGCCGCCGCGGCGCGCCTCCTCGTCGCACGGCTCACCTCCACCGAGCCGATGCCCACCGCGCACCTGACGCTCCCCGTCGAGCTCGTCGTGCGCGGCTCCACCTCCACCCCTCCCAGGAGCGTCGCCACCCCATGAGCCCGTCCACCCCGTCCGGCGTCCTCGTCATCGGCAGCATCACCGCCGACGTGACGACCTTCTCGCAGCGCCTGCCCCGTCCCGGCGAGACGATCCTCGGTGACGACCTCACCCTCGTCCTCGGCGGCAAGGGCGCCAACCAGGCCGTGGCGGCCGCGCTCGCCGGCGCCGACACGCAGATGGTCGGCTGCGTGGGCACCGACGCGTTCACCGAGCTGACCCGGGGCGGTCTGGAGTCCTACGGGGTCGACGTGTCGGCCGTCCGGGTCGTCGACGGGCCCACGGGCGTCGCGCACATCCGCGTCGACGCCTCCGGCGAGAACGACATCGTCATGGTGCCGCTCGCCAACGCCCACCTCGGCGTCGCCGACGTCGACGCCGGGGTGCAGGCCGCTGCCGGGCGCGCCTCGGTGCTCCTCACCCAGCTCGAGACCCCCGTCGACGTCATGGTCCGCGCCACCCGAGCCGCCCGTGCCGCCGGGATGATCGCCATGCTCGACCCGGCTCCGGCCGCGCCGCTCGACGACGCCGTGTGGGCCGAGCTCGACGTGGTGACGCCCAACGAGACCGAGGCCACCACCCTCACCGGCATCCCCGTCACCGACATCGCCTCCGCCGAGCGCGCCGGCCACTGGTTCGTCGAGCGCGGGGTCGCCCATGCCGTCGTCACGCTCGCGAGCAAGGGCGTGGTCGTCGTCGACGCCGACGGCGCCCGGCACTTCCCCGCGACGGCGGTCGAGGCGATCGACACGACCGCAGCCGGCGACGCGTTCGCCGGCTACCTCGGGGCGGGTCTCGCCTCGGGACTCTCGCTCGACGTCGCACTCCCCCGCGCCATGGCCGCGGGCGCGCTCGCGGTCACCCGACGCGGCGCCTCGCCCAGCCTTCCGGCCGGCGCCGACGTCGACGCCTTCCTCACCTCGCACACCACCACGACCCGGGAGCTGACCCACTGATGCGCAAGAACTCCGCCACCCTCAACGGCCAGCTCTCGCGGGTGATCTCCGAGACCGGCCACACCGACCTCGTCGTGGTCACCGACGCCGGTCTGCCGATCCCGCTCGGCGTCGAGCGCGTCGACCTCGCCGTGCGCCCCGGCCTGCCGGCCTTCCTCGACGTGCTCGACACGGTCCTCGACGAGATGGTCGTGGAGGGCGCCACGATCTCCGAGGAGATCCGCGACCACAGTCCCGACATGCTGGCCGCGCTCGAGGAGCGGTTCGCCGCCCTCGACGTGCCGATCACGCTGGTGCCGCACGTGGAGCTCAAGGCCCGCAGCCACGAGGCTCGCGCCGCCGTGCGCTCGGGGGAGTTCACCCCCTACGCCAACGTCATCCTGCACGCCGGCGTGGCGTACTGAGGCCGGCCATGCGCATCCAGCTGCACGACATCCACAAGAGCTTCGGCGAGACCGAGGTGCTGCGCGGCATCGACCTGACCGTCGAGGGCGGTGAGGTGCTGGCCCTCGTCGGCGAGAACGGCGCCGGCAAGTCCACGCTCACCCGCATCGTCTCGGGCGCCTACCGTCCCGACGCCGGCCGCATCGTGGTCGACGGCGAGGAGGTCTCCTTCGGCGGGCCGCAGGACGCGATGGCCCACGGCATCCAGGTGATCTACCAGGAGTTCCGGCAGAACATCTTCCCGCACCTGACCGTGGCCGAGAACCTGTTCACGCTCGACGAGCAGGCCGAGTTCGGCCGCCTGTTCGTCAACAAGCGGAAGATGGCCGCGAAGGCCCGCGAGCTGCTCGACCTCATCGGGCTCGACGTCGACCCGAGCACGACCGTCGACCGGCTGTCCGTCGCCCAGATGCAGATGCTCGAGATGGCCAAGACGGCCGGGCACGACGCCCGTCTGCTGATCCTGGACGAGCCGACGGCCGCGCTCGACGAGCACGAGTCCGAGCTGCTGTTCGCCCAGATCGAGCGGCTGCGCGCCTCCGGGGTGGCGATCGTCTACATCAGCCACCGCCTCGAGGAGGTCTTCCGGCTGTCGCAGCGCGTGGTCGTGCTCCGCAACGGTGCCGTGGCGCTGGAGTCGGCCACCGCCGAGCTCACCGAGCACGACGTCGTGACCGCCATGGTCGGCCGCACCATCGACGACTTCTACCCCAAGGAGACGCACACCCGCGACGAGGTCGTGCTGAGCGTGCGCAACCTCGCGGGGCCGGACTTCTCCGACGTCTCCTTCGACGTGCGGGCCGGCGAGGTGCTCGGCATCGGCGGCGTGTTCGGCTGCGGCAAGGGCAGCGTGCTGCGGGCCCTGTTCGGCCTCGTGCCGGCCGACGCCGAGACCGTGAGCGTCGGCTCGGCCGCCTACCGGCCGTCCGCGCCCCAGACCGCCATCGACGCCGGGATCGGCTACGTGCCGCCGGACCGGCAGGCCGAGGGCCTGTGCCTGCAGCAGTCGGTCTCCGACAACATCTCGATGGCGAGCCTCTCGCGCTACACGACCGGCCCCTACGTGAACCGCGGCCGCGAGCGCGCCGAGACCTCGCGCATCATCGAGCAGCTGTCGATCCGCACCGCCTCGCCCGCGGCTCCCGTGGGCAGCCTGTCGGGCGGGAACCAGCAGAAGGCACTGTTCGGCGGCTGGGTCCTGACCCACCCGAAGGTGCTGATGATGGAGGAGCCCACCCGCGGCGTCGACGTCGGCGCCAAGGCCGAGATCTACCGGATCATCAACGAGCAGGCCGCGGCCGGAGTCGCCGTCGTGCTCGTCTCGTCCGACCTCCCCGAGCTGGTCGCCATGTCCGACCGGCTCCTGGTGATGCGACAGGGCCACGTGGTGGCCGAGCTCACCGACGACGACCTCACCCAGCAGAAGCTGCTCGAGCACGCATTGGAGAGTGCAGCATGAAGACGATCACCGCGGGGCTCACGTCCCTGAACCGAGAGCTGCGGGCGGTCTGGATGCTCCTGTTCGTCGGCCTCATCCTGTTCATCGCCACCCCGTTGTTCCTCACCGGCGACAACCTGCTGAACGTGCTGCTGGCCGCGTCGGTCACGGCCCTGCTCGCCGCCGGCCAGACCTACGTGATCATCCTCGCCGAGATCGACCTCTCGGTCGGCGCCGTGCTCGGCATCTCGAGCATCGTCACCGCCTTCACCCTGCAGGACCAGCCACTCGTGGTCGGGCTGCTGGCCGGCTGGGGCGTCGGCGCCGCGGCGGGCCTCGTGAACGGCCTGCTCGTCACCAAGCTGAGGATGCCGTCGTTCATCGCCACCCTCGCGATGATGTCGGTGCTCGCGGGCCTCACCCTGCAGCTGAGCCAGGGCAACCCCGTCTCCATCAACAACGACGCGTTCCTCGCGATCGGCCAGTCGAGCATCCTCGGCGTGCCGAACCCGGTGTGGATCATGCTCGCCGCGTTCCTCGTCTTCGGGCTCCTGCTCTCCCGCTCGCGCTACGGCCGCCACGTCTACGCCGTCGGCGACAACGAGGACGCGGCGCGCCTGGCCGGCATCGAGGTGCACCGCGTCAAGATCCTCGCGTTCGTCATCAGCGGCCTGCTCGCCTCGACGGCCGGGTTCATCCTGGCCGCGCGGCTCGGAACCGCCCAGCCCACGGCCGGCAGCGGGCTCGAGCTCGCCGCCATCGCCGCCGTCATCATCGGCGGGACGAGCCTGGCCGGCGGACGCGGAGCCCTCGTCGGCACGCTCATAGGCGCCCTCCTGCTGGGCGTCATCGACAACGGCCTCAACCTGCTCGACGTCTCCCCGTTCCTGCAGGGCGTCGTCAAGGGTCTCGTGATCCTGCTCGCGATCTTCCTGGATCGCAACTCCGATCGTGTCCGGGCGCTCACGCGTCTGGTCCGTCCCCGACGGCCTGGCTCGGGCGCCGACGCGGACACCGCCTCACCCACCACCACTGGAGGAACCCCGTGAACACCTGGAAGAAGACTGCCGCCCTCACCGCGGCGCTCGCGCTGACGACGTCGCTCGGAGCCTGCGGGCGAGGCGGCGACGCCGCCGGCGAGGAGTCGGTCAAGGCCACGCTCGTCATCAGCACGCTCAACAACCCATTCTTCGTGTCCGTCGTCGACGGCGCCAAGGAGGCCGCGAAGGACTCCGGTGTCGACCTCGACGTCCAGAACGCCAACAACAGCGACCAGACCGCGCTGAACGCCACCACCACGGCGCTCACCAAGAAGCCGTCCGTGCTGATCATCGACCCGGTGGGCAGCGAGTCCGGCGGCACGATGACCGAGGCGGCCAACAAGGCCGAGGTGCCCGTCGTGGCCTTCGACCGCGCTCCCGACAGCGGCGAGCTGGAGAGCTTCATCGGCTACGACGCCGTGCAGGCCGGCAAGGAGGCCGCGAAGTCCCTCGCGGAGTCCATCGGCGAGAAGGGCAAGGTCGTGGAGATCCAGGGCATCCTGGGCACCAACGTCGCCCAGGACCGCAGCAAGGGCTTCAACGAGGGCATCAAGGCCTACCCCGACATCGAGGTCGTGGCCAAGCAGTCGGCCGACTTCGACCGCGGCAAGGCGCTCGACGTCATGACCAACGTGCTCCAGGGCAACTCCGACATCGACGGCGTCTACGCCGCGAACGACGAGATGGCGCTCGGCGTCGTCGCCGCCCTCAAGGCGCGCAGCCTCGCGGGCAAGGTCAAGGTCGTCGGCAACGACGGCATCGGTGACGCCCTCAAGGCGATCGAGGACGGCACCATGTACTCCACGCACGCCGAGTCGCCGTTCGTCCTCGGCAAGGAGGTGCTCGGCATCAGCCTGAAGGTCGCGAACGGTGAGACCGTGGAGAAGGACACCGTCCTGCAGGGCCGTCTGGTCACCAAGGACCAGGTGGCAGACTTCTGCTCGTTCCTCGCCGACGAGGGCGACGACGACACCTGCAAGGACATCGGCTGACCGCTGGCCCCTCGGGCGGTGGTGGTCACGTCGAGGTGACCACCACCGCCCCATCCCTGTCGCACCCCCGCTGTCGCACCCGCACCACCGTCCGGAAGGACACCTCATGACCCCGACGTCCACCACCGACGCGCCGACCGCCCCCGACTCCCCGAGCACGCTGCGCGCAGCCGTCGGGCTCGGCGGCACCGACACCGCGGCACTGCGCACGTTCCTGGACGGCCTGCCCGCCGTCGACCCCGTCGGCGTCGAGGCGCGGGCCGCCCAGCTGGCCACGCGCTCCATCAAGAAGGACACCAAGCGGGCCCTGATCGACCTCGCCATCTCGATGGTCGACCTGACCACGCTCGAGGGCGCGGACACCCCGGGCAAGGTCCGAGCCCTGTGCCGCAAGGCCGTGAACCCCGACCGTGAGGTCGAGGGCACGCCGTCGACCGCGGCCGTGTGCGTGTACCCCGACATGGTCGCCGTCGCGGCCGAGGCGGTCGCCGGCACCGGCGTCAAGGTCGCGTCGGTGGCCACGGCGTTCCCGGCGGGGCGTTCGTCGCTCGAGGTCAAGCTCGCCGACACCCGCCTGGCCGTCGAGGCCGGCGCCGACGAGATCGACATGGTCATCGACCGTGGTGCGTTCCTCGCCGGCGACTACGGCCAGGTGTTCGACCAGATCGCCCGGGTGAAGGAGGCCGCCGGCTCGGCGCGGCTCAAGGTGATCCTCGAGACCGGCGAGCTCGCCACCTACGACAACGTGCGTCGTGCGTCGTGGCTGGCCCTGATGGCCGGTGGCGACTTCATCAAGACCTCGACGGGCAAGATCTCCCCCGCCGCCACCCTGCCCGTCACCCACGTGATGCTGCAGGCCGTGCGCGACCTGCACGACCTCACCGGCGCCCAGCGCGCCGTCAAGCCCGCGGGCGGCATCCGCACCACCAAGGACGCGATCGCCTACCTCGTCGCCGTCCACGAGGTCGCCGGCCCGCAGTGGCTCGACCCGCACTGGTTCCGCTTCGGCGCCTCCGGCGTCGTCAACGACCTGCTGATGCAGCGCCGCACCCAGACCAACGGCCACTACAGCGGCCCCCGCTACGTGAGCGTCGACTGACCATGCGTCCGTCCGCCGCCCAGCACCACCCGAAGAGATGAGCAGCCCCATGGATCTCGACCTGACCTACGCCCCGGCCCCGGAGTCGGCGGCGATCGCCGCGATCAAGCCGCGGTACCAGATGTTCGTCGCCGGCGAGTTCGTCGACGGCGGCGGCGACGACCTGACGTCGCTCAACCCCGCCACCCGCGAGCCGCTGACCACCGTCAGCACGGCGACGGCGGCCGACGTCGACCGCGCGGTGGCCGCAGCCCGCAAGGCCTACGACGGCCCCTGGTCGCGCATGGGCGGGGCCGAGCGCGGCAAGTACCTGTTCCGCATCGCCCGCGCCATCGCCGAGCGTGCGCGCGAGCTGGCCGTGGCCGAGTCGCTCGACAACGGCAAGCCGATCCGCGAGACCCGCGACTTCGACGTCCCGACCGCCGCCCAGCACTTCTTCCACCACGCCGGCTGGGCCGACAAGCTCGGTCACCTCGGGCTCGGCCCCGCCCCGCGCCCGCTCGGCGTGGCCGGCCAGGTCATCCCGTGGAACTTCCCGCTGCTCATGGCCGCGTGGAAGATCGCCCCGGCGCTGGCCGCCGGCAACACCGTCGTGCTCAAGCCGGCCGAGACGACGCCCGTCACGGCGCTGATCCTCGCCGAGATCCTCGCGGACGCCGAGCTGCCGCCCGGCGTCGTCAACATCGTCCCCGGTGCCGGCGACGTCGGCAGCGCCATCGTCAACCACCCGGGCGTCGACAAGGTCGCGTTCACGGGCTCCACGCCCGTCGGCAAGCGCATCCAGTCCGAGCTGGCCGGCACCGGCAAGAAGCTCACCCTCGAGCTCGGCGGCAAGGGCGCGAACATCGTGTTCGCCGACGCTGCCGTGGACCAGGCCGTCGACGGCATCGTGTCGGGCATCTTCTTCAACCAGGGCCAGGTGTGCTGCGCCGGATCCCGCCTGCTCGTGCAGGAGTCCGTGGCCGACGAGGTCGTCGAGAAGCTCAAGAAGCGCATCGAGACGCTGCGCGTCGGTGACCCGCTCGACAAGAACACCGACGTGGGCGCCGTGAACTCCCAGATGCAGTACGACAAGATCACGGACCTCACCCAGGTCGGCGCCGACGAGGGCGCCACGGTGTGGACGAGCAGCTGCGCGCTCCCGGAGAAGGGCTGGTTCGTGGCCCCCACGGTGTTCACCGACGCCACCGCGTCGATGCGCGTGGCCCGTGAGGAGATCTTCGGCCCGGTGCTCACGACGCTGACCTTCCGCACGCCCGAGGAGGCGCTCGCGAAGGCCAACAACACGCCGTACGGCCTGTCGGCCGGCGTCTGGACCGAGAAGGGCTCGCGCGCCATGGGCATGGCGGCAGGCCTGAAGGCCGGCGTCGTCTGGGACAACACGTTCAACAAGTTCGACCCCACCGCCTCGTTCGGCGGCTACGGCGAGTCCGGCTTCGGACGTGAGGGCGGCACCGCCGGCATGGCGGCCTACCTCGACACCGACGACGAGGGAGCACTCTGATGGCACGACTGTCCGTCGCCAAGACCTACAAGCTGTACATCGGTGGCGCGTTCCCGCGCTCGGAGTCCGGCCGTACCTACCAGGTGCACGACCAGAAGGGGTCGCTCATGGCCAACGCCGCCCTCGCCTCCCGCAAGGACGCCCGCAACGCCGTCGTCGCCGCCCGGTCCGGGTTCTCGAAGTGGGCCGGCGCCACGCCCTACAACCGCGGCCAGGTGCTGTACCGCGTGGCCGAGATGCTCGAGGCCCGCCGGGCCGAGCTCGTCGACCTCATCGTGCAGAGCCGTGGCGCGACCGCTGCCCAGGCACGCGCCGAGGTCGACGCGTCGATCGACCGCGTCGTGCACTTCGCCGGCTGGACCGACAAGCTGCCCGCCGTCTTCGGTGGCGCAAACGCGGTGTCGGGCCCGTACTTCAGCTACTCCGCACCCGAGCCCACCGGCGTCGTGGCCATCGCGGCGTCGCCGACGTCGGCCCTGCTGCCCCTCGTGGCCGCCGTGCTGCCCGTGCTCGCCGGCGGCAACAGCGTCGTGGTCGTGGCGTCCGAGGCCGACCCGACGGTCGCCGTGACCTTCGCCGAGGTCCTCGCCACGAGCGACGTGCCCGCGGGCGTCGTGAACGTGCTCACCGGCCGGGCTGCCGAGATGATGCCCTGGCTCGCGAGCCACGCCGACGTCAACGGTCTCGACCTCACCGGCATGGCGGCCGACGACCGTGTGGAGCTGGAGCGGTCGGCGTCGGGCACCGTGAAGCGGGTCTACTCCCCCCGCCGCGAGCCCGACTTCACCGCCGCCCCCGGCACCGCCCGCCTGCGCGCGTTCCTGGAGATCAAGACCGTCTGGCACCCCGTGGGCGCCGTGTCGCTGGCGGGTGGGTCGGCGTACTGAGGTTCGTCGCGTCCTCCGGTTGCGCCTCCTCGGCCCAGCCTGACCTGCGGCTGCACACGTCCGGCTGAGTCCCGGCCCGCGGCTGCGCGGTCTCGGGCGGGCCTTTGCCTGCTGCTGCGCCGTCCGGCTGGGTCCTCTCCTGCGGCTGCGTCGCTGTGAGCCCGAGTGGGGTTGGTCTCCGAGAGGGCCTCGACCGGAGCGGTGGGTCTCGGCCCCGCTGGGTCTGCGGGGCGCGGCCACGATTCTCCTTCTGTGCGTGATCTACGCAAGATTCTGCCTTCGCGTGCAGAAACCCCAACGATGCTGCGTTCAAGACGGAATCCCGTATCAATCGCAGCATCCTTCGACCCCTCACGCACCAACGCAGAATCTTGCGTCCCCCGAGCCACGCTCCGAGAGCTCGCCCGAGCCCGGACCCATCCGCCGGTCGAGGCCCTTTCGGAACGCAGGTCCAGTCGCAGCCACAGCGACGCAGCACCGAGCGAAAGCCCAGACGAGGCAGCGCAGCCGCGAGCGAAAGCCCAGCCGACGTGCGCAGCACCGAGCGAAGCCCAACCGAGTCAGCGCAGCACCGAGCGAAGCCCCAACCGAAGCGACGCAGCAGCACCCCCACGACGCCCCGCGCCGACGACCCACGACCGCTCAGGCGCCGTTGGCCTCGATGAGGACGGTGACGGTCTCGGCGACGCACGCCGGCTTGTCCTTGCCCTTGATCTCGATCTGGTGACGCAGGGTCACCTGCTGGCCGCGCTCGACGTCCTGGACGTCCAGCACCGTCACACGGTTGCGCAGCTTCGAGCCGACGACCACCGGCGTCATGAACCGCACCTTGTTGAGGCCGTAGTTCACCCGCGCGACGTCGCCGGCGAAGGCGTAGACCTGGGCGCCCAGGAAGGGCAGCAGCGACAACGTCAGGTAGCCGTGGGCGATCGTGGCGCCGAACGGTCCCTCGGCCGCCCGCTCGGGATCGACGTGGATCCACTGACGGTCGCCGGTCGCGTCGGCGAAGAGGTCGATCCGCTCCTGGGAGATCTGGACCCACTCGCTCACGCCCAGCTCGTCACCCACGGACCCGGCGACCTCGTGACGGTCGTTGAGCACACGCATGCAGTCGACCCTAACCAATCCGGTCGATGACCACATCCGCGGACGCGCCGCCGACGCCCGACGCGGTGGCCTCGACCCGCACCGCGCCCTCGAGCGCCTCGAGCGCGCGCTCGAAGCGTTCGGGCGTGTCGGTGTGCAGGGTCATCAGGGGCGCACCGGCACGAACCACGTCGCCCGGCTTGGCGTGCAGCTCGATGCCGGCACCGGCCTGCACGTCCTCCCCCGGACGGGACCGACCCGCGCCGAGACGCCACGCCGAGACGCCGACGCCGAACGCGTCCAGGGTCGTGAGGACGCCGTCGGACTCGGCTGTCACCACGTGCGTCTCGCGGGCCGTGGGGAGCGGAGCGTCGGGGTCGCCACCCTGGGCGGAGATCATGCGCCGCCAGGCGTCCATCGCGCGACCGTCGGCCAGGGCGTCGGCCGGGTCGACGTCGGTGCGTCCGGCCGCCGCCAGCATCTCGCGGGCCAGGGCGAGCGTGAGGTCCACGACGTCGGAAGGCCCGCCCCCGGCGAGGACCTCGACCGACTCGCGGACCTCGAGCGCGTTGCCCGCGGTGAGGCCGAGCGGGGTGGACATGTCGGTCAGCAGCGCCACGGTGGTCACGCCTGCGTCGGTGCCCAGCGCCACCATCGTCTCGGCCAGCTCGCGCGCGTTCTCCTCGGTCTTCATGAACGCGCCCGACCCGACCTTCACGTCGAGCACGAGCGCGCCGGTGCCCTCGGCGATCTTCTTGCTCATGATCGAGCTGGCGATGAGCGGGATCGCCTCGACGGTGCCGGTCACGTCGCGCAGGGCGTAGAGCTTCTTGTCCGCGGGCGCCAGGCCCGTGCCGGCCGCACAGATGACGGCGCCGACGTCCTCCAGCTGCGCGAGCATCTCCTCGTTGCTGAGCGCGGCGCGCCATCCGGGGATCGACTCGAGCTTGTCGAGCGTGCCGCCGGTGTGCCCGAGCCCGCGGCCCGAGAGCTGCGGCACGGCCACGCCGCACGCCGCGACGAGCGGGGCGAGCGGGAGGGTGATCTTGTCCCCCACACCGCCCGTGGAGTGCTTGTCCGCGGTCGGACGGCTGAGGGACGAGAAGTCCATCCGCTCGCCGCTGGCGATCATGGCGTTCGTCCATCGGGCGATCTCGCGCCGGTCCATGCCGTTCAGCAGGATCGCCATGGCCAGGGCCGACATCTGCTCCGGTGCCACCACCCCGCGGGTGTAGGCGTCGACCACCCAGTCGATCTGCTCGTCGGTGAGGGCGTGCCGGTCGCGCTTGGCCGCGATGACCGCAGGGGCGTCGAAGCGCTCGGTGCCGGAGGGGGGCGGGGTCTGGCTCATGTCAGGGTCACCTCGAGGGACTCGTAGCCGCGCAGCACCCAGGTGGGCCGGCGCGGGGCGACGCCGGTGAGCGCGATCGTGGGGAAGCGCTCGAGGAGCCGTCGGACGGTGATCTCGAGCTCGACGCGCGCGAGCGGCGCGCCCAGGCAGAAGTGCAGGCCCATGCCGAAGCCGACGTGGGAGTTGGGGTCGCGCGCGACGTCGAAGTCGTCGGCCCGCTCGAACACGTCAGCGTCGCGGTTGGCCGAGCCCATGAGGCAGGCCACCGTCTCACCCGCACGGACGGTCACGCCCGCGACCTCGACGTCGGTGGTGGCCGTCCGCTCGAACATCTGCAGCGGGGCGTCGTAGCGGATGAGCTCCTCGAGCGCGGTGGCCACGCTGACCTCACCCCCGGTGACCCGGGCCAGCTGGTCGCGGTGCGACAGCAGCGCGTGCATGCCGTTGCCGAACACGTTGACCGACGCCTCGTGGCCGGCGTTGAGCAGGAGGACCACGGTCGCCACGAGCTCGTCGTCGCTGAAGCCCTTCCCGTCCTGCCGCTCCCTGACCAGGTCGCTGACGAGGTCGTCGCCCGGCTCCCGGCGGCGCAGCTCGACGACCTCACGCACGTAGGCGGCGAACTCGCTGCTGGCCGTCACGGCCGCGGCGCGGACGTCGTCGCCGACACCCTGCTCGTACATGTGCACGATGGCCTGGGACCAGTCGCGCAGCCGCTCGTGGTCCTCACGCGGCACACCGAGCAGGTCGGCGATGACGAACACCGGCATGGGCTCGGCGTAGCGCGCCAGCAGGTCGACGGGCCGACCCGCACGGAGGTCGTCGGCGAGGTCGTCGAGCATCTCGTCGGCGAGCACCTCGATGCGCGGGCCCATCCGCTCCACGTGGCCGCGGGAGAACGCACCGGCCAGCAGCCGACGCATGCGGGTGTGCTCCGGGGGCTCGTTCTCCATGAGCTGGTTGCGGTGCAGCGTGTTGAACGGCTCCATCTGCTCGGAGGGCTCCCAGTCCGTCCAGAGCCGACCGAGGCTGCGGTTGCGCAGCACGGCGCTCACCGCCGCGTGGGTGGTGGCCACCCATCGACCCTCCCGCTCCGACCGCAGCATCGGCCCGGCGGCGCGCCACCGGGCCAGCAACGGGTACGGGTCGTCGAGCAGGTCGGGGCTGGTGAGGTCGGGGACGACCGTCACTCCTCGCCCCCCTGACCGGGAGCGCGGTCGTCGGCCCCCTCGCCGGAGGCGAGATCATCAGCACCGAACGCATCGGGCAGGACCTCGTCCATGGTCCGCACGCCCGAGGCGGTGAGCAGCTGCATGGCCGGACCTCCGTTCTCCCACAGGAGCTGACGGCACCGGCCGCACGGCATGAGCGGACGGCCCTCGCCGTCCACGCACGCGACCGCGACCAGACGGCCACCGCCCGTGGCGTGCAGCGCGGAGACCATGCCGCACTCGGCGCACAGGGCCACGCCGTAGGCCGCGTTCTCGACGTTGCAGCCGAGCACCACCCGACCGTCGTCGACCAGGCCGGCCACACCGACCTTGTAGTGCGAGTACGGGGCGTAGGCGCGCTGCATGACCTCGGTGGCGTACCTCGTGAGGGCGCCCCAGTCGACGGGGTCGTCGGCGGTGCTGATGCCGAGACCGAACGATTCGGCCACTAGCCCGCACTCCCCTTGCGGTACGGCTTGCCGTCCGCGGCCGGCATGCGCAGGCGTTGGGAGAACAGCGCCAGCACGAGCAGCGTGGTGAGGTACGGCGTCATGCCGGTGAGGTCCTCCGGGACCGAGCTGGTCAGGAAGTACCAGCCGGCCACGACGACGCCCAGGAGCGCCGCCACGAGGGACGACCGACGTCCGTGCTGGCGCCACTGCCAGATGGCCAGCGCCACGAGGCCGACGGCGACGAGCAGCAGCAGCCCGTGGATCGTGTCGCCACCACCGCGCAGGCGCAGCGTGTCGGTGTAGCCGAACAGGCCGGCGCCGGCCAGCAGGCCGCCTGGACGCCAGTTGCCGAAGATCATGGCGGCCAGGCCGATGTAGCCGCGACCGCCGGTCTGTCCGTCGCGGAAGCCGTTGGCCGCCACGAGCGCCAGGAACCCGCCGGCCAGACCCGCGAACGCACCGGAGGTGACCACGGCGACGAACTTGTAGCGGATGACGTTCACGCCGAGCGACTCCGCCGCCGCCGGGCTCTCGCCCACCGAGCGCAGCCGCAGGCCGAACCGGGTCCGCCACAGCAGGTACCAGGTGAGCACGAACAGGGCGAGCGCGATGAGCGTGAGCACGTTGAGGTTCGACACGAGGGCACGCAGGAGCGCGGCCAGGTCGGACAGGAAGAACCAGTTCTTGGCCTCGAGGTCGCCGAGCGGGTCGGCGAGCGCACTGATGGTGATGCTCGGCAGGTCGTCGATGCGCGGCGACTGCGTCTGACCACCGCCGGGCACGCCCGTGAACGCGAGCACCGCGAGGTACTGCACGGCGCCGAGCGCGATGATGTTGATCGCGACGCCGGAGACGATGTGGTCGACGCCGAAGATGACGGTGGCCACGGCGTGCAGCAGCCCGCCCAGGGCGCCGAAGCCGATGGCACCCAGCACGCCCCACCAGGGACCCACGAAGTAGCCGTAGTAGCCGGCGCCGAAGGTGCCGAGGATCATCATGCCCTCGAGGCCGATGTTCACCACGCCCGCGCGCTCGGCCCACAGGCCGCCGAGGCCGGCCAGACCGATCGGCACCGCTGCCACGAGGGTCGCGCGCAGCGTGCCCGAGGAGTTGAGGTCGTCGGCTCCGGTGATCACCCGCAGCGCGGAGAACAGCAGCAGCAGACCCGCGATGCCGAGCAGCACCACCGGGAACGTGATCCGCGACCTCGTCGCGGGAGCCGTCGGCGCGCCGCCGACCGGTGGAGTCGCGATGCTCATCGACTCACTCCTTCCGTCGTGGGGCCGGTCGGTCTGTCGTCGTCGAGGGTCGCGGCCACCTGGCGCTGCTCGAGCCGCACACCGTAGCGACGCACCACCTCGTAGGCGATGACGACGGTCAGCACGATCGTCCCCTGCGTGATCTTGACGATGTCGGGCGAGACGTCGAGCAGGATCTGCAGCGGGTTGGACTGCTCGTCCAGGAAGGCGAACAGCAGTGCGCCGAGCGCGATGCCGATCGGGTGGTTGCGACCCAGCAGCGCGATCGCGATGCCCGCGAAGCCGAGGCCCGACTGGAAGGTCGAGCCGTACGCGAAGGCCTCGCCGAACAGGATCGGCAGACCCACGAGGCCCGCCGCCGCACCGGACAGCAGCATCGAGACGAGGACCATCTTCTTGACGTCGATGCCGGAGGCCACCGCGGCGCTCTCGGAGAGGCCGGTGGCCCGCAGGTCGAAGCCGAACCGGGTCTTGTTGATGACGAGCCAGTACGCGACTCCCACGAGGATCGCGAGGAACACGAACCCGTAGACCTGGTTCGGCGCCCCGGGGAAGAGCGTGAAGCCGGGGATCCGGCTGCCCTCCGGGATCTCCTTGGTGGCCACGATGTTGGAGCCCGGGTCGCTCACGGCCGCCTTGCGCAGCATGAAGGCCACGAGGGCGGTCGCGATCGCGTTGAGCATGATCGTGGAGATCACCTCCGAGACGCCGCGCGTGACGCGCAGGAGCCCGGCGATGCCGGCCCAGGCCGCACCCACCAGCATCGCGGCGAGGATCGCGGCGGCCGTGTTGAGCCAGCCGGGCAGCCACGCCTCGCCGGCCACGACCGCGGCGGCGAACGACGCCACGCGGTACTGGCCGTCGACGCCGATGTTGAACAGGTTCATCCGGAAGCCGATGGCCACCGCCACGCCCGACAGGTAGTAGACCGTGGCCGCGTTGACGATGTTGGTGAGCCCGCGCGCCTCGGGAACGCTGAGGATCTGGCCCCACACACCACCGACGGAGTCGCCGGCCACGACGAGCACCAGGCTCGTGATGAGGAACGCCGCCACGAGGGCGAGGACGGGCGCGGCCGCCGCGAGGGCGATGCGCTTGAGTCGCTGGTCGGTCATGCCGGACCTCCTTCGTCGGCACCGGTCATGGCCGAGCCCAGCTGCTGGGGGGTGACGGTGGCGGGGTCGAACGTGCCGACCAGGCGACCGCGCAGGATCACCCGGATGGTGTCCGAGAGGCCGATCAGCTCGTCGAGGTCGGCCGAGATCAGCAGCACCGCCAGACCGTCGCGCCGTGCCTGCTTGATGTGGTCCCAGATCGCCGCCTGGGCGCCGACGTCGACGCCGCGGGTGGGGTGCGAGGCGACGAGCAGGCTCGGCTCGCCCGTCATCTCGCGACCGATGATGAGCTTCTGCTGGTTGCCGCCGGACAGGGCGCGGGCCAGCGTGTCGATGCCAGGGGTGCGGACGTCGTAGGCGTCGACGATGCGCTGGGTGTCCTGACGGGCACCGGCGCGGTCGATGAACGGACCCTTGACGTTGGGCTCGCGCGTCTGGTGGCCGAGCACCCGGTTCTCCCACAGCGGGGCGTCGAGCAGGAGCCCGTGCCGGTGCCGGTCCTCGGGGATGTAGCCGATGCCGGCCTCGCGGCGCAGCCGCGTGGACCGGCCGGCCAGGTCGTCACCGTTGAGCGCGATGCTGCCGGTGGCACCCGGACGCATGCCCATGACGGCCTCGACCAGCTCGGCCTGGCCGTTGCCCTCCACGCCTGCGATGCCGAGGATCTCGCCGCGGTGGATCGTCAGGTCGATGTCGGCCAGGAGCGGCCTACCCGACCCCGCCGGCGCGGGAAGTCCGAGGTCGCGGACCTCCAGGACCGGCTGGTCGGTCACGGTGGACGTCTCGGTGCTGGGGCTCGGCAGCTCCGAGCCGACCATGAGCTCGGCCAGCTGACGCGACGTGACGCCGGCGGCCGGACGCGTCTCGACGGTGGTGCCCCGACGGACGACGGTGACCGTGTCGGCGACCGACAGCACCTCGTCGAGCTTGTGGGAGATGAAGATGACCGCGAGGCCCTCCGCCTTGAGCTCGCGCAGGTTCTCGAACAGCTCGTCGACCTCCTGCGGCACGAGGACGGCGGTCGGCTCGTCGAGGATGATCACGGAGGCGCCGCGGTACAGCACCTTGAGGATCTCGATGCGCTGGCGTGCACCGACGCCGAGGTCCTCCACGAGGGCGTCGGGGTCGACGTCGAGCCCGTAGGCCTCGGAGATGCGCCGGATCTCCGCGCGCGCGGCGTCGCCGATGCCGTGCAGCTTCTCCGCCCCCAGCACGACGTTCTCGAGCACGGTGAAGTTGTCGGCGAGCATGAAGTGCTGGAACACCATGCCCACGCCGGCGGCGATCGCGTCGGACGGGGACGAGAGCTCGACCGGCTTGCCGTGCACCTCGATCGTCCCGGAGTCCGGCTTCTGGACGCCGTAGAGGATCTTCATGAGCGTCGACTTGCCGGCACCGTTCTCGCCGACGATCGCGTGCACGGTCCCCCGTCGCACGTCGATGTCGATGTCGTGGTTGGCGATGACACCGGGGAACGTCTTGCCGATGCCGCGCAGCCGGACGACGACGTCGCCCGCCCCGGGATCGAGGTCGGTGGTCTCGTCGGGGACGGACGTGGTCACGCAGCACTCCTCAGAGGCGGGTCCGGCCGCGGGGCCGGAGGGATGGAGCAGGTCACACAGGCAACGGCCCGGCCCCACGCTCGCGCGCAGGGCCGGACCGCGTCAAGGATGCGAGGTCCCTGGACGTCCGTTCACTCGCTCGGGACGGTGATCTCGCCGTCCACGATCTGCTGCTTGTACTCGTCGAGCTTGTCGGCGATGTCGTCAACCTGACCGCCGGTGGTGGAGTAGCCCACACCGTCGACCTTGAGGTCGTAGACCGTCGGGCCCGTGGGAGCGGCGCCGTCGGCGACACCCTTCAGGTACGCGAACACGGCGACGTCGATGTTCTTCAGCATCGACGTCAGGATCACGTCGCGGACGGACTCGTCGGCCGTCAGCGCCTGGTCGGAGTCGACGCCGATGGCCTTGGCGTCGGCGGCCGAGGCGGCCTCGAACACACCGCCACCGGAACCGCCGGCAGCGTGGTAGACCACGTCGGCGCCCTTGTCGTACATGCCCTCGGCGGCCGTCTTGCCCTTGGCCGGGTCACCGAAGCCGCTGAAGTCCGGCGGCTGCGTGAGGTAGCGGGCCTGGATCTCGATGTCGGGGTTCACGGCCTTCGCGCCGGCCTCGTAGCCGACCTCGAACTTCTTGATCAGCGGCGTCTCGACACCACCGACGAAGCCGATGTTGCCGGACTCGGACTTGAGCGCGGCAGCGGCGCCCACGAGGAAGGAGCCCTGCTCCTCGGCGAAGAGGAGGTTGGCGACGTTCTCGCCCTCGACACCGTCGTCGATGATCGCGAAGTCGACGTCGGGGTTGGCCTTGGCGACCTTGCCGACGGCCTGCGAGTAGGCGAAGCCCACGGCGATGACCGGGTTGTAGTCGGCGTCGACGAGCTGCTGGAGGCGACCCTCACGGGCGGACTCGGGCTCGCCGTCCTGCGCCTCGGCGGTCTGGACCTCGAAGCCCAGCTCGCACTCGGCCTTGTCGAGGCCCTTGGCGGCGGAGTCGTTGAACGACTGGTCGCCACGTCCACCGACGTCGAAGGCCATGCCGACCTTCGTGTCGACCTTCTCGACGCAGTCGTCACCGGAAGCGGTGTCGTCGTCGTTGCTCGAGCTGTTGTTCGCGCAGCCCGCACCGGCGAGCACGAGTGCGGCCACGCCGGCGACGGCGGTGACCTTGGTGAGTCGACGCAAAGTTCCTCCTTGAGACATCGCCGGAGAGCCCGGCACGCCTGCACCCTAGCCGCGCCCGGGGGTCCTTCGGGAGGTCCTGCGCCCGATTGCGACGGGCCGTAACCGATTCGTCACCTTCGGGGGCGCCGCTAGAGCAGGGCGGAGCAGGCGAGCACCTTGGCGCCCACGGCGATGGCGCGCTCGTCGGGCCGAAAGTTCCCCTGGTGCAGGTCGTAGGTGGGCCCGTCGGGCGTGCGTGTGCCGAGTCGACCCATCGCTCCGGGGACCGCCTCGACGTACCACGCGAAGTCCTCGCCGCCGAGGCTCTGCGTGGTGGTGGCCACCGCGGCGGGCCCGATGGCGTCGGAGACCGCGCGGCGGAGCAGCTCGGTGACCCCGAAGTCGTTGACCACGGGCGGGACGCCGCGCACGTAGGTGACGTCGGCGCTCACGCCGAACGGCTCGATGATGTCGGCGATGAGCCCACGCACCAGGTGCTCGGCCTGGTGCCAGGCCGCGGAGTCGAGCATGCGCAGCGTGCCGCTGAGCTCGCCGGTGGAGGGGATTACGTTGGCGGCGTTGCCGGCTCGCACCGACCCCCACACCAGGCTGGCGCCCGAGCGAGGGTCGAAGCGGCGCGACAGCACGGCCGGCAGCTGCGTCACGAGGCTCGCGAGCGCGTAGGTGAGGTCCTCGGTGAGGTGCGGTCGCGACGTGTGCCCGCCGCGACCGGAGAGCGTGACCTGGATGCGGTCCGACGCTCCCGTGATCGGTCCCTCGCGCAGGCCCACCTGGCCGACGTCGAGCGACGGGTCGCAGTGCAGTGCCACGATGCGCGAGACCCCGCGCAGGACACCGGCCGAGAGCAGGCGCAGCGCACCGCCGGGCATGACCTCCTCCGCGGGCTGGAAGACCAGGCGGACCCGGCGCGGCAGGCCGCCGGCCACGTGCAGCTCCTGCAGCGCCACGGCGGCCCCCACGAGCGCCGACACGTGGACGTCGTGGCCGCAGGCGTGGGCGACGCCGGGCGACGTCGAGCGCCACGGGTCGGAGGTGGTGTCGTCGATCGGGAGGGCGTCGAGGTCGGCCCGCAGGGCCACGATCGGCCCCTCCTCGGGTCCGATCTCGGCCACGAGCCCGGTGCCCTCGAAGCGCTCGTAGGAGACGCCCAGCTTGTCCATCCACGCGGCGACCACGTCGGTGGTGCGCTCCTCGTGCCAGGACAGCTCGGGGCTCGCGTGCAGGTCACGCCGCAGCTCGATGAGATCGGGCGTCACGACCTCGATCGAGCGGGAGACGGCGTCGATGGACATTCCTCCAGGGTATCCCCGGCCGGCGATCGGCGCGGACGCCGTCCAGGACCGCCGACGCCGTCATCGTCCTACGGTCGGCCGAGGGCGCGCTGGATCTGCTCGATCGTCTCGTCGGCGAGCCTCTCGATCGGCCGCTTGAGCACGAGGGGCGCGAGGGCGTGCAGCAGGAACGGGAACTCGAACTGGGCCCGGTAGTGGACCTGCGTGCCCCCGCCCTCCACGCTGTCGTCGGGCGTGAACGTCATGACGTCGGTGGCCGTCGTGCGCCCGTTGACCCCACGGCAGGCGAAGAACGTGGGCGGGTCGTAGCCGACGGTCTCGTACTCGAGCGCCACCGTGCGCCCCATGAAGCGGGAGCGGTTCGCGTACCGGGTGCCCATGCCGCCGTCACCCGACAGGCGCGTCGTCTCGATCGTGCCGGGGTCCCAGTGCTCGGTGTTCTCGAAGTCGCTGAGGTAGGCGAAGACCTCCTCGACCGGCCGCGACAGGTGGAAGGTGCGCTCGACGTCCATGCTGCGAGCGTAGGCGAGTCGCGATGGCGTGGAGCTCCTGCCGGTCGATCTGGCGACGGTGCGCGTACCAGAGCAGCGCCAGGGCGACCCCGACCAGCGAGAGCGCGCCGCCGCCGACGAGCGTCCACCGGGCCCCGAAGGTCTCACCGACCCAGCCGATGAACGGCGACCCGAGCGGCGTGCCACCCATGAAGATCATCAGGTAGAGCGCCGCCACCCGGCCACGCATGACCGGCTCGGTGGTGATCTGGATGGTGGCGTTGGCCGCGGTGATCATCGTGAGGGCGCAGAGCCCGAGCACCGGCAGCACCAGCGCGTACGAGAGGTAGCCGGGCATGAGACCGGCGACGATCTCGACGACGCCGAAGGCGATGGCGGCGCCCACCACGAAGCGCAGGCGTGGGCGCTCACGTCGGGCGGCGAGCAGGGCCCCGGCCAGGGAGCCGATCGCCATGATCGAGCCGAGGATCCCGTACTCCCCCGCCCCCTTCTCGAAGACGTCGGTGGCCATCAGGGCACTGGTCATCTGGAAGTTCAGGCCGAAGGTGCCGACGGCGAACACGATCGTCAGCACGAGGACGAGGTCGGGTCGGGACCGGACGTAACGCACCCCGTCGCGGACCGCCCCCTTGCGCGAGCCCATGACGGGCGCCGGGGCGAGGCGTGCCGGGTCGAGCTTCTGCAGCGACGCGATGACGGCGAGGTAGCTGACGGCGTTGGCGAGGATGACCCAGCCGGTCGCCTCGACCCCGGAACCGCCGGCCGCGATGAGCAGGCCGGCGAGCGCCGGGCCGACCATGCGGGCGGAGTTGAACGAGGCGGAGTTGAGGCCCACCGCGTTCGACAGGTCCTCCGGTCCGACCATCTCGACCACGAACGACTGGCGTGCGGGGGCGTCGAACGCGGTGCCGACGCCGAAGACGAACGCCAGCAGGTAGACGTGCCAGACCTCGACGGCACCCGTGATCGCCAGCACGCCCAGGACGGCGGCGGGGATCGCCATGGCCACCTGGGTGCAGCGCAGCACCGTCCGCTTGGGGAACCGGTCGGCCACCACCCCGGCCACGGGCGACAGCAGCAGCGCCGGGAGGAACTGCAGCCCGGTGGTGATGCCGAGCGCGGTGCCGCTCGACGTCAGCTGGAGGACCAGCCAGTCCTGGGCGACGCGCTGCATCCACGTGCCGATGTTCGAGACGATGGCACCGGCGGCGTAGACGCGGAAGTTGCGGACGTGCAGGGCGCGGAAGGTGGGACTCACGAGTCCACCTCCGCCCTCATGAGTCGGTGATCCGCGTGAGGATCGCCGCCGCCTCGCGCAGGACGGCGCGCTCGCGGGCATCGAGGCTCGTGAGCCGCTGGTGCAGCCACGCGTCGCGTCGCTTCCGCTCCTCCGCCAGGGTCTTCTCGCCGAGGTCGGAGAGGCTGACGACGACCTGTCGACCGTCCTGGGGGTGGGGTGCGCGCTCGACGAGTCCGTCCTCGGCGAGGCAGTTCAGGGTGCGGGTCACGCTGGGGGCGCTCACGCGCTCACGGGCGGCGATCGACGACGGCGACGTCGGGCCCATCTGGCGCAGCGTGCCCAGCACGGACATCTGCGTCGGGGTCAGGTCGGAGTGCCGCTCCTGCCGGAGCCTGCGGTTGAGTCGGGCCACCGCCAGCGCGAGGTTCTGGGAGTCGGTAGGCATGTCCTTAGCCTAGGTCATTAACCATGCTAATTCAAATCTGCAACGATCTCGGCGTCCTGCGGCTGCGGCTGCAGCGGGTCGGCCTCGACCTGCGGCTGCGCTGCTGCAGTCGGGCTCGACCTGCGGCTGCGCTGCTGCGGGTCGTCGTGGGTGCGGCCCCCGAAAGGCCTCGACGGAACAGAGGCTCTCCGCGCGGTCGAGCTCGCCGTCCTTCGCCCCCCCATCGGTGGATCCTCAACCTCAGGGACGGTCCTGCGGTTGAAGATCCACCCATGACCGGCGGGTCACCCCCATCGGTGGATCCTCAACCGCAGAAAGCGTCCTGCGGTTGACGATCCACCGATGACGAGTCCGGACCGGCTCGGGTGGTGGATCCTCAACATCAGGAAGCGTGCTGCGGTTGAGAATCCACCGATGACGGCCCGCGCGGTGCGTTCTTCACCGATTCCCCGCCCGAGCGGTGAGTTCTCCCCCGATTCCCCGTCCGGGCGGTGAGTTCTCCACCGTCTCGGCGCCGAGACGGTGGAATCTGCACCGCGCAGCCCTGCCGGTTGGTCCATTCGGTGGAGAAGTCACCGCTCGAGGGGGAACAGCGCAGAAGACGGCCCGCAGGATCGGCCGAGGCGCTGGGAGTCGCCCGGTCGAGGCCCTTTCGGAGCCCGACCCCGGCACCCGCCGAGCAGGCGCAGTCCCGACCCGAGCACCACCGCAACCGACGCAGCCCCGACCCGAGCACCACCGCAACCGTCGCAGCCCCGACCCGAGCACCATCGCCGACGCCGACCCAGCCCCACCCCACGACGACCACCCCGCAGCCCGCCCCCACGACGCACGACCGCCCGCCACCGGAGCGGTGACGGGCGGTCGGGGTGGTGCTGGAGCGTGCGTGCTCAGGCGTTGCCGGCGGCGAGGGCGCCGAGCAGGTCGCGGTTGAGCCGCGAGATGACGTCGAGCGGGATGCCCTTGGGGCAGGCCGCGGTGCACTCACCGATGTTGGTGCAGGAGCCGAAGCCCTCGGCGTCGTGCTGGGCGACCATGTCGACCACGCGGGACTCGCGCTCGGGCTGACCCTGCGGGAGCAGGCCCAGGTGGGTCACCTTCGCCGCGGTGAACAGCATGGCCGAACCGTTCGGGCAGGCCGCCACGCAGGCGCCGCAGCCGATGCAGGTGGCCGCCGCGAACGCGTGGTCGGCGTCCTCCTTCGGCACGGGCAGGTTGTTGGCCTCCGGCGCCGAGCCGGTGTTGACGCTGATGTAGCCGCCGGCCTGGATGATCCGGTCGAAGGCGCCGCGGTCGACGACGAGGTCCTTGACGATCGGGAACGCGCCCGCCCGCCACGGCTCGATGTCGATGACGTCGCCGTCCTTGAACGAGCGCATGTGCAGCTGGCACGTGGTCGTGACCTCGGGGCCGTGCGCGATGCCGTTGATGACCACGCCGCACGATCCACAGATGCCCTCGCGGCAGTCGTGGTCGAAGGCGACCGGCTCCTCGCCGGCGAGCGTCAGCTGCTCGTTGAGCACGTCGAGCATCTCGAGGAACGACATGTCCTCGGAGACGTCGTCGAGCCCGTAGCCGACCATCTGGCCCTTCGTCTCGGCATTCTTCTGACGCCAGACGTTGACGGTGATCTTCACTTGCAGCTCCCGTTCACTTGTAGGACCGAGCCTTCATCTCGACGTACTCGTACTCGAGGGGTTCCTTGTGCAGGATCGGCTTCTGGCCGCCCTCGGCGCCGTTGAACTCCCACGCCGCCACGTAGGCGAACTGGTCGTCGTGGCGCAGGGCCTCGCCGTCCTCGGTCTGGCTCTCGGCGCGGAAGTGGCCGCCGCACGACTCCTCGCGGTTCAGCGCGTCGATGCACATCAGCTCGCCGAGCTCGAAGAAGTCCACGACCCGGCCGGCACGCTCGAGCGTCTGGTTGAGCTCCTCGGCCTCGCCGGTGACCTTCACGTTCTTCCAGAAGTCGTCGCGCAGCTCGCGGATGAGGCCGATCGCCTTGATCAGGCCCTCCTCGCTGCGCTCCATGCCGCAGTACTCCCACATGATGTGGCCCAGCTCCTTGTGGTAGCTGTCCACGGTGCGGTTGCCGTCGACGGCCAGCAGTGCGGAGATGCGCTCCTCGACGGCCTCGCGCGCCTCGGTGACGGCCGGGTGGTCGTCGCCCACGGGCTCGAAGGGGCCGTCCGCGAGGTAGTTCGCGATGGTGGTCGGCAGCACGAAGTAGCCGTCGGCCAGGCCCTGCATCAGCGCGGAGGCACCGAGTCGGTTGGCGCCCTGGTCGGAGAAGTTGGCCTCGCCGGTGACGAAGAGGCCCTCGAGGTTGCTCTGCAGGTCGTAGTCGACCCACAGCCCGCCCATGACGTAGTGCACGGCCGGGTAGATGCGCATCGGCTCGTTGTACGGGTCCTCGCCGGTGATCCGGGCGTACATGTCGAACAGGTTCCCGTACTTGGCCTCGACCGCCGGGCGGCCCATGCGCTCGATCGCGTCGGCGAAGTCGAGGTAGACCCCGAGCCCGCCCGGACCGACGCCCTTGCCGTCGTCGCACTGGTACTTGGCCGCACGCGAGGCGATGTCGCGCGGGACCAGGTTGCCGAACGCCGGGTAGATGCGCTCCAGGTAGTAGTCGCGCTCGTCCTCGGGGATGTCGCGCGGGTGGCGGTCGTCGCCGGCCTTCTTGGGCACCCAGATGCGGCCGTCGTTGCGCAGCGACTCGCTCATCAGCGTCAGCTTGGACTGGTAGTCGCCCGAGACGGGGATGCAGGTCGGGTGGATCTGCGTGTAGCAGGGGTTGCCGAAGTAGGCGCCGCGACGGTGCGCGCGCCAGGTGGCGGTCACGTTGCAGCCCATGGCGTTCGTCGACAGGAAGTAGACGTTGCCGTAGCCGCCGCTCGCCAGCACGACGGCGTCGGCGGTGTGCGACTCGATCTCGCCGGTCACCATGTCGCGGACGATGACGCCGCGCGCCTTGCCGTCGACCATGACGAGGTCGAGCATCTCGTGGCGGGTGTGCACGTCGACCGTGCCGGCGGCGACCTGCCGCTCGAGCGCCTGGTAGGCACCGATCAGCAGCTGCTGGCCGGTCTGGCCGCGGGCGTAGAACGTGCGGGAGACCTGCACGCCACCGAAGGAACGGTTGTCGAGCAGGCCGCCGTACTCACGCGCGAACGGCACGCCCTGCGCCACGCACTGGTCGATGATGTTCACCGACACCTGGGCGAGGCGGTAGGAGTTGGACTCGCGCGAGCGGAAGTCGCCGCCCTTGACCGTGTCGTAGAACAGCCGGTACACCGAGTCGCCGTCGTTGCGGTAGTTCTTGGCGGCGTTGATGCCGCCCTGGGCGGCGATCGAGTGGGCACGGCGCGGGCTGTCCTGGTAGCAGAAGCTCGTGACGTGGTAGCCGGCCTCGCCGAGGGTGGCCGCGGCGGACGCACCGGCCAGACCGGTGCCCACGACGATGACCTTGATCTTGCGACGGTTCGCGGCGTTGACCAGCTTGGCGTCGAACTGACGCTGCTCCCAGCGACGCTCGATGGGGCCGCTCGGCGCCTTGGCGTCGGCGATGGGGTCGCCGTGCTCGATGAACTGCTCGGCCGCCCCGGTGGGGGTGAAGGTGTCGGTCATCAGGAACCAGCTCCGAAGAAGAAGATCGCGAACGGGACGACGAGGAAGCCGCCGGCGATGACCACCGACAGCACCCAGGACGCGATGGTGATCGTCGAGTCCTTGCGGGTGCTGCTGCGGTTCTGGCCGAGCGTGGTGAGGGCGCTCCAGAAGCCGTGCCACAGGTGGAAGCCGACCGCGACCAGGCCGATCGTGTACAGCAGCACGACCCACCAGATCTCGAAGCCGTTGACCACGCGCTCGTACTTGCTGTCGGACGCGCCGCCCGGGGACAGCCAGTTCGGCAGCATCTGCGCGAGGTGGCCGATGATGAACAGCAGCAGGATCACGCCGCCCCAGCGCATCGTGAACGAGGCGTAGGAGCGCTGGATGCCCGTGCGGTTCTGCTTGGAGTGGTAGCGCGTGGTGCCGGTGTAGCCGGCCGCGACCTTGTTGCGCCGCCACAGCGTGATCGCGCAGTACACGTGCGCGACGAGCGCGACGAGCAGCACGACCCGCAGGATCCACAGCGCCCCGCCGTGCGGCAGGTAGGGATAGAAGATGTTCTCCAGGCCCTCGAGGTAGGAGTCGAAGTACTCCTTGCCCTGGAAGAACTTGAGGTTGCCGTACATGTGGACGAGCAGGTAGCCGAGCATGATCAGCCCGGACACGGCCATCGTGTACTTGAGCACGACGGTCGACCTGCGCGCCGACGCGCGAGTCAGAGTAGTGGCCACGCACGCACCGTAACCCTGAAGCACACCTGAGCGCTAAGTCATGATGAGGGCAACCTTCATAGCCTCCGGCTATCACGTTGTAGGCTCGGTCCGTGCAGTTCCAGCAGCTCTCCTACTTCGTGGCGGTGGCGCGCACGCGCAACTTCACGCGCGCTGCCGAGCTGGTCGGGGTGGCACAGCCCAGCCTCTCCAAGCAGGTCCGCGTCCTGGAGAACTCCCTGGGCACGCCGCTGTTCGTCCGCCAGCCCGGCGGCATCGAGCTCACGAGCGCCGGCGAGGCGCTCCTGCCCCATGCCGAGCGCATCCTCATCGACGTCGAGTCGGCGCAGCGTGCGGTGCACGAGGTCGCCGGTCTGCGGCGCGGACGGGTGCGGCTCGGTGCCACCCCGTCGATCTGCGACGGGCTCCTGCCGGAGGTGCTCACCCGGTTCCACGAGACCCACCCCCTCATCGAGCTCGAGGTCCACGAAGGGGGTTCACGGGTCCTGACGCACGAGCTGGCGCAGGGGCGGCTCGACCTCGCCCTGCTCATCACGCCGCTGTCCGAGACCCGCCCCGACATCGAGACGGTGCCCCTGCGGCGCGACCGGCTGGTGCTCGCCGCACCGTCCGACGAAACCGCCGACGACGCGCTCCCGTCCGCGGTCGACGTCGCGGCCCTGCGGGACCTGCCCCTCGTCATGTTCCGGACCGGCTACGACCTGCGCGAGACGACGCTGACGGCGTGCGCGCAGGCGGGCTTCTCCCCGCACATCTCCGTCGAGGGTGGCGAGATGCTGTCGGTCCTGCGGTTCGTGGAGTCCGGTCTCGGCTACGCGGTCGTCCCCGAGATGGTGCTGGCCAACCGACCGGGCCTGCGGCCCGTGGCGCTGCGCAACCCGTCCCTGTCGCGCCAGATCGCCCTGGCCCACCGCCGCGACACCCTCCAGCTCGCCGCGCTGGCCTTCCACGACGAGCTGCTCCTGTCGCTGCAGCAACCCGGCTGACGCTCGCCCGCCCACGGGCGGCGGTCAGTCCTGCGAACCGGTGAGCGGGAAGGACAGGTACGTCGACCAGCCCGCGTCCGGCTCGTGGAGGTACAGCGCGATCTCGCCCACCGTGAAGGTGCACGCGAAGTGCTCGAGCGTGGCGTAGGCGCGGTCGAGCGCCGCGTCGTCGAGGTGGTGGGCGACGGTGACGTGCGGGTGGTACGGGAACTCCGGCTCCGGCGCCGCGAGGGCCTCGCGCAGCTCCGCGACCAGCAGCTCGGCCTCGGAGATGCCTCGGCTCACCGCCACGAAGACCACGGGCGAGACCGGCCGGAAGGTGCCCGTGCCCTTGAGGTCGACCTCGAACGGAGCCGTCCGGGCGGCCACCGCGGAGAGCCGACCGGCGAGTCGGTCCAGCTCGTCACCGGCCACGACGTCGGGCGGCAGCAGCGTGATGTGGCTCGGGATCTGCTCCGCGAGCGGATCGCCGAACGCGGCCCGGTGCGCGCGCAGCTCCTCGCCGTGCGGCTCCGGGACCGAGATCGCGACCCCGAACGTGCGCGACGCGCCCGCCCCGCCCCGCTCAGGCACCGCGGACGAGCCCGACCTTGTCGTACACGTCGGCCACCACGGGCGCCGCCACCTCACGCGCCCGCGCCGCGCCCCGGGCCAGCACCCGGTCCAGCTCGGCCGGGTCGTCCAGGTACGCCCGCGTGCGCTCGCCGAAGCCGGCCACGAAGTCGGCCACCACGTCCGCGAGGGCCACCTTGAGGTGTCCGTACTGGCGACCCTCGAACTCGGCGACGACGTCGTCGACCGACGTGCCGGTCACGGCCGAGTACAGGGTGAGCAGGTTGGACACGCCGGGCTTGCCCTCGGGGTCGAACCGGATCTCGTCGCCGGAGTCGGTGACGGCCGAGCGGATCTTCTTCGCCGCCTTCTTCGGGTCGTCGAGCAGGTCGACGATCCCGTTGGGCGAGGAGCCGGACTTGCTCATCTTCGCGGTCGGGTCCTGCAGGTCGCCGATCTTGGCGGCGTCCTTAAGGATGTAGGGCTCGGGCTGGCGGAACGTCTCGCCGTAGTGATGGTTGAACCGCTGCGCGAGGTTGCGGGAGAGCTCGAGGTGCTGGCGCTGGTCCTCACCCACGGGCACGTGGTGGGGGTTGTAGAGCAGGATGTCGGCCGCCTGCAGGATGGGGTACGTGAACAGCCCGACGCTGGACTTGTCGGTGCCACCCTTGGCGCTCTTGTCCTTGAACTGCGTCATGCGACCCGCCTCGCCGAAGCCGGTGAGGCAGTTGAAGATCCACGCCAGCTGCGTGTGCTCGGGCACGTGGCTCTGGCAGAACAGCGCCGACCGCTCGGGGTCGACGCCGGCTGCGAGGAGCTGTGCCGCCGACGCGTGGGTCCGCGCCCTCAGGGCTGCCGGGTCCGGCTGCACCGTGAGCGCGTGCAGGTCGGCGATGAAGTAGAACGCGTCGTGGTCGTCCTGCAGGCCCACCCACTGGCGGATCGCCCCGAGGTAGTTCCCGAAGTGGAACGACTCGGCCGTCGGCTGGATGCCGGACAGCGAGCGGGGACGGGTGCTGCTGGACATGCTGTGCATTCTGCCAGTGAGGTTCTGCCGGTCAGGTCCTAGGCTCGGGCGGGTGGACGACGTACGCACGTGGCAGGTTCCGGGTCGGGTCAACCTCATCGGGGAGCACCTCGACTACAACGGGGGCCCGTCGGTCCCCTTCGCGATCGACCGCTTCCTCACCCTGAAGGTGCGCCGCCGTGACGACGACGCGGTCAACGTGTGGAGCACCCTGCCCGACGGTCGCCGTGAGCGCGCGGCGTTCACGGTCGACGTCGCACCGGGCGACGGCGCCGTCGCGGCGGACGGGTGGGCCGCCTACCCCGCGGGCGCGGTGTGGGCGCTGCGCTCCCAGGGCTCGCTGCCCGGCTGCGACCTGGTGCTCGAGTCGTCGCTGCCCCTCGGTGCCGGTCTCTCGTCGTCGGCCGCGCTCACCGTGGGGGTCGTGTCCGCCCTCGCCGACCTGGCCGGTCTCGACCTGGACCCGCTCACGGCGGCCCGCCTCGCCCAGCGCGCCGAGAACGACTTCGTGGGGGCGCCGACCGGCCTCATGGACCAGCTGGCCGTCACGTTCGGCCGTGAGGGCCAGGCCGTCGTGACCGACCCGCTCGGCGACGCCGAGCCCGAGCGCGTCCCGTTCGACGTGGCCGCGGCCGACCTCTCGCTGCTGGTCATCTCCACGGGCGTGGACCACTCGCACGTGGCCGCCTCCGGAGGCGGGGGGTACGCCGAGCGGCGCGCCCAGTGCGAGGAGGCCGCGTCGGCCCTGGGGCTCGACCACCTCGCGAAGGCCGGGCTCGACGCGCTCGTCCGGCTCGACGACCCCGTGCTGCGTCGTCGCACGCAGCACGTCTTCACCGAGACGGCTCGCGTCAAGGCCGCCCTGCGCACGCTGCGCGAGCAGGACTGGGAGCAGCTCGGGACGGTCCTCACCGCCTCGCACACCTCCCTGCGCGACGACTTCGAGGTCAGCTGCGCCGAGCTCGACGTCGCGGTCGAGTCCGCCCTCGAGGCCGGCGCCCTCGGCGCCCGCATGACCGGCGGCGGGTTCGGCGGCTCGGCCATCGCCCTGGTCCCGCAGGCCAAGGCGGGACCGGTGCGCGAGCTCGTGGAGCAGCGCTACGACGCCCTGGGCTGGAAGACGCCCGAGGTGTTCGCGGTCCGTGCCGCCGACGGGGTCCACCGCACCGCCTGAGGTCCCTCCTGGCCGCCTCGCGCCCACACGGGGTGGAAGACTGTCGGGGTGACCGTCCGCCGCATCGCGTACCAGGGGGAACCCGGCGCGAACTCCCACATCGTCTGCCAGCAGCACCACCCCGACGCCGAGGCCGTGGCCTGCGCGTCGTTCGAGGACGTGTTCGCGGCCGTCACCGGTGGTGACGCCGACCTCGCGATGATCCCGATCGACAACTCGATCGCAGGCCGGGTGGCCGACATCCACCACTTCCTGCCCACGTCGGGCCTGCACATCGTCGGCGAGCACTTCCTGCGGATCCAGTTCATGGTCATGGGCGTCCCGGGCACCACCCTCGACACCGTGCGCACGGTACACAGCCACGTGCACGCCCTCGGGCAGTGCCGCAAGATCATCCAGCAGCACGGCTGGACGCCTCTCGTCTCCGGCGACACCGCCGGTGCCGCACGCGAGATCGCCGAGGCCCGCGACGTCAGCCAGGCGGCGATCGCCCCGCCGCTCGCCGCGCAGATCTACGGACTCGAGATCCTGGCGCGCGACGTCGAGGACGAGGACCACAACACGACCCGCTTCGTGGAGCTCTCGCGCGAGCCCGCCGTCCCGGCCGCCGGCGCGGGACCAGTCGTGACGACCTTCATCTTCAACGTGCGCAACCTGCCGGCGGCCCTCTACAAGGCCCTGGGCGGCTTCGCCACGAACGGCGTCAACATGACCAAGCTCGAGAGCTACATGGTGGGGGGCGAGTTCACCGCCACCCAGTTCCTCGCCGAGGTCGACGGGCACCCGGACGACCCGCACGTGGCGCGCGCCCTCGAGGAGCTCACGTTCTTCACCACCGAGACCCGCGTGCTCGGCGTCTACCCGGCCGATCCGTTCCGGGCCGAGTCCGCCTGAGCCGAGCCGACCGATGGACTCCCTGAGCTGGCCGCTGTCCGTGCCCGTCCTCTCCGACGGCGTGGTGACCCTGCGCGCCGCCACGCCGGCCGACGTCGCGTCGATGCACGAGATGACGCAGGACCCCGACATGCAGCGGTGGACCGCGGTCCCGGTGCCCAACACGCCCGAGATGAGCGAGGCGTTCGCCCTGCAGATCGGCGCCGAGGCGTGGGACCAGGGCACGGCGCGGATGTGGGTGGTCGAGGCCGCCGACGACTCCGGACGGGCCCGGTTCGCCGGCAACGTCGACGTCCGGGGCGGGCCGGTCGCCGACCTCGGCTTCTCCCTGCACCCGTGGGCGCGCGGTCGCGGACTGATGACCCGGGCCGTGCGCCTCGCCGTCGACCACGTGTTCACCGAGTGCGCGGTGGAGTCGGTCCACTGGCGGGCGCACGTCGGCAACGAGGCCTCCCTGCGCGTGGCGCACGCCTGCGGCTTCCAGCTCGTGGGCTCCTCGCCCGCCCTGCTGCACGAGCGGGGTCGCACCCTCGACGCCTGGACGGCGGTGCTGCGCTTCGGCGACGCCCCCGTGCCCAGGGGGCGCTGGCTCGACGCTCCCGTGATCGAGACGGACCGCTTGCGGCTGCGACCCTTCGCGGAGTCCGACGCCGCCCGGGTGGCCGAGGCGTGCGGCGACGAGACCGCGGGGCACTGGTTGAACACCCTGCCGCGCCCGTACACGCTCGACGTCGCGCGCGCCTACCTGGCCGACTGCACCTGGCAGGCGGCCATCGGGTCCAAGCTCACCTGGGCCGTGGCCGACCGCGAGACCGACGCGCTCGTCGCGAACCTCGCCCTCATGCACCTCGACGGCCCCAACCCCGGGACGGCCGAGGTCGGCTACTGGGCCCACCCGGACGCGCGGGGTCGAGGATTCATGACCGAGGCGGTCCGCGCGGCCGTGCGCCACGCGCTCGCCGCTGACGGGCCCGACCACGAGCCGCTCGGCCTGCACCGCCTCAGCCTGCGGGCAGCGGCCGGCAACGCGGCCAGCAACCGGGTGGCCGAACGGGCGGGCTTCCGGCGCATCGGGGTCGAGCGCGAGGCCGAGCTGCTCGGCGACGGCTCGGTCGACGACCTGGTCTCCTACGACCTGCTGCGCGACGAGGTCTGAGACCTTCGCCACGAGGCGGCGGTTTCGTCGGCGTCGACCTGCACACTTGGTTGCGTGACCCAACCGACACGTGCCCCCGTCGACGCCGCGACCTCCCCCTGGCCGGCGCTGTGGGCCATGGTCATCGGGTTCTTCATGATCCTCGTCGACAACACGATCGTCTCGGTCGCGACGCCGGCGATCATCGAGGACCTGCAGACCGACTACAACAGCGGCATCTGGGTCACGAGCGCCTACCTGCTGGCCTACGCCGTGCCCCTGCTCGTCACGGGACGGCTCGGCGACCGGTTCGGGCCCAAGCGGGTCTACCTCGTCGGACTCGCGATCTTCACCCTCGCCTCGCTCTGGTGCGGCCTCACCGACTCCATCGGCGGGCTCATCGCCGCGCGCGTCGTGCAGGGCGTCGGCGCGTCGCTCATCACGCCGCAGACCATGTCGGTCATCACCCGCACCTTCCCTGCCGCCAAGCGCGGCAGCGCCATGGCGCTGTGGGGAGCGACAGCGGGCGTCGCGACGCTGGTCGGCCCCATCCTGGGTGGCGTGCTCGTCGACGCGGCCGGCTGGGAGTGGATCTTCTTCGTCAACGTGCCGGTCGGGATCGTGGGGTTCGTGCTCGCGATGCGGCTCGTGCCCACCCTCGAGACGCACGCGCACAGCTTCGACTGGCTGGGCGTGGCCCTGAGCGCGGCCGGCATGTTCCTGCTCGTGTTCGGGATCCAGGAGGGCGAGCGGTACGACTGGGGCACGATCGCCGGTCCGGTCAGCGTGCCGCTGCTCATCGGCGTCGGGGTCCTCGTGCTCGGGCTCTTCGTGGTCTGGCAGAGCCGGGTGCGCACCGAGCCGCTCGTGCCGCTGGGCCTGTTCCGCGACCGGAACTTCTCGGTGGGCAACCTGGGCATCGCCATGGTCTCGCTCGCCATCACCGCGATGAGCCTGCCGTTCATGTTCTACGCCCAGGGCGCGCGGGGCTGGAGCCCCACGGAGGCCGCGCTGTTCATGGCGCCCATGGCCGTGGTGCTGCTCGCGCTCTCGCCCGTCGTGGGCAAGCTGTCCGACCGCGTCCACCCGCGCATCCTCACCCTCGTGGGGTTCGGCACGGCCGCCGTCGCCATGCGCTGGCTCGGCTCGCTCGTCGACCCGACCACACCCGGGTGGCAGCTGTTGCTGCCGATGGCCCTGTTCGGCGTCTCCAACGCCTTCCTCTGGGCTCCGCTCAGCGCCACCGCGACCCGGAACCTCCCCCTGGCGTCCGCCGGCGCGGGCGCGGGCGTCTACAACACGACCCGACAGGTGGCCGCCGCGCTCGGCAGCGCGGCCGTGGCCGCCCTGATCGGTGCGCGGCTCTCGGCCAACGGTCTCGACGGCGACGCGGCGGCGTTCCAGTCGGCGGGCGGCGCGGCGATGCCGGCGCAGGTGGCCGATGCGTTCTCGCGCGCCATGTCCGAGGCGTTCTGGCTGCCCACCATCGCGTTCGTCGTCGGGCTCGTCGTCGTGCTCTTCTTCGAGCGGCCGCGGCACCAGGGGGCCCCACCGGCGACGGCTGCGAGCGCTCGGGCGACCGCGGAGCCGGCGACTCCGCCCGCTGCCTAGACTTCGGCAGGTGACCAGCACCCACGTCCTGACGCTGTCGTGCCCGGACCGCCCCGGACTCGTCTTCGCCGTCACCCGGTGGATCCACGAGACCGGCGGCAACATCCTGGACTCCCAGCAGTACACCGACCCCAGTGATGACGTGGACGCGAGCGGGGAGTTCTTCCTGCGCCTCCACGTCGACTTCGGCCCCGGTCGCGACGCCGGCGAGCTCACGCAGGGCTTCGCCCCCGTCGCGGCCGAGCTGGCGATGGACTTCCGCCTGGTCGAGGCCGAGCGCCCCGCCCGCACCCTGGTGCTCGTGTCCAAGGAGGGGCACTGCCTCAACGACCTGCTCTACCGGCAGAGCTCGGGCGGCCTGAACATCGAGGTGCCGGCCGTGGTGTCCAACCACCGCGACCTCGAGCGGCTCGCCTCGTCCTACGACGTGCCGTTCCACCACCTGCCCGTCACCCGCGAGACCAAGCCCGACGTCGAGGCCCGCGTGCTGGACCTGGTCGACGAGCTCGACATCGACCTCGTGGTGCTCGCGCGCTACATGCAGATCCTGAGCGACGACCTCTGCCGCGCGCTCGCCGGCCGGGCGATCAACATCCACCACAGCTTCCTGCCGAGCTTCAAGGGCGCCCGGCCGTACCACCAGGCCCACGACCGCGGGGTCAAGCTCATCGGCGCCACCGCGCACTACGTGACGGCCGACCTCGACGAGGGGCCGATCATCGAGCAGGGCGTGCAGCGGGTGGACCACCGGATGAGTCCGGCCGACCTCGCCCGCGTGGGACGCGACGTCGAGGCCCAGACGCTCTCGCGGGCGGTGCGCCTGCACGCCGAGTCGCGGGTGCTCATGAACGGTCCGCGCACCGTCGTCTTCGCCTGACGCACGGTCGGTCGGGTCACCACTCCCAGCGAGCGGTGCACAGCCCGGGACCGAAGTCCGTCTGCCGGTGCAGGAGCCCGGTGGCCCCGTCGAGGGCCACGGGCCACTCGTGGCCGAGCCCCGCCTCCTGGAAGCCGACCCAGCACCTGCTGGGCAGCTGGTCGGGGTGGAAGCGGACCCACACCATGCACTGCTCGAGACGCTGCTCGGCCACCGCGCCCCACTCGGAGTCGAGAGCCGAGTCGTCCGTGACCGGACACAGGACGATCTCGGTCACCACCGACTCCCCCAGCGAGAGGGGTCGGTCGAACCTCAGGCGTGCGGCACTGATCCCGTCGATGATGTCGACCACGCCGTCGACCGAGCAGCCCGAGACGGCTCGCATGACCGTGTCGGTGGCGAAGTCCGTCAGGCCCTCGAACTCCGTCGTGCCCGTGCCGACGCCCGGCGCCACGAACATCGTGACGCCAGCAGCGCCCTCGACGGCCGCCACGAAGACCTGCGTCACCCGCACCTGGCTGATCCGACGGTCGGCGTCGACGTCCACGACGAGGTCGAACGCGATGCGGTCCACCTCGTCCTCGCCGACGAGGCCACGGTCCCTGCCGACCTGACGCGCCAGGCCCACCAGGTCGTCGAACGGCGCCGGTCCGGTCCGCCCACGACGACGCAGGTGCGATGACAACGCACCCGGGTGGAGGCCGAGCAGCTCCTCGATCGCCACGAGCGCCTCCAGGGAGATCCTCCGTTGGGGCTCCCGCTGACCGGAGCGCCAGTAGGACAGGGCGGCCAGCGACACCGCGTGCCCGCGGTCTGCCAGGCGCGACCGGAGCCACGACAGGCCGACCCCGCGCGCGTCCAGCGCGTCGGAGAAGGCGTCGGCGAACCGCCGGCTCTCGGTCATGCAGGGATCGTGGCATGCGCAGCGCCGGGTGTCCGACGGACGGTCCGATGGCGCGGGCTCGCGGGTGAGGCGTGATTCACATGCAATCTTCACACCGTTGGGAGCGCTGTGTGAAGCGCGGAGTCCTAGGGTTGGTTCCAAGAGCCGCGGTTCCGTTGCATCCAGGGGGTGACGGGCCGCGGTTCTCGTCCGTGTGCGTGTCCCGGGTCCCGCACGACGCTCGCCCTGGCACGACGTCTCACCCCTCGGCCGAGAAGTCCGGATGTTGAGACCAGTGATCCTGGTCTGGAAATGTCCCTACGGTCGTCCCGACGCACGCCACACGCAGACGTGCCCGACCCGAGGACGACCATGACGACCACCCCCCGCCGACGACTCACCGCCACCGCGCTCGCCGCTGCTGCCGCCCTGGTGCTGGCGGCGTGCGGATCCGGCGGAGGTGAGAGTGACGAGACCATCAGCATCGTCGGCTTCGCCGTGCCCGAGGCCGCCAACAAGGCGATCGCGGAGAAGTTCAACGAGACACCCGAGGGCGAGGGCGTGCGGTTCAAGACGTCCTACGGTGCTTCGGGCGACCAGAGCCGCGCCGTCGTCGACGGCCTGAAGGCCGACTACGTGCACCTGTCCGTGGCGACCGACGTCGACCGGCTCGTCGACGCGGGCCTCGTCGAGGACACCTGGGACGACGGCGAGAACAAGGGCATCGTGTCGACCTCGGTCGTGGTGCTCGGCGTCCGCGAGGGGAACCCGAAGAACATCCAGGGCTGGGACGACCTCGTGAAGCCCGGCGTCGAGATCGTCACCGCCAACCCCGCCTCCTCCGGCGCGGCCCGCTGGAACGCCCTCGCCGCCTGGGGCAGCGTCACCGAGAACGGCGGCAGCAAGGCCGAGGCCACCGAGTACATCGACCGGCTGTTCAAGAACGTGGTGTCGCTGACCAACAGCGGCCGTGACGCGACCCAGAGCTTCCTCGGGGGCACCGGCGACGTCCTGCTCGCGTACGAGAACGAAGCCATCCTCGCCGCGCAGCAGGGCCAGGGCTTCGACTACGTCATCCCCGAGACCACGCTGCTCATCGAGAACCCTGGCGCGCTCCTGACGAAGCACGCCCCCGCTGCCGAGTCCTGGCTCGACTTCGTGCTCGGCGAGACCGGTCAGCGCGAGTTCGCCCTCAAGGGCTTCCGCCCGCTGAACCTCGAGGAGCCGGGCACCGCCGACCTCGAGTCGGTCGGCCTCGAGGCGTCCGACATCAAGGGCGCCCCCGACGCGGCGGACCCGTTCCCCGCCGTGAAGAACCTGCTCACCCTCACAGACAACTTCGGCGGCCCGGGCTGGGGCGGTGTGAAGGACGAGCTGTTCGGCGACGGCAAGGACGGCGCTCCCGTCGGCATCGTCACCGACGCCATCGCGAAGTCCGGCAAGGCCTCCCAGTAGTCCATGACCAGCACCCTCACCCCGACGGGCCGGCCGGAGCGACGACTCCGGCCGGCCCTGCCGAGCACCCTCACCCGCACCTCGGGCCTCGGCCTCGGCATCGCGATGCTGTGGTTCAGCCTGCTCGTGCTGATCCCGCTGTGCGCCGTGGTCGTGACCGCGTCCGAGGGTGGCTGGGCGAACTTCTGGCGCGCCATCTCCAACGAGCAGACCCGAGCGGCCATCGCCGTCACGCTGCAGGCCGCCGCCGCCGTGACGCTGGTGAACGTCGTCGTCGGGACGATGATCGCGTGGGTGCTCGTCCGTGACCGCTTCTGGGGCAAGGCCGCCCTGGAGGTCGTCATCGACATCCCGTTCGCGTTGCCCACGATCGTGGCCGGCCTCGTCCTGCTCTCCCTGTACGGCAACGACGAGAGCCCCCTGGGCATCAACGTGGCCAACAGCGGTGCGTCGGTGTACCTGGCGTTCCTCTTCGTCACGCTGCCGTTCGTCGTGCGCATGGTCCAGCCGGTGCTCGAGGAGCTCGACCCGGAGGTCGAGGAGGCCGCCGCCTCCCTCGGGGCGAGCCGGTTCACGACCTTCCGTCGCGTGATCCTGCCGGGACTGGCCCCGGCGATCGCGGCCGGCGCCGCCCTCTCGTTCGCCCGCGGCGTGGGCGAGTACGGCTCGCTCGTGCTGCTGTCGGGCAACCTGCCCTTCACCTCCGAGGTCGCGTCGGTGCGCATCCTCGGGGCCATCGAGAACGACAACCCGGCCGCGGCCGCGTCGATCGCCACCCTGTTGCTGCTCGTCTCGCTGCTGACGATCATCGTGCTCGACCTCCTGCAGAGGAGGATCAGCGACCGTGGCTGACGCACGCCTCACCCGGCACCCGAAGGGGCCGGTCACCTACCTGCTGCGCGTCGTCGCCGTCGTGTACCTCGGCCTCCTCGTGGTGTGGCCTGTCGCGCTCGTGGTGACGAACACCTTCGAGAACGGGCTGGACTCGCTGCGCAGCCTGTTCGAGGACCCCGACATGGTGGCCGCCCTGCAGCTCACCGCCGTCGCGGCGCTCTGCGCCACCGCGATCAACCTCGTGTTCGGCGTCGGCATCTCCCTGCTGCTCGTGCGCTCGGAGTTCCCGGGCAAGCGGCTGCTGAGCGCCGCGCTCGACCTGCCGCTCTCGGTCTCGCCGATCGTCGTCGGCCTCGCGCTCGTGCTCGTCTACGGCGGGCGCGGGGGGTGGTTCGGACCGTCGCTCGAGAGCTGGGGAATCCAGATCATCTTCTCGACGCCCGGCATCGTCATGGCCACCGCGTTCGTCGCGCTGCCGCTCGTGATCCGCGAGGTCGTGCCGGTGCTCCGCGAGATCGGCACGGAGCAGGAGCAGGCCGCCCGCAGCCTCGGGGCGAACGGCTGGCAGACGTTCTGGCGGATCACCCTGCCGGGCATCCGTTGGGCGGTCGTCTACGGCGTCGTCCTCACGCTCGCCCGCTCGCTCGGCGAGTTCGGGGCCGTCAAGGTCGTCTCCGGCAACATCCTCGGCGAGACGCGCACCGCGACGCTCGCGGTCGAGGAGAAGTACCTCAACTTCGACGCCGAGGGCGCCTACGCGATCGCGTTCCTGCTCGCCAGCGTGTCCGTCGTGTGCATCGTCGTCGTCCAGATCCTGCGCTCGCGTGCCGAGCGCCACTAGTCCTCCGTACAGTCCCCAGACCCGGGAGAAGCACCCATGAGCATCGACGTCGCAGGCGTCAGCAAGAGGTTCGGCGACTTCGTCGCGCTCGACGACGTCGACCTCGCCATCCCCACGGGACAGCTGACCGCGCTGCTCGGTCCGAGCGGCGGGGGCAAGACCACGCTGCTGCGCATCATCGCCGGCCTGGAGTCGGCCGACACCGGGTCGGTCGAGATCGAGGGCGTGAACGCCACGGCGCTGCCGGTGCAGAAGCGCAACGTCGGCTTCGTGTTCCAGCACTACGCGGCCTTCAAGCACCTCAGCGTCCGTCGCAACGTGGCGTTCGGCCTCGAGATCCGCAAGCGGCCGAAGGACGAGATCGAGGCGAAGGTCGACGAGCTGCTGCAGCTCGTGCACCTGGAGCAGTTCGCCGACCGACGCCCGGCCCAGCTGTCGGGAGGCCAGCGCCAGCGCATGGCGCTGGCCCGCGCCCTGGCCATCCAGCCGTCGGTGCTGCTGCTCGACGAGCCGTTCGGCGCGCTCGACGCCAAGGTGCGCAAGGAGCTGCGCGACTGGCTCCGACGTCTGCACGACGAGATGCACGTGACCACGGTCTTCGTGACCCACGACCAGGAGGAGGCGCTCGAGGTCGCCGACTCCATCGTCGTCATCAACGAGGGTCGCATCGAGCAGATCGGCACGCCCGACGACCTCTACGACAAGCCCGCCAGTGACTTCGTGCTGTCGTTCCTCGGTCCGGTCACCACCCTGGGCGACCACCTCGTGCGTCCGCACGACATCGAGATCTCGCGGTACGAGCAGGCCGCGACCGCGGTGGGCACGATCACCCGGTGGACGCGCATCGGCTTCGAGGTGCGCCTCGAGGTCACGCCGGAGGACGCGCGCCACCCAGCGCCGATCCTGGTGACCCTCACCCGGTCCGACGCGAACGCCCTGGGTCTGCACCAGGGCGACCGCGTGTGGCTGCGCCCCCGGCCCGGTTCCTCCTAGCGGGCCGAGGCCACGGTCCTGGACCGCTGTCCGCGCCGGGACCGACGGACGTGGACCGCCACCAGGCCGCCCACCGCGCTGACCCCCGCGGCGGCGAGGAACGCGGCGGGGTACCCGGCGGCCGGGACGAGCACCCCGATCACCGAGGAGCCGACGGCCTGCCCCAGGACGAGCACCACGAACAGCAGGGCCGTCCCCGACGCTCCGCGGGCCTCGTCGATCTCGATCGTCCAGACGATGAGCGCTCCCGACGCGGCGACGAAGCCCCACCCGAAGGCGGCACAGGCCGCCAGCGCGACCGGCGTGACGGCGGGCAGCAGTGCGAGCGTGGCCGTGGCGAGCGCGACGACTCCCGCCGTGAGGACCCACGACGCCCGCGGTCCGATCCGCTCCATCCTCCGGCTCGAGGCCGCCACGAGCGTCCCCCCGACACCCACGGCGATCCAGGCGACCACGGACGCCGTCCGACCCGTCCCCGCATCGACGAGCATGGCCCGCCCGTAGCTCCAGACGGCCGCCGAGCCGGCTCCCAGCAGCAGGGCCGCCGCGACGACCCGGGCGTGGGCGACCCACCACGTCGCCGGCAGCACACCGCGCGCCGAGCCCCCTGTGGACCCGACGCCGTTCCTGGACGAGGCCAGCACGAGGCCGGCCACGAGCACCGTGAACAGTCCGGACCACGCCCATGCGGCACGCCAGTCCGGCAGGAGCAGCAGGGCCAGCGCCCCGGCCGCGACGAGTCCGGGGCCCGTGCCGGAGTTCACCGCGGCCTGGGCGGCAGGACGCTCGCGCGTGGACGGGTCCTGCTGGAGGAGGGCGACCATGGCCGGCGAGGTGAGCCCCGCACCCGCCGACGCCACGACGGCGAGGAGCGCGAACGTCGGCACGTCGGGCGCCAGTGCCATGCCGAACGCGCCGCCGCCGGCCGTGGCCGCAGCCCCGACGACGAGCGCTCGAGCGTGCCTCGCGGCGAGGAGCAGCCCGGCGAGCGCCCCGAGGCAGTAGACGACCGAGGCCCCGCTGGAGACGAGACCGGCGGTGGCGACCCCGAGGCCGAGGTCGGCCTGCACGTCGGGCAGGTACAGCCCCGACGCCAGGCGGACCAGACCGTAGGTGGCCGCCACGAGGCCGAGACCGGAGGGGACGAGGAGGAGGGATAACGAAAACGTACGTTTCACTTTGCCGAGTCTAGGCTGACCCCATGCCCCTGCGCACCTCCACGGAGACCCGGCTGCTCGACGCCGCCGACGAGCTGTTCTTCCGGCACGGCGTCGCAGCCACCCCGATCGATGCCGTCATCGAGCGCGCCGGCGTCTCGGCCGCCACCCTCTACCGGGGCTTCGCCAGCAAGGAGGCGCTGCTCGCCGCGGCGCTCGAGCGTCGGCACCGCGCCTGGCTGGAGACGTGGGACGACGCGATCGCGGCGCAGGAGACACCCGAGGGCAGGCTCCTGGCCGTGTTCGACGCGCTCGACGCCTTCCGGGCCGGCTCCCTCGGCTCGCGCTGGTGCGCCTTCCTCGGCTCGGCCGCCGAGCACGCCGACCCGCCCGCGGAGCTCGCGGAGGCACTGCGCCGCGAGTCCGACGACCTGCGCGGCCGCCTCGTCGAGCTGGCGCGCGACGTCGATCCCCGGCGCGGCGACCAGCTGGGCGAGCAGCTGCTGCTGGTCGTGACCGGAGACCTCGCGATGCGGCTCCGGTCACCCGGGTGGACCACGGACGTGGCTCGCACCACCGCCACGACGCTGGTCCGGAGCTAGCCCGCGGCGGGCGACGCCTCGGACGCTGCACCACGGCTGCGGCGCTGGGCGCCCAGACCCACCACGAAGATCACGAGCCCGGCGATCGCCAGGCCGGCCCCGACCAGGCTCGGGGCCCGGTAGCCGTACCCGGCGGCGATCACGACGCCACCGAGCCACGCACCCAGGCCGTTGGCGATGTTCAGGGCCGAGTGGTTCAGGGCGGCACCCAGCATCTGCGCGTCGCCCGCGGCGTCCATGAGCCGGATCTGCAGACCGATCGCCACGAGGCTGCCGAGGGCACCGATCGCGAAGACACCGAGCGCCGCCCAGACGGCCATGCCGGCGGTCTGGTGGAAGAGCACGAGCACGACGACCGTCGCGATGAAGCCGCCGATCACGAGCCGGGGCACGTCCCAGTCGGCGAGCGGCCCGGCGAGCCAGGAGCCGAGCACCGAGCCGACGCCGAACGCCAGCAGGAACCACGGGATCGTCGCGTCGGCGAGCCCCGTGACGTCGGTGACGATCGGGGCGACGTAGCTGTACATGGCGAACAGGCCGCCGAAGCCGACCATGCCGGCCGTGACGGCGAACAGCACCTGGGGCCGCTTGAGGGCCGACAGCTCGCCCCTCATGCTGGCCGTGCGGTCACCCGGCTGGTGCGGCACGAACAGCAGCATCATCGCGGCCGCGAGGACGGCGAGGACGACGACCGCCCAGTAGGCGGCCCGCCACCCGAACGCCTGCCCGAGCCAGGTGGCCGCGGGGACGCCCGCGACCGTCGCGACGGAGAGGCCGAGCATGACCCGGCTGACCGCACGACCGCGTCGGTGCGCCGGCACGAGCGAGGCGGCGAGCAGCGAGGCCACGCCGAAGTAGGCACCGTGCGGGAGCCCCGCGAGGAACCGGGCCGCGAGCACGGGCACGTAGCCGCTCGCGAGCGCCGTGACGGCGTTGCCCACGCCGAGCGCCAGGATGAGCCCCACGGCGAGCTCGCGGCGCGGGAGCCGCGCACCGAGCGCCACGATGATCGGAGCCCCGACGACCACGCCGAAGGCGTAGGCCGTGATCACGTGCCCCGTGGTCGGGATCGACTCGTCGATGCCGACGGCGATCTCCTTGAGCAGGCCCATCGTCACGAACTCCGTCGTGCCGATCGCGAACCCGCCGAGCGCGAGCGCGACGATCGCCGCCCCGACGTGCGTGGCACGGGGCGACGGGGTGGCGGTCTCGGCTGCGAGGTCGACGGAGGAGGTCACGTGAAGAGCCAAGCACCTGCCGTCGGCGTGTTGTTCCCGGTGTGCGCGACATCATGCCCGCCGGCGGGCCGAGGCCAGGGGCGAGCGTCCCACCCATCGGTGCCTCAGCAACCGCAGAGGCCCTCCTGACGTTGCAGATCCACCGATGAACCGCTCACTCGACCACGATCGGTGCTTCAGCAACCGCAGGAGCGGTTCTGACGTTGCGGATCCACCGATGGGGGCGAGGGCGGAGGGCTGCACCGCGCGAACGCACGACGCCCCACGACCGGTGGCCGTGGGGCGTCGAGGAGCGTCTGCGGTCAGAGCGACAGCGAGCCCAGCACCTCGGTGAAGGTGGTGGACGGACGCATCACGGCCGTGGCCTTCTCGTCGGACGGCCGGAAGTAGCCACCGATGTCGGCCGGGGAGCCCTGCACCGCGAGCAGCTCGTCGACGATCGTCTGCTCGTTGCTGCGCAGCGCACCGGCGACGTCGGCGAAGGCGGACGCCAGCTCGGCGTCCTCGGTCTGCTTCGCCAGCTCCTCGGCCCAGTAGAGCGCGAGGTAGAAGTGGCTGCCGCGGTTGTCGATCGTGCCGAGCTTGCGGCCGGGCGAGCGGTTCTCGTCGAGGAACGTCCCCGTGGCGCGGTCGAGCGTGTCGGCCAGGATCTGGGCGCGGGCGTTGCCGGCCGTGGTGGCCAGGTGCTCGAAGCTGGCCGCCAGCGCGAAGAACTCACCGAGGCTGTCCCAGCGCAGGTAGTTCTCCTTGACGAGCTGCTGCACGTGCTTGGGTGCCGAGCCGCCCGCGCCGGTCTCGAACAGTCCGCCGCCGTTGATGAGCGGCACGACCGACAGCATCTTGGCGCTCGTGCCGAGCTCCAGGATCGGGAACAGGTCGGTGTTGTAGTCGCGCAGCACGTTGCCGGTGACGCTGATCGTGTCCTCGCCGCGACGGATGCGCTCCACCGAGTAGGTGGTCGCCTCCGTCGGCGCCATGATCTCGATCGTCAGGCCGTCGGTGTCGAGCGACGGCAGGTAGTCGTTGACCTTGGCGATGAGGTTGGCGTCGTGGGCGCGGGTCTCGTCGAGCCAGAACACCGCCGGGGCGCCCGTGGCGCGGGCGCGGGTGACGGCGAGCTCGATCCAGTTGCGGATCGGCACGTCCTTCGTCTGGCAGGCGCGCCAGATGTCGTGCGGCTCCACGTCGTGCTCGATGAGCACGGTGCCCGCGGCGTCGACGACCTGGACGGTGCCCGCGGTCTCGATCTCGAACGTCTTGTCGTGGCTGCCGTACTCCTCGGCCGCCTGGGCCATGAGGCCGACGTTCGGCACCGAGCCCATCGTGGTCGGGTCGTACGCGCCGTTGGCCTTGCAGTCCTCGACGACGGCCTGGTAGATGCCGGCGTAGCTGGAGTCGGGGATGACCGCGAGGGTGTCGTGCTCCTGGCCGTCGGCGCCCCACATGTGGCCCGACGTCCGGATCATGGCCGGCATCGACGCATCGACGATGACGTCGCTCGGCACGTGCAGGTTGGTGATGCCCTTGTCGGAGTCGACGTAGGCCAGGCGCGGCCCCTCGGCCAGGCGCTGCTCGAAGGCCGCCTTGATCTCGGCGCCGTTCGACACGGCGTCCAGCCCGGAGAGGATGCCGCCGAGGCCGTCGTTGGCACTGAGTCCCGCCGCGGCGAGGTCGTCGCCGTAGCGCGCGAACACGTCGGCGAAGTAGGCCCGCACCACGTGGCCGAAGATGATCGGGTCGGAGACCTTCATCATCGTGGCCTTCAGGTGCACCGAGAACAGCACGTCGAGGTCCTGGGCGCGCTGGACCTGCTCGGCCAGGAACGCGTCGAGCGCCGCGGCCCGCATGACGGTGGCGTCGACGACCTCACCGGCCAGCACGGGCAGGGAGTCCTTGAGCACGGTCACGGTGCCGTCGGTGGCGACGTGCTGGATCGTCAGGGTGTCGTCGGACCCGAGGACCACGGACTTCTCGTTCGAGCGGAAGTCGTCGGCGCCCATCGTGGCCACCTCGGTCTTGGAGTCGCTGCTCCAGGCGCCCATCGAGTGCGGGTTCTTGCGGGCGTAGGCCTTGACCGACGCGGGGGCGCGGCGGTCGGAGTTGCCCTCACGCAGGACCGGGTTGACCGCACTGCCCTTGACCTTGTCGTAGCGGGCCTTGGCGTCCTTCTCGGCGTCGCTCGACGGGTTGTCGGGGTAGGCCGGCAGGTCGAAGCCCTGCTCCTGCAGCTCCTTGATCGCGGCCTTGAGCTGCGGGATCGAGGCGCTGATGTTGGGCAGCTTGATGATGTTCGCCTCGGGCGTCTTGGCAAGTGCTCCGAGCTCGGCGAGCGCGTCGTCGACCTGCTGGTCGGCGGGCAGCAGGTCCGCGAAGACCGCCAGGATGCGCCCGGACAGGGAGATGTCGCGCGTCTCCACGTCGACGCCGGCCGTCGAGGCGTAGGCCTCGATGACGGGCAGGAACGAGTAGGTCGCCAGCAGCGGGGCCTCGTCGGTGTGCGTGTAGATGATCTTGGCCATCGCGGGCCACTCCTCGGGGTCGGCCGAAAGTCTCTCGACCTCAAGATATCCCTTCGGCGTCGGCGCGCGCCGCCCCGTCCCCCGCCCGGCCCCAGGACCGCTCCGTCCTGTCCCTCACTCGACGGCGGCCACCGCCAGGCGCAGCACGGCCTCGGCCCGCTCGGTGAGCCGGTCCTGGTCGCCGCCGAGCACGTTCGTCGTGACGACCACGCTGCCGAGGTCGGCGGCACCGGCCGCCTGCGTGCCGTACCCACCGGCGAGGCTGCCGAACGCGATCTCCGCCGCCCCGAGTCCGTCGACAGCGGTGACCTCGGGATCCTCCATCACCGACGTCATGCCCGAGCGGTAGGCCGCGTACCCGCCGTTGTCCTCGGCGGGGACGACCCCGTAGGAGCCGCTGACACCGCGCGGGTCCTCCTCGCCGAAGTCGCAGGTGTCGACCGGGCCCGGTTCCGTCGTCACGGTGACGCCGAGCGCGTCGCCGAGCTCCTCGGCCGAGACGAGCGAGCACAGGTCGTCCGGCACGTCGGCGCCCTTCTCGGGCGCCGCCCCGGCGGTGGCCCCGGACGAGGTGCCGGCCGCGGGGTCGTCGCCGGCAGGAGCCTCGCCTCCTCCGCAGGCTGCGAGGCCGAGCAGGGCGAGCGTGGCGAGGCCGACGAGGCACGTGCGCATGGGGGTTCCTCCAGGGTCGTGGGCGGCGGCCGGGAGCCGTGGCCCCAGGCTCGGCCCCCCGGGCTGTCGACGGCGATGGGGAAACGGCCTCATCCACCGGCCCGACGGCGGTACCGTCTGACGGTGGGTCGAGTCGACGACGTCTCCCGAGTGGTGGCAGCCCTCCTGTGCGGCGGCCAGGCCGATGCCGGCAGCGAGGCGGACGAGGCCCAGGACCGCGACGCCTGGCGCGCGCTCGTCGCATTCTGGTTCGGTGGCACCGACGAGACGCTCCAGCACGCCGGCCGCGCCCTCGCGGCGGCCGAGGACCCGCTCGGTCGGGCCCTCGCCCTCGCGACCGTCGGGCTGGCTCGGGCGCGGAACCGCGACCCGGTGCTGACCGACCCGTTCGACGAGCTCGAGCAGGTGCTGCGCGGTCGCGACCAGCGCGATCCCGCCTGGTGGTTCGCCCGGACCCTCGCCGCGGAGGCCGCCCTCACCTGCGCGCAGGTCGACCGCGCCCTCGCCCTGCTCCCCGACTCACAGGTCCCGTCACCGTGGGAAGGCACGGCGGTCGAGGTCCTCCAGCGTCAGCTGCGGGTCCGTGCGCTCGCCTTCGGCGGCAGGATCGACCACGCGCGGCACGAGGTCGATGCGCTCGCGTCCGTCGCCACGACCCACGACCTCGCACGTCTCGCAGCCGGACTGCGCGCGCTCGTGCTGGGGAACGCCGAGCCCGCCGGCGCCGACGCCACCCACGCCCTCGTGGCCGACGTCGCCGCCAGCCCGGTCCGCGACGACCACGTCGGTCGGGGGTCGCTCCTGCTGGCCGCGTTCGGGGCGGTCGCCACCGGCGACGTGCGCAGCGCAGCCACCCTGGTGCTCCGTGCAGGCGGCGACGCCAGCCTCTCGGCGCTCACCGTGGTGGACCAGGCCCTCGGGCTCGAGCTGCTCGTGGCCGTCGGCGAGCTCGACGGCGACCAGGAGGCCGTCCGCGCCTGGGCCTGCCTCGCCGCCCCGCTGGCAGCACATCCGGCGGCGACGTCCACGGTGCTCAGGATCCGCGCTCGCGAGGCCGCACTGCTCGGGGACGCCGGTGCGGCGGTCCTGCTCGCCGAGCAGGCCGTCGAGGCAGCCGAGGCAGCAGGTCGGGCCGTCGAGGCAGCCGAGGGTCGCGTGGTGCTGGCCCGGTCCCACCTGCTCGCTCGGCAGGTCAAGGAGGCCACCCGCACGCTGCGTGAGGCCGTCTCCGTCGCCGACCCCGGCGGCCACGCCGCGGTGCGTCGCTCGGCGTCCCAGGTCCTGAGCACGGCAGGTCGGCGCCTGCCCCCGGTCAGCGCCGGCGGCTGGTCCGTGCTCTCGCCCCGTGAGCGCGACGTGGCCGACCTCGTGCTGCGTGGCCTGGACCAGCACGCCATCGCGCAGTCGCTGTTCCTCTCCCCCGGCACCGTGCGTTCCCACGTCTCCCGCATCCTCTGCGCCTTCGGCGTCGGCACCCGCGTCGGCCTGTTGTCCGCGGTCGGCCCACGCGGTGACGACCCCGGTCGCGACCCCGACGACCTCACGCCCCGTCAGCGCGACGTGGTCGGGCTGCTCGCGCAGGGGCGCAGCAACGTCGAGGTCGCCGCCGCGCTGGAGATCAGCGTCAAGGCGGTCGAGAAGCACGTCAGCGACGCCCTGGTCCGGTGGGACGCCGCCAGCCGATTCGAGCTTGCCCGGCAGTGGTTGAGGGCCGAGGCGGCAGTACCGGCCCCGCCCGCGGCGACGGAGCCCTCGCCCGCCGGCGCGTGACCTCGACTCGCGACTTCCGGGTTCCCGGGTGACGGTGGAGGGACACAGACTTCGAAGGAGCGGACCATGACGCACCACGTCCCCCAGCCCGACGACGGCACGGCCGTCGCGACCGCACCCACCCCCGAGGCCCAGAAGGGCTCGACCACCGAGACCGGCGCACCCGCCGGCTCGGACCGCAACAGCCTGACCCTCGGCGCCGACGGCCCGATCCTGCTCCACGACCGGCACCTGCTGGAGCAGATGGCCCACTTCAACCGTGAGCGCGTGCCCGAGCGCAACGTGCACGCCAAGGGCTCCGGCGCCTTCGGCACCTTCACGACGACCGAGGACGTGAGCGCGTACACCAAGGCCGCGCTCTTCCAGCCCGGCGTCGAGACCGAGATGCTGGCGCGGTTCTCCACCGTCGCGGGCGAGCAGGGCTCCCCCGACACCTGGCGCGACCCGCGCGGCTTCGCGCTGAAGTTCTACACGACCGAGGGCAACTACAACCTCGTCGGCAACAACACCCCGGTCTTCTTCGTCCGCGACACGATGAAGTTCCAGCACTTCATCCGCAGCCAGAAGCGACGCGGCGCCAGCGGGCTGCGCGACAACCACATGCAGTGGGACTTCTGGTCGCTCAACCCCGAGTCCGCGCACCAGGTGACCTACCTGATGGGTGATCGCGGCATCCCGCGCTCCTGGCGGCACATGAACGGCTACGGCTCGCACACCTTCCTGTGGATCAACGAGGCCGGTGACAAGCACTGGGTCAAGTACCACTTCCACAGCCAGCAGGGCGTGCAGGGACTCACCGGCGAGGACGCCGACACGATCGCCGGCCACGACGCCGACTTCCACCGTCGCGACCTGTTCGAGTCCATCGACGCCGGAGAGTTCCCGTCGTGGCGCCTGTCGGTGCAGCTCATGCCGTACGAGGACGCGAAGACCTACCGGCTCAACCCGTTCGACCTCACCAAGGTGTGGCCGCACGAGGACTACCCGCTGGTCGAGGTCGGGACCATGACCCTGAACCGGAACCCGGAGAACTTCTTCGCCGAGATCGAGCAGGCGGCCTTCGAGCCGTCGGCGATCGTGCCGGGCATCGGATTCAGCCCCGACAAGATGCTCCTGGGCCGAGTGTTCTCCTACTCCGACACCCAGCGCTACCGCATCGGGCCGAACTACCACCAGCTGCCGGTGAACCGGCCGAAGAACGTGGCGCACCACAACACCTACACGTTCGACGGTCCCATGGCCTACGACCACAGCGGCGACGAGGCGAAGTACGCGCCCAACAGCGAGGGGCGCGGCTACAGCGACGAGACCGGACCCGTCGACGACGGCTGGGAGGCCGACGGAGCGATGGTGCGCCAGGCCTACACCCTCCGCCCGGACGACGACGACTTCAGCCAGGCCGGCGCCCTCGTGCGCGACGTCTGGGACGACGCCCAGCGCGAGCGGTTCGTCGAGACCGTGGCCGGCCACCTGCTCGGCGGGGTGAAGGGCGACGTCCTGGAGCGGGCCTTCGACTACTGGAAGAACGTCGATGCCGACACCGGCAAGCAGATCGAGGAGCTCACGCGGGCCGGCCTCGGGGGCGACAACCCCGGCGGTGAGGACGACCAGGCCAAGGACCTGACCGCCAACGCCCTCGTCGAGACCCGCACCCACGCCGGCTGACCCTCCGTGACGTGACGGCCCCCCTGCACGCGCAGGGGGGCCTGCGTTACGTTCGTCACAGTGCCCTGGTCCGGGCGCCCCTCGGCTCATCCGCACCTCAGCTCATCCGTACAGACCTCCGTCGCCCCACCACCTCAAGGAGCATCGAGTGACCACTCCCGTCAAGGTCGCCGTCACCGGCGCCGCCGGCCAGATCGGCTACAGCCTCCTCTTCCGGATCGCCTCCGGCGCCCTGCTCGGACCCGACACCCCGGTCCAGCTGCGGCTGCTCGAGATCACCCCGGCCCTCAAGGCGCTCGAGGGCGTCGTGATGGAGCTCGACGACTGCGCCTTCACCACGCTCGACTCCGTCGAGATCGGTGACGACGCCGAGCACATCTTCGACGGCGTCAACCTGGCCCTGCTCGTGGGCGCCCGCCCCCGCACCAAGGGCATGGAGCGCGGCGACCTGCTCGAGGCCAACGGCGCGATCTTCACCGCCCAGGGCAAGGCCCTCAACGCGGTCGCGGCCGACGACGTGCGCATCGGCGTCACCGGCAACCCGGCGAACACCAACGCGCTCATCGCCATGAGCAACGCGCCCGACATCCCGCGCGAGCGCTTCAGCGCCCTGACGCGGCTCGACCACAACCGCGCACTCAGCCAGCTGGCCGCCAAGACCGGCTCGAAGGTCGGCGACATCACGAAGCTGACCATCTGGGGCAACCACTCCGCCACGCAGTACCCGGACGTCTTCCACGCCGAGATCGGTGGCCGTCCCGCCGCCGAGGTCGTCGACGACCAGGCCTGGATCGAGGACACCTTCATCCCGACCGTCGCCAAGCGCGGCGCGGCCATCATCGAGGCGCGCGGCGCCTCGTCGGCCGCCTCCGCCGCGTCGGCCACCATCGACGCCGCCCGCGACTGGCTGCACGGCACGCCCAAGGGCGACTGGGCCTCCATGGCCGTCGTCTCCGACGGCTCCTACGGCGTCCCCGAGGGCCTGATCTACTCCTACCCCGTCACCACGAGCAACGGTGACTGGGAGATCGTCCAGGGCCTGGAGATCGACGACTTCAGCCGGGCGCGCATGGACGCCACCGCGACCGAGCTGGTCGAGGAGCGCGACGCGGTCAAGGAGCTCGGCCTGATCTGAGCTCCACCCTCAGCACGACGCACGGTCCCCTCCCACCCGGACGGGGACCGTGCGTCGTTCGTGTCCTGCCTCAGGCCGGCGGGCTGTTCCCTGCCTCAGGCCGGCGGGCTGTTCCCTGCCTCAGGCCGGCGGGCTGTTCCCTGCCTCAGGCCGGCGGGCCCTGCCTCAGGCCGGCGGGCCGGGCGGCACGATCAGGGCCAGCAGGCTCAGGCTCGCGCCCAGCACCGTCATCCAGACGATGTCGAACGTCCGGCCGCGCACCCGGAGCATCCCCACGTGGTCCGGTGGCACCACCACACGGGCGATCGCGCCCAGCACGAACGTCACGCCCACCACCATCAGGCCGGCCCGCCAGGCGCCGAACGCCACGAGGACGAGCCCGACCGCCACCCCCACGAGCAGGAGCAGGTAGATCTGCGATCCGCGGCTGCGCGGCAGAGGCACCTTCACCGCGCCGTCATCCCCGGCTCGCGACGATCTTCTCGGCCTCGTCGACCACGTTGCTCAGCAGCATCGCCCGCGTCATCGGACCCACGCCGCCGGGATTGGGGGCCACCCAGCCGGCCACGTCCATCACGCCGGGGTGCAGGTCGCCGACGATCTTGCCGGCCTCGTCGCGGCTGACCCCGACGTCGAGCAGGGCGGCACCGGGCTTGACCATGTCGGCAGTGATGATGCCCGGCACGCCGGCCGCGGCGACGACGATGTCGGCGCGCCGCACCTCGGCGGCGAGGTCGCGCGTGCCCGTGTGGCACAGCGTGACGGTGGCGTTCTCCGAGCGTCGCGTGAGCAGCAGTCCCATGGGACGGCCGACGGTGATGCCGCGACCGACGACCACGACGTTCGCCCCCGCGATCGGCACGTCGTGGCGGCGCAGCAGCTCCACGATCCCGCGGGGCGTGCACGGCAGCGGGGCGGGCTCACCGAGCACCAGCCAGCCCAGGTTGGTGGGGTGCAGCCCGTCGGCGTCCTTCGCCGGGTCGATCCGGCCGATCACGGCGTTCTCGTCGATCCCGCGCGGCAGCGGCAGCTGCACGATGTAGAGGGTGCAGTCGGGGTCGGCGTTCAGGCCGTCGACCGCCGCCTCGATCTCGGCCTGCGTCGCCGACGCCGGGAGGTCGACGCGGATCGACTCGATCCCGATCTGGGCGCAGTCGCGGTGCTTGGCGTCCACGTACCAGCGGCTACCCGGGTCGTCGCCGACCAGGATGGTGCCCAGACCCGGCACCAGCCCACGCTCCCGCAGGGCTGCCACCCTGCCGGTGAGCTCCGTCTTGATGGCCGCGGCCACCGCCTTGCCGTCGAGGATCTGCGCCGTCACGCGCACGAGTCTGTCACGGCTCGGCGCCCGCGAGGAACATGACCCGATGGACACTCCCCCTACACTCAGGTCCGGGAGAGTGACCCGCCTCGGTGGTCACGCTGCAGACCGGCAGGACGGTCCCGGTGCCGCACGGCACCGCACGGGAGAGGGTGACGGATGACGACGCGGGCACAGCTGTCCCAGGAGCGCAGTCGGCAGCGACGCGACGAGCTCGTCGCCGCCGCCATCGAGCTGTTCGCCGAAGGCGGCGCACGCGCCGTCACGCACCGCGCGGTCGCACGACGAGCCGGGCTCCCCCCGGCCACCACCACCTACTACTTCGCCTCGATCGAGGAGCTGCTCCGCGAGGCCCTGCGCGACCACATCGGACGGTGGCGGGCCTCGCTCGACACGCTGGCCGGCTTCGACTCCGGGCCCCGGACGCTGCGGGTCTGCGACGTGACCCCCACCATCGTGGGCGTGTTCTCGGCCCGTGGTCCCGAGGTCGCCGCCCTCGAGCTCTCGATCTACCTCGCCGCGACCCGCGACGAGGCCCTGCGCGACGAGGCCGCCAGCGCGCTTCGCAGCTTCGAGCAGCTCACCATCGGCTGGCTCACGGCTCTCGGCGTCCCCGCCCCCGAGCGACTCGCCGGCGCCCTCCTGACCGCGGTGGCCGGCACCGCTCTGCGCCGCCAGTCGGGCCTCTACTCCGAGACCGAGGAGGCCGAGCGCATGAGCGAGACCTTGCGCGACCTGGTCGGCGCCCACCTCCTGGGACGAGACGTGATCGACGGGGCTCTCGCCAAAGCGACCGGTGCGTCATTAGACTGACGATCAACAGTCTCGGGGTACACGAAGCGAAGGACGACGCGATCATGCTCGTTGGTGCCTTGGACGTCCCCAGCCCCGGACGCGGCCGTTCATGACCGACAGCACCCCTCCTGGGGGACGTGCCCGGCTCAGCCAGGAACGCAGCCGGGTCCGCCGTGACCAGCTCATCACCGCCGCGGCCACCCTCTTCGCCGAGGGTGGCACCAAGGCCGTGACCCACCGGTCCGTGAGCGAGGCCGCCGACGTGCCGCTCGCCACGGTGTCCTACTACTTCGCCTCGATCGAGCAGCTCGTCGACGTGGTGTTCAGCCAGACCCTCGCGTCCTGGAACGAGACCTGGAACGCGCTGCAGCCAGAGCCCGGCACCGTCCTCACCCCCGACGAGGTCGGGGCCATCTTCGAGCGGCTGCTCTCCGACCACACCTCGACGTCGGCTGCGCAGCAGATGCAGGTCTACCTGGCGACGTTCTCCCGGCCCCACCTCATGGACGACCTGCACGCCATGCGGGCCAACGTGGGTGCGTCGATGATCTCGCTCGTCCAGGCCGCCGGCGTGGAGGACAGCGTCGAGTGCGTCCGGGCGCTGTCGGTGCTCTACACCGGAGCCCTCGTGTCGATCACCGACCCGTCGGACGACATCGCCTCCGTGGCCGCGCTGCTGCGCCGCCAGGTCGTGCGCGTCCTCGAGGACGGTCTGCGCACGAGCTCCTGACGCCGCGCCGACCGCGCGTCAGTGGAAGAAGTGACGCGTCCCGGTCACGTACATCGTCACGCCCGCAGCCTGCGCTGCGGCGATCGTCTCGTCGTCACGCACCGACCCGCCCGGCTGGACGATGGCGCGCACGCCCGCGTCGATGAGGATCTGCGGACCGTCGGCGAACGGGAAGAACGCGTCCGACGCGGCCACGGCACCCCGGGCCCGATCCTCGCCCGCTCGCTCGACGGCCAGACGGCACGAGTCGACCCGGTTGACCTGTCCCATGCCGATGCCCACCGACCCGCCGTCCTTGGCCAGGAGGATGGCGTTCGACTTGACCGCTCGGACCGCCGTCCAGGCGAAGGCCAGGTCGGCGAGGAGCGCGTCGTCGGCCGGATCGCCGGACACCAGCGTCCAGGAGGCGGGGTCGTCACCTGCGGCGTCGACGTGGTCGACCTGCTGGACCAGTCGCCCACCCGAGATCGGGCGCACCTCCGTGTCGGTCGCGGCGCCGTCGGTCTGCGCCGGCGCGGGTGACCGCAGGATCCTGATGTTCTTCTTGCCCTGCAGCACCTCCACGGCGCCCGGCTCGTAGTCGGGGGCCACGATCACCTCGGTGAAGACCTCGGCCACCTGCTCGGCCATCGCCACGCTCACCGGCCGGTTGGCGGCGATGACGCCACCGAAGGCGGACACCGGGTCGCACGCGTGGGCGCGGGCGTGCGCCTGCGCCACGTCGGCGCCGACGGCGATCCCGCACGGGTTGGCGTGCTTGATGATCGCCACGGCGGGCTCGTCGTGGTCGAACGCCGCGCGTCGCGCCGCGTCGGTGTCGACGTAGTTGTTGTAGCTCATCTCCTTGCCGTGCAGCTGCTCGGCGGAGGCGAGACCACCGGTGCCGTCGGCGTAGAGAGCGGCCTGCTGGTGCGGGTTCTCGCCGTACCGCAGCACCGACGTCAGCGTGCCGGCGGACCCTGCGAAGGCCGGCCAGCCCCCGTCGACCGACTCGTCACGCGTGTACTCGCCGGCGAACCACTCGGCGACGGCCACGTCGTACGCGGCGGTGTGGGCGAAGGCCTGGGCCGCGAGCCGCTTGCGCTGCTCGAGCGTGAAGCCGCCGCCGGCCAGCGCCTGCGAGACGTCGGCGTAGGCGTCGGGCGAGGTCACGATCGCGACGCTCGGGTGGTTCTTGGCGGCCGCGCGCACCATCGAGGGACCGCCGATGTCGATCTGCTCGACGCACTCGTCCGGCGTGGCGCCCGAGGCCACCGTCTCGCGGAAGGGATAGAGGTTGACGACGACGAGGTCGAACGGCTCCACGCCCAGCTCGGCCAGCTGGGCCGTGTGGGACTCCAGCCGGGTGTCGGCCAGGATGCCGGCGTGCACGCGCGGGTGCAGGGTCTTGACCCGGCCGTCGAGGCACTCGGGGAAGCCGGTCAGCTCCTCGACCGGTGTCACGGGCACGCCCGCGGCCTCGATGGTGCGGGCCGTCGACCCGGTCGAGACGATGGCGACGTCGGCCGCGTGCAGCGCCTGGGCCAGCTGCTCGAGCCCGGTCTTGTCGTACACCGAGACGAGGGCGCGCTTGATCTGTCGTGTGCTCATGCAGGGTCTCCGAGCTCGATGGTGCGGTCGTTGAGGGTGAAGCCGCGGCGCGCCAGCTCGCCGACGGAGTCGACGAGCATGCGACGCTCGCTGGTCTTGATGCGTTCGTGCAGCGTGGTCTCGTCGTCGTCGGGGAGCACCGGCACGGCCACCTGGGCCACGATCGGCCCGGTGTCGACCCCGGCGTCGACGACGAACAGCGTGGCCCCGGTGATCTTGACGCCGTACGCGAGCGCGTCACGGGGGCCGTGCATGCCGGGGAACGACGGCGAGAGCGCCGGGTGCGTGTTGAGCGTGCGACCGCCGAAGCGGGCCAGGAAGTGGGGTCCGGCGAGCTTCATGAAGCCGGCGAGGACGACGAGGTCGGGTTCGTGGGCGGCGACCTGCTCGGTCAGGGCAGCGTCCCAGGAGTCGCGGTCGGGGTGGTCGCCGAGCCGCTCGACGAACGTGGGGACGCCTGCACGCTCCGCGCGGGCGAGTCCCTCGATGCCGTCGCGGTCGGCGCCGACCGCGACGATCGTGGCGCCGTAGGTCGGGTCAGTCGTCGCGTCGATCAGGGCCTGGAGGTTGGTGCCGGAGCCGGAGACGAGGACGACGAGGCGAGCGCTCTGACGTCGCGGACTCTGGGGCACGGGCGCCACGATAGTGCGACGCCAACGCACCGAGCGCACCGCCCAGGGCCATGACGGGCACCGCGACGAGCAGGGGCGTGAGTGCGGGCGGGCCCGCCTCCGCGAGGCGTCCGGGACCCACGGCGCCCCCGGAGATGCCCACCACGACCCCCACGAGCAGGCCCGCGACGCCGCCGGCCACCGCGCCCTGGGCGCACCGGGCGAGCACGGGCCGGTCGTGGATGCCCAGCAGCGGACCGGACGAGCGCGGCAGCCGCCACCCGGCCACGAACCCGGCGAGCACGGGCAGCAGACCGAGCGCGACCACGACGTCGCCGAAGGCGCCGGGCGCGGGCAGGGCCGCCAGCACCGGCAGCCCCGGGACGGCACCGAGCTGGGACCCCGTGAGGTCGACCGACGTCTGGGACCCGAGGACGAAGCCGGGGCCGAGCAGGACCGACGTCGCCCAGGCGACCATGGTCGGCACGGCGAGCAGGCAGAGCAGCGCGAGGGCCGGAGCACCCGCGAGACCCGGATCGAGGAGGGCCCACAGCTGCGACGCCCGGTCGACGTGCAGCACCAGCAGCGCGAGCACCACGACCGCGGCCGCGGCGAGCAGGACGAGCGCGCCCAGGGCGCCGGCGCGCACGGCCTGGCGGACGTCGGCCCGACGCCACGCGTCGGGCCAGAGGTCACGGCCGCGTCCGTGCGGGAGCGTGGCCCCGAGCGCGGCGCCGACACCGGAGACCACGAAGGCCGCCGCTGCCGCGCGCACGGGGTGCACGACGATCGAGGGAGTGCTGGCCACGCTGGCCAGGACGGCGGCGAGCACGCCGCAGGTCCCCGCGACGGTGGCGGCGAACGCGCCCGGCGAGTCCACCGGGTCCGGCGTCATGGCGTGCGCCACCCGAGCGGTCAGCGCCACGCACAGCAGCACCCCGCCGAGCGGCACGAGACCGAGCGTGGCGCCCTGGAGCTCGAGGCCGGAGCCTTGGAGGACGAGCCAGGCGCGGGCGCCCGTGCGCAGCGCCGGGACGAGGTCGGCCCCGCTCAGCAGCGCCACCCCCGAGCCCAGCACCAAGGCCGTGATCACGGTCAGGATCGCGGTGAGGAAGCCCGGACGCAGCGGTGCGGTCGCGACGGTCGGGTTCACCCCACCATCCTCCCGGTAAGGTCGTGGCGTTCCGACAAGCCACGCCGACACCCCCGAGGAGGCGAGCTCGATGACCCGCGTCGACGAGTTCACCAGCTTCTACGAGGCGACCTCGGCGACCTGTCTGCGTGCGGTGTACGCCATGTGCGGCGACCGCCAGGTGGCCCAGGAGGCCACCGTCGACGCCTACCGTCGGGCCTGGCGCGACTGGTCGAAGATCCGCCAGCGCGACCCGCTCGCCTACGTCCGCACCGAGGCGTGGAAGCTCACCGCGCTCAGCCGTGGCACCCATCCCCTGCGACGCCGCCACGAGGAGGACGCCGACACCGCGCTCCTCGAGGCGCTGCACGACCTGTCGGCCGACGACCGCCGTCTCATCGTCCTGCTGACCCTGGGCGACACGGACCTCGACCAGGCCTCGCGCGAGGTCGGGGTGAGCGCCGAGGAAGGCATCGAGGCGGTCACCACGGCGCTCGACGGCCTCGAGAAGCGCCTCGACCTCTCGCTCGCCGACCTCGAGGACCGGCTCAAGGGCCTCGGCGCCGTCACCGGGCAGCTCAGCATGCCCGGAGCCGACGAGGTGCGGACGGCAGCGCGTCGAGGTCGACGCCGCAACACCGTCGCGCTCGTCGCGGCGAGCGTCGTCGCCGTGCTCGCCGGCGGGCTGGTGGCCACCGACGGCGACGCCCTGGCCACGCAGAGCGACCTGCCGTACCGCGAGAAGCTCGGCGCGGAGCGCCCCGACCTGGTGCTCGAGGCACGCAAGATCACCGCCGAGAACCTGCTGTCCCCGGCCCAGGTGGCCCGGCTCGACCCCGACCAGCGGTGGTCGTCGTCGGGAACCGACGAGGACCCGAAGAACGAGACCCCGTACGCCACGTGCCCGCCGCAGCGCTTCGCCGACTCCGATCCCCTGCGGGTCTTCGTGCGCACGTTCGCCGGCAGCGGCGACGCCGATGACCGGGTCGCCGAGTCGATCGAGGTCTCGCGCGACACCGCCGCCGCGGAGAAGGCCTACGACACCACGCTGGGCTGGTACGCCGACTGCAGCCACCCACGCGTCCAGCTGGTCGGCTCCTACGTGGTCAAGCGCCCGTTCGGCGACTTCCAGATCCTGCGCCTGCGGTCCCACCGGTCGCCGCAGAAGGTCTTCACCGTCGGCCTCGCGCACTCCGGCCGCGTCACCAGCACCCTGGTCCACGAGCGCACCGGAGCCTCGGGACCGGACATCCAGGCGTTCGCGACGGCGCTCAACGCGTCCGTCGAGAAGGTCTGCCGTGACAGCGGCGGACGCTGCACCGACGACTTCGAGGTCGTCCGGACCATCCCGCCGCGCACGTCGAGCTCGGTGGCCTTCCTGGGCACCGTCGACCTGCCGCCGATCGCCGACATCGACAAGGTGTGGTCGGGCACCCGACCGCTGCGACCGGAGACCAACCCCGCGGCCACCCAGTGCGACGAGGCCGACTTCCGCCGCAAGGGCTTGGAGTCCACCGCCTCGCGCGTCTTCGTCATCCCCGACGCCGTCGGCGTCCCCGCCGAGTTCGGCATCACCGAGACGGTCGGGCGGTACTCCAGCGACGACGCGGCGAAGAAGCTCGTCGACAAGGTGCGCGACGACATCGACGACTGCCCCGACGCGAACCTCTCCGCGGAGGTGACCCAGGAGAAGAAGATCGAGGGCTCCGGCTTCAGCGGCCGGTCCTGGAAGATCAGCCTCGAGGTCTCCGAGGGCGACCGCGTCGTCATCCGCACGGGCATCGTGCGGCGGGGCAAGGCCGTCGCCCAGGTGACCATGACGCCCGTGGGCGACTACGACGTGGACCGCAAGACCTGGGAGGCCCTCGTCAAGCGGGCCGGTGAGCGCCTCACCTACGCCCCGACCTCCTGAGCCCGACCTCCTGAGCCGGGCCCCCTGAGCCGAGCCTCCTGAGCCGGGCCGTCCGCTCTCGTCCCACCTGTCCCGGGGCGGGCTTCCTGCGCCGACCATGCGGGGGCCGACCGTGCGGTCCCGACGGCCGCTCGGTGCGGAGCACCGCGGGCACGCAGAACGGGCCCCGACCTGTCGGTCGGGGCCCGTTCGTGCAGCAGACGTGAGGTCAGCCGTTGAGGATCTCGCGCATGAGCTCGGCGGTCTCGGACGGCGTCTTGCCGACCTTGACCCCGGCGGCCTCGAGGGCCTCCTTCTTGCCCTGCGCCGTGCCCGCGCCGTCGGACACGATGGCGCCGGCGTGGCCCATCGTCTTGCCCTCGGGAGCGGTGAAGCCGGCCACGTAGCCGACGACGGGCTTGGTGACGTTGGCCTTGATGTAGGCCGCCGCCTTCTCCTCCGCGTCGCCACCGATCTCGCCGATCATCACGATCGCCTTCGTCTCGGGGTCGGCCTCGAACGCCTCGAGGGCGTCGATGTGGGTGGTGCCGATGATCGGGTCGCCGCCGATGCCGATGGCGGTCGAGAAGCCGAAGTCGCGCAGCTCGAACATCATCTGGTAGGTCAGCGTGCCCGACTTCGACACCAGGCCGATGGGGCCCTTGCCCGCGATGTTGGCGGGCGTGATCCCGGCGAGCGCCTCGCCCGGCGTGATGATGCCGGGGCAGTTCGGGCCGATGATGCGCGTCTTCTTGCCCTGGGCGTAGGCCCAGAACTCCGCGGAGTCCTGGACGGGGACGCCCTCGGTGATGATGACGAGCAGCCCGATCTCGGCGTCGATGGCCTCGATCACGGCGTCCTTGGTGAACGCGGGCGGGACGAACGCGACGCTGACGTCGGCGCCCGTCTTCTCGATGGCCTCGGCCACGGTGCCGAAGACCGGCAGCTCCACCTCGGCGCCGGAGGCGTCGGTGTGGGTGACGGTCGTGCCGGCCTTGCGGGCGTTGACGCCGCCCACGATGTTCGTGCCGGCCGCCAGCATGCGGGCGGTGTGCTTGGAGCCCTCGCCGCCGGTGATGCCCTGGACGATGACCTTGGAGTCCTTGGTCAGGAAGATCGACATGTCAGCCCCTTCAGCCGTTCGCCAGCTCGGCGGCCTTGTCGGCCGCACCGTCCATGGTGTCCACCTGCGTCACGAGCGGGTGGTTCAGCTCGTCCAGGATCGCGCGGCCCTCGTCGACGTTGTTGCCGTCGAGACGGACCACGAGCGGCTTGGTGGCGCCGTCGCCGAGCAGCTCGAGCGCGCCCTTGATGCCGTTCGCGACGGCGTCGCACGACGTGATGCCGCCGAAGACGTTCACGAAGACGCTCTTGACCTGCGGGTCACCGAGGATGACGTCGAGACCGTCGGCCATGACCTGCGCCGACGCTCCGCCACCGATGTCGAGGAAGTTCGCCGGCTTCACGTCGCCGTGCTTCTCGCCGGCGTAGGCGACCACGTCGAGGGTGCTCATGACGAGTCCCGCGCCGTTGCCGATGATGCCGACCTCGCCGTCGAGCTTGACGTAGTTGAGGCCCTTCTCCTTGGCCTTCGCCTCGAGCGGGTCGGCCTCCTCGTGGATCACGAAGTCCTCGTGCTCGGGGTGGCGCACCTCGGAGGCGTTGTCGTCGAGCGACACCTTGCCGTCGAGCGCCTCGAGCTTGTCGCCGTCGAGACGGGCGAGCGGGTTGACCTCGACGAGGGTGGCGTCCTCCTCGACGAAGACCTTCCAGAGCGACTGGACCATGGCCACGGCCTGGTCGGCGAGCTCGGCGGGGAACTTCGCGTCGGCCACGATCTCGCGGGCCTTGGCCTCGTCGACACCGGCGTCGGCGTCGATCGGGATCTGGCGCACGGCCTCGGGGTTGGTCTTGGCGACCTCCTCGATCTCCACACCACCCTCGACGCTCGCGATGCACAGGTAGCTGCGGTTGGAGCGGTCGAGCAGGAACGAGAAGTAGTACTCCTCGACCGGGGGCGTGGCCGGCGTGACGAGCACGCGGTTGACCGTGAGGCCCTTGATCTCCATGCCCAGGATGTTGGAGGCGTGCTCGTAGGCCTCGTCGGCCGTCTTGGCGAGCTTGACGCCGCCTGCCTTGCCGCGACCGCCGGCCTTCACCTGAGCCTTGACGACGGTCACGCCGCCCATCTGCTCAGCTGCTGCCTTGGCTTCATCGGCGGTCTGCACGACCGTGCCGAGCGTCGTCGCGACGCCATGCTTGGCGAAGAGCTCCTTCGCCTGGTATTCCATCAGATCCACGGTGATGACCGTCCTTGGTTGTCCAGGTCCTCTGAGGTAGGTCAGAGCCTCTCGGGACTCTAGCCTCTGCGCGGCCGGTCCGGGCGATGGGGTGCGTCACAGGGCCACGGCCACGAACGGCTCCCGACCCGCCGTGAGCCATCACCGTGACGCGACGCGGGAGACCTGCACCTCGTGGAGCCCCATCGCGTCCAGCGCCTCGCGGAGCTGCTGCGCGGACGCGTCGTCGGCCACGACCAGCGCGGTGGCCGCGTCCTCGGCCCTGACCGCCCACGCCGTGGCCTGCGGGTCGCTGCGGCCCAGGTACACGACCTCGTGCCCCTCCGCGCTCGCCGTCCGCGCGCTCCGCAGAGCGGTGTCGGAGGCGGTGTCGGGGGCGGTGTCGGGGGCGGTGTCGAGGGCGGTGTCGAGATCGAGGATCGCGACCACGACGCGGGAGGACTGCACGTCGAGATCGTCGCCCATGCGCGTGAACCTGCTCACACGGGGCCTGCCTTCCACGCGGGGAACCCGGCGTTCGGCCCTCGATCGTGACCTTTGCTCCTTGACCAGACCCATGCGTCCTCTAGACTCGTCGGGTCCCGCCCTGCCGCCCGGAGGTTCCTGCGTGTCTTCGTCTGCCCCCAAACGTCGCCTCGACGTACGGCAGCAGACCCCTCGCGACACGCTCCCCGGCGGACGTCGGGCCGTCAGCCGCCCGCAGCGCCGTCGTCGGAGCTTCCGGCTGACGCCCGCCGCAGCGGGTGCCTTCGCCCTCGTCGTCGCAGGCATCGGAGCCGGCGCCTTCTCGTCGCAGGCCGACCGCGGTGCGCTGCAGTCGGGCTACCAGACGATCTCGGCCAGCTACACCGGCACGCAGGACGTCGACGTCACCCCCGAGATCGACAAGGCGACGCTCCAGCGCCAGACGGAGCAGCAGGCCTCGCAGAAGCTCAAGGTCGACGAGGAGCTGCGCGACAAGGCGCAGAACGTCGCCGACGAGTACAAGTCCAACCAGTGGGTCCTGCCCGTCACCGGCTACCGCCTCACGGCGCGCTTCGGCCAGGCCAGCTCGCTGTGGTCGAGCACCCACACCGGCCTCGACTTCGCCGGGCCGTCCGGCTCGACGATCGTCTCGGTCGCCGCGGGCACCGTGACGTCGGCCGGCTACGAGGGTGCCTACGGCAACCGCACCATCGTCACGCTCGACGACGGCACCGAGATCTGGTACTGCCACCAGAGCCGGGTCTCCGTCAACGTCGGCGACAAGGTCGGCGCCGGCCAGACGATCGGCTACACCGGCTCCACGGGCAACGTCACCGGCCCGCACCTGCACCTCGAGGTGCACCCGGGCGGCGGCGGACCCGTCGACCCCGACGCTGCGCTCCGCGAGCACGGCGTCACCCCCTGATCCTGCCGGGTCCGAACGGCCGGTCTCGAGCCGCGCTGCGTTGATCGGCATGCCTGCACGCTCCGTCGCGAGCTCGCTTGCCGCTGCGCCGCCCCGGCTCCGACCCAGGTCGGCCTCAGGAGCCTCGATGGAGCAGCCCCCGCGTTGCACCCGACCCCCCGTCAGAGGTAGGTAGACCGCGGAATCGCGCCGTCAGAGGTAGGAGAGCCGCGGAATGAGGACGCGTATCCGCGTGCCACCTACCTCCGACCGCCAGATTCCGCGTGCCACCTCCCTCTGAACAGCCGATTCCACGCGCCACCTACCTCTGACGGTGCGGACCCGGCCAGTGTGGCGGGGCCGATCGGTCAGAGCTTCTCGACGGGGGCGTAGCGCAGGAGCAGGCGCTTGACGCCCTGGGAGCCGAAGTCGACGCTCGCGACGGCGTTGTCGCCCTGGCCGTCGAGGGCCACGACGGTGCCGAGGCCGAAGCTGTCGTGGGTGACGCGGTCCCCCGGGTCGAGCGAGGGGATGTCGCGCTTGCGCTGCGACCGGGCCGCCGCGGCCTTGGCCGTGAAGGCCGGGGCGCTGGACGTGGACCGACCGCTGGACGACGCAGCTCGGGTCCAGGCCGTGGGCGACTGCGCCTCACGACGCCAGTCGAGCAGGTGGCCGGGCAGCTCGTCGAGGAAGCGTGACGCCGGGTTGTACGAGGGGGCGCCCCACGCCGCCCGGCTCATGGCGCGCGTGACGTAGAGCCGCTCGCGGGCCCGTGTGATGCCGACGTAGGCAAGACGTCGCTCCTCCTGCAGCTCGGAGGCGTCGCCGAGGGCCCGAAGGTGCGGGAAGACGCCGTCCTCGAGCCCGGTCAGGAACACCACGGGGAACTCCAGGCCCTTGGCGGTGTGCAGGGTCATCAAGGTGACCACCCCGTCACCCTCGTCGGGCACGGCGTCGGCGTCGGCCACGAGCGCGACCTGCTCGAGGAACGCCTCCAGGGAGCCGCGCGTCAGGTCGCCGTCCTCGCGGCCCGTCTCCTCGTCGGTGACCGTCGAGGCGTTCACGACGAACTCGCGCGCGACCGCCACCAGCTCGGCCAGGTTCTCGACGCGGGTCTCGTCCTGCGGGTCCTTGCTCGACTCGAGCGCGGTCAGGTAGCCGGTGCGGGTGAGCGCGGCCTCGAGCACGACGTCGGCGGGTTCGCCCGACAGGGCCAGCTCGCGCAGCTCGGCCATGGTCTCGGCGAAGGTGGTGACGGCGTTGAGCGAGCGCGAGGCCAGGTCACCGGCCTCCTTCGCGCGCTGCAGACCGTCCCAGAACGAGATCTGCTCGCGTGCGGCGAACCGCTCGACCGCGGCCTGCGCGCCGTCGCCGATGCCGCGTTTGGGCTCGTTGACGATGCGTCGCAGCGAGACCGTGTCGCGGGGGTTGATCAGCGCGCGCACGTAGGCGAGCGCGTCCTTGATCTCCTTGCGCTCGTAGAACCGCACCCCGCCGACGACGCGGTACGGCAGGCCCACGCGGATGAAGACCTCCTCGAACACGCGCGACTGCGCGTTGGTGCGATAGAAGACGGCGACGTCGGAGGCCTTGGCGTCGCCGGCATCGGTCAGCCGGTCGACCTCGTCGGCGATGAACTGGGCCTCGTCGCGCTCGTCGTCGCCGACGTAGCCGACGATGCGCTCGCCCTCGCCGGCCGCCGACCACAGGTTCTTGTCCTTGCGTCCCTCGTTGCGGCTGATGACGGCGTTGGCGGCGTTGAGGATGGTCTGGGTCGAGCGGTAGTTCTGCTCCAGCAGCACGGTGGAGGCGTTCGGGTAGTCCTCCTCGAACTCCAGGATGTTGCGGATGTTGGCACCGCGGAAGGCGTAGATGGACTGGTCGGAGTCTCCCACGACCATGAGGTCGAGGTCCGGGTCGGTCTCGGGGTCGCACAGCTCGCGCACGAGGGCGTACTGGGCGTGGTTGGTGTCCTGGTACTCGTCGACGAGCACGTGCCGGAAGCGGCGGCGGTAGGTCTCGCGGACGTCGGGGAACGCCTGGAACAGGTGGACGGTCTGCATGATCAGGTCGTCGAAGTCCATGGCGTTGGCCGCGCGCAGCCGCTGCTGGTAGAGCCCGTAGGCCTCGGCGTAGAGCTCCTCGGTGCCGTTGGTGGCGTGACCACCCGCGGACTCGTGGTCGACCAGGTCGTTCTTGAGGTTGGAGACCCAGTGCAGGACCGCGCGCGGGTTCACCCGCTTGGGGTCCAGGCCCATGTCGCGGCAGACCATGGTCATGAGGCGTCGGGAGTCGGCCGCGTCGTAGATGCTGAACGTCGACGTGTAGCCGAATCGGTTGGCCTCGCGCCGCAGGATGCGCACGCACGAGGAGTGGAACGTGCTCACCCACATGGCTCGCGACGGCCCGCCCACCAGCTCGGCCACGCGCTCGCGCATCTCGGCGGCGGCCTTGTTGGTGAAGGTGATGGCCAGGATCGAGCCCGGATGGGCGCCGCGTGCGGCGATCAGCCAGGCGATGCGTCGGGTGAGGACGCGGGTCTTGCCGGACCCGGCACCGGCCACCACGAGCACCGGACCGGGAGCGTGGGACACGGCAGCCCGCTGGGCGTCGTTCAGTCCCTCGAGCAGCGTCTCCGAGCGCGCCGCGCGTCGCCCGGACCGCCCGCTGCCGGCACCACCTCCGGTGCCGTCGGAGGGAGACGGGGGGCGGGCACCTTGGGGCACGGGGAACGGCAGCGTCATGACCGGTCCAGCCTAGACGGGAGGCCTGACACCCCGATCCCGCCACCTCCGGCTCGCCTGCCACCGAGGCGGCCCGCCCCGGCTCGCCCGCAGACTTGATTGTGTCACTACAATGCGATACAAAGGTTGAGACAAACCGTCGTCGAACCGGATCGGGGACCGACCATGAGCACCACCACCCTCGTCATCGTCCTGCTCGCACTCGCCGTCGTGCTGTACTGCACGGCACCGCGCCAGGCAGTGGCCCACGCCGCCGTCTGGGCACGGCGCACCCGGGTCGACGTCGACCGCGACGCCCTGGTCGCCGAGCTGACCCACCGACTCCAGGTCGGGGCCGTGGGTGCCGGCATCGGGACTCTCCTCGGCATCGTGCCGCTCGTGGCGGGGGTCGGCGCGGGCGACACCTCCGGGCCCGACGGCCTCGCCCACGTCGCGATCGTGCTGACCTCGACCGTCGTGTGCGCCGTCGCTTCCGAGGCCGTCAACGTCGTGCGCCGGACCCCGTCACCCCGCGGCCGCCGAGCCGCGTCGCTCGTGCCGCGCACGGCTCACGGCAGCACCGCTGAACGGATCGGCGAGCTGGCCCTCGTCGTCGCGGCCGTCGCCGGGTTCGCGCTCGCCGTGGCCACCCTCGTCGACGGCGTCGACGGCGGGAACGGCGCCGTGGCCGCCGCGAGCGGGGCCCTCGTCGTGATGGTCGTCTGCATCGGCGTCCGAGCCCGCATGGTGCGGCAGGCGCTCGTCGCGGAGGACGACCAGACCCTGGCCGTCGCGACCGTCGCCGGTGCCGTGAGCATCGACCGGTTCACCGAGAACCTGCTCGCCAGCGGTGGCGTCCTGACGCTCACGGCTCTGCTCGCCCCCGCGATCGCCGCCGGTCCGGGGGCGCTGCGCACGACGGCCCTCGTCCTCGGCGCACTCGTGGTCGTCCTCGTCGGCGGGCTCGTCGCCGTCCGGCGGACCAACCGCCAGGCGGTGGCCGCGTGATCGCCCTCGTGGTGGACCCGGCCACGGCCGAGCCCCCGTTCGAGCAGGTGCGTCGGCAGGTGGCCGCCGGCGCGGCCGACGGCTCCCTGCCGCCCGGGCACAAGCTGCCGACCGTCCGCCAGCTGGCCGCCGACCTGGGGCTCGCGGTCAACACCGTGGCCCGCGCCTACCGCGAGCTCGAGGCAGACGGCGTGATCGAGACCCACGGCCGACGCGGCACCTTCGTCGCCGCCGCGGTCGCCGTGGACGAGGACACCCGGGCCTCGGCCACCCGCTACGCCGCCGACGCCCGCCGGGCAGGACTCTCCCGCGACCAGGCGCTGCGGCTCGTCGAGGACGCGTGGGGCCGATGAACGCCGACCCCGTGTCCGTCCGGCTCGCCGGGGAGCGCGACCTCGACGAGCTGACCGACCTCTGGGAGCGGGCGGCTCGGACCAGCCACGGGTTCATGTCCGACGACGACTTCGCCGAGGCCCACCCGTACCTGCGCGACGCCCTGCTGCCGTCCATGGACGTCTGGGTGGCCGAGGACGACACCGGGCGCCCGCTCGGACTCGCCGGCGTGCGGGGGCCGCACCTGGAGCTCCTCTACGTCGAGCCCGCCGTGCACGGCAGCGGCATCGGCACCCTGCTGCTCGACCACGTGCGCCCCACCAGCGTGGAGGTCTATGCGGGCAACACCCACGGCCTCGGCTTCTACACCGCACACGGCTTCAGGCGTCTGCGCACCCACACCACCGACGCCTTCGGCCGCCCGTTCCCGGTCGTGCACCTGGTGCGCGACGCGCCCTGACCCCGCTCGGGTGGTCCGGCGCCCGAGCTGCTGGGCTACTGGGCGAACTCGTTGGGGTTGCGCCACGTCCGCTCGAACGGCAGCCGCCAGGCACGCGGGGCGATCAGCTGGTGCACCGAGTTCGGACCCCAGGTTCCCGGCGGGTACGGGCGCACCGGCGGCGGGTCGTCGAGCAGCGGCTGGGAGATCTCCCACAGCCGCTCGATGCCCTCCGCGGTGGTGAACAGGGTCCGCTCCCCCTTCATCGCGTCGAGGATGAGCCGCTCGTAGGCCTCGAGCACCTCGTCGGCGCGGGCCGTGTCCTGCATGGCGAACTGCATGGACAGCTTGTCCAGACGCATGCCGGGCCCGGGCCGCTTGCCGTAGAACGACAACGACATGCGCGAGGAGTCGGCGAGGTCGAAGGTCAGGTGGTCCGGACCCGACAGCCCCACCCCGGAGCCGGCGGGGAACATCGACTTCGGCGGCTCCCGGAAGGCGATCGAGATGATGCGCGCCCCCTCGGCCATCTGCTTGCCGGTCCGCAGGTAGAACGGCACCCCGGCCCAGCGCCAGTTGTCGATCTGCGCGCGGAGCGCCACGAAGGTCTCCGTCTCGGAGTCGTGCTGCACCCCGGGCTCCTCGCGGTAGCCCTGGTACTGGCCCCGCACGACGTCGGACGGCCGCAGCGGCAGCATCGACCGGAAGACCTTGTTCTTCTCCTCGCTGATGGAGTCGGAGTCGAGCGACGTCGGCGGCTCCATCGCCATGAACGCGAGGATCTGGAACAGGTGCGTCACGACCATGTCCTTGAACGCGCCCGTGCCCTCGTAGAAGCCCGAGCGGCCCTTGAGCGACAGCGTCTCGGGGACGTCGATCTGGACGTGGTCGATGAACGTGCGGTTCCAGATCGGCTCGAACAGGCCGTTCGCGAACCGGAACGCGAGGATGTTGAGGGCCGCCTCCTTGCCCAGGAAGTGGTCGATGCGGAAGATCTGCTGCTCGTCGAAGACCTCGTGGATCCGCGCGTTGAGCGAGCGGGCCGAGGCGAGGTCGGTGCCGAACGGCTTCTCCATGATGATCCGCGAGCGGTCCACCAGGCGTGCGTGCGCCAGCGTCTGCACGACGTCGATCGCGGCCTTCGGCGGCACGCTCAGGTAGTGCAGGCGCCGCGGCTCACCACCCAGCTCCGCCTCGAGGGACGCCGCCATCTCGGCCAGCCGCTCGGGGCCCTCGGACACGTTGACGTAGTGCAGCTTGGGGGCGAAGTCGTCCCACTCCGCGTCCGGGACGGGACGTCCGAACTCCTGGCAGGCCTGCTGCGCGAACGCCCGGAAGCCGTCGTCGTCGAGGTCGTCCATGGACACCGCGATGATGCGCGAGTCCGCGACCAGCCTCGAGCGCAGCAGGTGCAGCAGCCCGGGGAGGAGCTTGCGTCGGGCCAGGTCGCCGGTCGCGCCGAACAGCACGATCAGGTGCGGGTCACTCATGGTCCGAGGCTAGACCCGGTTCGTTGCGGACGGGTGAACGTCGCTCGATCGCCGCACCGAGCGACCCAACGGAGCGCCAGGGTCGACCCGGGGTGCCCCCAGGGTCGCGACCAGCGTGCTCCCCGATGCCCCAGGACGTCCTGCAGGACGAGGCTGGCCGTCATGATCACGATCGACTCCCTCACCAAGTCGTACGGGCGGTTCACCGCCGTCGACGACGTCACCTTCACCGCCCGCCCGGGGCGCGTGACCGGCTTCCTCGGCCCGAACGGCGCCGGCAAGTCGACCACGTTGCGCGTGCTGACCGGGCTCACCCCTGCGACGTCCGGCAGCACCGAGGTGTGCGGACGTCGCTACGTCGACCTGCCGAACCCCGGCCTGGAGGTCGGGGTCCTGCTCGACGCCTCAGCCCAGCACGCCGGCCGCACCGGTCGCGAGATCCTCACCCTCGCGGCCCGCACCATGGGACTGTCGCCCCGACGCGTCGACGAGATGCTCGACCTCGTCTCGCTGTCGGAGGCCGAGTCGGCGCGCCGCGTGCGTCACTACTCCCTCGGCATGCGCCAGCGCCTCGGCCTGGCGACGGCCCTGCTCGGTCGGCCCGAGGTCCTCGTGCTCGACGAGCCGGCCAACGGGCTGGACCCCGCCGGCATCCGGTGGATGCGCGACGTGCTGCGTCGCTACGCCGACGACGGCGCCACCGTGCTGCTGTCGTCGCACCTCCTGCACGAGATCGAGGTGGTCGCCGACGACCTCGTCGTCATCGGGCAGGGCCGCATCGTGGCCCAGGGCACGAAGGCCGAGCTGCTGGCCTCGGCCGGCACCGTCGTGCGCAGCCCCGACCTCCTCGCCCTGCGTGCGGCACTCGCCGCGGCGGGCCACCGCACCACCGACGTCGGCGACGGGCTGCGCGTGGACGCCGACCCCGCAGCCGTCGGCCACGTCGCCGTCACGGCGTCGATCCACCTGACCGAGCTACGCGCCGCCGACGGCGCCGGCCTCGAAGAGATGTTCCTCGAGCTGACCGCCGGGACGCAGCGCGAGGCCACGCCCACCCGCGGCACCACGACACCGGCAGGAGCCGCAGCATGAGCACCGCCACCCACCCCGCCACCGCTCCCGCTCGACCTGGCTCGCGCGCCGTGCCCGAGCCGATCCCGTTCGGTCGCGTCGTCGGGGTCGAGATGCGCAAGACGTTCGACACCCGGGCCGGCACGTGGCTGCTCGCCAGCATCGGCATCGTCGCGGTGCTCGCCACGGCCGCGGTCATGCTGTGGGCACCCGACGACGCCCTGACCTTCGAGACGTTCGGCTCGGCCGTCGGCACGCCCATGGCGGTGCTGCTGCCCGTGGTCTCGATCCTGCTCGTGACCGGTGAGTGGTCCCAGCGCAGTGGGCTCACCACCTTCACCCTCGTCCCACGTCGGGGCCGGACCATCGCGGCGAAGGCCGTCGTCACGACGATCATCGGCGTCGGCGCCATGGCACTGGCGCTCGTGGTGGCGCTCGGCGGGGCCTACCTCGGACCCGCGCTGCGTGGCACCGAGCCGGTGATCGACCTGACCGTCGGCCAGGTCGGCACGCTGGTGCTCGCGCAGGTGCTCGGCATGTTCGTCGGGTTCATGCTCGGCGTCGTCACCCGCAGCTCGGCCGTGGCGCTCGTGGCGTACTTCGTGTTCTGGGGTCTCCTGCCGACCCTCAGCCAGCTGCTCTACGCGACGCAGGACTGGTACCGCGACGTCGTGGGCTGGGTCGACTTCGGCTGGGCGCACGGCGCGCTCTACGAGGGCGGGCTCTCGGCCACCGAGTGGGCCCAGCTGGGGGTCACCGGGACGGTGTGGCTGCTCCTGCCGACCCTCGCGGGACTGTGGCTCGTGATGCGTGCCGAGATCTCCTGACGTCCGTCAGGGATGCGGCCGGCGGACCGCGGCGATCTCGGCGACGTCGAGCCGGGACAGGACGCTGTCGAGCACCTGCGAGTCGTACCGGCCCTCGGCACGCAGGTCGAGCAACGCCTCGCGCTGGTCGTCCAGCACCACACGCCTCAGCCGGGCGAAGTCGTCGAGACGCCGGTCGCGCTCGGGCCCGTCGTCGCCGGCCCACTCCCACTCCGCAGCGGGGGTGCGGCGGCGGCGCACCTGCTCCACCGCCTCGGGATCGATCGACCGGCCGTCCAGGCCGGTCTCCCGCACCTCCGTGCAGCGGGCGTCGGCCACCTCCCCCAGCGCGTCGAGGAGCGCCCGGAGCTGCCCGCGGCGCTGCTCCGTGCGGTCGGACTCGGCGCCGAGACGTCGGACCACCCACGACAACGTGCCACCCTGCACGAGCAGCGAGAGCCCGGCCACGCAGAACGCAGCGAGCACGAGCAGGCTGCGCTGCACCGTGTCGGGCGGGAGTGTCTGGGCGGCGGCGAGCGTGATGCACCCGCGCATGCCGGCCCACACGAGGACCACACCGTCGCGACGGCCCAGCCGCTGCTCCTCGTAGAAGGTGAGGTCGGCCTCGCGACGGGCGATCGCCTGGAGCGCCCTCTCGCGACGCCGCTGGGAGTGCCGTTGGGCGTCGTCGGACGCCAGGTACTCACGAAAGGTGGCCAGGCGTGGGGCATGACGTGCCGACGCCTTCCGGTCACGACGCAGCCCGAGGAGCAGGAGCCCGACGTAGAGCGAGCGCCCCACCCACAGCACGGCCAACGCGATGGCCGTCACCGTCGCGAGCCGGCTCCACGGCTGGCCCGAGGCCTCGAAGTCGGCGATGAGGGGCCGCAGCTCCAGGCCCATCACGAGAAACACCGCACCCTCCAGCAGGAAGGCGATGGTCCGCCAGTTGACCTCCTCCGCGATCCGGTCCTCCGCCCGCAGCTCCACCAGGCCGCGGGCCCCGATCGCCAGCCCGGCCACGACCACGGCCACGAGACCGGACCCGCCCAGGTGCTCGGCCGGCGCATAGGCCAGGAAGGGGACGACGAACGAGATCGACGTGGCGACGGTCGCGTCCTCCACGAGCGAGCGCACGAGCAGGCTGACCGCCGCGACCAGGGCGCCGACGAGCACGGCCACGACGACCGCCTGCACGAAGTCGAGCCCGACCTGCCAGATCGACACCGAGGCCCCCGTGGCGGCGACCGCAGTCCGCAGCAGCACGAGCGCGGTGGCGTCGTTGAGCATGCTCTCGCCGTCGAGCACCGTGACGAGGCGGGGCGCCACCCCGGTGCGACGCACGATCGACGTCGCGACGGCGTCGGTCGGGCTCACGATGGCTCCGAGGGCGAATGCCTCGGCGAAGCCGAGCCCCGGCACCACGAGCGGCAGCAGCCAGCCGAGCGTGGTGGCGGACGCGAGCACGAGCACCACCGACAGGCCGCTGATCGCCTTGAAGTCGCGACGGAAGTCCACCGTCGGCATGTTCACCGACGCCGCGTAGAGCAGCGGTGGCAACACCCCCGCCAGGATCACCTCCGGTGCGATCTCGAACCGGGGCACCCCCGGGACGTAGGAGATCGCGACACCCACGAGGACGAGGATCAGCGGCGCCGCGACCCCCAGACGTCCGGCGAGCGAGGTCGCAGCGACGATGACCAGCACGCCGATCACGGTGAGGAGCAGGAGATCCATGGGGACCAGTCTCCACGTCGGTTCTCCGATGGGCGTTGGCCCGCTGCTGCGTCGGTGCGGCTGGGGCTTCGCTCGCTCCTGCGTCGCTGTGGCCGCGAGTGGACCGGCGCTCCGAAAGGGCCTCGACCGGAGCGGTGGGTCTCGGCTCGGTCGGATGTGCGGGGCGGCTGGGTCTCCGCCCGCGGCTGCGCTGCTGTGGCTCCGAGTCGGGGCGGTCTCCGGAAGGGCCTCGACCGCAGCAGGGGGTCTGGACTCGGGTGGGACTGCGGGGCGCGGCCACGATTCTCCATCTGCGCGGGATCCACGCACGATTCGCCCTTCGCGTGGACCGTGCCTCGCGAAGGGAGCATCGTGGCGACGACTCGGGCGCCGTAGGGGCAGGGATTCTCCCTTCCCGTGGAACGGTCCGCGAGAAGGGAGAATCCCTGCCCACCCCGCGCACCGGGGACGCACGATTCTGCCTTCGCGTGCTGAAGCCCGAACGATGCTGCGTTGGTGACGGGATCCCGTAGCAAAGGCAGCATCGTTCGACCCCTCACGCACGAACGCAGAACCTTGCGTCCCCTCGAGCCACGCTCCGAGAACCCAACCGGACCCAGACCCCTCCGCCGGCCGAGGCCCACTCGGAGAACGCCCCGACTCGGCGCCGCAGTAGCGCAGCAGCGAGCGAAGACCCAGGCGAGGCGACGCACCGGGCGAGCGGAGCCTCAGCGGAGGGCACGCACCGACGACCGAAAGCCCTTCGAAGGACGCGCCCTCGGACCTCAGATCAGACGCCGGTCGCTCGCCCACTTGGTGAGCTCGTGCCGGCTCGATAGCTGCAGCTTGCGCAGAACGCTCGAGACGTGCGTCTCGACGGTCTTGACGGAGATGAACAGCTCCTTCGCGACCTCCTTGTAGGCGTAGCCGCGGGCGATGAGCCGCATGACCTCGCGTTCGCGCTCGGTCAGTCGGTCGAGGTCCTCGTCGACCTGCGCCACCTCGATCGTCCCCGCGAAGGCGTCGAGCACGAAGCCGGCGAGGCGAGGGCTGAACACGGCGTCGCCCGAGGCGACGCGGTGGAGGGCGTCGACGAGCTCGCTGCCGGAGATGTTCTTCGTGACGTAGCCGCGCGCGCCGGCGCGGATCACGCCGATGACGTCCTCGGCGGCGTCGCTGACCGACAGCGCCAGGAACCGCACGTCCGGTGCGGTGCGGTCGACCCGCCGGATCACCTCGGCTCCCCCGCCCCCGGGCATGTGCACGTCGAGCAGGACCACGTCGGGACGCAGCTCCAGGACGGCGGGGACGGCGGTGTCGACGTCCTCGGCCTCGCCCACCACCTGGAGCCGGGGGTCCTTCTCGAGCTCGGCGCGCACCCCGGTGCGGAACATGGCGTGGTCGTCGACGATGAGCACGCGCAGGGGCGCGCTGCCTCCGGGCCGGCCGGTCGGGGGACGGTCGTCGGTCATGGGGCCTCCTCGGCCTCGGGTGGAGCAGGGTCGCGGGGTGCCGGATCGGGTCGCACCGAAGAGGTCTCGCCCGCAGCGGGCGCCGCGCGTCGGGCGAGGGTGAGCGCCACCTCCGTGCCCTCCCCCGGCGTGCTGCGCACCCGGGCGGTGCCGCCATGACGCTCCATCCGGCCCACGATGGAGCCCCGGACGCCCATCCGGTCGTCGGCGATCAGGTCGGGGTCGAAGCCGGTCCCGCGGTCGCGCACGAACACCTCGACCTGCGTGCTGCCGACCTCGGCGTACACGTCGACGCGATCCACCTGGGCGTGCTTGGCGGCGTTCACGACGGCCTCGCGCGTGGCGCGGACGAGCGCCACCAGGTCGGCGTCGAGCGCCGTGTCGCCCACCACCACCAGCTCGACCACCAGCTGGTGCGTCTGCTCCACCTCGCTGCGGACCTCCCGCAGGGCCGCGGCGAGGGAGTCGCCCGGGGACTCCTCGTCCCCGTAGAGCCAGGACCGGAGCTCGCGCTCCTGACGTCGCGCCAAGGTGGCGACGGCGGCGGGGTCGTCGGCGTTCTTCTGCAGCAGCGCCAGCGTCTGGAGCACGGAGTCGTGCAGGTGCGCGGCCACGTCGGCGCGCTCCTGCGTGCGGATGCGCTCGCGGCGCTCGCTCCCGAGGGCCGTCACGAGCGAGATGATCCAGGGCCCGAGGAGCAGGAGCAGACCCACGACCGCGATGGCGAGGGCCGACCCGAGGTCGCGCACCGCGGACAGGCCACGCTCCTGCGTCACGAGGTACACGGCGCCGAGGGCGACCAGGCCGAGCCCGACCGCGACGCGGGCCACGAAGCCCCACCCTGTCGTGCGGGTGAGCCAGGTCTGCCAGGCGGCGTCGTCGATCTGGCGCCAGACGACCGCCACCCCGACCACCACGATGAGCAGCGGGATCAGCAGCGACCCGGTGAGCCGACCTCCGCCCTGCACGAGGAAGAGGACCCCGACGCCCACGGCGAGCACGGCGACGGTCTGCACGATCTCGAGGACGCCGGGGCGGCCCGCGGCGCGCATGCCACGACGGCTCGCGGACTCCAGCCCGGGCGACAGCTCCGGTCGGCGCAGTGGCATGAAGCGCCACAGCAGCAGGTAGGCCAGGACGCCGACGCCGTTGAACCAGGTGGTGACCACGAAGCCGACGCGCACCCACAGGACCGGCACGTCGAGGTGCTCGGCCAGCCCCATCGCGACCCCGCCGACGACGCGATGGTCCGCCGGACGGTAGGCGCGCCGCACCCGAGGGCGGTCGGAGGACGGACCAGGAGGGGTCCTGGCTCCGAGGGCGGTCTGGCTCACCTCGGCATCGTCACACGTGCGCGCGAGCCGGCGCCACCAGGTGTCGCACCCGTGGTCCCCCGAGGTCCCCCGGGTTCGGGAACCAGGGTCGGACCAGGGTCGCGCCCGATGGTGCCGCACGCCCTGCCCGGCCGACGATGGAGCCATGACCACGCAGCCCCCTCCCACCGACCAGGCGCCCGACCCGGGCGCGAGTCCCCACGCACCCGGCCCGCGTCGCGGCTTCCGTGCCTTCTCCGAGGTGCGCCGCAGCTCCGACGACCGGATGCTCGCCGGCGTCTGCGACGGCGTCGCCCGCCGCTTCGACATCGACCCGGTCGTCGTGCGGGTGCTCACGGTCGTCCTGTGCTTCGTGGGACTCGCCGGCGTCATCCTCTACGTCGCAGGGTGGTTGCTGCTGCCCGCCGACGACGAGCCGCGCAGCCACGTCGGTGAGTGGTTCGGGCTCGACACCAGCGAGGCGCAGGTGCGCGACACCGGACTCGTGGTGGCCGCGGTGCTGGCCGTGCTCGGTGTGCTCGGCGACGGTGGCTGGGGCTGGGGCGGGGACGGGCTGTTCTGGGCCGCGCTCGTCATCGGCGGACCTGTCGCCCTGGTCGTCTGGCTGGTCCGGCGCGGGGGCCGGCGGCGCGGGCACGAGGGCCACGGCGTCGACACCGGGTCGGACCCCGCAGGCTCCAACCGCCCGACCGTGACCGATCCCGCCACCGCGTGGTCGTCGACCCCCACCGACACGGTCGTCCTCGACACGGCCCCCGGCGAGCACCCGACCGCGGGCCTCCCACCCACTCCTCCGTCGGAGCCGCGCCGCTCGATCCAGCCCCCGCCCCCGCGGGAACCACGTGAGCCGTACAGCTGGATCCCGACGCTGCTGACCCTGTCGTCGATCGCGATCGCCCTCGCCGTGGTGCGCCTCGTGGCCGACCCGACGTGGCCGACCTACGTGGCCGTGGCCCTCGCGGTCGTCGGTCTGGGCCTCGTGCTCTGCACCTTCGCGCGAGGAGGTCTCCCGCTCGTGCTCATCGGGCTGCTCCTGCTGCCCGTGCTCGCGCTGGGCACCCTGGTCCCCACGCTTCGCGGCGGGGAGCTGGACGTCGCCCCGCAGAGCGCGTCGCAGGTCCGCGACAGCTACTCCTTCGGCTTCGGCCAGTTCGAGCTGGACCTGACCGACGTGTCCGACCCGGAGGCCCTGCTCGGGCGGACGATCGAGATCGAGACCGGCATGGGCCAGACCGTGGTCGTCGTGCCCGACGGCGTGCCCGTCGTGGTCGACGCGTCGGTCCGCGCCGGTGACCTCGTGGTCCTCGGGGAGCGCGACAGCGGGGTCGACCGGCGACTGCGGGCCTCCGCCACAGGTCCGGCCCTCACGATCGACGTCGACCACTCGCTCGGTCAGGTGGAGGTGCGTCGCCCATGACCGCCGCCGCCCACCCCCGACCCTCTTTCCGACAGGAGCACCATGACCACCTCGCCGACCTCGACCCGACGCCCCCGCGTGCGGCCCTTCAACACGCTCTTCGGCCTGTTCTTCCTCGCCGCGGCCGGCCTGTGGGCTGCGCGGGGCCAGGACGTGCTCGACGGTGACCAGATCGGGCGCGCCGTCGCGGTCGGACTCATCGTCCTCGGCGTCCTCGGCCTGGCCGCGACGCTCGTCGTCAGCCGGCGCGGCCGTGCGCCGCGGGCCGCGGCGCCTGTCGCCCCGGACGTCGCGGACTACGACGAGACCGACGACATCGATCCCGACCGCCGCGACTGACCCCCGGCGACGAGCCAACGGTCACGCGCCGCCACCGCGGTGGCGGCGTAGTCGGTGAACACCCCGTCCACCCCGGCATCGAAGAACGCGAGGTACTCGGCCTCGGCGTCGCCGCGGGCGGCCACGTCGGCGCTGGAGCGGAAGTCGGCGGGCAGGAAGTTGTTCTCGTCGCGCATCGTCCAGATGTGCACGAGCAGACCCGCGGCGTGCGCGCGCTCCACCAGGCCGGTCTCCCCGTCCAGCCAGTGACCCCGTCGCCGCGCGATGACCAGCGTCTTGTTCGGACCGATGCCGTCGACGTGGCGGGCGAGCTCGGCCAGCTGGTCGCTCGTGGTCAGGTCCGCGTAGGTGCGCGGGTCACCGGCGGCCACCAGGTCCCACGGCGCGTCCTTGCGGTCGAGCAGCTGGACGAGCGTGAGCGGTGTGCGCGGCCGCAACCCGCGCAGGTTGGCGGTCTCCATCGACTGGATCACCACCGGGACGTCGGCGTCCGGACGGTTCAGGTCGGCGGCCTCCAGCGCGTCGAGCAGCCGGTCGTCCAGGTCGAGACCCAGCCCGCGGAAGTAGGTGGGGTGCTTGGTCTCCACGTAGACCCCCACCCGACGATCGGCCCGGCGGGCGATCTCCAGGACCTCCTCGAACGTCAGCACCTGCTGCGTGCCGGCGAGGGGGAGGTTCTGCGGGCGCAGCTGCGGGAGACGCTCGCGCACGCGCAGGGTCTTGACCTCCTCGAGCGTGAGGTCCTCGGTGAACCAGCCACTCAGCCACACGCCGTCGATCCGCTTCGTGGTGCGCCGGTCGGCGAACTCCGGGCGCGCGGCGATGTCGGTGGTGTGCCCGATCTCGTTCTCGTGCCGCACGACGAGGTGTCCGTCGCGCGTGGCGACCACGTCGGGCTCGATGTAGTCGGCCCCCTGCTCGATCGCCAGCTCGTAGGACGCGCGGGTGTGCTCCAGGCGGAGGCCCGGCACACCGCGATGACCGATGACGGCTGGGACGGGTGGCCAGGGCGCCGGACCGCTCATGACATCCAGTGAAGCACTCCCGACGAGCTCGTCGGGGGACCTCGCTGCGGTCAGAGCGTCCCGGCGATGGCCGCGACGAGGGCGAAGAAGGCCAGCAGCGCCGAGATCGGCACGGTCCAGAGCGTGGCGACGACCAGGCTGACCGAGGTACCGATCTTGGGCGGCACGAAGTAGCGGGCGCGCGGGAGGTCGCCCACGCCCTCGATCCACCGCCCGGTCATGCCGACGCCCGACCACACGCCCTTGAGCCGGGACAGCACCCGCCAGCCCCCGCCGCCGGCGATCGAGGTGAGTGCGCCGCGCGTCTCGTCGACCTTGTCGCTCAGGCTCACCGCGATGCCGAGCTCGGTGGCCAGCTGCTCGGGCTCCTCGACCGCCCGGAGCACACGGTGGCGACGCGCCGCGAAGGCCGCGGGCACCAGGGCCAGCAGGACCGCGGCTACCACGAGCACCGTGCCGACGGTGCTGCCGGACGCCAGGCCGAGCGCGAACGTGGCCGCCAGGAACGGCAGGGGTGCGACCGCCAGCAGGAGCGACGGGATCCGCATCAGCCGCACGGCCGGGACGATGACGGCGACCGCACGGTGCGCGGCGTCGGCCGTCTGCCCGTCGACGCGAGTGGTCGCCCCGTGCACGGCGCGGTTGGTGCGCGCGCTCCAGCTCTCGCGTCGTGGTCCGCCGTCGTGCGTCATGGCACCAGCGTAGGTCCCGCGCCCCAGCCGTCCACCGACTGCCGCGGGGATCGCGCACGGTGGCAACGGGACGCACACGCGGTCGAAACATCGTCTCGTTAGCGTCGCGACCCTCACGCACACGAGGAGGGGACATGGCCCAGCAGGAGAAGGCTCCCACCGGAGCCTCCGGGACGGACGCGACCGCCCAGGAGTACCTGGAGAAGCGCCAGCTGAAGCAGGGAACGGCGGGATGGGTCCTGCTGGCCGGGCTGGGCGTCAGCTACGTCGTCTCGGGTGACTACTCGGGCTGGAACTTCGGCCTCGCCGAGGGCGGCTTCGGCGGCCTGCTCATCGCGACGGTGATCGTCGCCGCCATGTACCTGGCCCTCGTCCTCGGCATGGCCGAGCTGTCGTCGGCGCTGCCCGCCGCAGGTGGCGGCTACACGTTCGCCCGGCGTGCGCTCGGGCCCTGGGGCGGCTTCGCCACCGGGACCGCGGTCCTCATCGAGTACGCGATCGCCCCTGCCGCCATCGCGACCTTCATCGGCGCCTACGTCGAGTCGCTCGGCCTGTTCGGCATCACCGACGGCTGGTGGGTGTACCTGGCGGTGTACGCCCTCTTCATCGGCATCCACCTCGCCGGGGTGGGCGAGGCGCTCAAGGTCATGTTCGTCATCACCTCCGTCGCGCTCGTCGGCCTGCTCGTGTTCGCGATCGCGGCGATCGGCGACTTCGACGCCTCGCGGCTCACCGACATCGCTCCGACCGACGCCGCCGGGGCCTCGGAGCTCCTGCCCTTCGGCTACCTCGGCATCTGGGCGGCGATCCCGTTCGCCATCTGGTTCTTCCTCGCCATCGAGGGCGTCCCGCTCGCCGCCGAGGAGGCGGCCGACGCCGAGCGCAACGTGCCACGCGGGATCATCGCGGCGATGTCGGTCCTGCTCGTCACCTGCGTCGCCGTCCTCGTGCTCACGCCCGGCGCCGGGGGCGCGGAGGCGATGTCGTCATCGGGCAACCCCCTCGTGGAGGCTCTCGGCGACGGGACGGCCGCGACCGTCGTCAACTACGTGGGCCTGGCGGGGCTCGTCGCGAGCTTCTTCTCGATCATCTACGCCTACTCGCGCCAGCTGTTCGCGCTGTCGCGGGCCGGCTACCTGCCGACGGCGCTGTCGGTCACGAACCGCCGCAAGGCGCCGGTGCTGGCGCTCGTCGTCCCGGGCATCGTCGGGTTCGGGCTCTCGTTGACCGGCCAGGGTGCGCTCCTGCTCAACATGGCCGTCTTCGGCGCGGCCCTCAGCTACGTGCTGATGATGGTGAGCCACGTGGTGCTACGGGTCCGCGAGCCCGACATGCCCCGGCCCTACCGGACGCCGGGCGGCATCGCGACCACCGGCTTCGCGCTGGCCGTGGCGGCGCTGTCGGTCGTCGCCACGTTCCTCGTCGACAGCACCGCAGCCCTGTGGTGCGTGGCGGTCTTCACCGCGTTCATGGCGTACTTCGCCCTCTACAGCCGTCACCACCTCGTGGCCGCCTCCCCCGACGAGGAGTTCGCCGCACTGGCCCGCGCCGAGCAGGAGCTGGAGTGAGCGTGGCCGGTCCGGGGGCAGGGGGACCGATACGCCGTCAGAGCCTCGGCGGCACGACCTACCGTTTCGACGGTCTCGTCGACCTCATGGCGAAGGCCACCCCCGCTCGCTCCGGGGACCAGCTCGCCGGGTGTGCCGCCGAGTCCGACGCCGAGCGCGCGGCGGCCGCGTGGGCACTGGCCGACGAGCCGCTGCAGACGTTCCTCGACGAGCACGTCGTCCCGTACGAGAGCGACGAGGTCACCCGCCTGATCATCGACTCCCACGACGCCTCCGCGTTCGCCCCGGTGGCCCACCTCACGGTGGGCGGGCTGCGCGACTGGCTGCTCGAGCAGTGCACCCGTCCCGACGCCGCGACCACCCTCGCGGCCCTGGCTCCCGGACTGACGCCCGAGATGGTGGCCGCCGTCTCGAAGCTCATGCGCAACCAGGACCTCGTGCTCGTCGCCCAGGCCGCGCAGGTCGTCTCGGCCTTCCGCACGACGATCGGCCTGCCGGGGCGGATCGCGACCCGCCTGCAGCCCAACCACCCCACCGACGACCCTGCCGGGATCGCTGCTGCGACGCTCGACGGGCTGCTCATGGGGTCCGGTGACGCGGTCATCGGCATCAACCCCGCCACCGACTCCCCGCAGACCACGGCACGTCTGCTGCACCTGCTCGACGAGCTCCGTCTGCGCTTCGACATCCCGATGCAGTCGTGCGTGCTCTCGCACGTCACGACCACGCTGGACCTCATCGAGCAAGGAGTGCCCGTCGATCTGGTGTTCCAGTCCATCGCCGGGACCGAGGGGGCGAACGCGTCCTTCGGCGTCACCGTGCCGCTGCTGCTCGAGGCCAGCGCGGCAGGGCGGTCGCTCGGCCGCGGGACCGTGGGCGACCAGGTCATGTACCTCGAGACGGGGCAGGGGTCGGCTCTCTCGGCCGGCGCCCATCTGGGCACCGGTGGGAGGGCGGTCGACCAGCAGACGCTCGAGACCCGTGCCTACGGGCTGGCCCGGGCGCTCGACCCCCTGCTCGTGAACACCGTCGTCGGCTTCATCGGTCCGGAGTACCTCTACGACGGCAAGCAGATCATCCGGGCGGGCCTGGAGGACCACTTCTGCGGGAAGCTGCTGGGGCTGCCGATGGGCGTCGACGTCTGCTACACCAACCACGCCGAGGCCGACCAGGACGACATGGACACGCTGCTGACGCTCCTGGGCGTGGCCGGCGCCGCGTTCGTCATCGCGGTGCCCGGTGCCGACGACGTGATGCTCGGGTACCAGAGCCTGTCGTTCCACGACGCGCTCTACGTGCGGCAGGCGCTCGGACTACGACCTGCGCCGGAGTTCGAGGCGTGGTTGGCCGGTCTCGGCATGGTCGACGACGCGGGACGGGTGCTCCCGGTCGACCTCGGTGCCTCGCCACTGCTCTCGATCGCGGGACCGTCGTGACCGGCACTCCCCCACCGTCGCGGCCCGGGGACGACCCGTGGGACGGTCTGCGGCGCACCACGCAGGCCCGCATCGGTCTCGGACGGGCAGGCAGCTCCCTGCCCACACGACGGGTGCTGGAGTTCCGCGCCGCCCATGCCGCCGCACGCGACGCCGTGCACGAGCCCCTCGACGTCGACGCTCTGGCGGCCCGGGTCAGCGAGGTCGGCCTCGGCGAGCCGTTGTGCGTGCGCAGCCTGGCGGAGGGGCGCGCCGAGTACCTGCGCCGGCCCGACCTGGGGCGTCGGCCCGCCGACCTCGAGCACCTGCGGCAGCATCGCGGCGCCGACCTCGCGATCGTGCTGGCGGACGGCCTGTCCCCCCGCGCCCTCACCGACCACGCCATCGGTGTGCTCACGACGCTCGTCGACGCGCTCGGGGGGCTCTACCGGATCGCCCCACCGGTGATCGCCACGCAGTCGCGCGTGGCGCTCGGTGACCACGTCGGCGAGGCGCTCGGCGTGCAGTCGCTGCTCGTCGCCATCGGTGAGCGGCCGGGTCTGTCGGTGGCCGACAGCCTCGGGATCTACCTGACGCACGACCCCAGGCCCGGCCGCAGCGACGCCGAGCGGAACTGCATCTCCAACATCCACCCGCCCGAGGGGCTGGGCTACGACGCGGCCGGGCGGATCGCCGTGGCGCTCGTGCAGGGCTCGCGGCAGCTCGGGCGGTCGGGGGTGGCGCTCAAGGACTCCTCCGCCGCGCAGGCGGTGGAGGCGGCCGAGGCAGCCGCCGTCGAGCACGTGCCGTAGACCTCGCCCCGTGCCCTAGGGTGCTCGCGTGGCCGTCGTCCTGTCCCTGATCTCCGCGCTCGCGTACGGCGTCTCGGACTTCCTCGGTGGGCTGTTCGCCAAGCGGTCGGGCCCGTGGCAGACCGCCGTCGTCGGGCAGCTGTCGTCGACGGTGTGCGTGGCCGCCGCCGCAGCGGTCGTCGGGGGCGCCGCGGTCGGGTCGGACTGGGCCTGGGCGTCGGCCGGCGGCGTCGGGGCCGGCGTGGGTGCAGCGGTGCTGTACCGCGGTCTCGCCGGCGGACGGATGAGCGTGGTGGCCCCGTTGTCCGCGGTCGTCTGCGCCCTGCTGCCCGTGGCGGTCGGTCTCGTCACGGGTGACCGGCCGAGCGCGCTGGCCCTGGCCGGGATCGTGGTGGCCTTCCCCGCGATCGCCCTCGTGTCGCGCGTGGTCGAGGAGGACGCGGTCGCGGCGGCCGCGCACCGCGGGGGCGTTGTCGACGGCCTGCTGGCCGGCGTCGGCTTCGGCGTGCTGTTCGTCGCGCTCGGGCAGGTGGGCGACGACGCCGGGCTCTGGCCGCTCGCCCTCGCCAACGCCGTGGCCATGCTCGCCGTCGTGGCCGTCGCCGTGACGGTGCGTCAGCCGTGGGTCCCTCGCGAGCCCGCAGCGTGGCGCGCACTGGCGATGGGACCTCTCGGGGCCACCGCCACCGCGGCCTTCCTGCTCGCCACGCGCGAGGGCCTGCTGTCGGTGGTCTCGGTCATCTCGGCGCTCTACCCGGCCGCGACCGTGCTTCTGGCCACGCTGGTGCTGAAGGAGCGCATCCAGGCCTGGCAGGGCGTCGGCCTGGCCCTGGCCGCCACCGCGGTCACCCTCGTCGCGCTGGGCTGACCGAATCGTCCGTCGGCAGCGTCGGCAACGGGCCTTCGCGTGCTGCTGCGTCGCTGCCGCTGGGCTTTCGCCTGCTGCTGCGCCGCTGAGGCTGCGAGTCGAGCTGCTCTCCGAAGGGCCTCGACCGGAGCGTTGGGACTGGTCTCGGCTGGGTCTGCGGGGCGCGGCCACGATTCTTCATCTGCGCGTGATCCACGCACGGTTCTTCCTTCTCGTGGACCGTGCCTCGCGAAGGAAGAATCGTGGCGACGACCAGGGGCCCCGGAGGGGCAGTGATTCTCCATCGTCGTGGGACGGTCCACGAGAAGGGAGAATCTCTGCCCACCCGACGCACGAGACGCCCCCGGTGGACGCAGGATTCTGCCTTCACGCGCTGAAGCCCCAACGATGCTGCGTTGGTGACGGGATCCCGTAGAGAACGCAGCATCCTCCGCCCTCTCCCTCACGAACGCAGAATCCTGCGTCCCCGGAGCCGCGCTCCGAGAGCCCGGCCGAGCCCGGACCCGTCCGCCGGTCCAGGCCCTCTCGGAGACCGACCCGACTCGCAGCCGCGGCGACGCAGCCGCAGGAGTGGGCCACCCCGACCGACGCAGCCGCAGGACGGGCCCGAGCCGAGAGGGCCCGCCTACTTGAGGAACTTGCTGGTCGACCGGTCCTTGAGCGGCTTGCCCCCGGTCTGGCAGGTGGGGCAGTACTGCAGCGAGGAGTCGGCAAAGACGACCTCGGCAACCGTGTCCCCGCAGACCGGGCACACCTCGCCGGCCCGGCCGTGCACGCGCATGCGGGAGCGCTTGGAGTCCTTGAGCTCCGAGGCGGGCTTGCCGTGCGCCTCGGCCATCGCCTCGGCGAGCACCGACGCGATCGCGGCGTCGAGCCGACCAACCTCCTCGGCGTCGAGCTCGGAGGCGAGCGCGAACGGCGACAGCTTCGCGGCGTGCAGGATCTCGTCGCTGTAGGCGTTGCCGATGCCGGCCACGATCTTCTGGTCGCGCAGGAACCTCTTGACCTGCATGCGTCGGCCCTCGAGCAGGGGCGCCACCGAGAAGCCCTCGGCGAGGGGGTCGGGGCCCAGAGCCGCGATGCCGGGCACGTCCTGCGGGTCGCGCACCGCGTACAGCGCGAGGCCCTTGCGGGTGCCGGCCTCCGTGACGTCGAAGCCGACGTGGGGTCCGTCGCCGTGGTCGAGCCGGACCCGCGCGGCGAGAGGGCCGGCACCCATCTTGAGGCGCTTGTCGGTGAGGTGGTCGGACCAGCGCAGCCAGCCCGCCTTGGCCAGGTGGATCACGAGGTGCAGACCGTCGACGTCGAGGTCGACGAACTTGCCGTGCCGGTGCACGCCCGTGACCTGGAGCCCGGCGAGGGCCGAGACGGGCGGGTCGAACGTCTTGAGCACGGCGAACGACGCCAGCTCGACGTCGGCCAGGACGGCACCCACGGCCCGTTCACGCAGGAAGACCACGAGCGCGTCGACCTCGGGCATCTCGGGCACGCTCCGAGCCTACGCCCCGGGACCGACCACGCGGCGCGACCCGAGGGCGGTGTCAGTCGGTGTCGTGCCGGGCGTAGAAGCCCTCCATGGCGGGCCACGACGTCCGACGCGCGGCTCGTCCGGTGAGCACGCCCAGGTGACCCCCGGGCGCCTGGACGAGCTGCACGTCGGGCGATCCCGTGAGCAGGTCCACGAGGTGGCTGACGGCCCCGGTCGGCGCGAGCGTGTCGCCCAGCCCGGCCACCACGAGGACGGGAACGTCGATCCGGGCCAGCTCGATCGAGCGGCCGCCCAGATCCACGACGCCGGTCGCGAGCGCGTTGCTGCGCACCACCACGTGGTACAGCTGCCCGAACGTGCGCCCCGGGTAGGCGTACATGTTGTCGGTGAACCGGTCCACCGCCTCGAGCTGGGCGAGGAAGTCGCGGTCGTCCGCATGCGTGAGCATCGAGATCGGCTTCGTCAGGTACTTGTCGATCGCCGAGATCTGGAACCCCAGACGGGTCAGAGGGGCCGGCACCCCGCCGAGCGTGCGGTACGCGGCACTGACCAGACCGCTCGCGACCGCGTTGACCGGACGCGTGATCGCGATCAGCGGCACCTGGGTCAGGTCGAAGGGCGAGGCGACCGCCGTGGCCGACGCCAGCGGCAGGGACGGATCGGACGCGGCCGTGAAGATGGTGAAGATCCCACCCAGCGACCAGCCCGCCATGTGGACCGGCCGGTCGCCGGCGTCGGCGTGGACGTGGCGGACCGCCTGCGGGATCACCGTGTCCACCCAGTGCTCGATGCCGAGCTCGCGGTGCTCGAAGCTGACCGGTCCGTAGTCGACCAGGTACACGGGACGTCCCTGCTGCACGAAGTACTCCACCACGCTGCACCCGCGGCGCAGGTCGAAGGCCAGCGCCGGCGCCGCGAGGGGCGGGACGAACAGCAGCGGCTCGCCGTGCTGCTCGAGGCCCGGGTACGGGTCGTAGCGGAAGAGGCTGGCGTGCTCCGTCACCTTGATGAGCGTGCGCGGGGTCGGCCGCAGGTCGGCGATGCGACGTCCCTGCGCCTTGTCCCGCAGGTTCACCGCCGCCCCTGCGAGGTCACGGGGCACGCGGACGCGCGGGACGAGCGGGAGGGACATGACTCGCGATGATGCCAGAGGCCGCCCTGCCCCGCCGGGGAACGCCTCCGGGGGTCGCAGAGCGGATCACGTGAAGGTGAGCACCAGGAGGGAGAGGTTGAGCGCGATCACGACGGCCGCCACGGCGCACGCCGCCACCGTGGTGGCCACTCGGTTCACGTGCTCGCCCATCACGGACCTGCTCGCGGTGAGGCGCACGAGGGGCACGAGCGCGAACGGGATGCCCAACGACAGCACCACCTGCGACACGACCAGGGCACGGCTCGGGTCGATGCCGAGCACGAGCACGACCAGGGCCGGGATCACCGTCACCACCCGCCGCAGCAGCAGCGGCACACGGATCCCGAGCAGACCCTGCATGACCTCCGCGCCCGCGGCCGCCCCCACGGCCGTCGAGGCGAGGCCGGACCCGAGCAGGGCCACTGCGAACAGCAGCGCCACCCCCGCCCCGAGCTCCGACGTGACGAGCGCGTGCACCCCCGTCAAGGTGTCGGTGCCCGGCAGACCCTGCAGGCCTGCCGCGGCGACGAGCAGCAGCGACAGGTTGAGGACACCGGCGAGCAGCAGCGCGAGCACGACGTCGGTCCGCGTGGCGCGCAGCAGCCCGGCCACCGACACCTCGCGGCCCCGTGCGCCGAGCCGGCCCGACGTGAGCCCCGAGTGCAGGTAGATGACGTGAGGCATCACCGTGGCGCCGATGATCCCCGACGCGAGCAGCACGCTCTCGGCGCCCGCGAACGTCGGCACGAGGCCACCGGCCACCTCCGACGCGGCCGGTGGGTTGACGACGAGGCCGGCCACGAACCCGACGGCGATCATCGCGAGGAACCCGAGGATCGTGCGCTCGAGCGCACCCTGCCCGCGGGCGTCGCCGATCCTGAGCACGAGCAACGAGACCCCTGCCGTCAGCACGGCGCCGACCACGAGCGGCAGGTCGAACAGCAGGGACAGCGCGATCGCGCCCCCCACCACCTCGGCGAGGTCCGTGGCGATCGCGATCGCCTCGGCCTGCACCCAGTACGCCAGGCGTGGACCCCGACGCAGCCGCTGCCCGACGTGGGTGGCGAGCGACGCCTGCGTGACCAGCCCCAGCTTCGCCGAGAGGTACTGCACCAGCACGGCCATCAGGTTCGCGAGCACCACGACCCACACCAGCGTGTAGCCGAACCGGGCCCCGGCGGTGACGTTGGTGGCCACGTTGCCGGGGTCGACGTAGGCGACCGCTGCCACGAAGGCCGGCCCGAGCAGGACCATGCGGCCGCGCAGGGTGGACGCCGTCAGCATGGCCGCAGCGTAGCCACCGCTCGCGCGGCTCCCGCGCGAGGACCGACCCCCGGCGGGGGCGATCCCGCACTACCGTGGTCGGGTGTCGCGACCTTCGCACCGCTCCCCCGGCGTCCTGGCCGTCCTCGTCCTGACCGTCGTCGTGCTGGCGACGTCCGTGCTGGTCGGCTGCTCCGGGCCGGACCGAGCGGACGACGCGCCGGCCACGCGCACGCCGACGCCGACGAGCGCGCCCGCGGAGACCGAGACCGCGCCGACGCCGACCCCGACCCCGACCCCCACGGCGCCGACGGTCGGCGAGGTCTCCGACGCGCGGTGGGCGGCGATGGTCCGCACCGGTGCCTGGCGGCCCGGGTGCCCCGTCGACCGCGACGACCTGCGCGAGCTGGAGGTCACCTACGTCGACTTCGAGGGCGTGGACCGCCGAGGGGTGCTGGTGGCGAACCGCGACGTCGTCGGGAGCCTCGGCCGCATCTTCATCACGCTGCACGAGCGCGGCTTCCCGATCGAGCGCATGGACCCGGTCGAGGCCTTCGACGGTGACACGTTGAAGAGCCTGCAGGCCAACAACACCTCCGCGTACAACTGCCGCCGCCCGGACCAGATCAACGCACCGGTGCTGCAGTCGCCGCACGCGAACGGCCGCGCGATCGACATCAACCCCGACCTCAACCCCTGGATGGACCTGCGCTGCCGCTGCTGGTCACCGCGCGCCACCCACGCCGAGCGGACTCCGGCCCCCGGGAAGATCCTGGCCGACGACGCGACCGTCCGGCTCTTCGAGGACGAGGGCTGGATCTGGCAGAACATCGACGTCGCCGACTACATGCACTTCGACACCGGCTACCCGTCGAAGGCCTGGACGAGCCCCCGCGACTGACTCCTCGCCGTCCGCGGACAACTTTCCGGGGCCACCGTGCATCTGGTGGATGTCACCCACCAACCATCGGGAGGAACCATGAACATCCGTCTCCGAGCAGGGCGCCTCGTCGCCCTCCTCGCCACCCTCAGCCTGGCCGGCGGCCTGGTCGCGGCCGGTTCGGTCACGGCACCGCCGGCCGAGGCCGCGACCACGACGATCGTCAAGGGTGCGATCGCCGCTGCCGGCGAGTGGCAGCCCGGTGTCAAGGTCCGGCTGATGCTGCGCGACCCGGACTCCGGGGACAGCTACGCCACCATCGCGACCACCACCACGACCACGCGGGGCGCCTTCAGCTTCCGACCGGCGACCGTGGTGAAGGACGCCCGCTACGAGCTCTGGTACGACGACCCCGACCTCGACCTGGTCGCGGGCTGGCGGATCGTCGAACCGGTCATGGGCTCGACCGTCACCCGGAACATCACCGCCCGCCGCGCGTCGACGATCAGCGGTCGGGTCGCGTTCGCGAACGGTGCGCAGCCCAGCCACGCCGAGGTCCTCGTGGAGGGCCAGGTGGCCGAGGCCGACGCTCCCACCCGCGGACCCGCGGCCGACGACCAGGTCGTCTACCCCACCACCGTGCCGGTCCAGTCCGACGGCACGTTCCGGGTGAAGGGGCTGCCGCGTGGCGACTACCGCCTCACCTACACCGACAAGACGCACAACTTCTTCGACATCTGCCACGACGGCAGCCGCGAGAAGGTCTCGGAGGGTGACGCCAACCCGTCCTGCCTGCACGTCACGCCGGTGTCCGTGGGCATCGCGCAGTCGGCGTCGGTCCCCCGTCGGACCTTCGTCGACCGGTCGGCGCAGATCATCGGCCGGGTCACCAACGCCCAGGGTGCGCTGGTCGAGGGCATCGCGCTGATCCACCGCGTGGGCGATCCGTCGGAGTTCACCCGCGCCTACACCACCAAGGGCGTGTGGCGTGCGATCGACCTGCCGGCCGGCAGCTGGCAGGTCGAGGTCTCACCCGACGACCAGGCGCGCTACCGCGACCGGTGGTTCCAGGACGCCGCCACGCAGAGCACCGCGCAGACGGTCACGACGACCGCTGGTCAGAAGACCACCAACCGCAACGTGGTCGTACCGAGGCGCTGATGCGAGAGGCCCCGGCCGCCTGCCGGTGAGGCAGACGACCGGGGCCGGTCTCGCGGACGTCAGGAGGCCGAGCGGGCCTGTCCACCGCCGCTGCGGCGACGGTTGCCGCCGGGGCGACCCTGGCCGGCAGAGCGACCCTGGCCGGCGGGGCGGCCCTGGCCACCGCCGCGCGGCGACCGGCTCTGGCCACCACCACGGTTCTGTCCGCCTCGGCCCTGGCCACCACGTCCGGATCCGGAACCCGCACGGTGTCCGGCTCCGCCCGACGTGCGCTCGGGCAGGATGCCGCTGGCGGCGAGCGCCTCGGGCGTCAGCGGCTTCGGTGCCGTGGCGGCATCGTGCTGGCGAGCGGTGACGCCGGCCTTGGCCTGCAGCTGGACGACGTCGCGCAGGTCCTCGCGCGTGGTCATCGTGATGACGGTGCCTGCCTCACCCGCGCGGGCAGTACGACCGGAGCGGTGCGTGTACGCCTTGTGCTCGGCCGGCACGTCGTAGTGGACGACCAGCTTCACGTCGTCGACGTGGATGCCGCGGGCGGCGATGTCGGTCGCGACGATGACGTCGGCCGCACCCTTGCTGAAGCGGGCAAGGTTGCGCTCGCGCTTGGCCTGGTTGAGGTCGCCGTGCAGGTCGACCGCCTCGATGCCGGCCGTGGTGAGCTGACGCGCGAGGCGCGTGGCTCCGCGGCGGGTACGGGCGAACACGATGGTGCGGGGGTTGTCGGCGAGCAGCCGCGCCGCGGTGGCCAGCTTCTCGGTGCGCGAGCTGACGAGCACGTGGTGGTCCATGCGCATCTCGGTCTCCTGCGCGGACTCGATCTCGTGAAGGTCGTGCTGCGGGAGGTGACGACGCACCAGACGGTCGACGTCGCCGTCGAGGGTGGCCGACAGCAGCAGCCGCTGGCTGCCCTGGCGGGTCATGGCCACGAGGGCGTCGACCGGCTTGAAGAAGCCGAGGTCGCAGAGGTGGTCGGCCTCGTCGAGCACCGTGATCTCGACGTGGTCGAGGGTGCACGCGCGGCGGTCGACGAGGTCGGCGAGGCGACCTGGGGTGGCGACCACGAGGTCGACGCCGTCGCGCAGCTGGTGGATCTGCTTGTTGATCGGGGTGCCGCCGAGCACGGTCATGATGCGCAGGTGCAGCGGTGCCGCCAGCGGCGCCAGGGCGCGCTGGACCTGGGTGGCCAGCTCACGCGTGGGCACCAGGATGAGGCCGCGCGGCGCCTTCGGACGGCGGGTGCCGCCGGCCAGCTGGTCGAGAACGGGCAGGCCGAAGGACAGGGTCTTGCCCGATCCGGTGCGGGCGCGGCCGAGCACGTTGCGCCCGGCGAGCGCCGACGGCAGGACGGCCTGCTGGATCGGGGTGGGCTCGACGATGCCTTCACGGGCGAGCGCCTTGACGAGCGAGGAGGGGAGGCCGAGGTCGTTGAACGACGTCAGGGCAGGGGTGGGACGGGTGGACAGCACAGGGCTGCCAGAAGGCTGGTTCACAGAACTCTCAGACGTTGGGTGGCTCGAACCGCTCTGCGTCGGATGACGCGGCCTGTTCGAGCAAGGAGGGGGAGGCCCTCCGAACGTTCCGGGGCTCCCGTGGACCTCCAGCCTAGCAGCCGAGGACCCGCGGCCGGCGCTTCCGCTCCCGTGCCCTGCGTCACCCGGCTCGCTTCTCCGTGGTCGCCGAGCGTCGCCCTGCGGCTGCGTCGGTGTGGCTCCTAGGCGGGGCTGGTCTTCGAAAGGGCCTCGACCGGAGCAGCGGGTCCGGGTCGGCTGGGTCTGCGGGGCGCGGCCACGATTCTTCATCTGTGCGGGATTCACGCATGATTCTTCCTTTGTGTGGACCGTGCCTCGCGAAGGAAGAACTGTGGCGACGAAATGGGGACCTGGAGGGCAGTGATTCTCCCTTCGCGTGGAACGGTCCACGAGAAGGGAGAATCCCTGCCCACCCGCCGCGCGAGTCGCCCCGTCGGACGCAAGATTCTGCCTTCGCGTGCAGAAGCCCGAACGATGCTGCGTTCGGCACCGGTTCCCGTAGCAAACGCAGCATCCTTCGACCCTTCGCGCACGAACGCAGAATCTTGCGTCCCCCGAGCCGCGCTCCGAGAGCTCGCCCGAGCCCGTACCCGCCCGCCGGTCGAGGCGCAGGATTCTGCCTTCGCGCACAGCGATCCGAACGATGCTGCGTTCCGCACCGGATCCCGTAGCAAACGCAGCATCCTTCGACCCTTCGCGCACGAACGCAGAATCTTGCGTCCCCCGAGCCGCGCTCCGAGAGCTCGCCCGAGCCCGTACCCGCCCGCCGGTCGAGGCCCTTTCGGAGCGCAGGTCGACGCGCAGCCACAGCGACGTAGCAGCGGGCGAAGCCCACCCCAGCGACTCAGCAGCAGGCGAAGACCCAGCCGAGCGACGCAGCCGCAGGACGAAGCCCCAGCCGAGCGACTCAGCAGCAGGCGAGGAGCACCGGCTGCCTACAGGAACTGAGCCGGGTCGAACTCGTCGATCGGCACCACGCGGATGCGCGGGAGCTCCTCGTTGAAGGCGTGCACGTCGTACTCGAGGTCGTGGAACTCGAGCCCGCGCTCGATGAGCGGGACGAAGGCGCTGCTGCGCATCTCGCGGAACGCGAGCAGACCGACCTTGCGGGTGCCCACGAGGGCGCCGAGCTGCGGGACGAAGTCGCCGTCGTTGCTCGCGAGCATGACGTCGGCGTCGCGCCGGGCCAGCTCCTCGAGGGTGCGCTGGATGGCGATGTCGACGACCTTCTGGTCGGGCGTGCCCGACAGCAGGACGGGCCGGTAGTCCATGGCGGTGAGCGCCTGCACGAACGACATGGGCACGTCGCCGTTCGCGGCGATGAAGAACAGGCCCTGGGCGGGCTGGTCCCACGTGGACTCGGCGAACGCGAGCACCCGGTCCCACCGAGGGCGCTCGTGGGGGTGGGGGCGACGGCCGAAGATCGACTGACCGAGGGTCGCGTCGATGTTCTCCCCGTCGACGAGCACGTAGGTGCGGCGTTCCATGCCACCCACCCTAGTCATGACGGCGCCGCGCGCCGGTCAGAGCAGGGTCAGCAGCCCGAGCACGCCCACGGCGACGCCGAGCGCGAGCGAGACACCGATCAGCACCGCGTGCACGCGGAAGAACGCCGTGGGCCGGCCCTGCTCGTCGCGGGCGCGGCCGTCCTTGGTCACCCGACGCCAGAACTGCGGCCAGATGAACAGGTTCCAGGCTGCCGTGACGAGCAGGACGACGGACCAGCCGACGGGCAGGCTCATGCGCTGGTGAGCGCCTTGACGGCCGAGGTGAAGAAGCCGAGGCCGTCGGTGCCGGGGCCACAGAGGTCCTCGACGGCGTGCTCGGGGTGGGGCATGAGCCCCACGACGTTGCCGCGCTCGTTGGTGATGCCCGCGATGTCGCGCAACGACCCGTTCGGGTTGGTGCCGACGTAGCGGAAGACGACCTGGCCCTCCCCCTCGAGCCGGTCGAGCGTGGCCTGGTCGGCCACGAAGCCACCCTCACCGTTCTTGAGCGGGATGGTGATGTGCTGGCCGGCCGTGTAGTCGGTGGTCCACGCGGTGTCGGCGTTCTCGACCGACAGGACCTGGTCGCGGCAGATGAAGGTGCGGTGGTCGTTGCGGATGAGCGCGCCGGGCAGCAGGTGCGACTCGCAGAGGATCTGGAAGCCGTTGCAGATGCCGAGGACGGGCATGCCGCCCTGGGCCGCCGCCACGACCTCGGTCATCACCGGGGCGAACCGGGCGATGGCGCCGCAGCGCAGGTAGTCGCCGTAGGAGAAGCCGCCGGGCAGGATGACCGCGTCGACGCCCTGCAGGTCGTGGTCGCCGTGCCAGAGTGCGACCGCCTCACCACCGGCCAGGCGCACGGCTCGGCGTGCGTCGACGTCGTCGAGCGACCCCGGGAACGTGACGATGCCGATCTTCATGGCGTGCTCCTCATGGGTGGGGCCCTCAGCCCTCGACGCGGACGGTGAAGTCCTCGATGACCGGGTTGGACAGCAGCGTCCCGGCGATCTTCTCGACCTCGGCCAGCGTGGGCTCGTCGGCCGCGTCGACCTCGAGCTCGAAGCGCTTGCCCTGGCGGACGTCGGTGACACCCTCGAAACCGAGCCGCGGAAGGGCGCCGTGGACGGCCTTGCCCTGCGGGTCGAGGATCTCGGGCTTGGGCATGACGTCGACGATGATGCGGGCCATGTGGGCATCCTATCGGCGTCCTGGCCCGACCCTCTCACTCGGCACCACCGCGCTGTCCGACGTACGGTCGGGACATGCGCGTGAGTGTGATCGGGCTCGGTGCCATGGGCGCCGGGATGGCCGCGTCGGTCCTGCGAGCCGGCCTCGTGACGACCGTCTGGAACCGGAGCCCGGAGAAGTCCGAGCCGTTGCGGGACCAGGGCGCCGAGGTGGCCGCGACCGCTGCCGAGGCGGTCGCCGACGCCGACGTGGTCGTGGTCTCCCTGTTCGACGAGGCATCCGTGCAGGAGGTGCTGGAGCAGGCCCTGGCGGGGTCTGCTCCCTCCGCCGTGTGGCTGCAGACCGCGACCGTGGGTCCCGAGGGCGCGCGCCGGCTGCACGACCTCGCCGAGCGGCACGACCGGGTGCTCGTCGACGCCCCGGTCCTCGGCACGAAGAAGCCCGCCGCCGACGGTGCACTGACCGTGCTCGCCTCCGGACCCGAGGAGGCGCTCGCGGCGGCGCGTCCCGTGCTCGATGCCATCGGGTCGCGCACGCTCGTCGTCGGCGACTCCGCGGGGCAGGCCAGTGCCCTCAAGCTGGCCTGCAACTCCTGGGTCGCCTCGCTCACCGCCGCCGCTGCGCAGGCGCTGACGCTGGCACGGGTCCAGGGCGTCGACCCCGGCCTCTTCCTCGAGGCGATCGAAGGCACGGCCGTGGACACCCCCTACGCCCATGTGAAGGGTCGTGCGATCCTCGCCGACGACCTCACGCCGTCCTTCGCGGTCGACGGCGTCGTGAAGGACCTCTCGCTCATGCTCGACGCCGGTGCGGACGTCATGGACACGTCGCTCCTGGCGTCCGTGCGGGACCGCTTCGCCGCCGCCTCCGACGCCGGGCACGGTGATGACGACATGGCCGCGGTCGTCGCCGGCTTCGAGCCGCGCGGCTGAGCCCGCCGTGACGCGCAGCTACCCGGGCCGACGCTGGGTCGACCGCTCCCTGCGGGAGGTCGTGTCCCGCGACCACCGCATGTCGCCCGCGGCGCTCCGGCGGCGCCAGTGGGTGACCGCCGGTGTCGTGGTGCTCGGCGCCGTCGTGCTCGCCATCTCGTTGCGCGTCGAGCCCGGCAGCCCGTGGTTCTACCCGCTCACGTTCGGGCTCGCCGCGGTCTGGACCATCGGCGCCTTCGCGTCCGGTCGGCTCCACCTGGGGCACATCGTCACCGACGACCCCGACGACGAGGACGGCCTCGTCCGCCCCGTCGTGCAACCCATCGCCCTCGGTCTGGCGCTCGCGGGCGTGTTCGTCGTGGGCGCTCTCGTCGTGCGGGACATCCCGCTGCTGTCCGACCAGGTCGAGAAGGTGCTGGGGTTCGCGACCGAGGGCACGTTGCCGGTGCTCGTCGTCGTCACCGCCGTCAACGGCGTGGCGGAGGAGCTGTTCTTCCGCGGCGCCGCGTACGCCGCGATCCCCCGGCACCCGGTCGTCTGGACGACCGTGGCCTACACCGTCGCGACGCTCGCCACGGGCAACGTGATGCTCGCGTTCGCCGCGATCCTGCTCGGCGTGGTCGTAGGACTGCAGCGCCGCGCCTCGGGAGGCATCCTCGCGCCGGTCCTCACGCACTGCACGTGGTCGCTCACCATGCTGCTCGCCCTCCCCCCGATCTTCGGGCTGCGCTAGCGAGGGACGAGCGGACGGCCGGGCCCGGGCCTCCCCGGACCCGGCCGTCGCACATCATCGGTCGAGCCGGGCTCAGATCTCGCGCTTGAGGATCTTGCCGGTCGCGGTCATCGGCAGCTCGTCGCGGAACTCCACGATGCGCGGGTACTTGTAGGCCGCGAACTGCTCCTTGCCCCACGCCACGAGGTCGGCCTCGGAGACGTCGTCGTGGTCCTTCTCCTTGACGACCACGGCCTTGATCTCCTCGCCGTGCGACTGGTGGGGGACGCCGATGACGGCGACCAGCGAGACGGCCGGGTGCGAGATCAGCACCTCCTCGAGCTCACGCGGGTACACGTTGAAGCCACCGCGGATGATCATGTCCTTGCTGCGGTCGACGATGTAGTAGAAGCCGTCGGCGTCCTTGCGCGCGAGGTCGCCCGAGCGGAACCAGCCGTCGTGGATGGCCTCCTCGGTGGCCTCGGGACGGTCGTAGTAGCCCTTCATGACGTTGTGGCCCTTGATGGCGATCTCGCCCACCGCGGACTTGCCGTCCTCCTGGACGTCGTCGGGCACGTCGTTCCACTCGTCGTCGATGAGCTTCATCTCCACGCCGGGGATCGGCACGCCGATGGAGCCGACGCGCGGCTCCTCGCCGTAGCGGGCGAACGACGCGACGGGCGACGTCTCCGACAGGCCGTAGCCCTCGAGGATCGTCACCCCGAAGCGCTCGGAGAACTGGCGGTGGATGTCGACAGGGAGCGCCGAGCCGCCGGCTGCGGCGACCCGCAGGTTCTTCGCGATGGTCGCCACGTCGACGCTGTCGTCGAGCGCGCCCAGCAGGCCCCAGTACATGGTGGGGACACCCGCGAAGTAGGTGACCTGCTCCTTCAGCATGAGCCCGAGCGCCGCCTGCGCCTCGAAGCGCGGCAGCATGACCACGGTGCCGCCGAACGCCACCGCGCCGTTCTGGATGCAGGTCTGCCCGAAGGAGTGGAACAGCGGCAGGACGCACAGGTAGGTGTCGGGGTTGGACTCGTCGGCGCCGAACAGGTCGGCGCCGGCCAGCGCGTTGTCGCGCATGTTGCGGTGCCGCAGCTCCGCGCCCTTGGGCTGGCCCGTGGTGCCCGACGTGTAGAGGATGACCGCGGTGTCGTCGTCGTCGCGCTCGACCGTCTCGAACGTGGGCGGCTGCTGCGCCACGAGCGGGGCGTAGAACTCGGGCGCCTCCATGGGCTCCGGGGCGGCGGAGTCGAGCTTGATGAGGAAGAAGTCCTTGCAGCCGTCGACCGCCTGGAAGCCCTCCCACGCGGCCTCGCCGATCGGCAGGTCCGGCGTGCCCTCGAACGCGAAGTAGGCCACCGCGTCGGAGTCGTCGAGGTGGTAGGCGACCTCACGACCGCGCAGCAGCACGTTCAGCGGAACGACCGTGGCGCCTGCCTTGAGGATGCCGAAGTAGATGATCGTGAAGTACGGAAGGTTCGGGCACGAGAGCGCCACCTTGTCGCCCGGCTGGACGCCCCGCGACACGAGCAGGTTCGCCACCTGGTTGGCCGCACCGTTCACCTGCGCGTAGTTCAGGCGGGTGTCGCCGAAGACGATCGCCGTCCGGTCGGCGTACTTCTCGGTGGTGGTCTCCAGCAGGGCGGCGAGATTGGCCACGACGGCTCCTCGGGTCAGGGGGTGTGTGCGACGTCACCCACAGTACCCAGCGCTCGGATACCGCGAGTACGCGACTCCCACCCGGAACGCGCCTCGACCGACCGTCAGAAGCGGGAGCCGGTGAGCTGCTCGTACGCCTGCACGTAGCGCTCGCGGGTCCGCTCCACGACCTCGGCCGGGAGCGTCGGGGGCGGCGTGTCGCTCGCCCGGTCCCAGCCCGACTCGGTGGTGAGCCAGTCGCGCACGAACTGCTTGTCGAACGACGACTGGGCGCGGCCCGGCTGGTAGGTCTCGGCCGGCCAGAATCGCGACGAGTCGGGCGTGAGGACCTCGTCGGCGAGCACGATGGTGCCGTCGGGCCGGGCCCCGAACTCGAGCTTGGTGTCGGCCAGGATGATGCCGCGGGTGCGGGCCACCCGCTCGGCGCGGGCGTACACGGCGAGCGTCAGGTCGCGCAGCCGCTCGGCGACCTCGGACCCCACGAGGTCGACGACCGCCTCGAAGTCGATGTTCTCGTCGTGGTCGCCCAGCTCGGCCTTCGAGGCGGGGGTGAAGATCGGCTCCGGCAGGCGCGACCCGTCGACCAGGCCGTCCGGGAGCGGCACGCCGCACACCTGGCCGGTGGCCTGGTAGTCGGCGAGGCCGGAGCCGGTCAGGTAGCCACGGACCACGCACTCGACCGGGTACATGTCGAGCTTCTCGACGACGAGCGCGCGACCACGCACCCGCTCGGGCACCTGGGTGGAGACCACGTGGTGCGGCACGATGTCGGCCAGCTGGTCGAACCACCACAGCGACATGCGGGTGAGGATCTCGCCCTTGTCGGGGATGCCGGGGCTCAGCACGAAGTCGTAGGCCGAGATCCGGTCCGACGCCACCATGAGCAGGTGGCCCGACTCGAGCTCGTAGAGGTCGCGGACCTTGCCGGAGTGCAGGTGCAGGGCACCGGGGACGTCGAGAGGCACGGCGACAGCCTAGGTCCTGAGAGCCGGATGGTCCGACAGCGGACCCGGGACGTCAGTCCGCCAGGACGTCCGACATCACGTGGTCGACGACGCGGGACGCGGCAGCGCCGTCGTCCCAGGGGGCGTAGGTCGCTCGGAACTGCGCGAGCCGCTCGGCCCACGCCGTCCTCAGGCCAGGGACGTCACGCAGGACCTCCAGCAGGGCCTCACCGCTGCGGACCACCGGGCCCGGCGCCTCGACCTCGAGATCGAGGTAGAACCCCCTCAGCTCCCGCTGGTAGTGGTCGAGGTCGGACGCGAGGAACACCATCGGCCGGGCGAGGATGCTGTAGTCGAACATGACGGAGCTGTAGTCGGTCACGAGGACGTCGGACGCCAGCAGAAGCTCCTGGGTGTCGGGATACCTGCTGACGTCGAGAGCCACGTCGGCGTGCTCCTGCAGGCTCGGCCGCTCCCGGACGAGGTTGTGGAAGCGCACCGCGAGCGTCGCCGTCGCGCCGAGCTCCTCGCGCCAGCGGTCGAGGTCGATCTCCAGGTCCTGGCGCCAGTAGGCACCGACGCGCTGGTCGTCGCGGAAGGTGGGGGCGTAGAGCACGAGCAGTCGGTCCTCTGCGACACCCAGGCGCCTCCGGACGAGCGCCCGGCGCTCCTGCGCGTCGGCCCCCACCAGCGCGTCGTTGCGGGGGTAGCCCGTCTCGAGCATCCGTCCCTCGAACCTGAAGGCGCTCTCGAAGCAGGCGCTCGCGTACGGACTGGGCGAGACCAGCACGTCCCACTGACGGGTGAGGTGCGCAGCCTTCTCGTGGTAGTCGTCGCCGCGCCCGGCCATCCGCTCGACGTCGTGCTGCATCTTCTTCAGCGGGGTGCCGTGCCACGTCTGGACGTACGTCGTGCCGCGGGGCGTCTCGACGAGCTCGGGGAGATTCTGGTTCGTGACCCAGTACCTCGCGCGGCCGAGCAGCCAGAAGTACTCGAGGGTGAAGCGGCCGACCTTGCGCCCGGGACCTTCGGCCAGCCGGACCGGGGTGTAGGAGACGTAGACGAGCTCCGCGGTCGACCCGCGCGCCTGGAGGTGCTCGAAGATCGCCCGTGGGCTGTCGCCGTAGCGGGCACCGCGGTCACTCTCGAAGACGACCAGGTCGCGCCGCGGCAGCCTCGCGGCGAGGCCGAACACGGCGCGGGCGAGCCGGACGTAGTGCGGGCCGGCGCGGAAGCGGTCGTAGCCGGCGCGGTGGTCGGCACGGAACCGCCACACCCGGTCACGCCAGCGTGCGCGTCGTCGGACCACGTCGTAGATGCGTCCGCAGGCCCCGGTGTCGCGGTGCTGGAGGAAGCGGTCCGCACGGTCGACCATCTGCGGAGCCATGCCCGCACCGCTCTCGAGCGCCGCCGCGACCCAGGACGCGGTCTCGTCGGCGCTGCGCAGCACAGGACCCGGCAGCTGGGTCTCGAGGTCGATGTGCGGCCCGCGTGCTCCGACGAGCATGCGGGCCTGGTCGAACTGGAAGAACCCCACGGGCCGACGCAGGAACGCCGCGTCCCACGCCACGCTGGAGTAGTCGGTCAGCAGGACGGAGGCACGGCGCAGGAGCTCCTGCAGGTCGAACGTGCCGGCCACACGGACCTCGACCCCCTCGGCCACCAGCTGGTCAGCGACGATCGCGGCGTTCGGATGGAGGACGAGCACGACCCGCGTGCCCCGCTCCTCGAGCTGACGCCGCAGGTGCGGGTGGTCGAGGACGTCGTGCCACTGGCGCACGTAGTCCGTCGTCGTCGGGTCGTCGGCACTGCGCAACCAGTCGCGCCACGTCGGCATGACGAGCAGCAGCCGGTCGGGCTCGGGCGGGTCGGCCAGCAGCGCGTCGAACCGGGCGAACCCGGTGACCGCGACCTGGTGAGGCGCGTAGAGGTAGTCCTCGACGAAGATCCGTCGCTCCAACGGCGAGCACGCGATCACGACGTCGGACGCGAGCCCCTGGGCGGGTCGTCGTCCGTAGTGCCGCGTCACGTTCTTCATCGCCGTCACGCCGTGCTGCAGGAAGACGCGGCGTCCGCGGGAGCGCTTGACCACCCAGTCGGCGCGCCCGGCCAGCAGCTCACCCACGCCGTGGGTGTAGAGGTACCGGGAAGCCACGAGGGCGAGCCACACGTGCCGCCGAGAGCCCCGCACCACGACCTGGCCGAGTGGCGCCACCCTCGCGTGGCCCTCGGAGCCGACGTCGGTGACGAAGTAGACGCGACGTCGCGGGTGGTGCGCGCGCACCCACGCGAAGAAGTGGTACCCGTTGTCGTCCGCCCTGCCGCCCGTCTCCCCGACCAGCCACACCCGCGCCCATGGACGGACCAGCCAGAGCGCCCAGGCGACGCGACGCAGTCGGGTCAGCAGGGCGTGGGCGTCGGCGTCGTACGTCTGGACGGACAGCGCGAGCCGCTTGACCCGGAAGGTCACGTACGTGGACAGCACGTGGACCCGTGCGCCGTCGACGACGACCAGCTCGGGCGCCATCTCGCCCAGCGCCGACTCCGGGACGGGGACGTCGACCGGTTCCGCCTCGGACGGGTGGGCGACCGCAAGGACGACATCGATCTGCTCGGCGTCCTGCACGACGTCACGGCACCGCTCGACAGGGATCGTCCCGGTGGCCGCGACCACCCAGTGGCCGGTCGCGCGCTCACGCTCGGTGTCCGCGACCGGGTCGAGCGGCACCGCGACCTGCGCGCCGGTGCGCCGGTTGCGCAGCTGCAGCGTGACCGCGGCGAACGGCTGGTCGGAGCTCGCGAGGTCCGCCTTCACCTGGGCGTGCCCCTCCGCCACGGTGAGCGAGAAGGAGTCGACCTTGTGCTGCGACGGCGACACGTCCGCAAGGACGATGGACACGGTGCTCTTCGCCGTCAGGTGGACCCAGCGCCTCGAGCCTGCGACCGGGACCCCGACGTCGGTGCCGCGACGGACGATCTGCGCCGCTCGCCCGAGGCGCAGCTCGCGCGACGGGTCGTCGGCGGTCCTCGTGTCGAGGAACAGCGCCACCGAGCGTGCGTCGGCGGGCACGAGGTCGGTCGACGCGAGGTCGAGCTCCACGTCGAAGTCACTGCTGGGTACGCACGCCACCCGGACCTGCGACTCGTCGCCGGCTGGACCCCAGCGGGCGACCAGCCCGGTGACCCGGTGCGTCTCGCGCAGCCGCCCCGTGATGCGCAGGACGGTGCCGTCGAGCTCGAGCTCGAGTCGCTGGCGCACCGGAACGCGCGGTGCCGTGGGAGGCGCGCCGCCACCACGTCGCGCGACGGCCCGGCGCAGACGACCGAGCTGCGCGCGCACGGCGGCGGCCTGCCTCACAGGATCGCGCCAGGCGCGTAGGCAGCCGCCTCCGGATCTGCCGAGACGACGGCGTCGACCTGCGCGACGACGGCGGCCACCTGGGCCGTGGCCGCACCGGTGAACTCCAGCGGCGCGGCGACGAGCATCGCGAGGTCGGGCTGGGTGAGCGCCAGGCGCTCGTCGGCGGCCAGGCGGTCGAAGAGCTCGTTGCGGGCCGCGCCCTTCTCGCGCATCTCGAGGGCGACGCCCACGGCGTGCTCCTTGATGACCTCGTGGGCGACCTCGCGGCCGACACCGGCCCGCACCGCCGCCATGAGCACCTTCGTCGTCGCGAGGAACGGCAGGTAGCGGTCGAGCTCGCGCTGGACGACGGCCGGGAAGACGCCGAACTCGTCGAGCACCGTCAGGAACGTCTCGAACAGGCCGTCGGCGGCGTAGAACGCGTCGGGCAGCGCCACCCGGCGGACCACCGAGCACGACACGTCGCCCTCGTTCCACTGGTCACCGGCCAGCTCGCCCACCATCGAGACGTACCCGCGGACGATGACGGCCAGGCCGTTGACGCGCTCGCAGGAGCGGGTGTTCATCTTGTGCGGCATGGCGCTCGAGCCCACCTGGCCGGGCTTGAAGCCCTCCGTGACCAGCTCGTTGCCCGCCATCAGGCGGATCGTGGTGGCCAGGTTGGAGGGGGCCGCCACGAGCTGGGCCAGCGAGGTCACCACGTCGTAGTCGAGCGAGCGCGGGTACACCTGGCCGACGCTGGTGAGCACGCGGTCGAAGCCGAGGTGGGCGGCGATCCGTCCCTCGAGGTCGGCGAGCGCCTGCTGGTCCCCACCGAGGAGGTCGAGCTGGTCCTGGGCGGTGCCGACCGGACCCTTGATGCCTCGCAGCGGGTACCGGGCCAGCAGGTCGTCGAGCCGGCCCACGCCGGTGAGCAGCTCGTCGGCCGCGGTGGCGAAGCGCTTGCCGAGCGTGGTGGCCTGCGCGGCGACGTTGTGGCTGCGCCCGGCCATGACCAGCTCCGCGTGCTCGGCCGCGAGCCGCCCCAGGCGGGCCAGGGCCGCCACCGCGCGCGAGCGCAGCACCTGCAGCGAGGCACGCACCTGGAGCTGCTCGACGTTCTCGGTGAGGTCGCGCGACGTCATGCCCTTGTGGATGTGCTCGCTGCCGGCCAGCGCGGCGAACTCCTCGATGCGGGCCTTCACGTCGTGGCGGGTGACCTTCTCACGCTCGGCGATCGACGCGAGGTCGACCTGGTCGACCACGGCCTCGTACGCCTCGATCACGCCGTCGGGCGTCTCCACCCCGAGGTCGCGCTGTGCCTTCAGCACCGCGATCCACAGCTGCCGCTCGAGCACGATCTTGTGCTCGGGCGACCAGATGCGGGCGATCTCGGGCGAGGCGTAGCGGTGGGCCAGAACGTTGGGCGTCGTCACGGACGCCATCCTCCCACCGCGGCCTCCCGCGGCTCACCACGGTCCCGGAGCCCGACCAGGAGGCCGGGCCGACCGTCAGACCTCGATCTCGCCGCGCTGGGCGGCGAGGGCGATGTCGGAGCGGAACTGGGCGCCCTCGAAGGAGATCGCGTCGACCCCGGCGTAGGCGCGGTCGCGGGCGTGCTCGAGGTTCTCACCCACTCCGGTGACCGACAGCACGCGACCGCCTGCGGTGACCAGCCGACCGTCCTCGTCGAGCGCGGTGCCCGCGTGGATCACGTCGACACCGTCGATGGCGTCGGCCGCCCCGACGCCCAGGATCACGTCGCCCGAGCTCGAGGTGGCGGGGTAGCCGGCGGAGGCCATGACCACCGTGACGGCGGTGCCGTCGTGCCAGGACGGCAGGCCGACGGAGGCGAGCTCCCCGGTGGCGGCACCGTGCAGCAGCGACGACAGCGGCGTGCGCAGCAGCGCGAGGATGGCCTGGGTCTCGGGGTCGCCGAAGCGCGCGTTGAACTCCACGACCCGCACGCCGCGCGACGTGAGCGCCAGTCCCGCGTAGAGCAGACCCTGGAACGGGGTGCCACGACGAGACATCTCCTGGACCGTGGGCACGAGCACGCGACGGGAGACCTCGGCCACGAGGTCCTCGGGCGTCCAGTCGAGCGGCGTGTAGGCGCCCATGCCACCGGTGTTCGGGCCGGCGTCGCCCTCGAGGGCACGCTTGAAGTCCTGGGCGGGGAGCAGCGGCAGCACCGTCTCCCCGTCGGTGATGGCGAAGAGCGAGACCTCCGGACCGTCGAGGAACTCCTCGATGACCACGCGGTCGCACCCCGCCGCGTGGGCGACGGCGGCCTGGCGGTCCTCGGTGACGACCACGCCCTTGCCGGCGGCGAGGGCGTCGTCCTTCACGACGTAGGGCGGGCCGAACGCGTCGAGCGCGGCCACGACCTCCTCGGGCGTCTCGCAGACGTGCGCCAGGGCGGTGGGCACCTCGGCGGCGGCCATGACCTGCTTGGCGAAGGCCTTCGAGCCCTCCAGCTGCGCTGCGGCACGCGACGGGCCGAAGCAGGCGATGCCGGCGTCGCGGACGGCGTCGGCGACCCCGGCCACCAGCGGCGCCTCGGGACCCACCACCACCAGGTCGGCACCCAGCGAGGTGGCCAGCGCCGCCACGGCCGCCCCGTCGAGCGGGTCGACGTCGTGCAGGCTCGCGACGTCGGCGATGCCGGGGTTCCCGGGGGCCGCGTGCACCTCGGTCACGCCCGGGTCACGGGACAGCGCGAGGGCGAGGGCGTGCTCGCGCCCGCCCGTGCCGATGACCAGCGTCCTCATGCCTCGTCCTCCAGGAGGTCGTGCAGCACCACGGTCTCCTCGCGGTCCGGGCCGACGCCGACGGCGGAGATGCGCGCCCCCGACATCGTCTCGACGGCACGCACGTACCGCTGCGCCGCCTCGGGAAGGTCGTCCATGGTCCGGGCGCCGGAGATGTCCTCGGTCCAGCCGTCGAAGTACTCGTAGATCGGCTTGGCGTGGTGGAAGCCGGTCTGGGTCGTGGGCATCTCGTCCACCCGCTCGCCGTCGACGTCGTAGGCGACGCACACGGGGATGCGGTCCCACCCGGTGAGCACGTCGAGCTTCGTGAGCACGAAGTCGGTGACGCCGTTGATGCGTGCCGCGTAGCGCGCCACCGGGGCGTCGTACCAGCCGCAGCGTCGCGGACGGCCCGTCGTGGTGCCGAACTCGCCGCCGTTGGTGCGCAGGCGCTCGCCGTCCTCGTCGAAGAGCTCGGTGGGGAAGGGACCCTCCCCCACGCGGGTGGCGTACGCCTTGACGATGCCGATGACGCGGGTGATCCGGGTGGGCGCGATGCCCGAGCCGGTGCACGCGCCGCCGGTGGTGGCCGACGACGACGTGACGAAGGGGTACGTGCCGTGGTCGACGTCGAGGAGCGTGGCCTGGCCGGCCTCGAGCAGCACCGTCTCGCCGCGGTCCAGCGCCTCGTGCAGCACGAGCGCGGTGTCGGCGACCATGGGCCGCAGCCGCTCGGCGTGCACGAGCAGCTGGTCGACGATCTCGTCGACGCTCACCGCCCGACGGTTGTAGACCTTGGTGAGCATCTGGTTCTTCAGCTCGAGCGCGCCCTCGACCTTGGCGCGCAGGATCTTCTCGTCGAAGAGGTCCTGCACGCGCACGCCCAGCCGGTTCATCTTGTCGGCGTAGGTGGGCCCGATGCCTCGCCCGGTGGTGCCGATCTTGCGGCTGCCGAGGAAGCGCTCCGTCACCTTGTCGAGGGTGCGGTTGTAGTCGGCGATGAGGTGGGCGTTCGCGCTCACGCGCAGGGCGCTCGTGTCGATCCCACGCGCCTCGAGGGCGTCGATCTCCTCGAACAGGACGTCGAGGTCGATCACGACGCCGTTGCCGATGATCGGTGTGCACCCGGGCGACAGGATGCCGCTCGGCAGCAGGTGGAGGGCGTACTTCTCGTCGCCGATGACGACGGTGTGGCCGGCGTTGTTGCCGCCGTTGAACTTGACGACGTAGTCGACGCGGCTGCCGAGCAGGTCGGTGGCCTTGCCCTTGCCCTCGTCACCCCACTGGGCTCCGACGATGACGACTGCGGGCATGCGATGCACCCCTCGAGGTTCGTAGTGACGCTGTGACGCGAGAGAAGCCCCGACGGTGCGGGGCTCTGACTGCCGCATCGTATCGGGACGAGCGTCCCAGCCGCGAATGCCGAGGTGGTCGACGCTGCGCCGGGTGCCGTCGGGGCATAGGCTCCGAGGGCGCCGGGAGGGGGCGTTTCGTACGACGACGCCAGCGCGGAGGGAGCGCCATGACCGGCACGGGACCCTGGGTCGCTGTGGTGAACGCCCAGGCAGGCAGCAGCGACGACCCGCGCCTCGAGGAGGCGCTCGAGACGTTGCGGGCGCGCGTGACCCTCGAGGTGCGCCGCACCGAGGACGCCGACGACCTGCGGGACGCGGTGCGTGCGGCGCGCGGCGGCGTGGTCGTGGCGGTCGGAGGGGACGGCAGCATCCACGCCGTGGTCACCGCGATCGACGACCTCGACCAGTTCGACGACGTCGAGCTCGCGATCGTCCCCCTCGGGACGGGCAACGACTTCGTGCGCACGCTGGGCATCAGCGACGACCCGGTCGAGGCGGCCCGTCAGGCCCTCGACTCCGAGCCCCGGCTCGCCGACCTGATCCGCGACGACGACGACCGGCTCGTCGTGAATGCCGCGCACATCGGGCTGGGCGCGGAGGCCAACATCAAGGCGGAGCCGTGGAAGAAGGCCTTCGGGCCCGTCGGCTACGCCATGGGCGCCGTCATCACGGGTGTCGTCGGCAAGGGCATCCGCGCGTCGGTGACGGTGGACGGGCAGCCCGTGCACTCACCGCGTCGGCTCATCCAGGTGGCGGTGGGCAACGGCCGGTACGTGGGGGGCGGCGCGCCGCTCCTGCCGGAGGCCGACCCCTTCGACGGGTCGCTCGACGTGGCCGTGGTGTGGGCGCACGCCCGCTGGAAGCGCCTCGCCTACGCGTGGCGACTGCGGCGCGGTCGGCACCCGATGCGCGACGACGTCGTGTACCTGAAGGTGCACGAGGTGACGGTGACCGGCGAGTCGACGCCGGCGAACCTGGACGGCGAGATCGCGTCGCCGAGCACGCGGCACGCATGGCGGGTCGAGCCCGGTCGCCTGCGCCTGCGCGCCCCGGCCGGCGCGCCTCCGGACCTCCCGGACTGACACGCACCCGCCCCCACGGGGGTCCGAGGGGTCAGCGCACGAGCTCGGCGTACGCCTCCGGGCTCGACTCGTGGAGGAACTCGCGGCAGCGATGCGCCTCGGCGTCGTCGCCGAGCCGCTCGGACCCCGTGGCGAGCACGGCGAGCGAGCGGAGGAAGCCCTGGTTGGGCTCGTGCGACCACGGCACCGGTCCGTGACCCTTCCAGCCGTTGCGCCGCAAGGAGTCCAGCGAGCGGTGGTAGGCCGTGCGCGCGAAGGCGTAGCCCTCCAGGTCGCGTCCGTCGTCGAGCGCGTCCTGCGCCAGCAGGGCCCACGCGAGGACCGAGTCCGGGGTCGTCGAGGCCACGGCCTGCGGCGACGTGCCGGTCGCCAGCTCCGCGGCCCCGGGGTCGACGGGCAGGAACGTCTCGGGCGGCTCGCCCAGCAGGTTCGTCATGGTGTCGACCCTACGCACCGGGTCCCGCTCGCCGCCTCGCGCGTCCAGCGTGGGGTCGGGCCCGGCTTCGGCGTTGATGCTGCGCTGCTGCGGCTGGGTCTCGCGGCGGCCTCCGAAAGAGCCTCGACGGACAGGAGCGCCGGGCACGGCCGGGCGCCCCGGGCCCCCGATCCGCGTCTTGACGCCTTGACGTCGATCTCGCGGCCCGCAATCGACGCAATGGCGTCACAACGCTGGATTCGGACACTTCCGGGGCATTCCGACCCCTTCAACCGCCCCGGAAGTGTCCGAAACGCGAGCCGCGGCCCGGGAACCCCGCCGGCACGCCGGGTCCGCCCCGGTCGAGGCCCTTTCGGAGCCCACCTCGATGCCCGCGGCAACCGGCGCAGCCCCGAACCGGGCGCGACCGGCTTCCCCGGGCACCCGATCCGCGTTGTGACGCCTTCACGTCGATCCGGAGGCGGGAAACCGACGCGAAGGCGTCAAACCGCCCGAGACCGTGACCTCAGAGGGAGGTGCCGGCCGACCGCAGGTTCTGGCAGGCCTCGACCACGCGGGCGGCCATGCCGGCCTCGGCGGCCTTGCCCCAGGCTCGGGGGTCGTAGGCCTTCTTGTTGCCGACCTCGCCGTCGATCTTCAGCACGCCGTCGTAGTTGCTGAACATGTGGCCGACCACCGGGCGGGTGAAGGCGTACTGGGTGTCGGTGTCGACGTTCATCTTCACGACGCCGTAGTCGACCGCCGCCGAGATCTCCTCGGGCAGCGAGCCCGACCCGCCGTGGAAGACGAAGTCGAACGGGGCGTCCTTGCCGTACTTCTGGCTGACCGCATCCTGCGCGGCCTTGAGCACCTCGGGCCGCAGCTTCACGTTGCCCGGCTTGTAGACGCCGTGCACGTTGCCGAACGTGAGGGCCGTCAGGTAGCGGCCCTTCTCGCCCAGACCGAGGGCCTCGGCGGTGGCCAGGGCGTCCTCGGGCGTCGTGTAGAGCTTGTCGTTGATCTCGGCCTCGACGCCGTCCTCCTCGCCACCGACGACGCCGATCTCGACCTCGAGGATGATGTGGGCGGCGGCAGCCTTCTCGAGCAGCTCCTGCGCGATCACCAGGTTCTCGTCGAGCGGCACGGCCGAGCCGTCCCACATGTGCGACTGGAAGTACGGCAGCCCGCCGCCGGCGACCCGCTCGGCCGACGCGGCCAGCAGGGGCCGGACGAAGCCGTCGAGCTTGTCCTTCGGGCAGTGGTCGGTGTGCAGCGCGACGTTGACCGGGTACTTCTTGGCCACCTCCTGCGCGAAGGCGGCGAACGCCAGCGAGCCGGACACCATGTCCTTGACGGTGGGGCCGGAGAAGTACTCCGCGCCGCCGGTGGAGACCTGGATGATGCCGTCGGACCCTGCCTCGGCGAATCCCGCGAGTGCGGCGTTCAGCGTCTGCGACGACGAGACGTTGATCGCCGGGTACGCGAACGACTCGGCCTTGGCCTTGTCGAGCATCGCGGCGTAGATCTCGGGAGTGGCGACGGGCATGGAGGTCTCCTGGAGGTCGGCTGGTCGACCGGACGAGCGGTCACGTCAACCCTACTGGTCCAGGCGCTTCACGAGAGCCCGGGCGAGCACCTGCACCGGGCTCCACACCGACGAGAACGGCGGCGCGTACGACAGGTCGGTCATGACCAGCTCGTCGACGGACATCTGCGACCACAGCGCCATGGCCGCCACGTCGATCCGGGCGCCCGCGCCGCGCCCGCCCGCGACCTGCACGCCGAGCAGGCGCCGCGTCCCACGCTCGGCGAGCCCCCACAACGTCATGGGCTCCGCACCCGGGTAGTAGCCGGCGACGGTGGTGGACTCCACCGAGGCGCTCACGACGTCGAGCCCGGCGTCATCGGCCTGGGCACGGCCGAGTCCGGCGCGCGCGATCTCGAGGTCGCAGAACTTGGTGATGGCGGTCTGCACGGCGCCGGGGAAGACCCGTCCCGACCAGTCGGCGCCGAGCGAGGCCGCCAGGGACTCCCCCGCCACCATGCCCTGCTTGTTGGCGTGGGTCCCGAGCGGCAGGTGGATCGGTGTCCCCGTGAGGCGGTCGAGGGTGACCACGCAGTCACCCGCGGCCCAGACGTCGGCCAGGACCGACCCGTCCGGACGGAGCACCCGCTGCTGGTCGTCGGTGACGATGCCGTCCTTCGGCCCAGTGGCAGCGGTCGTGAGCAGGTCGCCACGCGGCGCGACTCCGAAGGCCGCGACGACCAGGTCGGCCGGGTAGTCGTCCTCGTCGGTGCGCACGGAGGTGACGGCGCCGTCCGCTCCCACGCCGAAGCCGGTGACCGCGGCACCGGTGACCACCTGGGCACCCTTCTCGCGCATGGCGTCGGCGACGAGCTCACCGATCTCGTCCTCGACGATCGGCAGCGGGGTGCTCTCGCGCTCGACCACGGTGACCTCGAGCCCCTGGGCCAGGCACGCCTCGGCCATCTCGATGCCGATGTAGCCGCTGCCGACGACGGCCACCCGGCGCGCGCCGGCGCGGATGCGGTCGAGCACCTGCTGGCCGTCGACGAGGTCCTTGACGGTCTGCACGTTCCCGGCGTCGATGCCCGGCAGCTCGGGCAGGATCGAACGCGCTCCGGTGGCGACGACGAGGCGGTCGTAGGTGACGACCTGCTCGCCTGCGAGGTCGCGGTAGGTCACGGTGCGCGCGTCGGTGTCGACCGCGGTCGCCTCGCTGCCGAGGCGCACGTCGATGCCCCGTTCGCGGTGCTCCTCGGGGGTCCTGGCCACGAGGGCGTCGGGGCCGTCGACCTCGCCCGCGACCCAGTACGGCACCCCGCAGGCGGAGTAGGAGGTGTGGTGCCCGCGCTCGAGCACCACCACCTCCACGTCGGGCACGAGACGGTTGAGGGACGACGCGGCCGTCATGCCCGCCGCGTCACCCCCGATGACGACGACGCGGCTCATGCTCCCGAGCCTAGGGCGACGCACCGACGCACGCCCGCCCAGACGGCCCGGCCGTCAGCCGGCGTGCTCGCGCACCCAGGCGTGCATGGCGATGGCGGCGGCGGCTCCGGCGTTGATGGACCGGGTCGAGCCGAACTGGGCGATCGACAGGGTCGTCGCGCACGCCGCACGGGCCGCGTGGCTCAGGCCCGGGCCCTCCTGGCCGAACAGCAGCACGCAGGCACGGGGCAGCGTGGTGGTCTCGAGCGGCACCGCGCCGGGCAGGTTGTCGATGCCGAGCAGCGGCAGGTCCTGCTCGTCGGCCCAGGCCGCCAGCGCCTCGACGTCGGCGTGGTGGTGGACGTGCAGGTAGCGGTCGGTCACCATCGCGCCGCGCCGGTTCCACCGGCGCCGGCCGACGACGTGCACGGCCGCGACGTTGAACGCGTTGGCGGTGCGCACCACGGAGCCGATGTTGAAGTCGTGCTGCCAGTTCTCGACCGCCACGTGCAGCGGGTGCCGGCGCGTGTCCAGGTCGGCGACGATCGCCTCGACGCTCCAGTACCGGTAGCGGTCGACGACGTTGCGCCGGTCCCCCTCGGCGAGGAGCGTCGGGTCGAGCCGGGGGTCGTCGGGCACGGGCCCCTCCCACGGGCCCACACCCACCTCGACGCCGTCACCCTCGGCCCCGCCCCTCGTGCCCGGGTCCAGCGAGGGGGTCACGCGCCGTACTGGTCGCGGTAGGCGCGTGCCGCGTCGAGGTGCTCGGCGTGGCGGCCGGACTCCTCGAGGAACTCGATGACGTGGTCGAACGTCACGATCGCCTCCACCGGGACGCCGAGGTCGCGGCGCACCTCGTCGACGGCCGAGAGGTCGCCCGCGCCACGCTCCTGCCGGTCGACGGCCACGACGATGCCGGCCAGCTCGGCGCCGGCGTCCTCCACCAGCGGCACGACCTCCCGGATCGCCTTGCCCGAGGTGATCACGTCGTCGACGAGCAGGACCCGTCCCTGGAGGGGTGCGCCGACGATCATCCCACCCTCGCCGTGGTCCTTGGCCTCCTTGCGGTTGAAGCTCCACGGCACGTCGCGCCCGTGGTGCTCGGCCAGCTGCACCGCGGTGGCCGCGGCGATGGGGATGCCCTTGTAGGCGGGGCCCAGGAGCACGTCGAAGTCGGGCGCGCGCTCGGCGATCGCCGCGGCGTAGAAGCGGCCCAGCCCGGCGAGCCGTGCGCCGGTGTCGAAGCCGCCGGCGTTGAAGAAGTACGGCGACGTCCGGCCCGACTTCAGCGTGAAGGAGCCGAACCGGAGCACGTCGTGGCCGATCGCGAACTCCACGAAGGATCGCTGGTAGTCCTGCATGGTCGCGGGGGCTCCTAGGCGCCGGGGAGCGGGATCTTCCGCTCGGGGTCGGACTTGTCGACGATCTTGACCAGGTCGCCGAAGACGACGTTGCGGTTGCGCGTGTGGAAGAGCTCCGAGCAGGTGAGCATCGTGAGCACGTTGGCGGTCGGCGGCTCGCCCCGCATGTCCGGGTCCGGAACCTGCTGCAGCGGCCAGCCGACGGTGAAGTCGAGCGTGAGCGAGTCACCGTCGTTGCGCAGCTGGTAGGTGAACACCGCCGTGCGCGTCTCGATGTGGACGAGGTCGCCCTTCTTCAGCTTCAGGAAGTCGCGGAAGGGCTCGCCGTGGGTGACGCGGTGCCCGGCGATCGCGAAGTTGCCGAGCTCTCCCGGCAGGGCCGCCTCCTCGTACATGCCGACGCCCTTGGAGAGCGACTCCTGGTCGAAGCCCTTGACGATGGGGACCTCGTACTCCGTGCCGAAGCGCGGCACGCGCAGGAGCCCGATGTTCTTCCCGTCGGTGCCGTTCTTCCAGTCGTCGGAGATGATCTGGCGGATCTCGGCCTGCTGCTGCTTGGCCACGACGTTGGTGCCCCAGTACTGCCAGGCGACGTACCCGAGCACGCCGAGACCCGACAGGATCAGCACCACGCCGAGGAGCCGGACGAGGGAGAAACGACGCCGCCGCGGAGCACGACGTCCACCCCCGGCGGGCGGGGAGGGCGCGGTCGCGGTGGTCATGGGGCCGATTCTCTCACCCTCGTCCAGGCGGCCACCCCGCGTCGACTGTGACCCACATCTCATCGGTCGCGCGGCCTTCTGGCTCGAATCCGCCCAGCGCTGACCCGCCGGGCCACTAGTATCAGGACCGTTGCCCCGCCGTTTCACCCCCCGAGAACGGCGGGGCAGCGCTCTGTCCGGGCTCGGGACGCACGCGTCCAGGTCGACCACCGGGGCGGGCCCGCGGTGCGTAGAGTCGCGAGGGATGAGGACGCAGAGCAGCCGGATCGACGGACTGGGCACCACGATCTTCGCGCGGATGAGTGCCCTCGCGGCCTCGACCGGTGCCGTGAACCTCGGCCAGGGGTTCCCCGACACCGACGGCCCCGACGCGGTGATCGACGCCGCCGTGGCCGCGCTCCGCGGGGGCGCCAACCAGTACGCACCCGGCCCGGGCGTGCCTGACCTCCGGCTCGCCGTGGCCGAGCACCAACGCCGCTGGTACGGCCTCGAGGTCGACCCCGAGACCGAGGTCGCGGTCACGACCGGCGCCACCGAGGCCATCGCGGCCGCGGTGCTCGGCATCGTGGAGGCCGGCGACGAGGTGATCGTGCTGGAGCCCTACTACGACTCCTACGTGGCGGTGCTGCAGATGGCCGGTGCCGTCCGCCGCCCGGTCACGCTGCGCGCACCGGACTTCCGCCTCCCCGTCGACGAGCTGCGCGCCGCCGTGACGCCGCGCACCACCGCGATCCTGCTCAACACCCCGCACAACCCCACCGGCACGGTGCTCACGCCCGACGAGCTGGCCGCCGTGGCCCAGGTGGCCCGCGACCACGACCTCGTGGTGGTCAGCGACGAGGTGTACGAGCACCTGACCTTCGACGTGACCCACGTGCCGATCGCCACGCTGCCCGGCATGCGCGAGCGCACGCTCACCATCTCCAGCGGTGGCAAGACCTTCTCGTTCACGGGGTGGAAGGTCGGGTGGGCCACCGGCCCCGAGTCGCTGGTGCGGTCGCTCCTGGGCGCCAAGCAGTTCCTCACCTTCACGTCGGGCGCACCGCTGCAGCCGGCCATCGCCGCCGCGCTGCGCCTGGACGACGACTACTTCGCCTCCTTCACCGACGGCATGAGGGCCCGTCGCGACCAGCTGTGCGCAGGGCTGGCCGACGTCGGCTTCGACGTCGTGGTGCCCGACGGGACCTACTTCGCGACCACCGACATCCGCCCTCTCGGCTTCGAGGACGGGCTCGAGTTCTGCCTCGCGCTGCCCGAGCGGGTCGGCGTCGTGGCCGTGCCGCACCAGGTGTTCCACGACCCCGACACCCCACTCGAGGACAACCCCGGCAGGCCGCTCGTGAGGTGGGCGTTCTGCAAGAGGCCGGACGTCATCGACGAGGCCGTCCGACGTCTCGCGGCGCTGTGACGCGCTGCGTGGCGCGACTACGTCGGACACGGACCGGTCAGGTGCGAGAGGATCGGTCACACCAGGGTCGAGCACACGAGAGCGGGACGCATGGCAGCAGGACGCATGACGTCGCGGGACACGCGATGAGGCTGCCGACCGTCCAGGACGTCGAGCGGCTGCTCCCCCGTCCCGACGCCTTCACGAGCCGCTCGCGCGGCACGGGGCTGAGCGCGCGCGTGGGCGTCGCGCTCGGCGTCGCGTTCGGGCTGTGCTTCGTCACCGGGATCTGGAGCCACCTGCAGCAGGACCCGCAGGACTGGGTGCCGCTCGGGCCGTCGCCCGCCTGGCTCTACCGCGTGACCCAGGGGGTCCACGTCGTGGCCGGCACGGCCGCGGTGCCGCTGCTGCTGGTCAAGCTGTGGTCGGTCTTCCCGCGGCTGTTCGTGCGCCCGCCGTCGGGTCGCCGCGCCCTGGTGGTCGAGGCGTTGGAGCGCGCGTCGATCGCCGCACTGGTCGCCTCGGCGGTGTTCATGCTCGCGAGCGGGCTGCTCAACATCGCCCAGTGGTACCCCTGGGACTTCAGCTTCCGACGCACCCACAACGCCGTGGCCTGGGTGGCGATCGGGGCACTGATCGTGCACGTGGCCGTGAAGCTGCCGGTGATCCGCACCGCCCTCGGCGCCCCGATCGACGACGATCCCGTCGACGACGACCACGAGGACGGGCCCCCCGATGCCGGCGACGGTCCCACGCGCCGTGCCGTCCTGCTCGGCGCGGTCTCGGCGTCCGGGCTGACGGTCCTGCTCACCGCCGGACAGTCGGTCCCGTGGCTGCGCGACGTCTCGGTGTTCGCGGTCCGCAACGGCGACGGCCCGCAGGGTCTGTCGATCAACCGCACCGCGAGGGCGGCCGGTGCGGTCGACGGCGCCAGCTCACCCGACTACGTGCTCGAGGTCGTCGCGGGTGGGCGCACCGTCTCGCTCACGCGCGAGCAGCTGGCGAAGCTGCCGCAGAGGACGCACCGCCTGCCCATGGCCTGCGTCGAGGGGTGGAGCAAGGACGCCGTGTGGACCGGCGTGGCCGTCCGCGACGTCCTCGCCCTGGTCGACGCACCTCCGGGGTCCGACGTGCGAGTCTCCTCGATGCAGACCCGCGGGGCGTTCGCGAACACCGACCTGCCGGCCGCGTTCACGCAGGACGAGCGCACGCTGCTCGCCCTCGAGCTCAACGGCGAGACGCTGTCGCTCGACCACGGGTACCCGTGCCGCATCATCGCGCCGAACCGGCCCGGGGTGCTGCAGACCAAGTGGGTCCGTCGGCTCGAGGTGACCGCATGAGGGCCGCCCGCGCGATCCTCGTGCTCGTCGGTGTGGGCTGCGGGCTGTGGGGGCTGTGGCTCATGCGCGAGTTCACGTCCGAACAGCTGGTCTCGCTCGTCGTCTGGCTGGTCGCCGGCGTGCTGGTCCACGACGCGGTGCTCGCGCCCGTCACGGTCGCGCTCGGGGTCGGGGCGTCCCGACTGCTTCCTCGCCACGCGGCCCTCGGCATCGCGTTCCTGGTCTGGGCGACCCTCACCGTGACCTTCCTGCCCGTGCTGAGCGGGCAGGGCGGCAAGCCCGACAACGACACGATCCTCAACCAGCCGTACGGCACGAGCTGGGTGGTGATGACGGCGCTGCTCGCGGTCGGCGGGGCGTTGGCCGCCTGGGCGAGCCGACACGGGTCACCCGCCACCACGGCCGCGGATCGCGACGCGTGATCCAGGCCCTCGATCAGCGGTAGCGGGGCGCCCTGCCACCGCCCTGCACGTCGCGCGCCAGGACGGGCAGCACGCGCGGGGCCACGAGCTCGCTGAGCACGACGATGCTCGTGGACCGCACGATCGAGCCCGACGTGCTCATGTGCAGCAGCACGTCCTGCAGGTCCGCGTGGGAGGACGCGGCGATCTTGCACACGACGTCGGCCGTCCCGCTCGTCACGTAGGCCTCGAGCACGTTGGGCAACGAGTCGAGCTCGGCGCGCACGTCCTCGAGCCGGCCCTGGGCGATCTCGAGGGTGGCGAAGGCCAGGACGGGGTGACCGGCCGCCGTGAGGTCGACGTCGGGACCGTAGCCGGTGATGACGCCGGCAGCCTCCATCTTGGCCAGGCGCGACTGCACCGTGGCGCGCGCGACCTTGACCACGCGCGAGAGCTCGAGGTCTCCGGCGCGGGGGTGCTCGCGCAGTGCGGCGACGAGTGCGAGGTCGAGAGCATCCATGGGCTGATTCCTCTGCAGATTGACCAGTCGCGAGGGACTCTACTCGGCAGGAACGCTCGATCTGTCTACCTCGGACCAGGCAGGTTGCCAAGCAGGCGAGAACGCGGTGACCTGGACCACATGACGACGACTCCAGACACGATCCTCACCGACGCCGAGCGGCTCGCCGACCTCGACCTCGAGCAGCTGCGCAGGCTCGTCGGTCTCGTCGAGCACGACGACTCGGCCGACCCCTTCCCCGTCACCGGCTGGGACGCCCTGGTGTGGGCGGTCGGCAACGCCACCCAGGCCGCCGCCTACTACGAGAACGTCTACGGGATGCAGGTCGTGGCCTACTCCGGCCCCGAGACCGGCAACCGCGACCACCACGCGTACGTGCTGCAGAGCGGCGCGGTGCGGTTCGTGCTGAAGGGCGCGGTCGACCCCGACTCGACGGTCGCCGACCACCACCGCCGTCACGGCGACGGCGTCGTCGACATCGCGCTCGAGGTGCCCGACGTGGACCGCTGCATCGAGCACGCCCGCGCCCAGGGTGCGACGGTGCTGGAGGAGCCCCACGACGTGAGCGACGAGCACGGCACCGTGCGGGTCGCGGCCATCGCGACCTACGGCGACACCCGGCACTCGCTCGTGGACCGCAGCCGGTACGCCGGCCCCTACCTCCCCGGCTTCGTCGAGCGCCGCACCACCGTGCACCGCTACCCGGCGGGGGTGCCGGGCCGTGGGCGGCAGAGTGGCCTCGTCTTCCAGGCACTGGACCACGTGGTCGGCAACGTCGAGCTGGGCCACATGGACGAGTGGGTCGACTTCTACGGCCGCGTCATGGGCTTCACCAACATGGCCGAGTTCATCGGCGACGACATCGCCACCGACTACTCCGCCCTCATGAGCAAGGTGGTGGCCAGCGGCAACCACCGGGTCAAGTTCCCGCTCAACGAGCCGGCGATCGCGAAGAAGAAGTCGCAGATCGACGAGTACCTCGAGTTCTACCGCGGTCCCGGCGCCCAGCACCTCGCCCTGGCCACCGAGGACATCCTGGCGACGGTCGACCACCTGCGTGAGCGCGGCGTGCAGTTCCTCGCCACGCCCGAGAGCTACTACACCGACCCGGCGCTGCGGGCCCGGATCGGTGAGGTGCGCGTGCCGATCGAGGAGCTGCAGAGCCGCGGCATCCTCGTGGACCGCGACGAGGACGGCTACCTGCTGCAGATCTTCACCAAGCCGATCGGCGACCGGCCGACGGTGTTCTTCGAGCTGATCGAGCGGCACGGGTCCCTCGGCTTCGGCAAGGGGAACTTCCAGGCGCTGTTCGAGGCCATCGAGCGTGAGCAGGCCAAGCGCGGGAACTTCTGATGGCGCACTACCGTCGCGCCGGATCGATCCCGCCCAAGCGGCACACCCAGCACCGCTCCCCCGACGGGACGCTGTACCGCGAGGAGCTGATGGGCGAGGAGGGGTTCAGCTCGGACTCCTCGCTGCTCTACCACGTGGGCGTGCCGTCGGCGGTGCTCGAGGCGCGACGGTGGGAGCTGCCGGACCAGACCACGACGCCGAACGAGCCGCTGCTCCCGCGGCACCTGCGCCTGCACGACCTGTTCGACGAGGGCGGTACCGACGTCGTCCAGGGACGACGACTCGTGCTCGGGAACGCCGACGTGCGGATCTCCTACGTCGTGGCGGACGCGACGTCGCCGCTGTACCGCAACGCCACGGGCGACGAGATCGTGTTCGTCGAGGCCGGCACGGGCGTGCTCGAGACCGTGCTCGGCCACCTCACCTACGGCCCCGGCGACTACCTGGTGGTCCCCCGCGCCACCACCCATCGCTACGTGGTCGAGACCACGACCCGCGCCTACTGCATCGAGGCGAACGGCCACGTGGCCCCGCCCAAGCGCTACCTGTCGCGCTACGGCCAGCTGCTCGAGCACGCGCCCTACTGCGAGCGTGACCTGCGCGGACCCGGCGAGCCCGAGGTGCGTGAGGAGGGACCGGTCGAGGTGTTCATCAAGCACCGCGGCTCCGGCCCCGGCGGTCTGGCGGGCACGGTGCACGTGGTCCCGGACCACCCGTTCGACGTCGTCGGCTGGGACGGCTGCCTCTACCCCTACGCGCTGAGCGTGCACGACTTCGAGCCGATCACGGGGCGCATCCACCAGCCGCCGCCGGTGCACCAGGTGTTCGAGGGCAGCAACTTCGTGGTCTGCAACTTCGTGCCGCGCAAGGTCGACTACCACCCGCTCGCGATCCCGGTGCCGTACTTCCACGCCAACGTCGACAGCGACGAGATCATGTTCTACGTCGACGGCGACTACGAGGCGCGCAAGGGCTCCGGCATCGCCAAGGGGTCGGTCACGGTCCACCCGGGCGGCCACTCGCACGGCCCCCAGCCGGCGGCCATCGAGGCGAGCCTGGGCGCCGAGTCCTTCGACGAGCTCGCGGTCATGGTCGACACGTTCCGTCCGTTGGAGCTGGGCGAGGGCGGTCGGGCCGTCGACGACGGCGTCTACCACCGCTCGTGGTCGCAGTGAGTGGTCCCCGCGACGTACTCGTGGGACCGTTCGACGCGTTCCTCGACGACGCGGCCGTGTTCCCGCCCGGGGACCTCCCGCTCGACGAGGCAGTCGCCGCGCACCTGGCACGGCACGGGCACCACGTCGCCGCGCTGGTCGGTCCACTCGTGCTCCCGGCCTCCGCGCTCCCCCGCGCGGCCGAGCTCGCCCGTGGCGCCACCCTCCGCGTGGCCGTGGTGGCCGACGTCCCGTTCGACGTCCCGGCCGGGCTCGACGTGGCGGCGGTGGAGACGCGCGACCCGGCGTCGGTGACCGTGCCCGCCGGCGCCTGCCTCGTGGTCGAGACGCACGCGGACCGTGCGCTCGACGTACCGGCCGGCGCGCTCGTGAAGCTGCGCACCGGTGGCCCCGACGCCCACGCGTTCCCGACGCCCGAGCGGCTGGGACGTGCACTCTCGTCGCTCGTGCGCGCGGAGCGACCCTTCAAGCTCACCGCCGGCCTGCATCGCGCCGTCCGCTCCACCGACCCCGACGACGGCCTCGTGCACCACGGGTTCGCCAACGTGCTGCTGGCGGTCGACACCCTGCTGTCGGGCTCCGGCGACGATGCCGCGGTGGCGGTGCTCCGTCGCGAGGACGAGCACGTCGGCCCCGACCTGGCCGCGCTCGGCGAGGACCGTGTCCGGCAGGCACGTCGCCTCTTCACCTCGTTCGGCACGTGCTCGGTCGACGAGCCCGCAGCCGACCTGGCCCACCTCGGCCTGCTTCCCGGAAGGATGACCGCATGAGCGATCCCGTCGACTGGGGCACCACGACGCTGCCGTGGTGCTCCTTCAGCACGGCCGGAGCGGCGCCGCGCGTGGGAGTCGGCGTGGGCACGCAGGTGCTCGACGTCGGCGCGGCGCTGCCGGACCTGGCCGAGGAGCTGGCCGACGGCACGATCGACGGCGTCCTGTCCTACCCGTCCGAACGTCGCGCCGAGCTGCGCGACCGGCTGTTGCAGCTCGTCGCGTCCGGCGCCGAGGAGCACCTGGTGCCCCAGGCCGACGTCACGCTGCACCTGCCGTGGACGGTCCGCGACTACGTGGACTTCTACGCCTCGGAGCACCACGCGTCGAACCTCGGCCGCCTGTTCCGACCCGACTCCGAGCCGCTCACCCCGAACTGGAAGCACCTGCCCATCGGGTACCACGGCCGAGCCGGCACGGTGGTGGTCTCCGGCACCGACGTCGTGCGCCCCAGCGGCCAGCGCCGCACCCCCGACGGCGAGATCGTCTTCGGACCCTCGACCCGGCTCGACATCGAGGCCGAGGTGGGGTTCGTCGTCGGCGGCCCGTCGGTGCGCGGCCCGCTCACCCTGGCCGAGGCCGAGGACCGCCTGTTCGGCGTGTGCCTGGTCAACGACTGGTCCGCACGCGACCTTCAGGCCTGGGAGTATGTGCCGCTCGGACCGTTCCTCGGCAAGTCGTTCGCCACCTCGGTCTCCCCGTGGGTGGTACCGATGGAGGCCCTGGCCGGGGCCCGCGTGGCTCCGCCGACCCGCGACGTCGCCCTCCTGCCGTACCTCGACGACGCCGACGCACCGGCCGGAGGCCTCGACCTCGCGCTCGAGGTGCGCTTCGACGGCGAGGTGGTCTCCCGCCCGCCGTACGCGGCGATGTACTGGACCCCCGCGCAGATGCTCGCCCATCTGTGCGTCAACGGCGCCTCGGTGCGACCGGGCGACCTGTTCGCGTCGGGGACGGTCAGCGGCCCGGCCCGCGAGGAGCGCGGCGCCCTGATCGAGCTCACCTGGAACGGCACCGAGCCGATCGTGCTCCCCGACGGGACCACCCGCAGCTTCCTGGAGGACGGCGACACCGTGACGATCACCGCCACCGCTCCCGGCGCCGACGGATCGAGGATCGAACTCGGTGCCGTGACGGGGCGGATCGCCGGATCCTGAGATCCCGGCGTTTCGGACGGCTCGCAACGGGTACACAGGACGGGCGGCCCTGCGGTCGCCCGGACGAGGGAGCTGGATGGGACTGACGGCAGAGCTGTTGCGCGAACTCACGCGCACCCCCCTCCCCCTTCCCGGCAGCGGTGCCACGCACGACCGGCTCGACGCACTCGTCGCTCTCGGGCACGAGGACCTGTCGCTCGCGAAGCTGGCCGAGCCGCACCACGACGCCGTGGCGATCGGCGCCGAGCTGGACCACCCCATCGACACCGACGGGGTGTGGGCCGTCTGGGCGGCGGCACCGCCGTTCGCGGTCGTCCGTGCGACGCGGACCGGGGATCGGTGGCACCTCGACGGCACGAAGGCCTTCTGCTCGGGAGCGGACCTGGTGACCCACGCGCTCGTGACCGCCGAGGACGACGGCCACGACCGATTGTTCGCCGTGGACCTCGACCAACCAGGGGTCGCGGTCGACGAGCAGGCTCCGACGTGGGTGGGGCCGGGCATGGCCGACGCCCGCACGGTCACGCTGCGTCTCGACGCCGTGGACGCGGTGGCCGTCGGGGCGCCCGGCGCCTACGTGCAGCGGCCCGGGTTCTGGCACGGCGCGATCGGCATCGCCGCCGTGTGGACCGGCGGCGCTCGGGCCGTCGCGGACGTGCTCGAGAGATCAGCCCGGCTGGACGAGCACGGGCTGGCGCACCGCGGCGCCGTCCGCGCGGCGCTGCACACCGCCGGCGCCCTGCTGGACGACGCGGCCCGCAGGATCGACACCGAGCCCGACACCGAGGTGAAGGCACTCGCGCTCGCGGTGCGCGCCGGGGTGGCCGACGTGGTCGACACCGTCCTGCACCACGTCGGACGCGCCACCGGACCGGGGCCGCTCGCGTTCGACGCCGAGCACGCCCGACGGGTGGCCGACCTGCAGGTCTTCGTGCGGCAGCACCACGCGGAGCGTGACCTCGCCCGGCTCGGAGGACTCCCATGAGGCAGCACCCGGCGGCGCCCTGGTCCGAGGTCCTGCGCGGCGCGAACCTGCCCCGGGCCGCCGCGCCGTCCGGCCAGGTAGTGGTGCTCTCGGCCCATCCCGACGACGAGGTGCTGGGGGTGGGCGCCTGGCTCGCCGGACGTGCCGGACACCCGGTGCGGTTCGTCGTGGCGACGGACGGCGAGCGCTCGCACCCCGACAGCCCGACCCTCACGCCCGACCAGCTGCGCACCGTGCGCCGGGCCGAGCTCGGCGAGGCGCTCGCCGTCCTCGGGCACGAGCGGCCGGACGTGACCCACCTCGGCCTGCGCGACGCAGCCCTGCCCCAGGACGAGTCACCGCTGCGCGACCGCCTGACGACCCTGCTCGCGGACGCGGCGCTCGTCGTCGCGCCGTTCGAGGACGACGGCCACGCCGACCACGACGTGGTCGGCCGTGTGGCCCGGGAGGTCGCGCCCGCGGGAGCCACCCTCTGGCGCTACCCCGTGTGGCGATGGACGGTGACCACCCCGTCCGCGCAGGCCTCGTGGCTGCGCGGAGCGGCCCTGCTCCCCTACGACACTGCGGCGCACGCCCGCAAGGTGACGGCGCTGCGCTGCTTCCGCAGCCAGCTCCAGCCACTCTCGCCGCATCCCGCCGACGCGCCCGTGGTGACCGAGGCGCTGCTGGCCCACGCCCTGCACGCGCCCGAGGTGGTCCTCACGTGACCGACCCGGCGTACTTCGAGCACCTGTACCGCACCGACCCCGACCCGTGGCTCCTCGACAGCGCCCCGTACGAGGAGCGCAAGCGGGAGCTGACCCTGGCGAGCCTGCCCCGCCCGCAGTACAGGCGCGCCTTCGAGCCGGCATGCGCGGCCGGGCAGATCACCCAGCTGCTGGCCCGACGCTGCGACGAGGTGGTGGCCATGGACCTCGTGGACCTCGCGCTCGAGCGGCTCGGGCAGCGCGCGCTGGACCGCGTCGACGCCCGCCGCGGGTCCATCCCGCAGGACTGGCCGGAGGGCGCCTTCGACCTGGTGGTGCTGTCGGAGGTGCTGTACTTCCTGTCCCCCGAGGACCGGGCCCTGACCGCGCACCGCACGGTCGAGAGCCTGACCGACGACGGCCAGGTGCTGGCCGTGCACTGGCGCCACGACTTCGACGAGGCGGCGTCGCGCCCCGACGACGCCCACGCCGACCTGCACGCGGCCGGCCTGCGCGGCGTCGTCACGCACGTGGAGCGCAACTTCCGGCTCGAGGTGCTGGAACGTGCCTGAGGTCGATCGCATCGGCGTCGTGGTGCCGGCCCGCGACGAGGCCGACCACGTCGAGGCGTGCCTCGCGGCCCTGGCCGAGGCGGCCCGGCACGTGACCGTCCCGGTCGAGGTGGTGGTGGTCGTGAACGCCACCGTCGACGCCACCGCCGCGATCGCGCGACGACACGGTGCACGCGTGCTGGAGCGGTCCGAGCCCGGGGTCGGCCCCGCCCGCGCGGCAGGTGTGGCCACCTTGCTGGAGGGCCACGACCCGACCCGCACCTGGATCGCGACGACCGACGCCGACTCGCGCGTCCCCCCGGCCTGGCTGGAGCACCACCTCCATCTCGCCGCGGCGGGTGCCGATGCGGTGGTCGGCACCATCGTGCTCCCGCCCGATGCGACCCCGGGACACGCAGCGTGGTGGCGCCACTACCAGCGGGGCGTCGACGGCGGGAGCCACCGACACGTGCACGGCGCCAACCTCGGGGTGCACGCCTCCGCCTACCGCTCCGTGGGTGGGTTCGCGACCCTCCCCGTGCACGAGGACGCCGACCTGGTCCACCGCGTGGTGGCGGCGGGCCACCGAGTCGTGTGGACGACGGAACACTCCGTGGTCACCTCGCCACGCCTGGTCGGGCGCGCACCGTCTGGCGTCGCGGCCGACCTGCGCGCGTGGTCGGCGCCGGCGGGCTGAGCTCGACCGGTACGGCGGGGTCGTGGCTGGATCTTCCCTGCTGGTGCGTCAGTCGGGTGGGACCTTCACTGCTGCTGCGCCGCTCGGGTGGGTCGTCGCCCGCTGCGGCGTCACTGTGGTGGGCCTCGGTCCGGCTGGGTCTGCGGGGCGCGGCCGAGCTCTCGCTCGATGCTGCGTCGCTGTGGCTTCGAGGCGGGGCGGCCTCCGAAAGGGCCTCGACCGGAACGGTGGGTCTCGACTGGCTGGGTCTGCGGGGCGCGGCCACGATTCTTCATCTGCGCGGGATTCACGCACGATTCTTCCTTCGCGTGGACCGTGCCTCGCGAAGGAAGCATCGTGGCGACGAAAAGGACGCCGTACGGGCAGTGATTCTCCCTTCTCGTGGACCGTCCCACGCAAAGGGAGAATCCCTGCCCGCCCGGCGCAAGAGAGGCCCCCTGCGGACGCAAGATTCTGCCTTCGCGCGCCGAAGCCCGAACGATGCTGCGTTCACGACGGAATCCGAACACGAACGCAGCATCCTTCGACCCCTCACGCACGAACGCAGAACCTTGCGTCCCTCCGAGCCACGCTCCGAGAGCCCGACCGAGCCCAGACCCCTCCGCCGGTCGAGGCCCTTTCGGAGCGCAGGTCCACTCGCAGCCACAGCGACGCAGCCGCAAGGCCCGCCCCAGCCGGACCGACGCAGCCGCAGGTCGAGGCCCACCCGAGCGACGCAGCAGCAAGCGAAGACCCACTCGAAGGACGCAGCAGCAAGCGAAGGCCCAGCCGAAGCCGCACAGCCGCACGCAGAGACCCACTCACGCCGACGGAGCCGACCGGCGAGCTTCTCCCGCTCAGTGCACGCGCGAGAGCGCGCGACCTCGCGCCGCGACCCGCAGCCGGACGGCGGCGCGCAGGTCCTCACGACCCAGGACGTCGTTGAGCTGGGCCGAGACCTCGTCGGCGCGCCGGGCCAGGTGGGCCAGGTCCGCCTCGGGCTCGATGGTCGCGTCGACGCGGGCCACGAGCTGGCCGCGGTCCTTCACGACCGTGCCACGAGCCGACCGAACACCGTCGGTGGTGGCGTAGGCGTCGGCAGCGGCGCCGAGTGCCTTGCCGGCGAGGGCCTCGTTGCGGCCGTCGGGGCCGCTCCCGCTGAGGCGCAGTCGCGAGACCGTGTTGCGGCGCAGGTGGGCAAGGATCCAGCGCAGGCCGACGAGCGCCACGACGACGCCGCCGACGGCGACCGCCCAGGCCACCCAGGAGGTGCCGAGGGCGTCCGACGCTGCGGAGGTGCTGCTCGTGTCGGGCAGCGTGGTGCCCGAGATCGAGCGTCCGGACCACCACCACAGGCCCGCCAGGCCGCCGGCGAGCAGCAGCAGCGAGAGCACGAGGGTGGCGATGCGGTCGAGCAGGAGGACGGTACGACTGATCATGGGACTCAGCTCTTCTCGTGACGGATGGTGACGTCGACGCGGGGCGACGGTTCGACGGCGGCGCAGACCTTCTCGACCTGCTCGCGGACGGTGGACTCGAGTGCGGCGTCGCGGTCGGTGGTGGCCACGGACCGGGCGACGACCTTGACCTTGCGACGGCCGACCGAGACGTCGGCGTCGGTGACGCCGTCCGTGCCGTCGATCGCGGCCTCCACGACGCGGGTGAGGTCCTTGCGACGAAGGTGAACGCCGCTGTCGGCCGTGAGCGCGAGGGTGCGTCGCGGCCGGGGCTTCAGGGCGATCGGCAGCAGCAGCACGCCGACCACCAGCGCCACGATCGCGGCGGCGAGCACGGCGGGCGAGTCGCCGGCGACCCCGTCGGCGGCCTGCACGACGGTGTCGAGCCACGAGTCGCCCGAGACCGCACCGAGCTGCACGAGCAGGTGCTGGACCGCGACGACGCCGAGCGCCACGAGGGCGAGGGCGAGCAGCTGCGCCACGAGGGGCGTGGCGCCGGTCCCGGCCGGGGACTTCGCCGCCGGCAGGGGTGCAGCGTGCTGCGTGGTCGCGTGCCGGGCCGTGGTGGCGGCGCGGTCGCCGCCGGCGCGGTCGCCGGTCGCGGGACTGGTGGTCTCGGAAGACATGGGAGGTCCTTCTACGGGGGGATGGGGTGGGATCAGAGGACGCGGCGGGCCGGCTCGTCGAGGTGCACCACGTCGGCCACGGTCACGTCGACCCGGCTGACGGTGACGCCGACGAGGGTGTCGACCCGCTCGGTCACGTGCTCACGGACCCGGTCGGCGAGGGGCGCCAGCGGCGTGGGCCAGACGGCGGCCACCTCGACCTTGATGCGCGACGTCTCGCCGGCCACGACGGCGTCGGCGTGCGGCAGGCCCTTGCGGACCAGCTTCGTCCAGCCCTTGCGGGTGTCGACGACGGCCTCGATCTCCGAGGCCGCGATCGACGCCACGCGACTGACGACGCCGTCGGCGATCGTGGTGCGGCCGCGCTCGGCCGGTGCGGGCAGGTCGTCGCGCCCGACGGGCGCCTGCACGTCAGCCACGGTCCCGGCGTCCGAGGATGCCGGACAGGTCGACCTCGCCGTCGACGTGGCCGCCGACGAGGTAGCCCGCCGTTCCGAGCACGAGGGCGAACAGGAAGCCGGCGAAGCCGCCCGCGGCGGCAGCGATGGCGAGCAGGAGGCCGGCGATGAGGCCGACGGTGGAGGTGGTCATGTCAGGTACTCCTTCGTGGGGCCCGCCGAGGCGGGCGATGGGGGGAGGTAGGGGTCAGATGTCGAAGTAGCGGCGGCGTCGAGGGGTCGGCACCCGGGCCGTGACGGCACCGGAGACCTGTCGCAGCACGCGCCGCGCGGTCGTCCAGGGCCGGTGCATCGACTCGGGGAGGAAGTCCGGGACGTCCCGCAACGCGTCCTCGCGGACGCCGAAGCGGTGGTCGAGCGCGGCGAGCCGGGCCTGGAGGACCTCGGGGTCTCCCCCGACGTCCGGGTGGTGGCGGCGCACCAGGGCGCGGCGCTCGCGGCGCCACTGCTCGCGCAGCGAGGAGTCGACCGGCCCCTGGTACGGCCTCTCCTGCGCCCCGGCGCCGCCGCTCACGGTTCGGTCGTCCGTGCGGGGACGACGTCCTCGACGACGACCTGCACCGGTGTCCCGACGACTGGGGTCACGGCCGAGCGGACGGCGTCGGCCAGCTCGCGCAGGGGCGAGCCCATGGCGGCCACCACGTGCACCTCGGTGAGGTCGTCGCGGATGCGGATGCCGGTCACCCGGCGGCCCGGGAGGTACGTGCCGACCTCGCCGAAGGACCCGGCGTGCAGGTCCGCGACACCGGGCACCGCGAGGGCAGCCTCGGCCGCCCGCTCCGCCGGGGTGGACGCTCCGTCGTTCGCGGAGGCGTCCTCCCCGACGCGCGCGGCACCGGCGTGACCGGTCGGGTCGGGGGCGCTCACTGGACCCGCGGCTCGCTGCTGGTGCTGTCGTCGGCGGACTCGTCGGCCTCGATGTGGATGTCCTGCACCTCGATGTTGACCTCGACGACGCTCAGGCCGACCATGCGCTCCACGGCGTTGATGACGTTCGTGCGGATGCCCTTCGCCAGGTCGGCGATGGAGACGCCGTACTCGGCGACGAGCTGGATGTCGATCGCGGCCTCCTTCTCGCCCACCTCGACGGAGATGCCCTGCGAGTGGTTGGTGGAGGAGCCGGGGATCCGCTCGCGGAGCGCGCCGACGGCGCGGGCGGTGCCGCCACCGAGCGCGTACACGCCGGTGACCTCACGGGTCGCGATGCCGGCGATCTTGGAGACGACCGTGTCGGCGATGGTCGTACGGCCCTGCGTGCTCTCGAGCTCGCTGGAGGTCGTGGTGGTCTTGGCGATGGCCTTCTCGCTCACGTCATCATTCCTGTTCTGGAGTTCGTCGTTGATCGGACACAGGTGAGACGGGGTGACCCCGCCGATCGTCACGCCGCTGTGAGGCACGTCACCTGGGACGCGACGTTTCGGCGGGCGGGGCCCGCGGGCCGGTGCCACCATCGACGAGGCGACACCACCGTCGCCACGTCGAGACGCGGGAGCCAGCGGTGCACGGAAGCCAGGCGTCGACGTCCGGACCGACCGGTCCCGACGCTGCCGACGACTCCGCCGGGTCCGGCGGGAGCGACCTGGAGGCCGTCACCGACAACGCCCTCGCCCGCCGTGCGGGGCTGGGCGACCGGGCGGCCTTCGAGGAGCTGTTCGACCGACTGTTCCCGGGCACCCTGCGCTACGCCACGCGTCTGCTCGACGGCGACGAGCGGGCCGCCGAGGACGCGGTGCAGGAGGCGTGGGTCAAGGCCTGGCGCGCCCTGCCCGACTTCCAGGGTCGCTCGAAGGTGCAGACGTGGCTGTTCACGATCGTCCAGCGCGAGGCCTACGAGCGTCGGCGCCGGACCCGCCCGCTCGCGGTGGACGACCAGATCCTCGAGCCCCTCGCCCGCGGCGGCGACGCGGCACTGGGGGCGGCGCGGCGCAGCGACCCCGAGGGCGAGGCGATGCTGCACGAGCTGTGGGAGACGTTGACGCTCGCTCTCGGTGAACTACCGTGGACCCAGCGGGCGGCGTGGACCCTGCGCGAGATCGAAGGATTCTCGTACGCGGAGATCGCGCACGTGCTCGACACGACCCCGACCGTGGTGCGCGGACAGCTGCACCGCGCTCGACGCACCCTGGCGATCCGGATGGAGCAGTGGCGATGAGCGGGATGGAGGCAGTACCCGACGGCATCGACCTCGCCCAGGGCGAGGCCGCCCTGGCCCTCGCCGCGGCCCAGCTGCGCACCCTCCCACCACCGACGCGGGTCGTGGCGGTCGCCGATCGCGTGCTCGAGCGGGCGCTGGCCGCACCCCGCCGCGCCGTCCTGGTGGACACCGTCCACGACGACCTGCGCGTCTCGTCGGTCGCGATCGTCGCCCTGCTGCGCGAAGCCCTCGACACGGGCCTGACCGACGCCGCCGTGCGCCGAGTGACGCTCGACGTCGGCCCCGACGCCGTGCTCGCGGGCGTCCGCGTCGAGCTGGTCGTCCGCTACCTCTCGTCGGTCCCCGACATCGCGGACCGGGCCACGGCGCTGACCCGGGCCACGCTGACGGACGTGCTGGGCGACGGTCCTGCGCCCGGTGCGGCCGACGTCGTGCCGCACGTGCACGTGGGCGACGTGACGCTCGGCGACCCGCGCCTCGTCGACCCGGTCGACGAGGACCTCGAGCCCGCATGAGGCAGCTGACCGTCCACCGCCACGTCGACGTCGCGCCCGACGTGGTGTGGTCGCTGCTCGTCGACCTCGACGCCTGGCCGCGCTGGGGCCCGTCGGTGCGGCGCGCCGCGCTGGAGGGTGGCGGCGAGCTGGGGCTCGGTGCCCGCGGGCACGTGTGGACGGCGGTCGGCGTGCGCCTCCCGTTCGAGGTCACCTCGTTCGACCCCGGTCGTTCCTGGGCCTGGCGGGTCGCCGGCGTCCCGGCCACCACCCACGCCGTGCGATCCGACGGCGACGGGTGCCGCGCGAGCATGGGCGCTCCGCTGTGGGCGCCGGCCTACCTCCCCGTGCTGGCTGCCGCCCTCGTGCGCATCGACCGGATCGCGGACCGGCCGATCCAGTAGTCGGGTCCGTCCGTCAGGACGGATACGGGTCGTCGGCGAGCAGACGGGCCAGGTGGGCACCGTTGGCCGCCGCCGTCCTCAACGTCCGCAGCGGTGCCTCGGGCGTCTCGTCGAGGTCGTTGTAGTCCACGGTGTGCATCGCCTCGCCGTTCCAGTAGGTGCCGCCCTGGGCCGGGATCGTGCAGCCCACGTCGTCGAGGGCCTGGTAGAGGTCGGCCGTGATCTTGTGCGCGCCGTCCTCGTTGCCGACGACGCCGACGAGCGCGACCGTGCCGTAGAGGATCGGGTTGCCGTCCTCCCGCGTCTCGGACAGCTCGGCGTCCAGCCGCTCGAGGACCCGGTTCGCGACGCTCGACATCTGGCCCACCCACGTCGGCGTGACGACCACGAGGATGTCGGCGTCGAGCACCTGCCGCCGGATGGTGGGCCACTGGTCACCGTCACCCATGTCGGTCTCGACACCGGGTCGGACGTCGTGGTCCACGACGCGGACCATGCTCCCGGTCACGTCGTGCTCGGCGAGGGCGTCGAGGAACTGCTGCGCCATCAGCGCGCTGCTCGAGGGCGCGTCGCCGGGCTTGAGCGTGCAGTTGAGGGCCAGGGCGGTGAGGGTCATCGGTGGTGCTCCCGTCAGAGATCGATCGCGACGCCGTCGTGTCGACGACGTCGCCGGAGGCGTACCCCGCTGGTCGGACGCCATGCGCGTCGCCGGAGGTGCGGTCGGGCAGGCGGCACCGCAGCATGGAGGCAGGGGGCGTCGACCGGACGTGCGCCTCACACCGAGGAGGAACCGTGGACCGACAGAACCTCGCACGCGTGGCAGGCACGTCCGCCGCCGTCACGACACTGGTGCAGGCGGGCACCGCGGCCGTCGCCCTGCCCCGGGGACGTCGCGACTACGCCGACGGCGCATGGGGGCCGGGCCTCGCGGCCATCGCGCTCACGAGTGCCGTGGTCGGGAACGGCGACCGACGTCGGCGCTGGGCCCTGGCTGCCGCCACCACCGCCTGGGCGGTGCGGCTCGAGTCGCTCATGCTGCCGCGGCTGGTCGGCAGCGACGAGGAGGACCCCCGCTACACCGAGTTCCTCGAGGGCGGCTCAACCGCGACGGCCGGGCTCAAGGTGTTCGTGACGCAGGGGCTGGCGCAGCTGGTCGTCTCGGCACCGCTGCAGGTGGCCGCAGCGAGCACCCTCCCCCGGACCTCGCGCCGGTACCTCCTGCCGGTCGGCCTCGCCGTCATGGCGATCGGGACGGTCGTCGAGGCGCTCGCTGACCGGCAGAAGGACGCGTTCAAGCAGCGCGACGACGACGAGAAGCCCGACGTGCTCGACACCGGGCTGTGGGGCGTCTCGCGCCACCCCAACTACCTGGGCGACTCCGTGACGTGGGACGGCGCGTGGCTCGCCGCGGCCGCGTCGGCGCCCGCAGGGTGGACCTGGCCCGCACCGGTCGCCATGTCCTACTTCCTCATGTACGCGACGGGCGCCAAGCGCACGGAGCAGCGCTTGGAGGACCGCCCCGGCTACCGCGACTACCAGGACCGGGTGCCGTTCTTCTTCCCCGACCCGCGACGGCTGCTCGCCCGCCTGCGCGGGTGACTACCGGACGACGACCTCGCGCGTCCGGCTCGCCGGCACGACCAGGCTGTTGCCCGAGTACTCCAGCGTGTACCGGTGCGTGCCGGGCTCACGACCACTGACCGTCAGCGAGCCGACCCCGTTCGTCAACGACGCGATCGTGCCGATCTTCACGTCGTCCTCCAGCACGGCGACACTGCCGGACGGACGCGACGTCCCGACCACCACCACCTTCGCGGTCAGCTTCACCTTCCCGCCACCCAGCACCGTCGTGGTGTTCGACATCGACGGAGCGCGCTTGACCACCACGGACTCGGTCCGCTCCGCCTGGGTCCGGTAGCCCGTCCGCGAGGCCTTGACGACGAGGAAGACCTTCTTGCCCCAGTCCGCCGAACGGAGGAGGTAGGTGGACCCACGCTGACCGGAGATGGCGGACCCGTTCCGGTACCACTGATGGCTCCACGTCAGGCCGGACGGCTTCCAGTAGCCGAGGTCACGACCGATCCGATCGCCCACCACCGGGTACCGAGCTGCAGCCAGCGTCGGCCGCCGCACGACCTCGATGGTCCCGATCAGCACCGCCTTGGTGGCCACAGACGTGGCGGTCGCGATCGCCTCTCCCCCACGGACAGCCGTGACCTTGACGGTGAGCTTCTTGCCGAGCGTGCCGGGGCTGGGCGTGTAGGTGGCCTGCTTGCCGGCATCGATCGCGACGCCGTTCATGTACCACTGGTACCTCAGCGAGACGCCCTCGTCGGACTCCCAACCGTCCAGCGACGCCTCCAGCGGTCGGCCCACCTGCGGGTTCGCGCTGCTGATGGTCGGACGAGGAACGGTGGTGGGCGGTCCGTCGAGATCGATGGTGCCGACGTCGTAGGACGAGTCGGAGGAGACCTTCACCTCGAAGCGGGCTGCGTCGGGCTGGTCCACGAGGGTCCCGTTGCGCAGTCCCACCCGGTAGCTTCCCGAGGGCACGTTCGACGTCGCGCCCAGCGTGAACCGCGGTGACGACGCGGTGAGGGTCTGCTGGTCGATGGCGTCGCCCTGCGCGTCGTAGAGCGTGGCCACCAGACCGTTGATCCGCGAGGGACTCTCGCTCGTGACGGTCCCCTGGACGAAGCCACCACCCCAGAGCGGCAGGTCGACGTCGCTCGCCGTGCCATCGGCCGCGACGGTGACCGCCGTCGCCTGGTCGACGCGGTCGGCGTCCTTCCAGTAGGAGTCCAGGACCTTGAAGGCCGGGTCGCTCCCGTGCAGCGTGACGAGGTAGTCGCCCGCCGGGACGTCCAACGTGTATCGCCCGAACTCGTCGGTCGTCGCCGTGTCGACGACCTCCGCACCGCCCGCGAACGACTTCGCCGTCACCCTCGCCTGCGGCGTCGGCACACCGCCGCCCTCGGTGACACGACCCGTGATGGTGCCCGTGGCGACGTCGCCCTCCGCGCGCACCGGCGCCGCCGTGGACGGACCGGCCAGCAGCGCCAGCCCCGTGAACGTCGCGACCGTCACGGCCACAAGTGATCGGACCTGCATCATGCTCCCCCTCGGGCGCAGGCACGGCGCCCACGTCTGGGGCGATCCTACAAGTTCTGCTCCGCGCCGTCAGCGTCTCAGCGCAGGGAGTAGGTGACCACCGAGACGGCCGTGTACTGCGCGACGAACGCCAGGACCGTGCACAGGTGGAAGACCTCGTGGAAGCCGAACGTCTCCGGCGCCGGGTTCGGTCGCTTGGTCGCGTAGACCACGCCACCCACCGTGTAGACGAGCCCGCCGAAGGCGATGAGGCTGATGGCCGTCACGTTGACGCCGGTGCTGAAGCGCGAGGCTCCGTCCACGAACGTGGGCAGGAACGGCACGATGATCCACCCGAGCGCGATGTAGAGGCTCGTGAAGACCCAGCGCGGCGCCTCGGTGAACAGGATCCGCAGCACCGAGCTCACGACCGCGACGGACCAGACGACGCCGAGCAGCCACGCCCGCGCCCCGCCCTCCAGGTAGAGGATCGCGAAGGGCGTGTAGGTCCCGGCGATCAGCACGTAGATGTTGGCGTGGTCGAAACGGCGCCAGAACGCCCAGATGCCGACCTCCCAGGTGCCCCGGTGGTAGATCGAGGAGACCGTGAACAGCAGCAGGGCGCTCGCGACGTAGATCGCGGACCCCCAACGGGTCTCGGTGGTCGGCGACAGCACGATCAGCACCACGCCCGCCGCCAGCAGGAGGGGCACGAACCCCGCGTGCATCCACCCGCGCAAGGAGGGCTTGAGCTCGGCCAGCTTGTCGGCCATGCCTCGCGTGCGCCGGTCCACGGGTAGGGCGTCGTCGTCGGTGCTGCTCACGGAAGCTCCTCCTGGTCGAGACAGCGCGACACGTCGTCACGCACCGTGGACAGCGACGGTGGGACCACCGTAGGCCACCAGCGCGTCAGGGCTGGTCTGCGCTGGAGCAGGCGCTGTCCGTCGTCACCGTCAGGACCCCGTCGCTGACGTCGACCTGCAGCGAGGCCAGCGTCTCCGGGTCGAGGTAGCTCAGTCCGGTCACGGCCTCGCCGTCCTGCTCGACGTCGCGCTCGACCAGCCCGGCACGACGGGCCGCCGCGGCGACGTCCTGCCGGTCGTCCTGGGTGTAGCGCTCGCGGGGCGCGTCGTTGGTCCAGGTGAGGATCCGTTGGTACCCGCCGTCGGCGCAGTCCCGGATGGTCGGGTCCTGCGAGCTCCAGTCGTCGTCCTCGCCCAGGAGCCGCTGCACGTCGGCCTGCAGCCGGTTCTGCCGACCACCCGCCTCGCGCGACAGATCGGGCCGGACCGACGGCGTGACGGTGGCGACCGGCTCGTACTCCTCGTCGTCGTCGCGCTCGGCGGTGACGGCGGTGACGACCACGCCCACGGCGATGACGACGGCGACGGTCACGACGACGAACGCGATCGCGAACCGGTTGGGGTGTCGCGTGCTGAAGGGCAGCAGGCCGGGGAACTCGCGCTCGACCGTCGCGGCGTCGAGCGGCTCGGGCGCCGAGGCGTGGTTCGGGAGGTGCCTGATGATCGCCTCGAGGTCGTCCTCCGACCACATCTCGACGTTGAGGCGGAAGGGCCGCCCCGTCCCGTCGACGACGAGGTACGGGACCTCGAACCCGTGCTGGTAGGTCAGCACGAGCAGGCTGCCGCGCAGGTGCTCGTCCACCGCCAGGACCCGCGTCCGCCCGTAGCTGCGGAACGTGACGTGCGTCCGCGAGACGGTGACCGTGTGCTGCGACGGGAGCGTCAGCCGCCAGACCACCACCCCGAGGAGCGTGACGGCGGCGGTGACGCCGACCACCCACAGACCCGCCTCCAGGCCGATGCCCCTCAGGCCGACGAGGCCCACCGGGAGGACCACGGCGACGGCCGCGAGGGAGCTGCGCCGACGTGCCTTCGTCGTCGGGGCGCGGTGCCCCCGGTCCGGCGCGTACCGGATGCTCCCGTCGGGGAGGGTCGTGCGGCTCATCCTCGTCCTCTTCCGCTGCTTCCAGAGCACTCCGCGCGGTGCCGGGATCACGCTCCCACGGCACCGTCCTCCGCGCAGCGCGCCCCGCCGATCGTCCACGCGGCGCGGCCCGAGGACCGAAGCAGAAGATCAGTCGTCGTCGGCCCAGTGGCCCTCGATGACGCCGTTGCGGACGATGTCGTCCGCCACGTCCCTCAGGCGTCGACCGCTCGCGTGCGCCTCGCGTGCCAGCACGGCGAAGGCCCGCTCGGGCGCCAGTCGGTAGCGCTGCATGAGCATCCCCTGGGCCTGGCCCAGCGCGATGCGCGAGGCCACCACGCTCTGCACGGACTCGAGCTCCTCGGCGGCGGTGAGCGCCACCGCGACCTGCGCGGCCACCGCCAGGGCCGTCGCCTCGTCGTCGACGTCGAACGCATCGGGCTGCGATGCGTAGAGGTTCATCGCCCCGAGGGTGTCCTGCGTGACGAACAGCTGGACGCACAGCATGCTGCGGAACCCGAGCTCCTCGCTCGCGCGACGCGACCACCCCGGCCAGCGCTCCTCGGTGCGCAGGTCCCTGCTGCGCACCGTCTCCTGCTGGTGGATCGCCTGCAGGCAGGGACCCTGGCCGAGCGCGTACTGCAGTGCGTCGCCGCGGCGGCAGCGTTCGTCGGTGGCAGCCGGCGTGTCGATGCTCCGCCCGTGGTGGACCATCGAGATCCCCGCCGCCTCGGCCCCCGCGACGAGCGCCGTCGCCCCCTCCACCGCGACGCCCAGGGTGCTCGCGAGGTCGGGCGACTGGCTCATGTCGCGCGCCAGGTACGAGAAGCGGTCCCACAGGTCGTCGGGCATCCTCCACCATCGCACCGACGGAGCGGATCACCTACTCGCCGACGTCGGCACCACGACGCGCGCGCCCCGTCTCGGCCCCCTACGTTGGACCGATGGCCTCTCGCAGCGACACCGACCTGCACGGCCCGGATCTCCACGGCACCGATCTCCCCTCCGGGTCGTCGGGCTGGATCCGCGTCCGCGGGGCACGCGAGCACAACCTGCGCGACGTCGACGTCGACCTGCCGCGCGACTGCTTCGTGGCGTTCACCGGCGTCTCCGGGTCGGGGAAGTCCTCGCTGGCGTTCGGGACCGTCTTCGCGGAGTCGCAGCGTCGCTACTTCGAGTCCGTCGCTCCCTACGCGCGACGGCTGATGGCGCAGGTGGGCGCCCCGGAGATCGACACCATCGAGGGACTGCCGCCGGCTGTGGCCCTGCAACAGGCACGCGGCGGCACCAGCTCCCGGTCGACGCTGGGCACGCTGAGCTCCCTGTCGGACGTGCTGCGTCTGCTCTACAGCCGGGCGGGCACCTACCCCGAGGGCGCCGAGCACCTCCCGGCGTCGGCGTTCTCGCCGAACACGGCGGTCGGCGCCTGCCCCACCTGCCAGGGAAGCGGCGTCTCGCGGCGCACCACCGAGCAGCTGCTCGTCCCCGACCCGTCGCTGTCCATCGACGAGGGCGCGATCGGCGTCTGGGCCAGCCGTGCCTGGGTCGGCCAGAACGTGCGGCGGATGGTCACCAAGCTCGGCATCGACGTGCACGCCCCCTGGCACACGCTCCCCCAGCGCGACCGCGACTGGATCCTGTTCACCGACGAGGAGCCGCGCATGCTCCTGCAGGGCAACAAGCAGGGCGAGGCCAGCGCGTACCACGGACATTGGTCGTCGGCGGAGAAGTACCTCATGCGCAACCTCGCCAAGACGCAGTCCCCCGCGCAGCGCGAGAAGCTGGAGGCGTTCGTCGCCGACGGTCCGTGCCCCACGTGCGACGGCAAGCGACTGCGGCCCGCTGCCCTCGCCGTCACCTTCGCCGGGATCGACATCGCGGACATGGCCGCGCTCCCGCTGTCGCAGGTGTGCGCCCTGCTCGACGGCGGGCTGGCCGACCAGGCCCGCGGCACCGACCGCCACGGAGCAGCCGCGGCGTCGGCGGCACGCTCGCTCGTCAAGGACTTCGGTGCACGCGTGGAGTCGATCATCTCCCTCGGCCTCGGCTACCTGTCCATGGACCGCTCGAGCACCGCGCTGTCCCCGGGCGAGCTGCAACGCGTGCGGCTCGCCGGCCAGCTGCGGGCCGGCCTCTTCGGCGTGCTCTACGTGCTCGACGAGCCGTCCGCCGGGTTGCACCCGGCCGACTCCGCCGCGCTCTACGACGCGCTGCGCGACCTCGTCGCCGCGGGCAACTCGCTCTTCGTGGTGGAGCACGACCTTTCCATCGCACGCCACGCCGACTGGGTGGTCGACGTCGGCCCGAGCGCCGGGGTGCTCGGCGGGCACGTCGTGCACAGCGGCCCGCCCGCGGCGCTGGCCGACGTCGAGGACTCCGCCACGGCGGACTTCATGTTCGACCGGGCGGAGCCGCCGGCCCTGAGCGCGCGGACGCCGGCCGACTGGATCGACTTCGATCCGATCTCGCTGCACAACCTGCGCGACGTCGAGGTACGACTGCCGACGGGTGTGCTCACGGCGGTCGCCGGGGTGTCGGGGTCGGGCAAGTCGTCGCTGCTCACGGCCATGGTCGAGCAGCTGGAGGCCGCTGCGGCCGATCCTTCGGCAGAGGGCCCGCAACGCATCGTCGTCATCGACCAGAAGCCCATCGGTCGGTCGCCGCGCTCCAACCTGGCCACCTACACCGGTCTGTTCGACCCGGTCCGACGCCTCTTCGCGGCCACCCCCGAGGCCAGGGAACACGGATGGACGGCGGGGCGGTTCTCCTTCAACGTCGACGCAGGCCGGTGCCCGACGTGCGAGGGCGAGGGCTTCGTGGCGATCGAGCTCGTGTTCCTGCCGACCAGCTACTCCACCTGCCCGACGTGTGGCGGATCCCGGTACGACCCCGAGACGCTCGAGGTGCTCTACCGCGAGCGCGACATCGGGCAGGTGCTGGCCATGACCGTGCAGGAGGCGTCGGACTTCTTCGCCGACGTGCCCGCCGTGCACCGCGCGCTCACCACGCTGCTCGACGTGGGCCTGGGCTACCTCACGCTCGGCCAGCCCGCCACGGAGCTGTCCGGGGGCGAGGCGCAGCGCATCAAGCTGGCAACCGAGCTGCAGCGACCACGCCGCGAGGGCACGGTCTTCGTGCTCGACGAGCCCACCGGCGGGCTGCACCCGGTGAACGTGCGCGACCTCGTCCGCGTTCTGGAGCGTCTGGTGGAGGCGGGTGACACCGTGGTGGCGGTGGAGCACGACATGCAGGTCGTCGCCGCCGCCGACTGGGTGATCGAGCTCGGCCCCGGCGGCGGGGACCGCGGCGGCACGGTGGTGGCCGCGACGACGCCCGCCGAGCTGCTCGACGTGGCCGACAGCGTGACGGCGCCGTACCTGCGCGCAGCGGTGGAACGAGGCTGAGCGGCTGCGCCGAGCGGGCTCACGTGTCGAGGGGGTCCTCGGGGATCAACCGACGGGCGACGATCGTCTCGGCGACGTCGCGGAGCTTCTCGTTGCGGTGCTGGGACAGACGGGTCAGCAACGCGAACGCCTCCTCCTCCTGGATGCCGTGTCGCTCCATCACGATCCCCTCGGCCTGACCGATCCGGGTCCGCGAGACGAGAGCCTCCCTCAGCTGCTCGACCTGCCGGGCCGCGGCGATCGCCGCGGCGGCGTGGGCCGCGAAGAACGGGATCTGCGCGACGTCGCGCTCGGTGAAGGCGTCCGCCCGCCGGGCGTAGACGTTGAGCGCTCCAACCCGCCGCTGCTGGGTGGTCATGTGAGCCGACAGGATCGAGCGGAACCCCAGCTGCTCGGACACGGGCTTGGCCCAGCGGGGCCAGCGCTGGTCGACCCGGAGGTCCTGCACGTGCACGACCTCCGTCTCGCGGAAGCTCTCCAGGCACGGCCCTTCGCCCAGCTCGTTCTGAAACCGGTCGGCAGCGTCGAGGTCGGGGTCGGTCGCGCCGACCGTGACGATGTGCCCGTCGCCGAGGTTCAGCGACACCGCGCAGCCGTCGGCACCGTCCACCGCCGATGCGACGTGCTCGGAGAGCTTCGCGATGACCTCGTGGGAGCTCCCGCTGCCGGAGGCGTCGGCGGCGATCGCCGCGAGGGTCCGGTTGAGGTCGTAGTGGTCGTTCTCGTTCTCGTTCACGTGCTGCTCCAGCGATCTTGCGGTCCGCGCCCGCCTCTGTGCCGAAGCGCGCTCGGGACACAATCTAGCGAGAAGCGTCTCGGCCCGTGCCGCGTGTCCGGACGAGGGCACCGGTCCGCTCGCCCGGACGGAGTCGGGGCCGTCCAGGCAAGCGGTCGGATCCGGAGCCACCCCGCCCCCGCCGAGGCCGCGCCCGCCAGGGCGCGGCCCCGCCCGGTCAGCCCTCGCGTCGGCGCAGGACGCCCGTGCCCACGGCCAGACCGAGCATGCCGAGCAGCAGGAGCCACCAGGCCGGCCCACCCGTGCTGGGCAGCAGTCCGCCGGGCAGCAGACCGCCGTCCTCCGCCGGCACCGTCACGGTCGCGTCGTCCACGCTGGCGTCGCCGCCGAGCCCGCCGGAGGACACCGACGCGACGTTCGTGACCGTCTCGCCCGCGGCCGCCGTGAGCGTCGTGCGCAGCTCGATCTCGCTCGTCTCGTCGACGCCCAGCCGCCCGTCGTAGGTGCAGGTGGCCCGGCGGCTGGTCGTCTCGCACGTCCAGTCCCGGCCCGCAGCCGACACGAGGGTCAGGCCCTTCGGCAGGGCGTCCGTGACCACGACGTCGGCCGTGGTCTCGGTCGGTCCGGCGTTGTGCACCTCCAGCGTCCAGACGGCTGTCCGGTCGTCCTGCTCGGCGAGGGACTTGTCGATCGACACGAGCGCGGACCCTGCGACGGGCGCCTCGACCGTCGACGTGTCGTCGTCGGTGTCGGTCTGCTCGCTCGGCGTCGCGACCCGCGCCGTGTTGACCACGGTCGGGTAGGCCGCGGCGCCGACGTCGACCGTGAGCAGCACCGAGCTGGACTCGTCGAGCACGAGACCGTCCTCGTCGACGCAGGTGACCGTCCCCGCATCCTCCGCGCAGCGCCAGCCCTCACCCTCGGCGGACACGTAGGTCAGGCCGGCCGGCAGCGTGTCGGTCACCGTGACCGGGCCCGGGTCGGCGGTCGGACCGTCGTTGCGGACGGTCAGCGTGTAGGTCCCCTGACGGCCCACGGTCAGCTCGCCCTCGACCTGCTTGTCGATCGAGAGGTCCACCAGTGCAGGCACCGTCACCTCGTCGACGTCGCGGTCGTTGCCGCTCTCCGGGTCGGGTGTGGAGGACGAGACCGTGGCCACGTTCCCGACCGCCGGGTACGCCCCGGGCTCGACGGTGGCGACCACCGTGATCGGGTCGGCGTCGGTGTCGACCGCGAGCGGCTCGTCGAGCGTGCAGGACGCGGCGTCGTCGTCACAGGTCCACCCCTCCCCCGAGATCGACTCGAGGGTGAGTCCGTCGGGGAGCAGGTCCGCCACCTCGACGTCACGCGCCTCCGACGGTCCGTCGTTGCGGACCTGGAGGGTGAACTCCAACGGCGAGCCGACCGTGGCCTCGCCCCGGTGCGACTTCGTGATCGACAGGTCGGCCGATCCCGTCGGCGTCACCGTGTCGCGCGCCTCGTCGTTGCCCGACTCCGGGTCGTCCGTGTCGCTCTCGACCGTGACGACGTTGACCAGCTCGTCGCCCGAGGCGTCGGACGCCACGTCGACCGTCATGACCAGGTCCGGCGTCGACGCTCCCGCGGCGAGCCCGGCGGTGGGAGCGAGCTCGCACTCCACCGTCTGGCCCGCGGTGGCGACCGGCCCCGCCACACAGGTCCAGGGGCCGGGCGTGCCGACGTACGTCATGCCGGGCGGCAGCTCGTCGGTGAGCGTGATCGGCGACCGCGCGTCCGAGGGTCCCTCGTTCTCGACGCCGATCGTGAACGCGAACGGGCGGCCCGCCACGGGGGTGCCCGTGTGGGTCTTGGACACCGCGAGGTCGGCGTGCGTGGTCACCGAGACGTCGTCGGCATCGGTGTTGTCCTCGTCGTCGTCACCCGGCGTCGTGGTGGTGACGGTCGCGGTGTTCGTGATCACCGTGCTCGCGTCCACACCGCTGCCGACCTTCGTGACGAGGGTCAGCGGCGGGGCGGCGCCCGGGGCCAGGGTCGGCCGCGAGCAGCTGAACGCGGCGTCGGACGTCTCGCACGTCCAACCGTCTCCGGCGACGGACGTGACCGTGAGGCCTGCCGGCATCGTGTCGGAGACCGTCACCGCGTCCGCGTCGGACGGGCCGGCGTTCTCGACCCCGAGGGTCCAGGACAGCTCGGCTCCGGCGTCGACCGTGTCGACGGCGGCGGTCTTGGTGAGGGACACGTCGGCCTCGTCGACGACGACCGTCGGGTCGCTGTCGGTGTTGTTCGAGACGTCCGTCTCCTGCGGTCCGCTCACGGCGACGCTGTTGACGAGCGTGGCGGGACCGGCGTCGGCGGCGACGTCGACCGTGAGCGTGAACGACGTGGAGGCGTCGTCGGCGAGGCCACCGGTGCGTGAGCACGCGACGTCCTGGCCCGTCTCGTCGGCCTGCCCGGCCTCGCACGTCCAGCCTCCGCCGGAGACGTCGGCGAAGGTCATGCCGGCGGGGAGCCGGTCCTCCACCGCGAGCGGGCCGGGTGAGTCCGACGGGCCGCGGTTCGTGACCTCGATGGTGTAGTCCAGCGACGTCCCGGCCGTCGCGTCGCCCGTGTGGCTCTTCTCGACGGTGTAGTCGGAGTCCTGGTCCGGCACGTTGCCGTCGACGGCCTCGGAGCCGTCGGGGTCCTCCTCGGCGACGGCCTTGGCCGTGTTGACGATCTCACCGGTCTGGTCGGATCCGACCTCGACGTCGATCTCCACGCTGGCACTGCCCTTCGGGGCGATCGAGCCGCTCAGCGTGCACGTGACGGTGCCGGCGTCCTCGTCGCAGGACCACCCCGTGCCCCGGGCACCGCGGTAGGTCAGGCCCTCCGGCAGCGTGTCCGTCACCGTGACGTCGGTGGCCGTGGACGGCCCGGCGTTGGCGACACCGATGACGTAGGTGCCGGTGGCACCCGCGACCAGCTGGGTGTCGCCCTCGACCACCTTCGACGTGGTGAGGAGCGCGGTCCGCGTGGGCGTGTCCTCGGCGGAGTCGCGGTCGTTGGCCGAGGCCGTGGGGGTGACGGGCTCCGGCGTGGCGCTCTTGACCGAGGCGACGTTCTCGACGGCGGCCGTGCGGTCGGCGGGGACGTCGACGGCCACGACCAGCTGCGGCGCGGCGGCGTCCCGCGCGAGGTCCTCCTCGGACGTGCAGGTCACGACGCCCTCGGCCTCGTCGCACGTCCAGCCGTCACCCTCGGCGGAGACGAAGGTGGTGCCGGACGGCAGCGTGTCCTTCACCGTCAGGGGGCCGCGAGCCGTCGACGGACCGAGGTTGGTCACGTCGAGCGTCCACGTGGCGGTCTGGCCGGCCACCAGGGACCCGCTCAGCTTCTTGGCGACGGCCACGTCGGCGAGGGCGGTGACCGGAACCGTCGACGTCGCGGTGTTGTTCGTCGTGACGGACTCGAAGACCGAGCCCTCGACCTCGGCGCTGTTGGTGATCGACGCCGTCGTCCCGAGGTCGCTCGGGACCTGGCCGGTGACGGTCACGACGGGCAGCGTGCCCCCGACGGGGACCGGACCGGCGTGGCGGCACGTGACGTCCGTGGTGCCCACGGAGCAGCTCCAGCCGGTGCCGGAGGCCGTGTAGCCGGTCAGCTCGTCGGGCAGCTCGTCGGTCAGCACGATCTCACCCGTGGCGGCGTCCGGACCGGCGTTGCCGACCGTGAGCTTCCAGGAGTAGGGACGACCCGCGACGAGCGTCCCGTCACCCTTCTTCTCGAGGGTGAGGTCGGCCCGGTTGATCTGGGCCTCGGCCGTGGCGTCGGGACCGGCGTACGAACCGGTCTTGCTGCCCGTGGCCCCGGTGGCGTCCTTGACCACGATGGCGGCCGTGTTGACGTGCGGGACGCTGCTCCCCGACCCCGGCGAGGTCGTGGCGTCGGCGGTCGGCCGCGCGGTGTAGGTGATCACGACGTCCTGGCCGGGCGCCACGGGGCCGAGGGCCGGCCACGTGAGCACCCGAGGGTCGTCGTCGCCGACCTGCGGTGGCGTCGGCTGCGCCGTCGCCGAGCCGATGCCCACGGTGGCCGAGCTGCCGAGGACCCAGTTCGTCGGGAGCGTGTCGGTCACGTCGACGGTGGCGGTCGCGGCGCCGGTGTTGCGGACGACCACCCGGAAGGTCTTGTCCTTGCCGACCTCGGCGGTGGGGCCGCCGACGACGCTCTTCTGCACGGTGCCCTTGGGCAGCTGCGGCGTGACGCTTCGGGTCGTGGACGGTCCGGTGTAGGTGCGACCACCCGTCGCGCGGCTCTCGTAGCCGGCGATGGTGGCCGTGTTGACGAGGGCGCTCCCGTCGAGGGTCCCGCTCGCCGCGAGTCGCGCGTCGTACGTCAGGCGCCGGCTGTTGCCGGGCGCGCCGACGGTCAGCTGCGGGAGCCGCCACGTGATGGTGCGGGTGGCGTCGTCGTAGCTGCCGTCGTCGGAGATGGTGTCGGTGTCGACCACGACACCCTGGGGCACGCGGTCGGTGACGACGACCTCGAACGCGTCGCTGACATTGGTCCCACCGGGGTTGGTGGCGGTGACGGCGTACGTGAAGACCTGGCCGGGCTCGGGCGTCGCGTCGTCGACCGTCTTGGCCACGGCGACGGTCGGCTGCCGGATGGTCACCGCGGCGGTCCGCTGGGTGCCCGAGCGGGTCCAGGTGTGGCCGGCGCTCGTCGGGTCGGTGCCGTTGACCGAGCTCCAGCGCACGTTGGCGGCGTTGGTCGGCGTGGCGCCGGTGGTGTTGCCGGCGACGTCGGCGACCTTCAGCCGGTAGGTGATCGTATAGACGCGCGAGGCGGTGTCCGGCGCCAGGTCACCGAGGCCCCAGCCCACGGTGCGGCCCGACGCGGTCAGGGGCGTGGCGTCCGCAGGGCAGGTGGTGGGTGCGGTGCTGCGGGCGCAGGTGACCGTGACGTCGCTGAGCGACGAGAGGTCCAGCCCCGTGGGGACGGTGTCGGTGACGGCGGCGTCGAAGTAGTTCAGGTTCGGCGCGAACGTCGCCCGGACGGTGTAGGTGACCGTGTCCCCGATGGTCGGCGTCAGGGGCAGCACGGACTTGGTGAGCGAGGCGGACGTCGTGGTGACGGTCTTGTTCGCGGTGGTCGAGACCGTGGTCTCGGTGCTGTTGTCGTTGCGTCCGTCGTCGAGCGTGCTGCCGACGAGGCGTGCGTCGTTGCGGTACGACGCGCCACCGGCGGCGTCGACCGCGACCTTCGCGGTGTAGGTGAACGACCGGGACTCGGCCGGCTCGAGCGAGCCGACCGGCACGGTGATGTAGGTGAACGACGTCGAGGTGCACTGGCTGCCGGTCGCCTGGGCCGAGGTCGCGCCTGACGGCAGCGTCCCTGCGTCGAGCGTCAGCGCCAGCGGCAGGCAGTCGGTCAGCACCGCGTCGTGCAGCGGCACCGGACCGGTGTTCTCGGCCTTGAGCGTGTACGTCACGTCCTGGCCCGCACCCACCACGGAGGTCGGGTTCGAGGTCTTCGTCAGCTTGGGGACGGGCAGCTTGACCTGGACGTCCGAGGTGTCCTGCACGGACTCGGTGCCGGTGGCGTCGGCCGGTCCGGCGGTCGAGGTGAACGTGGCCGTGTTGGTCCGCGTCCCGGTCACCGTCGTGCCGGGAGCCACCCGGGCGGCGATCTGGAGCACCACCACTTGGTCGGTCTCCGTGGCGTTCGTGTAGGTGGCCGGGAACCGCACGCCGTGGTTGCCGTCTGACTCGATCGAGGCGGGCAGGGGTGCCGTGGTGGCGCTGCCCGCGTCGGGACGGAACACGATCGTCGAGCCGGTGACCTGCAGGTTCGCGGGCAGCACGTCCTTCAAGGTCGCCCGGTACACCGTGGTGCGCGCGGGGATGGTCGCCGTGATCGTGTAGTCGATCCCCTCGCCGCTCACGGCGTCGTGGTCGCCGTTGCCGGTCTCGGAGTCGACGTCGGTGACGTTGGTCTTCTCCACCTCGACCGCCGGGAGCCGCACGCTGGCGGTGTCCTTCGCGGGCGGGGCGTCCATCTGCGCTGCGGTGACGGCGGGGTCGATGTTCTCGCGCGGGTAGTGGGTGGTGCGGCCGTCGGTCCCGACGTTGGTGGCGGCGGCGAACGAGCGGACGCCCGCCGTGTTCACGTAGCTGCGGCCGGCGGCGGTGGTAGTGGGCGTGGTCGCGCGGTACGTGAGGGTGGTGGAGTCGCCGGGCGCGAGCGCCGTCGTGACGGTCCACGAGACGACCGCGACACCGTCGACGGTCGCGCACGCGCCGCCGTCGGAGATGGCGCTCACGTCGCCGCACGTGTACTGCGGGGGCAGGAGGTCGCGCACCTGCACGTCGTCGACGGCGCGCTCGTTGCCCTCCACGTCATCGGTGTCGCTGGCGTTGGTGACCTTCACCGAGAAGGTCGACACGTCGCCGTGGCGGACCTCGGCGTCGTCCACGGACTTCTCGATGGCGACGGTCGGCGGCGGCGCGACGTAGAAGGTCACCTGGTCGCGCAGCGACTGCGAACGGCCCTGCTGGTCCAGGTAGCGGAACTTCGCCAGGTTGCCCTTCACGTCCACGTCGGCGTCGCCGGGGGTCGAGACGATGCCGCTCAGGACCACCTCGAACACGGCGCCGGGCTCGACGAAGCGCTGGCCCGCGATCTCGTCCCCGATCGTGAAGACCGGGTTGCCGGTGGCCTCGGCGGTGGAGATCGTGACGTCGTTCGCCGCGGTGGGCGTGGCCGAGCCCGCCTCGTACACGACGCCGTCGGGCAGGAAGTCCGAGACGCGCGGGGCGCGGGTGGCGGTCGCGTCGGAGAAGTCGACCCGGATCTTGAAGCAGACCCGATCGCCCTTGCGGTACGACAGCACGGACTCGTCGCCGGCACGGTTGTCGATGTAGCTGGTGGCGGCGCAGCTCATCGGGGTGGCCTGCGTGCCCACCGTCTTGTCGAGACGGGGGCCCTCGGTGCCGATCGAGGCCTGGGACTCGTCGTTGACGGTCACCGGGTCGGTCCCGCTCTCGGACGCTGGCACCTTGGTGGTGCGGCCCTGCAGCGCCACCGTGTTGACGAAGCTGTCGCCGGAGCTGGTGGGCTCGGTGCTGCCCTCGTAGGCGCTGCGCATCCGCGCCTTGTAGGTGATCGTGCGGACCTGGCTCCGCTCGAGCTCGAACGGCGTGAACGCGATGCGGAAGCCGTCGGCGTCCAGGTCCTCGACGTCGGCGTAGGAGGCGCCGCCGGTGGGCGCGAAGGAGCCGCCTCGGGCGCACTCGACGGCCGAGGTGTTCTCGTGGTTCGTCTCGTCGTCGAGCGGGCACAGGCCGTTGGGCATGTCGTCGGTGAGGACCACGTCGGACGCGGTGGTGTACTCGCTGCCCTGGACGGACAACGTGTACGTGGCGACCTGACCCTGGACGAAGGTGCGCGGCGCGACGGACTTCTGGACGGCGACGTCCTCGGACGTCACGGTCACGCGCGCACTCGCGCTCACCGTCTTGTCGGCGGGGTCGCCCTCGATCGTCCCGGTGTACGTGCCGGTGGCGATCGCGCGGTTCGTGTAGGCCTTCTCGGTGGCGGTCTCGCGCGTCGGGGCACCCGTGTTGTTCGTCAGGTTCGCGGTCGCGGTGAACGCGCCCTGCGGCATGACGTTCTCGCGCATCGGGATGCCCGCGGCGTACGTCAGGGTGCGGCTGCCGCCTCCGGCCAGCGTGCCGCCGTCCCAGGTGACCTTGGTGTAGACCCCCGCCGGGTAGCCGGCGGGCAGGTCGGAGTCGACCGTCTCGACGGAGACCGGCGTCGCGCAGTCCGCGCCCGCGGACGGGGTGCCGGTGAGCCGCCCGGAGCCGGGGTACTCCTCGAAGCCGGCCGGGGCGTTGTCGACGCCGCCGCAGCCGAGGAACTCCAGGCCGGCGGGCAGGTAGTCGACGACCTCGACGTCGTCGGTGGGCGTCGAGCCGTTGTTGCGGACGCGCAGCGTGAACGTCGTGGGGTGGTCGTGCACACCGCGCAGGAGCTCGTGCTCCGGGCTCGGCTCGGACTTCGAGAGCGCGATCGCGCTCACCGCGGTGGTGCTCGTGGTCGTCGCCGACGCGGTCGAGCGATCCAGCAACGTGCCGGCCGGGGTGAACCGGGGCACGAGCCGCGGGTCGCTGTTGGCGTACACGTCCAGGTCGACCGGCACGGTGGACCCGACGGGGTACACGTCGGTGTCCGGCTCGGCGTCGAAGGCGAGGGAGACGCTGCCGGACCGCGCGGCGTCGTCGACGTTGCGCCACACGAGGGTCTGCTCGCCCTCGGCAGAGGTCCACACCACGGGGTCACCGACGCTGTCCGGACGGGTCGACCCGGGCACGTAGGTGATGCCGGCGGGCAGCACGGCCCGGAACGTGACGTTGTACAGGTCCTCGTCGCCGGTGTTGGTGGCGCGCAGCGAGTACGACACGTCCTCACCCACCAGCACGGGGTCGCTCGACGCGCTGAGCGTCATCGACTGGGCGGCCACGGCCGGCGCGACCGGGACGACGGCGACGAAGGCCGCGACCAGCGCGACCACGACGGCAGGGTGGACGAGCCGCGTACGCGGCATGGTGCGACGACGCACTGGCAGAGCTCCCTCAAGCACCCGCCGACTCCCCGACGGTACACAAACATGAACGACTTCCTCAGGTCCACATCCTGGCAGAAGTCACAGGTTCTCCGTGCCACTTTGCGCCAACCGAGCGGCCGTCGGGAGTGAGGTGCGTCATACGGTCCGGCGGCGCCACCGGAGGTGGTTCACCCGCGCAGGAACGCGACGAGGGCGACCACGCCGACCCCGACCACGAGCACGCGCAGCGCCGACGCCGGGAGACGTCGCCCGACGGTCGACCCGACCTGCCCGCCGACGGCCGAGCCGATCGCGATGAGCAGCACCACGAGCCAGTCGACGTCGGCCACGGCGATGAAGACGAGGCCCGAGACCCCGTTGGCCACGGCCGCCAGCACGTTCTTCAGCGCGTTCAGCCGCTGCAGCTCGTCATCGATCCCGATGCCCATGACGGCGAGCAGGATGATGCCCTGCGCGGCACCGAAGTAGCCGCCGTAGACGCCGGTCAACGCGACCAGCGGTCGCGTCCACCAGGCACCGTCCTCGGACAGCCCGCCGCGCTCGGCGTGCCGTCGGGCGACGGCGGCCGAGATCCGCGGCCCGAGCACCACGAGCACGCAGCCCAGCAGGATGAGCACCGGCACGACCGCCGAGAACGCCGACGCCGGGAGCACGAGCAGCAGGACCGCACCGGCGACAGCGCCGACGGCGGACGCGGGCACGAGCCGCATGGCTCGCCGACGCTGGCCACGCAGCTCGCGCCGGTACCCGATGGCCCCCGAGACCGAGCCGGGGACGAGCCCGATGCCGTTCGACACGTTCGCGGTGACCGGTGGGACGCCGAGCGCCAGCAGCGTCGGGAAGGAGATGAGGGTGCCGGACCCGACGACGGTGTTGATCGTCCCCGCCGCCAGTCCCGCGAGCAGGATCACCGTGATCTCGACCGGACCCATCTCGACCTCCCCCGGGGCGCAGGTGCGCCGTCCCGACCGTCGAGGCTACGTCAGCGCGTCGAGCGGGACTGATGCCGCCGGCCCCTCCGCGCGACCGATGTCACGAGAGCGGGCCCAGCAGCCGGCGCGACTGGCGGGACTGCACGAGGAGCGCACCGTCGTCGGACCACACGTCGCAGTCGTCGACGGCCCAGGCACGGTCGAGGTGGCGCGCCCTCATCCTGACCAGCACGAACCCGGACGTCGGCGGGTGCTGGCCGAGCACCAGCGAAAGGTCGGCGGTGGGCATCAGCACCGGGGTGGAGGCGATCCCGAACAGCGCGGGCGGCATCGCGTCGCTGATGACCGCCAGCTCACCAGGACCGTAGCGACCCTCCGTCCGCAGCCGAACCCACGCGACCAGCTCGGCGGTGTCACCGCCGACGGTCGGCCGCGCCTCGGTGGCGAAGCGGAACTCCAGCTGTGCACTCACCGGGACCAGGTCGCGCGGGAGCTCCACCTCCTCGCACCGGCCGGGCGCGGGGACGTCGGGCATCGCGACGTCGGTGAACGAGCCCTGCTCCTCGTCGACGGGAGCCGAGAGGACGGTCGCCAGCAACGCCGGACGGCCCGCGCTCGCCGCCTCGACGGAGCTCGCCACCGAGCTCCGTCCCTGGTGGACGGTCCGGACCGCGATCTCGAGCGGGTCGTCGCGCACACCGGCCAGGTACTGGAACGTGGCCGTCCGGACGCGCCAGTCCGGTGGCACCTCGGCGGCGACCGCATCGAGGACGGCACCGGCGGTCACACCCCCCATGACGCCCGCGAAGGACCACCAGTCGCGGGTGAACGACGCACCGTAGCCAGGGTGCCCCGACCCTTCGACGGGGTGCACCGACGGCCGGACCGTCACGACCGGGCCGCCGTGACCGGCTGAGCAACGCGGTTCGTCATGCCGAGGGCAAGCACCGCCGCCACCACCAGAGCCCCGGCACAGACCCACCACGTGGCAACGAAGCCGTCGCGAGCGGCGACACCCTGGGCGCTGCCGACGATGGCGAACAGCACGCTCACCCCGACGACGAAGCCGATCTGGCGCGACATGGTGACCACGGCGCTGCCGGTAGCGGACTGGTCTGGCGCAAGGTCACGGGTGCCGCCGGCGATGAGGTTCGGCAGGGCCAGCCCGACGCCGATGCCGCCCAGCAGCCACCCCGGCAGGTAGGCCGACACGAACGCCGGCTCGACGCCCATGACCGACACCATCCACACGTTGCCCACCGCGCACACGATGGAGCCCGCGGCGACGAGTCGGGCGGGCGCGACGTGGGGCAGGAAGCGGTGCGAGAGGGCGGCCGTCACGGGGACCATGATCGGGCCGACGGCCACCGCGAAGCCGGTCCGGAGCGAGGAGTAGCCCCAGATCTGCTGCAGCCAGAGGATCCCGACCAGCAGCTGTGCGGCGAAGGCGACGTTGAAGACCAGCATGGCCAGGTTGGCGTAGCGGAACGAGCGAACACGCAGCAGCGCTGGATGGATGACCGGCGAAGGGTGACGACGCGACTGTGCCCAGAACACCGTGCCGAGCACGACCGCGCTGGCGAGCGACCCGGCGGTTCGCGGGTCCGCCCATCCCCAGTCGTTGCTCTTGGTCAGGCCGAGAGCGAGCAGGCCGACCGCTGCCGCGAAGACGACCGCGCCGGCCAGGTCCGGGCGGACCGCGTCGTCGTCGGTGCGCGCGTCGCGCACGACCGTGACCGCGAGCCACAGCAGGCCGAGCCCGATGGGCAGGTTGATGAGGAACACCCAGTGCCACGACAACTGGGTGAGCACGCCTCCGACGGTCGGCCCGAACGCTGCCGCCAGCGCGCCGGTCGCCGCCCACAGCCGCACCGCGCCCACGCGCCGCTCGGGCGGCAGAGCACCCATGAGGATGCCGAGGCTGGTCGGCGTCATGGCGGCGGCGCCCGCGGCCTGCAGGACCCGGCAGGCCACCAGCATCCAGACGCCCGTGCTGAGGGCGCAGGCCACGCTCGCCGCGACGAACAGCGCGAGCCCACCGACGAACATCTGCTTGCGCCCGTAGCGGTCCGCGAGCCGTCCGAACGGGACGAGCAGGGCCGCGAAGGTGACCGCGTAGGCGTTGAGCACCCAGCTCAGGTCCGCGGCAGTGGGGCCGCCAGGCGTGCCCACGCCCAGGTCGCGCCCGATGTCGTCGAACGCGACATTCACCACGAACAGGTCGAGGCTGGACATGAAGGCGGCACCGATGGTGACGAGCACGACCGCTCGCGCACCCTGGCTAGGATGAGGCATAGCCAGCAACCTAGTGCCTGGCTATGGTCCTGCCAAGCCAGGGCGTAGGATCGGTCCATGCCCGCCCGACTCGAAGGACGCCTCGCGTCCCCCGACCGCAGGTCCCCCGGCGACCACTGCCCCATCGACCGTGCGCTGCACGTGGTCGGCACCCGTTCGGCACTTCTCCTCATGCGCGAGGTGTCGTACGGAACCAGCCGCTTCGACGACCTCGCCACTCGCGTGGGCATCAGCGACGCCGTGGCCTCGGCCCGCCTCCGCGAGCTGCTGGAGGCCGGTCTGCTCGAACGTCGCCCCTACCGCGAGCCGGGCCAGCGCACGCGGCACGAGTACGTGCTCACCGAGAGCGGCGAGGAGCTGCTGCCGGTCCTCCTCGCCCTGGCCGCGTGGGGGCGCCGGCACACCGGGGCCCGGACCTCCCCCCGCTTCGTCCACGCCGACTGCGGGGCCGACGTCGAGGCCGAGGTGCGCTGCACGGAGGGGCATGTCGTCGCGCTCGACGAGCTGGTCGTCAGCAGCTGAGGGGCGCAGCGACGCGGATGCGAACGACGACCGTCGTCCAGCACGCGCCTGCTCCGAGACCTTTCGGAGCCGCCTGTCGGAATCGAACCGACGACCTTTTCATTACGAGTGCCGAAGCCTCCGGTGCGCTCCCGGATCTTCAAGTGCGTACGTTGCACGAATTGCTTCCGCGATCCGTAATGCGCAGCGCGGGGGCAACCTGGGGGCAAACGACGCCGCCACGCTCGAACGTGACCTAGCGACTTCTTGGCGGTCGCTGATTGCGGAGCTCGGGGGGTGGCGCAGAGGCTCCGCGCGGATGCGCACCTCGGCTCTGACTTCAACCGACACGTCGACTGCGCGCATCCGGGTGGAGGGGCGCCATTCAGTGGCCGCCAAGAAGTCGCGGAGCACGGCGCTCGTCATCGGCTTCCGCTGGCCTGAGCGGCCCATCGGGCGGCTCGCTCCTCCCCGCGCGCACGGGCGGCAGCCCGAGCACGGGGCGGGGCGAGCCGCCCGGTGGCCGCGTGACCTCCGGACGCCGTAACGCTCGACTGGCCGCCGATCCGGGTGCGGACCTTGTAACACAGCACCCGAAAGCTACTTCGTCTCCGAATCGGTCCGCCGAGAGACCGGCACTACTAGGCTTTGTACGTGGCGCCCCCAACTCGTATAACCCAGAACCCGCTCTGGGCAAGCTTGGGACAGTTGAAATCAATGCTGTCGAGCCTGTCTCACGAATTCGAAGTCCAGCAAAGTCAGATTCTTGCTCGCTCTCGTGCAACGGTCGACTTCGTTATCGGTCAGCTTGAAGACGGTCCGACAGAACTGGTGTCAGACGGCGCGCTGAACAACGGCTACTCGTGGACCAATGTGATGGTCAGCGAGCTCCAGAACGCCATCAACTCCAACAACCCCGCCCTGCTCGGTGAAGGCAACAACTACTTCAACCACCTTGACGCTCTCACCCAGAACCTCCACACCTTTCCTTCAGCACGCCCAGCCGCTCCCTCACTTAACGCAGCCGTAGAAGAAGCTCAGAACCGGCTCAAATCCGTTCAAGACCTACAAATCCAGCACGAGGCAGAGACTCGCGCGGCGACGGACAACATGCAGCGGCTCCTTGCGGAAGCCGAACAGATCAAGGCTGACGGAAAGAAGCGGCTAGACCAACAAGAGCAGACGGCCTCTAACTTGCTGGCAGCCCTAGGCGCGGAGGGAACGTCGGCCGGCTACCGAGCCACAGCATCTGACGAATCGGAGCAGGCGAACTGGTGGCGTTGGGTGACGATCATCGGAGGGTTAGCGACGGCCATCGTGGCAGCAGGACTGCTGATCGCATTCCACGACAGCAGCGTGTCTGACACTCTCACGCGGCTGTCTGTCACCCTTCCCCTGATCTTGCTGACGATCTATGCAGGCAAGCAAAGTGCAGACCATCGCAACGAAGCCCGCCGCGCAAAACACCTGGAGTTGTCGTTCGCGAGCGTGGATGCCTTTCTGGCTGACCTTGAACCGAGCGACCGAGCATCTTTGAAGACACAACTCTCGGCGCAACTCTTCGCCGAAGATTCCGTCGGCGGAGGCGCGGCGGGATACCCATCTAGCGCTGACTTGCTGGCCGTGATGATGGAGTTGGCCAAGCGTGCCCGTTAGCGGTATCCGCCAGGGTTGTCACCCGTAGTGTCTAATCTGCAACTATGACCGACTTCAGAGCCGACCGAATGCCATCGGCCGAGGGCCGTGGCATGGCGCGGCAAGCCTGGGAGGCGTATGTCTCCACAGTCAGCAAGGCCGCTCAACCGCTCGCCATGAAGTATGCGACGAACAAGGTGGAAGGACTCGTAGGTTTCTGGGTTCTGTGGCACGCCTACGGTGGATTCGAGAACTTGATCGAGCTCGGCTTCAGCCCGTCCTCCGTCCATCGCCGCGTCAAGGCTTTTCGGCAGGTATTCGGTGAGCATCCGGACACCTTCCAGTTCAAGGGATTGACGCTCGACCGAGCTAAGTGGCACGAGCAGGACGCCCCAAGCAACTGATGCACTACTGTCACTATTGACAGTCCACCCTCGGACCCCTCAGACTGTCAATTATGACAGTCCGCGTTCTAGCGTCGGGTCTTGACGCGCTCTACCTTTCCGGAACGACCGAGCTTCGCTCGTCGCTGGTCTCGTTGCTCGACGCTCGCCGCGAGAACGCTGCCGTTCAGGGCAACGTGCATGTGCCGCTGGGTCTCGGGCCCGATGGTCTGACTGTCGGCTGGGGGCCTTGGGATCGCTACCGCTTCCGCCTCGAGCATCCGAACGCGCTGATTGGCCTCACCCAGAGCCGCAACCTCCCGCCGATACGCATTCAGCCGAGGGCAGAGTTCCTGCACGCTGTCGGTCCTCAAGGCGTTATCGAATGGTGCGACGAGTTCGCCGTCACTGTCATCGCATCGCCAGTTGCGTGGCAGGTGAGCCGGGTAGATCTATTCGCCGACACCCAGGGGTGGGACGTCACCGCAACCGATCGCCGCCGCTTTGCTGCACGCGCGAACTCTCGCCGGACCTATGAAGAGCGGGATGACCTGACCGGATTTCAATGGGGCGCCGGCAAATCGGTCCTGGCTCGGATCTACGACAAGACCGTCGAGATTCAAAAGGACGGGAAGGACTGGTGGCCGAGTATCTGGGGCAACTTGTATGACCCCACGAAGCGCGTGGTCCGGACCGAGTTCCAAGTCAAGCGCGACGCGCTCCGCGAGTTCGGCTTACACACTCCCGAGCAGGTCTTGGCCGCCCGACCGGTTCTGTGGAAATACCTCACCGAGAACTGGCTCAGCCTGCGCGAGTTTTCCGACGATTCGAATCTGTCCCGCCGTGCGGTCGACGCCGACTGGCTCGCCATCCAAAACGCCCAGCTCGACTCTGAAGGCATCGGACAGGACCTTGTCCGCTCCGGCTCCCAGGCAGGCGATATTCGAAGGATCATTCCGGCGCTCGTCGGCTATGCCACGCGCTTCGGCGCGCTCACCGGAGCCGTCACTCTTGACGATCTGCTCGACGCACTGCACGACATGCTTGTCGACGACGAGCGTACTCGTGGAATCTCCGTCGAGGAACGTCTGCATTTGAAGGCGCAAGGGCTCGGGTGGGCTGCTCCGTGACCGGACTTCTCACGACCGCTGATGTAGCTCAGTGGCTCAATGTGCACCCCAGCACCCTCGTCCGCATGCGCCAGGACGGTAGAGGGCCACGGGTCATCTGGCTGACCGCGAAGTGTCCCCGCTACAGGGCCGATGACGTCGAGTCCTGGCTGAGTCAGGCGTGCATCTGATGGCCATCCGTCGAGATGGTGACGGCTGGCTCGCAGTCGTCAAACACGGTCGCGATTACGTCGGATCCAAGAAATTCGACACCCGACGCGACGCCGTCGACTGGGAGCGAAGCTTCAAAGCTCGACTGGCCGCCGGCATTGACGTTAAAGCCGGTCGCGTCACGGTCGCGGCTCGGCTACTCGAGTGGGCGACCGAGCGCGAGGGCATGGTCGCAGAGACAACTCTCGTGCTAGACCGGGACCTGAGTCGAGTGCTGCCGACATGGTTCGCTGCGCTGTCCGTCAATGCCGTCACTGAGGCTCACGTCGAGCGCGTGCTCATGGAATGGATCCGCACACGATCGCACGGGTCCGTCACGCGATACCGAGCAGCGCTGTCGGCCTTCTTTTCATCATGCGTCCGGGCCCGACTGGTAACAACCAACCCGGTGACCAACGTCCGCCCGCCGCGTCGGACCGAGCCACCAACTGAGATGACTCCATTCGCCGAGGACGAACTCAACGCCTTGGCCGGTTTGATCGCTCACCGCAACCGGCGACTTGCTGACGTTGTCCTGCTCGCTGGTTGGACCGGTCTTCGGTGGGGGGAGCTGCGCGCTCTCCGCGTTCGCGATCTAGTCATCGTTCCCGAGCCGACCCTCATCGTGCAGCGCAGCCAGACCGAGGGTCGCTCTGCAAAGGTCCCGAAGTCGGGTCGGACCCGACGCGTTCCGCTTGCTGACCACCTTCTCCCCATCGTTCAAGAGATGGCACGCGACAAGGGCGCAGACGACTTGCTGGTGACAACCGATCGTGGCGCGCAACTGCACGCCACCGCTTTCAAGCGCGCGACCGATTGGCAATCACTCGGGCGGGGCAGACGAATCCACGATCTGCGTCACACTGCCGTCTGCCTCTGGCTTGCCCGCGGCGTCGAGCCCGGCACGGTCAAGGCGTGGGCTGGACACTCGTCCATTGCCGTCACGGACAAGTATGTCCATTACCTCGGCACCGCTGCCGACCGCGCTGCGCGCGGACGACTGAACGCCCCCGGGGCAAGTGTGGGGCAAGTACAGCGGGATGGCTCCGCGTGAATTCGTGGAGCCGCCTGTCGGAATCGAACCGACGACCTTTTCATTACGAGTGAAACGCTCTACCGACTGAGCTAAGGCGGCGAAGGCTCAGCGAGGATCGCCCGCCGAACCTCGACGAGTCTATCCGGGCCCTGCGGGGGCCACAAACCGGGCCCCTACACTCGACGCGTGGACGGAACAGAGGACGTGCGGGCCGAGCTGGACGACATGCGATCCAGCATCGACAACATCGACGCGGCCCTCGTGCACCTGCTCGCCGAACGGTTCAAGTGCACGCAGCGGGTGGGGCGTCTCAAGGCCGCGCACGAGCTGCCGCCCTCGGACCCCGAGCGCGAGTCGCGCCAGATCGAGCGGCTCCGCACGCTCGCCGTGGAGTCCGACCTCGACCCCGCCTTCGCAGAGAAGTTCTTGACCTTCATCATCGACGAGGTCATCCGCCACCACGAAGCCATCCGCTCGGCTTGACCCCTCCCCGACCGGCCCACGGCGACGCTTCGCGGCCGTCGGCGGTAGGTGGCGCGCGCAACCTGGAGGGTCGGAGGTAGGTCCTCCGCGGATAGCAGGTGTGTATCCGCGGCAGACCTACCGCCGGGTGCCCCCGTAGCGCGGCACACCTACCTCTGACGCGCGTAGCGCGGCCCACCTACCTCTGACGCCCTGATGCGGCGTGACGGTGGGGAGCCGGGGTGGTGCGTCAGCCCTCGTCCTCGCAGGTGAGGCCGTCCTTCGGGACCGTGCCGTCGACGAGGTAGGCGTCGACGGCCTTCTTGATGCACTGGTTGCCCGACCCGTAGGCGGTGTGGCCGTCGCCGTCGCGCGTGAGCAGCACGCCCTCGGAGTCGCCGAGCTGGTCGGCGAGCGCCTTCGCGTTCTCGTACGGGGTGGCCGGGTCGCGGGTGGTGCCGATGACGACGATCGGCGCGGAGCCCTCGGCGTCGATCTCGACCTGCGGGCGCTCGGCCGGCTCCGGCCAGTCGCTGCAGCCCAGCACGCCCCAGCCCAGCGCCTCGCCGAAGACCGGCGAGGCCTTCTCGAACGTCGGCAGCTCGGCCTCGACCTCGTCGACGCTCGGGCGCTCACGGTTGTCGAGGCAGTTGACCGCGATGTTGGCCCAGCCGATGTTGCCGTCGTACTCGCCGTTGCCCTTGCGCGAGAAGTAGGCGTCGTTCAGCTGCAGCAGGACCGAGCCGTCACCGCGCAGCGCCGCCGTGAGGCCCTGCGAGAGGGCGATCCAGCTGGCCTTGTCGTACAGCGTGACGGCGATGCCGTAGAACGCACGCCCCTTGGTGAGCTCGCGATCGGTGCCGGTGGGCAGCGGCTCGTCCTCCAGCTGGCTCATCAGGGTCTCGATCGCGCGCTGCGCGGCGTCGGCGTCCTGCCCCAGCGGGCACGACTCGAGCTTCACGCACGACGCGATGTAGGCGTCGAGCGCACGCTGGAACCCGGTGGCCTGGCCCAGCGAGGACCCGAACACGTCCTTGGACGGGTCGACCGCGCCGTCGAGGACCATCGCGCCGACCTTGGCGGGGAACAACGTGGCGTAGGTGGCACCTAGCTGCGTGCCGTAGGAGGCGCCGAACCAGTCCAGCTTCTTCTGACCGAGCAGGGCTCGCGCGACGTCCATGTCGCGGGCCGCCTCCTCGGTGGAGACGTGGCCGGCGAGGTCACCGGAGTTCTTCCGGCACGCCTCGCCGAGCTCCTTGACCGCGTCGCGGAACTCCTGGACCTCGGCGTCGCTCGAGGGGTCCGGGTCGCTCGCGGCGTACTCGTCGAACTGCTCGTCGGGCAGGCACTCCAGCGGCGAGCTCTCGCCGACGCCGCGCGGGTCGACCCCGACGATGGTGAACGCGTCGCGGACCTCGTCGCCCATGCTCCCGGCGAGCGATCCCGCGTAGTCGATGGCCGAACCGCCCGGGCCGCCCGGGTTGACGAACAGCACGCGGGTGCCGTCGCCCTCCGCCAGGTAGCGCGCCGCCTTCAGCTTCGTGGTCTCGCCGTCGGGCTCGTCGTAGTCGACGGGCACCTCGATCGTGGCGCACTCGCGCTCGCCGCCGCAGTCCTCCCAGGTCAGCTCCTGGTCGTAGAAGCGCTGCAGCCCGTCGGGGGCCTTCTCACCCGTGGGCTCGAGCTGGGCCGTGGGAGCGGAGTCGTCACCGCGCGTGGCGACCAGCACGCCGACCACGACGGCGGCCACGGCGGCAAGGACGATCAGGACGAGGAGAGGGCGCTTCATCGGGTCCGGAATCCCATCATCATGCGTTCGAGGGTGAGCAGCGGTGCAGCGTTGGCGGTGAGCGCCTCGCGTGCCTCGACGATCGCATCGATCCTGCGGAGCGTCGAGTCGGGGGTCCACACGTCGGCGGCCGAACGGACCGCGTCGGCGACGTCGGCGTTCACGAGCGGCGCGCCGGGTGCCGTCTGCGCGACCACGACGTCGCGGCAGAACGCGAGGAGGTCGAGCAGGACGCCGTCGATCGAGTCACGCGCGAGCCGGGTGCGACGCCTCTTCTGGTCCTTCTCGAGCGAGGAGACCGCACCGGCGTAGCCGGCGGGCCTGCGGCCACGGTCCTCCACGCCCCACGACTGCTTGAGGTCGGAGGTCTCGCGCTCGTCGGCCACGTCGGCGACCGCGGCCGCACGGGCGGTGGCCTCGTCGTTGATGCGCTGGGCGGCCACCAGGCAGTCGCCGAGGGAGCGCAACGACGTGGGCAACGACAGGATGTCACGACGACGCTCCCGTGCCTGCGGGTCGCGGGCCAGCCCGCGCGCGCGACCGATGTGTCCCTGCGACGCCGCCGCGACCGCCTGCGCGAGCTGGGGCTCCACGCCGTCGCGCTCCACCAGCAGACGGGCGATCGCGTCGGCGGGCGGGGTGCGCAGGAGCACGGCTCGGCAGCGCGACCGGATGGTGACGATGACGTCCTCGGTGGCGGGCGCGCACAGCATCCACACGGTGTACTGCGACGGCTCCTCCACCGCCTTGAGCAGGGCGTTGGCCGCCTGCTCGGTGAGTCGGTCGGCGTCCTCGACGATGAGCACCTGCCAGCGCCCGAGCGCCGGCCGCAGGGCCGACTTGCGCACGTACTCGCGCGCGACGTCGGTGCCGATGGACAGCCCGTCGGTGCGGATGACGGTGATGTCGGGATGGCTGCCCGCCGCCGCCGTGGTGCACGAGTGGCACTGGCCGCAGCCGCCCAGCTCGCACTGCAGCGCCGCCGCGAACGCCTTGGCCGCGTTGGAGCGCCCCGACCCGGGCGGACCGGTGAGCAGCCACGCGTGCGTCATGGAGCGACCGTCGCCGCCGGCGGACCGGACCGCGGCGGACAACGTGTCGACGACCGGTCCCTGGCCGACGAGCTCGTCCCACACGCTCGTCACAGGTCACCACCGTCTCGGCGGGCCTGCCCGAGCCACGGCTCGACCGCGGCCCGGATGGCGGCGTGCACGACCTCGGGCGGCTGGTCGGCGTCGAGGACGAGGTAGTGGGCGGGGTCGGCGGCCGCGAGGGTCAGGAAGTGCTCACGCACGCGCTGGTGGAAGTCGAGCGGCTCGGCCTCGATGCGGTCGGGCTCACCGGCGCGCGACAGCCCGACCGTGGGGTCGAGGTCGAGCACCACGGTCAGGTGGGGCCGCAGGTCGGCCGTGGCCCACCGGGCGACGTGCTCCAGCTCGCCGGCGTCGATGGCGCGGCCCGCCCCCTGGTAGGCGAGCGTGGAGTCGACGTAGCGGTCGGTGACCACGACCTCGCCGCGCTCGAGCGCCGGGAGCACCACGGCGTCGACGTGCTCGGCCTTGTCGGCGGCGTAGACGAGGGCCTCGGTGCGCGGCGACAGGTCGCCGGTGGCCGGGTCGAGCACGATGCTGCGCAGCCGAGCACCGACCTCGGTGCCACCGGGCTCGCGCGTGAGCAGCACGGGCGTTCCCTGGGCCGTGAGCCAGTCGTGCAGCAGGCGGGACTGGGTGGACTTGCCGCCCCCCTCACCACCCTCGAGGGCGACGAAGACGCCCGAGTCGGTGTAGCGAGGCTGCATGTCGCCGATCCTAGGGGGCGGGTGCGACGGGGTGGGGTGGTGTGTCGTCGCGGCCTGCTGCTGCGCTGGTTGCGGCAGTGCCGTCGTGCTGCTGCGCTGCCTGCGGTCGTCACGACTCACCGGTGCACTGCCCGCGGTCGTCACGACTCACCGGTGCGCTGCCTCGGCCTTCGCTGGAGGCGGCCTCCGAAAGGCCTCGACCGGGGACCTGGGCGGGCGCTGGTCCGGGGGCGCGGGACTCATCTGGTGCCGGGGGTGGACCCACGATTCTTCCTTTGCGCGTGATCAGCGCAGGATTCTTCGTTCGTGCGTGCCATCGGTGGATCCTCCACCACAGACGGCCCGCAGAGGTTGAGGATCCGCCGATGACGAGGGCGAAGGGGGTCAAGGATGCTTCCTTCTCGTGGAACGGTCCACGAGAAGGGCGAAGCCCTGACCACCCCGGACGCGGAGCAGCACGTCGAGTTCCTCGCAGGCAACGCAGCAGGAGGCCGAGACCCCGGCGGGCAGCGCACCCCCCCGGGCGAGGACTCAGCTCTTCTTGGCCGTCGTCTTCTTCGCGGTGGTCTTCTTGGCCGCCGTCTTCTTCGCGGTGGTCTTCTTCGCCGCCGCCTTCTTGGCCGTCGTCTTCTTCGCCGGGGCCTTCTTGGTCGCCTTCTTCGCGCCCTTCTTGGCCGTCTTCTTGGCCGGGCCGCGGGCCCGGCGCTCGGCGAGCAGCTCCTGCGCACGCTCGGCGGTGAGGGTCTCCAGGGAGTCGTCCTTGCGCAGCGTGGCGTTGTACTCACCGTCGGTGACGTACACGCCGAAGCGACCCTCCTTCACGACGATCGGGCTGCCGCTGACCGGGTCGTCGCCCAGCTCCTTGAGCGGCGGCTTGGCCGCACCGCGGCGGCCGTACGTCTTCGGCTGGGCGTAGATCGCCAGCGCCTGCTCCTCGGTGAGGGTGAACAGCTGCTCCTCGGACTCCAGCGAGCGCGAGTCGGTGCCCTTCTTCAGGTAGGGCCCGTAGCGGCCGTTCTGCGCGGTGATCTCGACGCCCTCGGCGTCCTTGCCGACCACGCGCGGCAGCGTGAGCAGCTTGACGGCGTCGTCGATCCCGATCGAGTCCATGCTCATGGACTGGAACAGGCTGGCCGTGCGCGGCTTCTCGCTCTTCTTGGCGCCCTCGGGCAGCAGCTCGGTGACGTAGGGGCCGAACCGACCGTTCTTGACCACCAGGTCGAGGCCGGTCTCGGGGTGCGTGCCGAGCATCTTCTCGGCGCCGGCCGGGTTGGCCAGCAGCTCCTTGGCCTTCGCGAGGGTCAGCTCGTCCGGCGGCAGGTCCTCGGGCACGTTGGCCCGCGTGGGGACGTCGGCGCCGTCCTTGCCGGGCACCATCGGCGGGCCCTCGACGTACGGGCCGTACCGACCGACGCGGACCGCGATGTCGTCGCCCAGCTCGAACGTGGCCAGTCCGCGCGCGTCGATGTCGGGCAGGTTCTCGATCAGCCACTTGAGGCCGGTGTCCTTCTCGCCGCTGCCGGCCCAGAAGCTCTCGAGCACGCGCTGGCGGGCGTCGCGGCCGTGCGAGACCTCGTCGAGCACGTCCTCCAGCTCGGCCGTGAACGAGTAGTCGACCAGACGCGGGAAGTGCTGCTCCATCAGCCGCACGACGCTGAACGCGATCCAGGCCGGCACCAGCGCCGTGCCCTTCTTGAACACGTAGCCGCGGTTCTGGATGGTGCCGATGATCGACGCGTACGTGGACGGCCGGCCGATCTCGCGCTCCTCCAGCTCCTTGATGAGCGAGGCCTCGGTGTAGCGGGCCGGCGGCTTGGTCTCGTGGCCGGCCGGGGTCAGCTCGTGCGCCGCGACCGTGTCGCCCTGCGCCAGGGCCGGCAGCTTGGTCTGCTGGTCGTCGCCCTGGCCGTTGTCCTCGCGGGACTCGACGTAGGCCTTGAGGAAGCCGTGGAAGGTGATGGTGCGACCAGACGCCGTGAACTCGACCGGGGCGCCCGCGTCGGCACCCGCGGCGTCGGAGGCCGTGGCCGCCAGCCTGATCGAGACCTGCTCGCCCCGGGCGTCCTTCATCTGCGAGGCGAGCGTGCGCTTCCAGATGAGCTCGTACAGCTTGTACTCGTCGCCGCGCAGACCCGTGGCCTGTGGCGTGCGGAACTTCTCGCCCGCCGGCCGGATGGCCTCGTGCGCCTCCTGCGCGTTCTTGACCTTGCCCGTGTAGGTGCGCGGCTTCTCGGGCAGGTACTCGGCACCGTAGAGCTCGCGGACCTGCGACCGGGCCGCGTTCAGCGCCGTCTGGGACAGCGTGATCGAGTCGGTGCGCATGTAGGTGATGTGCCCGCCCTCGTACAGACGCTGCGCCACCTGCATGGTGCGGGCCGCGCCGAACCCGAACTTGCGCGACGCCTCCTGCTGCATCGTCGTGGTGCGGAACGGGGCGTAGGGCTTGCGGGTGTAGGGCTTGGCGTCGACCGCGGCGACCGCGAAGGACTCGTCGCGCAGGCCAGCGGCCAGCGCCGTCACCCGGGCCTCGTCGAGGTGCGCGACCTCGGCGTTCTTGAGGGTGCCGTCGTCGGCGAAGGCCGAGCCGTTGGCCACCTTCTTGCCGCTCACGCTCACCAGCCGTGCCGGGAACAGGCGGGCGTCCTCGTGCTTCTCGCCCGCGTCGAAGGTGGCGTCGAGGTCCCAGTACGACGCGGACCGGAACGCCATCCGCTCCCGCTCGCGCTCGACGACCAGACGGGTGGCCACCGACTGCACGCGACCGGCGGACAGGCCCGACATGACCTTCTTCCACAGGACGGGGCTGACCTCGTAGCCGTAGAGACGGTCGAGGATGCGCCGGGTCTCCTGCGCGTCGACGAGGTCCATGTCGATGTCGCGCGGGTTCTCGACCGCGCGGGTGATCGCTTCCTTGGTGATCTCGTTGAAGACGATCCGCTTGACCGGCACCTTCGGCTTCAGCTCGTCGTACAGGTGCCACGCGATGGCCTCGCCCTCGCGGTCCTCATCGGTCGCGAGCACGAGCTCGTCGGACTCCTTGAGCAGCTTCTTGAGCTTGGTGATCTGCGACTTCTTGTCGGCGGCGACCACGTAGACGGGCTCGAAGCCGTTGTCGATGTCGACGCCGAGGCGCGCCCAGGGCAGCCCCTTGTACTTGGCCGGCACCTGGTCGGCGCCCTTCGGAAGGTCCCGGATGTGGCCCACGCTGGAGTCGACGACGTACCCGTCACCCAGGTACGACTGGATGCTGCGCACCTTGTTCGGCGACTCGACGATGACGAGCGTGGTCACGGTGATACTCCCTGCTGGACGGCGTCGGCCCCACTGGTCGGGGGCCGGACGGGGCAAACGCTAACGCGTCCTGTCAACAAACATCGTGCCCCGGGGGCCGACGTGGCGCGCGCCACGCCCTGCGCCGACGCTCTCAGGGCACCAGGAACCCGTCGGCCACGAGGTCGTGCACGACGGGTCGGTACGACTCACGCAGCTCGGTCGGGTCGCGGTCGAGCAGCTGGGCGAGCGCGTCGATCACCTGACCGGCCGTGAGGTCGCCGTCGAGGGCGCCGAGCAGCCCCGCCTCCACGGTGTCGACCTGCCTCGCGCGACGCAGCCCCTCGCCCAGCCGCACCACGATCGCCTCCGGGTCGGCCGCGCCGGGCGGACCGTACGTCTCCTGCGCCAGGCCGGTGGCCTGGGTCCAGCGGACGTCGAGCACGTCGTCGGCGTCGGCCAGGGCGTCGACCCGCTCGGCCCAGTCGAGCACGGCGGCGCCGACCGGCGGCACGACCTCGTGCCGCCACTGCTCCATCCGCAGCACCGGGACGTCGCGGTGGACCGCCCGCAGGTTGATCCACCCGAAGGCCATCGCTTCCACGCCCTGCTCGTCGAACCAGCCCAGCCACGCGTCGTAGCGCTCGGCGTAGTCGGGTCGGTGGCGTGCGCCCGCGTCGGCCAGCCACATCTCCACGTACGCCGGCAGGTCGACGACCTCGCGCTGCACCACCCAGGCGTCGAGCCCGGTGGGTGCGATCCAGCCGTGCAGACGTTCCTCCCACGGCTCGTCGGTGTGCACCCAGCTGCCCAGCACCTGGCACCAGCCGCCGGGACGCAGGTGATCCGCGGCGCCCGAGACGACGGTGCGCACCACGCCGTCGGTCTCGAGCGACCCCTCCCGGTACACGAGCCGCTCCCCCGTGGGCGGCGAGACGACGAACGGCGGGTTCGTGGCGATCACGTCGAACCGCTCGCCGGCCACCGGCTCCCAGAACGAGCCGTCGCGCACGTCGACGTCGGCGCCGTTCAGCTCAGCGGTGAGCCGGGCCGCCCACAGCGCCCGCGGGTTCACGTCGGTGGCGACCACCTGGTCGTGACGCTGCGCCAGGTGCAGCGCCTGCACCCCGCAGCCCGTGCCGAGGTCGAGCACGCGTCCACCCGACGTGGGCACCGTGAGCTGCGCGAGCGACGACGACGCCTCGCTGATGCCGAGCACGTGCTCCGGTCCGACCTCGATCGGGCTGGTGTCGAGACCGGGCGTGAGGTCGCAGACCACCCACCAGTCGTGCTCCTCGTCGCCGTAGGGCCGGACGTCGACGAGCGCACGCACGTCGGACCCGTCGCGTCCGAGCAGCCCCCGCTCGAGCAGGTCGTCGACGAGCCCCGGGAGGGCGGCCTCGACGGCACGGGCCGGCTCGGCGCGCTGGAGGGAGAAGAGCCGCACGAGCGTGGAGAGCGCGGAGCCGTCGCGCGTGGCGCGCTCGGCCGGCGTCGTCTCGTTGCGCAGCAGGGCGGCGTGGGCGGCGGGGCCGAGGAGCTCCTGGACCCGGTCCACCGTGAACCCGACGTCGGCCAGCCGTGCGCGCACCTGTTCCATGCGGCCAGCGTGTCACGCCGCCACGTCGATGCCACCCACTCACCCTGGTTCTCCCCCACTCACCTGGGCGGGCATCCACAGGTGAGTCACGGATTCCCATGGTGGGCTCGCGATTCCCATCACCTGATGAGAATCGTGGGGACGGAGGGACGCGATGCGCCAGACGCACGTGACCCCCGCAGCGGGGCCGCGGGGGTCACGTGGGGTGGTGCGGTCAGGCGGGGCTGGTCGCCTCGTCCATGGCACCGTCCTCCTGGACGTCGCCGATGGCGATCGGGCGACGCTTGGAGATGTACACGGCCACCACGATGATGAGCACCGAGACACCGGCGATGGTGTACCGGACCCAGTCCTTGGCGTCCTCTCCGTAGGTCACCTGCACGACGACCGGGACGATGAGCAGGGCGACGAGGTTCATCACCTTGAGCAGCGGGTTGATCGCCGGGCCGGCGGTGTCCTTGAACGGGTCACCGACCGTGTCGCCGATGATCGTCGCCTCGTGGGCGGGCGACCCCTTGCCGCCGTGGTTGCCGTCCTCGACCAGCTTCTTGGCGTTGTCCCACGCGCCGCCGGAGTTCGCGAGGAACACCGCCATGAGCGTGCCGGCGCCGATGGAGCCGGCCAGGTAGGCGCCGAGCGGGCCGACGCCGAGGCCGAAGCCGACGGCGATCGGGGCGAAGATCGCCAGGATGCCCGGCGTCGCCAGCTCGCGCAGCGAGTCACGCGTGCAGATGTCGACGACCTTGCCGTACTCCGGACGACCGGTGCCCTCCATGATCCCGGGGATCTCGCGGAACTGGCGGCGCACCTCGTACACGACCGCGCCCGCGGCACGCCCGACGGCGCTGATCGCGAGCCCGGAGAAGAGGAACACGACCGAGACGCCGATGATGAGGCCGACGAGGTTGCTCGGGTCGGCCACGTTGAGGATGCCGGAGATGACCTGCCCGTCGGAGGAGCTGAGCCCACCGAGGAAGGCCTGCAGCGGCTCGGGGTCCTGGACGTCGAAGCCGGAGAGCACCTCGCCGAAGCCGTCGCGGATCGCGTCGGTGAACGACCCGAACAGCGCGGTCGCGGCCAGCACGGCCGTGGCGATCGCGATGCCCTTGGTGATCGCCTTGGTGGTGTTGCCCACCGCGTCGAGCTCGGTGAGGATCTGCGCGCCCTCCTCGCCGACGTCGCCGGACATCTCCGCGATGCCCTGGGCGTTGTCGCTCACCGGACCGAAGGTGTCCATGGCCACGATGACGCCCACCGTGGTGAGCAGGCCACAGCCCGCCAGGGCCACGGCGAACAGAGCCACGACGAGCGAGCCCGAGCCGAGCAGGAAGGCGCCGAACACCGCCGCGCCGATCACGAGAGCGGTGTAGACCGCCGACTCGAAGCCGACCGAGAGGCCGGACAGGATGACCGTGGCCGGCCCCGTGAGCGACGTCTTGCCGACGTCCTTGACCGGGCGCGTCTCCGTGCCGGTGAAGTAGCCGGTGAGCGCGAGGATCACGGCGGCCAGGACGATGCCGATGATCACGGCGACCATGGCGATGACGCGGGGGTCGCCGTCCAGGCCGGCCACGCTCTCCACGGGCAGCACCTGCGACAGGATCGACGACTCGTCGGCCGTCGGCAGCGACAGGTCCGCGAAGGACGACGGCAGGTAGAACCAGGAGAAGGCCGACGACCCCACCGCACCCAGGAACGCCGAGATGTAGAACGACCGGTTGATCGTGCTCAGGCCGCTTACGCCCGGCTGGGCGCGGGTGATGAAGACGCCGAGGATGGCGGTCAGCGCGCCGATGGCCGGGATGACGAGCGGCAGGACCAGGCCCTGCTCGCCGAACGCCACCGAGCCGAGGATGAGCGCGGCGACGAGCGTGACGGCGTAGGACTCGAAGAGGTCGGCCGCCATGCCGGCGCAGTCACCGACGTTGTCGCCCACGTTGTCGGCGATGGTCGCCGCGTTGCGCGGGTCGTCCTCGGGGATGTTGTTCTCGACCTTGCCGACGAGGTCGGCGCCGACGTCGGCGGCCTTCGTGAAGATGCCGCCGCCGACTCGCATGAACATGGCCAGCAGCGCGGCACCGAAGCCGAAGCCCTCGAGCACCGTGGGCGCGTCACCCTGGTAGATCAGCACGACGACCGAGGCACCGATGAGGCCGAGGCCCACCGTGGACATGCCGACGGTGCCACCGGTGCGGAAGGCGATGCGCATGGCCACCTCGCGCCCCTCGTTCTCGGCAGCCGCCGCCACGCGGACGTTCGCCCGCACCGCGAGCCACATGCCGAAGTACCCGATGAGGGCCGAGAACAGCGCGCCGGCCAGGAACGCGACCGAGCGACCGATGCGGACGTCGGTGGCACCGGGCAGCGCGAACAGCAAGGCGAACGCGGCCACCGCGAACACGGCGAGCGTCTTGAACTGGCGGGTCAGGTAGGCCGAGGCGCCCTCCTGCACCGCCAGTCCGATCTCCTGCATCTTCTCGGTGCCGTCGTCGGCAGCGAGGACCTGGGAGCGGAACAGTGCAGCGAAGAGGAGCGAGACGACTCCGATCCCGGCGACCACAGCGACGAACGTCGTGTTGCCTCCCGAGAGCTCGAGATCACTCGCCGCCGCAACGAACGTCGCGTCGACCATGTATTCCTCCGTGGTGTGGGACAGGGGTGTCGGCCCCAGCCAACCAGGAAAATGTGACGCGGGCTACACCCGGGTAACAATCCTGCGCGTGTCGTCCACGGCGGGCGCGGTCAGGCCAGCGACGCGGGTCCGTGGGCGGCGCGCGCCGCCTCCACGGAGTCGTGCAGGCCGAACACCTTGTCGAGGCCGGTGATCTCGAAGATCTTGAGCAGCCGCGGGTGGGTGCACACGATGTCGAGGGACCCGCCACCGGCGCGCACCTTCTTGAGGGCGCCCACGAGGACGCCGAGTCCCGTGGAGTCGAGGAACTCGACCCGCTCGACGTCGACGATGAGGCGCAGGTGCCCGGCCTCGACGGCCTCGACGATGGCCTCACGCAGGCGTGGTGCGGTGTACACGTCGATCTCTCCGCCGACCTCGATGATCTCGAACGGGTCGTCGGTGCGCGTGGTGAGGAGCAGGTCCATCAACGTCCTTCCGAAGGTGTGACCAGTCAACCACGAAGGAACCGAGCCCGCCCCCGTCTCGGGGGAGCCGTCGCGTGCCGCCTGGGAGACTGTGGGGGTGGACATCGGACGCCTGCTCTCGCGCCACGGCGACCGCATCCTCCACCTGCACGACGTGCCCGCCCGGGAGGCCGTGGTGGAGCCGTGGCCGGAGTGGGTCGATCCTCGCGTTCGGACGGCGTTCGCGGCCCAGGGCGTGACCCACCTGTGGGGGCACCAGGCCGAGGCGCTCGCGCACGTGCACGCCGGGCGGCACGTGGTGGTCTCGACCGGGACCGCGTCGGGCAAGTCGCTGACCTACCAGGTGCCGGCGCTCGACGCGCTGGTCCGCGGCAGGTCGGGCGACGCGCTCCAGGGCCACCGCGCTCCCACGGCGCTCTACCTCGCCCCCACCAAGGCGCTGGCGGCCGACCAGCTGCGTCGGCTCCCCCTCGGGCCCGACGGGGCAGCCCTCGTGCGCGCGACCACGGTCGACGGCGACAGCTCGCTCGACGACCGGGCGTGGGCCCGCGACCACGCCCAGCTGGTGCTCACGAACCCCGACACGATCCACCACACCCTGCTGCCCGGGCACGAGCGCTGGTCGCGCCTGTTCGCCGGCCTGCGCATCGTCGTCGTGGACGAGTGCCACCACTACCGGGGGGTCTTCGGCGCCCACGTCGCGCACGTGCTGCGTCGCCTGCTGCGGGTGTGCGCCCACCACGGGTCGCACCCCGTGGTGGTCCTGTCGTCGGCCACGGTCAGCGAGCCCGAGGCGTCGGCGCGACGTCTCACCGGGCTCGACGTGGTGGCCGTGACCGACGACGCGTCGCCCCACGGACCGCGGACGATCGCACTGTGGGAGCCGCCCCTGGTGGGTGCGGCGCACCCGTCGCAGCCGCCGACCCGTCGCTCGGCCGGGCGCGAGGCGGCCGAGCTGCTCACCGACCTCGTCCTCGACCGCACCCGCACCCTCGTCTTCTCCCGGTCGCGCCGCGGGGCCGAGTCCATCGCCCGCGGCGCCCAGCAGCGACTGGGCGAGGTCGCGCCCGAGCTGCCCGGCCGGGTCGCGACCTACCGTGGCGGCTACCTGCCGGAGGAGCGGCGCGAGCTGGAGGACCGGCTCCGATCGGGTGACCTGCTGGGCCTGGCCGCCACGAACGCGCTCGAGCTCGGGGTCGACGTGAGCGGTCTCGACGCGGTGGTGAGCGTGGGGTTCCCCGGCACCCGAGCGGCCTTCTGGCAGCAGGTGGGACGAGCCGGCCGCGACGGGCAGCCGTCGCTCGGGGTGCTCGTGGCCCGCGACGAGCCGATCGACACGTTCCTGGTGCACCACCCCGAGGCCTGGCTGGGCGCGCCGGTCGAGGCCACCGTGTTCGACCCCGACAACCCCTACGTGCTCGGGCCTCACCTGGCGGCCGCGGCACAGGAGCTTCCGCTCACGGAGGACGACCTGCCGCTGTTCGGTCCTCGGGCGCGCGAGGGGGTCGACGCGCTGGAGGCGGCGGGGTGGCTGCGCCGGCGACCCGGCGGCTGGTTCTGGACCCGGCGCGACCGGGCCGCCGCCCTGGCCGACCTGCGCGGCAGCGGCGGTGCACCGGTGCAGATCGTCGACGGTCCCACCGGACGGCTGATCGGCACCGTCGACGCGGGGTCCGCCGACGGCGAGGTGCACGAGGGCGCCGTGTACGTGCACCAGGGCGTGGCCCACGTGGTCGACGAGTACGACGTGGAGGACGGCGTGGCGGTCGTGCACACCGAGGACCCGGGCTGGTCCACCTCGGCCCGGACCACGACGGAGGTCTCGGTGGTGTGGACGCAGCGCAGCCGCACGTGGGGCGCCACCACGGTCCACGTCGGAGAGGTCGACGTGACCAGCCAGGTGGTCTCGTTCTCGCGCCGGCGGCACGACGGCAGCCTGGTGGGCGAGGAACCGCTCGACCTGCCCGCACGCACGCTGCGCACCGTGGCCACCTGGTGGACGCTGCACCCCGACGTGGTGCCGCAGGTCCTGGAGCACACGGACGTGCCGGGCGCTGCGCACGCGGCCGAGCACGCCGCCATCGGCCTGCTCCCCCTGCTCGCCACGTGCGACCGCTGGGACCTCGGAGGACTGTCGACCGCGGTGCACGCCGACACGGGCACGCTGACGATCTTCGTGCACGACGGGCACCCGGGCGGGGCGGGCTTCGCCGAGCGGGGCTACGAGGTGGTGGAGCGCTGGCTCCGCGTCACCCGGGCCACCATCGCGGGCTGCGAGTGCCCGACCGGCTGCCCGTCGTGCGTCGTCTCCCCCAAGTGCGGCAACTTCAACGAGCCGCTCGACAAGGCCGGCGCGGTGCGGCTGCTCGACGCCCTGCTGGACGGCGCGCCGGACGACGGGGCCTGACCGACCCCTGCGCCGGGTCAACGCTCGTACCAGGAAGGGGCGGCGCGGGCCTCGATGCGCGTGGTCCACGTCCCGCCCCACCACGGACGGGTCGAGCCGACCGCGGTCACGGTGGCGACGTCGAGGTCCATCCGGCAGCGTTCGAGCCGCACGTCGTTGCGCCGGGCCAGCCGGCGCGCCGCCCCGCAGCCGTCGGCGCCCTCGGTGCTGGCGCGACTGCCCGCGAGTGCAGCCAGGTCGGCAGCCGACGCCACCTGGTGGCGCAGCGTCACGAGGGCCATGACCTGCAGCCCCAGCGCCACCACGCCGACCAGGACGGCGACGACCCAGAGCGCGTGCACCGTGACCGCACCGTCCTCGGGGTGTCGGCCGGACGCGGTCGGGCTCACGGTGCCTCCGCGGCCGCCACGGCCGTCGCGCTGAGCTCGCGGGACCCGACGGTGGTACCGAAGCCCAGTGGTGCGCGCGACCGGATCCGCACGGTGACCACGACCGTGCCGTCCTGCTCCTGCACCCGCACCCGGGCACCGGCCGGCGCGAGTCGGCGGACGAGCGCCGTGGCCCCACCGTCGTCCTCGCCCCGTGCGACGAGCCGCGCACCCTCGCGAGCGGCGTCGACGAGCCGGACCTGGGTCACCCCGAGCGACGCCACCCACACGAGCAGCAGCACGAGCACGAGCGCGAACGGGGCGAGGACGGCCAGCTCGGCGGTGGCCGTGCCCTTCTCGCCGCGCCCGGTCATCGGATCGGGGTCCACGGCCTGCCGCGACGCAGGTGCTCGACGAGCGTGGTCGGGTCGAGCGCGCGCACGAAGATCTCGCGCAGCTGGTCGAAGAACCAGCCGTCGGCCCCGAGGTGGACCAGGACGGCGGCGCAGGTGGCGGCCCCGAGGGTGCCGACGGCGTACTCGGCGGTGGTCATGCCGTGCTCGCCTCGAGCGCCACGGCGGGAGCGACGGGCGCCGGTCCGGCGGAGGGACGAGACGTCGAAGGTGGAGGAGATGCGCTGGTGCACGGTGGGCTCCTGGGGAGTCGGGTCGGTGCTGTGGGCGAGGTGCGGGGGGTCGATCCGGTGGGGCCGTCGGGGCCTGGTGGATGCCACGACGGCCCCACCGGAGATCGGTCAGAAGAGGTTGGGCAGGAGGCTCGGGATGTTGTCGATGACGTCGCGGACGAGCTCGCCGAACCACTCCGACTGGCCGACCTTCACGAGCACGCCACCGACGGTGCAGGCGCCGAGGGTGCCGACGGCGTACTCGGCGGTGGTCATGCCCTGCTCCCGACGCTGCTCGCGGCGCTGGGCGCCGCGGGCGACCAGACGCGAGAGGCCGAGGGTCGCCCGGTCCTGGAGGGTGGAGTGCTGGAGGTTCTTCATGGGGTGTCCTTTCGTGGAACGTGCTGACACCCAGGAGATGGGTCGCTCCCGAGCCCGGACGACCACCTCGTCGGCGACCTGTGGACGAGCGGGCCCGAGGGCGTTCCGGCCTGTGGACGGGCGGGCACACTCATCCGCCTAGCAGGTCGAGCCCCGACGCGACGCCGATGAGGGTGGGGACGATCCCCACGAGGAAGAAGGCCGGGAGGAAGCAGAGCCCGAGCGGGGCGGCGGTGCGCACGCCGACCGCCCGCGCGCGTTCGCGCGCCTGGGACGCCCGGTCGCGGCGCAGGTCGGCTGCCGCGGCGGCCAGCACCGCGGCCACGGGCGAGCCGGACTGCTCGGCCCGCCGGAACGCGCGACCCACGGCGCCCAGCACCCGGTGCCGGGCGAGCACCTCCCACACCGCGGGCAGGTCCGTGCCCGAGCGCAGCCGTCGCCCGACCTTCTGCAGCTCCGTCGCGAGCGGCTCAGGGACCACCTCGCCGACCACCTCGAACGCGACGACGGCCGGTCGCCCGGACGCCAGCACGGCGACGACGAGGTCGAGCGCCACGGGCAGCTGGCGCTGCAGCTGCTCGTCACGCCGCCGCGAGGACGCCGTGGCCATGGTCGCGACCGCCGCCCGCGCCGCCGGGGTGGCTGCGAGGGCGACGAGGAGACCGATCACCGGTCCGAGCACCACGAGGCAGGCGATCGGGGTGAGGACGGTCACCACGCTGGTCGGCGACGGACGCCGACGCGAGGTCGGAACGGTGGTGAGCGCCCGGAGCCGGTCGGTGGCCGGGACGGGCACGGCCAGCCAGGCCGCGGCGGCCGCGACCAGCGCCGCTGCCAGGCTCATCGCGCGCCCACCTCGGCGCGGGTGGTGATGCGCTCGACCCAGGCCAGCCCCGTGGCCGCCAGCGCGCACCCGGCCGCGAGGCACACGACGCCCGGCAGGGTGCCGGTGAGCACGTGCACCGGGTCCCCGCCGAGACCGGAGCCGAGGCCGAGCCCGAGCAGCGGCAGGACCGCCAGCAGCCGAGCGGTGGCACGAGCCGAGGAGCACTCCGCCCGGACCTCTCGAGCAAGGTCGTGGTCCGCGCGCAACGCCTCGACCACGTGGTCGAGCACGTCCGCGACCGGCGCACCGGCACGTTCGGCCACACGCCAGGCGGCAGCGACGTCGGCGAGGTCGCCGGCGCCCGGGAGACGGGACACGCCGTCGAGCGCGGCCGGCACGTCGCCGCCGCGGGCCGCCACCTCGGCGACGGGCCGCAGGTCGGGCAGGTCGTCGCACGCTCCGCGCAGGGCCGCGGGAGGGAGCACCCCGGTGCGCAGCTCGGCCGCGAGCAGCTCGACTGTGGCCGCGACCCGCACCGCCAGCTCGCTCGCGGCGCGCGCGGCGCGGTGCCGCTCGACGAACGACGACGCCACCACGGCGACGGCCGCGACCGTGGCCAGGAGCAGGGCGGACACGGGCGACGTGACGAACCACGGGGCCGCAGCGGCTGCGAGCGCGACGGGCACCCACGACCGCCAGCGGCGCCACGCCACCACCCGCAGCAGGAGCGGGCGTGCCGCTGCGGACGGCGGCCCCTCACCCTGGTGCGGCGGCGACGTCGCGGGCCCGAGGCGCAGGGCGACCAGCCACGTCGGAGGCGGCAGCCAGAGCAGGACCGCGCACCCGGACAGTCCCGCCGCCACCACGGCGACCAGGACCGTGGACCCCGTCATGCGTGGCTGTCCAGCAGGTCCTCGAGCCGGTCACGACCGGGGCCGTCGGTCCAGCGACCGTCGACGAGCCCGGCTGCGCGCACGGAGCGGACCGTCCCGTGCCCGTCGGGCCCCGCCGCGTGCAGCACACCGACCTCCTCGACCCGACGAAGACCGTCGCGACCGCGACGCAGGTGCACCACGACGTCGACCCCGGCCGCCAGCTGGCTGTGCACGGCGTCGCGTGCCAGGCCTCCGGCCACCCCCAGCGCCTCGAACCGGGCCGGGACGTCGGCCGCGGAGTTGGCGTGGATGGTGCCGCAGCCGCCCTCGTGCCCGGTGTTGAGCGCGGCGAGCAGGTCGACGACCTCTCCCCCGCGAACCTCGCCGACGACGAGCCGGTCCGGCCGCATGCGCAGCGCCTGCCGCACGAGGTCGCGCACGGTCACGAGGCCGGCGCCCTCCGCGTTGGCCGGTCGGGCCTCCAACGACACGACGTGGGAGTGGTCCGGGGCCAGCTCGGCCGCGTCCTCGACCACGACGAGTCGTTCGGCGGACGGCACGAGCCCCAGCAGCGTGCCGAGCAGCGTGGTCTTGCCGCTGCCGGTGCCGCCGCTCACGACGAAGGCGACCCGGGTCGCGACGACGCGCTGCAGCAGCCGAGCGGCCTCGACGTGGATCCCGCCGGCGGCCACCAGCTGCTCGAGCGTGAACGAGCGCCGGGCCGGGACGCGCAGGCTGATGGCCGTGCCGGGGCGCACCAGCGGTGCCAGCACGGCGTGCAGACGGGTGCCGTCGGGCAGCCGCGCATCGACCCAGGGGCTCGCGTCGTCGAGCCGTCGGCCGGCCTGGGCGGCCAGTCGCTGGGCCAGTCGTCGCACCGCCGCGTCGTCGGGGAACCGCAGGTCGGTCCGCTCGAGCCCGTGCCCACGGTCCACGTGCACGGCGCCGGCCCCGTTGACCACCACGTCGGTGACGTCGGCGTCGTCGAGCAGCGGCTGCAGGACACCCGCGCCGCGCCGCTCCCGCTGCAGGGCGTCGACCACGGCGAGCACCGTGGCGCTGCCGTGCAGCCCGGCCTCGAGCCCCAGGGCCTCGGCCACGGCCTGCGCGCTGGGCTCGCGCACCTCGGCGGCGAGCCGCGAGCGCACCCGTCCGACGAGCGCGGCGTCGATCGTGGTCACGACGGACCTGCCGCCGCGAGGCCGAGGACGTCGAGCACCTGCCCCGACGCCCGCCGCAGCGTGCGCGACCGTCCGGCGCCGCGGCCGTGGTCGAGGTCGGCCCTCAGCCGACGGTCGTGGGCGACCCGCGCGACCACCGGGAGCCTCAGCGCCTCGGCCACCGGGCCCGAGCCGACGCCTCCGGCGCGCCGAGTCGTCACGAGCGCCACCCGTGGGACGTGCTCGCGCACCTGGGCCAGCACGATGCGCGCGGCCGCCACGCACCGCACGTCCTCGGGCACCAGCAGCACCGCTCCCTCGCACCGCGCGAGCACCGCCGACCCGAGCGGGTCGAGGTGCCGGGGCACGTCGGCGACGACCACGTCGAAGGCACGCGAGGCGGCGGTCAGCACGTCGGGGGCGACGTCGACCGGCACGGTGGAGCCGTCGCGGGGGCAGGCCAGCACGGCCACGCCGTGGTGCACGGGCAGCAGACGCGCGAGCCGGGTGGCGCCGACGTGCCCGCCGGCGCCACCGAGCTCGGGCCACCGCACCCCCTCGGCGCGCTCTGCGCCGAGGACGAGGTCGACGCCGGCCCCCCTGGTGTCGGCGTCGACGAGGACGGGGCGGTGGCCGCGCCGACCGGCGTGCAGGGCCACCGCGGTGGCGAAGGTGGAGGCGCCCGCCCCGCCGACGGCACCGACGACGGCGAGGAACGCCGCCTCGTCGCGTCCGTCGAGCAGCTCCCCGAGTCGCGCGAGCACGGCGGTCTCGTCGGTGGGGTCGAGCACGGCCGTGGCGCCGAGCAGCACCGCGTCGCGCCAGAGCGTGTCGCCGGCGGTGCCGCCGGGCTCCCCACCCAGCACGAGCACGCCGTCACGACGTGGCGGAGCCGTGCGGGCGAGCGGTCCCGCCAGGTCGGCCGAGAGCAGCACGGCCGACGCCGTGGACCAGGCGCGCCGAGCGGCGACCGCGTCGGACGCGACCTCCGGCGTGACGCCCACCGCGGCGCACCACCGGAGGGCGTCGTCGAGCAGGTCGGCGTCGCCCGTGGCGACCAGCAGGTGTGCGGCGTCCATGGCTCTCACGCAACCAGGGACGGGAGCCGCGGACGAGACCTCGCGAGCGGCCTGTGGACGACGCCGCGCACGCCATCGGACGGCCTGTGGACGACCCGTCGCCGACCCGGTGTCCACGCGGGGGACCACGCGACGGCCGGGTCGGCCTATCCTGGGCGGGTGAGCCCCCGTTCGGCCGCGTTCTTCGACCTGGACAAGACGATCATCGCCCGGTCCAGCACCCTGGCCTTCAGCAAGCCCTTCTTCGAGGGCGGGCTGCTCACGCGCCGTGCGGTCCTGCGCAGCGCGTACGCGAACTTCCTGTTCGGGCTCAACGGCGCCGACCACGACCAGCTCGAGCGGATGCGCACCTACCTCACGGCCATGGTCGCCGGGTGGGACGTGGAGATCGTGCGCGAGTCCGTTCGCCGCACGCTGCGCGACGTCATCGACCCCATCGTCTACGCCGAGGCCGTCGACCTGATCGAGCACCACAGGCGTGCCGGTCGCGACGTCGTGATCGTCTCGGCCTCCGGGTCGGAGGTCGTGGAGCCCGTCGGCGAGCTCCTCGGCGTGTCCGACGTCATCGCCACGCGCCTCGTCGAGCACGCCGGCCGCTACACCGGCGAGGTCGCGTTCTACGCCTACGGCCCGCACAAGGCCACCGCGATGAAGCGACTGGCCGAGGAACGTGGCTACGACCTCGACGCGTGCTTCGCCTACTCCGACTCCGAGACCGACGTGCCCATGCTCGAGACGGTGGGTCACCCGTTCTGCGTCAACCCCGACAAGACCCTGCGCAGGATCGCCGCCGAGCGTGACTGGCCGGTGCTGGCCTTCGCCCGGCCGGTCGCACTGCGCAGCAGGCTCGGCCTGCACAGCCCCACGGGTCGCGCCGCCTGGACCCTCGGGGCGGTCGCAGCGGCAGGTGGCGTCGCCCTGCTCGCCCGTCGGCGGTCGCGTCGCGCGTCACCGTCGCTGCTCCAGCGGGTCCTCCCCCACACCTGAACCGATCCGCCCCGACCCCGCACGGGCCACGTGCGCTTGTGAACCGCGGCACGCAAGGTTACGGCCCCGTAGGGCTACCGCGCGTCCTGGCAGCGGCGTACAACTGAGGGCAGGACAACTCCACAGACGGCCCGGCACCTCAGTACCCACGCGGCGATCTCCCGTCCCACTGGGCAGTCGCTCCCGGGACATCCGCGACGAGCGGCCCCGAGGCGACGATGACGAAGTGCACGCCTGGTAGCTGCAGCGCGGCCGGACCCATGGACGGCGTCACCCGAGCGGTGGCGCCGTCCTTCTTCGTGCGCGACCGTCGGTGCCGGCGTCCCCAGGGGGCCGACGTCAGACCGCGACGTGGGGCGGCAGCGCGTCGCGCGAGAACCAGGCCAGACCGAAGCCGGGGCCTCCGGTCTCGTGCCGCACCAGCGTCATGCCCGTGCCCTCGAGGAACGTCCGCAGGTCGTCGAAGCCGTGCTGTTCGGAGTGGTGGTACTCCATGACGAGCCGCCGCACGCCCGACCAGAGGGTCGGGTCGGAGTCGAGCAGGATCCCGTACTCCGCTCCCTCGGCGTCCATCTTCAGCAGGTCCACCCGACCGCCGGCCGCGGCGAACGCGTCGGCGATGCTGTCGCAGGCGACCTCGATCTCGACGGACCCGGCCTCGCCGAGGTGCAGGACGCCGTTGTGGCCGCTGCCCGGTCCGTTGTCGGCCATCACCAACGTGCCGGCCCGCGAGCCGACGGCGGTGCGGTGCACGGTGATCCGGTCGGCGAGACCGTTGGACTCGACGTTGCGCACGGTGTAGGCACCGGTGGACGGTGTCGGCTCGTAGGAGTGGACGGTGGCCCCGGGGAACCGCCGCAGGAGGTCGGTCGAGAAGCAGCCGATGTGCGCCCCGATGTCGACCACGTGCACGTCGTCGGGCAGTCCGTGCCCGAACCAGTCCAGCGAGTACTCGTCCTCGGCGAACACCTCGTACACGGGGACCCGCGCACCCGGCACGTTCGGGCAGTGGATCGTCAAACCGTCCACCTCGAAGGCCAGCTCGTCGGCACGGGCGGCCAGCTGGCGCAGGACGCTCCAGCCGTTGTCGAAGACCGACACGGTCTGGCGGGTGCGGCGCGCCACCCAGGTGGCGCGGTCGAGGACGGTCATGCGGTCTCCCACTGGTCGGTCGAGGGAACGGTGTCGGCGGGGTCCGCCTCGGGGGCGCCGTCACCGAGACGGACGAGGAAGGGCAGCGCGAGCACGGCCCAGACGTAGCGGTCCCAGAGGATCGTGGTCATCAGGCCGATCATGGCGTAGCCGAGGACGGGCAGGGCCAGGAGCGCGGACGGGCCGGGGAGGGTGATCGCCCTCAGCGCCACTGACGCGAGCAGCACCAGGTAGACCGCGGTGCCGACGATGCCGACGGCCGCCGCGACCTGCAGGTAGATGTTGTGGGCCTCCATCACGTCGCCCAGCCCGATGCCGAGCACGGGGTGGGACGTGAAGGCGTCGAGCGCCACCTTGGCGAGGTACTCCCGCTCGGCGTCGGACCCGGCGGCCGTGCCACCGCCGAGGAGCCGGCCCAGCACGTTGTTCTGCATCGAGCCGCCGCCGGTCAGGGCGTTGCCGACGATCCACAGGGCGGGGATGGCGAGCCCGAAGAGCGCGAGGGCGACCTCGACCCGACGCTCCAGCGCCACGAAGAGCACGGCGACCGCGACGGCGACCACGAGCGCGGCCCGGCTGCCGCTGACCCAGACGTTCCACGCGCACGCGGCGCCCAGCAGGAGGACCAGCCAGGACCACCGGCGGGGCAGGACCCGCAGCAGGAAGGGCACGAGGGCCAGCGCCAGCATCCCGCACAGGCCCATGACGTTGGGGTGCGTCGAGTAGCCGATGCGCCGTCCGTCCCAGGACGCCTCGCCGACGGTGTAGGCGGCCACGAGGTTGCCGACGTTGCCGACCACGTACATCAGCGCGAACCCGACGACGACGCGCCGGGAGGGCCGCCACACCATGAAGGCCACGGGCAGGAGCAGCGCGCCGACGAGCAGCCGCAGCAGGCTGTTGAGGCTCGCGCCGCTCTCCTCGGCACCCGCCGACGACACCAGCCCGACGACGACGAGCCCTCCGGCGGCGGCGAGGAACAGCCACTCGCTCGGCAGGGGCTTGCGCAGCAGCACGGGCAGGAGGACGAGCAGACCCGCCAGCAGCACCAGGTCGGACAGCGACGCGAACGCCAGCGCCCCGATCGGACGGAAGTTGTCGAGCGGCGACAGGGCGATCCCGATCGCGAGGACCGCGACCGCCGTGCTCTCGACCCCGACCGCGGCGAGGACGACGAGACCGACCGCGAAGGTCAGCGCGAGCCCGGCCCCCACCCCGCCGAGCGACGACAACGGAACCAGCACGACCAGCAGCACACCCACGACCAGGACGGGCAGAACCGCGGCCCTGATCGCCCGACGCTCCCGTGGGCCCACGCGCTCCTTCACCGACTCCAGCACGGCCATGAGGCCTCCGTCAGCGCTTCACGCGGCGGCCGATGCGCCGACCGCGGGTCGAGGACGCCGGCTCGGCCGCCGGGGTGGGCGCGTAGCCGTACCCGTACCCGTGCCCGTAGCCGTACCCGTACCCGTCGGCGTCGCCCGAGCGTCGCGGCGTGCGATTGAGGATCGTGCCGAACAGCCGCCCGCCGACGGCGTGGATGCGAGCCACGGCGAGGCGGACCTGCTCGCGCGTCGTGGAGCCGTGACGCACCAGCAGGAGCGCGCCGTCGACCTCGGTCATGAGGATCGACGCGTCGGCGACCGGCAGCATGGGAGGCGCGTCGATGATGACCGCGTCGTACTCCTTGCGCACTCGTGAGATGAGGTCGCGCATGGCCTGGGTGTCGAGGACCTCGGCCGGGTTCGGCGGCGCGGGGCCGGTGCCCATGAAGCTGATGCCGCTCACGTGCGGCTGCGTGGCGTCCTCGATGGACGTGCGGCCCACGAGCACCGTCACGATGCCGACGGAGTTCTCCAGGCCGAGCAGCTCCGCGACGTTAGGGTTGCGCATGTCGGCGTCGATGAGCAGCACCGAGCGGCCGGACTGGGCCATGGTCAGCGCGAGGTTGGTGGCCACCAGCGTCTTGCCCTCGTCGGGCAGGGCGCTCGAGACCAGGATGGCCTGACGCTCGGCGTCGAGGTCGGCGAACTGCAGGTTCGTCCGCAGCACGCGGAAGGCCTCCGCGAGGCTGCCGCCCACCTCCGTGGCCAACGGGGTCTTCTTGACCTGTGGGTCGTAGGGCAGCGTCACGAGCACGGAGTGGCCGCTGATCTTCTCGACGTCCTGGCGCGACTTGACCGTACGGTCGAGCAGGTCGCGCAGCAGCGCGCCGACGATCGCGACGAAGAGGCTGACGAGCAGCCCGATGCCGAGGTTGAGCGGGATGTTCGGCGAGACCGGGGTGTCGCTGATGCTGGGTTCGGCGGCGATCCGGGCCGCGATGGCCGGCTCCTCGTCCTTGACGGCGGGCCGCTCGAGCTGCTCGACGAGGGCCACGACCTCCTCGGCCTCGGCCTTCGCGATCTGCTGGGCCAGCTCGGGCGTCTCGGCGGTCACGTCGAGCTCGATGGTCTGCGTCCCCGTGATCACGGAGGCCGACACACGGCCTTCGAGGTCCTCGCGCGTCATGTCCAGATCGAGGGAGTCCACCACGCGTTGGAGCACCGAGGGGTCCGTGGCCAGCTCGGCGTAGGACGCGACGCGCTGGGTGACGATGAAGGAGGCCGCGTACTCGGCGGACCCGCCGGACGGTGTGGAGACGAACAGCTTGACGCTCGAGCCGTACTGCGGGGTCATGAGGAACACCGCCGCGACGGTCAGGACCGCCCCGGCGAGGAACGTCACGGTGCTGAACACCCAGCGCGCGCGCAGAGCGCCCAAGAACTGCCGCAGCTCCACGGCTGTGCCTCCTCCTCCCGCCGAGCACGGCGGGTCTCCCGAGTGTAGGTGACCTGGGGGAGCCGGGAGGCTCCCTCGCACCACAACCCTGAACGAGTCGGGGCGCCCGCTGTCACGCTCTGGAGGCGACGGATCGAGACCGTCCGTGACGTGGGGTGCATCACGATCCACTCGTAACCTCTCGGACCTCGGTCGTTGTTAGGGGTACGACGGACCGCGGACGCGAGACGCCGCGGACCCCACAACTTCCCACGGAGGACGAGAGCGATGACGGTACTGGTGACGGGAGCGGGCGGCTTCATCGGCGGCCACCTTGTGGCGGACCTGCTGGCGCAGGGACGCGAGGTGCGCGCGGTCGACAAGAAGCCGACGTCCGAGTGGTACCAGGTGCACGACGACGCCGAGAGCCTCGTGGCGGACTGCTCCGACATGGGCGACGCCCACAAGATGTCGGTCGGCACCCAGGCGATCTACAACCTGGCCGCCGACATGGGTGGCATGGGCTTCATCGAGAACAACAAGGCCGAGTGCATGCTCTCGGTGCTCACCAGCACGAACATGCTCGTCGCCGCGCGCGACGCCGGCACCGAGCAGTTCTTCTACAGCAGCTCGGCCTGCGTCTACAACGGGACCAAGCAGACCGACCCGAACGTGACCGCGCTCAAGGAGTCCGACGCGTACCCGGCGGAGCCCGAGGACGGCTACGGCTGGGAGAAGCTGTTCAGCGAGCGCATGGCCCGCCACTTCCGCGAGGACTACGGCCTGCAGACCCGGGTGGCCCGCTACCACAACGTCTACGGCCCCGACGGCACGTACGAGGGGGGCCGCGAGAAGGCGCCCGCCGCGCTCTCGCGCAAGATCGCCTGGGCCAAGCTGACCGGTGAGCACACCATCGACGTGTGGGGCGACGGCGAGCAGAGCCGCAGCTTCATGTACATCGACGACTGCCTGCGCGGCACCCAGGAGATCCTGGCCGGCGAGAACGTCGAGCCGGTCAACCTCGGCTCGTCCGAGCTCGTGACGATCAACCAGATGATCGGGATCCTCGAGGACATCGCCGGGATCACGGTCGGCAAGGAGCACGACCTCACCGCGCCGCAGGGCGTGCGCGGCCGCAACAGCGACAACACGATGTTCCACGAGATCTACGGCTGGGAGCCCTCGATCTCGCTGCGCGACGGTCTGGAGAAGACCTACGCCTGGATCTACGACCAGCTCGCCCCGCGCGTCTGACCCCTGCCGACGCCCGGCTACCCGTGGGTGGCCGGGCGTCGTCGTGTGCGGGCGCCGGCTGCGGCCAGGCCGCTCCGGTCGGCCGGCTCCGGTCGGTCGGGGCCGGTCAGCGGCGGCCGACGGCCAGGGGCGAGGCCTCGGCCGCGCGGGCCTGGGCCTGCGAGGCGTACTGGAGCCACTGCTGGATGCCGGTGGCGTCGCCCCGGGCGTAGGCCGTGAGCGCCGCCCCGTAGCCGGCGGGCTCGGCGGCGTGGCCCGCCTCCGGCACCACGACCGACGCCGGGTCGACGCCCTTGACGACGAGCACGAGCCGCTCGGCGGCACGCGCCACCATGCCCCCGTGGGCCGCGAACGCTCCTGACGTCGCGATCTCGGCGTGCACGAGGGCCGCCACCACCAGGCCGGGCGCCTCCGTGGGCAGGGCGACGACTCGGGCCAGCTCGCCGAGCCGGGCGGCGCCGGCGGCGTCGGCGGGCCGACCCAGCGCGTCGTCGGGCACGCTGCCCGCGGCCGCGAGGGCGTGCAGGCGCGCGAACGCCTGGAGCGGCGAGCGGCTCCACACCGGCACGAGCCCCAGCAGCTCCGTGCCGAGCCGGACCGCGGCACGCGCGACGGCGTCGCCACCGCCGGCCGCGAGCAGCTCGACCGCGGGATCGTCGTCGTCGACCGCGGGGAGGTCGCTGCCCTCGAGCCGAGCGGTCGCCACGGCACCCAGGAGCAGGGAGCGGGCGGTGTCCTCGGGGGTGCTCCGCCGCAGGCCCCGGTCACGCAGGAGCGCGTCGATGCCGTCGCGCGTTGCCGCGAAGGCCGACGGCACACCCTCGAGGGACGCCGCGGGCAGGAACGGATCGGGGGAGGTTGACACGCCCGAAGCGTACCGAGGGGGCGCGGTGCGACCGGTAGCCTGCGGGGGTGAGCGAGCTGTTCGACCAGTCGGCCCGCGCCTCGTCCCCCGGAACCGACGAGGCGCACGATCGACTCGTCAAGTGGCTCGTGGGCGACCGGCTCTCGTGCGTGCTGCTGCTCGAGGACTCCTCGCTCGCGTTCCGGCTCGCGGGCCAGGGCCACGAGGTCGTCGTCGCGGGAGACGACGTGCGCACCGTGCGCTCCGAGGACGTCCTCTACGTCCGCTCGGCCGGACCGCGGCTCCCGTTCGTGGCCGACTCCTTCGACGCCGTGGTCGCCCCCCAGCTGAACGACGACCAGACCGTGCTGGCCGAGTACGCCCGGGTCCTGCGGGCCGGCGGCGTGCTGTCGACGCTGTCGCGCACGCACGACGAGACCTTGCCCTGGGTGAGGCGCCTGCGGGAGGTGGTCGGACGTCGACCCACCGCTGCAGCCCCCGTCACCGACACGCTCGCCGCCTCCGGCCTGTTCGCCGCACCCGAGACCACCGAGACCGCGACGTGGGAGGAGCTGGACCTCCCGGCGCTGCTGCAGTACGCCCGCGAGACCGGCCGCCAGCCCGTCGAGGAGTCCACGCTCTCGCGGGTCCGTGAGCTGTTCGACCAGAACACCGCCCAGAGCGGGAGCCTGCGGCTGCGCCACCTGCTGCGCGGCGTGCGGTCCCGTGTGCAGAAGAGCAGTCCGCCGCCGGGGTCGCAGCAGCCCGAGACGCTGCTCTTCGACCTTCGGTGAACGACCTCCTCGGTCCCGTGCCCGGGTACGAGATCCGCATCCCCGTGACCTTCGCCGACGTGCGCGGTTGAATGGTCGAGGTTCGGCGACGAAGGAGAGACATGGCACTGCGCGGACTCGGGTACGCGGCCCGGCGGGTACGCCAGTCGTTCACCCACTTCCGGAACGGACCGCAGCTCCTGACGGCCATGGCGCGGGGTGGCGAGGTGACGTTCCGGACCCGCTCCGGGCTGACGATCCACACGCCCAACGCACCCGGAGCACGGTTCCCGGTGTACGAGATCACGGCCGACGACGTGTACCGCATCGACGAGCTCACGGCGGGCCTGCGCCCCGACTTCGTGGCCGTCGACGTCGGCGCCCACATCGGCAGCTTCTCGGCCACGCTCTGCTCGCGGGCGCCCGGGGCCACCGTGCACGCCTACGAGGCGTCGCCCTCCACCGCCGAGTGGACCCGCCGCAACGCCGAGGCCAACGGCTTCGTCGACCGGCTGCACGTGCACGCCCAGGCCGTCGCCGACCACCGCGGCACGCTCACGTTCGTCGACAACGGCGAGGCGAGCGCCCACAACGGCCTCACGGCGCCGGAGGGGCTCGGCGCCGAGGTGGAGGTCCCGTGCGTCACCTTCGCCGACGTGCACGCCGCGGCCGGCGGACGGGTCGACCTGCTCAAGAGCGACGCCGAGGGCGCCGAGTACGGCTACATCCTCACGAGCGACCCGGCGCTCTGGCGCGACGTCCAGCGGGTCGTCATGGAGTACCACCCCGTCGAGGGCCACCAGCTGCTGGACCTCGTCCGGTTCCTGCGCGACGTCGGCCTCGACCTCGTCCGCGACGAGCCCTCGCCGGACAAGCCCGGCCTGGGCAACGCCTGGTTCGCCCGCGCGGCATGACCCGTCTCCCCCCGGCGCTCATGCCGCTGTGGCCCGCGGCCAAGCGGGCCCACCGCGCGGCGACCCGGGCGGTCGGGGTGGCCACTCGGGCGGTCGGCGACGGTGGACCACGGTCGGTCCCCACGCGCATCAGCACCGAGTCCCGGGCCACCGCCGCCGCCGAGCCCGAGCACGTCCGCGTGCACGAGACCGGCGATCCGCTGGGCGTCGTGCGCGACGCGCCCGCGGGGCGACCGGGTGGTCTGCGCTTCTGGGACGACGTCCGCGTCCTGCAGCGTCCACCCCGCTCGGTGCTGGAGGTCAGCGGCGGACGGCTCGTCGGCGAGGCCGCCGCCACACTCACGCCGCGCGGCACGCTCGACCTCGAGACGAGCCCGTACTTCGGCATCCGACGCCCCACCGAGCACCCGGTGCACCTGCGACTGCGCCTGCCGGAGCCGGAGCACGTCCCGGGGACGGTCCTGTCGCTGGCCTCGCACGCGTCCGGGCGCAACTACTACCACTCCCTCATGGACGCCCTTCCGCGCTGGGGCCTGTTCCAGGACCTCTTCCCCGACGAGCGGCCCGACCAGGTGGTCGTGGGCCACACCAGCCGCTGGGACCGTCAGCTCGTGGCCATGACGGGCCTCGACCGGTACCCCCTCGTGCAGCCGACGTCGCGTCTGCACCTGCGGGCGGACCGCCTGCTCGTGCCCACGATCGACAACCACAGCACCCTCGCGCCGCCGTGGGTCACCCGCTGGCTGCGCGAGAACCTCCCCGCCCGCGACGTGTCCGACAAGCCGCGCCGGCTCTACGTCACCCGCGGCGACCGGCCGCAGACCCGCCGCTACGTGCAGGAGGCAGCCCTGCTGCCCCACCTGGAGCGGCAGGGGTTCGTCCGGTTCGACCCGGGCTCCGTGAGCGTGCAGGCGCAGATCGACCACTTCGCCGCCGCCGAGGTGGTGGTGGCTCCGCACGGCGCCGGGCTGGTGAACCTGAACTTCGCTCCCGAGGGTGTCAAGGTGCTGGAGCTGTTCGCCCCCCGCTACCTCAACCCCGGCTACTGGGCGATCACCTCCAACGTGCCCGCCTCGACGTACCGCTACGTCGTGGCCGAACCGGTCGAGCGCGACCGGCCCGAACGCGCCATGAACCGCGTGCAGGCCGACGTCGACATCCCGGTCGCGGTCGTGCTCGACGCCCTCGAGGAGCTGCTCGCCGCACCGACGTGAGGACCGGCCCGGTCAGCGCACCCGGCGGACCCAGAGCGACGACGGCGGGTTCGGGTCGTCAGCCAGCGGGACGTAGTCGTCGAGGAGGTCGACGAGCGCCGACTCGTCGTGGTGGCGCACGAGGGGCGTGGAGAGCGTGACCTCGAAGGCGCTGTTGAAGGCCAGGAAGGTCTGGACGACCATCGCCTCGTTCCAGTACACGGGCCACCGCTCGCCGAACAACCAGGTGTCGGCGGGGAACGGCGTGTTGTACGGGAAGTGCACGTCGTGGATGTGCACGTGCACGCCGGGCGCCAGGCGCGGCAGCACCTCCAGGAACAGGTAGGCGACGTCGCTGTCGATCTTCAGCGCGTGCGAGGAGTCGATGAACAGCACGTCGCCGTCCTCGAGGTTCTCGAACGTGGTGAGCGGGACGTCCTGCACGAAGCCCTCGACGAGCTCGAAGTCGGGCAGGGTGCGCAGCGCGTCGAACGGGTAGGGCTCGATGCAGGTGAGGCTCAGCGGCGATCCCTCGGCGGCGTTCTGCTGCGCGGCGAGCGACGCGTAGTAGGTGGACAGGCCCGAGCCGACCTCGAGGTAGCGGCGCGGCTTGTGCTCGCGCAGCACGTAGTAGAGGGTGCGGGCATCGAGCTCGGGGTAGCCGGGGCCAAAGCCGCGACCGGTGTTCTGGAGGTACTCGCCCGTGGTGGCGGCGAACTCCGGCTCCCACCGCTGCGCCAGGCCACGCAGCGTCGCGGTGAGGGCGTCGACGTCGAGATCGAGGCCTACCAGTGCGCTGGGACGGTCCCACCGCTCGCGGGTGTCCTCGATCTCGGACAGCACCGGCAGCGTGGAGTAGTAGTCGGCCCTCTTGACGATGTTCAGACCCGCCTTGCCGAGGACGGCGTGAGCTGCGCGGACCCTGCTGCGGCGCAGCCCGAACACGGCGCGGTCGAGGCCGGCGACCACCGGACCGGGCAGCACCTTGGCGGCGCGCTCCTTCGCCGAGGGCGGTCGGTGCGCGGGGACCTGCGACGTCGTCATGCGAGCGATCGTACGGAGCGCGGGGCGCTGCCGGAGGTGGAATCGCCGCGGTGGCGCAACGTCGTGGCGGTGGTGCCGGTGTGCATCGTCTGGTCCTCCCGGGACGCGCTCGGGTGGCGGTCCACCGGTCTCAACGAGCCAGGGCGGCCCAGGTCACCCGGCACCGGTCACCCGGCACCGACCTAGACTTCCGCGGGTGGAGTTCCTCAACGGCCTGCAGCCCGCGCACGACCTGACCTACAGCGACGTCTTCATGGTGCCGCGGCGCTCCGACGTCACGTCCCGCTTCGACGTCGACCTGTCCACCGGCGACGGCACGGGCACCACCATCCCGCTGGTCGTGGCCAACATGACGGCCATCTCGGGTCGCCGGATGGCCGAGACGATCGCTCGTCGCGGCGGGATCGCGATCATCCCGCAGGACATCCCCCTCGACGTCGTCGCCGCGACGGTGCAGCAGGTCAAGTCCGCGCACACCGTGTACGACACCCCGGTGACCGTCCCGCCCGCGACGACGGTCGGCGAGGCGCTCAGCCTCCTCCCCAAGCGCGCTCATGGCGCCCTCCTCGTCGTCGAGGACGGCCGGCCGCTGGGCGTGGTGACCGAGCGGGACGGTCTGGAGGTCGACCGCTTCACCCAGGTCCACGAGGTGATGTCGACCGACGTGCGGACCGTCGCGGCCGGCCTGGACCCCCGGGACTACTTCGACGCCCTGGCGGGCAGCCACCTGGCGGTGGCGCCGGTCGTCGAGGACGGTCGCCTGGTCGGCGTCGTCACCCGCACGGGCGCGTTGCGCTCCACCATCTACACCCCCGCCACCGACCCCGACGGTCGCCTCGTGGTGGGCGCGGCGGTCGGCATCAACGGCGACGTGCGGGCCAAGGCCCTGGCACTGCTCGATGCCGGCGTCGACGTGCTGGTCGTCGACACCGCGCACGGTCACCAGCACAAGATGCTCGACGCCCTGCCGATCGTCCGCGCGGCCCGCGACGAGGTGGCAGCACGGACCGGACGGCGGGTCCCGGTGGCGGCCGGCAACGTGGTCTCGGCCGACGGCGTCCGCGACCTGGTCGCGGCCGGCGCCGACATCGTGAAGGTCGGCGTCGGGCCGGGCGCGATGTGCACCACGCGGATGATGACCGGCGTGGGCCGGCCCCAGTTCTCGGCCGTGCTCGAGTGCGCGACCGCGGCCCGCGAGCTCGGTGCCCACGTGTGGGCCGACGGCGGCGTCCGCTACCCGCGCGACGTGGCGCTCGCCCTGGCCGCCGGCGCCGCCAACGTCATGATCGGGTCGTGGTTCGCTGGCACGCTCGAGAGCCCCGGTGACCTCAAGGTCGATGCCGACGGACGCGCGTACAAGGAGTCGTTCGGCATGGCCAGCTCACGTGCGGTGGCCAACCGCACGCGTGACGCCGCCGGCTTCGAGCGGGCCCGGATGGCGCTGTTCGAGGAGGGCATCAGCTCCTCGCGCATGTACCTCGATCCCGAGCGGCCCGGCGTCGAGGACCTCGTCGACGCCATCGCCGCGGGGGTCCGGTCGAGCTTCACGTACGCCGGCGCCCGTTCGCTGGCCGACTTCGCCGAGCACGCCGTGGTCGGCCTGCAGAGTGCGGCCGGCTACGACGAGGGACGCCCACTTCACCGCTCCTGGTAGGCACCCTTCCTGCCCTCCGAGCCGGGCCGGCACCGCCCTCCGAGCCTGTCGATGAGCCCGTCGACGAGCTCAGGGACCACCCCTCGACAGGCTCGGGGAACGACGGGCCCCGACACGGTCGGGGAGCGGTCGCTCAGCGGGAGAGGTGCGGCTGGCCGTCGGCCCAGGTGCCGATGCTCTGCGCGATCCGCTCGCCGATGGCGCGGTGCATCGCCGGCGAGTAGTGGAAGCCGTCGGGGATCGCGACCGCGAGATCGCCGCCCGCCACGCTGTCGACGAGGTCGGCCACACGCACGAACCGGACCTCGGGGTCGTCGAACCGGCGCACGAGGTCGTCGAGCGCCTCGTTCATGCGGTGGATGCGCCGCGGCATGCCCGGGAACCAGCTCACGTACTTCTCGTGCGGGGGCAGCAGCTCCACCAGGTGCACCAGCGGGCTGCCGACCTTGCGCACGTGGCGGACGTACGCCTCGAGGTCGGCGACCACCTTCTCGTGGCGACGGGTGCGGACACGGTGCCCGACCCTCACGTCGACCGCGGCCTGCACGCGGGCCAGGAACATCCAGACCGGCCGGACCACGCGGCGCCGGTAGAGCAGCCGGACCCGTCGCGGACGACCGCGCAGGCTGTTGGCATGACGCTCGAGCCACCGGGGCAGCAGCAGGTGGATGGTCTCGTAGTGGCCGTAGACGAGCACGATGGCGTCGGGCGAGAAGCCCAGGACCTCCCGCTCCCACGTCTGCAGGACGCCGTGGGTGGGCTCCGACGCGACGCTGTGGGTCTGGACGGTGCACGGCCGTCCGCTCGCGAGCAGTCGCTCCTCGATGACCCGCGGCAGGATGAAGTCGGTCCGCGGGCCGCCCATCCACGAGATCCAGTTGACGGTCGACGCACCCTTGACGAGCACGCGGACCGGCAGCGGCAGCGTTGGCGCGCCGTCCGCCCCGGACGGGTCCGGGGCGGTCACGCCGTCAGACCACCGTCGACGACGAGGACCTGCCCGGTGAGGTAGGTGTTCGCGGGGTCGGTGAGGAACCGGCACACGCGGGCGATGTCCTCGGGGTCGCCGAGGCGACCGGCGGGGGTGCGCCGCTCGATCTGGACCAGCTGGCCCTCGTCGAGGCCGTGGCTCATCTCGGTGCGCAGGTAGCCGGGGGCGATGCCGTTGACCACGATCCCGCGCGAGCCGAGCTCACGGGCGAGGGCCCGGGTCATGCCGTCGAGCGCCGCCTTCGACGCGCTGTACACGGCGAGTCCCCGGTAGCCCGACAGGCCGACGATGGACGAGATGTTGACGATGTGGCCGCTGCGCCGCGCGAGCATGCGGCGGCTGACCAGGCGGGTCATGTAGACGGTGCCCTTGATGTTGAGGTCGACCACCGTGTCGACGTCGTCGTCGGAGAACAGTGCCAGGATCCCGTCGCGCGCCACCCCGGCGTTGTTGATGAGGACGTCGACCCGTCCCCACCGGTCGACGACGGCCTTCACGAACGCCTCGGCGTCCTCCACGCGCGACAGGTCGGCCGGCTGGAAGAGGAAGCGGTCGGCCGTGGCCGGGTCGGACTCCCACGCGTCGACCTCGTCGGTGCGGCTGCGCGAGCACGTGGCCACCAGGTCGCCCTCGGCGAGGTAGGAGCGGACGATGCCGGCACCCAGGCCACGACTACCACCGGTGACGATGACGACGCGGCCCCCGGTCTGCTCGGTCTGCCCGGTCTGCTCGGTACTGGTCACTGCTGTCTCCTGACGATCTTCCCGCCGGCGGTCGCGACGTCGTCGACGAAGCGGATGCTGCGGGGGCGGGCTGCGGATGGGAGGTCGGCGCAGGCGGCCTTGAGGCTCGCCTTGAGGGCGTCGTGGTCGTGCCCGGGAGCGGCCACGACCTCCAGCGCCACGACCGACCCCGTCATGGGGTTGGGGCGGGCGAACACCCGGGCGACGTCGACGCCGGGCACCGCCCCGACACGCTCCTCGATCGGCAGCGGGTGGACCTTGACCCCGCCGACGTTGATCACCTCCGAGGACCGGCCGCGGAAGAGGATGCGGTCGTCGACGACCTCGACGAGGTCCCCGGTGGGGCGCCACGCGTCGGGGTCGACCGGCTCGTCGCCGTGGTAGCCGAGCATCCCGGTGCGCGACCGGATCCACAGCTCGCCGTCGACGATCCGCAGGTCGACGTCGGCGTCGTCGCCGCGGTCGAGGACGTCGGTCGAGAGGCCCGGGCGGTCGTCGCGCTGCGACCCGGTGGAGCCGAACTCGGAGGCGGCGTAGACCTGCGACACCGAGGCGGAGGGGAACGCCGCGTGCACGTCGCCGAGCAGCGGACCGGGGATCGCCTCCCCACCCATCGTGACCTGCTCGAGCGGCGGGAGACCGAGACCGTCCCCGCGCGCCTCGGCCAGCAGGAAGCGCCAGTAGGTGGGGGTGGCGCTGGCGTGGGTGACGCCGAGCGCGCGCATGGCGGCCAGGCCCTCGCGGGGGCGGCGCGGTGCGGGAGCCACGAGCGTGGCGCCCGCGGCGAGCACGTGCAGAAGGACCTGCAGCCCGGCGAACTGGTGCAGGCCGTAGGCCAGCAGCCAGCGCTGCTCGGGAGCGGGGCCGACCCGGCGGACCCCGCGCAGGAGCCGCTCCCAGTCGTGCCGCACGCCCCGTGGTGCGCCGGTGGTGCCGGTGGTGAGGACGAGGTGGGGGCGGGCGTCCGCGTCCGCGACGGCCGCGGCGGAGGGCCCGCGGGGGCCGTCGTCGAGCAGGTCGCGGACGTCGAGCACGGTGGCGGCGGCCCCGTCGAGGTCGTCGCGGTCGGTCACGAGCACCTCGTGGTCGAGCCGACGTGCCAGGTCGGCGATCTCGTCCGGCTCCACGGGCGGGTAGAGGCAGACCTCCGCCCCCACCAGCGAGGCGGCTGCGAGCAGCGGCACGACGTCGGCCGCCTCGAAGTCGACGACGCCGAGCCGGCGGCCGCCCTGCGCGTCGCCGGCGAGGTCGGTCAGTGCCGACGCTGCACGCTCGGCGGCCTCGAGGACCTGCGCGTACGTCCACGAGCCGTCGTGGGTCACGACGGCCACCCGGTCGGGGTCGACGTCGGCGACCCGGCGCAGCAGCTCGTGCACGACGGTCTAGGAGGCGCCGGCGACCGAGGCGTAGAACGCCTGGATGTCCGCGAGCGTCTGCGGCATGTCACCCGCGGAGTAGGGGTCGCTGCCGTGCTCGTCCTCGAGCGTGGCCGACAGCTCGGCGGTCTCGAGCGAGTCCAGGTCGGCGCCCCCGACGTAGAGCGGCGTCGTGGCGTCGAAGCCCTCGGGCAGCTTGTCGAGGCTCGTGAGGAACGCGACGACCGTGCGTTCGACGTCGGCGGGCGCGGTGCTCATGCTGTCTCCTGCGTCTCGGGGAAGGTGGCTGGTCCGCCACGCCGTGCACAACGACGTGACCGGGCGGGCGTCACGTGCGGACTCAGTCGGGTCGACGGGCGGCCACGAGGCCGTAGCCGAAGGTGCCGTCGCGCCAGAACTCCTCGAGCACGTCGCACGAGCGCACGAAGGCCTCGTGCCCCTCCTGCCCGATGAGCTCGACCACCTCGTCGCGGTGGGTGGCGGCGTTGGCACGCCAGCGGTCGAAGGTGGGAAGCGTCGACTGCGTGAGGTCGTCGGCCACCTCCACCTCGAGGCCGAGCGCAGCCAGTCCGTCGGCGTAGTAGGCGAGCGGCTCGAAGTGGGCGTCGCCGAAGGCCTCGCGCAGGGTCGCGAAGTCCTGGCGTCGTGCGCGCACCTCGGCGAAGGGGATCTCGCGGTGCCGCAGCAGGTCGCACAGGACCACCCGCCCGCCGGGACGGACCACCCGGGCGCACTCGGACAGCAGCGCAGGACGGTCACGCATCAGGTGCGCCGACTCCAGCGCCCACGCCACGTCGAACGACGCATCGGGGAACTCGTTGGCTGTCCCGTCGCGCTGCTCGAAGCTCACGCCGTCGACGCCGAGGTCGGCGGCGCGCTTCCGTGCCGTCTGCACACCGACGGCGCTCGTGGTGATGCCCACGACCTCGACGCCGAAGCCGGTCGCGAGGGCGCGCGCCGGACCACCCGACCCGCAGCCGACGTCGAGCAGCCGCAGCGTCGTGCCGGAGGCGGAGGCCTCCGGGAGGCGTGCGGCCTCGACCATGCGGCGGGTGAGCGCCGCGGTGGCGACGTCGAGCGGCTCGTCGCCGTCGTCGAAGACGCCGTAGTGCAGCTCGTCGCCCAGCAGGAGCTGCCACGCTGCCGTGACGTGGTCGTAGTGGGCGGCCGGCTCGTAGGTGGGTCCCTGGCTCATGAGGCTGCTTCCGTCACGTCGCGCGAGCCGACCCGGCGGGCCGGCGAGCCCATGACGACGGCCCCGTCGGGCACGTCGGAGAGGACCACGGAGTTGGCTCCGACCATGGCGCGGCGTCCGATGGTGACGCCGCCGACGAGCACGGCGTTGGCACCGATGACCGCGCCGTCGCCGATCGTCGCGAACTCCTGGTTGTCGGCACCGCGCTCGTCGTAGTACCGCGCGGCGCAGGTGACCCCGCCGGCGAAGGTGACGTCACGCCCGATGACCAGCCCGAAGCCGATGGTGGTGCCCACCGGGTGAGCCATCATGAAGCCGGGACCGACCGTCATGCCGGCGCCGAGGTCGGCACCGATGAGCACGTTGGCGAGGGTGCGGAGCTGGTCGGCGAGACGGCGCCGTCCTGCGCGGTAGAGGCACTGCTGGCTCCGCAGGATCAGGCTCGCGAGCAGACCCGGCAACGAGGGCAGCCGCACCATCACGGCGGGCCACGAGGCCCGCGCTCCCGGGCGGTAGCGCTCGTAGTCGGAGAAGACGAGCTGGGAGAAGCTGAGGTGGTCGGGCGACGAGGCGACCCCGGATTCGGTGACCATCGAGCGTCAGCCTAGGGCACCGGAGGGTGGGTTCGGGGCGTTGTGTGCCAAACCGCGATCGACAGCAGCGACACGCTCGCGATCGCCACGCCCAGCAGCACGACCGCCACCGCGGTCGCCGACTCCGACCCCGCCGCCAGCACCACGCCGACGACCATGACGGGGGTCAGCGCGAACTCGATCCGCGATGCCGTGCCGCCGCGCTCCCGCCCCTGCAGGATGGCGATGAGCACGCGGCGCAGGCCCAGCAGCCCCATCGCGGGGACGAGCCAGTGGGCGATCGGCACGGCGTCGAGGAACGCGGAGCCGAAGGCGATCTCGATGACGGGCTCGGCGAGCACGGTGACCACGACGACGATGGGCACGAGCACACCCACGCAGAGGGCCAGGCTGCGGCGCACGAGCCGGCCGTCACCGTCGGCCGCGGCCTGGGCTGAGGAGAAGCGGGGCAGGAGCACCACGGCGATGCCGGATCCCAGCATGGCCGCGAGCGAGGCGAGGGCCCCGGCGGTGGCGTAGAGGCCGAGCGAGACCGTGCCGGCGACCGCGCCCACGAGGATGCGGTCGAGGCCCAGGCCGTCGATCGGGCCCAGCGTGCCCACGTACGTGGACCGGGCCAGTCGCCACAGGTCGGACTCCTCGAGCGGCTCCCCTCCGCGTCGAGGCGCGAGCAGGCGCACGCCGACGACGAGACCGAGTGCGAACGAGCCCACCATCACCAGGCACACCCCGAGCGCCGTGGCGCTGCCGGAGACGATCAGCACGACCACGAGGCTCGCGGTGACGAAGGTCTGCGGGAGCAACGTCGCCACGGCCACCCGCGCCATCGACGAGCCCTCCCCCAGCAGCGCCGAGGTGACGATGCGGAACGCCATGTTCTCGAGTGCGAGCAGCACCACCGCCGCACCCAGCCACCACGTGCTCGAGGCGGAGAGGTCGCCGTGCGTCAGCACGAACACCACGCCGAAGGGCACGGCGCAGAGCACGGCCACGACCGACCACCGCCGGGCGAGGTGCCCCAGACCGTCGCGTGCGGCGAGACCTCGGTCGGCGAGACGCTTGATCACGACGTTGGGCAGGCTCCCACCGAGCGTCAAGGCGGCTCCGGTGCCGGAGAGGGCGACGACGAGGGCCACCTCACCGCGACCCTCCACGCCGAGCAGACGGGCGGAGATCACGCCGCTGACCGTCATGAGCAGCTGCACGACGAAGCCACCGCTGACGACGGCGAGCCAGGCGATCCGCTCCCCCCAGCGCCCACTCTCCTGGGTGGTCGTCACGGGTTCTCGTCCGGTCGTCCGCGCGGCTCCGACGTACCGAGCATGGCGCGGGCGTATCGGGCGGGCGTGACGAGGTCGCTCTCCCTGGTCGTCACCCGGTACCCCGGTGCGAGCACGGTGCGCAGGGCCCGACCGACCGACGCGACCTCGAGGTCGCACGCCTCGCCCGCCCCCAGGGCACGGGCCTCGCGGGCGCGCACCACGGACCCGGCGGTGACCACGGGGACCCCGGCCGACTCGGCCTTGCCCATGATGCCGCTCGGGCCGTTGTTGGTGAGCAGCAGCGGGATCGCGTCCATGGCGGCGATGTAGCGGTCGAGCGTCGGGTTGTCGAGGTAGGCGTCGCGGACGAGGAGGCGTTCGCGCGGGTGGGGCGCCAGACCCTCGACCCAGGCACGGACCTCCGGCGTGAGCGCGCCGGCGACCACGAGGACCGCGTCCAGGTCCTCCGCCACGAGGGCGTCGAGGATCATCGGCGCGTTGCGGCGTTCGCTGACGAACCCGAAGACTCCGACGAGCCGGGCGTCGAGCGGCAGGTCGAGCTCGGCCCGCCACCGTGCACGCTCGGAGGCGTGCGCGGTCCCGTCGTTGGGATCGCCGATCCGTCGGACCACCCAGCCGGTCCCGACGTCGTCGCGCCCGGAGAACCCGACGACGCGGTGCAGGCACCGTCGGGCCATGGCGACGAGCGCCAGGGTGGCCTTCGGCACGCGCAGCCGCCAACCGGTGCGGTCGGTGAGCGCGAGCCGGGCCGGGTAGCGGGTGAGCATGAAGGTCACGCGGGGCCGCGTCGGCAGGTCCTTCAACGCCCGGGGGGCCACGAGCCACCAGCGCTTGAGCGGCTGGTCACCGTCCATGACGAGCACGTGCCCGACGTCGCCGCGCTCGCGGCAGACCCGGGCCACCTCCCGCGCGACGGCATCGGTGGCCGGCAGGACTCCGTCGAGCGCCTCCACGACCTCGACCCGTCCGGCGTCGTGCAGCTCCGCGAGGTGGGCCGCGAACTCCTCGGTGACCCGGGCCCCGTGCGACGTCAGCAGCACCACCGGACCGCCGAGCACCGCCTGCTCGACGACGAAGGAGACGGACTGGAAGTGGTGTCCCGTGTGGTCCGGATCCACGACGAGCGTCGCCACGTGGTCCGCCATGCGCGCTCCTGTCGTCGTCCTGAGGCGCGCCAAGACTACATTCGTCCCCGGGACCTCCCGACCGGTTCCGAGAGGAGTGTCGATGTCCTGGCTCAGGAGCACCGCCGTCGAGACGCTGGCCCGACGGGGCCTCGCGCTGCGTCGTCACCCGGGCGCCCGGCGCCAGAGGATCCTGGCGGCCGCCGGTGTCGACCTCGTCGTCGACGTGGGTGCGGCCCGAGGTGGGTTCGCCCGCGAGGTGCGCTCGTTCGGGTACACCGGACGGCTCGTCTCGTTCGAGCCGCTCGCCGCCGCCTACGCCGACCTCGCGGCGGCCGCCGCCGACGACCCCGCCTGGGACGTGCGGAACCGGGCACTCGGCTCCTCCCCCGGCGAGGCCGAGATCAACGTCGCCTCCAACAGCGACAGCAGTTCGCTGCTGCCGATGGACGAGCGTCACGTGGCCGCGGCACCCGAGGTCGGCTACGTCGCCACCGAGACCATCACGGTGGCGCGGCTCGACGACGAGCTCGCCGACGACCCCGCCCGTCGACCGTTCCTCAAGCTGGACACCCAGGGCTTCGAGCGCGAGGTGCTCGCGGGCGGCCCGACGATGCTCGAGCGGGCCGTCGGGCTCCAGCTCGAGCTGTCGTTCGTGCCGCTGTACTCCGGCGGCATGCTGGTCGACGAGGCCGTCTCGTTCGCCTACGACCACGGGTTCACCATGGCCGCCATCGACGCCGGGTTCAGCGACCCGTCCGGGCGCCTGCTGCAGGCCGACGGCGTGTTCGTCCGGACGTGAGCGAGCTCGGGCCGCGGCCTGGCCCCACCCGCCGCGCGAACGCACGTAACCTCCCCAGCGCTCGACGGTTGAACGGGTGCCGACCCCGGCCCGAGGGAGCCCCGTGACCGACCAGACCATCGCCAACCGCGTGCGCGAGACCGCCAAGCTCGCGCTGCGACGAGCCCTGCAGCGCGCCGACCTCCAGATCGGTCGCGGCTCCTACTCCTCGCACCTCGCCCAGACCCTCCGCTCGCGCGACATCGACACGGTGCTCGACGTCGGAGCCAACGTCGGGCAGTTCGCCACGCTCCTGCGCAGCGCAGGCTTCCGCGGGACGATCCACGGCTTCGAGCCGTTGGCCGGCGCGTACGCGGTGCTCAGCGCCAGGGCGGCCAAGGACCCGGCGTGGTCGGTGCACCACACGGCGGTCGGTGCGGAGCCAGGCAGCACGCGGATCAACGTCTCCGCCAACTCCTTCTCCTCCTCGATCCGCGCCATGACCGACAAGCACCGCACCGCGGCACCCGGGTCGGACTACGTCGCGAGCGAGACGGTGCCCGTCACGACCGTCGCCGCGATCGTCCAGGAGCACGGCATCGACCCCGCGCGCACCCTGCTCAAGATCGACACGCAAGGCTTCGAGGACGAGGTGCTCGCCGGCGCCGGCCACCTCCTCGGCCGGTTCGGGGCCGTGCAGCTGGAGCTGTCGTTCGTCGAGCTCTACGCCGGCCAGCGGCTGCACGACGAGCTCGTGCAGGACCTGGCCTCGGCCGGTTACCGGCTCCAGCAGCTCGAGCCCGGTTTCTCCGACCAGGACGGTCGCCTCCTGCAGGTCGACGGTCTCTTCGTCCTCACCTCCCACGACCGCTAGGAAGACATCCGTGCACCCTCGAGTCCGATCCGTGGTCCGTCCCGCCGTGATGGCCGCCAACACCCCGCTCGCCCGCGCGAGGGCGAGTCGAGCCCTTGCGTCGGCGGCGCGTCCGTTCAAGCTCGAGATCGGCGGCATCGAGCCCCGGCCGGGCTGGGTGGTCACGAACGTCAACGCGGTCACCCGGCTCTACCTCGACGCCACGGCCCCGTGGCCGATCGAGGACGGCGCCCTCTCCCACGTCTACTCCGACAACGTCATCGAGCACCTGCCGCTCGAGGCCGGCCGCGCCCTCATGGCCGAGGCGCACCGGTGCCTGCGCCCGGGCGGCGTCATCCGCTTCGTCACCCCCGACCTGCGCGCCCACGTCGACCGCTACCTCGCGGGCACGTCCCCGCGGGGCGACGCCGAGGCACGTGTCTACGAGGAGATGGGGCTGACGGTGGAGCACCCGCTCGACTGGGTCCGGATCCCGATCGCCTCGTTCGGCCACCACGAGGGCTACGTGTACGACGACGCCACCCTCGCGGCCGAGCTGACCCGCGCCGGGTTCTCGTCGGTCGCCCGCGCCGAGCTCGGACGCAGCGACCACCCCGAGCTCGACGGGCTCGACAACCGGGTGGAGGAGGGCGGCGCGCAGATGGCCGTCGAGGCGATCCGCTGACGTCCGACCTGCCGACGCTGCCCTATCCTCCTGCCATGCCACCGGGAAGAGTGACGTCCGCCCTGGCGACATCGGTCTGGCGTCGTCGCCACCCGCAGTGGGCGGCCGGCCGGCCGGGCCACCTGGCGCCGACGCTGCAGCTGCGGCCACGCACGCTCCCGCGCACGGTCGCCGACGCGCTGTCCACGCGGTGGGCGGCCCGCCGCGCGGACAAGCCACCGTGGATCACGGCCGACGCCCTGGAGGCGCTGGACGAGCTGCTGCTCCCCGACGACCGCGCCCTCGAGTGGGGCTCGGGCGGCACCACCCTCTGGCTGGCCCAGCGGCTCGCCGCCGTGACCTCGATCGAGGGGGCACGGGCCTGGCACGACGACCTCGCGGCGAGGCTGCGCACGGAGCGGATCACGAACGTCGACCTGCACCTCGTGCCGTTCGACGAGCTGGGCTACGAGACCCCCGAGCACGAGGCGGCCTACGTCGGCGCGGTGCCCGAGCTGGAGCCGGAGTCGCTGGGCCTCGTGCTCGTCGACGGCGAGTACCGCGACCGATGCGCTCTGCGCGCGCTCTCCCTGCTGCGACCGGGCGGCCTGCTGGTCCTCGACAACGCCGAGACCTACCTACCGTCCACCACACGCTCCCCGTGGCACGTGAGCCGTCCGGCGACGACCCCCTGGGCGGAGTTCGCCGAGCGCACCGGTGGATGGCGCCGTCTCTGGACCACCAACGGGGTGTGGGACACCGCGCTCTGGATCAAGCCCCCACGCTGAGCCGACCCCCGCCGGCCGCTCGTCGACGCTCGACCTGCTCGGCGAGGTTCGCGGCCCAGGTGGCCGGGGTCGTGCGACGGGCGAGCGACCTGCTCACGTCCGAGAACGCGGCGAGCCGCTCGGCGGGGAGCTCGCTCGTGCGCACCATCGCGCGGGCCCACGCCTCGACGTCGCCCGCCGGGACCACCCAGCCGTTGGCGCCGTCCTGCACGAACCCGGCGGCAGCACCGGCGAAGTCGGTGGTGAGCACGGGCAGGCCGCACGCCGCGGCCTCGTGGACGACCACGCCGTAGGGCTCGATGTGCGACGGCAGCACGAAGCACGAGGAGCGACGCATCAGGTCGGCCACCTCCGGCGGGGCGAGGAAGCCGTGCCGGACGACACCCTCGAGGTCGTCCAGCAGGTCTGCCTGGGGTCCCATGCCGACGACGTCCAACGACCAGGGCTCGTCGGTGAGCTCTCGGTAGCGACGGTAGGCGCCGGCCAGGACGTCCACGCCCTTGTGGTCGACGAGGCGCCCGCACCACAGGAAGCGCCGCCGGGACCCGATCTCCTCGGCCGTGCGCTCGGCGCTGTGGAAGACGGCGTCGTCGGCCGTGAGCGAGCCGCGGATCACGTCGCCCGGGCCGAAGCCCAGCATGCGGGCGTAGATCTCGCTGCGCTCGCTCGGCACCATCGCCACGTCGGCCACCGTCGCCACGTACCAGCGACTCACGGCGCGGCCGAGCCACTGCCGCGGGGCCCCACGCCAGAGGTTGTCCATGACCAGGATGCGCACGACCGACGACGGGACCGCACGCATCACCGCGCGGTAGGACCGCGAGAAGTTCCACGCGCTCATCACGACCGCGTCAGGGTCGAAGCGGGAGACCCGCTCGACCAGCTCGGCACGGGTCGGCTCGCTCGACCACAGCAGGTGGTCGGCGTACTCGCCGATGCCGAGGTCGCCGAACGCGGTGTCGCGCATGGCGCCCACGGCCACGTCGGGCGAACCGGGCTGCACCACGAGCAGGTCGTGGCCGAGGGCATGGAGGGCTCGGTACTGGGCATCGAGGTAGCCCGTCATCCCGTTCCCCAGGAAGGCGATCCGCACAGGCGCAGGCTAGCAACGCCGACGTGGGGCGGGGCCGCTTCGGCGGGACTGGCCCTGCGGTGCGCTCACCGCAGGATGATGGCGAGCCCGCGCTGGAACGAGGCGTCGAGGTCGGGGTCGGCCTCGACGATGCCGACGGCGGCGGCCTGGCGGTGCAGCTGGGTGGCCTGGGTGTGCCCCACGACGTAGAGCAGCAGGGTGCGGGCGACGTCGCGGTCGCTGTGCGCGGCGAGCGCCTCCTCGAGCGCGAAGACCCCGAGCCGGAACGCGGCGGTCGTGGCCACCACCTCGGCACCGTCGCGCACGGCCAGCATCGCGGCGCGCAGCCGGGTCGAGGTGGCGGCGAGGTCCGCGTCGACCTGCACGTCGGCCACGATCCGGTCGGCCATGAGACCCAGGAGGGTCTGCTTGTCGGCCACGTGGTGGTAGAGCGCACCGGGCTGCACGCCGAGCTCGGCGGCCACCCGGCGCATGGTGCAGAACTCCAGGCCGTAGGAGTCCAGCACGCGCAGGGAGCCCGCCACGACGTCGTCGAGGCTGTTCGCCACGGTGGTCTCTCCTCCCGGTCGGGTCGCGGATGTGCCACACTACCTGAACGGCGTTCACCTGAACGCTGTTCAGTCCCCTGGTCACCCCCCTGACCACAGGCCGAAGGACGCACGATGCCCAGCACCAGCACACCCCAGTCCGGCACCGCCTCGCCGCGCTCACGCCGCCTCACCACCACCGACCTCGCGCTCGTGGCGGTGTTCGCCGCCCTCACCGCGGTGTGCGCCGTGGTGGCCGCCCTGCCCTTCGGCGTCAACGGCGTGCCGGTCACCCTGCAGCTGTTCGCCGTCTTCCTGGCCGGCGGGGTGCTCGGCGCGCGGCGCGGGTTCCTGGCCATCGCGCTCTACCTGGCCCTGGGCGCGATCGGTCTGCCCGTGCTCGCCGGCGGCCAGGCGGGTCTCGCCCCGTTCGTCGGCGTCACCGCCGGGTACCTGTGGTCGTTCCCGTTCGTCGCCCTCGCGGTCGGCTTCGCGGTCGAGCGCGCCCGGGCCGCCGGCGTGGCCGTGACGGCCGCCGTCGTCGCCGTCGGGGGGCTGGTCGGCGAGGCGATCTGCTGGTTCGCCGGCGGTCTGGGCATCGCCCTCTACGCCGACACCCCGCTCTGGACGACGCTCAAGGGCGCCGCGGTCTACGTGCCGGCCGATCTGGTCAAGCTCGCCGTCGCCGCGGTCGTGGCCGCCGCCGTGCACCGCGCGTTCCCGCAGCTGCTCACGCGGCGATGACCCCGGCGAGCACCCCGTGACGGCTGGGCGAGACTGACCCCATGGCGACGATCGAGCTGACCGACGTCACCGTCACGGCACCCACCGCCGACGGTCACGTGACGCTGCTGCGGGACGTCAGCGCGCGCCTCACCGAGCAGCGGGTCGTCGTCGTGGGCGCCAACGGCTCGGGCAAGTCCACGCTCGCGCGGCTGGTGAACGGTCTGGTCACGGCGTCGACCGGCACCGTGCGGGTCGACGGGCTCGACGTGGCCACCGACGGTCCTGCGGTGCGTCGCCGCGTGGGCTTCGTGTTCACGCAGCCGTCCGCGCAGCTCGTGATGCCGACCGTGCTCGAGGACGTGGCGCTGTCGTTGCGCCGTCACGTCCCCGACAAGCGCGAGCGCGAGGCCCGCGCCCGTGCCGTGCTCGCCGACATCGGCCTGGGCGAGCACGCCGACACGTCGGTCCACGCGCTCTCGGGCGGTCAGCAGCAGATGCTGGCCCTCGCCGGCGTGCTCGCCTGCGAGCCGTCCGTCGTGGTCGCCGACGAGCCGACCACCCTGCTGGACCTGCGCAACGCCCGCGCGGTGGAGGAACGCCTGCTCTCCATGCCCCAGCAGCTCGTCCTCGTCACGCACGACCTCGCCCTCGCCCGACGCTGCGACCGGGCGCTCGTGGTCGAGGACGGGCGCGTGAGCGTCGACGCCGACCCGGAGGCCGCCGTCGCGCACTACGTCGAGAGCGCCCGGCGATGAGGCGGGCTCGATGAGGCGGCGTCGATGAGGCGGGCCCTCCCCCTGGGGCTGCACGTGCCCGGCGACTCGATCTGGCACCGGATCCCGACCGGTCGCAAGCTGCTCGGGGTCGTGGTCGTCGGCGTGCTGGTGGTGGCCCTGCGCGGGCCCTGGCCACCGGTCGTCGCGCTCGGCCTCGCGACCGGCGTGGCCGTGCACGCCGGGGTGCCGTGGCGCTCGCTGGCCCTGGGGATCCGCCCGCTCCTCGCCGTGCTCGCCGTCCTGGCGGCCTTCCAGACGTGGCAGCGGGGCTGGCCGGTGGCCGTCGAGATCGTGGCGACGACGCTGACCCTCGTCGCGCTCGCCACGACCTTCACCGCGACGACCGCCACCGACGACCTGCTCGACGCGATCGTGCGCATCGCGGGCGTGCTGCGCCCCCTCGGGGTCGATCCCGAACGCGTCGCGCTCGCCTTCTCGCTGGCGATCTCCTCCATCCCCACCGTCATGACGCTGTTCGACGAGACCCGCGAGGCCGCGAAGGCCCGTGGCCTCGAGCGCAGCCCCCGCGCCACCCTCGCGCCGTTCGCCGTGCGCACGGTCGCCCACGCCCACGACGTCGGCGACGCCCTCGCCGCGCGCGGCCTCGGCGACTGACGGGCCCCCGATTCGGACACTTCCGGGGCGGTTGGAGGGGTTCGAACGCCCCGAAACTGTCCGAAACCCGCGTTTTGACGCGTTGGAGCCGATCGATCGCCGCGAGATCGACTCCAACGCGTCAGAACGCGGGGCGGGGCCGACGAGGGTGGCCGAGCCCGGGGTCGGGGCTGCGCCGGTTGCCGCCATCGTGGCGGTGGGCTCCGAAAGGGCCTCGACCGGAGCGGACCCAGCGCATCGGCGGGGCTCCCGGGCCGCGGCCCCCGATTCGGACACTTGCGGGGCGGTCGGAGGGGTTCGAACGCCCCGGAACTGTCCAGAACGCGCGTTCTGACGCGTTGGAGTCGATCGATCGCCGCGAGATCGACGCGAAGTCGTCACAACGCGGAGTGGGAGCCGGGGAGCTCGGACGAGCCCGACGCTCCCGCTCCGTCGAGGCCTTTTGGAGGCCGCCGCGAGACCCAGCCACAGCAACGCAGCCCCGCCCCGACGCCCCGCCACAGCAACGCAGCACCGTCCGCGACCGACCGCCACTGCGCGACCCAGGCGCTACGGTCCTGGGATGGATGCGCTGCTCGGTGCCGTCGTCGGCGTGATCGTGACGGCGCTCGTGGGGCTCGTCTGGGTCCGGTCACGCCGCCCCGACGCCGCCCTCGGCGGGCCCGACGACCTGGCGACCTACGCCACCCTGCACACCGCCTCGCTGGCCGCTCCCGCCCTGCGGGCCGGGCTGGACGCCGACGGCGCAGCCGGCGCCCTGCCCCACGTCCGGGCCCTGCTGGGCGGGGCTCCCGCCGCACTGACCGACGGCACCGGTGTGCTCGCCTCCTCGGGCGAGGGCGACCACGCCCTGGCCGCGCCCCTCGTGGAGGCCGTGCTGGCCGAGGGCCGCACCCAGGCCTCCGACCGCGCGGTGGTCGCCCCGCTCGTGGTCGACGAGCTGGTCGTCGGCACCCTCGTGGTGCTCACGAGCCACCCCGCCGCCGGCATCGTCCGAGCCACCACCGAGGTGGCCCGCTGGATGTCCAGCCAGCTCGAGCTGAGCGAGCTGGCCGCGTCGCGGACCGCGCTCATGGAGGCCGAGCTGCGCGCCCTGCGGGCCCAGATCTCGCCCCACTTCATCTACAACTCCCTCGGCGCGATCGCCTCCTTCGTGCGGACCGACCCCGAGCGGGCGCGCGGCCTGCTCCTGGAGTTCGCGGACTTCACGCGCTACTCCTTCCGCCGCCACGGCGACTTCACGACCCTGGCCGACGAGCTGCTGTCGATCGAGCGCTACCTGGCGCTGGAGAACGCCCGCTTCGGGGACCGCCTGCGCGTGACGTCGAGCGTGGCGCCCGAGGTGCTCAACGTCGCCCTGCCCTTCCTGGCGGTGCAGCCCCTCGTCGAGAACGCGGTGCGCCACGGCATCGAGCCGAAGGACGGCCCCGGACACATCACGGTCGTCGCGCGCGACGTCGGCACCGCCTGTCTCATCGAGATCGAGGACGACGGCGTGGGCAGCGACCCCGACGTGGTGCGCGAGGCCCTCGCCGGTCGGGCGAGCGGCGGGTCGATCGGGCTGGCCAACGTCGACCAGCGCCTGCGCGCCGTCTACGGCAACGACCACGGGATCGTGGTCGAGACGGCCCCCGGCCTCGGCACGAAGGTCTCGCTGCGGATCCCGAAGTTCTCGCCCGACGCGCGGACGTGATGTCGCTCTACACTCCCCGGATGGACGACGTCGCCGGCACGCGCCACGCCGAGCCCGCTCCGGGCCTGCGCGCGCTCGTCGTCGACGACGAGCAGCCCGTGCTCGACGAGCTCGTCTACCTGCTCGGGCGCGACGACCGCGTCGGCGTCGTCGAGACGGCCCGCTCCGGGGCCGAGGCCCTGCGCAAGCTCGAGGCCGACCGGATCGACCTCGCGTTCCTCGACGTCGCGATGCCGGGCCTGTCCGGCATCGACGTGGCCCGCATCGTCGGGCAGTTCCGCACGCCGCCGCGGATCGTGTTCGTCACGGCGCACGACAACCACGCGGTCGACGCCTTCGAGCTGGGCGCCGTCGACTACCTCCTCAAGCCCATCCGCGAGGAGCGTCTGCGCGAGAGCATCCGGCGGGCCGTCGACGTCGGGGAGGCGACACCCGAGACCGACGAGACGATCCCCGTCGAGCTCGGTGGCGTGACCCGTTTCGTGCGGCGCTCCACCATCACGCACGTCGAGGCGCAGGGCGACTACGTGCGCCTGCACACCGCCGACGGCCACGGCCACCTGCTGCGCACCCCCCTGACCGGCCTCGTCGACGCCTGGTCCGAGGCCGGCTTCGTGCGCATCCACCGCAGCATCGCCGTGAACCTCGCACACGTCCGCGAGGTCCGCATGCAGGCCGGCCGCTGCAGCGTGGTGGTGCCCCGCGGCGACGAGCTCACCGAGCTGCAGGTCTCCCGACGCCACACACCGCTCCTGCGCGACCGGATCCACGACCGGAGCCGCTGACGTGGACGCGACGCCCGAGCAGCCCCCGTCGTCGGGGCGGGTGCGGATCACGAGCCCGCTGTCGACGGCCCCGGCGCACGTGCGCCGCAGCGCACGGGAGGAGATCGACGAGGAGACCGGCGTCGGCGAGGTGTACATCCGCTCGCTCGTGCGCACCCAGCTGCGCTCGGCGCTGGCCGTCGTCACGCTCCTGGCCGTGGGCATCGGGTCGCTGCCGCTCGCCTTCACGCTCCTGCCGGGCCTCGCCCGCACCCAGGTGGGACCGGTACCGCTGCCGTGGATCGTCCTCGGCGTGCTCGTCTACCCCGCGCTGCTGCTCGTCGGCTGGGTGTACGTGCGGCGGGCCGAGCGCGCCGAGGCCGACTTCGCCGCCCTCGTCGAGGCGGCCGAGCACCGGTGAACACGTCCTACGCCGTGGCGGCCGTGGCGCTCGTGTCGATCGCCACGCTCGGCATCGGGGCCTTCGGCCTGCGGGTGAGCCGCACGACGAGCGACTTCTACGTGGCGTCGCGCTCGGTCTCACCGGCGCTCAACAGCTCGGCGATCGGCGGCGAGTACCTCTCGGCCGCCTCGTTCCTCGGGGTCGCCGGGCTCGTGCTCGCCTCGGGGCCCGACGTGCTCTGGTACCCGATCGGCTGGACCGCGGGGTACCTGCTGCTGCTCGTGCTCGTCGCCGCACCGCTGCGCCGCTCCGGTGCGTACACGATCCCGGACTTCGCGCAGGTCCGGCTGCAGTCGAAGGCGGTGCGTCGGGCGGCCACCCTCCTCGTGGTCGGCGTGGGCTGGCTGTACCTGATGCCGCAGTTCCAGGGCGCCGGGCTGACGCTGCGGACCGTCAGCGGCGCACCCGGCTGGCTGGGGATGGCCCTCGTCGCGACGATCGTCGTGGTCAACGTCGTGGCCGGCGGCATGCGGAGCATCACCTTCGTGCAGGCCTTCCAGTACTGGCTCAAGCTGACCGCCCTCCTCGTGCCCGCCGTCTTCCTGCTGCGCGCGTGGGCGCTCGACGGCGCCCCGTCCCCGGTCGCGCCCGAGGCCTGGTTCGAGCCGTGGGGCACCACGGACGCCCAGGGCCTCTACACGACGTACTCGGTGATGATCGCGACGTTCCTCGGCACGATGGGCCTGCCGCACGTGGTGGTGCGCTTCTACACGAACCCCGACGGTCATGCGGCGCGTCGCACCACGCTCATCGTGCTGGCACTGATCGGCGGCTTCTACCTCCTGCCGACCGTCTACGGGGTCCTCGGCCGGGTGTACGCCTCGGACCTGGTGACCTCCGGGCGGGCGGACACCGTGGTGCTCGAGCTGCCCGGACGGGTGCTCGGCGGTGGTCTCGGCGAGGTGCTCTCGGCCCTCGTGACCGCGGGGGCGTTCGCGGCGTTCCTCTCCACGTCCTCCGGGCTGACGATGGCGATCGCCGGCGTCGTCGGCCAGAGCCTCGCGTCGGCCGGCCCGCTGGCCGGGCGGGTCTCGCCCATCACGTCGCTGCGCCTCGCGGCGGCCGTCTGCGTGCTCGTGCCGCTGGGCCTCGCCCTCGTGGCCGAGCCGATCCCGGTCGCGAGCTCGGTGACGTTCGCCTTCGCCCTGGCCGCCTCGACGTTCTGCCCGCTGCTCGTGCTCGGGATCTGGTGGCGCGGGCTCACGGCGCCGGGTGCCCTGGCGGGCATGGCCGGGGGCGGCCTCAGCGCCCTGCTCGGCACCGTGGTGGCCATCTCCGCCCGTCCCGACGGCTGGGTGGGCACCCTCGCCGCACAGCCGGCCATGTGGAGCGTGCCCGTCGGCTTCGGTCTCATGATCGGCGTCTCGCTGCTCACGCGCGACCGCGTCCCGAGCACCGTCGCCCGCACCATGGTGCGCCTGCACACCCCCGAGCGCATCGACGTCCAGCGCTGACCCCTCCCCATCGGTGGATCCTCACCACCAGGGGCTGCATCGGTGGATCCTCGACCACGGACACCTCGCTGACGATCCACCCCTGGGTGGGAGAGAGCGACACCGCTCGTCGCGCGTGAACCGCCGCTCGTCGCACCGTCCGCGCCGCGCACCGCAGCCCTCGTGGCACCGACCGCACAGGAGTCGTTGTGACCTGGCGCACAGGTGTGCGCGCTCCCTAGCGTCGCTCCGTGGGACCCACGTCACACCGGCGACGGTTCCCTCCGGTCAGACATCCACCCCACGCAGAAGACGAGGTGCCCACCCGTGGCTGAGAAGATCACGCCCGAGGTCCATGCGGCCTACGAGCGCATCCATTCCACGCCGGAGTTCGCAGAGCTCCGGCGGCGGTACCTGAAGTTCGTCGTCCCGATGACGGTGACGTTCATGCTCTGGTACCTCCTCTACGTCGTGTGCTCGAACTGGGCGCCCGGATTCATGGGCACCAAGGTGTTCGGCAACATCAACATCGCCCTGCTGTTCGGCCTGCTGCAGTTCGCGACCACCTTCGGCATCGCCTGGTGGTACGCCCGCTACTCGGCCCGCGAGATGGATCCCATCGCGGGCGAGCTGCTCGTCGGCTTCGACAAGGAGGTCGGCCAGTGAGCACGCAGACCTTGATCGCCGCCGCCTCCTCGGACTCCGGCAGCCACCAGGCCCTCACGGCGACGCTGTTCCTCCTCGTCGTCCTCCTGACCGTCGGCATCACCTTCTGGGCAAGCCGCAACACCAAGACGGCCGCCGACTACTACGCCGGTGGACGGTCCTTCAGCGGCCTCCAGAACGGCTTCGCCATCGGCGGCGACTACATGTCGGCCGCCTCGTTCCTCGGCATCTCCGGCGCCATCGCGCTCTCGGGCTACGACGGCTTCCTGTACTCCATCGGGTTCCTCGTCGCCTGGCTCGTGGCGCTGCTGCTCATCGCCGAGCTCCTGCGCAACTCCGGCCGCTTCACCATGGCCGACCAGCTCGCCTACCGCATGCGGCAGCGGCCCGTCCGTACCGCGGCGGCCACGTCGACGATCGTCGTGTCGATCTTCTACCTCCTGGCCCAGATGGTCGGCGCGGGCGCCCTCGTGGCACTCCTGCTGGGCGTCGACTCCGCGGCGGCGAAGAACTTCACCATCGCCGGCGTCGGCGTGCTGATGATCGTGTACGTCGTGTTCGGTGGCATGAAGGGCACCACCTGGGTGCAGATCGTCAAGGCCGTGCTGCTGATGTTCGGCACGATCCTCATCTCCGCCCTCGTGCTCGCGAAGTTCAACTTCAACCTGTCCGACCTGCTCGGCCAGGCGGCCGACAACAGCGGCCAGGGCAGCGCCTTCCTCGAGCCCGGCCTCAAGTACGGCGTCAGCCTGACGAGCAAGATCGACTTCGTCTCGCTCGGCATCGCGCTGGTGCTCGGCACGGCCGGCCTGCCGCACATCCTGGTGCGCTTCTACACGGTGCCCACCTCCAAGCAGGCCCGCGTCTCGGTGCTCTGGGCGATCGGCATCATCGGCACCTTCTACCTGCTGACGCTCGTCCTCGGCTTCGGTGCCGCGGCGCTCGTCACGGGCGACGCGAAGGACCGCATCGTCGAGTCCGGCGGCAACCTGGCGTCCCCGCTGCTCGCGGAGGCCGTCGGTGGTGGCGCCGGCACGACAGGTGGCGCCATCCTGCTGGCCCTCATCTCGGCCGTCGCCTTCGCGACGATCCTCGCGGTGGTCGCCGGCCTGACGCTGACGTCGGCGTCGTCGGTCGCGCACGACCTGTACGCCAACGTGATCAAGAAGGGTGAGGTCACCGGGGCGCAGGAGGTGAAGGTGGCGCGGATCGCGGCCTTCTTCATCGGTGGCGTCGCGATCGCCCTGGCCATCCCCGGCCAGAAGCTCAACGTCGCCTTCCTGGTGGCGCTGGCCTTCGCGGTCGCGGCCTCGGCGAACCTGCCGGCCCTGCTCTACAACCTGTTCTGGAAGCGGTTCAACACCCGCGGCGCGACGTGGAGCATCTACGGCGGACTCGTGTCAGCCGTGGGGCTGGTCGTCTTCAGCCCCGTGGTGTCGGGCTCGGAGACGGCACTGTTCACGACGGTGGACTTTGCCTGGTTCCCGCTGCAGAACCCCGGCATCGTCTCGATCCCGTTCGGCTTCTTCATGGGCTGGCTGGGCACGGTCACCTCGAAGGAGACCGAGAGCGAGGCACGGTTCGCCGAGCTCGAGGTCCGGTCCCTCACCGGAGCGGGCGCCGAGAAGTGACGTCGCGGGGGCCCGGTTCGCGCCGGGCCCCCGCACGCGCAAGGGTGGGGTCGGGACGTGTCCAGGGGCGTCCCGACCCCGCACGACGACACCGCCACCACGGCACCGGTGCAGCGACCTCGGTGCCGGCGAACGGGCAACCCCCGCGCAACCGCAGTTGAAGCACCCTGTCACCTGAGCCACCATGCAGACGTACCCCCTGATCGAGGAGAACCTTGTGAGCGAGCACGGCATCAGCAACCTGTCCCGTGAGGACCGCGTCTTCGAGCCCCCCGCCGACCTGGCCGCGCAGGCCAACGTGAAGGCCGACGTGTACGAGTCCGCCGACGCCGACCGCCTCGGCTTCTGGGCCGACGCCGCGCACCGCCTCACGTGGGGCACCGACTTCGAGGAGGTGCTCGACTGGAGCAACCCGCCCTTCGCGAAGTGGTTCGTGGGCGGGAAGCTGAACGTGGCGTACAACTGCGTCGACCGCCACGTCGAGAACGGCGACGGCGAGAAGGTGGCCCTGCACTTCGTGGGCGAGCCCGGCGACACGCGCGACCTGACCTTTGCCCAGCTCAAGGACGAGGTGTCCAAGGCCGCCAACGCCATCGAGGAGCTCGGCGTCGAGGCCGGCGACCGGATCGCCATCTACATGCCGATGATCCCCGAGGCCGTCATCGCGATGCTCGCCTCGGCACGCGTCGGCGCCGTCCACACCGTCGTCTTCGGCGGCTTCTCCTCCGACGCGCTCGCGAGCCGGGTCGAGGACTGCGAGGCCAAGCTGGTCATCACCGCCGACGGCGGCTACCGCCGCGGCAAGGCCTCCGCGCTCAAGCCTGCCGTCGACGAGGCGCTGGCGAAGCTGGGCGACGCCTCGCCCGTCGAGAACGTGCTCGTGGTCCGCCGCACCGGCGAGGACGTCCCGTGGAACGGTGACGTCGACGTGTGGTGGCACGAGGTCGTCGACGAGTCGTCCACCGACCACCGCTTCACCGAGTTCGACAGCGAGCACCCGCTCTTCGTCATGTACACGTCGGGCACCACGGGCAAGCCCAAGGGCATCCTGCACACGTCGGCCGGCTACCTGACCCAGGCGGCGTACACGTTCTGGGCGACGTTCGACCACAAGAGCGACGACGTGTACTGGTGCACCGCCGACGTCGGCTGGATCACCGGACACTCCTACATCACGTACGGCCCGACGGCGAACGGTGCCACGCAGGTGCTCTACGAGGGCACCCCCGACACCCCGCACAAGGGCCGCTGGTGGGAGATCATCGCCGACAAGAAGGTCAGCCTCTTCTACACCGCGCCCACCGCGATCCGCACGTGCATGAAGTGGGGCGAGCAGATCCCCGCCGAGCACGACCTCTCGAGCCTGCGGATCCTCGGCACGGTCGGCGAGTCGATCAACCCCGAGGCCTACGTCTGGTACCGCGACACCATCGGCGCCGGGGCGACCCCGATCGTCGACACGTGGTGGCAGACCGAGACCGGCGCCCACATGATCACCCCCCTGCCCGGCGTCACCGCCGCCAAGCCGGGATCGGCGATGACGGCGTTCCCCGGCATCACCGCCGAGGTCGTCGACGACGCCGGCAACCCCGTCGGCAACGGCGAGGGCGGCTACCTGGTGATCACCGAGCCGTGGCCGTCGATGCTCCGCACCATCTGGGGCGACGACGACCGCTACGAGGAGACCTACTGGTCGCGGTTCAAGGCCCAGGGCTACTACTTCGCCGGCGACGGCGCCAAGAAGGACGACGACGGCGCCATCTGGCTGCTCGGCCGGGTCGACGACGTCATGAACGTCTCGGGCCACCGGCTCTCGACCACCGAGATCGAGTCGGCGCTCGTCTCGCACCCGAAGGTCGCCGAGGCGGCCGTGGTCGGTGCCGCCGACGAGACCACCGGCCAGGCCGTGTGCGCGTTCGTCATCCTCCGCGAGTCCGCGGGTGACGGGGGCGAGGACGTGGTCGCCGAGCTGCGCAACCACGTGGCCAAGGAGATCGGCCCGATCGCCAAGCCGCGCCAGATCATGGTCGTGCCCGAGCTGCCCAAGACCCGGTCGGGCAAGATCATGCGCCGCCTGCTGCGCGACGTCGCCGAGAACCGCGAGGTCGGCGACGCCACCACCCTGGCCGACTCCACGGTTATCCAAACACTCCTTGAGCAGCAGCGCGGCTCCGCGGGCGCCGAGGACGACGAGTAGGGCGCGTCGCTCGCCACCGCTCGGGGGGTCCGCTATCGTAGGACACGCATCGGTGGCACGGTGTACTCCTCTGGTCTGGCGGTCAGGGACGCGAAGCGCCCCCCGGGATTCTTCCCGGGGGGCGCTGCTCTGTGCTGGGGCGGATCAGGCCGGCGCGGTCGCCCTCGAGCGAGCCGGAGGCGTGACAGCTGCAGCGGCGATCGCCCAGCCGTTGCCGACCTTGGCCGCCGGCAGCGACCCGCTCTCGATGCGCTGGTGGACGGCCTGACGGGAGACGCCGAGCCGCTCGGCCGCCTCGGTGAGGGACAGCAGCTCGGGCATCGCCGGGACCTCCTGGTCGACGCGCCGGTCGTACTCGCGGGTGGTCATGCCGGTCACGCTGACGGCCGGCACGGGGGCGAGCCCGAGGGCGGATGCGACGGCGACCTGCAGGTTGGGGGCCTCGACGGTGAGGATCACGGTGATCCAGCCGCGGGCGGAAGTGGTGGCCGCGGGGTGCAGCCCGTCGAAGGTGTCGAGCAGCTTGTCGAGTGCCGCCTCGGAGACGTCGCGCTCGGCGAGCTCGACCTCGATGTTGAACTTCATGGTGCGCTCCTGGTGGTGGGGTGGGGGTGGGAGGATGGTGGCCCCACCCGGACCGGGAGCAATTGCTCTGCTCCCGGCCCGGAGTGGTTCGCCCGCTAGGGCGGCCACTTGAAGCCGGACCGCTTCAGGGCTGCGAGCCCGTTCCGCCAGCCGCGACGATCGCTGGGGGTGCCAGCGAAGTTCGTGACCCAGTTGCCGTTGGGCGCGTGAATCGTGGGGTGACCGTCCTTGGTCTTGCCCACGGTGTAACCCGCGTCCTCGAGCGCCTTGATCAGCCGCTTCAAGTCCTTGTTCATGATGCCTCACCTCCCTTCGTTTTGACAAGTGAAGCGTACCATTGGGGCTTGACGTTTATCAAGTCATGGCTCGAGGGGGCGCGGCGGGTACTGCGCGCGGTAGGCCTCGTCGATCCCGTGGTAGACGCCCCGGATGAAGTAACCGGGCACCAGCCAGGGGTACTCGTTCTCGCCGTGGGCCCAGACGTGGTGGCACTCCCCGCACAGGTGCGCCAGGTTGAACGCGTCGTGCGGGCCGCCCCGAGCTCGCGTCACCCGGTGGTGCAGCTCGGTCCCCGGGCGGACGCGACACCGCTCGCAGATGCCGCCGGAGCGGCGGATGACCTCCTGGGCGACCTCGTCGGTGACACCCTCGCGGGGGCGCGACCTCGAGCGGGGCGGAATCCGCTTCTGGCGGGACGGCATGCCGCCCGAGCGGGACAGGCCTCCCCCGGACCGGGACAGGCCGGCCGTGCCGCGCTGCAGCGGCGCACCCCGCTTCATGGGCGTGCGCTTCACCAGAGGTCCCGACGTCGGTCCGCGCCGGCGAGCTGCACGGCCGTCGCTCCACCCCGGAGGCGGGACAGCGCGCGGTCGCCGTACCGCTGGCGCAAGGTCGCGCCGTCGAGGTTCGTCGTCACGATGAGGCGTCGCGCCTCGCGGGAGCGGTGGTCGACCAGCGACTCGAACTGCTCGACGGCCCACTCGGTCGCCCGCTCGGCGCCCAGGTCGTCGATGAGGAGCACGTCGGAGTCCTGGGCGACCCGAGGGAGCCGTGAGGGCGCGGCGTCGGGGCGCAGGGCGTCGAGGAGGTCGCCGAGCCGGAACCCGGCGACGTAGCGTCCCGCGTCGGCCGCGGCGCGGAGCACGGCGTAGCCGGCGTGCGTCTTGCCGACTCCGACACCGCCGTAGAGCAGCAGCGTCGGCGAGTCCGAGCTCAGCCACCCGGCGATCTTCGGGGTCCACTCCGCGGCGGGGGCGAGGTCGGCCAGCGTGGCGTCGGTGAAGCGCGCGGGGACCGACTCGTCGTACAGCCGGCGGCGGGCAGCGCGGCGACGGCGGGCAACGTCCTCGACCGTGAGGCGGTCCGGCTCGAGGTCGACCTCGTCGCCAGCGGGTCGAGCGGTGGCGCGGCCTCGCTCGAGGATCGCCTGCAGGTGGGCGGGAAGCGTGGTCATGAGCGGTCGTCCTCTCCGAAGTAGTCGCCGCCGGCCGGGTGGGCGGCGGGGGCGTCGACGTAGGGCGTGAACCCGGCAGCTGGCGCGCGAGGAGGGAGCGGCTCGTCGTGCCAGCCCTCCCGGTTGAGCCACGTGGTGGGGTGCGGGATGAACTGCGGTTCAGGCAGGTTCGGATCCGTGGCCAGGCGGCGGGCGCCGTCGATCGCGGCCCGAGCGAGCGCGGCGTCGCGTCGAGCGAGGCGATCGAACTTCGAGCGCGCGGTGCCCTTGCCCGTCTTGCGGGGGTAGGTCGACCAGAACTGCTCGAACAGGCCGTCGCGCTCGGGCTTGGACAGCCCGGACGCCGGAGCGCGCTCGCTCGCCGCGTCAGCGGTGAGCATGAGAGCTTCTTGTGGTTCTTCTTCTTGTGGTTCTTCTTCTGTGGGCACGGGTGCGGCTACCCCCTCCGCACCGGTGCGGCTACCCCCTCCGCACCCGTGCGGCTGCATAGCCGCACSGGTGCGGCTACCCCCTGGGGACCACTCGAGGGAGTAGACGGTCGCGGCGAAGGTGCGGTCGGGACGCCGGCGGACGGTGCGAGCGAGCCACCCGGCGGCCTCGAGCTCGGCGACGGCGCGGTCGATCGAGTCGGTGGAGCACCCGAGCGACTCGCCCAGCAGGCGGCGCGACGGGAACGCGCGGCCCTCGCTGTCGGCGTAGTCGTCGAGCAGCCCGTAGAGGGCCTTGGCGCGGGCGGTGATCTTCGGATCGCGGAGCAGCTCGCGCGGGGTGCGCCCGTAGTGGGGCGCGGTGGTGCGGACGATCGTGGACATGTGTCTCCCTCAGCGGCGCTGTGCGGGCCGCGTGGCGGTCAGGTGGCAGAACGGGGCCGGCGGCACCCTGCGAGGCGCAGAGGCGAGCGCAGGGTGCCGCCGGGTCGTGCTCAGGGCTCGCGGAACACGGCGCAGCGGCCGCTGTGCTTCTCCTTGAGCCCGCAGATGCCGTCGCCCTCGACGTCCTTCTGGCAGGTGGCGTCGGGCACGTCGTACGGGGTGACAGCGATCGCCGGGCGCGACGGGGCCGGCGCCTTCATCGGCACCTCGAGGCCGGCCTCCTCGTACAGCCGGACCATCGCGTCGACGTCGGGCTTGGACTCGCCGACCTTGCCGCCGCCGGACCACCCGAGGACGAACGCCCGCTCGCCGTCGGTGAAGATCGCCCGCGGCGACGCGTCGAGCGCAGCACGAGCTCGCTTCTTGAGCGCGTCGCCCTCGCGAGTCAGCACGAGCCCGCGGTGGTAGTCGGCCAGCATCGCCGTGGCGTCGGCGTCGTCGACGATGAGCCGCGTCTGCGGCACCAGGCCCTCGACCTCCTCGCCCCAGCACTCGCGCAGGAACGGGCACGAGTCGCAGACGTAGGACAGGCCGGGCCCGTCCTGGTCGCGCGGGAGGTCCTCGGGGGACTCCGACGTGCGGACCTGGGCGACCCACTCGTGCGCCTCGGCGGTGATCGCCGGGTCGTAGGCCTGCTCGTAGACGTACTCGGCGCCGGAGCCGTCGCGGGCGACGTACCGCAGGACCACCCGCTGGACGTCGATCGGGCCGAGCTCGACCAGGGGCTCCTGACGCTTCAGCGGCTTGATCTTGCCGGACCGCAGGAGGTCGGCGTACAGGTGCGTCTGGTAGAGCTCGGACCGCTTGGGGCCGGTCGACCGCACGAGCTCGACCATGCGCCCGTCACGCCTCGTCTTGAGGTCGTCGACCGTGGGCACGTCGGCCACCGGGGTGCCATTGCGGTACCGGGCGGGCAGGAGGTCGAGCAGCTCGGCCGGCAGGTGCAGCGCGTCGACGTGACCGCGGAGGACGTCATCCTCGACGGTCGTCTCGATGATCGCGCCCCACTCCGACCGCATGGCGTCCAGCGCGCCCTTGTGGAGCCACGTGCCCCACAGCGCCGCGGGGCCCGACCCGTGCTCGGGGTTGGACTTCGGGGTGCCGTGGTGCTGGTAGCCGGCGAGCCGCCTGCAGGTGCCGACGGACGACGGGCCGAGCTTGCGCTGCTTCGAGCGTGCCGAGCGGTTGTCTCGGACGACGGCGGCCTCGGTGATGAGCGGGAGCGTCATGCTGCCACCGCCTCACCGCAGGACGGGCAGGAGACGTACTGCCCGGCCGCGGCCTGCCGCTCGAACTCCACGAGCGGGAGCCGCGGGTGCGACTGCCAGAACTCGATCAGCTCGTCGGAGGCGTAGGCGTAGGCGCGGGCCTCGGTGCCGTAGAACAGCGTGAACGGGTCGATGCCGGCGTCGCGGCCGCGGCGGTTCAGGAGGTTGCCCCGGCACTCGGCCTCGGCGGCCACGAACATGGTCTCGACGAGCGCCCGGTGGGCGTCGCGGACCTCGCGCCACCGGGCGGCAGCGTCGGCGAAGATGGGCGACGTCATGCCGGCACCTCCTGGCGCTGCGCCGCGGCAGCGAGGCGGTCGGCGTCGTTCGCCGGAGCCGGCGGGTCCTCCGGCAGCGCCTCCTGGCCGACCGGGGGCTGCTCCTGCGGCGCCGTGGGGCCGTCCTGCGGCACCTGGGGCTGGCCCTCGGGCGCGGGGCCCCGCAGCTCGGCCAGGCGAGCGGTGACGGCCACGTTGAACGTGTCGCGGTCCTCGGGGCCCAGGTTGACGATCGCCTTGTCGTAGAACGCCTTCAGTGCGGCCTCCTCGTCGAGGCGGGCGACCTCCTCGAGCGCGCCCTGCAGCTCGTCGCCGCGGAGGCGCTGCAGGTCCCGCACGTGGGCCTTGCCGGGGGTGCAGCCGAGCGTCTCGAAGATGAAGGTCTCGAGGTCACAGACGTCCCACGACCCGACCTTCTTCATCGGCATGGCGAGCGTCTGGCCCTCGGGGACCTGCATGCGGAGCGACCGGACGCCGACGAGCTCGGCGCCGCGGGGGTCGCGCGACAGACGGATCCAGGCGGTGGCGTCGTACGCGAGGTTCTTCTGGCCCTCGACCTTCCACTCCTTGCGGCCCTCGATCGGAGCGCCGCCGGGCCCGATGACCGCGACCTCCTTCCCGCGGGCCGTCACGATCGCGATTCCGGGGAAGGACATCAGCAGGTCCATGATCCGGGCGTGGCGCTTGTTGGCGTCATTCCAGAGGTTGCTGGTGGGGTCGATCTCGGCATCGGGGTCGGCCTGCAGCTTGCGGACGCCGTTCTTCGAGCGACGGGCGCGGTCGTTGGTCCAATTCACGAGCATCGTCCACTCGGCGCTCATGGAGTCGATGACGATCACGACGGGCGCCTCGCCGGCAGCGGCAGCGCGGGCGGCCTCGTTGTAGACGGCCGTGATCTGCTCGAGGATGTCGCGGTAGGACCCGTCGTGCTCGATGACCTCGTACTGCGCGCCGGGGAGCGCGGCGTACTCGTCCGCGGCGCCCTCGCCGAGGTCGATCCAGTAGGTCATGCCGACCCGCTCCGACGTCGACAGCACGACGGGCAGGAGGGACTTGCCGGCCTTCTCGGGGCCCTCGACGAGCAGCAGCGGGTAGGGGACCTGGCCGGTGGGCTTGCGGGACTTGATCTTCAGTGTCGACGACACGGTCGTTCTCCTTCGTTGGGTTGGCGGTCGTGCGCCGGCGCGGAGGCGCCGGGTGTCTGTGTGCTCCTATGAGGAGGTCAGGCGGACTGCAGGGAGCGCGTGTGGAACACGGCCTCCCACTCGGGGTGCTCGGCGAGCAGCAGCCGCACGTAGCGCGAGCGGTAGTTGTTGTTCAGGCGGAACTCGTCGCCGCGGGTGACGCGGCCGTACTGCCACCGCAGGACCTCGAACAGCATGCCGATCCCGATGCGGCGCTGGCCGCCCTCGAGGTACTCGGAGGTGAGCCGCTCGAGCGTCTCGAGCACCCACGGGTTGAGGTCGTGGAACGCCTCGAACCGCTCCTGGATGGTGGAGCCGGTGACGACGTCGGGCTGCTTGAGCTCCGGGACGTCGAGGATCATCTGGCCGGTGGTGTGGTGCGCGATGCTGGCGGACATCGGGTCTCCCTCGTAGGTGGTGGCAGGTCGTTACTGTACCGTCCTATGACGACGTGACGGAGGTGGGCCTCCGGCGCGCCGTGCCCCGGGGAGGGTCATCCCGGGGCGTGCTCTGTGCAGTAGGTGAGCCACTCGCCGTCGGCCTTGACGAGCACGCCAGCGCCGGCCTTGACGCGAGCCCCGCAGTCGCGGCAGTCGCCCCGGTAGCGGTTGGCGCCGACCACGACGGGGGCGAAGCGGCCCTCGGTCTCCCAGTGGTAGCCGGCGAGGGCGTCGGCCACGCTCGAGCCGCGGAGGACAGCCTGGACGGCGTCCTGGGCGGCGTGGCAGCGGGCCACGTCGTCACCGTCACTGAGCGCGGCCTCGAGCTCGGCGGCCTCGGCGACCAGGGCGTCGCGGGCGGCGTCGTAGCGGGCAGCATGGGAGGCGAGTCGGTCAGCCTCGGCCGCGGCCACCTTGGCGGAGCGGCGAGCGGCAGCGCGGATGTTGCGGACCTTGCGGACCAGGACGCCGTCGCCGTCGCAGTCGAAGCAGATCCCGAACTTGTAGCCGGCGAACGCGCGGATGCGGCCGCGGCCCGAGCACTTGCCGCACTCCTCGGTGACGGTGTCGTCGCCCTTCATGCCGGGGCACGGGTCGACGTAGGCGGGGGCGGTGGCGGCTGCGCTGGTCATGGTTACACCGTACAGCCATGCTTGACGTTTATCAAGTCAAGCGGAGCGACGAACCTGCCTCGCTCGGATCCGCACCAGGGCCCGCTCGTCGAGCCGGAGGCGCCGGTCCTCAGCGAACGCGACCACCTGCTCCTCGGTCCACAGCGACGTGCGAGCGGCACGCACCGCGGGCTCGGGCAGCATCCGCTTCCCGGACCGAATCGTGTTCCACCGGTACACCGTCGGCTTGGCGACCGTCGGGAACAGCTCGACGAGCTCGCACAGACCGAGCAGCACCGGCAGCTTGGGGACCTCTACGTCGTTGGCGCTCATGGCCATATCGTATGCCCTCCCCCGGATCGCGGCCGGCACCCGACACAGCTGCGCGCCCCCAGAGGAGTCCCCCGAGGGCGCGCAGCTCACGACCAGTCAGGCGTAGAAGCCGCCCTCGTCGCCCTCGTCGCCCTCGTGGTGCGACCGGACCACGGGCGCCGGCTCGGGCGCCAGGAAGGGCACGAACCGCTGCAGGAAGGTCGTGACGACCGGCAGGGCCATGACGCGGGTGATGCCGGCAGCGATCGCCAGGACGGCCGCGGCGAGCCCCGTAGCGGCCGCCGGGTCGTTGTTCGTCGCCGCCTGGTAGATCAGCGGCAGCATCGCGGCCACGGCGAGCAGGGCCGCCAGGGTCGTGCGGAGGGTCGCGCGCCACGGGTGCGCGGTCTGGGTGGGGACGCTCATGAGGTTCTCCTTCGGGGTTGAGCGGTCGGCCGTCACTTCCGCACCTTGCGGACGACGGTGATCTTGTGGTGGTCCGAGCGGGACGCGTTGAGCTCCTGCGCGGCCGAGAGGACCTCGACGTAGTGGCGCACGAGCACCAGGTCGAAGTGGCCGCCCTCGAGGAACGGGGTGCGCCAGTTGTTGTGCGTCCGGTACTTGCCCTGCGACGTCTCCCCGGCGAGCTGGAAGGACGACCGCCAATTCATGCGGACGGCCTCCTCGAGGGCCCACGTGTACGAGTTGCTGTCGACGCCGAGCGCGAGGTTGTAGTACGGGACGTCGTGCCCGTCGGCGATGCGGTGGACCAGGAAGACCAGGTTCTCGCGCAGCTGCCGCACCCGGACCGTGTCGGCGTGCAGGCCCGTCGCCTTGTCGATGCCGTCCTTGCGGTACTCGTTGTGAGCGGCGACCACCGCACGGGGCAGGCCGCCGTCCCTCGGGCTGTAGACCACGCCGAGCATCGGCTTGTCGTCGCCGTTGAGCTCGGTCGGCGTCGTCGACCGCTCGACGTGGTCGATCACGTACTCGGCGTCGCGGAGGTAGACCTCGCGGCCGGCGCCGTTCGACTGCGTCGCCGAACGGCCCGGGAGCAGCGCACGTCGGAACCCGGGCAGCGCGGCGTCCATCTCGCGGAGCATGGCGTGGGAGTGCTCCACGGCGATGATGACGTCGGGCGCGTCGGCGAGGATCTCGCGCGCCATGTCCGGGATCCGCTTGCTGGCCGTCGCCTTGCCCTTCGCGGCGTTGTAGCCGGCGAGGTTCCAGAACACGATCCGCTCGTCGACGAGCTCGAACGGCTCGGGCGTCGGGACCACGACCGGGGGCGCCTCGGGCTCGGGGGTGGGTGCCGGGCAGATCGGCGGGATGACCTCGGGGCGCACGACGGCGAGGAGCTGGCCCTCGCGGATGACGTCGGCGTCCTCGATCGCGTTCCACAGCTTGAGGTCGTCGAGCGACACGCCGGTCCGCTTGGAGATTGCCCAGAGGGTGTCGCCGGCGACGACGACGTAGTGCGTCTCCGGGGCGGGCTCGGGCTCCGGCTCGTCGACCGGGGCGGGGTTGACCTTCGCCGGCCACGCGGAGGGGGCCGCAGCGAGCCGCTGCAGGGTGACGGGTCCGACGTAGCCGTCGGCGTCGTCGCCGGTCCAGCCCTGGCCGAGCTGGAACAGCCGCACGGCCTCGCGGTCGGTGTCGGACCAGCCGGGGCCGGGGCCCACGGCGTAGGGCACGCGGATGCCTGCGGCCTCGAGGTGCAGCACGAGCCGCTCGCCGAGCCACGTGATGTGGTCGCCGCGCGTGGGGCCGACGGGCGGGTAGGAGGACGCGGCGAGCCGGTCGAGCTCGACGGGCTCGGTGGTGGCACCGGGGGCCTTGGACAGCGCGCCGGAGCGCACCAGGGCCATGAGGGGGGCGCCCGGGCAGGCGGTGCTGTTGCCGGGCACCTGCTGGTGGCCCTGCACGAGCGTCGCCTTCGTGAACTTCCGCCGCTTGTCGGCGCGGAGGGCTCGGAACGCCTCGATCGCCTCGGGGCTGATCGGCTCGTTGTTGCCGACGACGAACAGCACGCCGATGCGGCGCGTGTTCCCGACGACGTTCGCGTGGGCGCCGACGTTGTCGCCGGTCAGGAACCAGATGCGGCCCGCCTGGTCGATCGCGTAGTTGTAGCCGATGTCGGCCCACTTCTTGTTGAGGTGGACCTGCCGGTAGGCGCGAAGCTTGGCGGCCACCTGGGCGCGCGACAGGCGCCCCAGGGTGACGTTCCCGTCGGCGGGGTAGTGGACGGCGAACCCGTCGACGCGGGCGACGTCGAGGGCCCGGCCGGCGCGGCCGTTCTTGGTGTTGGTCCACTCGGACCGAGGAATGTAGGTGACGGACATGGTGTGCTCCTATGAGGCGGGCGTGGCCGAGGGGTCGGGGGTGGGCTCCGGGTCGGGGTCCGTCCCGGGGAGGACGGGGGGCGGCGAGCACGCGGCGGAGCCGCCCTCGACCGTGCTCGAGGTGTCGTTCGTGAGGAACGCGACGAGCTCCCCGTCGACGCACGCGAGACGCCGCAGCCCGACACCCTGCGGGCCCTGGCCGCCGGTCGCGCCGTCCTTGCCCGCAGGGGGCGCAGGCGGCGTGCAGCTGTTGCGTGGGGCGCAGTACGCAGCCACGGCCTGGGCGGCGATGCCGGAGAGCTGGGCCAGGGAGGGGGTGGCCCCGTCGGCCCCGTCCTCGCCGCACCCGCCGGACGCGCAGTAGTCCTCGATCGCGCGCTGCAGGCGGGACTCCGACGGCTGCGCGCCAGGGGCGACCAGGAGGGGGACGGTCGGGGCCGTCTCGCTCGGACTGACGGGGACGATGGGAATCTCGCCGATGTCCTCGAGCTGCTGCTGCAGGAGCGAGATCGCCACGTCCTGCTGCTCGGTCGTCTCGCGGGAGGCGTCGAGCCCGGACCGCAGCTCGCCACGCTCCTCGCGGGAGACCGCGGACCGTTCGAACAGTGTCATGGTTCCCAGGGCCAGGGCGGCGACGGTCAGCACCGCCGCGGTGTAGCCGAGCCACCGCAGGGCGACTCGGGTGCGTGACGCGCGCTGTGTGTTCATCCTCCTACGCCCCCTACGTTGACGATCAGGCCGAGCACGGCGATGAGAAGTCCCACCGCGGTGAGGGCGGCGCCGATCGCCCACCGGCGGGTGGCCTTCGCCTCGGCGTCGCGCTCCTTGAGCTCGCGGGTGACCTTGCCGTCGAGCGCCTCGAGCTTGGTGTGCAGGACCCCGCGGCCGCGCTCGCCGTCGGCCCGCAGCTCGTTGATCGCGGCCAGGTGGTCCCGCTCGAGCTTCTGCAGCTGCTCGGCGTGGCGAAGGTCGGCGTCGCGCTGCGCGGACTGCACGCCGGCGAGCGCCCGCTCCCACGAACCGAGATGCGCGGACAGCACCTCGGTCGTGGGGACCCGGCCGAGCCGCTCCTCCATCCGGGCGAACCCGGCGCGCATCTCCTGCACGACGTCGTCCTGCCGCCGCGCAAGCTCAGCGGGCGTCGGCTCATTAGCCATGCAAGGTTCCCCGGTTTCCACGGCGACAGGACGAGGACCAGTCTATCTGTGCCCTCCTATGATGCGCGCATGCGAGACGCGCCGGAGCGTCACTTCGCCGGAGAGGCCGCGGCCTTCTTCGCGGGACGCCTGGCCGGCTTCTTCGCCGCCGCCTTCTTCGCCGGGCTGCCCGAGCGGGCGCCGGCCTTCTTCAGCACGGCCAGCTCGGCGGCCTGCGAGGCGGCGACGTTCTGCCAGTGCGCGGCAGTCGTGCGGATGATCGCGATGGTCCGAGCCTGGTCGGCGACCTGCGTCGACAGGTCCCCGATGATCGCGTCGATGTCGAGCGGGGTGCCCTGGTCCTGGGTGCTGGTGGTGTCGGTCATGCTGCTCCTTCGATGAGCGCGACTCGGCGGTCGAGCGCGGTGTGCTTGCGGTCGAGCCGGACGACCTTGGCGTCCAGCTCGGCGTTCTTCTTCTTGAGCTCCTCATTCTCGCGCGCCAGGGCCCTCATTGCGAGGACCGCGGCCGCGATCATCCGGTCGTAGTGCAGCGACTCGGCGCGCCCGTCGACGAACTCCACGAACATGCCGCCACCGTCCTCGAGGACCTCCTCAGCGACGAACCCGGGGTAGCGGAGCGGCATCGGCTCCGTGCCCGTCTCGTCGTCGGCGTAGCGAGCAACCTCCGCCTTGTCGAGCCACGTGCGCGGCCGGAGCCGCATGAACAGGCCCTCGTCGACGACGAGGTCCTGCACGTCCTGCTTGTACCGCAGCGACGACGAGGTGCGGTGGATGCGGCGCGTGTTCGCGTTGATGGCCATGTTCGCGGTGGCCGACGCCGTGAAGTTGTAGATCTGGTTCGACGTGACGTAGCCCTCGGGCTCGAGCTGAGCATCGCCCGCGGGCGCGAGACGCGTGTTGCCGCCGGGGGCGATCCAGAGAGCGGCCTGCGCGTACAGGGTGGTGGAGCCGACGAAGTTGAGCCAAGACGTGTTCGTCCAGATTTCGTTCGGCGAGCTCCCAGCGCCGGCCGACACGAGACGCAGGTAGGTGCGGACGGTGTCGGATGCGGTCGCGGGCGAGTTCATCTGGATCGAGCTGCGCGTGGTGTCGCTGGCGTCGGCGAAGATCTCCGCCGGCTTCGAGTACGCGCTGCCGTCGAACAGGATCGAGCCGCGAGCGCCATACCCGTCAGGGGAGGCCGTCCTGACGCGCACGTGGTGAGTTGTGCCACCGATGCGGACCTCGCCGGTCTCGGCGACGTTGAGCACGCCGGAGAGGTTCATGCCGCCGGCCGCCGCCGAGAGCGTCGCGGTGATCGCGTTCGCGGTGTTGTAGGTGGCGATGCCGGTCTGGCTGATCTGCACCCGCTGCCCGGCCAGCGCGGTGGCGATGACGTCGCCCTCGATCAGCTTCGCAGTCATGGCGCCGACGGCGAGCTTCGCGGCCGTGATGATCCCGTCGACCAGGAGCCGGCCGGACTCCATGCGGTGCAGGGTCGGCGTCTCGCCGTACATCGCCCACGTCTGCCCTGCGGCGCCCTCGACCTGCACGCGGAGCGCGACGTGCGTGACGTTCTCCGGCACGGTGAGGACGTAGGAGCGCATGGTGGTCGAGTTGCCTGCGGCCGTGACCCACACGGCGTTGTCCTCCTGGCACACGAGGTCGACGCCGCCGGTGGTGCCGTCGGTGCGGAGGAAGTTGGCGTACACCTTGAACCGGGTCGCGGTCTTGTAGTGCGCGAACCGCAGCATCCACCGCTCGCCGCCGGAGACCTGCAGCCACTGCTCACGCGCGGCGGCCTTCGCGGGCTCGTTGCTGGGGGTACCGGAGGTGACGGGGAAGATGTCGAAGAAGCCCGTCCCCCCGCCCGCGGGGACCGTGTAGCGGACGGCGCGGGCGCCGGACCCGGCGGTGTAGACGTCCCAGCCGGTGCCGTTGCCGAACCGGCCGCCGGTGCCTGAGGTGAGGAACGCGTCGGTGCGGAACCCGGTGTCGGGGAACACGTTGTCGCCGGTCACGGCGAGCAGCGGGGAGGTGATCGACCCGGCCTTGACGCGGTTCGCCACGTCCAGCCACCCCACGGTGGCCTTCCCGAGGTCGAGCGATCCGATCGCCTGGTGGCCGAGCTCGGACGCCACCCACTCGGTGCCCGACCAGCGGTTGAGGCGGTAGCCGTTCGCGGCGTCGAACCACGTGTCGCCGACGACCCCGACGTACGGGGTGGGGGGCGTGACGTACCAGACACGGTTCTTGCCGTTGGCGGAATCCTGGGCGGCGACGGCCGCGGCGTTGGCGGCCGACGCAGCCTGCGCGGCCGCCGCGACCGCCGTGCCCATCTCGCTGACCGCGCTCACGGCGCCCGTGAGGTCGGCCTGGAAGTCGGCCATGAGCTGCTCGAGGGTCTCGTCGTAGTAGAACGGCGTGACCTCGTGGACGTCGCCAGGGGCAGACCAGGTGCCCGCAGCAGACACCGCGACGAGCGTGACGTACGTCGGGACGTCGGAGTCGGCCGGGAGCGTCAGGACGCCGCCAGCGGGCGGCAGCTGGGCAACCTCCGTCGAGTCGTCCCACTCCTCGCCCTCCTCCGGCGAGGCGTGCACGCCGATGTACGCGATCGTGACCCCGGCGGGCTGGTCCTCGAGGTACTCCCCCGCCCACTGCACGACGATCGACGAGCTGCCGGGCGTGACGTTCACGTCGGCAGGCGCGGCGGGCGTCGCGTCGACCAGGTCGACGAGCCCCACGGTGCCGTCGGCCGCCTTCCCGAGCGCGGCGACGGGGTTGCCGTCCTCGTCGTAGACGGTCATGGCCCCGGCCTCGATCGAGCGGTAGGCGGACTGCGCTGCGCGCTCGCCCGCAGCGACCCGGGACTCGATCTGGTGGACGCGGCGCGCGAGCTTGCGGCTCGACTGGTTGCTCATGACAGGACCCGATCTGCGTTGACAACGGTGAGCTGGATCCGGTCGTCGGACCCCGGCCGGACGAGCTCGGAGACGATGCGGCACCAGATGGTCTTGCGGTCCCCGCCGGGCGTGCGGACCTCGAGCGCGACCTCGTCGCCCATCGACCAGGACCCGAGCGGCGCGTTCGGGTGGTCGATCACGACGAGCTCGGCGATGCCCTCGAGCGCGAGCCGCTGCTGCAGCTCGGCGCCGGCCAGTGCGCGGAGGCGGGTGGCGTTGCCGATGTCCTTCATCGGGACAGCGCGCGGGCGACGGAGCCGGCCGTCGTCCTGGTTCACCTCGACGCGCAGCATGTCGCGGCCGTCGCCCTTGCCGAGGGCGATGATCCCGTTGGCGTACTCGTCGCCGTCGTGCTCCGTGTCGGGGACCACGACGACGTTCTCGCCGACCTGGAAGCGCAGGTCGTTGCGCCGGCGCCCGAAGCGGGGCTGTCCGAAGTCGACGCGGTGGAGCACGTTGGTGCGGGCGGCGTTCCACCGGTGGGTCTCGACGTAGTCGAACGGCGTCTCGACGGCGAGCCGGTCGATTTCGGAACCGCAGTCGGGCGCCTCCCACCAGGAGAGCTCGTAGGGGTCGTGGTCGCCGTACTGAGCGTCCCACCGCTCCTGGGCCTTCTTGATCGACTCCTTCGACCGCGCGAGGTTCTTCTTGGCGGCCTCGTACGCAGCCCGCCGGGAGGCGTACGAGCTCTCCCATGCGGCGACCCGGGCGTTGTACGCAGCGGTGGACTCGTTCTTGCCCTTCTTCGGCTTCTTGCCCTTCACGGGCGCCTTCAGCTTGGTCTTGGGCGGCTCGGGGCGGTCCGGCGGCTTCGGGGGAGACACGCGGACCGGGGAGACCGCGTCGTCGATGACCATGCCGATGTTCCCGTTGGCGTACCCCTGCAGGTGGGACCAGATGTCGCGCACGATGAGGAACGGGTCGGCGTTCCACCGGTAGTAGCGACCGCCGAACGGGATGCCGTGAGGGTAGGACGTGAAGCCGGGGCACTCGAGCGACCACGACTCGCCGTCGTCCTCGAGGGCCGACCGCACGTAGATGCCGGCGCCACGGATGACGCCGTCAGCCTCGGCGTAGATCGCCGTCTGCCACTCGCGGAGCAGCTGGGAGCCGTCGGGGGCGCGCAGGTCCCACACCTCCGGCGCGATGACGGCGTCGATGCCGCCAGGCGCGGACACAGCGCGCTCGACCTCGACGTCCCGCAGGGGAAGGTCGGGGTGGAGCCACGCCCCGGTGCGGACGTTCTGCGCGAGGTAGCGCCACGCGGTCACTCGACCTCCTCCACCCACTGCAGGTCGAGCACGACGGACGAACCGTTGTCGAGGGACACGCGGGCGCTGTTGCCCGAGGAGGCGGTGATGCGGCCGCGCAGGTGCGCGTAGACGGTCGTGCCGCGCAGCTCGGCGGGGATCGGCAGGTCGTCGGCGAGCCCCCACGTGTCGCGGGAGACGTTGTTCGCGTTCGGGGTGTCGAAAACGATCTCCTGCGTGACGGGGGCGTTCGCCTGGGCGACGAGCCCGAGCCGCGCCTGGACGCGCCCGACGAGGTTGCCCGGGGGCACCCGCACGCCGTACCAGGTTGCAACGACCTTCACCCGCGTGGCCCACTCCGGGATCTGGACGTTCCAGCCGGCAGCGTCCGGCCACTGCTCGCCCGTCGCCGACGTCGACGTCAGGGTCTCCGCGTCGGTGGGCAGCAGCGAGTACGTCAGCGGGTCGCGGTGCGAGCGCGGCTGGGAGAGGCGCCGCAGGTCGCGGATGTGACCCGCGGTGGCCGTGCCGGTGTTCGCCGGCCGGGTCACGGCGGCCACGGCGTAGCCGGAACGGCTGGCCCAGCCGGGGACGGCCTGCAGGCGCGTCGTGTCGGCCGGGACGCCCTCGACGACGAGCGTGTAGACGCCACCCTTCGTCGAGTCGTAGCCGGGGAACTCCGGGTCGTTGATGATGACGCAGATCAGGTCGGTGCGGGCCGAGCCGGCCGGCGTCGGCGTCAGGGGCACGACCTCGTCCTCGGTCTTGCGCGCGGAGTACGCCTGCGACGCAGCGCCGGCCGACCGGTTGACGATCGACGTCGCGCCCGGGCTGAGGACAACGGACTGCGCCGCCGGCGAGCTCGGACGGACCTTGAGGTCGCCAGGCCGCGTGACGCCGTCGACGCCGCCGCACGCGTTGTACGCCACGAGCCGCGCGACCTCGGGGCCGTGCTTGCCGCCAGCGATGAACCAGGGGGTGGAGTCCCACATGATCGTGCTCCTTCTCAGAGGGTCCGGTACGCGGCACGCCAGCTCGCGTCGAAGTAGGACGTTCCGGTGGCGTCGATCCCGGAGCACACAAGCTCGTGCTCGCCGGGCGGGATCGTGGAACGGGAGGGGGCGGAGTCGAGCGTCATGCGACCCGGCAGAGGGGCACCGGACTCGAGCGCGGCCGAGCGGGACCACGGGCGGGTGTCAAACACGGCCACCTGGCCTGCGGGGACCGTCCCGACCATGCCGAGGGACCAGAGGCGGCGCCCGACTCCGTCGACGAGCGTCGCGGTGGGGTTGGTGATCGGCCCGGCGAACCGCAGCACCGGCCACGTGGGGCGCTTGCCGCCGTTCTCGATGATGGACGCACGACGGGCCACCGCGGTCGTCGTGACGGGTGCGACCAGGAACCCGTCGTCGTCGAGGATGATGTGCGACGACGACTGCGAGGAGAGACGCACCCGGATGCTCTGCTCGACGTCGTCGTACCAGTGCGGGTCGGACTTGCGGAACGCGCCGTCGAACGGGAGCAGGCCGATCGCCTGCCGGCTGTTGTCGAAGTCGAACTCCTCGGGCCGGCCGTAGGCGACCCGGGCAGGCCGCCCAGGACGGCGCACACGGCACGTGGTGACCGCGCGGGGGTTGCGGAGGAGCTCCGGGTCGTCGAACACGTCCTGCAGGGCGGAGACGCGATCCCACGCGCCCGCAGGGTCGCCCTCGCGGACGACCGCGCCGGCGAACAGGATCGTCTGCCCGTCGCGGTACTCGGTGCCGAACGCCCGACCGTCCTCGCCGGCGTTCTCCCACTCGCGGTCACGGAGCGGCCCCGTGCCGAGTCCCCGGATGGACTCGAGCGGCGCGTCGGTGCCGTGCCCGAACACGACGCCGCCCACCTCGACCTGCAGCTCGGCGATGTTCACCATGAGCGGCCTCCTCGCTTGATCTTGCGGAGCTGCCGATCGGCGAGCTCGAGGTTGTCGCGGCGCTCGCGGCGCGTCTCGCCGCCGATGACCAGGGACCCCACGAGCGGCGCCTCCTGGGTGTTCATGACCACGGCACCGCGCACCTGCTCGCGGCCCTTCGGCATGAGGTCGTAGCCGAACTTGTCCGCAGTGAGCCCGAGAATCTCGGTGGCCCGGGAGCGCCGGTCCATCGCGTGGGGGATGAACGACTCGCCCTGCGTCTCGGGCTCGGCGTAGATCGCGCGAGGCACGCCGGCGCGGGCGATGTGCGGGTCCAGGTGGCCCCGTGCGTAGCGGGGGACGCCGTCGACGAACCCGCCCCGGGCGTACGCAGGAGCGCCGCCGGGGTAGAACCCGCCGTAGGCCTCGGCGTTCGCCTCGCGCTTCTTGCGGATGACCTCGTCGAGGCGGGCGCCGACCGATGCGATCTGCGTGAGAGCGTTGCCGATCGACACGGAAATAGACGGGCGGGCCACCTGCCGGCCGAGCGACGTCAGGCGTGCGCTCACGTCGTCGATCGCAGCCTTCGGAGGACCCGTGGCCGGGGGCGTGATGAACAGGCCCGCGGTCGTCCCGTCGAGGTTGTCCATCTCACCCGCGGCCGCGCGAGCAGCCTCCTGAGCCTCCGCAGCGCCGACCTCCTCGATGACGGTCTGCACCAGATCGGGCGTCAGGTTGTACTCATCGAGAAGGCTGCTGATCGCCTCCTTCGTCCACCCGGCGTCCGTGGCTGTGTCGATGAACGCCTGACGGCCGTCACGGAGCATCGCCGCGAGGGTCTGGTTCGACTCGCCAGCCTGCGCGGCAGCGACGATCTGGTCCTGCAGCGCGCCCACCTGCTCGCGGATCGCGGCGTTGTTCTCCCGGCCCGCGGTCGTGGTCAGGTCGACGGTCGCCTTGTTGCCCTGCAGGACCTTCTCGAGCTTCTCGAGGCCCTCGTACCAGGCGCTCGTGGCCTTGTCGTAGTCCATCGCGGGGTTAAACAGCGCGGAGAGGGCGTCGTCGAGCGCCTTGGCGGACTCGGCCGCGCTCATGAGGTCGGTGCCCGTCGACGCGACGGCCTCGGCGAGGTCGGAGGCGGGGCCGGTCGCGCTCCCGGCGGTCTCGCCGTACGCGGCCAGGGCAGCCTCGGCCGCGGCCCACTGCTCGGACTCCGGGCCGGCCTTGAGGACCTCCTCGATGTCGATGCCGAGGCCCTCGAGGATCGGCTTCGCACGGTCGTAGAAGCCCTGCATCTTCTCGGCGTCGAACAGCTCGTTCACGCCGTCCTTGGCGCCGACGGTGCGGTCCTCGAGCAGCTGCAGCGCGCCCCGGTACTGCTCCATGTTGCCCTCGAGGTCGGCGAAGTCCTTCCGCTGCTTCTCGACAACGTTGTCCATGCCGAGCGCGGCCTGCAGGCCGACCTTCCAGCCCGACAGGTTCTTGAGCGAGACGTCGGAGTAGTCGGCGACGTTCTTCGACAGCGCGGCCAGGGCCTTGTCCTGGTCGGCGAACGTGTTCGCCCCACCGAGGGCCTCCCGTGCCGAAGCGAACCGCTCCTCGAGGTCCGCGGTCGAGTTGCTGAGCTCGGTCATGAGCCCGAGGGTCGTGCCGATCGCGACGCCCAGCGGGCCGGCCATTGCGCCCATGAGGGCGTAAGAGATCGTCGTGGCGCCCTCGAACTTCTCGGTCAGGTCCGAAGCGGCCACCGCCATGCCGGCCAGCACCAGGCCGCCCTTCGCCATGTTGCGGAGCATCGCGGCCTTGTCGAGCTGCTGCAGCGACAGACCGGCCATGCGCGACCGCAGCTCGAGCGACGCGATCTCCGTCTTGAGCGCGATGACCTTCGGGCGCATGAGCAGGAACGTGCCGCCGGCCAGAGCAGCAGCACCGCCGAGGAACAGGATCGCCGCTGCGGTGGTCTTGACCGGGCCCGGGAGGGCCTGGAAGTCGCGCATGACGTCCGCGGTGACGTTGAGGAGGTCGACGAGCATGCCGCCGCCGTTCTTGCTCACGAACGGCTCCGCGAGCTCGGAGGACAGGTCGCGCCACGCGGCCTTCACCCGGTCGAACGCGCCCACGGCGGTGTTCTTCACGTTCTCGGCCGCCCCGCCGAACCGCTCGGACATGCCGGCGGCGAGCGCGTCGAGGGCCTCGGTGGCGTCGAGCGAGCCGGAGGTGATCGCGTTGCGGACCTGGGCGCCGGTCATGTCCATCTGGGAGCCGATGAGCGACGCGGCGTCCACGCCGCGGTTGCCGAACTCCATGAGGTCCTGCGCGGTCAGCTTCGCGGACGACTGGATCTTCGACATCGTGGCGACCAGGCCGGAGATGTCGGCGTTGGTGCCACCGGAGGCAGCCACGGCGTCCTGCACGGCGTCGAGGTACGGGATGACCTTTCGGGTCTCGATGCCGAACGCGAGCATCTGCTGCTGCGCGGTGATGAAGGTGTCCTTGGCGAACGGCGAGGTGCGCGCGAACTCGTCGAGCTGGTCCATCTGCGCGTTCGCCTGCTCAGCGGTCCCGAGCAGCGTCGTGAGAGCAGCACGGGACTGCTGCTGCAGCGTGTTGTACGCGATGCCAGTCGACATCGCCGCGGCCGCCACCGCCGTGAGGGAGCCGCCCACGACGACGAGCGCCGTCCCGAGCTCCTGGGTGTTGACGACCGCCCGGGTGGTCTCCTCGTTGTTGCGCTGCTGGGAGGTCGTCGACTCGTCGGTCGACTGAGTGCGGCGCTTGTTCGAGTCGGCCGCCTTCTCGGAGGCGTCGCCCTGCTTCTTCGTGGCCGCGCCGGCGCGGTCCGCAGCGGCGCCGACCTTGTCGGTGGCCGCGGCGGCCTTGTTCATGTCGCCGGCGTAGGTGCCGATATCGGCCTGGACCTTGACGCCGAGAATCTTGTCGCTCATGCGGAGACCTCCAGGTCAGCGAGCTCGGGGTTGACGACGAGGCCGATGTGAACGCCCTTGGCGTCCTCGGGGACGTTGTGGCGCTCCTGCTCCTTGACCTCGCAGCCCGGGCAGCGGGACCAGTGCCCGATGTACGCGAACCGGTGGCCGCCGCGCTTGGGGTCCCACTCCTCCGCGCGGGTGCCGCAGCCGGAGCAGTGCGCCGCCTTCCACGCGCGGAGCTGCAGCGCCTTGTCGCGGTCGAGGGGCGTCCACTCGGCCGGACCGCCGAGGAAGTGCGAGTGCGAGATTCCGAGGGACTCGCACAGCTCGAGCTCAGCGACCAGCGAGGGGTCCGCCCTCAGCCTTTTCCCAGGGAGACCTGCGCGACCTGGTTCACCTCGACGGCCGTGGCGAACAGCAGCGACGACTCGCCCTGCGACAGGCTCGCGATGAGGTCCGCGGCGTCCTCCTCGGTCATGTCGTCCAGGGAGCACGCGGCCACGAGCGCCGGCGCGAAGGTGGCCAGGGCGTAGTCCCGGCCCTTGGCCCGGTCGGCGTCGGTCGGGGGGTGCTCGGAGACCAGCGCGTCGTAGACGTCCGACCCGAGCCCGCGAAGGTAGATGCGGACGGTTCCCTCGTCGCGCTTCTTCTGCGCCAGGGTCAGCTTCTTGCGAGCCGACGTGACCTTGCGGTTGGCGCGGAGGGCGTCAGCGACGGCCTTCTCGCGCACCGCGTGGGTGGAGTCGGCGTGCTGGGCCTCGGTGGCCTTGCGGCAGGCGAGCTCGGCGACGCCGACGACGTTCTGCGCCTGCTCGAGCTCGGCCTCGAGGTCCTCGTCGAGGAAGTCGAAGTGGCGCGTCTTGCGGCCACGACGCCGCAGCTTCTCGCGCTTCGTGGCCCAGACCTCGTCGGCGACGGACGCGTCGGTGGTGGCCTTCTTGGTGGACGTGGTGCTCATCGGGGGCTCCTCGCGGCGTGCGGTGATGCCCCGAGGGCGGGCCGGAAGTTATAGCCCCTGGGTGCCAGGGGGAACCTTCTCGGCCCGACCTCGGGAGGACGAGCACCCGATGTAGTTGTGGTGGTGCTGGGCGACCGGTCAGGCCGCCACGGGGACCGGCTGGTCCTGCTCCGGCTCGGTCGTGATCGTGAACTGCACGACGATCCGCGCGGCGTCGTTGCCGGCGGAGTGCTCGGCGCTGTTCGACGCGACCCGAGCGGGGAACGCGTCGAGCGAGAGGCTGCCCGGCTTGTCGCCGCGGCGGAGGATGACGAACACGCCAGCCTCGCCCTTCGGCAGCACGGCCGAGATGTCGACCTCGTCGCCGGTCGGGTCCTCCTCGGGCTCGTAGCAGGTGATCGAGGAGTCCGAGGCCGAGTCGAGGCCGGGGATGTTCTTCTCGAACCGCGAACCCATGTCGGGCGTCGACGCGGCCTGGTTCTCGAGCGACCAGCCGCTGATGTCGGCGATCTCGTCGGACAGGTCGATGCCGCCCGTGAGGTCGCTGCGGGTGATGTTCCGGTAGTCGGAGACGCCGGTCAGCCAGTAGTACTTGCTGACACCGCGCCGGACGAAACGAGTGCTCATGGTGTCCTCCTATGACCGGGACGTGCCCGACCGGATGAGTGGGAAAGGATCAGCGGGAGCCGCGGCCGCGGACGGCCTTGCTCTCGCTCTCCGCGGAGACGCTCGCGGTCGCGTTCTCACCCTCGGGCAGCGAGCCGCCGTCGGTGGTCTTGGGGCCGTCGAGCGGCGGGACCTCGGAGCCCGCGCCGAGCTCGCCGGCGGGGAGCGTGCCGTCGACGACCAGCTCGCCCGCAGCCGGGGCGACGGGGTCGCCGTCGGGCTGCGTGCCGGCATCGGAGTCGTCGGAGGTCACGACGGACCAGCCACGCTTCTTGTAGAACTCCAGGGCGCGCGTCGGGCACTTCGTGACGACGTCCTCGCGGGTGATGTCGGTGAACTCGGCCATTGCAGGGCTCCTTCTAGGCAGGGGAAACGCTCAGTGTGAACCGCACGTCATGGGACATGATACCGGCCTTTGTGTCCTCACCTGACGCACCCGCGCCGTTCTCGTCGTCCTTGTTGCGGTCGTACACCTTCTGGCCCTCCACGGCGAGCGGGTGAACCCACGCGCCGGAGGCGTGGCGGTCGTACAGGAACGCGACGAGCCGGTCGTAGAGCAGCTCGAGCTGGTCGCCCCGCTGGCCGACAAGGGTGGCCTGGTAGGACCACGCGGCGGAGGAGTGCGGCTTCCCCTGCGTGCCGGAGCTGCCGCCGTCGAGCGGGTACAGGATCACGTAGGGCGGGGCAGCAGAGACCGTCGCGGCGCCGTCGCGGACACGCGGGATGGACCGCAGCTCGCAGGGGAACCCGATCGTATGCGCCAGGGCGTCGCGCAGGGCCAGGCTCATCGGCTGACGGCGCAGAGCGGTGGTGGTCACGTCCAGTCTCCTAGGTCCTTCATCGCTTCCTCGAACTCGGGCGTGGTGGCGTCGAGCGCCGGCTGCAGGTGCGGGAACGGGGGCTGGTTGTAGACGCGCCCGAGCCGGTCGGGGCCGACGAACCCGTACTCGAGGCGGCGGCCCTGCGGCTTGTCCGTGCCGACGGACGCCCCGACGAGCGACCCGGCCGCGAACGGCTCGGTGGTCCACGAGCGCCGGTAGTCACCAGAGGGGGCGCGAGGGCCAGGGCGGCCGGAGGCTGCGGCCTTCACGCGCGTCTCGAGCAGCATGGCGTGGTGGTCGACCTTCTCGCGGGCCCGCGACTGCGCGGCCGCCCCGACAGCCCGGAGGTCGGCGGCGATTTCAGCAGCGTTGCTGTAGGCGCCGGCCGACGGGTGCGCGTTGGGGTGCGGGGCCATTACGGGGCCCAGCCTTCGGGGAGGGTCGGGCCACGGGTCGGCTTGAGCCACCCGATCCGCACGACGGCGAACATGCTGGTCGACGGCGGGCCCGTGAACTCGAACCACCGGCCGACGAGCGCAGGGTCGCCCGAGGAGGCCGGCACGGCGTCGACGCGCAGGAGGTCGCCGGAGCGGAGGTCGTCCGGCGCCACGAGCGGCAGCAGCAGTCGGTGCGTCGTGTCGTCGTCGTCGGGGGTCGTGGCCGTGTCGAACGCAGGCAGCCCGGAAGGGGCGATCGCCGGCACGACCCCCGCCGGACCGGAGTACCGCAGGTCCGGCGGGGGCGGCTCGAGCTTGCCCGTGCCCTGGTTGAGCACGTCGTCGCTGGCGCCGTGGTCGCGGATGACGAGCACGGCGGAGCCGGCGAGCAGCAGGTCGACCGCGGTCCGGACGCCGCCGAGCTCAAGGCCGGACATCGGCCCACTCGATCAGCTGGCGCAGCATGGCCGCGGTGAGGGCGTGCGGCTCGGTGCCGAGGTCGGCGCGCTGCAGCGCCGCCTTCTCGAGCTCCTCGGCGGAGATGCGCCCGAGGAACACAGCCGTGGCGGGACCCGGGTCGGGCGCGGACGGGTCGCCCACGTAGACGCGGGCGAGGCCGTCGAAGTCGATCAGGTTCGCGGGGTGGACGTGGAGCACCGCGTGGGCGACCGCGCCGGCCGAGAGGCGCAGGTCGATGCCGGCGAGCTGCGAGGAGACGTCGGTGCCGTCGAGGGAGACCTCGGCGCGGCCGGGAGCGGTCTCGTTGATCGACAGGCGGCTCAGGGAATCGGTCATGTGTTCATCCTATCCGCACGGTGCCCTCCTACGAGGACGCCGCGGCCTCGGCGAGGTAGCGCGCCCGCAGCCGCTCCTGGCGGGCCACGCGGGACTGCGCGATCTGCTGGCGACGGGCATGGCGGGAGCGGTCCCGCATCGCCTGCTTCTCCGGCGACCAGTCGTGCTCGGCGGCGTCGTCGCGCTGCTCCTGCGTCGTCGAGGGCGACGCGGCCGCCGGGTCGACGATGTCCGGCCGGAGGCCGAACGCACGCGTGCAGTTGGGGTGGCTGATCGCGTACTGCGCCGCCTCCTCGAGGGTGCGGATCGAGCCCGCGGCCTTGTCGAGGTCCTCGTGGTAGCGCCAGCCGCAGTCGGTGCCGTCGAACACCTCGACGTACTTCACGCCCATCGAGACGCCCTGGTTCAGGGTGCCAGCGTTGTAGGCGACGGCCGACTTCGTGCGCGCGGCCATGCGCGTGTAGACGTCGACGGGAACCCGGGCACCGTTGCGGTAGACCACGCGAGTGATGTCGTACTCCCCCAGGAGGCGCGCCTCGAGGCGCTCGGCGGCCTGTGCGGCCGTCCGACCACCCGCGGCGAGCTTGGGGACCTCGGCACGCGATGCGGCCCGCACAGCGCGAGCGAAGTCCGCAGAGGTCTCGCCGGCGGCCTGGGAGCGGGCGAGGAAGTCGGCGTAGGTGTCGGTCGCCAGGGCCACGAACGCCTGCGAGTGGATCGCGGTCCACGCGGCGACCCCGCCGGACGCGACCACGCCGGCCATGTACTGCGGCGCCAGGTGCAGCCCGGCGAACCGCTCGAGGTGGAACGCGACCTCCTCCCCGAAGCGATCGATCGCGGCCTGGAACTCCTTGATCCAGGCGTCGACCTCGCGCTTGCGGAGCATCTTGGGGTCGAGGAGCACCCGGACCCGCTCCGCCTCGAGGTCCGCCCACGAGCGCGCCAGGGCCTCGGCGAGCGCCTCGGCAGCGTCGTCGGTGTCCGCGATCGGCAGCGGCGGCCACTCGTAGCGGGCCACGGTCAGCGGCGCCGGGTGCGGGCCAGCGCGAACGTGCCGAGCTCGCCGCGGTCGTCGGCCGGCACGGGCGTCGGGAGCGACGGGTCGTCGACGAGCTTCTCGAGCTCGGCGATCTGCCGCTCAAGGGCCTTCACGTTCTCGGCGTTGTTCATGGAGACCGCGCCGGGGATGTTGACGGACAGCGGCGAGGCGAGGAGAGCGTGCAGGCGGGCGCGCAGGACCTCGAGCGCCACGTCGCGGACGCTGCCGAGCCGGTCGAACTTCTGGTGCAGCGCCAGGTCGTCAGGCGTGGCGCCGATGCGGCCGCGGAGCCACGACAGCTGCCGCTCGTTGAGAGTGCTCATGGTGCTGGGTCCTTTCGGAAGAGGGACGGCCCGGCCACCGCGCCAGGTAGGGGACGGGTGGCCGGGCCGTGGGCGGCTGCGGGAGGTCAGCCGCCGAGGATGCCCTTCCGGGCCTTGCCCTTGCCCTCGAGCTCGACGACGCGCGTGTACTCCGCCTCGTCGGACTTCTCGAGGTGCGCCAGGACCTCGTCGACGTCGTGCTTCGACGGGTCGAACAGCTCGACCGGCGCCTCGGCGTCGGGGTCGAGGTCGTCGAGGTCGCCCGTCGGATCGTCGTCGCCACCGGTGGTGGCAGCGTCGAGCGCCTCCTCGAGCTCGGCCTCGAGCGCGGCGATGCGCTCGTCACGCTCGGTGACCGCGGCCACGAGCTCGGCGATCTGCGCCTGCGCGCCCTGCAGCGCCTCGGAGACGTCGCCGTCGACGGACAGGTCCGCCGTCAGGACCGGGCGGGGCCCGTCGAGGAGGTGGGCGCCGACACGGCCGGCGACGGCGTCGGGGACCTTCTGGCCCGGACGGTAGATCGTGACCTTGCCGGTGGCCGGATCCAGGTCGTGGAACGTGCTCTTTGCCTTCGCCACGGTGGGCTCCTTCGGATGGTGGGGACGGGGTGGAACGGGGCGGCCCGGAGGAAGTCCGAGCCGCCCCGCCGCCAGGGTCAGAGGACCTTGGCGCTGACGAACGAGTCCGTGCCGTAGAGCACCGGCATGGCGACCGCCGCGGACTTCGTGCCCGTGCTGATCGGGTTGTCCTGCTCCCACGCGGTCACGACGATCCCGGGCAGGTCCTCGCGCTCGATGCGCGGGTTGCCGTTGCGGGCGAGCGTGAGCGCCTCTGCCGTGATGCCGTACTGCGTCTCGGCGAACTCCTCCTTGTTCTCGGGCAGGAGGATGAAGCGGTTCTCCGCGATCGTCCGCTTCTGCACGCCGTCGACGCGGACCTTCACGTCGTAGGCGCGCACCGGGGGCAGACCGGCCCGCGCACGGGCCTCGTTGATCTGGCCCGGCAGGAGCGTCGGACGGCCGGTCACGTCGACCAGGTCGCCGTAGAGGAGCTGCTTGTACTCCTCGGAGCGGGCGAGCTGACGCAGCACCGCGGTCGAGGTGATCGCCTCGGCGGGGGCGCCGTCGCCCTCGTCGATGAGGTGCTCGATCCAGAGGCGCTCCTGGTTGATGTGCCCGGCGTTCGGGTTGGACCAGAGGGTCGTCGCGTCGGGCAGGAACGCCGCGTCGACGCCGAAGTCGGCCTCGATGGTGAGGCCGTTCTCGTCGACCAGGGAGAAGATGCCGTCCTCGAGGACGTCGCCGGCGGCGAGCTCGAGGCGGTGCTTGATGCCCAGGACGTGACGCTCGACGTCGTTGTAGAGCGCGTCGACGAGCTCCTGGTTGTCAGCACCACGGCTGATCGACAGGAGGATCGTCTCGAGCTCGCCGACGGTGAAGACCTGGCCGAGCGGGGGCAGCATGCCCTCGGTCACGGCGTGCTGGACCTCACGACGACCCATCGGGGTCGACGCGTCGTAGGCGCGGAACTTCGCGGTGTTGACGCGACGCTCCCGGCTCTTGATGCGGTACTTGACGTTGTTGATGAACGTCTCGGGCACGACCTCCTGGGTGAGGAGGAAGCCGGCAGGGGTCGGGACCTCACGCGCGTACGCGAGGATGTCCGCCGGATCGACGTTGTGCAGGAGCTCGGTCTCCATGATGGTTTCCCTTCGAGAGAGGTGGACGCTGCCCGGCGGGTCAGCGGTAGAGGAAGTGGGGCGCCCCGAGCTCGGCGTCGAACTCGACGCCCTCCGGGGTGGGGATGAGCTCGGCCGCGGCGACGCCGTGCCACTGCACGGCGATGCCGATCGAGGTGCCGGCACCCACGAGCACGGACTCGCGGACGTGGCCGGTCGCGGCGACCTGCGTGGCCCCCTCGGCGTCCTCCCCGAACACGCTCTTGTAGGTCTTGGTCGCGGCGTCGTACACGACGGGCGTGCCACCGGGCAGCACGTCGCCGGCCACGAGGCCGAAGTCCGCCGCACGAGCGGTACCCGTGAGGACCGAGTCGGTGCCGTGGGTGTCGATCAGCCACGCCTTGTCGTCGATCGGCGCGGCCACCGTGGTCCTGGGCTGGATATCCATATCCCTGCTCCTTCTCCCCGCCGGCGGCGAGGATCGGTGTGGTTTCTCCCCGCCGGTTGACGGTTCGATCCGCGGTGGGCGCGGTCCCTACCTCCCGAAGGGGGTCAGCTTGTGGTCGCCTAGTCCTTCTTCCAGCGACGAGCGGCGCGCTCGCGGCCGTAGGCGCCGGGGTCCTTGCCGGGCGGGTCGTTGCGACCCTGGGGGCCGCCGGAGGGCTGGTAGTGCCCGCGCCGGCGCGGCTTGGGCTCGCCCTCCTCATCGTCGGCCGGCTTGCCGAACAGCTCGGGGCGGCGGCCCTTGAGCTTCTCGACAGCCTCCGCCACGGCGTCCTCGTCGGCGTCCTCCTCGACCTCGCGGCTGAGCAGCAGCAGCGCGTCGTCCAGATCGTCGGCCTTGACGTCGACGTCCCGGAGCGCCGCGCGACGGACGCGCACCCGCTCCTTCTTCTCCGTCTCGACCTCCCGGGCGGCGAGCTTGCGCTCCCGCTCCTCGAGGGCGTCGGCGCGCCGCTGATCCTCGGTCTTGGCCGCCTCGGCCGCCTCGCGCTGAGACGTCACGAACGCCTCGAGCTCCTCGGCCGTCTCGAACCCGACCCGGGAGAGCACGTCGCGGGCGCCAGCACGGCGCCCCTGGCGCTTCTCCTCAGTCAGCTTCTGCGAGACCTCGTCCTGGGTGAACGTGCGGCCACCGTCGCCGCCCCCACCGTCGCCACCGTCTCCGCCGTCTCCGCCGGCACCACCGTCGCCGCCGTCGTCGGACGGGTCGTCCGGGGAGGCGCCGAGGATGGGCCACACAGCGCGGCCGTTGACGTAGCCGACCGGCTGCAGCAGCGAGCCGGTACGCGGGTGACGCTTGAGCGCCGGAGCGCGGGTGTCCTTCACGGAGGTCCTTCTCTCGTGTTGCGGGCTCCCGGTACCGCCGGGTCGGATCCCGGAAGCGCCGGGTCGCTTGGCACTATCCTATGACACACGTTCGATGTTCTGTGCATACCTATGACGATCACGCGTCCTGTGTCGGAACGGGCGGCACCGGAGGCGCCCCGCCGAGGACCACGGGACGCTGCAGCTCCTCGGTGGTGGCCTCGCGGCCCAGGTAGGCGAGCACCGCGTCGATGTTGCCGATCGCGTCCGCCAGGTCGTTCGCGCCCTTGAAGTCGCGGCTCTCGATCCGACGAATCTCCTCGGCGATGTCGTCGACCGGGAACCCGACGTCGACGAGCATGGCCACGCCCGTCTCGAGGCTGATCGCACCGGCCTCGAGCGCGTCCTTGACGAGCGACAGGACCCCGGCCTGGTCGGCCGGCAGGAAGGACCCGAGCCGAATCTCCGCACGCGGCGTCTCCCCGGCCTCGAGGAGCCCGTTGGTCTGGTAGAACCGCTGCACCATCTTGAGGATCAGGGGGTGCTTCACGGACCGCGTGAGACGCATCTGCCGGATCATGGACGTCAGCGGCCCGAAGGACAGCTGCATCGCGTACCCGGAGGGAGCGTCGGACGGGTCCATCGTGCCGGTGACCGCTGCAGGGAGCCGGCTGTTGACGTGGGCGCGATCGCGCAGCGACTCCACGTAGTCCCGCAGCTCCGCGAGCGCGGCCGCGGTGTTGACCGTCGACAGGGCGCCGTTCTCCCCCAGGTCCCAGACCTCGCCGGCCTTCACGGTCAACTGGCGGCCGACGCCCCCGCCCCGGCCGTTCGCCTCGCCGCCGATCTTCGCGCCGGAGACGCCGATGATCGGCGAGCCGGCCGTCGCGGAGGCGCGCTGGGCGTCGGTGTCGGCGTTCTGCAGGTCGTCGAGGATCTGCAGGACGGCCGCGATCGACGACTGCCCGTAGTGGTTCCCGCCGGCCGGGGTGTTGGGGACGTGGACGACGGGCAGGAAGTCGACGTGCAGGTCCAGGTCGCGCACGAGCTCGCCCTCGTCGGAGACCGCGAACGTGGCCGTATCGAGGGTGAGGGCGCGCACGTCCGTGTCGCCGCGGATGTCGTCGAGGATCCAGGTGGCGTCGGTGACGTGGCAGGTGCGGGTCGACGGCTTGCCGTCCCAGGGGTACGTGCGCTCGATGAGGCCCTCGTCGTTGACCCGGTCGCCCTCGTGCAGGACGTACTCGACCTCGTCGCCGTCCTCGAGCACCTCGGCGGGGCGGATGGGCCCGAGCCGGTACGTGAGGCGCCGCAGCCGCGTCTTCTTGTCGAGGGGGAAGTCCTCCGCCGGCAGCTCCCACGCGAAGTGGACCGTCTCGGGGTAGGCGTAGGCGTCGATCGAGTCGGGCAGCACGGGGAAGTAGAAACCGGGATCGATCACGGAGCACGTGGCGCGCTCGCGGTTGCCGTCCCACCCGATCAGGTACACGGCGTCGCCGGACTGGACGGCGTTGCCCTCGCCGTCGACCAGGCGCAGCGGGAGGTGGACGTCCTCGGCCCAGGCGCGCAGGAACGCCTGCCGGTCGGCGAGCCGCTGCGCGGCAGCGAGCTCGAGGAGCAGGTCGTCGCGCTCGAGGAGGTCCAGGTCAGCGTCCTCGTCCTCCGGGCGCTGGGCGAGGTCGGCGTCGAGGGCGTCCACCTCGGCCTGCAGGGCGGCCGCACGCTCGGCGCCGGGCACCACGAGCTCCTGCGTCTCGCCGAGCAGCGCCGCGAGCGTCTGGTCGATGATCAGGGCCGCGTCGCCGTACTCGCGGTTGTCGTCCCGGTCCTCGTCGGTGCCGCCGAGGAACGCCCGGGCGTTGTTCGCGCGGTACGCGGCGAGCACGGTGTAGGCGGCGAGGCGCCGGCGGTCACGCGAGGGGACCCACGAGCGGGCCTCCCAGCCCTTCTGGCGGGCCTCGACCTCGTCGCGCAGCGGCGCCTTGTAGTCGACGGCCGACCAGGCGTCCAGGATGAAACCCTTGATTCGTCCCATGTGCTGTGTCCTCCTATGACGCGGGCAGGACACTAGGGTATCCGGCCGGCGACACGGGGGGCGGGAGGACGGTCCGCGGCGAGGGGACTACTCGAAGTCGCCGTGCAGCTCGCGCATGAGCCGGCGGACCTCGCGGCGCGGGATCGCGGCCAGGAGACGCCGGGAGCCGTTGATGAGGGCCGGGGCCTGGGCGGCCTCCTCCTCCCCGAGCTGCAGGGCCCAGACGGCCCGCTCCACGAGCCGGGCGACCACGAGCTCGGTGCCGGTGACGATCACGTCGCCGCCGGCGGTGGCCTCGACGTGGGGGCGGTGGTCGGCGGGCAGGCCGTGGGAGGAGGCGAGCCAGTCGTTGATGAAGTCGGCCGGCAGCGGCGGGGTGACGTACCGCTGCTCGGGGGCGTCGGTGCTCATCGGGCCGGAGGGGGGTCGTCGCGCTCGCCGGCTTCCCACTGCCGCAGGTGCTCCTCGAACTCGCGCTTGGGCCGGAGCCGCTGGGCGAACAGGCCGCCGACCAGGAACAGGAGCCCGGTCCAGAACATGACGTCCGCGCCGACGGGGCCGGGGGTGGTGTCGGCGACGATGAACCAGATGAGTCCGGCGGCGACGGACACGCCGCCGAGCGAGGCGAGGAGCGAGGCGGGGGTGAGCGGTGGCATGCCCCCACCTTCCCATACCCGGGGGGTGGGGCCGACGGTCTGTGCGCTCACCTGATGCTCCGGGCAGCAGCTCGAGCAGCGCGGCGGGCCTCGCGGCGGGCCTCCCGCTCGGGGTCGGGGGCGGTCCCGCCGACGACGAGCCCGGGCGGCTGCCACGCGGCGGCAGTGGGGGCCGGGCGGCCGAACCGGGTCGCGGTGACCCCGGCGGCCTCGAGGCGGCGGATGTTGGCACGGGCGGAGCTCACGAGCCCGGCGTACTCCGGGTCGAGCTCGTCAGCGATCACGACGTAGTGCCGGGCGTCGTCGAGGGCGTCGACGGCGGCCGCGTCGTCGAGCTCGAGGCGCACGATCCGCGAACCGGCGCGGACGACGGTGGGGGCGTCGCCGTCGTAGCGGCTCATCCAGTCGGCGGCGTGGACGGCGGCGAGGGAGATGGTGAGCATGGGGACTCCTTGGTGGGGGCGGGGATCAGGCGGCGATCGACAGCGGGTGCGTCGGGCGGTAGACCTCGGGGGCGGCGGTCTCGAGGGCGATGACAGCGGCGTGGGCGGCAGCGATCGAGACGCGCAGGGCGCGGGCCACGATGGCTACGCGGCGAACGAACGTCCCTGCGGCGGCGATGTCGGCCAGGTAGGTCCAGTGCGTCGTGTGCAGGGCAGTGACCTCGGCGTTGGCGGTGGCGATGCGGTTCGTGTTCATGGTTACACCGTACACCCGACACTTGATGAACGTCAAGTCATGCAGACCGGCGACCAGCCCGAGACCGCACGTACCGCTCCCACCCCGGCGCCAGCAGCGGCGCGCCCTCCGACCAGTCCCCCGCCGTCGACAGCGCCGCGTCGTGCGGGCCGAGCTCGAGCGCCCGGACCATCGCTCGAGCCCGAGCGGCCGCGGAGCCGGGAGTCGGGGCGGCGAAGTAGACGTGCAGCGCCACGTCGCACTCGGGCACCGCGGGCTCGCACCACTCGCGCCACGCGTCGCCGCCCACGAGCTCGGCGACGTCGAGCAGGGCGCCGTACCGGTGGACCCGCTCGAGGAGGTCCTCGAGGCCGTCGTGGCGGGCCTTGAGGTGCAGGACCCACTCCTGGGCCGTGTCCGGGGCGTGGTCGCGGCTGTCGCGGACGAACAGGGGATCGCCGGCCGGTCCGACCGGGCCGACGGGTGCGACCGTCCACGGGGCGCTCACGACGCCCTCCGGGCGGGCGGGCCGGCGATGACCTCGAGCACCCGGTAGGCGCCGGGCCTCGTGCGACCCCAGGGGACCACGCGGCGGACTCGCATGACGTGGTTGTCGGGGATCACGACCAGGCGGAGGCTCGGGTCAGCGGGGCGGACGACCAGCCCAATGCTCGAGCGGGTGCCGTGGTCGAGCGCGACGCCGACGATGTGTCCGACCACGCCCGCCGCCTCGGCGAGCGGGCCGTCGGTCGCGTGCTCGACCCGCACGAGCTCGCCCTGGGTGCGGGCCGCGACCTCGTCGAGCACACGAATGCGCTCCCGCCAGTGCAGGCGCTTGATGATGCGGCCCACGACGGGCTCCGCGGCGTTGTCGTTCGTCATGGTCACTCCTGGTTGATGGTGGCGGTGGGGCACTCGGTGGCGGGGTGCATCTGGCGGTTGACGTGCGATCCGTGCTCGAGGCACGGGGCGACGTCGATGCGGCGCCGCTCCATAGCGACGCGGGCCCGACGGCCGGCCGCGACTGAGGCGGCGCGGCCGGCGTGGTCGGCGGGGCGGCTCATCGCTCGAGGATGTCGATGAGGGCGGCGTGGTCGCACGGGGCGAGACCGTGGCGGTTGAGGCCGCGCGCGGCGCACGCGATGGCGAGGAGGGCCTCCTCGATGCCGGCGCGGCGAGCCTCGATGGACTCGCGGAGCTCGGTGGCGCGGTCGGCGACGCCGGGGTGGATGATGCCCCGCAGGTGGTAGTCGCGGAACGCCACGAGCTGCGGCATGGCGGCGAGGAGGCCGCGGCGGACGTCCAGGAGGACGAGCTCGGCGTCGGACGGGTCGCCGTTGGCGAACGCGGCGGCAGCGCGGCCGCCGGCGTCACGGGCGGCGATGCCGAACGCGCGAGAGTTGAACGATGCGGCGCGGGCGAGGGCGGTCTCGGTGCTGGTCATGGTGTGCTCCTATGAGGCGGCGAGGTTGAGGGCGAAGGTGGCGTGGTCGGCGACCACTGCGACGACGAGCGCCGCGGCGGTCGTCGTCCAGCCGGCCACCCGGAGGCGGAACGCGAACATGCTCATCGGGCACCGCCGAGCACGACGAGCCCGTCGCGGTGGCGGACCGTCGGCGACGGACCCGAGCCGGCCAGGTAGTCGGCCTCGAGCGAGCTCGCCTCCCAGGACCAGTCCTCGCGGGTGATGGTCACGAGCGCCATGCCGGCGTCGGTGAGGGCCCGGAACTCGACGGCCGAGATGCGCTCGTCGGCGAACGTGGAGGACAGCGCCGGCGCGTTGTGGCGAGCGAGGCGGCCCTGCTCGAGCGGCTCGAGGTCGGCGAAGGGGAGGTTCAGCATGGCGGGGGTCCTTTCGGGACGGGGGTGGGTCACGCCTCGTCGGCGTGGCAGTCGCAGCAGGAGGTGCAGCGGGCGCGGTCGTTGGGGCACATCTGCTCGTCGAGCACGTCCTCGCGGCAGTCGGCGCAAGCGATGTCGGACGGGGTGGTGGCTGCGGTGGTGAACATGGTTACACCGTACACCCATGACTTGATGAACGTCAAGTCGCACGGCGGGCGGCGTCCGCCAGGTCCTCGAGCACCCGCGCCAGAGCATCCGCCTCCGACGGCGACATGATCGCCCGCTGCCACGCGACCGCCACGGACCGCAGCGACTCCCCCGGCTCCGGGCACACCGTGTCCCGGACCTCGACCCGAGCGAACCCGAGGTCGACCTCGTCGGGCCCGGGCTCGAGGCGGGCGCCGCCCCACGCGAGCAGCGCCCGCCCGAGCTCGGCCGCGAGCGCCGGCGTCAGCGACGCGCCCTCGTGCGACCAGGCGTCCAGCACCGGGCCGACATCGGCGAAGGTGAGCGTGCGGCCGCCGGCGTCGAGCCGGACGTGGCCGCGGACCTCGTCGACGTACACGCCGTCACCGGCGGCAGGCTCGGGCACCCGGTCACGGTCCGCGAGCCATGAGGAGGCGGCCTCGAGCGCGTCGTACACCGGCTCGCGGTCGCCGGCCTGCAGGAGGGCGTGGGCCTCGTCGAGCTGCGCGGCGAGCTCGCCCGGCGTTGCGGCGCTCACGGCTGGCCCCAATCGAACGTCACGCCGACCGGCGCGGACAGCGGGGCGGAGCAGTCGATGCACGCCCACCCGGCAGGCTCGTCGGCGTCGGCACGCACGTCGTCGTCCAGCACCACGGTGCGACCGTCGGCCTGCAGGCGGGCCTCGTGTGCCACGGAGCCGGCGTACAGCGCCCGGACCCCGTCGGAGCCGCAGAGCGGGCACGCGAGCCCGCTCCCGACCCCGTGCGACTCGACCTCGACCGCGGGCCGGTGGGCGCGGACCTGGACGGCCACGGCCTCGAGCCACCGCAGCAGCTCCTCGCGGTCGGGCGCCTCGAGCACGGCGCCCTCGCCGATCGTCAGGGCCGGCCCGTCGTTGGTGTTGCCGTACCCGTCGCCGAAGTCGCCCGGCGTCTCGGAGTAAGACCAGGACTGGCCGACCTCGGCCCACTCGATGCGGCCGCTCACGACCGGCCCCCGAGCTCGTCCACGACCAGGATCTGCGCGCGCCCGTCGTCGACGCCTTCGACCTTCCGCGCGATGACCTGGGTGCCGAGCTCGTACTCCTGCCCGCACACCGGGCACAGCACGAAGTACGCGAACGTCGCGTCCAGGTGGCCGTCGGCGCCGCACGGGCACCGGAAGTCGAGGCACACCTGGGTGCCCTTCCACTGGATGAACATGTCCGCGTCGCTGCCGGCGGGCCGCGTGAACGGGAAGGGTCGCGAGGCGTCGGGCAGGCTCGGCGCCTCGAGCCGCTCGTGACGGCGCGGGGCGCGGAGCCGCTGCCCGAGGTTGATGCCGGCGTCGAGGGACTCCTGGGCGTCGCCGCGGCGAGGGACCAGGTGGTCGACGTTCCAGGACACGTGGAGCGCGAGAGGCTGCGCCCACCCGTCACGGATGCCGAGGACCCACGCGCGGAGGTGGGCGAGCTCGAGCCCGGCAGGCAGGAGCCGGCGTACGCGGCCCTTCATCGGGCGACCTTGGCCGGGTCGACGCGCAGGGACGACTTCCAGAGGTTGACGATGACGGTGCCGCGGAGCCCGCGGGGGCCGAGCTGCAGCCCGAGCTCGCGGTCCCAGCCGCCTCCGAAGCGGCCCATGCGGGCGGCGGGTCCGCGGTTGCGGAGGCGCCAGGTGCGCCCCCGCCAGGCCCAGGTGCGCTCGTAGGCGGCGTTGCCGGTGGCGCCGAGGGCGACCTCTGCGGCGGTGGCGAGCAGCCGGGCGGGCCCGGGGCGGGCGGGAGCGGTGGTGGCGGTCATGGTGCTTCTCCTTCGGTGGCGGCGACGGCGAGGAAGCCGCCGTCGGGGGTGGGGTGCAGGCGGTCAATGAGGACGGTCTCGCGCAGGCCGGACGGCCAGACCAGCTCGAGGGGGACGCTCATCGGGGAGCCTCGCGCTCGTCGATGCAGTCGCCGGGGTGGTCGGCGGAGCGGTCGCAGGTGCCCTCGGTGACGCCGTCCTCGAGGACGACGAGCACGGGGAGCGAACAGCGTCCGTGGCGGGGGCCGGGCATGGCGGTGGCCTTTCGTGGGTGGCGGTTGGTGGCGATGGTGCGGTCCTATGAGGGTGCCATAGGACCGCACCGGGAGGTCAGGCGAGGTAGCCGCGGATGAGGGCGGCGAGCGCCTCGGCGGTGGCGTTCGACAGCGTCGCGCAGGAGGAGGCGACGCCCCAGTGGTCGATGAGCTCGAGGCGGACGTCGGCCTCCTCGTCGAGCACGCGGACGCGGACGGCGATGCCGGGCCGGGTGTTGGAGAACACGCGGACGAGCTCGTCGTCGCGCTGGTCGGCCTCGACGTCGAACGCGGCCGGCTGGCCGGCCTCGCGCTGCAGCAGCAGGGCGTAGGCGTCGCGGAGGGCCTGGGTGGCGGAGTAGCGGATCATGGCGGGGCCTTTCAGGCGGGGAGGAGGTCGAGGACGGTGGCGACGACGTCGGCGGCCGTGGCCCGCTCGAGGGCGACGGGGGCGGGGTGGCCGGCACCCTCGTGGAGCCGGGCGACGAGCGACTCGGCCTCGACGGCCACGGCGACCGTGACGAACACGTAGCCGCCGGGGCGGTTGACGACCACGCGACGGCCGGCGTGGGTGACGACGACGTCGGGGTTGGCGGCGAGCAGCTCGACCGCGGAAGCGAGCGTGGCGGAGGCGGAGTAGGTCATGGCGGGGGTCCCTTCGGGTCAGGCGTTGGTCTGGCGGAGGATGTCGGCGCCGCGGGCGGCGAAGTCGCGGTCGTCGCTGCCCGCGGCGTGCTCGGCGAGGGCCTCGAGGGCGATCAGCGAGCTGGCGGGCATGCCGGCCTCGAGGTGCTCGACGGCGCCGGCGAGGGCGAACGCGGCGGTGCTGGCGCCGGCCTCGCGGGCGGCGAGGGCGAGGGGGGCGAGCTGGGCGGCGGCTTCGTTCGTGTTCATGGTTACACCGTACACCCTTGGGTTGATGAACGTCAAGTCGGGGACCAGGGGGCGACCGCACGCACACAGCGCAACGGCCGCCCCGCGCACGGTCAGTCCCAGAGCTCGAGGCGCTGACCGTTGAACCAGCGCGACGGCAGCAGTCCGAACCGAGCGAGGCGCTCGCGCAGCTCGTGAGGCTGGCCGGGCTCCCCGAGCACGTCGCCGGCCCAGCGGCCCACCCGAGCGTCGGCCCACGCCATGAGCTCGTCCTCGGACAGGCCGGCCTCCACGGCCGCGGCCAGCAGCAGCTCGTCGGCGACCTCGCGCTGGTCGGGACGGAAGTCGAGCCGGCGGCCGAGGTAGCCGTAGCCGTGCCACTCGGGGCGGAGGCCGAGGCGGTCGAACAGGGCACCGGCCTCGAGGTCGGCGGTCAGGGGGGCGGAGGTGGCGGTCATGGCGGGTCCTTCCAGGTTGGGGGTGGCTGGCGAGCGGGACGCCCGGCGAGCTCGAGCCGGCCCCGACGAGCGGGGGCGGGACGGGCCCGCCGGGTGTCAGCCGGCGGGCGGGACGTCGCCGTACGGGAGGACGATCCCGGCGACGATGAGGCGGACGTGGTGGTCGATCGCCCACTCGGCGATGCAGGCCGAGCAGATGGTCTCGCCGTGCTCGCAGTCGCCGGCCTCGAGGAGGGCGACGTCGGACCAGTCCATGCCGGCGGGGATGAACCGGGTGGCGTCCTCGTCGGCGACGCGGTAGGTGGGGTCCTTCAGGAGGACCTGGGCGGTGGCGGTAGGTGCGTTGTTCATGGTTACACCGTACAGCATGACCTTGACGTTTATCAAGTCGAGCGGGGAGGGCGAGCGGGCTCGAGCAGCTCGTCGACCTCCGCCGCGAGCCGGGCCACCCCGTGCCCGGACCACAGCGTGCGCGACCGCAGCGCGTCGCCGTCCTGCACCTCGAGCGCGACGACGTCGATGCCCACCGCGATCGCCCGGACCGTGCGGTCGCCCACCCGCCACGAGACACGCGGCCGGCGGGGGTTGAACCCGACCCGGGTCTGATCGCAGGAGAACGGCAGCTCGCCGAGCTCGAGCACCAGGCCCGCCGCGCTCACAGCCCGCCCCCGAGCGCGCGGTGCAGCGCGTTGTCGGCGCAGGACTCCGGCACGGGGCAGCGGGCGTCCCGAGCGGCCTGGTACGCCGCCGTCCAGCCCGAGGAGGCGTACGCGGCCGCCACGGGCCGGTGGCAGGCCCCGCAGGTCGCGCCCGTCGGGGCGTCGGGAGCCGGCACGCCGTCGGCCTTGCAGCACGGCGTCTGCGCCACGGCGGTGACCACGGTGGGCCGGTGGTCGTCGACGCGGCCGAGCACGACGGCACCGCAGGGCGCCTCGTGGCGGACGGGGACGGGGCGGGCGAGCTGGGACATGCGGGGCTCCTTCGGGGGCCGGGGGTGCCGGCGGCCAGGTTGGCCGCCGGCCGGGGAGTCAGGGACGGGCCTCGAGCACGGCCGCCTCGGCCTCGCACGCGACGCGGTGGGCGACGACACGGTCGGCCTCGGTGAACCCGAGCTCCTCGAGGTCGTCGGCCTCGAGCCCGTCGAGCATGGTGACCGCGGTGGACAGGACCAGGCGCAGGGCGCCGGGGTTGGCGGCGAGCACGAGCGCGGCGGCGTTGGCGGCAGCCTGCTCGTTGCGGGAGGCGGGGGTGGGGATCGGGGGCGGCCGGTTGGCCGCCCCGGGGGAGGTCAGGCGTCGACGAGCTCGACGGCGGCGGCCGCGGAGATGAACAGGCCGCGCTTGGCGGTGAGGATGGTGGCCTCGGCGCAGGCCTTGAGGAGCTCGAGGGCGCCGGCGGTGTCGCCGGTCTCGAGCAGCGATGCGGCCTCGTCGAGGTCGAGGGCGGCCTGGTGGAACTCGGGGTTGATGTTCTCGAGGTGGCGGGCGTCGGCGATGAGAGAGTCGATGCGGGCGGCGGCTTCGGTTGCGTTCATGGTTACACCGTACACCCCTAACTTGATGAACGTCAAGTCGGGCGGGTCAGCGAACCGGGCGGACCCGGAGCCCGAGCGAGCGAGCGAACCGCGTGTCGCGCCGGCAGACAGGCCGGCCCTCGAGCACGACACCGTCGACCACGAGCTCGCCGACGTGCGTCGCCGGCCGGGTGCAGCCGCCCAGGTCGCACTCGCCGGCGTAGCGGGTGCAGGCGGCGCAGTCGGCCACGGCGAGCCCGTGGTCGATGCAGCGGGCGTTCGCGGCGGCCGGCGCCTGGGCGCGGAACTCGGCGGCGGTGCGGTGGGGGCGGGACGTGGTCATGACGGTGGCTCCTTCGAGGGGTGGGGGTGGGTCAGGCCGCGCCGGAGCAGCGGCGGACGTCGGCGACGGACACGTGGCGACCCGAGCAGTGGCCGCAGCGGATGCCGACCTCGGCGAGCAGCGCGTCGTCCAGGTCGGCCTCGTCGACGGGGTGGCAGGCGTCCTGGGGGCACCCGGGCTGGCCGAGCGGGACTCCGGCGTTGAGGTGCCACTCGCGGTGGGCGGCGCCCTCGAGCGTTCCGAACATGGTGGGCTCCTTCGGTGGGGGCGGTCAGGCGGGGTCGAGGGACGACTGGCGGACGTGCAGGAGCGTCTGGCCGTGGACGTGCCGCAGGACGAACCGCACGTCGGCGCCCGGCTCCTGGCAGCGCCCGCACGGGCACAGCGACACGGCCGTGAAGGTGCCGCCGTGGAACTCGTCGAGCGAGCCCACGTAGACGACCTCGCGGTCGAGGATGGGGAACGCGGGGCGGTCGCCGTCGAGGCGGAGGGTGTTCGACATGGTGGACTCCTTGGGGGGTGGCGGTGCAAGACGTTGTGGTTACACCGTACCTCCCAGACTTGATGAACGTCAAGTCGGGTGGAGGGGCGAGCTCAGCGGCGGCCAGCGAGCCGGCCGTCGGTCGCCTCCACCGCACCCGCCACCTGCTCCGGATCCAGGAACAGGTCCCACAGCGCCCAGACCAGGGCGTCGAGGATGTCCGGCGACTTCTCCTGCGACTCCTTCGCGCCGACGTAGGACGTCATGACCGTCTCGAGCGCGTCGAACACCTTCGCCGGCCCCACGTGCCGGATGCGCCGCTGCTCGTACAGGCCCGCCACCGGAGCAGCACGAGCACGCTTGTCCCGGGAGGCGTGGACGATCCGGTAGTTGACCGTCGGGTCCACCTGCATGAGGACCGTCGCCAGGTACTCGCCGCCGTTGTTCGCCTCGAGGACGACCGCGTCGGCCTGGTGCTCGTGGTAGAGCTCGGCCGCCCGCTTCATCGTCTGCGTCGGCGTCAGCCGGGCCGCCTCGGAGTGCAGGACGTACCCGAGCGGCCGCGTGTCGCGGTGTGTGGCGTCGAACGGGAACGAGCGGGCACAGACCGCGAAGCCGTTCTCGTCGGCCGTCTCCGTCGACGTGACGGCCGGGTCGACCGCGACCACGACCCGCTCGAGGTCCGGCAGCTCGGAGCGGTGGGGCCGGAAGTCCTCGTCGGCCAGCATCCACCCCTTCCACAGCGCGCCCTCGACGTCCTCGAGCAGCTCGCCGTCGAGCTCCTGCTTCCCCATCCGTGTGCCCGCGTACGAGCGGTCCAGGCGCCGCAGGGCGATGCCGGACAGGTTGGCGGCGTTCTCGTTCGTGTGGCCCGTCGTGAGCCGCACAGACGGCTCCTCCACGCCCGCCTTCACCTCGGCCTCGTGGTCGCGGACCAGGACCTTGATGTGCGGGAGCGCCTTGGGCGTCGTGGAGATGAGCACCCGGGGGTGCTTCGCCTCGCGCAGACAGAACCACAGCATGTCCATGACCTCTTGGGCCTTGCCGGCCGGCCACGCGGCGTACTCGTCGCACCACGCGGCGTCGAACTCCCACCCGCGGAGGTTGTCGGGCTCCTGGGCGCCGAACCCGCGGATGACGTGCCCGCCCTTGAGGTGCAGCTGCAGGTTGCCGACCGTCTTGTCGTACTTCTCGACCAGGTCGCCCAGGATCGTGATGAGCCCGGACTTGCGGTGCTCGAAGCAAATCTCCCGGGCCAGGGTCTCCTTACGGGCGACCACGGCGATGTGCAGCTGCCGGCCCTCGGCGGTGGCCTGCTCGATCCACTCCTTCAGCGACTCCGAGCCGGTGCGGGTCTTGCCCCACCCGCGGCCCGACATGATCAGCCACGTCGACCAGTCGCCGGCGGGGAGCCGCTGCGACGCACGAGCGTGCCGGTGCCGCCACCCGGCGTGCGGGCGACCGTTGCAGCCCGGCCTCGAGCACGCCCACCGGCGAGCGGACTGCGCGGCCGCGGCGAGGTGCGCGGCGATCTCCGCGTCGAGCTGCTCGGGGGACAGCAGCCCGGGCACGGGGAGCGACTGCAGCGCCTTGGTGCGGGGGTGGCCGCCGACGGCAGCCTTGCGGGGACGGGTCGCAGTGGTGGGCATGGGTCAGAACTCCCCGACGGTCGCGCGCACCGTGTCGAGCGCGTAGGACAGGTGGACGACAGCCGGCGGGTCGGCCACGTCGCAGCCCCCGTCGCCGCACAGGAACGTGGGACCGGTGACGAGCGGCGGGTCACGGTCGACCAGGAAGAACCCGACGAGCTGGTCAGTGGCGTCGGCGAGGAGGCACAGCTGCTCCCACGTGGGGTACTGCAGCCCCTCCTCCCACCGGTCGACCTCCGGCTCGACGGCACCGCACATGGCGTCGACCTCGGGCCCGTGCAGGCCGGCGAGGTCCAGGGCCAGGCTGATGCGCCACGGGCGGACCTGCCCGGCCTCCCACAGCAGCCGGTCGACCTCGAGCACGGGCGCGGTCACGTCAGCCGCCTCGGGGGGACGCGGGGCAGCTCGAGCACGGCGTCGGGCCACGGCAGGACCTCGTCGAGGCCGTCGCGGCGCACGAGCTCGGAGCGCGCCCTCGGCTGCTCCCCGGGGTACCGGTCGACGAGCATGCGGGCCTGGGCGTCCCGGACCACCTGCGTTGCGGACACGGCCCCCTCGTCGGGGTGCCGCAGGACCACGCCGTCGATCGGGACCTCCGCGAGCGACAGCCCGTGGACGTACATCCACTCCTGCAGGGCGACGACAGCCGGTCGGGCCCGGTACCAGGCGCGACCGTCCAGGACCCGCAGCTCGACGTCGTCGAGCCCGAGGATGGGCGTGGGGATATACAGGGGGCGGCGCATCATGCCTCCTTCGTGCGGGACCCGATGAGCCACAGGTCGCGTTTGTAGACACGGGCCGGCGTCCGCACCTCGTGCAGCCCGGAGGGGCGGTCGTCGGACGGCTCGACCCACGGGTCGGTGAGCCGGTCGAGGGACGTCTGCCAGAGGTCCCACTCCCCCGCCGGCGCGGACCGCTGCAGCCCGGACAGCGCCCACGCCCACGACGGGCAGTCTGCGAAGCACACGTAGGGGGCACGCCAGTCGGGGGCGACGTTGAACCCGGCCGCGCGCAGGTCGGCGTTGGTGGAGTGGGTGACGGCCCGCCGGCCGGGGAGGAGCCCGCGGCGGATGATCTGCTTGCGGTGCCGGGTCGGGGACCAGTGGTACAGCAGCCGGTAGGGCTCGACCTGCTGCAGGGCGGCCTGCAGGGCGTCGACGTCGGCCTGGGCGAGCTCGAGCGTCGACAGGGCCGTCTCCCCGCACGAGCACGGGAGGAGGACCCGAGCGCCGGCGGGGAGCAGCTCGGAGGCGTCGTCCTCCCCGAGCTCGACCTCGTCGTGCTCGCACAGGTGGTCGGTCACGGCCGGTCCACCGCCTCGAGCGGCCCGAGGACGGCGGCAGCGCGGTTCCGGGCCTCTCCCGCCTCGTTCAGCAGCCACGCCCCGTAGGCGTCGGTCGGGTCGCCCACGCCGGCAGCGCGCAGGGCAGTGAGGTCCGCCTCGGCGTCCCGGCCGCGCCACTCGGCGACGGTGACCGCGCGAGCCGCGGCCTTCCCGGCGCGCCGGCCGGACACGTGGACGGAGTGCCGGGCCCGCTCGGCAGCAGCACGGACGTCGGCAGCGGTCGTGCCGGCACGACGGGCGGGCAGGGACGTCGCGACGTCCATCACCGTCCGCTCCGCCTTGCCCGCTGGGATGCCGGTGGCAGCGGACAGGCGGCGGGCGGCCTCGGCCAGGGCAGCGGGGTGCAGCTCCTCGAGCCGGTCCAGGACCACGCCGGCTTCGGTGAGAGTGGCGCGCACCAGCGCCCCCGCAGGATCCGCAGGATCGACGGCGACGAGCCGCCTGGCCTCGGGCTCGGGGTGCGGAGGCCCGATCGGCTCGAGCGACATGACGGCACGGTGGCCCGCCTCGATCGCACCGCCCACCTCGGAGCGCAGCGACCCGTCGGGGTCGGCCCGCTCGAGCGCGGCCTCGTCGCGGGCAGCGGCGGCCGCCTGGGCGCGCTTGTGGGCGCCGATGCGGGCCTTCACGATCCGCTCCGCCTCCCGCCGGCCGGCGCGGTTGTTCGGCAGGCCGGACGCACGCCGCTGGTCCTCCACGAGCTGGCGGGCGACCTCCTGCACGGACGGCCCCTCGTGGGCCTCGTCGGCGCTCACGGGGCGACCTCCACCCGGTGCTGGATGCCGTGGAACGTGACGGCCTCGGACTGCAGGTGGGCCCGGGGAGCAGCAGCACCCGGGGGTACGGGCTCGGCGTCGGGGTGCTCGACGATCACGGCCACGGCGAACGGGTCGTGCTCGACGTGCGCGGAGACCACGCGGGCGTTGGCGGGCAGCCCGAGGAGCCGCTCGAGGTCGGCCAGGGCGAGGTCGACGCGGACACGCCGATCGGCCGGCGCGGTGCCCCAGTCGGCGGTCCGGGCGTGCAGAGCCCCGGCGTTGAGCACCCCGTCGACGAGCAGCTTGTCGTCGTCCAGGCGGATCACAAGCGCCTGCCGTCCGATCGGGTAGGCGTGACCGCGGGGCTGGATGTGGATGAGCCCGCCAGCGGCGAACCCGACGTGGGTGGAGGCCGAGCCGTTGGTGACGCGGACGGTCGACGGCAGGTGCGGTTCGAGCTCGGCGTACACGGCGCGCACCCGAGGGGCGTTGGCGACCTCGAGCAGCACCTCTTCGCCAGCGTCGGCAGCGCGCAGGGCGTCGGCCAGGTGGCCGTCGAGTCGGGTGGTCGGGATGGGCATGGGGCTCCTTCGGGTCAGGCGGACAGGTGGGTGGACAGGGCGAGGAGGGTCAGGCCGGACGCGAGCAGCGCCACGGTGACCGCGACGTCGGTGGTGCGGTCCCGGTGCGGGAGCCGGCCGACGACGACGAGCACGGCGGTGCAGCCCAGGAGGAGCAGCAGCGTCGCGGCGAGGCCGACCAGGAGAGCGATCACGGGCGGGGCTCCGCGGTACAGCGCCAGCAGATGATGGGGCCCCCCGGGGAGGGCCACCAGTCGTGCCCGCCGGCGAGGAGGCACGCGAGGCGGGCGAGGGCGAGGCGGATCACCAGCGCCCCCTGCGGAGGAACCGGGGCGGCACGTGGTCGGGCAGCGCCGGGTCCCGGGGTCCCAGGTACTTCGGGGTCGGGCCTACACGGACCGTGCCGGCGACCTTGCCGGCGTGGAACCCGTCGGACCACGCCTCCGCGCGGACACGGTCGGTGCGGCGGATCGTCCAGAGGGCCACGGCGAGCTGCACGAGCCACCCGACGGCGAACAGGAACACAGCGAGGCCGGTCATGACAGCCCCTCCCGGCAGTGCTGGCACAGCACGACGTAGTCGTCGGGGTTGCGGGACGCCGGACGCGACGCCTGCGGCCCGTGGCGGTAGACGAGGGTCAGGACGGCGACAGCCTGGGCGCGGCCTCCCATCGGGGAGCGGCGCTGGTGCCGCTCGATGCAGCGGCCGCCGGCACAGCGACGGTCAGCGCACCGGCCGTCGCACTCGCACCGGCCACCGGCCCGACCGTCGCCGAGCTTGCGGACGAACGCCGGCCACTCGAGGGCCCCCGCGACGGCGCTCACGCGAGCCTCCCACCGGTCAGGCGGTCGAGGACGGAGACCACCCGGTCGAGGCGGGCGTGCACGGTCTCGCGCAGCTCCCACGCGGCCATGCGCACGCGGGCGACGGCCTCGGCGGTCGTGCCCGGGAGCGGGGGCCACCCGGGCATCACGTGGACCCGGTCGGGCAGGCCGTAGCCGTCGACGAACAGGCGCGGGTCGGACGCGTCGGCGTAGGGGAAGCCGGGGAGGTGGACGACGTACACGTGCCGGGCGGGGAAGCTGATGAGCGCCCCGGCGGTGATCGCCTCGAGCGCGACGATCCGGGACGCCGGGATGCCCTGGTCGTCGGCCCAGGCGAGCGCCTCGGCCCGGGGAGCGAGGAACAGCACGGGAGGCTGGTCGTGGACGGTGCGGGTGGTGGCGATCATGCGTTGTGTCCTCCTATGACAGTGGCACGGGTTCGGGCGGTCAGGACACCGCGGACGCGGTGCCAGAACGATGGGGTGGGCGCGTGGGGCGCGGGCCACGGGAGCAGCCCGTCGCGGGCGTCGAGCAGCGCCAGGGCGGCCCGCAGCTCGGCGGACAGGGCCGGGTGCGGCCAGTCGGGCAGGTGGACGACGTGGGCGCACTCCCACCCGCGCAACAGGTCCACGTCGCCCGGGTGCAGGGAGACCACGCGCTCGAGGTCGATGCCCTGCTCGCGGGCCCAGAAGCGCGCCACGGTGCCCGGGGCGAGGACCACGACGGGCGGCGGGTGCAACGTCATGCGGCCGCCCCCTCGTCGCCGGACGACCCGAGCTGCCGGTCGAGCTCGGCCCGCAGCTCGAGCAGCCGAGCGTGCCGCTCCTCGTCGGTCAGGATCGACACGTCCGCCACAGCGATCGCACCGCCACCGGGACCCGAGACCTGCACGTTCTCCGTCGACTCCCCCAGCGCGAGCCGCTCGAGCTTCGACGCGGCGTCCATGAGCCGGGCGATCGCGTTCGCGTCCATCTCGCCCGTAGCGAGCGACGACAGGCCCTGCGCGGCCTTGCCGAACGCAGCACGCGCGAGCTTCGCGTTCAGCTTCGCCGAATCCCGCCGCTGCTGCCGCTGCTCGAGGAGCCACTCACGGTCGAGCTCACGGTCCCAGGCGGACGCCCGGAGCACCCACGAGTGGCGCGAGGACCACCGGTTCATGAGCGTGGTGGACTTGCCCAACTCGCGGGCGACCTTCGCGTTACTGCGGGCGAGCCCGAGGTCCCGGTAGGCGAGGAACGCCTCGTAGGCGGGCCCGGACTCGTCGGTCAGCTGGTCCCAGGGGTTGTCGGGGGCTGCGGCGGTGGGCTTCTTGGTGGGGGTGCGCTTGGCGGCCGGCTTCTTCGCGGGGGCCTTGGATGCGGCTGCCATGCGGGTCTCCCTCCGTGGTTCATGGGTGGTGGTGGGCGTACACGGTTACGTCCTATGACCATCGTAGCCGGTTGGGTGGGTGTGGGCGGGGAGCCGTGGCCGGGCCTACGGTGGGCGGGTGGGCGCGAACAGGCGGTATGGCGATCGGTCTCCGTTGCCGGCGCACCTGCAGCGGGGCCCGGAGCGCGTCCACCACGTGTGGGTGGGGCAGGACGACGGGCCCCCGTGGGCGGGGCTGCTGGTGGCGTGGGAGCGGCGCCCGGACGGGTGGTGGGCGCAGGTGGCGGCGGTGAGCCCCGACGACGAGCTGACGCTCCGGTGGGAGCCGGCGGGACGGGTCAGCCCGGCGGGGTGATGCCCCACGAGACGTGGACCTCGCCACCCTTCCCGTCGTCGACCCACGAGCGGTCGTCGTAGGCGCCGATGAACGCGAGCTCGTCGTCGGGGAAGTCCTCGCGGCGGACGGACCACCCGTCCCGGTTGAAGTCGTACATGAGGACGAGCTCGTCGGCAGCGCGCACGGCCTCGAGCCCGACGGTGAGCGAGGTGGCGTTCCCGTTGACCCCGGGGTAGGACAGGGCGACGCGCACCGTCGCGTCGGGGTCGTAGGCGGGCGGCGCGGTGGGAGCTTCGACGTCGACGGGCTCGAGCCAGGCGGGGTCGCAGGCGGGGTGGTCGCCGTAGGGCAGCGCGAGCGCGCGGAGGGTGGCCACGGAGGCGGCGTCGTGACGGTCGGCGTGGAGGTCGACGATGCGGCGCCTCCCCTCGATGCCGGCGAGGACTCGGCCGGGGACGTGGTGACCGTTGTGGTCCACGAGCGCGTCCGCGCGGTGGTCCCGCAGGTCCGGCTCGCCGGACGCGAGCACGGCGCCGTCGTCGTGACGGGCCTCCCAGCGGCGCGGGTCGCGGTAGACGTAGTACCGAACCGGGCCGACGGCGCGGGCGGTGCGTTCCTCGCCGTCGAGGCGGGCGCGGAGGAAGTCGACGATGGTGGTCATGGGTGGCTCCTGGGAGTCGATCTGGCGGTGGTTACACGGTACGCGCGGGGGTTGATGTTCGTCAGGTGCCGCGCGGTGGGTCCGGGGCGAGCTGCGCGGCGGCCGCCAGCACCCGAGCAGCGAGCGCCACAGCACCGTCGGCCGGGTCGTGCTCGACCTCGAACGCGCCACGGACCACGCCGGCATCGCCTACACCGGGCCACGGGATCCCGGGCCACACCTCGCACCGGTAGCGACAGACACCCGACGGCAGCTGTGCGACCCGGACCGCGTCCCAGGCGCCCACCGTGTGCCCGTTGACCTGGACGGTGCCGTGGAGCGTCACCGGTCCGCCTCCACGTCAGCGGCCGCGCGGGTGAGAGCAGCAGCGATCGCGCGGGCCTCGTCGGGCTCGAGGTACAGGGGCCCCTGCGCCACGATCAGCCGGACGTCGCGCCCGAAGCAGCACGCAGCGACGTCGACGAACCCGTGAACGTCGCTGAGCCGGTCGCCGAGCTCGCGATCGCTGTTGTAGGTGCTCACGGGCGCCTCCTGTCGGCGACGCACCAGCACGGGAGACGCATGGTGACGCCCCGCTCGAGGGCGACGTCGCGCATCCCGGTCCCCCCGCAGTCCCGACAGCCGGGAGCAGCATCGTCGGCGATGGCCTGCCTCTCCCCCTCCCAGGCGGCAGCGAGCCGAGGGCCGGGGCAGGACGCCGGGACCGGGATCGTGGCGTCAGGGTCGGCGAACGTCCCCGCCGCGGCGGACTCCGGCGTCGTGAGGCGGATGAGCTCGTCGAGCACGGCCTCGAGCGCGTCGACGTCGACACGGACGAGCGAGCGGGACGTCGAGCGGGCGCGGCGCACCTGCCCGGCGAGGTGGGCCACCTGGGCGCCGACCTGCACGCCACGGTCCTCGCTGCTCATCGACCCTCACCGCCGTGCGAGCGCCAGAGGTTGCTCACGAGCCCGAAGGCGTCGTCCAGAGCGTTGAGGTACTGGTCATCGGTTCCGAGCTCGCGGAAGTGGATACGTCGTGCGCGGATCTGCTCGCGGGCAGTGGATAGCGCGTCGACGGCCCGCACCGTGTCCTCGTCGTCATCCGGCGGCTCGGGGTGGACGTAGCCCGTCACGAGCGGCACACCCTGGCGCTCGATCCGCACGAACGTGGGCCCCTCGCGGTACTCCTCGACCTGCACAGCGATCACCGCGGGCTCGTCGTCCTCTGGGACCAGGCGGCGGAGGCTCTCGACCATCCCGGCGATCTGGGCGTCAACGAACGCGGGGTCGGACTCCTTGCCGTGCTTGCCACGCAGGAGCCCGTAGGCCACGGCTGTGCGGATGCGGTAGCGCACCTCGTTCAGCACCGCCTCGCTCGGCAGCGGGGCCACGACGGGCTCGGGGCGGGTCGGGGCTCCGTGGGCAGCGCACACCTCGTTGGGCCACGTCTCGCCGTACATGGTGAAGGGCGCGGCGTGGTTCACCCTCCAGCACGGGAGCCCCTTGCCCTCGGCTGTCAGGTCACAGCCGTGCCAGCAACGCCCTCCATCAGGGCACGCGTCGAACGGGTTCTCCTCCGGCACTGCCACGGGAGCAGGCGTGGGGGCAGGGTGGTGGGCGGTGTCGTCGGCGGTCATCGGTCGCACGCTCCTTTGGGGTGGTCCAGCCAGCACGTCGTGCAGACCGGGTTGTTGGGGGCGAGTGGATCGGCGGGGGGCGGGCAGGCGGCGTGCTGCCAGTCGTGGGCGGTGGACTCGCGGACGATGGGCGTGCCCGGCTCGAACCGGTCGCCGCACTCGCCGCAGGTGCCGCCGTAGCGCGCCGTGGTGGCGCTCACGGGAGGCTCCCCGTCTCGACGCGATCGGCGGCCTCGAGAAGCGCGCTCCGCCCGGGCTTGGCGCGTCGGTGCTCGCGGGTGTCGTAGAGCGGGTCGGGCTCCTCAGCCATACGGCGGAGCGAGCGAGCGGTGTCAGCCGGCGAGAGACCCCCGGCCGCCTGGCCCTGGTCGTAGCCGGCCTCGAACGCGCGTCGCAGGGCCCCCTCGTCGAGCAGCGGGGGCCGAGGACGGGACGCCTCGTGGGCGCGCCAGGCGGCGGTGCGGTCGGCCATGCGCTCAGCCACGGCGGGCCTCCCTCGCGTGCTGACGGAACCAGAGGATCGCGTCGGTGAGCTCGTCGCGGGCGTGGGCCCGCAGCTGCAGGCGCTCGAGGGACGGGCGCGGCGAGTCGATGTAGGTCGCGGCCAGAGCTGCGCGAGCCTGGGCGCGGGCCGCCTGGCGTTCGAGGTGGGCAACCCTCGCGGCCATGCGCTCGATGGACGCGGCAGCAGCTCGAGCAGCCGTGTGCAGGTTCTCGACGAACCGGGACGCGTCGGCCCGCAGGGCCACGTTGATGGTGCCGGACTTGGTCATGGGTGGGTCTCCTCGAGGACGGCGGGACGGAAGGTGCGGCGCTGGCAGCCGGGGCAGGCGCCCAGCTGGTCGACGGCGAACACGGTCCGCTGGCAGGTCGTGCACCGCTTGGGTGTGGCCAGGAGGAAGCGGGCGGTCAGGGGCGCGGTGGTGGCCACGTCAGCAGCTCTCCGAGTAGGCGGGGTCGCACACGTAGGCGCTGTCCTCCGCGGAGGTGAGGAGCAGTGCGGCGAGCAGTGCGACCCCGAGCAGCACCAGGGCGACGCGCCGCTTCATGAGGGCATCCCGGCGAGGAAGCGCGCCGCCATGTTGAGGTTGCCCTGCCGGTTCTGGTGGACGGTGTCGACGGTCTGGGCGCTGTCGTTGAAGCGCATGGTGACGTAGGTGAAGCCGAGGCGCTCCGCGACGGCCTTCTGCTCGCGCCACATCCAGTAGTGGGCGTCCATCTTCGAGCTGCCCCACGGGGTCGTGACGTAGACCTTCGAGCGGTCGAGGCCGATGCTGTCGACGCGGTCGGCGAGCGCGGTCAGGTAGATGTCGACGGCCCGCTTCGAGGAGGACTCGTAGATCGGGACCTTCTTGTTCGAGGCGTCGCACCCGTGGGTGTCGTTGAACCCGCCGGCGACGATGATCAGCGACGGGCGGATGCGGGAGACCTCGCCGAGCCGGTCGCCGAACTTGGTGCCCTGGCACTTGTTGCCGCGGGCCCACATGCCGGACCCGTGCTCGGCGGACAGGGTGACGTCGGCGCCGAGCTGGCGGGCGACGATCGCCCACCAGGCCTCGGACGGCGACCCGGGCTCCTCGTTGTACCAGGACGACGTCGAGTCGCCGATGACGAGCAGCCGGTCGTTGGGGCCGGCGCCGGCGGGCGTGGAGGTCGTGCCGGCGAGCAGTGCGACGACGAGAGCAGCGGCCAGGGCTGCGGCGACGCGGCGGGCGATCTTCATGGGTGGTGCCTTTCGGGGTGGTGTCCTCCCATGAGCGGGAGAGACAGGATCAGGGGGTGGTGTTGCCGACGACTCTTTCGATGACGCGTTCGGCGACGCGGGCCGCGAGCGTGTCGAGGAGGTCGTCCGCAGCGACACGACGGTTCGCGTTCAGGACGGTGGTGTGGTCACGGTCGAGGCAGCGGCCGATCGAGGCGGCCGAGACGCCGAGTCGGTGCGCGGCGTTCATGGCGACCATGCGGGCGCGCAGCGGGAGCTTGTGCCGTGAGGTCGACCGGACGTAGTCGGAGGCGATGCAGAACATCGAGGCCGCCTCGAGAACGGCGCTCTCGACGATGTCCTCGTCGCTGCGACGGTCGCCCGTGGTGGGCAGCAGCGGCCGGTCGGGGTCGATGCACGCGGCGAGGTACTGCACGAGCGTCCGCAGCTCCTCGCCGTCCAGGCGGCGCAGGACCCGCTGGGTGGTCAGGACGTTCCCGGCGTGGACGGCCACGACGAGCGCGGCAGCGTCCTCGCGGGGGTCGGGCAGGCGGGCGACGTGGGCGTTCACGGGAGCCTCGCAGCGGCCGCGGAGACCAGGACGATGACGGCCGCGATCGCGGCGACGGTGGCGAGCATCATGCGGCCAGGGGGAACAGGCGGTTGTCGCGCGACTCGGGGCGGGCGTGCCGGGGTGCGCGGTGGCGGCCCGGGAGCGCGAGCTCGGCGGCCTCGTCGTAGGGCAGGGCCCGCGCGGTGACAGGTGAGGGGGCCGGCGGGGCGTCGACCCCGGCGACACCGCAGGCGGCGAGCAGGCGGCGGAGCGAGCGGAGGTCGTGGGCGGTGATCTTCATCGGGGGGTCTCCTTGGCGGTGAGGGCGAGGTACAGGACGAGCGCGACGACCACGACGACGTGGAAGCCGTTGATCGTGCCGAGCAGGTTCTCGATCATGGCATGGTGCCCTTCTATGACGGTGGCAGGGGCGGATCAGGCGGGGAGCGCGACGGCGTCGAACGTGGCCTGCGCGCGGCGCAGGAGGTAGGTGGCGTGGCGGTCGGCGGCGGTGCCGGCCGGGGCGGCGTTCCAGCGGGCCTCGGCCTCGAGGAGGTCGCGCTCGGCGGCGCGGTAGGCGATCTCCGTCATGGAGGTGGTGGGGCGGGCGGGCATCCGGGCTGCGGTGTCGGTGAACATGGTTACACCATACACCCATTACTTGATGAACGTCAAGTCGCGGACCTCGGAACGCAGCCGCACCTGCTCGAGCAGCCACTCCGCATGGCACGGCTCCCCGATCGGGCACCAGCACACCAGGTCGAAGCCGGCGAGCTCATCCACCGCAGCCTCGAGCGAGTCCGGCCGCTCGAGCATCCACGCCGCGAACAGGTCGACCGCGAGCTCCGGCGTCACCAGCACGGACCCCTCGTGCGACGGAAGCGCGACGCGATCGCCGGCCCGCCACGGGTTGCCCCAGGGCGTGCCCCGGGAGACACGCACCGCCCCGTCCGGCACGGACCAGCCGGCCACCCGCTGCTGCTGCAGCCGCACCGGCCCCTCCGTGCTCGTCGGGGACGCCACCGGCGTGACGCCCTCCCAATCGCGCGCCACCCGAGCGACGACGGCACGGGCCGCGCGCACCCGTGCCGTCTCCTCGAGGGCGAGCCGGATGACGCACGCGCCGACCACGACGACAACCACCGCCAGGGTGATCGCCGCCGTGGCGGTCAGGGCCTGCTCCGGCAGGGCCTCCGCGCCCGTCATGACCCACCCGGGACGGGGACGCCGAGACGCGCGTAGTGGAGCCGCACGGACTCGTCCTTCAGGCCGACCCGGCGACAGGCGCGCTCATGGTCGACGCCGGAACTCCGCAGGAACTCGTAGTCCTCCCACCGCGCACGGTTGAGGTGACGGGAGTGCAGTAGGTCGTTGAGCTGGCTACTCGAGGGCATGGCGGTCAGGTGCCTTTCAGTCGTCGCCGGAGAGCTCGGCCAGCGCCTCCGCGTGCCGATCGGCGAGCTCGTCCTCGTGGATGGTCTTGCAGCGGTCGCAGAGGTCGGCGTACGGGCCGTCGGTGGGGTGGCGCCGGCAGAGGTAGCAGCGCCGGACGACGTCCTCGGCCGGCGGCGCCGTTGGCGCAGCCACAGCAGCCGCGCTCACCGGCCGGTGTCCCACGGGTTCGAGCTCGCCGGCGCGGCCTGCTGGCCGCCGCCGAACGGGGGCTGCGCCTGCGCGACGGGCCCGGCGGACGCCTGGGAGCCGGCGGCAGCGCGCGTCGGGCGCGCGAGCGACGTCGAGGCGAACCGCAGGGACGCTCCGACCTCGTAGACGTTCATCTCGACGCTGGTGCCCTGGCCGCCCTCCTGGCGGTCGTACTGCCGGACGTTGAGCGCCCCGTGGACGATGACGTGCGAGCCCTTCGACAGCGACTCGGACACGTGCTCGGCCATCTGGCGCCACACCGAGCAGCGGATGAAGAGGGGGTTGCCGTCCTTCCACTCGTTCGACTGCTTGTCGAACGATCGCGGGGTCGAGGCGACCGTGAAGTTGGCGACGGCGTCGCCGGACGGCGTGAACTTCAGCTCGGGATCCGCGGTGAGGTTCCCGACGACGGTGATGACAGTTTCTCCGGCCATGAGTGGCTGGCTCCTTCGGTTAGGTGAGGCGGTAAAGGTCGACGCGCCCGACGTAGGCGTCCACGCGGTACTCGAGGCTGCCGAGGACCAGGACGTCGCCGTCGATGAGCCGCAGCGGCCTCTTGGTGAGGAGGCCGTACGGGCACGGCGTCATGAGCGCGATCGGGCCGGGGACCATCGGGCCCCCGTGCTCGAGGCGCGTCACCCCGTCGGCGTCGACGTAGTCGACGCTGTGAGGGACGGACCGGGACAGCTCGGGGGCCGCGAGCACGAGCTCGGCTGCGCGCCAGTGGCCCGGCTGGGCGCCGGGCACGAGGGGGAGTGCGAAGCGACGCATCGCAGGTTCCCGCCTTCCTCACTGTGTGGTCCTATGACGGGACCCACGTTAGGCGCTGGTGCCGACAGACGTCAACACGGTATAGCCATGCCAGGAGGTCACGACGGCAGCACGAGCGACGCCCGCTCCCCCCGTGGGCCGAGGACCCGCAGGATCGTGGGCCAGTCGGCCGGTCGCCACAGCGCGACCTCCTGGCCGCAGGCCTCGAGGTCGCGCAGCCACTGCACCTGCGCCGGCGACGGCTTCGACTTCTTCGAATCCGTCTTGAGCTCGACGAACAGGATCCGGGGCGGCTTGCACAGCACCTCATCGGGCCACCCCGCATCGGAGCGATCCGAGCGGTGCGTGTGGTAGCCGGACCACCCGTAGCGTTCAGCCACCTCGCGGAGCGCGCGCCGGAACTGCTCCTCGGTCTGCGTCGGCCTCGTCACGCCGCCGCCGAGGTGAAGTCGCGCGGCTGCCCCGTGGCCCGGTTGATCGGCTGGATCCCGGTGTGCTCCTGCCAGCGCCGGCAGATGACGTCGACGTAGCGGGGATCGAGCTCGACGAGCACCGCGCGGGCGCCGTGGTGGTGAGCAGCGATCAGGGTGGAGCCGGAGCCGCCGAACAGGTCGAGCACGAGCCCGCGGGGCGGGAGGCTGTTCTTCAGCATCTTGCGGATGAGCTCGACGGGCTTCATCGTCGGGTGGACGTCGTTCCTCTTCGGCTTGGCGGCGTCGAACACGGTGGTGGCCTTGTTGTCGCCGAACCACCTCTTACCGCCGCGGCCGAGCCGGCCCTGCCCGCCGGGCGTGAAGCCGTACAGGATCCCGTCGTGGTCCAGGGGCTCCTCCTCGTCCTCGGCGCCGGCGTCCTTCGGCCCACCCGGGGCGACGCCCTCGAGGATCGGCTCGTGCTTGTAGTGGTAGTCCGACCGGCCCATGACCAGGGAGTGCTTCACCCAGACCAGGTTCTGCCGGAAGATGATGCCGGCGTCGCGCATCGCGCCCTCGAAGTTCATGCGCTCGGTGTCGGCATGCGCGATGTAGACCGGTGCGCCGGCCTTGCAGACCGTGGCCAGGGTCTTGAATGCACCGTCCAGGAGCTCGCGGAGGCCCTCGGCGCCGTCGTTCTGGATCGTCAGCTTGTCCTTCGTGCCGCCGACGTAGGACACGCCGTAGGGCGGGTCCGTCCAGACCGCGTCGGGGCGCTCGCCCTTGAGGGCGTCGAACACCGCGGAGACCTCGGTGGAGTCCCCGCAGAGGACCGCGTGCTGGCCGAGCTCCCACACGTCGCCCTCCTGGCTGATCGTCGGCACGCCCTCGTCGGCGACCTCGGGGGCGTCGTCCACGTCGGTGAACGTCTCCGGCTCGTCGAGGAGCCCGCCGATGAGCGCCGCCAGGTCGTCGTCGTCGTAGCCGGTGCCCTCGAGCGACGGCAGGGAGTCGAGCAGCTCGGCGAGGACGTCGTCCTCGTAGCCGGCCAGGTCGCTCGAGCGGTTGTCCACGAGCACGATCCGCGCGGCGTGGTCGTCGTCGACGTCGACGTAGGTGGCGGCGAGCTCGGTCCACTTGAGCTGCTTCGCTGCAGCCAGCGTGTGGTTGCCAGCGAGCACCTCGTTGGTCTCGCGGCGGACGACCACGGGCTTGTACTGGCCGTTGCGGGCCAGCGACTCGGCGATGACGTCGACGTTCCCGCGGCGGGGATTCTTCCCGTAGGGCTGCAGGTCGGCGAGCGGGACGCGGAGCTCGGCGAGCGAGTCGTGGATCTGGTTGATGGTCGGCATGGTCATAGCATACGGCCACACGCGACGGTGCCCTCACATGACGGGCCGGGCGGGACGGGTGCGGCGCGGACGCGACACCGGCCCCCTCGTCACGCGCGGCGGGCTTGGTGTTGCGCGGCGCCGCGGTCGCCCGGAGCGGCGAGCAGTCGGCCGAGCTGGTCGGTCTGTGCGGACGTCATTGGGGGGATAGAATCGTCATCTTCCATCTCGCGGGCGAGTTCGCGGATGCGGTCAGGATCGGGCACGTTGTGTCCTCCTATGAGGCGCCTGCCGGGGGAAGCGGGCGCGTGCCACGTCGGGGGAACGTGGCGACGGCGGCGGAGCGCCTACGTTACCTAACGCCGCCACCGGACCTTCACGCGGGATGGGTCGAACGTCTTACTTCCTACGACGGGCGCCGGGTGTACGGCGACCCCGGACAGGAGCAGTGACAGCAGCGTGCGCTGCTGCCCGAGGGACGCGCCCTCCCACCACTCGACCAGGTCGTCGGCCTCGAGGAACGCGACGTTTTCGAGGTCCGCGGCGAGCTGGCGATCGCGGCGGGCGGCCTGCGACCGCTCGGCGAGCTTCTCGGTTGCGGCGCGGGCGGCGGAGCCGGTGAGGTTGCCGGCGGCGTAGTCCTCGCCGAGCTGCGCCTGTCGCAGCTTCACGTCGGCCAGGGTGGCCTCGGCGACCTTGGCACGCTCCTGGGCCTTCTCGGCGAGCGCGGCCAGGCGCTCGCGGGCGTCCTCGCGCAGCAGTCGGGCGAGGGCCCGGTTCGCCACCTCCTCCTCGAGGAGGTGGCCGTTGATGCGGATCTTGCCGCACCCGAACGTCGGCGAGCCCGAGCTGCAGACGTAGCCGCGCTGGCCCTTGTTGTCCGGGCGGGCGATGAGGTCGGCGCCGCAGAGGCCGCAGGTGGCCAGGCCGCCGGTGAGGAGGTAGGACCGGCCCTTCGGCGCGGGGGCGGGGCTGCGGGCCTCGTCGTTGAGCAGGGTGACGAGCTGGCGGTGGGTGTCGTCGTCGAGGATCGCCGGCCAGCCGCCGTCGACGATCGCTCCGTCGGGGTTCTCTCGCTTGCCGGCGGCGCGGAGCGAGACCAAGAGGCGCTTCAGGACGACGGGGCGCCAGGTGTTGCCGCCCGGCGTGACCACGCCGCGGTCGTTCCAGTCGGTGGTCACAGCACGGATCGAGGAGCCCTTGAGCACGGAGTCCGCGGCCTCGCGGATGAGCGCGGCTTCGGCTTCACGGACGTGGAAGCGGTCGCGCTCGTAGCCGAACGGTCTCATGGTGGCGGTCCTTCATCTGGCGGTTTGGCGGAGGCAGTGCGTACTGGCGAGTAGGTTCTTACATTACTTGGATCATAGAACATAAACGGCGCGCCGGGTGTGTTACGTGATGCTGAACACTACGGACGTGACCTTCTCCCTCTTGCGCTAACGCCACTCGATGGTCACGCGACCGGCGTCGTAGTGCGCCCTCCCCCCCGAATGGGCACCGATCAGAATACGCAGAATCTGTCCGCGAACAATGACCTGGCGCTGGGACAGCGACGCGGCGTCCCACCAGGCAGCGACCTCCTCCGCGGACCCGACGGGCAGCCCGTCCTGCGCTTCCGCGGCTTCGAGGCGGGAGCGGGCGGCCTCGATGAGCTCGGTCAACCGGTCCCGAGCCGCACGAAACTCGACACGCCCGAGGAGCCCGTCGGCGTAGTCCACGCCCAGGTCCCGGAGCCGGGCCTCGAGCTCGCCGAGCTCGCCGGCGGCGGAGTCGGGCCGGCGGACGCCCTCGGCGGACGTGGCGATCGCGCGCCGGTTGCGAAGGATCCGCGCGAGGACCCGGTTAGCGATGTCCTCCTCGAGCGCCTCGGCGCGGATGCTCACGCGACCGCACGCGAGCCCGTACCCGGGGCGGCCGGCGATGGTGGCCTCCCGGCACCCGTAGGCGCGCTGCTTGTCACGGCTCTCGTTGCGGCGGAACGTGAGCAGCCCGTAGCCGCAGATCCCGCACCGCAGCATCGCCGAGCTGAGCAGCGCGACCCGGGCACGGTTGGCGCGGGCGGGCCCACGGTAGGTGAGGGCCTCGACGACGCGGCGGTGGGTCGTCTCGTCGATCAGCGGCTCCCACTCGCCCCGGCCGACGACCTCGCCCTTGTAGACGGAGAGGCCGGCCAACCGGGGAGAGGTCAGCATGCGCTTGACGGCGACGCTCGACCACCTCGTGCCGCCGGCCGTGGTCTTGATGCCGGAGGCGGTCAGCCACGAGCACATCGCGTTCACGGCCTGGCCGGCGAGCGCCATGTCGATCAGGTGCCGGAGCGCGTCGGCCTCGACGGGGTCGAGCGCCAGCCGGTCGTCGGCCCACCCGAACGGGCGGTAGCCGCCGCCGCTGTTGCGGCCGGCCTGGGCGAGCTCGCGGGCCTTCGACGACTGACGCTCGGCCTGCCGCTCGGTCTCGTAGCGAGCAGCCGCGCCGAGGAAGCGCGCAACCATGCGCCCGGAGGCGGTGGCCAGGTCGAGCTCGCCGGCCTTGACGGTGGCGAAGGTGACGCCGGCACCGTCGGCGACGCCGATGAGCTCCTCGAGGTCGTCGGGGCGCCGGTAGAGGCGGTCGGGATGCCAGGCGAGCACGGCGTCGAGCTGGCCGGCGGACATCGCCTCGAGCATCGCGCGGTAGGACGGGCGGGGCTTGCCGGTCGAGGCCGAGAGGTCGTTGTCGACGTAGACGGGGCCGACCTCGAGCCCGAGCCGGGTGGCGAGCTCGCGGCACTCGGCCTCCTGACGGGCGACGCCCAGGCCTTCGGCGGAGCGGTCCTTCGAGATGCGGACGTAGACTGCGGCACGGCGCGATTGTGTATTCATAGCAGGCCGCTGAGCGTAGACGCCCGTGACGTGTTCAGGCAACCCTGGCGGACTCGTCGGTGATGGACCTCATCTCCGCCGGCATCGGCGACAGCAAGAACCAGGAGGACTGACCTCCCGGTCCACGCTCGCCACGACGCCCCCACGCCACCCGGCGCGGGGGCGTCGTGCTGGTACGTCATGCAGGAGGCGAGGGATCGACAGCAGCGGGTCAGGTTCCGTTCAGCCGTTCCTCATCCGGGCCGGGGAGGCTGGAGCCATGGACTCCTCATCCCGCATCGACATCGTGTTCGCTGCCTCGGTGGTCGCCGGGGCCTCCCTCACGGGCGTGCTGCTGCGCCTCCTCGGTGCCTGACCCCTCTCCCTGATCGTCGTCGCGGCCCGCCGGTGGCCGCGCGCCACACCGCTGACCGCCGGTAGGGTCGTCCCATGAGCGAGCGCCAGCGAGCGAATCACCGACACGTCATGACGACACGCCCGTACCATGCTCCTTCGACGGGGGTGGCGTCATGAGCGAGCGCCAGCGAGCGAATCACCGACACGTCATGACGACACGCCCGTACCATGCTCCTTCGACGGGGGTGGCGTCATGAGTCATCGCGAGCCCGTGCGACCGATCCAGCCGGAGCAGCAGGACGAGCCGACGATCGGTCGGCTCGTCGCCGACGCCAGTCGTGACATCTCCGCGCTCGTCCAGTCCGAGATCGCCCTGGCCAAGAGCGAGCTCGTGGTCAGCGCGAAGGCCGGCGGCGTGGGCGCGGCACTCTTCGCCGTCGCCGGGTTCATCGGGCTGCTGGTGATCATCCTGGTCTCGATCGCCTTCGCGTTCCTGCTGTCGATGACCGGCCTGCACCCCGCGTGGTGCTTCCTGATCGTGGCCGGCGCCTACGTGCTGCTCGCCGGCGTCCTGGTCCTGGTGGGCGTGCGGCTCATGAAGAAGATCCGCGCACCGCAGAAGACGATCGCCACCGCCAAGCAGATCCCGGCGGCGCTCAAGGGCCAGCACCAGGGAAGCGGCGCGGCCCGACGCTAGAGCCGGCCGCTACGCGCGCCGCCCCACGAGCGCGCCGACCACGCCGAGCACGACCGCCACGGCCCCGCCGAGGGCGGTCCAGACGAGCCACCCGTCGAACGACGTCACGCCGACGTCGGCCAGGGCGCGGAGCAGGTCGGCCTGCAGGCCGCTCGCACCGGCGTCGGAGACCGCGCGGTCACGCACGAGCCGCGCGAGGGCGGCGTCGGCGCCCGCGGCCGCGGCCGCGCCGACCCCGAGCCAGACGAGGACGACGGAACGACGCCGGGCTGCCAGCAGCGCCACCGCCGCGGCGACCGCCGCCACCGCCCCGGCACCCAGCGCCAGGCGCGGGCTCGCGTCGACGGCACGCAGCGAGGTGCCCGACGGGCCGCCGGCCACCTCCACCACCAGCTGGTCGGGCGCCTGCACCAGGCCGTCGGAGCGGTCGGCCACCAGGGCGGCGAGCGGGGCGAGGTCGAGCGGGACGGTCGAGGGGGCCGAGCCGGCGGCCGGGTCGTCGAGCAGGGCGGCGTGCGTGCGTCGCAGCGTCTCCTCCCAGGCGGCGGCGACGCGGCGGTCGGCGAGGGCGCGGTCCGCGGCCTCCTCGAGCAGACGACGCCCGGACTCGACCACCTGCGAGGGCAGGCCGGCCTGCTCCACGAGCCGGTCGGCCACGAGGGCCGCGGCACTGTCGCGCACCGCGGCCGTCCCGGTCACGTCGCGCGACAGCGAGACGAACCCCTCCTCGTCCTCGACGTAGGTGCTCGTCCAGGCCGCCGGGAGGGCGACGGCGAGCGCCACCACGGCCACGAGCCCGGCCACCGTGGCCAGCAGTCCGCGCATCAGGCACACCTCCCGGTGTCGACGGCCCGGTCGGCGGAGATGCCTTCGCGTGCGTCGTCCTGCGCCTGCTCGGCGGTGACGGCGTAACCGGTGGAGCTGTCGGACACCGAGGCCGCGAAGATGACGCCGAGCACCGCGCCGTCGGTGCTCACGAGCGGTCCGCCGGAGTTGCCGGAGCGGACCAGGCTGCGCACCGAGAACGCCTCGCGCAGCACCTGTCCGCGGTCGTAGATGTCGGGGCTGCGCAACGTGAGCTGCGAGCGGATCCGGGCCGCCCGCGCGTCGAACGGTCCGTTCTCGGGGTAGCCCAGCACAGCCGCCTCCTGGCCGGCCACACCCGAGGTGTCGAGCTCGAGGGCGGGCACGCCGAGGTCGTCGGTGGCGATCACGGCGAGGTCGAGCTCGGGGTCGAAGACGACGACGCGCCCGTCGAGGCGCCGCTCGCCCTCGACCGTGACGGTCGGGTCGTCGACCCCGGCCACGACGTGGGCGTTGGTCATGACGCGACCCGGGGCGTACACGAACCCCGACCCCTCGATGCCCCGCCCGCACTCGGCCGAGCCGAGGATCTTGACCACGCTGCGCGACGCCTCACGCACCCCCGGCTGCGAGAGCGTGGCGTCGTCGGGCGGTCCGACGGCCGTGATGGTCTCGTCGGCGAACGGGTCGATGTACCGCGGGAAGAGGTTCGCGTCGAGGGTCCGGCTGAAGGCACGCAGCGTGTCGGTGGCGGCACCGGGCATGACGGAGTCGACCTTGGCCAGCACGGTGGAGTCGCGCGACGCCTTGGCCAGGTACGGGATGGAGGTGCCGCTGACCGCGTAGCCGAGCGCCCAGGACGCGACGAGGACCGCGACCATGCTCAGCGCGGCACCGCCGACCGCGTCGACCGCGCGCAGGGGCGAGGCCCTGAGGCCGCCGCGCAGGTCGGTGCCGACGTACGTGCCGACCGCCTGCCCGACGGCGGCCGCGCCGATGACGATGCCTAGGCCCAGCAGCGAGGTGGTCAGGGAGGGGTCCTGCCGGTCGAGCAGGCGCGGGACGAGCCAGATGGCGCCGGCGCCGCCGACCACGAGGCCCGTGGTGGCCACCAGGTTGACCACGAACCCCTGCACGTACCCCGAGACCGCGTAGGCCACGAGCAGGACGGCGATGATGACGTCGAGGGAGCTCATGACGACGCCTCCGGGGGCTCGGGCAGGGCGCGGGTCACGGTGTCGTCCCACGGCTCGGCCCAGCCGAGCCGCTCGAACAGCCTCGAGATGATGCCGGCGGTGAAGCCCCACAGCGGCATCTCGGTGCCGATCTCGAACGCCGGACCGCGCCAGCCCGACGGGTGCTCGACGCTGAACCGGTTGTCGGGGTCGACGAGCAGCCGGAGGGGGTGGTGGATCACGTGCCCCACCTCGGCCGCCGAGACCGGCTCGAGCCGACGCGGCGCCGACCAGTAGCCGAGCACCGGGGTCACGGCGAAGTTGCTGGGCGGCAGCCAGAGCGTGGGGAGCGTGCCGAAGACCGTGACCTGGGCGGGGTCGAGCCCGACCTCCTCCTGAGCCTCGCGCAGGGCCGTGGCCGCCGCGTCGGCGTCGTCGGGGTCGCACGCCCCGCCCGGGAAGGAGATCTGGCCGGCGTGGTTGCGCAACGTCGGCGCGCGCTCGGTGAGCAGCAGCTCGGGACCGTGCTCACCGTCGGCGAAGCAGATGAGGACGGCGGCCGGTCGGGCGTCGGGCGGAGGGTGCGGGAACCGGGGTGCCAGCTGCTCGGCCTGCACCGAGCCGGCCAGGTCGGCGAGCGGCACGAGCCAGTCGGGAAGCCCGGACGGCGTGGGGCCGTCGGCCGGCGCGCGCCCCGCGGAGGCCTCAGGGCTCACGGCTGGACCTCCAGGTGCTGACGGACGGCGGCGGTCAGGTCGTCGTACGAGGTGAACGGGACCCGCTCGGTGGCGACCATTCTTCCCTGCGCGTCGACGAAGACCGTCTGCGGCAGGCCGACGACGCGCAACGGACCGCGCGTGGTGGAGTCCGGGTCGACGAGCTGGGGATAGGTGACGCCGGCGTCGGACGCGAGCCGCACGGCCGCCTCCGGGTCGCTGTCCTGCACGTCGATCCCGACGACGGTGAGCCGGTCCCCGGTCCGCTCGTCGAGCCGGGCGAGCAGCGGGAGCTCCTCGCGGCAGGGCTTGCACCAGCTGGCCCACAGGTTCACGACCGCCGGTCCGCGCAGGCGGGAGAGGTCGACCGTGCCGTCGGCGCCGAGGCACGCCAGCTCGAGCTCGGGAAGGGCGGCGTCACCGGAGGCGGGGGCGTCGTCGAGGCGCAGGTCGGAGCACGGGCGGATGCCGGCGTCCTGGGCCGCGGCGCGCGCCGCGGTGGTGTCGGGGTCTGCGGCGGGGGCGCCGGGACCGGCCGTGCCGCCGAAGGTCGGCTTGTCCGGTCCGGTGTCGACGTCGCTGCAGGCGGTGAGCAGCAGGGCCGTCGCGACGGCGGCGATGGCGAGCCTCCTCACGCGCGGCCCTGCGTGGTGACCAGCTTCTCGGCCTCGACGGGATCGGTGGGTCCGGCGCCGAAGGCCGGGCACCAGTGGGCCACGGGGCAGGCGCCACAGGCCGGCTTGCGGGCGTGGCAGCGGCGGCGTCCGTGCCAGATGAGGCGGTGGCTGAGCATCGTCCAGTCCTTGCGGGGGAACAGCGCGGCCACGGCGTGCTCGGTCCTGACCGGGTCCTTGGCCGTCACCGGGTCGACCCACTCGAAGCGCTGCACGAGCCGCGCGAAGTGCGTGTCGACGGTCAGGCCCGGCACGTCGAACGCGTTGCCCAGCACCACGTTGGCGGTCTTGCGTCCCACCCCGGGCAGCGTGACCAGGTCGCGCAGCCGGGGCGGCACCTCGGCGTCGAACCGCTCGACCAGGGCCGCGGCGAGCCGGACGACGCTGTCGGTCTTGGCCCGGTAGAAGCCCGTCGACCGGATGATCTCCTCGACGTGCTCGCGCGGGGCGGCCGCGAGCGCGGTGGCGTCGGGGTAGGCGGCGAAGAGGACCGGCGTGACCGCGTTGACCCGCCGATCCGTGGTCTGAGCCGACAGCACGGTCGCGACGAGGAGCTCGAACGGGGTGGCGAAGTCGAGCTCGCAGCCTGCCTCCGGATAGGTCTCGGCGAGCACCCGGTGGGTCTTGCGGGCCCGGCGCACGAGGCTCGTCGGAGGCTTGGGGGAACCCCCGAGGGCGACGTCCGGCACGATGCCAGAGTACGTGGCGACACCGACACCGGCCCGGCGTGTGGCAATCGGGCGCCTGGTAGGACAGACTGTGACCGACTCAACAGCCGATAAGGATGCCTGTGAACGACGACGTGCTGCGCCAAGCGCCGCTCTTCTCCGGTCTCGACGACGATGCCGCAGGAGCCCTCGAGGCCTCGATGACCCCGCTCAGCCTGAAGCGTGGCGAGGTCCTCTTCAACGAGGGTGACGACGGCAACCAGCTGTACGTCGTCACCGACGGCAAGATCAAGCTCGGGCGCACGTCGCCCGACGGACGGGAGAACCTGCTCGCGATCCTCGGGCCCGGACAGATGTTCGGCGAGCTGTCGTTCTTCGACCCCGGACCGCGTTCGGCCACGGCCACCTCCGTCACCGACGTGACGGTCCAGAGCCTCAGCCACGAGGCGCTCACCCCGGTCCTGTCGAGCCACGCCGAGGTCGCGATGGCGCTGCTCAACCAGCTCGCCGGGCGCCTGCGGCGCACCAACGAGGTCGTCGGCGACCTCGTGTTCTCCGACGTCCCGGGTCGTGTCGCCAAGGCCCTGCTCGACCTCGCGAGCCGCTTCGGGCGCAAGGCCGAGGACGGCGTGCACGTCAACCACGACCTCACGCAGGAGGAGCTGGCCCAGCTCGTCGGCGCCTCGCGCGAGACGGTCAACAAGGCCCTCGCCGACTTCGCCTCGCGCGGCTGGCTGCGCCTGGAGCCCCGCTCCGTGGTCATCCTCGACCTCGAGCGTCTGCAGCGTCGCGCGCGCTGACCCCGTTCGACCGCGAGCCCCGGGACCTGCTGGTCCCGGGGCTTCGTCGTGCGCGACGCCTTTCGTCCTGCGGCTGCGTCGCGTCGGGTGGGTCTCGTCCTGCGGCTGCGTCTCTTGGCGGGGCCTCGTCCTGCGGCTGCGCTGCTCCGGCTGGGTCTCGGCTCGGTCTCCGAAAGGGCCTCGACCGGCGGACGGGCTTCCGCTCGGCCGAGCCCCGGTGCCGCGGGCCGGTCCTGGGGCGTCGGAGGTAGGTGACGCACCGACCCGGGGCGTCGGAGGTAGGTGACGCACCTCAAACGACTCGGATGGAGTGCGTCTCCTACCTCCCACTGCCCCAGCCGCGTGAGAGGTAGGTAGCCCGCGGAATCGAAGCGTCAGAGGTGGGTGACCCGCGGCATGGAGGTCCGTATCCGCGCGCCACCTACCTTCGCCGTGCGAATAGCGCGCGCCACCTACCTCGGACGGCACATCCGGGGCCGCGCCGACGGCGCCCGCGTCAGAGCACGCCGCGGGGGCGGAACTGCACGCTGATCCGCGGGCCCACCGGCCTGGCGGTCTTGAGCACGGCGTGCTCCCAGGTGCGCTGGCACGAGCCGCCCATGACGAGCAGGTCGCCGTGGCCCACGACGAAGCCGATGGTGTCGCCCGGGCCGTGGTCCGTCGGGCGCAGGCTGAGCCGACGCGGAGCGCCGAGCGACAGGATCGCCACCATCGTGTCCTCGCTGCGCCCACGGCCGATCCGGTCGCCGTGCCAGGCGACGCTGTCGCGACCGTCGCGGTAGTAGCAGAGCCCAGCCGTCACGAAGTCCTCGCCCAGCTCGGCGCCGTAGTGCCGGTTCAGCGCGTCGCGCGCGTCGTCGAGCGCCGGGTGCGGCAGCACGGCACCCGATCCGTAGTGCGCCAGCAGCCGCGGGACGTCGACCGTGTCGTCGTACATCTCCCGCCTCTCGGCCCGCCACCGGACCTCGGTCTGCAGGCTCAGGAACAACGGGTCGGCGCCCTGCACCCAGCCCGGGCGGACGTCGACCCATGCGCCGTGGGCAAGCTCCCTGCGCTGCACCGAGGCGCCCAGCGGACCGACGACGGCCTCGTCGCCGACGTCGAGCAGCGAACCCTGGAACCACACCCGAGCATCGTAGGCGAGTTCGAACAGATGTTCTAGACGCCACGCCTTCCGAGGCTCGCCGGGGCGCCGACTACGCTGCCCCCATGAGCGCTTGGGACGCCCTCCTCGACCTGGTCGACGTGATCGCCGACGCGCGCGCCGACGTCGACGATGCCGTGCAGGCCGAGCTGACCGAGCTGCTGGTGGGGGCCATGCGCGACGGGACCGCCGACCGCGAGCTGGACCCCGGCCAGGCGGGCCTGTGGCTCGCCGCCCTCCTGCGCACCCACGCCGAGGTCCAGGACGAGGGCGAGGAGCGCTCCGACGACGCCCTCAGCATGCTCCGCGTCATCATCACGCGCTGGCTGCACCCCGGCCGGCTCGACCAGGCACCCCCGACGTTCGGCACCTGAGTCCCTAGCAGAGGACCGGCAGCCGAAGGTCCGGTCCCGCCATCCGAAACCGGACGCGTCCGGGCGCCGACGAGACGGAGGCTGTCGGCATGACCGACCGCCAGGACCACCCTGCCCCGCCCCGCCCCGACCGCGATCCCGCCGTCGATGACGCGCGCCGCTTCCACCTCTCCGAGGACTGGCTCGCGACGATCGTCGGCCTGACGCTGGTCGTGCTGACCGCCGCCGGCGTCGTCACCGAGGGCTGGTTGCCGCTGTGAGCGCCGACGCCTCCGCCGACGACCGGTCGGTCGTGGAGTACGGCGACCGACTGCACTCCCCCGCCGTGCTGGTGGGTCTGGCCGTGGTCGTCGCCACGGGCGCGGCCGCCCGCCTCCTGACCGAGAACGTGCCCACGTGGCTCGCCGACACCGCGCTCGCCGACGTCGGCGACGCCATCGAGTATCCCGTCTACGCGATCGCGCTGGGCCTGCTCGTCAACGCCCTGCTGTCCTCGCTCGGGGTGCGCGACCGCCTCGCGGGCGGCTTCCGCACCGAGTTCTTCATCAAGACCGGCCTGGTCGTGCTCGGGGCCACGGTGGTGCTCTCGGTCATCGCGCGGGCCGCAGGACCAGCGATCCTCCAGGGCCTGCTGCTCATCACGGGCGTCTTCGCCTTCACCTGGTGGTTCGCCGGACGCCTCGGGCTGGACGATCGCCTGCGTGCCCTCCTCGCGTCGGCCGTCGCCATCTGCGGGGTGAGCGCGGCCATCGCGGCCGCCGGCGCGGTGCGGGCCCGCAAGGAGCAGCTGGCCTACACGGCCAGCCTCGTCATCCTGTTCGCACTGCCCTCGATCTTCGTGCTGCCGTGGCTCGCCGACCTCCTCGGCCTCTCGCCCGCCGTCACCGGCGCCTGGCTCGGTGGCAACATCGACACGACGGCGGCCGTCACCGCTGCCGGCGCGATCGCCGGCGAGGAGCCTCTCCAGATCGCCTCGGTGGTCAAGCTGACGCAGAACGCGCTCATCGGCTTCGTCGCGGTGGGCCTGACGGCCTGGTTCGCGTTCAAGGTCGAGCGCGACCCCCAGGGTGAGCGCCCCCGCGCCATCGAGCTGTGGCACCGGTTCCCGAAGTTCGTGCTCGGCTTCATCGCCGCGTCCGTGATCGCGACGCTCTACCTGGAGCAGGCGTCGGCCGCGCGGGCCGAGGCGTTCGACACCGTCGTGAAGGGCCTGCGCGACTACGCGCTCATCCTGGCGTTCGTCTCGATCGGCCTGGAGTTCAAGGTGTCCTCGCTGAAGGAGGCGGGCTGGCGTCCGATCGGCGTCTTCGCCGCCGCGACGCTCGTCAACATCGGGCTCGCACTGGCGCTGGCCTCGGTGCTGTTCGCCGGGTTCACGATCTAGCCGCGCCCCGACGCACGTCCGCCCCGGTCCGTGCGGACCGGGGCGGACGTCCTCGTCGGGTCAGCTGGGGTCGTCCGGGCGCCCCTGCCGGCTGACCGTCACGCTGTCGCCACTCTCCGAGGGCTCCACGACGAGCGAGAAGTCGCCGTCGTGCTCCTCGACGCCCACGGCCACGGCCTCCTCGACGGCCTCGAGACCGAGTCGGTGGCGCACGATGACCGGGTCCGTCTGGAGGTCCTTGTACAGCGCGAGACACAGGCCCACCATGACGAACACGAACGGCACGGACGCGACGATCGTGATGTTCTGCAGACCGGTCAGGGCGTCGGAGCCCCCGATCACGAGCATGATCGCCGCGACGGCGCCGGTGAGGGCGCCCCAGAAGATGACCGACGGCTTGCTCGGCTCGGTGGAGCCGCGCTCGCTCAGCGTCCCCATGACGATCGACGCCGCATCGGCACCGGACACGAAGAAGATGCCGACGAGCACCATGACCAGCACCGAGGTGATGCTCGCCGCCGGGTACTGCTCCAGCAGCTGGAACAGGGCGAAGTCGGACTGGACGGCGCCGTCTGCACCGACGATGCCCGCGCCGTCGCGCTGCTCGAAGATGCCGGCGCCGCCGAAGATCGCGAACCAGACGAGGCTCACGAGGGTGGGGACGAGCAGGACTCCGGTGACGAACTCGCGGATCGTGCGACCGCGGCTGATGCGAGCGATGAACATGCCGACGAAGGGGGTCCACGAGACCCACCAGGCCCAGTAGAAGATCGTCCAGCCGGAGAGCCAGGCCTCCATGGCGTCGTCGCCGCTGGCCGCGGTGCGCGAGGCCATCTCGGTCATCTGCGAGGCGTAGTCGCCGAGCGCGGTCGGCACGAGGTTCAGGATGAACAGCGTCGGCCCGGCCACGAACACGAACACGGCCAGCACGAGCGCCAGCACCATGTTGGTGTTGGAAAGCCACTGGATGCCCCGCTCGATGCCGGAGACGGCCGAGAGGATGAACAGGATCGTCAGCACGGTGATGACGGAGACGAGCACGATCTTGCTCGGCTCGTCGATCCACCCGTTGAACTGCAGTCCGGCGCCGATCTGCAGGGCGCCGAGGCCCAGCGAGGCGGCGGATCCGAAGAGGGTGGCGAAGATCGCCAGGATGTCGATCACCTTGCCGGCCGGTCCTTCGGCGCGTCGGCCGAAGAGCGGGACGAAGGCCGACGAGATCAGCTGCTTGCGTCCCTTGCGGAAGGTGCCGTAGGCGATCGCGATGCCGACGACCGCGTAGATGGCCCAGGGGTGCAGGCCCCAGTGGAACATCGTGGAGGCCATGGCGCTCTGGACGGCCTCGTCGCTCTGCGCCTCGCCCGTGCCGGGCGGCGGCGACGCGAAGTGCGACAGCGGCTCGGCCACGCCCCAGAACATGAGCCCGATGCCCATGCCGGCGCTGAACATCATCGCGATCCAGGAGACGGTCCGGAACTCCGGACCCTCGTCGTCGCGACCGAGCGGGATCCGGCCGTACTTGGAGGCCGCGAGCCACAGGACGTAGATCACGAAGAACGACGCGACGAGCACGAAGAACCAGCCGGTGTTCGTGATGACCCACGAGCGCGACGTGTCCGAGGCCGCCTTGAGGCCGGACGTGCTCACCAGGCCCCAGACGACGAACCCGATCGCCACCACGCCGGTGAACCCGAAGACGACGGGGTCGATCCGTCGCTTCCAGCGTCCTGCAGATGCATGTTCTCGGTCAGTGAGGGTACTCACGAGGGCACCACCTCTTCCTTCGGCTCAGTCGTCATCGGCACAGTCGTTCGACATCGTCAGTCAGGTCCTGCGCACCCATGGGTGCACGGGACAACCTTTCGACCATAGCGACGCTGGCGCCGAGGCGCGAATCGCGGACGGGTCAGACGCGGCTGCCGCGCAGCTGCGCGAGGTAGACCAGCGCGGCCACGGTGCCGACGAGGTTGAGCAGCGACAGCGGGCTCCAGAGCACCAGGTGCGCCGCGAGCGTGAGGCCCAGGATCACGAGCCACGAGCTCTTCGGGAGCGTGTCGGCCACGGCGAACCGGGCGGGCGCACGGGTGAGGCAGTCCACGAGCGCGAACGCCTTGACCGCGAACAGGGCGAGCGACAGCACCAGCATCAGACCCGACTCGACCTCGAACACGCCTGGACCCTACCGGACGCACGAAGCGGCGGGCCCCTGTCGGGGACCCGCCGCTCGTGTGGTGAGCCGTGGCTCAGGACTGGCTGGTGGTGCTGCCCGTCGAGCTGCTGCTCGACGAGGTCTTCTTCGCGGGCGACTTCTTGGCCGTCGTCTTCTTCGCGGTCGCGGTGGACGACGTCGTCTTGGCCGGAGCCTTCTTGGCCGTCGTCTTCTTCGCGGTCCCGGTGGAGGACGCCTTCTTGGCCGTCGTCTTCTTGGCGGTGCTCTTCTTGGCCGTCGTCTTCTTGGCAGCCGACGTGGTGGCCGGGGCCTTCTTCGCGGCGGTCTTCTTGGTGGTGCTCGCGGCGGAGGCGGTCTTGGCCGGGGCCTTCTTGGCCGCGGCGGTCGTCGAGGAGGCGGCCGAGCGAGCGGCGGCCGACGTCTTGGCCGGGGCCTTCTTCGCGGACGACTTCGAGGCGGGGGCCTTCTTCGTCACCTTCGACACGGTGGCCTGGGCCTCGGCGACGATGTCCTCGGCGCGCTTCTGCACGTCGTCGGCCACGTCCTCGGCGGCCTTGCGGGCCTCCTTGATGTTCTTCTTGGCGTCCTTGCGCAGGGCGTCGAGCAGCTTCTCGCCGCGCTTCTGCACGTCGTCGAGCTTGAGGGCGCGTGCCTGGGCGACGAACTCCTCACCCTTCTGGAGCAGCTCGGCGTAGCTGGACTGCGCCTGGGCCTGCGCGGAGCCGACGAAGCCGGTGGCCTGCGAGCGGAGGTCGTCGATCTCGACCTTCTTGAGGGTGTCGGTGAGGTTCTTGACCTCATCGACCAGGGTCTTGATCTGGGCGTTGATCTGATCGGTGATGCTCATGTGGGTGTCTCCTCGGGAGAGGTGTCGGGATTGGCCTGGGTGACCGTTTCGGCAAGTGCCTCGTCCGGTGCGACGTCGGTGCCGACGAACGAGCGGTAGATGTCCAGCAGTGCCGTCTTCTGCCGCTCGGTCAGTCGGGCGTCGAGGGCGATGGCGTCCTCGACCATCCGCGCGCCGGACTCGTCGATGTCGATGAGACCGGCACGGACGTAGAGCGACTCGGCCGAGATGCGCAGCGCCTTCGCGATCTGCTGCAGGACCTCTGCCGAGGGACGACGCACGCCCCGCTCGATCTGGCTGAGGTACGGGTTGGAGACCTCGGACTTCTCAGCCAGCTGTCGCAGGGACATCTGCGCCTGGCGTCGCTGCTCGCGCAAGTAGTCGCCGAGGTTCTCGACGGCTCCTCCTACGTCCAGCTTGGCCATGTCTCCAGTGTGCTTGCATTTGCAAGCAAGTGCAAGCAGATCTGCATGCGACCCGTCTCACAACCGGTCAGAGGACCGGCCGCACCTCCCCGACGGCACGCCCGCCACCGAGCACCACCGGACGTTCGCGCAGCAGGTCGGCCTCGACGCCGGCCAGCTCGAGCGCTCGGTGCAGCACCACGAACAGGGGACGCTCGCCACCGTCCTCGATCTTGACCGCGAGGGCGGAGCCGTCCGCCAGCCCGGCCACGACCACGCTCTCGGCACCCGACTTCACCAGCGATCCCGGCACGGCGCGGGCCAGCGCCAGGTCGGGTCGGCGGGTCCCGCTGACCTGCTCGGGGTGGGCCACCATCGCGTCGGCCACCCGTCGTGCCGCCGTCCCCGTCTCCGCCTGGACGAGCCGACCGATGCCGCGGGCGAGACGCTCGAGCGACGTCGCGAGCAGCGGGGCTCCGCACCCGTCGACCCCGACCGTGTCGGGCGGGCCCACCAGGGCGGTGAAGGTCTCGGTGACGGCGCGCTGGACCGGATGGTCCGGATCCAGGTAGTCCTCGGTCGACCACCCCCGGACCACGCAGGTGAGCAGCATGGCGGCGTGCTTGCCCGAGCAGTCCATCCGGATCGGCAGACGTCCCTCGCCGGCACGCAGGACGGCTGCGTGCTCGTGCGGGTCCAGCGGGTAGGACGCCGGCGTCTGCAGGGCCGACTCGTCGAGGCCGCCCAGCGCGAGGATCTCGCGCACCCCCTCGAGGTGGAACGGCTCCGCCGAGTGGCTCGCGGCCGCGAGCGCCAGCAGGCGGGGCTCGAGGTCCAGGCCCGCCTCCACGAGGCCGGTCGCCTGGAAGGGCTTGTTCGTCGACCGCGGGAACACCACGACGCCGGGATCACCCAGCGACCACACCGTCTCGCCGTCGGGACCGACCCGCACGGCTGCTCCGCGGTGGCGGCTCTCCACGAGCCCGGACCGGGTGACCTCGGCGACGACGTCCATCGCTCCAGCGTAGGGCTCCACCGGCGCGGTCGAGCCCGCCCGGCCCTCCTGACCATCGGCTCATCCCACCAGTCCCATTGGTCACTTTCTTCCCACCCGTGTCGTTCTTCCACTACAGTGCCCTGATCTGGTACGGCGCACTCGGGCGTCGGCTTCCCTCACCAGAAGAGGACTGCATGCCTTCCCTGCGTCACGCCTTCGGAGCACCTGCTCTCGTCGTCGCCACCGTCATCGCCCTGCTCACCGGTGCCACGACGACCCCGGCAGCGGCGGCCGTCCCGGCCCCCCGTCCCACCGTGAGCACCACGCAGGACGCTGCCACGGTCAGCTGGCCGGCCGTGAAGGGTGCCGACCGCTACGCCGTCTGCCTCGTCCGCAGCGTCGGCGACACCTCGTGCACCGAGGGCTTCTTCACCACGAAGACCTCGCACACCTTCACGAAGCTCACCCCCGTCGCCGGGACCGACTACCTCGTGCACGTGCGCGCCTACGACGGCAGCGCTTCCGCCGCCAGCCCCCGCGTCGCGATCGACCTGCGTCCGGCCGCGCCGAAGGTGTCGGTCTCCACCGGGACCGACACCGCCGCCGTCTCGTGGACGGCGATCCCCGACGCGGACCGCTACGCCGTCTGCCTCGTCCGCAGCCTCGCCCAGACGTCGTGCACCGAGGGCTTCTTCACCACGAAGACCTCGCACACCTTCACGAAGCTCACCCCCGTCGACGGGACCGACTACCACGTGCACGTGCGCGCCTACGTCGGCAAGGCGTCCGCAGCCTCGCCGCGCACCCCGATCGAGCTGACCCTCAAGCCGGAGGCCCCCACCGGCCTCAAGCACGCGGTCAAGAGCTCCTCGGCCACCATCACGTGGAAGGCGGCCAAGAACGCCACCTCCTACGACGTGTGCGTCATGACCTTCGTCAAGGCCACGGCGTGCGAGCAGGTGACGCCTCGCACCACCGGGACCACCGCGACGCTCACCGGGCTGTCCCCCAACCTCGGGACCGACTACGTCTACATGGTCCGCGCCTACCGCGGCGACGCCCGCGCCGACAGCGCCCGCGCCCGCTTCGACCTGCCCGTCGGCGACGTCGCCTGGATCACCTTCGAGTCCTCCACCCCCACCAGCCTCACGCTGATCTGGAAGGCCGCCACCAACGCCGAGACCTACGTCGTGGACGTGTCGACGAAGAAGGACTTCAGCTCGGGCGTCCGCACGCAGCAGGTCGCCGGCACCCGGACCACGTTCACGGGCCTGGCCCCCGGCGTCCGCTACTACGCGCGGACCCGTGGCGACAACGCACCGGTCAAGGGGGCCGTCCGGGGCGTCACCACCCGGATCCTGCCGACCTCCGACGTCGACGTCCGCGTGGTCACCTACAACCTCTGCGGCCAGGACAAGTGCCGCTCCTCGAGCGGGATCGGCAGCTGGAAGAGCCGCAAGTCGCGTGCGGCGGCCGCCGTGCTCGGCACCGGCGCCTCGGTCATCTCGACGCAGGAGTCCGGCGACAAGGACACCAACTTCGGGTCGGTGCTCCCCGGGTTCCGCCGCGCGGCCTACATCTCGGCCAAGTCGCTGTTCTACAAGACGTCGGTCTACAACCTCAACCGCTCGGGCACGCTGACCCTCGACGCGGACCGCAGGCGCTACGCCGTGTGGGCCGAGCTCGTCGAGAAGAGCTCCGGCACCCCGTTCATCGTCGTCGACCCCCACCTCGAGCCGTACAAGGGCAAGACGAACGACGACCGCCGGTACGCCCAGACGCGCAGGATGCTGTCGCTGGTCGGGGCGCTCAACACCCGCGACCTGCCCGTCGTCTACGCCGGCGACGTGAACTCCAACAAGAACAACGCGAAGTACGCCGGCGGCTACGACGGCGTGCGCAAGGCGTTCCTCGCCGCCGACCACGTCGACTCCTTCGACCGGGCCCGCGCCGCCGACAACGGCGACCGGGCCGACGGCCACGCCTACAACGTCCTGTTCAACTCCTCCAACCAGGGCCAGGTCGTGCCGATCAAGAACGGCGACCACGTCGACGCGATCTACACGACCCCGGACGTCACGTCGCGCACCTGGAAGGTGGTCGTGGACCTCACGTCGGCGAACCGGTACCGCACGCCGTTCGCGAGCGACCACAACCCGCTGACGGCCTACCTCGGCATCCCCGGGCAGACCCAGAAGCCCTGAGGTCGGCCGCCGGGCAGCGGCGCAGAGGGTGGCCCGGCGAGCGTTCCTGAGCACGAACCTGCGGACCGGCCCACCCCAGGCGGCCGAGCCGGTTAGAATTCGCGCAGTCCGTCAGTCCGCCGCCATCCTCGTGCTGGAGCCTCTCCGTTGGTCACCCGTCGCCGCATCCCTGCAGGCCGTCGTGTCGCGACGCGTCCTGCGGGCCCGCCCTCACGCGGCGGCGCCCGGCGACGTCCCGGCGCGCGCGGCGGACGCAGCGGACGGCGTCGGCCCCGCCTCGGTCGCGTCGGGCTGCTCGTGGCCCTGGTCGCGGGCCTCGCGGTGCTGGCCGGTGGGTTGTGGTCGTCGCGCACGCTGCTCGACGACACCGCACCGCCGACCCGCCTCGCGGCGGAGACCCTGTCGCCCACGAGCGTCGAGCTCACGTGGGCGTCCACCGACGAGGTCGACGAGTACGTCGTCCACGTCGGCAGCGACCGCGCCCTGACGAAGGACGCCCTCAAGGTCACCTCCACCAAGAAGCAGGTGCTGGTCGAGGACCTGCAGCCCACCACGCCCGGCGGCGACCGCTTCTTCCGCGTCGACGCGGTCAAGGACGGCGAGATCGTGCGGTCCCGCACCGGTCGCTTCGTGCTGCCCCCCGGCGAGATGACGAAGGTGGCGGTCGACAAGACCGGCACCACGGGCGCCCGGCTGGAGTGGAAGCCGGTCGTCAACGCCCGGCAGTACGACGTGCAGGTCGCCACCGACAAGGACTTCGGTGAGCTGGTCCAGTCCGTGCGCACCGTGGGCAGCGAGCCCGAGCTGGTCACGGACGCCCTCGAGCCGGGTCGCCCGTACTGGTTCCGCGCGCGGCCGGTCAACGGCGACGTGGTCGGCGAGTTCGGGGCTGCGGTCGCCACCGAGACGCTCCCCGAGGACGTGCGGTTCAACGTCGGCACCTGGAACGTGTGCTCGGAGAAGTGCAAGGGCTACGCCGGACGGGCCCGGCAGATGGCGGCCTTCCTCAACGCCGAGAAGCTCGACCTGTTCGTCCTGCAGGAAGCGGGCGGCAAGCGGGTCGGCGGCACCACCAACGCGATCTTCACCGGCGGCGAGCGTGGCTTCCAGCGTGCGACGGGCGGCGCGAAGGCGCGCTACATCTTCTACCGACCGGCCCTGTTCACCCAGGAGAGCGGCGGCTTCTTCCCCGTCGGCCACGGTCGACACGCCACGTGGGCCCGGTTCACGGTCAAGGAGACCGGCCGCCAGTTCTTCGTCGTCGACGTGCACCTGGAGAACGGTCACGGCAACGACGGCAAGCGGCGCAGCGAGATGAACACGCTGATCTCGCGCATGCGGTCCATCAACGACGGCGGCCTGCCGATCGTCTACGCCGGAGACTTCAACTCCGGTCGCCACCGCGGCGCCGACTCCCCCGGCTCCATGATGCGAGGCATCGGACAGCGCGACACCGTCGACGTCGCGAAGAAGGTCGAGAACCGCGAGTTCAACACGGGCCACACGTTCTCCACGCGTCCCCTGCGCTCCGGCGCCCACGTCGACCACATCTTCGCCTCCGAGGAGTTCCAGGTGCTCGCCTGGAAGCAGCTCGTGCGGATGTCGGGCAGCAGCTACGCGTCACCGGTGCTGACGGACCACAACGCCCTGCGAGCCACGCTGTCGCTCGAGGGCAAGAAGGTCGACGTCGGCGAGCCGACGCCGGTCGTCGACGTCCCACCGGTCGACGACGTCCCGTCGCCGGGCTGAGTCCACCGCCACGGCAGGAGACCCGAACCGCATGAGCCCCGATCCTCTGGGACCGGCCGATCTGGCCGACCTGCACGTCATCATCCCCGCCGGGGGCGCCGGCACCCGGCTGTGGCCCCTCTCGCGCGCCGGCCGGCCCAAGTTCCTGCTCGACCTCACGGGCTCCGGCCGCACACTGCTGCAGCAGACGTGGGACCGCGTGACGCAGCTCGTGCCGCCGGAGCGCGTGCACGTGGTCACCGGGCCCCGTCACGCCGACGCGGTCCGCGAGCAGCTGCCCGCGCTGACGAGCATCTTCGTGGAGCCGTCCCCGCGTGACTCGATGCCGGCCATCGGCCTGGCCACGGCCGTCGTCCACCAGGACCACCCCGACGCCGTGGTCGCGTCCTTCGCCGCCGACCACGTGGTCTCCGGGGCCGACCGCTTCGCCGACGCCGTCGTCCAGGCGGTGCGCACCGCTCGCGACGGTCACGTCACCACCATCGGCATCGCCCCACGGTCACCGTCCACGGCGTTCGGCTACGTGGAGTCCGGAGCGCCCCTGAGCGTCGAGGGCGCCCCGACCGCACGGACCGTCGTGCGCTTCGTCGAGAAGCCGGACGAGGAGACGGCCAAGGCCTACCTGCGCGCCGGGACCTTCAGCTGGAACGCGGGCATGTTCGTCACCCGCGCCGACGTCCTCCTCGACCACCTGGCTCGCCTCCAGCCCACCCTGCACGACGGGCTGCGGCGCATCGCCACGGCGTGGGCCGGCCCCGACCGGCAGGCCGTGCTCGAGCAGGTCTGGCCCACGCTCACCAAGATCGCGATCGACCACGCCGTCGCCGAGCCGGTCTCGCTCACCGGCGGCATCGCGACCGTCCCCGGGCGGTTCGGCTGGGACGACATCGGTGACTTCGCCGCCCTCCACGACCTCGGGCACGACCAGGCGTCCTCGCCCGACGGCTCATCGCGCGACGAGCACACCCTCTGGATCGACGCCGACGGGCTGGTGCGCGCCCGGCCGGGCGTCACGGTCGCGGTCGTCGGCATCCCCGGTGCCGTGGTGGTGCAGACCGACGACGCACTGCTCGTGACCACGCTCGAGCACGCCCAGCGCGTCAAGGAGGTTCCGGCCGCTCTGTCGGCAGCCGGACGCGACGACCTGGTCTGACTTCCTCTGCATCCGTGTGGCGGCGGGTGAGTGGTCGGCCGCGACTGCGGCGGCTGGCCTTCGTCCTGCGGGTGCGTCGCTGTGGCTCCACGTCGGGTCGGGCTCCGAAGGGCCTCGACCGGAGCAGYGGGTCTCGRCCCGGCTGGGTCTGCGGGGCGCGGCTGGGTTCTCGCTCGCTGCTGCGTCGCTGTGGCTCCGAGTCGGGGCGGTCTCCGAAAGGGCCTCGACCGGAGCAGCGGGTCTCGACCCGGYTGGGTCTGCGGGGCGCGGCCACGATTCTCCATCTGCGCGTGATCCACGCACGATTCTTCCTTCGCGTGGACCGTGCCACGCGAAGGGAGAATCGTGGCGACGAAAAGGGGCCCCGCACGGGCAGGGATTCTCCCTTCTCGTGGACCGTCCCACGCAAAGGAAGAATCCCTGCCCATCCGCCGCGCACCGGCGCCCCGGCGGACGCAGGATTCTGCCTTCGTGCGCAGAACCCCGAACGATGCTGCGTTCCGCACCGGATCCCGTAGCGAACGCAGCATCCTTCGCCCCCTCGCACACGAACGCAGAACCTTGCGTCACCCCCAGCCACGCTCCGAAAGCCCACCCGAGCCCGGACCCGCCGCCGGTCGAGGCCCTTTCGGAGACCGACCCGACTCGCACCCACAGCAACGCAGCCCCAAGGCACGACTCCGCCACAGCAACGCAGCAGCAGGACGACGACCCACCCACAGCAACGCAGCAGCGAGCGAAGACTCAGACGAGGTCGGTCAGCTCGGCGGGCGGGAGGTCGGGAGCCGGCGTGTAGGCCTGCGCCACCTCGCCCGTGCCCACCGCGTGCAGCACGCCGTCGGACTCGTCGGCGAAGAGGGCCTCGCCGCGGGCGAGCTTCTCCCGCTCCCCGATCTCGTTGACGACCTCCACGTCGCCCCCGAGGCAGACGACGATCCGCCGACCGTCGTCGGGCAGGCGCGCACCGTCGGGCTCGGCCGACGAGCACTGCGTGATCGACAGCGCGAACTCACGCAGGCCGGGGCTGTAGACGTCGGTGGAGAAGCCGAACTGGTCGGCCTCGACGCGCGCCAGGCGCGACATGCCGCGGTCGAGGCATCGCACCAGGCCCTGCGGGTCGAGGTGCTTGCCGGTGAGGCCGCCACGCAGCACGTTGTCGGAGGACACCATGACCTCCACGCACAGCCCGCTGAGGTGGGCGTGGATGATGCCCGCACCGAGGTAGGCCGCCTCGCCGGGCTGGAGGGTGAGCCGGTTGAGCAGCAGCGACATCACGACACCGACGTCGCCCGGATGGTGCTCGCCGACCAGGACCGCCGTGGCGTAGGCACGCTTGATGTCGATGCCGCGCTGCTCAGCGTCGCGGCACGCCGTCACGACCTCGGCGACCTCCTCGGGCGACGGCGGATCGGTCAGCAGGTCCTCCACGACGCGCACGATGCCGAGGAACCCGGGCTGACGACGCAGGCTCTCGACGAGGTCCTGGACCCGCGGGACGTCGATGGCGGCCAGCACGCGCAGGATCTCGGCCGTGGGCCGGAAGCCGACGAGCGTGTCGAACGCCGTCAGCGCGTAGACCATCTCCGGCTTGGGGTGGGGGTCCTTGTAGACGCGGTGGGGCGCGTCGAGCGGGACGCCGGCCGCCTCCTCGGCCCGGTAGCCCTCCTGGGCCATCACGGCGTTGGGGTGGACCTGGATGGAGAGCGGCCGGTCCGCGGCGAGGATCTTCAGCATGAAGGGCAGCTCGCCGGCGACCTCGCGCAACGAGACCGGACCCTTCGCGCCCTGCACGCGCGAGGGGTTGAGCGGGTGGGTGCCCATCCAGATCTCGGCCACCGGGCCCCCGGCCGGCGGCCGACCGAGGAAACGAGGGATCGCCTCCGGCGAGCCCCAGTCGTAGTCGCGATCAGGGTTCTCGAGTCGTCGCATCTCGTCCTCTCGGAAGGCCGTGGCCGCCGTCAGCCCTTGGGGTGGCGAGGCTTGCGGTACTTGTCCTTCGCGCCCTTGCCGGGCGGTCCGCCCTTCGAGCGGTAGCCGCCCGCACGGTCGTCGCGCCCGCTGCCGTGGCTGCGGCCCTGCGGGCCGCCGTCGCGCTTCAGGTCGATCCGCCGGCCGGAGATCCGGGTGTCCGAGAGCGCCTCGAAGACCGCGTCCGGCAGATCCTGCGGGAGCTCGACGACGGCGTGGTCGACGCCGATCGTGATCTTCCCGAAGTCGGCGCGCCGCAGTCCTCCCTCGTTGGCCAGGGCGCCCACGATCATCGAGGGCGAGACCTTGTGGCGCTTGCCCACCGCGATCCGGTACGGCGTCCACCCGTCCTTCGAGGGACGCGGTCCGCGGTCGCTCGTGTCGCGCGCCGGACGCTCGGGGCGCTCGCGCCGCGCCGCCTTGGGCGGGTCGGGGCGCAGGAAGAACTCCTTGTCGTCGGTGCTCATGACGGCCAGGGCGGCGGCGACGTCGAGCATCTCGACGTCGTGCTCGCGCACGTAGTCCTCGACCAGGCCGCGGAACGCGTGGAACTGGGGCGAGCCCATGCTGTCGGTGATGGCCTGGGCGAACTTGGCCGTCCGGCGGGCGTTCACCTCGTCGACGCTCGGCACGCCCGTCTCCTCGACGGCGCGACCCGAGACCTTCTCGATGGCCGACAGCAGACGGCGCTCACGGGGGGTGACGAAGAGGATCGCCTCGCCGCTGCGTCCGGCGCGCCCGGTGCGGCCGACCCGGTGCACGTAGGCCTCGGGGTCGTGCGGGATGTCGTAGTTGACCACGTGGGTGATGCGGTCGACGTCGAGCCCGCGGGCCGCGACGTCGGTGGCCACCAGGATGTCGAGCGCACCCGACTTGAGGGCGTTGACCGTGCGCTCGCGCTGGGCCTGGGCGAGGTCGCCGTTGATGGCGGCAGCCGAGAAGCCGCGCGTCCGCAGACGCTCGGCGAGCTCCTCGGTGGCCGACTTGGTGCGGACGAAGATGATCATCCCGTCGCCGCTCTCGACCTCCAGCAGGCGCGTGAGCGCGTCGAGCTTCGCGTGGTGCGAGACCGGGATCCAGCGCTGGCGCACCGTGCTCGTGGAGGAGCGCGCCTGCGGCGTCGCGATGTCGGCCGGGTCGTGGAGGTAGCGCTTGGCCAGACGACGGATCGCCGGCGGCATCGTGGCCGAGAACAGCGCCACCTGCTTGTACTCGGGGGTGTCGGCGAGGATCCGCTCCACGTCCTCGGCGAACCCCATCGCCAGCATCTCGTCGGCCTCGTCGAGGACGAGGTGGTCGAGACCGGTGAGGTCGAGGCTGCCGCGGTCGAGGTGGTCCATCACGCGGCCGGGCGTGCCGACGACGACGTGGGCGCCACGCTCGAGGCCCGCCAGCTGGGCACCGTAGCCCTGGCCGCCGTACACGGGCAGCACCCGGATCCGACGCCCCTTGGGCGTGTAGGACGTCATGGCCTCGCACACCTGGAGCGCGAGCTCACGGGTGGGGGCGAGCACCAGCGCCTGGGTGGAGGCACGGTCGGGGTCGATCTTCTGCAGGATCGGCAGGGCGAACGCGGCCGTCTTGCCGGTACCGGTCTGGGCGAGACCGACGACGTCACGACCGGCCAGGAGGGCCGGCACGGCCGCCTCCTGGATCGGCGTGGGGGTCTCGTAGCCGAGGCGCTCGAGGACCTGCACGAGCTCGTCGTCGAGACCGAGGTCGGAGAACGGCCGAGTCGGCGCGACCGGCTGGTCGGGGGCCGGCTCGACCACGGTGTCCGCAGGGCCGGTCTCGACAGGGCTCGCCTCGACAGGGCCGGCCTCGACGGGACCGGTGCCGCCGGGAGCAGGCTCGCCGGGGACGGTGTCGTCGGGGGACGCGGGCGCGGGTACGTCGTCGTTCATGGGACTCCTGGTGCTGACTGCGAGACGGGGGAACCCCGTCGTGACGCAGGGTGCAAGCGATAGTGTTCCGTACCGGTGCCCCCGAGACCAATCCCGGCGACCCGAGAAGGACCCTCAGCAGGCCCGCCCATCCCCCAGCCAGCAAGGAGACGGTGCGCGATGCCGACGCCGACCACCCGCCGTTCCCTCGGCTCGCGGTGGATCCTGGTCGTGGTCCTCGGCGTGCTCGGTGCCGTGGCGGGGCAGCTGCTCGTGTCCGGCATCACACCGCGCTACGAGGCCTCGGCCGAGGTCCTCGTCGAGCCGCCCGTCGGCACCGAGGAGGTGCCCGCCCGCACGCTCTCGGCCCGGACGCTCGAGTCGTACGGTCGGATCCTGGGCGGACCCGCGCTCGTGGGCCGCGCCGGCGAGGCGCTCGGCACCACGCCGATCCCCCGCGACGACGTCACCTCCGGCGTGGTCGGCGACAGCACGATCCTGAAGGTCACCGTGCGCGACGACAGCCTGGCCGACGCGCGCGAGGCCGCCGGACAGGTCGCCGAGGAGTTCACCACCTGGCTCGCCACGAAGCAGGAGGACCTCGACGCCGCACAGCGCGAGACCACGCTCGTGATCGACCCGGGCTCGGGCTCCGCCTCGCCCGTGGAGCCGACGCGGTGGCCCTACCTGCTCGGCGGGCTGCTCGCGGGCCTGCTGATCGGCCTGGCCGTGGCTCGGTGGCGCCAGTCGACCGACCGGGGCATCGCCACCACCGACGACCTCGAGGCGGCCACAGGCTCACCCGTGCTGGGCGCGATCGCGCACGACCGGGCCGCGCACGACTCCCCCCTGCTCACCTCGCTGTCCCCTCAGCACCCCCGCGCCGAGGCGGTGCGCATCCTGCGCACCAACCTTCAGTTCGTCGACGTCGACCACGACCGGACCGTCGTGGCCGTCACCAGTGCCGTCGAGGCCGAGGGCAAGACGACCACCGCCTGCAACCTCGCCATCGCCCTCGCGCAGTCGGGCCTGCGGGTCGCGCTGGTCGAGGGCGACCTGCGCCGGCCCCAGCTCGCGGAGTCGTTCGGCCTGGAGAGCACCGTCGGCCTGACGACGGTGCTGGTGGGCCGTGTCGACCTCGACGAGGCCTTGCAGGAGACCGAGGTCCCCGGGCTCGACGTCCTCGCGAGCGGCGCCCGTCCGCCGAACCCGGCCGAGATCGTGCAGACCGGTGCCATGGAGCGCCTCGTCGCCGACCTGCGCCAGCGCTACGACGTCGTGCTGATCGACGCACCGCCCCTCCTGCCGGTCGCCGACGCCGCGATCCTGTCGCTGCTCGCCGACGGCGCGCTGCTCGTGGTGCGCCACGGACGCACCGGGCACGACCAAGTGCGCGCCGCGGTCGACCGGCTCGACACGGTCGGCGCGAAGCTGTTCGGCAGCGTGCTCTCCATGACGCCCCGCCGGGCCGCCGGCCGCTACGGCTACGGGTACGAGTACGCCCAGGGGAAGTCCTCGCGCCGACGTCGGCGCTGACTACGTCGCCGGCGTCAGGCCGGCTGCAGCAGCGACAGCGTGCGCGCGATCGACGCCGTCGCCTCGTCGATCAGGTCGGCCGTGCCGCGGTGCACCGCCGGTGAGCGCCGGAAGGGGTCCGGCACGTCGGCGCGCGCCGGTCCCGTGCTGCGGCGGCGGGCCGCGTCGGCGACGAGCTCGGGCAGGTGCGTCGCCTCGTGCCCCTCGACGAGCGCCGCGAACTCGAGCAGCGTGAAGGTCTTGCGCAGGGCACCGGGGTCGAGCTCCAGCACGGCGGACCGGTGCTCCTTGGTGGCGGTCAGCACGAGGTCGGCGCCCCGGACGTGGCGCACCTCCAGCGGCTGCGAACGGAAGTCGGAGCCGTCGATCTCGAGCCGGGCGAGCTCGAGGCGCACCATGCTGTCGACGGGCGCGTCGCGCCAGCCCATCACCCCGGCGCTGGCGACCTCGAAGGTGGACGGGTCGAGTCGTTCCTTCAGGAGCAGCTCCATGAGGGGCGAACGACACACGTTGGCCGTGCACACCGCGAGGATGCTCCACCGACTGCGCTCGGGACGGGCGCCCACCTCAGGGGCCCGACCGCGGTCGGACGTGCAGCCCCACCTCGGGGTCGACCACGGGCTCCTGTCCTGCGGCCACACCGTCGACGACCAGCGCGGCGTCGACCGGGACCGAGCGCTTGACGAGGGCCAGACCGATGGGACCGAGCTCGTGGTGCAGGGCGCGCGACCCGAGCACGCCGACCGCCTTGCCCGGCTCGTCGGAGCGCTCCACGGCGCTGCCGGGTGCGGGCAGCCGGTCGGGCGAGCCGTCGAGGTGCAGCAGGACCAGCCGACGCGGCGGCCGGCCCAGGTTGTGCACGCGGGCGACGGTCTCCTGGCCCCGGTAGCAGCCCTTGTCGAGGTGGACGGCCCGCTCGAGCAGGCCGACCTCGTTGGGGATCGTGCGGTCGTCGGTGTCGACGCCGAAGCGTGGCGTCCCGGACGCGATGCGCAGGGCCTCCCAGGCCCACGTGCCTGCCGGGCGGCCGTACCGCTGGGGCCACGAGGCCACCGTGTCGCGCGGCTCGATGGCCCATCGCGCGCCCCTGCCGTCCTGCTCGGCGGCGTGCAGCCCCACGACGGCGTGGGTGGCGGTGACGTCGGCGACCTCGACCCGCGTCATGAACCGCATGCGGTCCAGGAACGTGACGAGCGCCGCGCTGGCGCCGGGCTCGGTGTGCGCCCAGAAGGTGGTGCCGTCGTCGACGCCCTCGAACGCGTGCTCGATGCGGCCCTGAGGGGTGAGCACGAGCCCCTCGGTGGCCAGCCCGGGCTCGAGCCGCTCGAGGTGCTGGGTCGTGAGCGAGTGCAGCCAGGTGAGCCGGTCGGGGCCGGTGACCGTCAGCACGTCCCGGTGCGAGAGGTCGACGAAGCCGTCGCCCTTCTCGAGACGACGTTGCTCGACGGTGAGCTCGCCGTAGTGGGCCGCGACGCCGTGGTCGGGGCGGTCGGCCTCGACGGCACCCTCGAGGTCGAGCAGGGGGCTGCGGCGCCGCGCCGGGGCGAGGCCGTCCGCGGCGGCGGGGTCGGGCTGCGGCTCAGACACGGGCGAGCTTCCCCCACAGGTGCGACTGCATGGTCTGGCCCTCGGCGGCCTTGTCGATCGCGTACATGAGCGAGCCTTCGACCAGGCCGTACATGCGCTGGCCGGCGGTGTACTCCGCCGCCGACTGGGTGCGGGCGACGATGTCGGTCGCGAGCGTGATGCGGGGTCCCTCGGCGACGCCGTACCAGACCTCGGCGTACCCGGTGGGGTGGGCGAGGACCAGCTCGACGTTGATGCCCTTGCCGCCCTCCACGAGACCGGCAGGCCTCAGGAAGCCGGTCTCGAGGTCGCCGGGGCCGATCCGCTCGCCGGACTCGTCGGTGACCCACGACCGGCTGAAGTAGTGCAGGAAGGGCCGGGTGTCGTGGGCGAGCACGACGTCCTGCTCGAAGGAGTAGGGCTCGATCGTCGGGTAGTCGCCACGCCCGTTGCCGTGCCAGGTGCCGAGCAACCAGGCCAGGGGCGCGACGTCGGGGTGGAGGTCGGCGGGGATCTCGAAGGCCATGGGGTCCATCGTATCGACGCGCGCTAACCTGCCGACGTGCGTGCGGTCGTCCAGCGGGTGAGCGAGGCCTCGGTCGTCGTCGACGGCGAGGTCGTCGGCTCCGTGGGCGGCACCGACGCGGACGCCGACCATCTCCTCGTGCTGCTCGGCGTCACCCACGACGACACCGTGCAGAAGGCCGACGCGCTCGCGCGGAAGGTGCACGGCCTGCGCATCCTGCACGACGAGGTCTCGGTCGCCGACACCGGCGGCGCGGTCCTCGTCGTCAGCCAGTTCACGCTCTACGGCGACGCGCGCAAGGGGCGGCGTCCCACGTGGACGGCCGCCGCACCGGGCGCCGTGGCCGAGCCGCTGTACGACGAGTTCTGTGCCGCCCTGCGGGCCCTGGGCACGACGGTCCCCAGCGGCCGCTTCGGTGCCGACATGCAGGTCCGCTCGGTCAACGACGGGCCGTTCACCGTCCTGCTCGAGCTGTAGCGCCTTCGCATTCTGACCGTCCTTTCAGGTGAAGGACGTAGGATTCTCGAATCGGCGTCGGCGAACGTGCCCCGGCGCCGTCGTCCTGACCCCACCAGAACATCGAACGGGAGTGCCATGTCGCGTCGCGAGAAGCGAGCGCGCCGCGAAGTCAAGGGCAAGCGTCGCGCCGGCGGCGTCCCCTTCCACCGCCGGCACCGCAAGCTGGTCGTGGGTGTCGTCGGCGCCCTCGTCCTCGTCCTCGGCACGGGCACCGCGTACGCCTACTACCTCAACGCCCAGCTGGGCAACGTCGGGCGGGTCGAGAACAAGCTGAAGGAAGCCGACCGCCCCGATCCCGACAAGGGCAAGGCGCTCAACATCCTGCTGCTGGGCTCCGACAAGGGCAAGAAGGTCGAGGGCGCCGAGGACACGACGCTGGCCGAGGACGCCGCCTCCGGGTCGTGGCCGGCCGGCAAGTACCGCAGCGACACGTTGATGATCGCGCACATCACGTCGGACCGGAAGAAGGTCTACCTCGTCTCGATCCCGCGTGACACCTACACCGACATCTACGACGAGACCGGCACCAAGCAGTCGACGCAGAAGATCAACGACGCCTTCGCGGAGTTCGGCCCGAACGGTGCGATCTCGACCGTCGAGAACCTCACCGACCTGCGCATGCGGCACCTCGCGATCATCGACTGGGACGGCTTCAAGAGCCTCTCCAAGGCCGTCGGCGGCGTGCCCGTCTACATCCCCCGGCCGTTCTACGACCCCAAGCAGAAGGTCCAGTGGGAGGCCGGCGAGCAGACCCTCGAGGGCAAGAAGGCCCTCGCCTACGTGCGCACGCGCTACGGCCTGCTCCGCGGCGACTTCGACCGCATCGCCCGCCAGCAGAACTTCCTGCGGTCGCTCATGAAGAAGATGCTCGCGCGCGACACCATGAGCAACCCCATCAAGCTGACCCGCACCCTCACCGCGGTCACCAAGAACCTCACCGTCGACGCCGGCTGGGACCCGGGCGACATGCGTGCGCTCGCGCTCTCGCTGCGCGGCACCGGGTCCGACGACGTCACGTTCCTCACGGCTCCGGTGGCCACCACCGAGACCATCCCGGTCGTCGGCAGCATCGTCAGGCTCGACGAGGCCAAGAACGCCGAGCTGTTCACCGCGCTGCGCGAGGACCGCATGGACGAGTACCTGGAGAAGTACCCCGACGACCAGCTCGCCGACGAGGACCAGATCGGCTGACGCGCCGGCTCAGCCGCAGGCCGAGCGGACCCGGACGTCGTTCGCGCCGGCCTCGATGCCGGGCGTGGTCGTGAGCACCGCGTCGCTCGTCTGCCCCTCGCCCGTGCGCACCTGGACCTCCAGGTCGACCGACTCCCCGGGTCGCAGGGTCACGGGGACGACCGTCACCCGACGGTCGCCGATCCGCCCGCCCGACGGTGTCCGCTCGACGTCGGCCAGCCGCACGCGCTCGAACACGCCGCCGGCCGGTGCCACGACCCGCACGGAGAGCCTCTGGTCCCCCGGGCGCAGTCCCGGGAGCTCGAGCCCCGTGATGGAGATCGGGAGCGCGGTGTCGGGGACCGTGGAGGTGAGCGTGGTGCGCAGCGTGAGCACCTGCGCCCGGTCGTCGACGCACCGCACGGAGCGGAGCGTGGACGACGCGTCGAGGTAGTACTGCAGCTTCGCGCCCTTGCTGTCGTCGACGTACACGCCCACGTGGGCCCGGTCCCGCGTCTGCGGGAGCGCACCCGCGACGCCCGTGGAACGGATGCGGCGCTGCTCGGACTCGTCAGCCGACCACACGAGGACCCGGTTGTCGACGCTGGCCTGCACGAGGGCCTCGAGCACGGGCTGGGTGGCGCCCTGCCCGTCCACGAACGCGTCGAAGATGCGGCGGGCGGCGTCCTCGAACACGGCGTCCTGCCCGAGCAGGTCGGTGGCGTAGCGGCGGTAGACGCCGTTGAGCAGCTCGTCGACGGCGTTCTCGGCCGTGAGCCGCGTGCCGTCCTCGAGCGTCACCGGCCCGAGCCCCTGCAGGAGGTAGCCCAGCGTCACCGGGTCGACGGACACGACGCCGTCGAAGCGCGTGTCGAGCTCCTCGCCCACGAGGGAGCTCGCGAAGGCCGCGGCCTCGGGGAAGTCGGGCACGGCGGTCGTGTTGCGCAGGTCCGTCGCGGCGGTCACCGGCACGGCACCGAGCTGGTCCTCCGGCACCGTCAGACGCGGCCTGTCGTTCGGCGGCACGTCGATGGCCGAGCCCTGCGTGCGCATGCGCACCTTGCCGCGATCGGCCTCGATGACGGCGAACGATCCCGGGATGCCGCCGAGCGAGCGGATCTCGGCGTTGTTCTGGATGAGCAGGAGGTAGCGGCGGCGCTCGCTCCCGCCCAGCATCTCCGGCAGCAGCGCGGCCGCGGTGTCCGCGACGCGTGCGGCCGACGCGGCGCTGGTCAGGGAGCCCTGCAGGCGGCGGACCGGCGCCTGGAGCCGGCCCGCGACCTTCTGCGGCTCGATCTCGCCCACGCCGCGTGCAGCGCGCTCGAGGGCCTCGCGCGGGCCGGCCAGGCGTGGTGCCACGGCCTCGAGGTTCGCGATGTCGACCCGTCCGTCGCGCGGCGAGAACGCGTCGAGCCCCACCTGGGCGGTGACGTCGACGATCGTGGGCACGGCCTGGGTGGCGACCCGGTCGACCTCGCGCGCGACCACGCGCACGGCGTCGACGTCGTCACCGACGATCGGGACGTGGGAGAACACCGCCCACAACGGACCATCCGTCGAGGCGTGCGCGCGGCCTGCGGCGTCGGTCAGGACCGCCGACGTCTGCCGCGCACCGTCCGCGTCGCCCTGCGCCACCTGGGCCAGGAGCAGCTGGGACTGGTCGCTCGCCCGCGACAGCAGGATCGCTGCGCGCACCCCCTGCCAGGCCAGGACCACGACGCAGACCGTGAGCACCGCTCCCGTCACGGCCAGACCCAGCCGGACCCACCCTGCCCGGTCGTACCGCTCGGGCAGGAAGCGTGGCGACGCCACGACGGGTCAGCTGCTGCGGCGGCGTTGGACCACGGCGCCGATGCCGGCGAGCACGAGCAGTGCACCGAGCACCAGCAGCCAGAGGTCGGTGCCACCGGTGCCGGGCAGGATGCCGGCCGCGTCGCCGGCGTCGGCGTCCGCGTCGGCCGCGGCGTCGCCGTCGTCGCCACCACCGACCACGACGAGCACCTCGGCGCTCACGGCGCCGAGGTCGCCGCACGTCGCGACGACCTGGGTGCTGCGGGTGCTGGAGGCGGCCGGTGCCGTGAAGGTCGCCACGAGCTTCGTCGTGTCGTCCTCGCTGAACGACTGGTCCTCGTAGCTGACCGTGATGATCGTGGGCTGGTCCGCCGTGACCGTCGCGGTGAACGTCTCGCCGGGGGCGACCCGCGTCTTCGACAGCTGCAGGTCGCAGACGGTGGGCGGGTAGGGCGCGTCGGCCGAGGCGAGGCCGGCCGCCGAGGCGGGAGGGACCGCTGCCACGAGGGCGAACGCGGCCAGCGCGGAGGCGACCAGAGTCGCGACGATCTTCTTCATGACACTCCCAGGCGGTGACGGATCCCACGCGCACGCGGCCCCGTGGAGGAGCGTGCTCGACGGTAGAACGACGCTCGGTGCCGGAAGGTCACGCCCGAGGACGCGAAAAACCCCGGACCGGCAGGTCCGGGGTCTCTCGGGTCGAGCCGTGGTGCGTGACTCAGACGTGCACGGGCACCCGGTCGATGTCGACGACCACGTCGGCGACCACGCCGACCGCGGCCGCGACCGCGAGATCGACGGCCTCCGAGCGCGGCGCGAGCGTGCGCAGCGTCCACTCGCCGGGGCCGGCGAAGAACCGGAACTGGCCGGTCGCCGAGGTCGGGACCTCGGCGGTGAACTCGCCGGTGCGGTCGAGAAGACGCACGTAGGCGTTGCCGACCGGCTCGTCACCGCGGACGACGACGCCCTGGATGACGGCCTGGTTCGCGACGTCGACACCCTCGAGGCTGGGTCCGCCCTTGATCGCTCCGCACATGTCAGGCCTCCCCGCGCTCGTCGCCGATCGCCACGGGGACGCCCCGCAACGAGCCGTACTCGCTCCACGAGCCGTCGTAGTTCTTGACGTTCGGGTAGCCGAGGATCTCGTTGAGCACGAACCACGTGTGCGAGCTGCGCTCACCGATGCGGCAGTACGCGATGGTGTCCTTGCCCTCGTCGAGGCCGGCCTGGGCGTAGAGCTCCTTGAGCTCCTCGTCCTTCTTGAAGGTGCCGTCGTCGTTGGCGGCCTTGCTCCACGGGACGTTGCCGGCCGTGGGGATGTGACCGGCGATCTGCGCGGCCTCCTGCGGCAGGTGCGCCGGGGCGAGCAGGCGTCCGGCGAACTCGTCGGGGCTGCGGACGTCGATGAGGTTCTTCGTGCCGATCGCCTCGATGACCTCGTCGCGGTAGGCGCGCACGGACTCGTCCGGCTCCTGTGCGGTGTACGTGGTGGCCGGGCGGTCCGGGACGTCGGCGCTCAGCTCGCGGCTGTCGAGCTCCCACTTCTTGCGGCCACCGTCGAGCAGACGGAGGTTCTCGTGGCCGTAGTAGGTCAGGTACCAGTAGGCGTACGCGGCGAACCAGTTGTTGTTGCCGCCGTAGAAGACGACGGTGTCGTCGTTGGCGACGCCCTTCCTCGAGAGCAGCTCCTCGAGCTTCTCCTTGGAGATGAAGTCGTGGCGCACGCCGTCCTGGAGGTCCTTCTTCCAGTCCAGCTTGATGGCGCCGGGGATGTGGCCCTTGTCGTAGGCCTCGGCGTCCTCGTCGACCTCGATGAGGACGACCTTGGGGTCGTCGAGGTGCTCCTCGACCCAGTCTGCGGTGACGAGCGCGGTGTCGCGGCTCATGGTGATACCTCCGTGTGTTGACCCACTGGGCGTGGGGATGGGGCTGTGTGGTCGGGGTGGGTGGTGGTCAGGCGGGCTGGCGCGACGCGGTGGCGCGACGCGCGAGCAGGTAGAGCTCGCAGCCGAGGCAGAAGCCGACGGCCGCGTTGAGGAGCGCGGCCACGAGGGCGAGAGCCGTGGCGGCGTAGCCCACGGCGTCCGCTCCGGCGACGAAGCCCACGAGGGCGACGGCCACGAACGCGAGGCCGACCGTCTGCGCGAACCGCGGAGGGCGGGCGTCCTCGGGCTCGGCCGGCGGGCCGATGCGCGGTCGGACGAGCCGCGCGAAGGCGACCGCGTACGGCGAACGGTGCAGGTGACCGCTCGCGCCGATCGCGAACACGATGCCCTGCGCGGCGAGCAGGACGACGGCGGCCGAGGTCGGCAGGACCAGGGCCAGCGCCAGCACGACCGACGTGATCGCCGCGGCGAAGCGCTGGCCGCGCGGGTCCACGTGCGTGGGACGTGACATGAGGAACTCCTGGAGGAGGGAGGCGCGCGCGACCGCAGGGGTCGACGTCGGCCGGGACAGGTCGGCTCGTGACCGCGGGTGGGTGCTCGCGCGGTCGATCAGCGAGGACGACAGAGCGCGGAGCGCGTGCGGCAGTGGTCCACCGCGAGGCGCCGCGTCAGGTTCGTCGAGCCGGTCATGGGACCAGCGTAGGCCGCGCGCGGCTGCGAACCTGCTTTCTGTCTCGCATGACGGACAGCCGTCTCGCAGAATGGACGGGTTGCCCGCGGAGACCGAGAGTGTCAGCGAGGCGCGTCAGGCGTCGAGGACCGCCACCACCTGGTCCCGACGCGGGAGACCGGACGCGCGGCTCAGCACCACGCCGTCGGCATCGACGACGAGCACGGTGGGCGTGCGCAGGATGTTCAGCCTTCGGACCAGGTCGAGGTGGGACTCCGCGTCGACCTCCACGTGCGCGACGTCGGCCCGGGTCGAGACGACGTCGGTGAGCAGGGCCCGGGTGGCACGGCACGGGCTGCAGAAGGCGCTGGAGAACTGGACGAGCGTGAGCCGGTCGCCCAGTGCCGCACCGATCTCGTCGGCCGTGACGCGCGGGACGTCCGCGAGCTCGCCCGACCCAGCGGGCTCGACCGGGTCGGCGGTGCCCTCCGTGGCGGCCGCGGGACGGCTCGTGAACCGGCCGTTGCGCCGCTGCATCACGAGGGCGAGCAGGGCCGTGGCCACGAGGGCGGCGACGAGGACGAGGGCACCGGTCACCTGCCCAGGCTACGTGGACGGACCACGTCCGAATCAGACCACGAGGACCGCGAGCTGGGCGCCCAGGTGCGCCACCGGAGCTGCCAGGGCCACCGAGAGCGCCGCCGGGAACACCCAGAGCTCCGGCCCCGACGTCGTCCCACCGGCGGTCCAGGCACGGCCGACCACCTGGCCCAGCAGGGCGCACAGCGCCGCACCCGCGCCGACGGCCGTGCCGAGGACCCACGTGCCGGACCCGTCGACGACGAGCGGGACGGCCGCTCCCGCACCTGCCCCGGCCAGGACGGCCACCGACGCGAGCACCACGCGGTCGCCCGGCGCGGCCCAGACGAGCACGGCGACCGACAGCCCGACGCCGGCCATGAGGACCACGTCGGTCGACAGGGACGCCCGCGCTGCCGCCACCCAGCCCGCGGCCAGCGTGGCCAGGACGCCGAGCGTCACCGTCGCAGCGGTGGAGCGGACGAGGTGCTCGCGGCCGTCGCGGCGCAGCATCTGGGTGAACCAGGCGAGGGCCACCACGACGGCCACCCCGGCGAGGACGCCCGCGAGCACGCCGGACGACAGGAGCGCGTCGCGGGCCGCCCGCGTGCCGGAGGTCCCGGCGAGCAGGCTCGGATCGAGGGCCAGCCCGGTGGCCACCAGGCTGCCGGCCACGACCGGCACGAACGCGCCCGAACGGACCTGCTCCAGGCCCGCCGAGGGCGGGGCCGCGGCCACCAGGACCTGGACGAGCAGCACGCCGGCGGCGACCAGCCACAGCTCACCCGTGGTCACGGCGAGAGCGAGCAGCCCCGCGAGCGCGGTCGACAGCAGCGACGACACGAGGCGGGGCATCTGAGCATGATGCCAAACCAGCCGGTGCCCCGCGGCCGGTTCAGCCACCGGCGAAGGGGGGCAGGAACTCGACCAGCGACCCCGGCTCGAGCGCCACGTCGGCGTGGTCGCGACCCCCGACCGGCACCTCGCCGACGAGCACGGAGCAGATGCCCAGGACGTCCGCGAAGCGCCGGTCCCCCGGGCGTCGTCGCACCACGGCGGCCTCCACCTCGGCCAGCGTGGCGCCGACGACGGTCTCCGTCTCGACGCCCGCGGCGGCACGCGCGGCAGCCCAGTAGCGCACCGTGACGCCGTCACGACCGCTCGCAGCGGCGAGTGTGACGTCGTTCTCTTCCGCGACACCTTCTGGTGATTCGTCCGACACATGCACTATTCTCGACCATGCGACGAGGCCACGGTGACATCACCTGGCCTCTTGTCATAACCAGCACCACCAGCACGCACGCACGCAGCACCAGCAACACCACAGAAGCCCAGCAACACCACGGAAGCACTGACGCAGGCGGTCCCCTCGGGGTGACGCTCCGGACCGGTACCACCTGCGTGCGGCGGGCACCGCGCCCGCGGCAGAACGACGGAGGGACCTCGTGTCGCACCTCTTGCTCCTGACCAAGAGCACCCAGTCCTCGGTGGAGGTGCTGCCCGCGCTCGCGCTGCTGCCCCACCACGTCAAGATCCTCCCCGCCGAGGCGAGCGCGCTGATCGACGCGCCACCGTCCGACGCGGTCCTCGTCGACGGTCGCCACGACCTCGCCCAGGTGCGCAGCCTCACCCGGGTCATCCGCACGACCGGCATCGAGTGCCCGCTCGTGCTGATCCTCACCGAGGGCGGCCTCGCGGTCGCCGCCTCGGACTGGGGCATGGACGACGTCATCCTCACCACGGCAGGACCCGCCGAGCTGGAGGCACGCCTCCGCCTCGCCATGGGACGCGTGGCCGCCGGCCAGGACGGCGACGACGACTCCCACCTCATCGCCTCCAGCGGCCTGGTCGTCGACGAGGCCACCTACACCGCCAAGCTCGAGAACCGCACGCTCGACCTCACCTTCAAGGAGTTCGAGCTGCTCAAGTTCCTCGCCCAGCACCCCGGCCGGGTGTTCACCCGCCAGCAGCTGCTGCAGGAGGTGTGGGGCTACGACTACTTCGGCGGCACGCGCACGGTCGACGTCCACGTGCGTCGACTCCGCGCCAAGCTGGGCACCGAGCACGAGACGCTCATCGGCACCGTGCGCAACGTCGGCTACCGCTTCGTCGCCACCACCCCCGACACCGAGGAGCGTCCCTCGCAGGCCGCCTCCAGGGTCCCGGGTCCGGGTGCCCGCGCCTGACGGACCACGACGCCCGGCGCGTCAGCCCTGCAGCATCAGGGCGGCCACGGTGACGCCGGATGCCACGACGAGCGCTCGCAGGACCAGGTCGGGCAGGCGTCGACCGATGATCGACCCGACGTAGCCGCCGCCGACGGACCCGGCCCCGAGCAGGAGCACGACGGTCCAGTCCAGGGGTGCGACGAAGACGAAGATCGCGGTCGCGACGAGGTTGGACGCGAGGATCGCGCCCGTGCGCAGTGCGCTGATCACGGCCATCGGCAGCTCCAGCCCGAAGGCCAGCACGGCGATCATCATGACGCCCTGCCCGGCGCCGAAGTAGCCGCCGTAGACCCCGCACGCCGCGGTGCCGAGCCCCACGCCGGCGCCCACCCGCGGCGGGCCGGTCACGTGGTCGGGGCCCCGCCGGGACCGGACCCGTCGCGAGATGAGCGGCTGCGTGGCCACCAGCGAGCAGGCGAAGAGGATGAGCCAGGGCACGGCCGACTCGAACACCGAGGAGGGGAGCCGCAGGAGCAGGAGCGCGCCGACCACGGCGAACAGGCCGCTGAGCCCGAGCACGGTCGCGGTCACGCGAGGGTGCAGGGAGAGCTCGCGGCGGTAGCCGAAGGACCCGCTGAGCCCGGCCGGCACCAGTCCCACGGTGTTGGAGGCGTTGGCCGTGACGGGCGGGACGCCGAGCGCCACGAGGACCGGGAAGCTCACCAGGGACGCCACGCCGATCGACGCGGTGGCGATGCCCGCACCGAAGCCCGCCGCGACGATCGCGGCGACCTCCCCCGCGCTCACGCGGGTGGTTCGCGCAGGATCGCGACGTCGCTGACCTGCTCGACGTGGTCGTGCATGGCTCGCGCCGCCTCGTCGGCGTCGCCGGCGCGGATGGCGGCCGCGATCCGTCGGTGGGCGGCGAGCGAGTCGCGGGGCCGGCCGGGCTGGCCGAGGGACTCGATGCGGGTCTCGAGCACGAGCTCGCTGATCTCGGCCATCATGCGGGCCAGCAACGTCGAGTGCGCGGCGGCGGTGACGGCGGCGTGGAACTGCTCGTCGCCGGCGACGCCGCGACCGCCGGCGTCGATGTCGGCCTCCATGCCGTCGAGCGCGGCGTCGATGGCGTCGGCGTCGGCGTCGCTGCGGCGCTGCGCGGCGAGCGCGGCGATCTTGGTCTCGAGCGCGTCGCGGGCGTCGATGACGTCGGGCAGCCGCTGGGCGTGCTCGCGGATCGCCTCGGTGATGCGCCGGACCCCGGAGCCCCCCGTGAGGATCGCGCCGTCGCCGTGGCGCACCGTGACGGCGCCGACGACCTCGAGCGCGACGAGCGCCTGGCTGACCGTGGCGCGGCTGACGCCGAGGCGCGTGGCGAGGTCGCGCTCGGGCGGGAGACGGTCGCCGGCGCCGAGCCCGTTGTCGGCGACCCACGTGGCGATCTGCTCGGCCACCTGCTCGTAGAGGCGGGGGCGCGCGACCGGTCGGAGGCCGTCGTTCGGGGAAGCCATGGAGCCAGGGTATTGACAATCGGCTCAGATGACTATTGGCTAGGCCACTGATCCATCGGGGGTGACTCCCGTCACACGACCCTCGTCACGACTGCACAGGAGGCTCCCGCCATGGGACCGGAACTCATCGCGATCATCGCGCTCGTCGCGCTGTTCGTCATCGGCACGCTGCTGCCGATCAACATGGGAGCCCTGGCCTACGTGGCCGCGTGGCTCGTCGGCATGTACGCGCTCGACCTCGACGAGAAGGAGATCCTCGCCGGGGTGAGCGGCGACCTGATCCTCACCCTGATCGGCGTCACCTACCTCTTCGCGATCGCGAAGAACAATGGCACCGTCGACCTCATCGTCACCACCGCCGTGAAGGCGGTCGGCGGGCGCGTCGCGCTGATCCCGTGGGTCATGTTCGCGGTCACCGCGCTCCTGACGTCCATCGGCGCAGCGAGCCCCGCGGCCTGCGCCATCATCGGCCCCATCGCGCTCGGCTTCGCCGGCAAGTACAAGATCAGCCCGCTCATGATGGGCATGTTCGTCGTGCACGGCGCCCAGGGCGGCGGCTTCTCCCCCATCAGCATCTACGGCACCATCACCAACTCGGTCATGCGCGAGAACGGCCTGCCCGTCAGCGAGATGACGGTGTTCCTCGCCAGCCTCGTGGTCAACCTGGTCATGGCCGCCATCCTGTTCTTCGCCCTCGGTGGTCGCCGCCTCATGTCGCAGCGCATCGAGCCCGGCGACGACGACACCCTGACCGCCGACCTGCACACCGGTGGCGCGAAGGTGACCGCCCGCGGCTACGGCGTCGACGCCCCCACCGGCACCGCCGCGACGGGCGTCCGCACCGACCAGGTGCTCACGCTCGTCGCCTTCGTGGGCGTGGCCGTCGTGGCCCTCGCCTTCGACAAGAACATCGGCTTCGTGGCCATCACCGCCGCCGTCATCCTCGCCATGCTGTCGGCACAGGAGCACAAGGGCGCCGTCAGCCAGATCGCCTGGCCGACCGTCCTGCTCGTGGCCGGTGTCAGCACGTACGCCGCGATCCTCACGCAGGCCGGCTCGCCGGAGTACGTCGGTGGCTGGGCCGCCGGCCTCGGCGCCGTGGCCATCGGCGCCCTGATCCTCTGCTACGTCGGCGGCGTGGTCTCGGCGTTCGCGTCCTCCACCGCGCTGCTGCCCGTGATCGTGCCGATCGCCATCCCGCTCATCGTCGACGGCGGCATCCACCCGGCCATGTTCATCGCGGCCCTGGCCATCAGCTCGACCATCGTCGACGTGAGCCCGTTCTCCACGAACGGCGCGCTCATGCTCGCGAACCGGCCGGACACCGTGACCGAGCAGGTCTACTACAAGCAGATCCTGACCTACAGCGTGATCGTGGTGCTGGTGGGTCCGCTGCTCGTCTGGGCCGCGCTCGTGCTGCCGGGATGGGGGGCCTGACATGACGAGCTCCGGACCGCTCTCGGACCTGCTGGTCGTCGACCTCTCCCGCGCTCTCGCCGGGCCGCACGCCACGATGATGCTGGGCGACCTCGGCGCCCGCGTGGTCAAGATCGAGGCCCCCGGCCACGGCGACGACACCCGCGGATGGGGTCCGCCCTTCCGCTGGCCCCACGCCGACGGGCACGTCGGCACGGCCGACGAGGCCGACCCCGACGGGCAGCGCGAGTCGACCTACTTCCTGTCGGCCAACCGCAACAAGGAGTCGGTGGCGCTCAACCTCAAGGACGAGGCCGACCGCGACGTCTTCCTCGCCCTGGTCGACCGCGCGGACGTGCTGGTCGAGAACTTCCGCACGGGCGTGCTCGAGCGTCTCGGGCTCGGCCTCGACGGCCTGTGCGAGCGCAACCCCCGCCTCGTGGTGCTCTCGATCACCGGCTTCGGGCACGACGGGCCCGAGGGGGGCCGCTCCGGCTACGACCAGATCGCCCAGGGCGAGGCCGGGCTGATGTCCATCACGGGCTCCTCGCCGGACGATCCCCAGAAGGTCGGCACCCCGATCTCGGACATCCTGGCCGGCATGTACGGCGCCTACGGCGTCATGACCGCGCTGCACGAGCGGGAGCGGACCGGCCGCGGCCAGGTGGTGCGCACGTCGCTGCTCGCCGCCACGGTCGGCGTCCACGGCTTCCAGGGGACCCGCTGGACCGTCGCGGGCACCGTCGGCCGGGCGCAGGGCAACCACCACGCGTCCATCTCGCCGTACGGCCTGTTCCGCTGCGCCGACGGAGCCGTGCAGATCGCCGTCGGGAGCGAGGGCCTCTGGCACGACTTCTGCGCCGGCTTCGACGTCGACCCCGACCTCGAGGGCTTCGCGACGAACCCCGAGCGGGTCGCCCGTCGCGAGGAGGTCGTCGAGCTGGTCGAGCAGGTCTTCGCCGACTGGAAGGCCGAGGACCTGCTCGCGCGGCTCGCCGAGGTCGGCATCCCCGCCGGCAAGGTGCGCACCCTCGACGAGGTCTACGCCTGGGACCAGACCCACAGCCAAGGGCTCCTCGTCGACGTCGAGCACGCGACCCTGGGTAGCGTGACGCTGCCGGGTCCGCCGTTGCGGTTCTTCGACGGCGGCGGGGTCGAGACGACCCGCACCGACCACCAGGCACCCCCCACGCTGGACCAGCACGGCGGCTCCGTCCGTCGCTGGATCGACGAAGGAGAACGATGACCGAGCGTCAGAGCGGTGGGCGGATCGGCGCCCACGACCTGGTGGAGCTCGTGCTCGACCCCGGGTCCCACGAGTCCTGGGACGAGCCGATCGACGTCTCGGGCTACTCCCCCGAGTACCGCGCCGCGGTCGAGAAGGCCGCGGCACGGGCCGGCACCGACGAGTCCGTGATCACCGGGCGGGGCCTCGTGAAGGGCCGGCCCGTGGCCTTCGTGCTCAACGAGTTCGGCTTCCTCGCCGGATCCATCGGTCGAGCCGCCGCCCAGCGCATCACGAGCGCCGTCCGCCGGGCCACGGCCGAGGGCCTGCCCCTGCTCGCCTCCACGGCCTCGGGCGGCACCCGCATGCAGGAGGGCACGCCCGCGTTCGTGCACATGGTCGACATCTCCCGCGCGATCATGGACCACCGCGCGGCCGGTCTGCCCTACCTCGTGCACCTGCGGCACCCCACCACCGGCGGCGTGTTCGCCTCGTGGGGCTCGCTCGGGCACGTCACGGTGGCCGAGCCCGGCGCCCTCGTCGGCTTCCTCGGGCCCAAGGTCTACGAGCTGCTGGAGGGTCGGCCGTTCCCGGCCGGCGTCCAGGTCAGCGAGAACCTGGCCGAGCGGGGCATCATCGACGAGGTCGTGCTGCACGACGAGCTGCCGATGGTCGTCGACCGCGCCCTCGGCATCCTGGTGGACGCCGCAACGGAGTCCACGCGGGACCGCCGCCCGGGTCGCGAGCCCGACGCCGAACGTCGCCTGAGCACGTGGGAGTCCATCGAGCTCACCCGCGGCGAGGGACGCGCCGGGGTGCGCCACCTGCTCCGGCACGGCAGCGACGCCACCGTGCGGCTGCAGGGAACCGACGAGGGCGAGCGTGACAGCGCGATGCTCGTGTCCCTGGCGCGCCTGGACGGCGTCCCGTGCGTCGTGGTCGGCCAGGACCGCACCACCCAGACGCCCGCCAACCCCATGGGGCCGGCGGCGCTGCGCGAGGCACGGCGCGGGATGCGTCTGGCCCAGGAGCTGGGCCTGCCGCTCGTCTCCGTCATCGACACGCCGGGCGCCGAGCTCTCCCCCGAGGCCGAGGAAGGATCGATCGCCGGCGAGATCGCCCGCTGCATCGCCTCGATGTCGACCCTCACCGTCCCGTCGGTGTCGGTGCTGCTGGGCCAGGGCTGCGGTGGCGGCGCGCTCGCGCTCCTGCCGGCCGACGTCGTGGTGGCCACCGAGAACGCGTGGCTGTCACCCCTGCCGCCCGAGGGTGCGAGCGCGATCGTGCACGGCGACGTCGACCACGCGCCCGAGATGGCCGAGCAGCAGCGCGTCTCGGCGCTCGACCTGCACGAGCTCGGCACCGTGCACCACGTGGTGCCGGAGCCGGCGGACGACACGCCGGAGGCGCTCGCGAGCGCGGTGGCGGCCGAGGTCGGCCACCAGCTGCGTCGGCTCGCCGACCTGCACCGCGGCTGACCCCCGCGGCGCGCCGACCACGGACCCGGTGCGCCGCGGGGTCTCGCACCCCGCGTCATCATGGAGGCATGAGCCTGTCCGACCTCGCCCGTGCCGCCACCGACGTCGACGGCGTGGAGCCCCTCAACGAGGCGACCCGCATCGCGCTGCGGGAGGGCGACGAGCCCCGCGTGCTGCTGGAGCGCGACGAGGTGGCGGCCGCGGTCGCCTTCTCCGACGCACCCGCCGAGCTGGTGGTGCATCCCGACCACCGCCGCCAGGGCATCGGCCGGGCGCTCCTGGACCAGCTGGTCGACCGCGGGGAACGTCGGCTCTGGGCGCACGGCGACCTGCCCGCCGCACAGGCGCTGGCCGCCTCGGCCGGGTTCACGCCCGAGCGCACCCTGCTGGTCCTGCGTCTCGTGCTCGGCGAGCAGGCCCCCCAGGAGCGGGCGATCGAGGGCGTCACGCTGCGCGGCTTCCGTCCCGACGACACCGACGCGGTCGTCGCGGTGAACGGGCGCGCGTTCGCCCACCACCCCGAGCAGGGCGCCATGGACCGCGCCGACTTCGAGCGGCGCGCTGCCGAGCCGTGGTTCGACCCCGCAGGCCTGTTCGTCGCGGAGGACGAGCGGGGCGAGGTCGTCGGCTTCCACTGGACCAAGGTCGAGGGGGACACCGGCGAGGTCTACGTCGTGGGGGTCGACCCGGCCGCGCACGGCCGCGGGCTCGGCACCGCCCTCACCGCGCGCGGTCTGCGCCACCTGCACGAACGAGGCCTGCGGACCGTCGACCTCTACGTCGAGGGCGACAACGACGCCGCCCTCACCGTCTACCGTCGGCTCGGCTTCGTCGAGCACGCACGCGACACGCTCTACGCCCGCGCGTGAGCCGCGCCGACGTCAGCTGAGACCGCGCTGCAGCGCGGCGGCGGCCCGGCGCATGGCCCGCGGCGCGGAACGACCGATGCCCACCATGTTCGCGAAGCCGTGGATGAGCCCGCGCTCCTCCACGTGCTCCACCGTGACGCCGGCGGCCCGCAGGTGCTCCACGTACGCGGTGCCCTCGTCGCGCAGTGGGTCGAAGCCCGCCGTCACGACGTAGGCGGGTGCCGCTCCGGTGGCGTCCTGGCGCAGCGGGGACAGTCGCGCGTCGGCCCGGTCCTCGTCACCGGCCAGGTAGCTGTCGGAGCACAGGTCCATGAAGGCCTTCGTGAGCAGGTACCCCTCGCCGAGGAGCGTCCGGCTGGGGAGCTCCTCCACGAAGTCGGTGGCCGGGTAGATCAGCAGCTGGAAGGCCGGCGCGACCACGTCGTCGGCGTGGGCGGCGTGCTGCGCCACGAGGGCCGAGAGGTTGCCGCCGGCACTGTCGCCGCCCACGGCGATGGCGGACGGCTCGATGCCGAGGCCGGTGGCGTGCTCGGTGACCCAGCGCCAGGCGGCCCACGCGTCCTCGAAGCCGGCCGGGAACTGCGCCTCCGGCGCCAGGCGGTAGTCGACGGAGACGACCCGCACCTGCGCCTCCTCGGCCAGGAACCGGCAGACGGCGTCGTAGGCGTCGAGGTCGCCGTAGACCCAGCCGCCGCCGTGCAGGTACACGAGCGCCGGGGACCGGCCGCTGAGTCCTCGGGGCGTGTAGAAGCGCAGGGCGAGCGGTCCGCCGGGGCCGTCGATGGTGCGGTCGGTGACCGCACCGATCGGCTGGGCGCCGCCGAGCATCTGGAAGGCCTCGGTGTACATGCGACGGCCGCGAGTGATCGACAGGGTCTCCACGGCGGGGCCCTGCAGGCCCATGATCCGCAGGAGGAGCTGCATCTCCGGATCGAGCGTGCGGCCCTCGACGGTGCGGGGCCGACCGGCGAGCCGCCTGATCACCGGCGTGGGGAGGGAGAAGAGGCCTTGGGCGCCCTTGGCCTGCACCAGCGCCAGCAGCTTCGTCGTCGACACCATGCGCGCACCATAGCGCCCCACGTCGGTCCATGACCCCCGTGTCCGCCGCGACGTCGGCGTCCGTCGAGCCCGGCACACGTCGTCGTTCAAGCACTGTTCACCTGGGCTTGCGACACTCGACGTGTGGACACCACCGATCTGGACCTCCCCGCGGTCGAGACACCCGCATCACCCGACGAGTTCGACGTCGACCCGCCGTTCGACCCCGCCGACGGCGAGCTGCCCGCGGACCGCTTCCTCGACCGAGAGCTGTCGTGGATCGCGTTCAACGCCCGGGTGCTCGAGCTCGCCGACGACGCCTCGCTGCCCCTGCTCGAGCGCGTGCGCTTCCTGTCGATCTTCGCCAGCAACCTCGACGAGTTCTTCATGGTGCGCATCGCCGGCCTCAAGCGCCGCATCGCCGCCGGCGTGGCCGTGCCCTCGGCCAGCGGCTTCCACCCCAAGGACGTGCTCGCCAGCAGCCTCGAGGCCAGCCACGGCCTCATGATCGAGCAGGCACGCGCCTTCGCGTCCGACGTCGTGCCGGCGCTCGCCGAGGCGGGCATCGCCCTCGTCCGCTGGGACGACCTGACGCCGAGCGAACGCGCCGACGTCAGCGCCACCTACCGCGACCGGGTCTTCCCGGTGCTCACGCCGCTGGCGGTCGACCCGGCCCACCCCTTCCCCTACATCTCCGGCCTCTCGCTGAACCTCGCCCTGGTGCTGCGCAACCCCGAGACCGGCAAGCAGCACTTCGCGCGCGTCAAGGTCCCGCCGATCATCGACCGCTGGATGCCGACGAGCGACGGTCGCCACGTCCCCCTCGAGGACGTCATCGCCGCCCACCTGGACCTGCTGTTCCCCGGCATGGAGATCGTGGCCCACCACGCGTTCCGCGTGACCCGCAACGAGGACCTCGAGGTCGAGGAGGACGACGCCGAGAACCTGCTCAAGGCGCTCGAGAAGGAGCTGCTGCGGCGCCGCTTCGGCCCGCCCGTGCGGCTGGAGGTCGAGGAGACGATCGACGCCGAGGTGCTCGACCTGCTCGTCTCCGAGCTGGGCATCAGGCAGGACGAGGTGTTCCGTCTCCAGGGTCCGCTCGACCTGCGCAGCCTGGGCGAGATCGCCGACCTCGACCGTCCCGAGCTGAAGTTCGACCCGTTCGTCCCGGGCACCCACGAGCACCTGGCGGAGGTCGAGACCGCGAGCCCCGCCGACCTCTTCGGCACGCTGCGTCGCCGCGACGTGCTCGTGCACCACCCGTACGACTCCTTCGCCACGAGCGTGCAGCGCTTCATCGAGCAGGCCGCCGCCGACCCGCACGTGCTCGCCATCAAGCAGACGCTCTACCGCACGTCGGGCGACTCCCCCATCATCGACTCCCTCGTCGATGCCGCCCGTGCGGGCAAGCAGGTGCTCGTGCTCGTGGAGATCAAGGCCCGCTTCGACGAGCAGGCCAACATCCGCTGGGCCCGCAAGCTGGAGCGCGCCGGCTGCCACGTCGTCTACGGCCTGGTGGGGCTGAAGACGCACTGCAAGCTGGCCCTCGTGGTGCGTGACGAGCCCGACGGGCTGCGCCGGTACGCCCACCTCGGCACGGGCAACTACAACCCCAAGACGGCCCGCCTCTACGAGGACTTCGGCCTGCTGACGAGCGACCCCGACATCACCAACGACCTGCTCGAGCTGTTCAACGCCCTCTCGGGGTTCGCCCACCAGAGCGAGTACCGCAGCCTCATGGTGGCTCCGTCGGGCCTGCGCGAGGGCCTGCTGGAGCACATCGGTCGCGAGATCGAGCACCACCGGGCCGGACGGCCCGCCGGGATCTCGTTCAAGGTGAACTCCCTCGTCGACGAGGGCGTCATCGACGGTCTGTACCAGGCGTCGCGCGCCGGCGTCCCCGTGCGACTCGTCGTGCGCGGCATCTGCACGCTCCGACCGGGCGTGCCGGGGCTGAGCGACAACATCGAGGTGCGCAGCGTGCTCGGGCGCTACCTGGAGCACAGCCGGGTCTACTGGTTCGCCGGTGGCGGGAGCCCCGAGGCCTGGATCGGGTCGGCCGACCTCATGCACCGCAACCTCGACCGCCGTGTCGAGGTGCTGGTGCGGGTGCCCAGTGCCGAGCACGTGCAGACGCTCGGTGACCTGCTCGCCAGGATGGCCGACGACGCCACCAGCTCCTGGCACCTCGGCGCCGACGGCACGTGGACCCGCCACGCGACCGAGCGCGACGTGCAGACCGAGCTGATCGCCCGCGCCAAGCGCCGCCGCAGCCGCGCGGCCTCCTGAGGCCGTTCAGCAGGCGGCGAAGAGCAGGGCGCCCGTGCCGAGCATGAGCACGGTGCCGTCGGCGGACCGGTCGAACGACAGCGCCACCGTGGCCTGGTCCACCGTGGTGGAGGGGTCGCGCAGCTCGTCCTCCACCTGGCCGGTGCGCCCGATGAAGGGGCCGGTCGCGAGCCGCTCGCGGATCGGCGCCTGCTCCCGGGCGGTCGAGACGTCGTCAAACGTCATCGCGAAGGTCGCGGTCTGTGCACTGGCGCCGGAGCCCCCGCGGTCGGTGAGGGACCGCCCCGCGAACGAGTAGGCCTGCAGACGGCCCTCACGCGCCTGCACGGCGTCGGCGGCGGCGCGGTCGGTGTCGGGCACCGCGGCGGCGTCGCACCCCAGCGAGCCCGCCTGCAGCAGCACGGTGTCGGTGCCGGCCAGGGCCTGGGCGGTGTCGGCCGCCTGGCGCACCGTGGCGAGCGACGCGTCGCGGCCCGTGGCCGTCCGCACGACCTGGTCGGCGGCCTCGGGCGCGGTGGCGGCCACCAGCACGCCGGCCGAGCGCACGAGCCGCACCGCGGTGAACTGGTCACCGAGACCGTTCTCGGTGAGGACCTGCGGCGTGGCGCTCCACCCGTCGCCGTCCTGGTCGAACCCGGCCTCGCGAAGACCGTCCTCGACCTCGCTCCAGGACAACGCGTCACCGGGTGCGACCACCAGGACCCCGGCACCGAGGTCCTGCACGAACGCCTCCCAGCGGACGTCGTCGGTCGACCAGCCGAGCGCCTGGGGCACGGCCTCGCCGATGTCGGAGAGCGCCGACCGCGTGGCCAGGTCGCGCGTGGCGGGATCGGCCACCCCGGAGTCGCGGATGCGGTCCCAGTCGGTGAAGCCCAGCACCGTCGTGTCGGCCGGGGCGACCGCCAGCGCCGACGCCAGCGGCCCGCGGACGTCGGCCCGCCCGAGGACCTGCTGCCCCGGTCCCGTGACGGCCCAGGCGACCCCGGCGGCGAGCGCGAGCACCACGAGCGGGACGACGGCGAGCACCACGACCGACGGGCTCCTGCGCACCACCGGACCACCTCCTCGTCGTCTCGCCAGGTCGGTTCGTCACCGTCTGGACACCTTGGACGTGAACAATACGAGGCATGTCACGTGAACGTCCGCTGACCGCCGCCGGCGCCGTCACCTGGAGGCGCGCCACCCCTCGTCCCGACGACACGAGTCGACGCCCCGTCGAGCTCCTCCTCGTGCACCGTCCGCGCTACGACGACTGGACGTTCCCGAAGGGCAAGCCCGACCCCGGGGAAGACCTGGTGACGACCGCGGTCCGCGAGGTCGCCGAGGAGACCGGGCAGCGGATCCGGCTCGGCCACCCGCTGCCCGACACGCAGTACCGCGTGGCCGGCGGCCCCAAGCGGGTCAGCTACTGGGCGGCCCGTGTGGTCGGCCGCACCGAGACGCCCTTCGTGCCGAACCGCGAGGTCGACGAGGTGCGGTGGGTGCGGCCGGGGCACGCCCGCAAGCTCCTCAGCTACGACCACGACCACGACCTGCTCGAGGCCTTCCTGGACCTGCGCGACGACAAGGCCCACCGCACCCGCACGCTCGTCGTGGTCCGCCACGGCAAGGCGAGGGCGCGCGAGAGCTGGTCCGGGGAGGACGCGCTCCGCCCACTGACCCTCGTCGGCGAGCGCCGCGCCGAGGCCCTCGTGCCGATCCTGCAGGCGTACGGGGTGCGGCGCGTCGTCACCAGCCCGGCCGAGCGCTGTGCGGCCACCGTGGAGCCCTTCGCCCGGTCCATCGGCGCGTTCCTGAAGATCGACGACCGGCTCACCGAGGACACCCGCCGCTCCGACGTGCGCCGCTGCGTCGACGCCGTCCTCGACGCCAAGCCCCCCGCCGTGATCTGTGGGCACCGCCCGACGCTTCCGTGGGTGTTCGAGGCGCTGGGGGTCGAGGCCCCCGACCTCGCCCCCGGCGAGGGGGTCGTGCTGCACCACCGCCGCGGGAAGGTGCTCGCCTCCGAGCCGCTGGGGAGACCTGCGTCACCCCGCTGACCAGCGACGAGTCCGCTTCCTTCGCCCATCGTTCACCGGCCGTTCACCGTCCTACGGGTCCCGATACACCTGGCTTCCCTAGCGTCCACGACGACAGAAGCATGTGATCATCGAAGGGACACCCCCCGTGAACCGCACCACGCTGCGTGCAGCCGCCCCCGCGGCACTCGCTCTCACCCTCGCTCTCGGACTCTCCGCCTGTGGCGCCTCCAACGAGGGCGACTCCGGCTCGGGCTCGGGCGACTCGTCGCTCTCCGGCACCCTCAACGGTGCCGGTGCCAGCTCGCAGGAGGCTGCCGTCGGCGCCTGGAAGGCCGGCTTCCAGTCCGCCAACAGCGACGTGACCGTGAACTACGACCCCGCCGGCTCCGGCGCCGGTCGCGAGCAGTTCATCGCCGGTGGCGTCGACTTCGCCGGCTCCGACGCCTACCTCGAGGACGACGAGCTCACCAAGGCCCAGGAGCGCTGCGGCGGTCCGGTCGTCGAGGTCCCCACCTACGTCAGCCCCATCGCGGTCATCTACAACCTCGAGGGCGTGGACGAGCTGAACCTCTCGCCCGAGAACATCGGTGCGATCTTCGAGGGCAAGATCACCAAGTGGAACGACTCGGCCATCGCGGCCGACAACCCCGACGCCGACCTCCCGGACACCACGATCACCCCCGTCCACCGCTCGGACGACTCGGGCACCACCAAGAACTTCACCGCCTACCTCGAGGCCGCCTCCGGTGGCTCGTGGAGCGGCGGCGAGGTCGAGACCTGGCCGATCAAGGGTGGCGAGGCCGCTCAGGGCACGTCGGGCGTCGTCCAGGCCGTCACCAACGGCAACGGCACGATCGGCTACGCCGACGAGTCGCAGGCCGGTGACCTCGGCCAGGCCAAGGTCAAGGTCGGCGACGAGTTCGTCGAGGTCAGCCCCGAGGCCGCGGCCAAGGTGCTCGACACCGCCACCGAGGTCGAGGGCCGCGACGCCACCGACATCGCCCTCGACATCGAGCGCGACACCACCGAGGCCGGCGTGTACCCGATCGTCCTCGTGTCGTACATGATCGGCTGCGAGTCCTACGACGAGGCGCCGAAGGCCGACCTCGTCAAGGGCTGGCTCGAGTACGTGACCAGCGACGAGGGCCAGAAGACGGCCGCCGAGCAGGCCGGCTCCGCGCCGCTCACGGCGGACTTCGCCAGCAAGGTCGCCGAGGCCGTCGGCGCCATCAAGGCCGCCAGCTGATCGGATCCGGTCCCCGACCTCAGGCCCCCACGGGCCGGGTCGGGGACCGGACCGGCTCGTCTCCCCCCTACCCGGAAGGACCGTCGTGACCTCGAAGCTCGCCCCCGAGCCTCCCCAGGCCCGCCGCGCCCCGACGCGCCCCGGCGACCGAGTGTTCTTCGGCCTCTCCTTCGGCGCCGCGCTCCTCATCCTGCTGACGCTCGCCGGCGTCGCCCTCTTCCTGACCGTCGAGGGCATCCCGGGCATCACGGCCTCGCCCGACGAGGTGAAGAGCGGCCAGAGCTTCGTGCCCTACGTGTGGCCGCTCGTCTACGGCACGCTCCTCGCCGCGGTGCTCGCCCTGGTCATCGCGGTTCCCGTGGCCATCGGTGTGGCGCTGTTCATCTCGCACTACTCGCCGAAGCGACTCGGGTCGGTCTTCGGCTACGTGATCGACCTGCTGGCCGCGGTCCCGAGCGTCGTCTACGGAGCCTGGGGCATCATCTTCCTCGCCCCGACGATCGTGCCCTTCTACCGGTGGCTGAACGAGAACCTGGGCTTCATCCCCCTGTTCGCCGGACCGCCGTCGCCGACGGGGAGCACCATCCTCACCGCCGGCATCGTGCTGTCGATCATGATCCTGCCGATCATGACCGCCATCTGCCGGGAGATCTTCCTGCAGACGCCGCGTCTGCACCAGGAGGCCGCGCTCGCACTCGGCGCCACCCGCTGGGAGATGGTCCGCATGGCCGTCTTCCCGTACGCGCGATCCGGCATCGTCTCCGGCGCGATGCTCGGCCTGGGCCGCGCGCTCGGCGAGACGATGGCGGTGGCCATGGTGCTCTCGCCCGCGTCGGTCGTCACGGCCAACCTGATCAGCTCGACCAACCCCAGCACGATCGCGGCCAACATCGCCCTCAGCTTCCCCGAGGCCAGCGGCCTGACCGTCAACGCGCTCATCGCCTCCGGCCTCGTCCTGTTCGTCATCACCTTCGCCGTCAACTTCGCCGCCCGCGCGATCGTGGACCGGCGCAAGGACTTCTCGGGAGCCAACTGATGACCACCACCGATCCCCGTCCCCAGCGCTCCCGCGAGACCGAGGAGCTCCTCGACTCCCTGCGCGGCGCGACGCTGCCGCTATGGGCGCCGCGCGTCGTGGTCGGAGCCGCTGCCACGGTCGCGGTCCTGGCCTCCCTCTCCGGCATCGGACCGGTCCGGGGCGTCCTGCTCGGCTGGTTCCTCACCTTCGCGCTGCCGATCTGGTCGCGCCTCGTGGAGGGCAGCCGCAAGGCCGTCGACCGGCTCGTCACGCTCCTCGTCTTCTCCGCCTTCGGCCTCGCGCTCATCCCACTGGCCAGCATCATCTGGACCGTGCTGTCGCGCGGCGTGCCCGTGCTGTCCGGCGAGTTCCTCAACGCCTCGATGCGCAACGTCGTGGGCGAGGGCGGCGGGATCTACCACGCCATCATGGGCACGCTGCTCATCACCGGCGCAGCGACGCTCATCAGCGTGCCGATCGGCCTGTTCACCGCCATCTACGTGGTGGAGTACGGCGCCGGCAAGAAGATCTCCAGCTGGATCCGCTTCCTCGTCGACGTCATGACCGGCATCCCGTCGATCGTGGCCGGCCTGTTCGCCTACGCCCTGTTCGTCATCTTCTTCGGTGAAGGCGTGCGCATGGGCATCGGCGGCTCGGTGGCCCTCTCGGTGCTGATGATCCCCGTGGTGGTGCGCTCCAGCGAGGAGATGCTCAAGCTCGTGCCGAACGAGCTGCGCGAGGCCGCGTTCGCCCTGGGCGTGCCGAAGTGGCGCACCATCGCGAAGGTCGTGGTGCCCACGGCCCTGGCCGGCATCGTCACCGGCATCACGCTCTCGATCGCCCGTGTGATCGGCGAGACGGCCCCGTTGCTGATCATCGCCGGCGCCACGGACTCCACCAACTTCAACCTCTTCGACGGACGCATGGCCACGCTGCCGGTGTTCGCCTACTCCTCGATCCGCTACCCGGGCGTCCCGCCGGAGTTCAGCATCGACCGCGCATGGGGAGCGGCGCTCGTGCTGCTCGCCCTCGTGATGCTGCTCAACCTCGTCGCACGTCTCGTGTCGTACTTCTTCTCACCCAAGGGCGAAAGGTAAACCCCGATGGCCAAGAGCATCGACGTCTCCGACCTGAACATCTACTACGGCGACTTCCTCGCCGTGGAGGGCGTCAACATCGCGATCCCCGCCCGCGCGGTGACCGCCTTCATCGGCCCCTCGGGCTGCGGCAAGTCGACCTTCCTGCGGTCGCTGAACCGCATGCACGAGGTCATCCCCGGCGCCTACGTGCAGGGCAAGGTGCTCATCGACGGCGAGGACCTCTACGCCGACGAGATGGACCCGGTGAACGTGCGCCGCATGGTGGGCATGGTCTTCCAGCGCCCCAACCCGTTCCCGACGATGTCGATCTACGACAACGTGCTGGCGGGCCAGAAGCTCAACAGCAAGCGGATGAAGAAGTCCGAGTCCGACGACATCGTGGAGCGCTCGCTGCGCAGCGCCGGTCTGTGGGCCGAGGTCAAGGACCGCCTCGCCCGCCCGGGCTCCGGGCTGTCGGGTGGTCAGCAGCAGCGCCTGTGCATCGCCCGCGCCATCTCGGTGGAGCCCGAGGTGCTGCTCATGGACGAGCCGTGCTCGGCCCTCGACCCGATCTCCACGAGCGTCATCGAGGACCTGATCCACGAGCTCAAGGAGAAGTACACGATCGTCATCGTCACCCACAACATGCAGCAGGCGGCGCGTGTCTCCGACGACACCGCGTTCTTCAACCTGGCGGGCGTGGGCAAGCCGGGCAAGCTCGTCGAGTTCGGCCGCACGGAGAAGATCTTCTCCAACCCCGAGGAGTCGGCCACCGAGGCCTACATCCAGGGCCGGTTCGGCTGAGCCGACCGAGCAACGCGTCCTCGACGCCCGTCCCTCTCCGGGGCGGGCGTCGCTGCGTTCCGCCCCGGTCTCGCCGATTCCCAGGTCGACCTGGGAATCTCCCGGGCTGCATGGTTCTCCCAAGGCGGCACGGGAAGCAACCCGTGCATCCCGGGGTTCAGCCCCGGCCGGGTCAGGGCAGGAAGAACTGGGCGACGCCGTAGAACCCCGCCGCGACCGCGGCAGCCGCGGGGATGGTGACGATCCAGGCGGTGACGATGCCCTTGGCCACGCCCCAGCGCACCGCGCTGAAGCGCTTGGTGGCGCCCGAGCCCATGATGGCCGAGGTGATCGTGTGCGTCGTCGAGACGGGGGCGTGCAGGCCGATCGCCATCACGTAGAGCACCGTGGCGGCCACGCCCTCGGCCGCGAAGCCGCGGGGCGGGTCGAGGTCGATGATGCGACGCCCGAGGGTGCGCATGATGCGCCACCCGCCCGAGTAGGTGCCGGCCGCGATGGCGGAGGCGGCGGCGATGATGACCCAGAGCGGGACGTCGGAGCCGTCCTCGAACCCACCGGCGACGAGCGCGAGGACGATGACGCCCATCGTCTTCTGCGCGTCCTGCAGGCCGTGGCCGAGCGACATGCCGGCCGCCGAGACGGTCTGCGCGTGGCGGAAGCCGCGGGCGACCTTCCCTGGGTTGGCCTTGCGGAATATCCACATGATGGCCGTCATCAGGGCGAAGGCACCCGCGAAGCCCAGCAGCGGCGAGAGCACCATCGGGATGGCGACCTTCTCGACGAGGGTCGCCCAGTCGACTGCCGTGGCCGAGGCAGCGCCGGCGCCGACGATGCCGCCGATGAGGGCGTGCGACGACGACGAGGGGATGCCGAAGTACCAGGTGATGAGGTTCCAGGTGATCGCGCCGATCAGCGCCGCCAGCACGATCGTCAGGCCGTGGGCGCGATCCATGTCGACGCCGGACGACACCCGTGAGTCGATGTCGATGATGCCTTGGATCGTCTGGGCCACCCCCACACCGAGCAGGGCCCCCACGAAGTTGAGGACCGCCGCCATCGCCAGGGCGATGCGCGGGGTGAGGGCACGCGTCGAGATCGAGGTCGCGATCGCGTTGGCCGCGTCGTGGAACCCGTTCGTGTAGTCGAAGACGAGCGCGATCACGACGACGGCAATCACCATCGTCAGGACGAGGTCCATGGCTCAGGACTCCTTGACGGCGATCTGCTCCACCGTGTTGGCCACGGACTCCAGGGCGTCGATCGCGTGCTCGAGGGAGTCGACGACGTCCTTGAGCTTCAGGACCTCCAGCGACTTGTAGCTGCCGCTGAACAGGTCGGCGAGGATGCGCCGGTAGGACCGGTCGCCCTGGTTCTCGAGGCGGTTGATCTCGATCCAGTACTCCTCGAGGTCCTTCATGGTGCGCAGTCGGGGCATGGCCTCGGCGGTCAGCTGGCAGGCGCGCTGCAGGACCTCGACCTGGGCGGCGAACTGGCTGGGCAGCTCGCCGATCTCGTAGAGGCCGATCAGGTCGACCGTCTCCTCCATGAAGTCCATGACGTCGTCGAGGCTGCTGGCGAGGCGGTAGATGTCCTCGCGGTCGAACGGCGTCACGAACGTCGAGTTGACCCGCTTGACGATCTTGTGGGTCGTCTCGTCGGCCTGGTGCTCGGCGTCGCGCATCTGCTCGCCGAGGGCGACGCGGTCGACGTCGGGGTCGAGGACTTGTGCCAGGAGGTTGGCACCGTGCACGAGGTGGGATGCGGCTTCTGCGAAGAGGTCGTAGAAGGACGTCTCCACCGGACGGATGCGAAATCGCACGCCAAGCTCCTGTCGATTCGGTTCAGGCCGAGACAACTGTAGGTGCTGACGTTCACCAAGTGTCAATCGGCCGGACCTCGAGGGTCCGTTCAGCGGATGTCGAGGCCGAGGAACGCGTCGACCTCGGCCTGCGTCATGGGGGTCTCGCGGTTCGACGCGGCGATGATCAACCGGCTCGTGAGCTCGATCTCGTCGAGCACGTCGTCGTCGCGAAGACGATCGTCGAGGGGCTCGAGCATGGGGTGCTCCGATGATGCAAGGGGATGTCCACCGCCCGGGGGGAGGCGGTGCGCCCAGGGTAACCCCACCGGCCACCTCTCGGCAGCAGTTCGCGCCGATGGCGACGGCCCGGCGGCCGCGTCCACCGAACGCTGGCAGACTGGCCTCGCCAGGGCCTCTAGCTCAACTGGCAGAGCAGCGGACTTTTAATCCGCGGGTTGTGGGTTCGAGTCCCACGGGGCCTACGACTCCGCCGCCGCGCGCCGGATCCACGATCCGGACCTGGCCGGTCAGCCGAGCCCGGCCGTCGCGTCGATCGAGGGAAGGGGCTCCGCGCACAGGCGCTCGGCCTCGGCGCGCTCGAGCCCGAGGGCCACGAGGACGTCGGACGTGACACCGTCGACCGTCTCGGCCTCGTCGAGCCCTGGACGCTCGTGCAGGAGGTGACCCAGCTCGATCATGGCGCCGGTGACCACCACCATCGCGCGGTCCAGGTCCATGTCGAGGAAGCGTCCGGCCTCCTGCGCCGCGCGGATGTCGCGGCGGGCGCGCGGCCCCATCCCGTCCGGCGACTGGGAGAGCGCATGGCCCTGAGTCAGCAGCACGCGACTGATCTGGGGCTCGAGCCGGTGCAGGCGTCCCGTGAGCCGGAAGCTGCGCGCGAAGAGGGCCGCCGGATCGGTCGTGCCGTCGTCGACGGCGTCCAGGGACTCCGCCCACTGCGACAGTGCGGACTCGATCGCGGCGGCGAACAGCTCGTCCTTCGAGGCGAAGTGGTTGTAGAAGGTCCCGATGCCCACGTCGGCGCGCTCGGTGACCTCCTGGATCGGGACGCCCAGCCGGCCCTCCACCAGCAACCCCTGCGCTGCCTCGATGAGGGCGGCGCGCGTGCGGGCACGGCGCTTGTCGAAGCGTGACGTGCTCACAGGGGCGGCCATGGCGACGATCCTAGCCCGCGAGAACGCTTGACCACGGACCGTCGCATCCCTACTCTGAAGAAATCTTCAGTTTCGGAGGAATCCTCAATGCGTGAGCACGACCCCAGTCACCGTGACCTGCACAGCGAGCAGGGTCCGCGGGCGGGTGAGCACCGCCACCGGTCGGCGCAGCCCGTCATCAAGGTGCACGACATCGCATGGCTGGAGTTCGAGAAGCCGGACCTCGCGGCGGCCGAGGTGTTCGCCCGGGCCTTCGGGTTCTCCGTGACGCACCGCTCGGCCCACGAGCTGAACCTGCGAGGCGCGCTGCCCGGCAGCCCGTGCGTCATCATCCGCAAGGGGGAAGGCTCACGGTTCGTGGGCCCCGCCTTCCGCGCCGCGGCCACGACGGACCTGCTCCGCCTTGCCGAGGCCACCGGCACCAAGGCCCGCCGCCTGCCGGAGCACCTGGGCGGTCTCAGCGTCGACGTCCGTGAGCCGGCCGGCGCTCTGGTGCGCGTCGTGGCCGACACCATCGAGCACCCTGCCCTCGAGACCCAGCCGGTCCACACGTTCAACTTCGGCGGGACGCAGGACCGCGCGAACCAGACCCAGCGCCCACCACGTGCGCCTGCCGTCGTGGAGCGCCTCGGGCACGTCGTGCTGCAGACCACGCAGTACCTGGCGTCGCTGGACTGGTACCTCGACCACCTGGGCCTGATCGTCTCGGACTTCCTGTACTTCCCGGGCCAGCGCCACCGCGGGCCGACGATGAGCTTCATCCGCTGCGACCGCGGCGACACCCCGGCCGACCACCACACGCTGGCGATGACCCTCGGTCCCCGCAACCGTTACGTGCACTCGGCGTACCAGGTCGCCGACCTCGACGCGCTCGCCGCCGGCGGGGAGCACCTCAAGGACCTCGGCTACCACCACTCGTGGGGCATCGGCCGTCACATCCAGGGCAGCCAGATCTTCGACTACTGGCGCGACCCGGACGGCTTCCTCGTCGAGCACTTCAGCGACGGCGACATGTTCGACGCCTCGCTCGAGCCCGGATGGGCCGAGATGACGGCCAGCGGTCTCGCCCAGTGGGGCCCGCCCGCGACCGCGGACTTCCTCGGCATCGCCCCCGGCCGGGAGTCGTTGCGCGAGGCGCTCTCGATGACCACCGCTCTGCGTACCGACAACGAGTTCGACCTGACCCGCCTGCTCGGCCTGATGAAAGTTGCCCGCTCATGACCCTTCCCGTCCTGCGCACCGCCGACGCCTGGTGGCTGCAGCGTCCCGACGGCGCCGTCCGCATCGCGACCGACGCCACCACGACCGCCGAGCTGCTCGCCGACCGCGACGCCGTGCTCGCGGCCCGCGACTCCGGTGACCCGGTCCCGGTCGACGGCCTCGCCCTCGTCTCGCCCGTCACGGCCCCGTGCCGCGTCGTGGCCCAGATGGCGAACTACGCGAGCCACGCCAAGGACGCGGGCATGGACCCGGACTCGGTCCCGCTGGCGTTCTTCCGCAAGGCCTCCGGGTCGATCAGCGGCCCCACCGACGACATCGTGCGTCCGGCCCACGTCACCCTGCTCGACTACGAGGTGGAGATCGGTCTCGTCCTCGGGCGCGAGGTCCCGGTCGGCAGCGATGTCACGGAGTCCGACCTCCCGGGCATCGTCGCGGCACTCGTCGTCACCAACGACGTCTCGGCGCGCGACCAGCAGCTGCCGAAGACCCAGTTCTACGAGTCCAAGTCCTACCCCACGTTCACACCGACGGGGCCCGTCCTCCTGGTCCTCGAGGACGGCGAGCTGGCCCGGTTCACCGAGCTGCGGCTGCGCCTCTGGGTCAACGGGGAGCTCCGCCAGGACCAGCCGGCCTCCGACATGATCTACGGTCCGCTCGCTGCGGTCCGGGCGCTTGCGCGGTTCCAGCAGCTCGCCCCCGGCGACCTGCTGCTCACCGGCACCCCGGTGGGCACGGCCCTGAGCGCGCCGCCCAAGCCGATCGAGGTCATCGGCTCCCTGCTGCCGCCGGCGACCAAGTGGCGCATCTTCTTCGCCAAGCAGGCCAAGAACCCGCGATACCTGCAGGACGGCGACCTCGTGGAGGTCTCGATCGCGACCGACGACGGCGCGATCGACCTCGGGTCCCAGCGGACCCGGGTGCGATGGACGGCGTGAGCGCCGTGACCGCCGCGGCGAAGGCTCCGATCCCGGTCATCATCGTCGGGGCGGGACCCACGGGCGCGTGCGCCGCGCTCGAGCTCGCCCGGCACGGCACCCCGAGCGTCGTGATCGACCGCTGGGAAGGGGTGTACCCGCAACCGCGAGCCGTCCACCTCGACGACGAGGTGCTGCGCATCCTCGACCGGCTCGGCGTCGCCGAGCGCTTCGCCGCGATCTCGCGCCCGGGCGGAGGGCTGCGCCTGGTCGACGCTGCACTGCGGGTGCTGGGCGAGTTCCCCCGCGAAGGGGTCTCGCCGACCTCGGGCTTCACCCGCGCCAGCATGTTCGACCAGCCCGACCTCGAGGGCCTGCTGCGCGCCCGGTTGGCCGAGACGCCCGCGGTCACGCTCCTCGGGGGGCACGAGGTGACCACCGTCGAGCAGCCCTCCCCCGGCCGGGTCCGCGTGCGTGCGCGGGCGATCACCACCGGGGAGGAGCAGCTCCTCGACGCCGAGGTCCTGCTGGGCTGCGACGGCGCCAACAGCCTCGTGCGCCGGTCGATCGGCTCGACCATGACCGACCTCGGGTTCGAGCAGCGGTGGCTCGTCGTCGACATCCGGACCGGTGAGGACCTGCGGCAGTGGGAGGGCGTGCACCAGGTGTGCGACAGCACCCGGGCGGCCACGTACATGCGCATCGGTCCGGAGAGGTACCGCTGGGAGTTCCAGCTGCTCGACCACGAGACCGCGGCGGACTTCGCCTCGCTCGCGGCGATCGCCCCGCTCGTCGCACCCTGGACCGCCGGCACCGACCTGGCGGCCCTCGAGGTCATCCGGTCCGCCGAGTACACGTTCCGCGCCGCCGTCGCCGACCGGTGGCGGTCAGGGCGCATCTTCCTGCTCGGCGACGCCGCCCACCTGACCCCGCCGTTCATCGGCCAGGGCATGGGGGCGGGCATCCGGGACGCGAGCAACCTCGGGTGGAAGGTCGCCGGGTTCCTCGAGGGTTCCCTGCCGGCCGACGTGCTCGACACCTATGAGCCCGAGCGGTCCCGTCACGCCCGGTCGATGATCGACACGGCACGCCTCCTGGGCACGATCATGACGCGCGGTGGTCGTGCGGGCGACGCACTTCGCGCCGGCGCCGTGCCGGTAATGAACCGCACGCCGATCGTGCGTCGACGCTTCATCGACAGCGCCACGCCACCCCTGGCCGGGTCGTCGTTCGTCTCGGCGCGCCGCGGGGACCGCCTGGCCGGGCGGCTCTGCCCGAACACCGTGCATGGCCGCCGCGTGGTCGACGACCTCATCGGTCCCGGTTGGGCACTCGTGACCTCCGAAGCGCCCTCCCCGACCGACCGGCGCGAGCTCGAGGCCCGAGACTGCACCGTCGTCGGGACGACCGATCGTCCCGAGCTCTCCTCGTGGCTGCACGAGGGACGCGCGACGGCGGCGCTGGTGCGCCCCGACCGCACCACCATGGCGTCCGGCCACGACGTCTCGGCGCTCGTCGCCCTGGCCGCGTCGCTCATCACTCCCGCGAGGACCGAGGTGTCCGCATGACTACGACCGTCCCGACCTACCGGCCGGACGTCTACGCACCCGACGCGATCCTCGATCCGTACCCCCACTACGAGCGCATGCGGGCCCTGGGTCCCGTCGTGCGGCTCGCCAAGCAGGGCGTGCTCGCGGTGACGCGCCACGACGACTGCAAGCAGGTGCTGCTGGACGACGCGACGTTCGTCTCCGGCCGCGGCGTGGCCCTCAACCCCGTGGCGAACCGGCTCGGCCGCGGCACGACGCTCAACAGCGACGGCGAGGAGCACGACCGCCGCCGCAGGCTCCTGGCCTCCCGTCTGACCCCGAAGGCCCTGCGATCGATGCGCGACGAGGTCGAGCAGCGAGCGGACGCCGTCGTGGCGGCTGCCGTGCAGAGGAAGCACGTCGACGGCGTCGTCGACATCGCCGAGGCGCTGCCCACGTCGTTCGTGCCGGACCTGATCGGCTGGCCCGAGGAGGGGCGCGAGAACCTGCTGCGATGGGCGGGGGCCACCTTCGACTCGCTCGGTCCCGTCAACGGGCAGACCGTCCGCACGGCACCGTCGACGATCGGGATGATGCGTTTCGCGCGCTCGGTCGTCCGCCGCGGAGCGGTGCTGCCGGGCTCGATGGGAGCCGACCTCCTCGAGAAGGTCGGGAGCGGTGAGGTGCAGCGCGGTGAGTGCCCCGCCCTCATGATCGACTACCTCGCGCCCTCGTTGGACACGACGATCAGTGCGATCGCGAGCGCCCTGATGCTGCTGGCCGAGCACCCCGACCAGTGGGCAGCGCTCAAGGTGGACCCCTCCCTGATCCCGAACACGGTCAACGAGGTCGTCCGTCTGGAGTCGCCACTGCGGGCCTTCTCACGGTACGTCGAGCGCGGCGCCGAGATCGGTGGAGTCACCGTGGGGGCCGGGTCACGGGTGGTCGTGTTCTACGCCTCGGCCAACCGCGACGAGCGCTTCTGGGACGCGCCCGACCGCTTCGACATCACCAGGAACGCCACTCCGCAGCTGGGCTTCGGCCAGGGTGCGCACGGGTGCGCGGGCCAGGGCCTGGCTCGTCTCGAGACGCAGTCGATCCTGCGCTCGGTCGTCCGGCGCGTCGACCGCCTCGAGATCACGGGCGCCCCCACGTGGGGCCTCAACAACATCATCCACAAGCTCGATCACCTACCGCTGCGGCTGGTGGCCGACGGGAAGGGCCAGTGACCATGCGGATCATCGCCGACTACGACCGGTGCGAGGGCCACGGGCTCTGCGTCGACCAGGCACCTGACGTCTTCGACCTCGACGACGAGTGCGACCTCGTCCACCACTTCGACGGCGCCGAGGTGCCGACGGAGCACGAGGCGGCGGGCCGACGCGCGGTCGACTCGTGCCCCGTCGCTGCACTGCGGTTGGCATGAGTCCACGCGACGTCGTGGTGGTGGGCGGATCCACTGCCGGGGCCACGGTCCTTCGAGAGCTCCGCTCACGGGGGTACGAGGGGCGGTTGACGCTCGTCGACCCCGAGCCGGGCACGAACCGGCCACCGCTGTCCAAGGCCGTGCTCGCCGGTGCGGCGGCGGAGGACTCGGTGCTCATGGACCACTCCTCGCTCGACGTCGAGCTCGTGCAGGCCACGGCCACGAGCCTCGACCACGCCGGCCGCACGGTCTCGACCCACGACGGGAGCACCCACCGCTTCGACGCCCTGGTCGTCGCCACCGGCTCACGCGCCCGGCGCATCGCCGCTCCCGGGCAGACCGGTGAGCTCGTCCTCAGGACCGTCGACGACGCCCGCCGCGTCCGTGAGCGGTTCGCCGACGCCTCGATCGCCGTGGTCGTCGGTGCAGGATTCCTCGGGCTCGAGGTGGCCACGGCCGCCGCGACGGCGGGCCTGCGGGTGACGGTCGTCGACGTCGACCCTCCCCTGCAGCGCCTCCTCGGGGATCACCTGGCCACCGCCATGTGCGAGCGCGCCACGACGCTCGGCATCGACTTCCGCCGCTCGGGCGCCGCCCTCGTGGGCGACCCCGTGTACGCCGTCAGGCTGGACGACGGCGAGAAGCTGGCGGCCGACGTCGTCGTGAGCTGCGTGGGTGACGAGCCCGTGACCGACTGGCTGCACGGCTCGGGACTCGAGACCGACCACGGCGTCGTGATCGACGACCACGCCCGCACGAGCCTCGCCGACGTCTACGCGGCCGGCGACGTCGCGACGGTCCGTACGCCGGAGGGGGTCGTGCGCCGTCCCTTCTGGGCGAACGCGGTGGCCCACGGTCGCGTCGCCGCCGCCACCGTCCTGGGACAGCCCGTCGACACGCCGATCGTGGACGACTACTTCTGGAGCGAGATCGCGGGCGTCTCCCTCAAGGTCGTCGGCTGCCTGCCCGTCGAGGGCGAGCCCGAGGTGCTCGAGGACGCCGGTTCCGGGCACGGACTGCTCGCGTGGGGCCGGTCGACCGTGGTGGCCTGCGGAATCCGGCGCTCGGCACCACGCCTGCGCGCCGTGCTTCGTGAGCGGGCATCGTCAGGCGCACCCACCGTCGACTGACCGTCGGCGTGCACCCGACGTCGACGGCGCCAGCGCGCTCGTCTACTCGGGAAATGCAGCGAGGCCGCTCCCTGAAGGGAGCGGCCTCGCGCTAATGATTGTCCGGCGGCGTCCTACTCTCCCACGCAGTCTCCCACGCAGTACCATCGGCGCTGAAGGGC
>NZ_LMNM01000004.1:0-135822 GCF_001423365.1 Aeromicrobium sp. Leaf291
GTTCGCCGCTCGTGTACCACCGAAGTGGCCTTACCGCTCGACTTGCATGTGTTAAGCACGCCGCCAGCGTTCGTCCTGAGCCAGGATCAAACTCTCCGTTGAAAATGCACCCCCAAAGGGAGCTACATCACTACTTGGTTTGATTCCTGAGAACTGACTGCTGACAGTCAATTGTCGGAATTTCAAAACTCGCCACAGCATCAAGACCACAAGGGCCCCGACACCACAGACGAGGGTTACTACTGATTATCTCGTCGACTTTTGGCACACTGTTGAGTTCTCAAGGATCAGACGCACACCAGTGGTTCGGCCCGTGCGGGCCTGCCCCACCGGGGCAACTCGTCTAACTTACATGGCCCCGAACCGCGGGTCAAACCCGGGTCGTGCCACTCGCTCTCCGTTGTCGGCGGCCAGTCTCCGGGCAGTGATGCCCTGGCGTTGACCGTTTCGGTTCGAGCGGCTGCTCCGCCCCGGGCGCCCGGCCAGTCGGCCTTGCTCCCCGTCGTGCGGTGCAACATGAGAACCGTACAAAAGCGCGTCTCGACGGGTCAAATCGACGCCGTGTGACGAGGCCCACGTCGCTCAGGCGCGCAGCTTCACGCCTGCGATCTGGCGCTTTCCGCGTCGCAGGACGAGCCACGAGCCGTGCACGGTGGTCAGCTCGCCGAGGGCCTGCTCGGGGTCGGTGACGCGCTCGTTGTTGACGTAGGCGCCGCCGTCGGCGACGGCGCGGCGAGCGGCAGAGCGGGACTCGACGAGTCCCGCGGCCAGGAGCGCGTCCGTCACCGAGTCCGACGGGTCGTGCTCCACGACGCCGGCCTCCCCCAGGGCTGCGGCCAGCGTGTGCTCGGGAAGGTCGGCGAGCTCGCCCCGGCCGAACAGGGCCGTCGAGGCCAGCTCGGCGGCCGCCACCTCGTCGGGGCCGTGCACCAGCGCGGTCACCTCGGCTGCGAGCCGACGCTGCGCCAGCCGCAGCCCCGGTCGCTCGGCGTGCTCGGCCTCGAGCGACGCGATCTCCTCGACGTCCAGGAACGTGAACTGGCGCAGGTACTCCCCCACCTTGGCGTCCTCGGCCTGGATCCAGGACTGGTAGAAGGCGTAGGGGCTCATGAGCTCGCGGTCCAGCCAGACCGTGCCGCTCTCGGTCTTGCCGAACTTCGTCCCGTCGGCCTTCGTGATGAGCGGCGTGGCCACGGCGTGCACACGTCGCCCCTCGGACCGCCGCACCAGCTCCACCCCGGCCGTGATGTTGCCCCACTGGTCGCTGCCTCCGGTCTGGAGCACGCAGCCGTGCCGGCGGAACAGCTCGAGGTAGTCCAGCGACTGCAGGAGGACGTAGCTGAACTCGGTGTAGCTGATGCCGCTCTCGAGCCGGCTGCTCACGACGTCGCGGGCGAGCATCCGGTTGACCGGGAAGTGCTTGCCGACGTCGCGCAGGAAGTCGATCGTCCCGAGCGACTCGGTCCAGTCGAGGTTGTTGACGAGGATCGCGCCGCGATCACCGTCGAGGTCGACGAACCGGCTCACCTGCTCACGGATGCGCTCGACCCACCCGGCAACCGTCTCGCGGGGGTTCATGACCCGTTCCCCTGCCTCCTTGGGGTCCCCGATCAGGCCGGTCGAGCCGCCGACCAGCAGGATCGGCCGGTGGCCGGCTCGCTGGAGTCGCCGAGCGGTGAGGACCTGAAGGAGGTTGCCCACGTGCAGGCTCGGCGCCGTGGGGTCGAACCCGACGTAGTAGACGATCGGACCGGCGTCCATCTCGGCTCGCAGCGCCTCGAGGTCGGTCGAGTGCGCGACGAGGCCGCGGGCGATCAGGTCGTCGAGGACGGATCCTCCGGCAGTGGTCACGGAACAGCTCCTGGGAGGTCGAACGGGTGGGTCCGGGCCCATTGTCCCCGGCTCGCCGTCGTCGACTGCACCCGCGTCCGCCCTCGGCCGCCTGTGGGAGACTCGCGGCCATGGCTCAGGGACGCGTTCACTCCTTCGACCGACTCCGGGTCCTCGCCACCGTCGGCGTCGTCCTGCTGCACGGCGGAGCGGGCGTCATCGGCCCACGTCTGGGCGAGCAGACCGCGTTCCTCTCCGACGTCAACGCCGCGAACGTGTACGACTCGGCCGGGCGGTTCGCCGTCAACTGCTTCTTCATGATCTCCGCGGCCCTGCTCCTGGTGCCGGAGCGCTCCTTCGACCTGGTGCGCCAGACCCGCAAGGTCGCCGTGCCCCTGCTGACCTGGAGCCTGGTCTACGTCGGCTTCGCGGTGTGGGCCTCGCGAACCGGCGACGCCGAGCTGATCAACGGGTCGGCCGGCGAGCCCGACCCGTCCGCGCCCGTGCAGATCGTGCGCGACGCCCTGGGCGGACCGGTCGCCTACCACCTGTGGTTCGTGTACGTCCTCGTCGGCCTGTACCTGTTGACACCGCTCCTGCGACCGATCGCCGCCCGGCCGGCGGCCGAGCGCCGCCCCCTCCTGGTCTACGCGGTGGCGCTGATCCTCGGCATCGAGCTGCTCCAGCGGTTCCTCCCGCTGCTCTGGTCGGGCACGCCGACCGTGTACGGAGGCTTCATCGACGTCGTCCCCACGGGCTACGTCGGCGTGTTCCTGCTGGGTTTCCTGCTCTACCACCACGCACCCCGCGTCCCTGCCGTCGTGCCCGCGGGGGTGGCGCTCGTGGGATTCGTCTGGGTGGTGCTGGCGGTGTGGCGCCAGCAGGCCGAGCCCGAGCCGTCGCTGTGGGGCTACGACAACCTGAACCTGCCCGTCCTCCTCTTCTCGGCGGGCGTCTTCACCTTCATGACGCGTCCGTCCACGCGGACGAGGCCTGCGCCACGGTGGATCGGGATCTTCTCCGCGGTGAGCTACCGCATCTACCTGGTGCACGCCCTCGTCCTGCACCTGGTGCGCACCGAGGGACCGACGGGCCGCCTGTACCAGGACTCGCCGGTCATCGGCATCCCGGTGGCCGTCGTCATCACGCTCGTGGTGTCGTTCGCGATCGCCTGGCTGATGGACCGGGTCAAGCCGCTGCGATCGATCTGGTGAGGGAACATCCGACGCTCCGACGTCGTTGACGCGGCCATGACCGTGGACGTGCAGATCTGGTCCGACGTGGCGTGCCCCTGGTGCTACGTCGGGAAGCGCCGCTTCGAGCAGGCCGTCGAGCGCTTCCGCGCCGAGGGCGGCGACGTGTCGGTGACCTACCGCAGCTTCGAGCTCTCCCCCGAGACCCCCGTGGACTTCGAGGGCGACGAGGTCGACTTCCTCGCGCGGCACAAGGGGATGCAGCGGGACCAGGTCGTGGCCATGCTCGACCAGATGACGGTCGTGGCGGCCGACGAGGGTCTCGCCTACGACTTCGCCGCCCTGCAGCACACCAACACGGTCCTGGCGCACCAGCTCCTGCACCTCGCCCGGTCCCACGGGCAGCAGGCGGCCATGAAGGAGCGGCTGCTCGCCGCCTACTTCGTCGAGGGACGCCACGTGGGTCGGGTCGGCGACCTGGCCGACCTCGCGGCGGAGGTCGGCCTGGACCGCGAGGAGGTCGTGGCGGCACTGGAGAGCGGCGCCCACCTCGACGACGTCCGCGCGGACCAGCAGCGTGCCCTCGAGCTCGGCATCCGTGGCGTCCCCTTCTTCGTGCTCGACGACCGGCTCGGCGTCTCCGGCGCCCAGGACCCCGAGGTCCTCCTCGGCGCCCTGCGCCAGGCGGCGGAGGGCTCGGCGTGAGCGGGCCGCTGCAGATGGTGGGTGCCGACGACGCGGCGACCTGCGAGGACGGCGTGTGCGCCCTGCCGGACGCCCCCGTGGCCGACCCGTCGCACGAGTGACCCCAACGGGCCGCGCGCGTCGCGCCGTGCCGCGCGGTCCGCGACCAGGACCTTCTCCCGCAAGGTGAGCACGGGGCGCCGGACCTCCGGCGCCCCCGCCCGCACACGCGGACCGACGGCTCAGTCGCGCGGCTTGACCGCCAGGACCGGGCACCGCGCGTCGAGCAGGATCCGCTGCGACACGCTGCCCATGAGGGCCTTGCCGACGGGCGAGCGGTGCCGGATCCCGACCACCACGAGCTCGGCGTCGCGCTCCTCGGCGACGCGGACCACCTCGCCCCCGACGTCGGAGACGACCTCCTGGAGCACCTCGACCTCGCCCAGCCGCTCCCGCAGGCGGGCGACGGTGTCGGCGTCGGCGAAGTGCGGGTCGACGTAGGCGTCGCCCCGCGTCGCGTTGACGACGACCAAGGGGACACCTCGCCGTCCCGCCTCCTCGGCGCCGGCCTCGAGGGCCGCCTCGCCGTACTCGTCCGGGCTGTAGGCCACCACCACGGTCGACGTCATGCCGACACCTCCTGCTTCTCGGGACGGCGAGCGGACCGGCCGCGGACGGTCGAGACCGCCAGGGCGACCAGCGCGAGCGCCAGGACCACGTACACGATCTTCGCGACGGGCTCGCTCCACAGCGTCGAGACCTCGCCGCCGGACAGGGCCAGCGCCTGCGTGAGCTGGTTCTCGAGCGACGGGCCGAGGATGACACCCACGATGAGCGGCAGGACCGGGAGCCCGAAGCGTCGCATGGCAACGCCGAGGAAGCCCAGCACGAGCAGGAGGGCGAGGTCGAACGGCTCGAAGCTCACGCTGTAGGCGCCCAACGAGGCGAAGAAGAGGATGCCCGCGTAGAGGTAGGGCCGGGGCACCCGCAGCAGCTTCGCCCAGACCGGCGCCAGCGGCAGGTTGAGCACGAGCAGCAGGGTGTTCGCCACGAACAGGCTGGCCAGGAGCGTCCAGACGAGCCCTGGTTCGTTGGCGAACAGCTGCGGTCCGGGCTGGATGCCGTAGGACTGGATGGCGTTCAGCATGATCGCGGCCGTGGCCGTGGTCGGCAGGCCGATGGCGAGCAGCGGCACCATGGTGCCGGCCGCCGACGCGTTGTTGGCGGCCTCCGGGCCGGCCACACCCTCGATGGCGCCCTGGCCGAACTCCTCCGGGTGCTTGGAGAGCTTGCGCTCCGTGATGTAGGACAGGAAGGTCGGGACCTCGGCGCCACCGGCCGGCAGGGCGCCGAACGGGAAGCCGAACGCCGTGCCGCGCAACCACGGCTTCCACGAGCGGCCCCAGTCCTTGCGGTCCATCCAGGGACGGCCGACGGGAATGACCTGCAGAGGACGTCGGCGCAGGTGCGCCGCGACCCACAGGGCCTCGCCGATCGCGAAGATCGCCACCGCGACGACGACCACGTCGAGCCCGTCGGCGAGCAGAGGACTGCCGAAGGTCAGGCGCGCCTGTCCGGTCGACGTGCCCACCAGGGCGATCGTGAGGCCGAGGAAGAGGGCGATGAACCCACGCATCTTCGACGAGCCGAGCACCGCGGAGACGGCGAGCAGGGCCAGCAGCAGGATCGCGAAGTAGGACGGCGCCCCGAGGTCGACGACCCAGGAGGAGACCTTCGGCGCGAACAGCACGAGCAGGGCGGTGGCGATGGTGCCGGCGACGAACGACCCGATGGCCGCGGTCGCGAGAGCCTGCGCGGCCCGGCCGCGCTTGGCCATCTGGTTCCCCTCGATGGCCGTCACCACCGACGAGGACTCCCCCGGTGTGTTGAGCAGGATCGAGGTCGTCGAGCCGCCGTACATGCCGCCGTAGTAGATGCCGGCGAACATGATCAGCGCGCTGTCGACCGGCACCGTGTAGGTGATCGGGAAGAGCAGGGCCAGGGTCATCGCCGGGCCGATGCCGGGCAGGACGCCGACCATCGTGCCGAGCAGCACGCCGATGACGGCGTAGAGCAGGTTCTCGGGCGTCAGCGCGTTGGCGAGCCCGTCCATGAACATGTCCATCAGAGCACCCCGTCCAGGACACCGGCCGGGATCGGCAGACCGAGGCCCACGTAGAAGCCGTACCAGGTGAGCAGCGACAGGGCGGCTCCGATCGCGACGTCCTTGAGGAGCGTGCGACTGCCGAGCGCCCAGGCGCAGCCGGCGAACAGCATGGCGCCGGTGATGGCCCAGCCGAGCACGCCGATCAGCAGGATGTTGGCGAGGAAGACGCCGGCGAGCTTGGCAACGGTCACCCAGTCGCTGGGCTCGGTGAGGTCGATGTCCTCACCGCCCTCCGGCTCGGCGACGGAGCCACGACTGGTGGCCACGGCCAGGGCGACGGCCAGCACGACCAGGGCCGTGCCGACCACGTAGGGGAACAGCGACGGCTGCACCGGCTGGTCGGCGAAGCCGGGTCGCAGGCCCGTGGCGTCGACCACGACGACGACACCGACGACGGCGAGGAAGGCCGCCAGCCCGTACTGGGCGCGGTCGACGAGCCGGGGACCGTCGGGGCCCGTCGCCGTCTCATGGGTGGTGGTCATGACAGCCCCAGCTCCTTCAGCGTCGACTCGACGCGCTCGTCCTGCTCCGTCAGGAAGGTCTCGAAGTCCTCGCCCGTGGCGAAGGCGTCGATCCATCCGTTGCGCTTCAGCGCCTCGCGCCACTCCTTCGTGCCGTGCATCTCGGTGAGCAGCTCGGTCAGGAGAGCGCGGGTCTCGTCGTCGATCCCGGGAGGCGCGAGCATCCCGCGCCAGTTGGTGAAGACCAGGTCGATGCCGGACTCGGTGAGCGTCGGGGCGTCGATGCCCTCGAGCCGGTCGTCGCCGGAGACCGCGAGCACGCGTAGCGAGCCGTCGTCGATCTGACCCTGGAACTCGCCGAGGCCCGACGTGCCGACCTGGATCTTCTCGCCCAGGAGGGCGGTCGTGAGCGGGCCACCGCCGTCGTAGGCGATGTAGTTGACGTCGTTCGGGTCGATGCCCAGCTCCTGAGCCAGCTGCATCGGGAACAGGTGGTCGGGACCGCCGGGCGACGAGCCGCCGCCGACGGTCACGGACCGCGGGTCGGCCTTCCACGCCTCGACCAGGTCGTCGACGGTCTCGAACGGCGAGTCGGCCGGGACGAGCAGTCCCTCCTGCTCCTCGACGAGCTTCGCGATGGGCGTCGCGTCGGAGACGCGAGCACGCGAGTCGTTGGTGTAGGTCGCGCCCACCACGCCCAGCCCCATGAGCATCATGAGGTCGTCGGCACCGCGCTCGTTGAGCAGCCGCTGCATGGCGACGGTGCCGCTGGCGCCGATGACGTTGGTGATCTCGAACCGACCGGTGAGGCCGTCCTCCTCGAGGACCTGGGCCGCGGCACGGCCCGTGAGGTCGTACCCACCTCCGGGGCTGTTCGGGATCATCATGCGCAGCCGCCGGTTGTCGGGGTCGTCGCCGCCGCGCGTCACGCCGCAACCGCTGAGCGCGGTGACGATCGCGAGCACGAGGGCCACGAAGACCGCCGAGCGGCGGCGTCGGTCCGGTGTCCTGCGGGGGCGACGTGCGGGTCGTCGCTGACCTGTGTCGGCCATCACACCTCCTGGTGGGTCGACCCGAGCATGGACGCAGACGTGGCCTGCGTCACGATTGGGTGCGCAAAGGAGGTTGTGTTCGTTGTGGTCGCCGCGACCGGGTCGACGCACGTTGGCCGGTCAGTTCCTCGTCCTCCAGCTCGCCGTCGTCGCGCTCGTGCTGGTGATCGTCGGCGTGCTCTCCTTCCAGCAGGCCACCCGGTCCTTCGAGGACGACCGCGGGGCGCGGCTGCGGTCCGCCGCCGAGTACCTCGCCAACGTGGCGGTCGTGCGGGACCGGGTCGGGTCGACCGACGCGGCGCGCGAGCTCGCTCCGGCGGTCGACCGGGCGGTCTCGCTCTCCGGTGCCGACGTGGCCTCCGTGGTCGACCGGCGGGGGAAGGTGGTGGCGTCCACGCGACCGGCTCTCGTCGGGACGACCGCCGCGCTCGGCGACAGCAGGGTCCTCGAGGGACGCGGCTGGACCGGGTCGGTGACGACCGACCGTGCCCGCGTGCTGACCGGGCACGCACCCGTCCTCGACGACGAGGGGACCTTCGCCGGAGCCGTGCTGGTCGAGCAGACGTACCCCTCCTCCTGGCAACGGGCCAGCAACGCGGCACCGGACCTCGCGCTGTTCCTCGGCGTGGGCGCCGGCCTCGGCATCCTGGGGTCCTGGGCCGTCTCCCGCATCGTCCGTCGCCGCACGCGCGGACTCGGGACCCGCGACTTCGCGAGGCTCGCCGACCACCGCCAGGCCCTGCTGCACAGCATCCGCGAGGGTGTCCTCGGTCTCGACCCGGCCGGCCGGGTGACCATGGTCAACGACGCGGCCCTGGAGCTGCTCGGGCTGCACGATGCCTCCCTCGGCCGCTCGGTGGGCGACCTCGGGCTCGAGCCGCACCTCGCGCAGCTGCTCGTCGATCCCGCCGACGCCAGCGACCTCGTGGTGGTCACCGGCCAGCGCGTCCTGGTGCTGAACCGACGTCGCGCGGCGACCCGTGACGAGGGGGTCGGCAGCGTCGTGACGATGCGCGACCGCACCGAGCTCGTGGCGGTGCAGCAGCAGCTGGGTTCCAACCTGTCGATCACGGACGCTCTGCGCGCCCAGACGCACGAGTTCGCGAACCAGCTGCACACGATCTCCGGACTGCTGGAGCTGGACGAGCCGGACGAGGCGCGGGCCCTGGTGACCCGCATCGTCGGCGTCCGCGCCGACCGCGAGAGCGACGTCGCCGACCACGTCGAGGACCCGGCGACGGCCGCGTTGCTCATCGCCAAGAGCAGCCAGGCCGACGAGGCGGGCGTGCTGCTCGAGATCGCGCCGGACTGCGAGGTCCCGCCGCTGCCTCCCGACCTCTCGGCCGACACGACGACGATCCTGGGCAACCTGGTCGACAACGCCATCGACGCCTGCCGGGGACGGACCCAGGCCCGCGTCCGGCTCGACGCACGCGCGGACGACACCGCGCTCGTGATCGAGGTCGAGGACTCCGGCGACGGGGTCCCCCGCGACCTGCGCGAGACCGTGTTCGTCCGAGGGTTCTCGACGAAGCCGGAGGTCCTCGGCGGCCGCGGGATCGGCCTCGCGCTGGTGCGTCTGCTGTGCGAGCGACGGGGCGGGTCGGTGACGATCGACGAGGCGCGGCCTAGCCTGTTCCGCGTGGTGCTGCCCTGGGAGTCCTCGTGACGTCGGTCCTTGTCGTCGACGACGACTTCATGGTGGCCCGTCTGCACGCCCGGTTCGTGGAGCTGGCGGACGGGTTCGAGGTGGTGGGCGTCGCCGCCAACGGCCAGGAGGCGTTGCGGCTCGCCGCGGACCTGGACCCCGACCTGGTGCTGCTCGACGTCCACCTCCCCGACCTGGGCGGACTCGAGGTGCTGGCGCGGCTGCGCGAGGAGGGCAGTCGCGCCGGGGTCGTCATGGTGACGGCCGAGCGGGAGGCCGACACGGTGCGGGCCGCACTCGCCGGCGGTGCCATGCAGTACGTGGTCAAGCCGTTCGAGCAGCAGGACCTCGTGGAGCGCCTGCACCGCGTGCGAGGCGCACTGCGCGCTCTCGGCGACGGGGAGACCGACCAGGAGGCGATCGATCGGGCCTTCGGCGCGGCGCGCGCCTCCTCGGGCGCGGCCGCGCTGCCCAAGGGGCTGAGCCGCGAGACGGCCCGACTCGTGGAGGGGCTGCTCGACGGGAGCGACGACCTGTCCGCGACCGACGCGGCCGAGCGGCTGGGGCTCGCCCGCGTCACCGCCCGTCGCTACCTCGAGCACTTCGTCGGCACGGGCCAGGCGCAGGTCAGGTTGCGCTACGGCGGTGCGGGTCGGCCGGAACGCCGCTACCGGCGGGCCTGACGGCCTGCTCGAGGGTCGCACGCGGGACCTTCGACCCAGGTCAGTCGGGCCTTTCTCCTTCCCAATGCCGAGGACCTGTGGCAGGCTTCACCGCATGCAGCCCGTCGCCACGCTCCCCCGGACGCAGGTCGTCGCGCGTCCGCACGCCGGCTGGTCCGTCGTCAGCGCGATCTTCGTCGGGGCCTTCGTCGCCCTCGACCGGCTGCTCGAGCGCCTCGGTCACTGACGCGAGCAGAACCCGGCAGGACCGTCCTCGATCACGGCCGCGGGGCACGCGGGGAACGCCGGTAGGCCGAGACCGTCGGGTCCCCCGCGATCCAGAACCGCCACGGCACGTCGGCCGCCTTCGCCACGCCCACGCGCGGCCCCTGCGCCACGTCGATCTCGACGCCGCGCTCCGGCCCCAGGTGCACGCCCGACGACGGGTCCAGCAGGTCGCTGCCCAGGTCCGCGGCGCTGATGCCCAGGGCCCGGGCCAGGTTCCCCGGTCCGCGGGCGAGCCGATGATCGGCCACCTCGCCCCGTCGCCGTCTCGCCACGTCCGTGCCGTGGACGACCTCGCCGGCCCGCACCAGCACCGCGGCGGCCTGCTCCGTCGGACCGGTCACGACGTTCGCGCACCAGTGGATCCCGTAGGACCGGTAGACGTAGAGCCGCCAGGGCGGGCCGTACATGATCTCCGAACGCTCCGTACGGGTGTAGGCGTGCGACGCGGGGTCCAGCACGCCCCCGTAGGCCTCGACCTCGGTGATGCGCACCGTCACGTCGTGCCCGTGGAGCTCACGTCCCAGCAGGCCCACGGCCCGTGCGCCGACGTCGTCCGTGCCGCTCACGGCAGGTCCGGGAGGTCGGTGCCTCTCACCCAGGCGTCGAACAGGTCGGTGCGGGGCGAGCCGGTGACGTCGGTGACGACCTGCTCGAGGTCGTCCGTGGTGGCGTTGGAGTACCGGAACCGGTCGGTCCAGGTGCGCAGGACGTCGAAGAACGCGTCGTCGCCGACGGTCCTGCGCAGGGCGTGCAGGGCGAGGGCGCCGCGCTTGTAGAGGCGGTCGTCGAACATGAGGTCCGGGCCCGGGTCGGCGAGCAGGAGGTCCTGGTCCTTCTCGGCGAGCCTCGCGTGGTGGTGCGCGGCCTGCTCGTCGGCGCTCTCGCGCCCGGACTCCTCCGACCACAGCCACTCGGCGTAGCAGGCGAAGCCCTCGTGCAGCCAGATGTCGTTCCAGTGGCCGAGGGTGACGCTGTTGCCGAACCACTGGTGGGCCAGCTCGTGCGCGATGAGCCGTTGGGCGTCCCAGCCGTCGTGCAGCAGGTTCGGCCCGAAGATCGAGAGTCCCTGCGCCTCGAGCGGGATCTCGAGGTCGTCGGGCGTCACCACCGCGAGGTAGCGGCCGAACGGGTACGGCCCGAAGACGGCGTGGAAGTAGGCCACCATCGCCGGCTGGTCGGCGAGCGCGGCCACGGCCTGCTCGCGGCGGTCGGGCGGGACCACGATGCCCACGGGCACCGGCGACGTGGCCTGGTCGACCTGGACGAAGTCGCCCACGTGCACCGTGGCGAGGTAGGTGGCCATGGGCTCGGGCTGGTCGAAGACCTGGACCGTGCGTCCGGCGGTGCGGCGGGTCTCCCCCGGCAGGCCGTTGGCGACGACGCTGAAGGCCTGCGGCACCGAGAGCTCCATCCGGAACGGCGCCTTGACCGACGGCAGGTCGTTGCACGGGAACCACGAGGGCGCGCCGTGCGGCTGCGACGCCACGATCGATCCCTCCTCCAGCTCCTCCCAGCCGGCGTCGCCGTCGAGGCCGCGCATGGGGTGCGGCCGGCCGCCGTAGGCGACGAGCACCTCGACCTCCTCGCCCGCGGCCAGCTCGCGGCCGACCTCGACGGACACCCAGGCCCGGTGCTGCCGGTACGTGGCGCGGACGCCGTCGACCAGCACCTTCTGCACGCGCAGGTCGTTGAGGTCGAGACGCAGCCGCCGCAGCGGCTCCACGGCCCGGACCTGGAGGACGGCGGTGCCGGTCAGGCGGTTGGACTCGGGCACGTAGTCGACCACGAGGTCGTAGTGCGTGACCGTGTACGTCGGGTCGCCGTGGTGCGGGACGTAGCGCTCGTCGACGGATCCGTCGCCGGAGCCGCGCTTCACGCGGGTGCCGTCGCGTCGGTCCAGGGCCCGATCGGGTTGCCGACCCAGCTGGTCCCGGCCGGGACGTGCTCACCGCGCATCACCAGTGATCCCGGCCCGACGCGGGCGTGGCGCCCGATCCGCGCCGCAGGAAGCACCACGCCGTGGGGGCCGAGCGTGGCCCCTGCATCCAGCCGCACCTCGTCCATGCTGAGTATCCGATCATGGAAGAGGTGGGTCTGCACCACGCACCCCCGGTTGACCGTCGCACCGTCGCCGACCGTCACCAGGTCGGGCTCGGGCCACCAGTACGTCTCGCACCAGACACCGCGTCCGACCCGGGCGCCGAGGCTGCGCAGCCACCACGGCAGCGCCGCGGTCCCGAGGGCCCATCGGCAGAACCACGGCGCGGCCACGACCTCCACGAACGTGTCGGCCAGCTCGTTGCGCCACACGAACCCGCTCCAGAGCGGGTGCTCGGTGGCCCGGACGCGGCCCACCAGGATCCACTTGGCCGCCGTCGCCACGGCGGCCGCGACGAGGCCCACGACCAGCAGCACCGGACCGGCCACCAGCACGGCCGGCCACCAGCCCGCGGTGTCGGCCACGATCAGGAGGGCAGCGGCGGCGGTGAGGCCGAGCGCGGCCGACGCCACGACGGCCAGCACTCGGCAGAGCTCGAGGGCGCCCCGCGCGACGCGCAGACGTCGGCCCGGTTCGTAGGTGCGGCCCTCGTCGACGTCGCCGACGACCCGCCGCAGCTTGGTGGGCGGGCTCCCGAGCCAGGAGGACCCCTTCTTCGCCTTGGCGCGCCGCGGTGCCGCCGACAGCACCGCCACGAGGCCGCGGGCGGGGACCTTCCGGCCGGGTGCGGCCATGCCGGAGTTGCCGACGAAGGCACGCCGGCCGACCTTGACCTGCTCGACGCGCAGCCAGCCGCCTCCCAGCTCGTACATGCCGAGCATCGTGTCGTCGGCGAGGAAGGCACCGTCACCGACCGACGTGAGCGTCGGCAGCATCAGGACCGTCGAGGCCTCGACGTCGCGACCGACGTCGGCGCCGAGCGCCCGTAGCCAGACCGGGGTCAGGCTGCTCGAGTACAGCGGGAACAGCCACTCGCGGGCACTGTCCAGCACGCGCAGCACCGTCCAGGCGCTCCACGCGGCTCGGCCGTGGATCGGGTGCACCCCCGCGACCACCCCGCGCGAGGCCAGCCTGACGACGGCCCACACGAGTCCGGCCAGCACCGGGAGGGACAGCACCGCCACGAGCGGGAGCAGCAGGGCGAGCTGCGTGAGCGCCGCGACCAGGGCGTCCGGCCGGCCGCCGACCGTCCAGGCCGCACCCACGACGGCGACCGCGGTGAGGCCGACCGCGACCACCGGCACGGCCGACAGGGCCGCCCCGGTGAGCGCGTAGGCGGTGGGCCAGCCGCGCCGGCGCGGGGCCGTGTGACGCTCGGCCGGACCACGCGCCTCCCCGACGCGCACGGACGGCGCGCCCGAGACGTAGACGTCGTCGGGGACGTCCGCGAGCACCGTGGACCCCGCGCCGACCTCGGCGCCCCGTCCGACCACGACACCCGGACCCAGGGTGCTGCGGACGCCGACGCGCGCCTCGGCCCGCACGCGCACCGGGCCGACGACCAACCGGTCGCCGTCGACCCAGTGGCCCGACAGGTCCGTCTCCGGCTCGACGGTGGATCCGCGCCCCAGGGTCAGCAGCCCGGTGAGGGACGGCATGGCGTGCAGGTCGACGCCCTCCCCCACCTTGGCGCCGAGCAGGCGCGCGAACAGGCTGAGCGCCCCGACGCCGGCGAGCGACCCGACGCGCAGCTCCTCGACGACGCGCTCGGCGGCCCAGAGTCGACGGTGGACACGCCCGCCACGCGGATGGGTGCCGGGCGTGAGCGGACGCAGCAGGAGCCGCACCAGCCCTGCGGCCAGCAGCGCCCGCACGGGCGGGAGCAGCACCAGGACCGCGCAGGCCGCCGCCGGCCAGCCCGGCTCCGGCCACCAGGGTGCGCCGGTGCCGACCGCGAGCACCTGGACGCCGACGAGGAGCCAGGCGATCCAGACGAGCCCGCCTAGCGCCCGCAGGGGCAGCAGGAGCAGCAGCTGGGCGAGCGCGGACCGGCGCGGCACGGGACGCACCTCGCGCGCCTGCACGACCGCCGGGGTCGTCAGGGTGTCCAGCCGGGCGGCGAGCGCACCCACGGTCGGGGCCTCGTACACGTCGGCGACGGTCACCTCCGGGTGTGTCTCGCGCAACCGGGCCACGAGCTGGGCCGCCGTCAGGCTCGACCCTCCGGCCTCGAAGAAGTCGTCGCCGGGCCCGCCGACGGCCGAGCCGAGGATCCGGGTCCAGGCGTCGGCCACCAGCGCGGCCGTCCCGTCGAGGGCCGTGGTCGTCGTCGACTCCAGCGGCCACGGCAGCGCGTCGCGGTCGACCTTCCCCGAGGTGCGGACGGGGATCGCGTCGACGACGGCGATCCGCGGCACGGACGCGGCAGGGAGCCGCTCGCGCAGCAGCGGCCGGGAGGTTTTGGCGTCGAAGCCCGCGTCGGCCACCACGTAGCCCACGAGCACGCTGTTGCCGGCCTCCGAGCGGCGGACGGCCGCGGCCGCCGCCTCGACGCCGGGCAGGGCCAGCAGCGCGTTGTCCACCTCGCCCAGCTCGATCCGACGGCCGCCGATCTTGACCTGGTCGTCGGCCCGTCCGGCGAAGAGCAGACCGTCCTCGTCGAGCACGACGCGGTCACCGCTGCGGTAGGCGCGCTCCCAGCCGAGCGAGGGCATCGGCGCGTAGGTGGCGGCGTCCTTCTCGGGGTCGAGGTAGCGGGCGAGCCCGACCCCGCCGATGACGAGCTGCCCGGTCTCCCCCGGCGGCACGGGCTGCTCCTGGTCGTCGACGACCGCGAGGTCCCATCCCTCCAGCGGCAGTCCGATGCGCACGGGCTCGCCGGGCTGCAGGCGCGCGCCGCACGCCACCACCGTGGCCTCCGTCGGTCCGTACGTGTTCCACACCTCGCGCTCGGCGGTGGCGAAGCGCTCGCCGATCTCCGGTGGGCACGCCTCGCCGCCGAGGATCAGCAGCCGCACCGCGTCGAGGGCCGACGGCGGCCACATGAGCACGAGGGTGGGCACGGTGGACACCACGCTGACGTCGTTGGCGACCAGCCACGGGGCGAGGTCGGCGCCGCTGCGGACGAGCGAGCGCGGCGCAGGGACGAGGCACGCGCCGTGCCCCCACGCCAACCACATCTCCTCGCAGGAGGCGTCGAAGGCGACGGACAGGCCGGCCATCACGCGGTCGCCGGGACCGAGCGGGGCGTCCTGGCAGAACAGCACCGACTCGGCGTCGACGAACGCAGCGGCGGAGCGGTGCGTGACGGCGACGCCCTTCGGCGTGCCGGTGGAGCCCGACGTGAAGATGATCCAGGCGTCGTCCTCGAGCCGCGGCGGCTCGACCGCGCCGGACCCGCGCACCTCGTCCCGGAGGCGGCGCACGACGAGGCCGTCGGTCACGACCGCGTCGGCCTGGGCCTCGCGCAGCACCGTGGCCGCGCGCTCCGGCGGGTCGTCGACGTCGATCGGCACGTAGGCCGCCCCCGCGAGGAGGACGCCCAGGATGGCGACGTGCAGGTCCGTCGTCCCCGAGGACACGCGCACCCCGACCCGGGCTCCGCGGCCGACACCGACCGAGCCCAGCTCGTCCGCGAGGGCACCGGCGGTCTCGAGCAGCTGGTCGTAGGTCAGCACGACGTCGCCGCACGCGAGGGCGGGCTCGCTGCCGTGGGCGTCGGCCGTCGCGGTCAGGACGTCCACGAGGGTCCGAGGAGGTGCGGCGCGGCCCGACCGCAGGAACGTGGCCGGGACCCTCACGCTGTCGAGCACCCGCGCATGCTGCCGGACCCCCGTGAACGGTCGGTGAACGACGTGGACCCGGCGAGCGGGACCTCGATCAGGCGCGGGGCGAGCCCCGCTCCGCCCGGGCGTGCAGTGCGTCGAGGTGGGCGTCCACGGCGCCCATGTCGTAGCCCTGGCGGAGTCGCACGGGGGTGAAGCGCGCCTCGCGGATCAGGGCGGCGACCGAGCCGTCCGCTCGGCCGGTCACCCTCGGCTCGACGTCGGCGAGGAAGGCGTCCACCTCCCCCGCGTCGTACCCCTCGCGGAACCGGACGAGCGGGAAGCGCGGGGCCGTCACTGCGCCACCCGCGCCCGGACCTCGGCGAGCTGCTCCGTGACCCGGACGAGCGCGGTGCCGCCGCGGCCGTCTCGCGAGGAGATGGAGCCCTCGAGCGACAGGACGCTGCGCACGCCGGGCGTGAGGTGGGGCGAGATGCGGGCGAAGTCGTCGTCACTGAGGTCCCACAGCTCGATCCCTCGGCGCTCGCACTCCTGCACGCACGCCCCCGAGAGCTCGTGCGCGACGCGGAACGGCACACCCTCACGGACGAGCCACTCGGCGACGTCGGTGGCCAGCGCGAACCCCTGGGGAGCCAGGGCGGCCATGCGCTCGGTGTGGAACGTGAGCGTGCGGACCATGCCGGTGAAGGCGGGCAGCAGGACCTCGAGGGTGTCGACGGAGTCGAAGACCGGCTCCTTGTCCTCCTGGAGGTCGCGGTTGTAGGCCAGCGGCAGGGCCTTCAGCGTGGCCAGCAGCCCGGTGAGGTTGCCGATCAGCCGACCGGCCTTCCCGCGGGCGAGCTCGGCGATGTCGGGGTTCTTCTTCTGCGGCATGATGCTCGACCCCGTCGAGTACCCGTCGTCGAGCGTGACGAAGTCGAACTCCTTGGTGTTCCAGAGGATGATCTCCTCGGCCAGCCGGGAGACGTCGACACCCACGTGGGCGAGGACGAAGGCCAGCTCCGCCACGAAGTCGCGTGCGGCCGTGCCGTCGATCGAGTTGGCGGTGGAGCCGGTGAACCCCAGGCTCGCCGCGACCTTCTCGGGGTCCAGCCCGAGCGAGGACCCGGCCAGCGCGCCCGACCCGTACGGCGAGTCGTCGGCCACGCGGTCGTCCCAGTCGGCGAGGCGGTCGAGGTCGCGCACCAGCGGCCACGCGTGCGCCAGGAGGTGGTGCGACAGCAGGACCGGCTGGGCGTGCTGCAGGTGGGTGCGTCCCGGCATGGGCGCACCGAGGTGCTGCTCGGCCTGGTCCGCCAGGGCGGTCACCAGGTCCCGGAGCAGGTCGCCGATCCGGTGGGCGTGCTCGCGCAGGTAGATCTTGAACAGCGTGGCGACCTGGTCGTTGCGGGAGCGACCCGCCCGCAGGCGTCCGCCGAGATCGGGCCCGAGTCGCTCGACGAGCCCGCGCTCCAGCGCCGAGTGCACGTCCTCGTCACCCGGGTCGGCCGTGAACGCGCCCGAGGCGACGTCGGCGTCGAGCGCGTCGATCCCCTGGAGCATCGCGGCCAGGTCGTCGTCGGTCAGCAGGCCTGCGGCGTGCAGCACCTGGGCGTGCGCCCGCGAGCCACGCAGGTCGTACGGCGCGAGCCGCCAGTCGAAGTGCGTCGAGCGCGAGAGCTCGGTCAGCTCCGGCGACGGGCCGCCGGCGAAGCGACCGCCCCACAGGCGGGAGTCTCCCGTTCCGGCGTCGTCGCCCGCGGCTGGGCGGGTCAGGTCGTCGTCGGTGTCGCTCATGGTGTCCCCTCGCTCGTGGATCGGGTGTCGGTGGGGAGCTCGGCGAGCTCGGTGAACCGGGCCGCGACGGCGGCGCCGCCGTCCGGGTCACGGCAGATCATCATGACCGTGTCGTCGCCGGCGATGGTGCCCAGCACGTCGGCCTGCCCGGTGTGGTCGACGGCGGAGGCCAGGAACTGCGCCGCGCCGGGCGGCGTGCGCAGCACGACCAGGTTGGCCGACGCCTCGGCCGACACGAGCAGCTCGCGCAGCAACCGCGAGAGGCGCTGCTGCGACGCCGGCCCGTCCTCGGCCGCGCGCGGTGTGCGGTCGCCCCCCTCGGCCGGCACGGCGTACACCAGCGCTCCCGCGGAGTTGCGCACGCGGACGGCGTCGAGGTCGACGAGGTCGCGCGAGACCGTGGAGGCCGTCGCCGTGACGCCGTGCTCCTGCAGCAGCGCGACCAGCTCGGCCTGCGAGCGCACCGCCGTCCGCCCGAGCAGGTCGATGATGAGCCGCTGGCGCGCGGGCTTGGTGTCGGGGATGCTCACGGCCACGCGCTCCTCAGGACCGCTCCAGCAGGAAGGCGAGCAGCGCCTTCTGAGCGTGCAGACGGTTCTCGGCCTCGTCCCACACGACGCTGCGGGGTCCCTCCAGCACGTCCTCGGCGATCTCGAGGCCGCGGTAGGCCGGCAGGCAGTGCATGACGATCGCGTCGGGGTCGGCGTGCTCGAGCAGCGCACCCGTGACGGCGTACGGACCGAAGATCGCCTGCCGCTCGGCCTTCTCTGCCTCGTGGCCCATGGAGACCCAGGTGTCGGTGATGACGACGTCGGCACCGGCGACGGCCTCGGCGGGGTCGTCGGTGAGCAGGATCGATCCCCCGGTGGACGCGGCGACCTTCTCGGCGTCCGCGACGACGTGCGCGGCCGGCGCGTACCCGTCGGGCGCACCGATCCGCACGTGCATGCCCGCCACGGCACCGCCCAGCACGTAGGAGTGGGCCATGTTGTTCTCGCCGTCCCCGACGTAGGCCACCGTCAGGCCTGCCAGCGGACCCTTGTGCTCGAGCACGGTGAGCCAGTCGGCCAGCAGCTGGCACGGGTGGAAGTCGTCGCTCAGCGCGTTCACGACGGGCACGCCGGCATGCCGGGCCATCTCCTCCAGGCCCGCCTGCGCGTACGTGCGCCACACGACGGCGTCGACCATGCGGCCCAGCACCCGGGCGGTGTCCGCCACCGGCTCGCCCCGGCCCGCCTGCGTGGTGGCCGCGTCGAGGATGACGCAGTGCCCACCCATCTGGGCCACGCCGACGGAGAACGAGACGCGGGTCCGGGTGGACGACTTGTCGAAGACCACCGCGACGGACCGCGGGCCCTCGAGCGGTCGGTGGGCGAAGGGCTCGGCCTTCATCCGCAGCGCGAGCTGCAGCACCTCGGCCTGCTCGGCGGGCGTCAGGTCGTCGTCGCGCAGCAGGTGGCGGGTCATGCCAGCACCTCCGCGAGCACCGCCGACAGCGTCGTCGCCGCGTGGGCCGCCTCGGCCTCGGTGAGCACGAGCGGCGGGACGATGCGCAGCCGGTCGGGCGTGGGTGCGTTCAGGACGAGCCCGGCGTCGAGTGCGGCCTTCTGCACGTCGGCCGCGCGGGGCTCGGTGAGCACCACGCCGCGCATGAGGCCGCGGCCGGTGACCTCGACGACCCGGGGGTGCTGCTCGAGCACGGACGCCAGCTGGTCGCCTCGCGCCACGGCGTGCTGGAGCAGTCCATCGGCCTCGATCGTGTCGAGCACTGCGAGCGCCGCGGCGCAGGCCACCGGGTTCCCGCCGAACGTCGTGCCGTGGTTGCCCGGACCGAGGAGCGTGGCGGCCTCGCCGACGCCGATGCACGCACCGATCGGGAACCCGCCGCCGAGACCCTTGGCCAGCGTCACGAGGTCGGGGACGATGCCGGACTCCTGGAACGCGAACCACGCGCCGGTGCGCCCGACACCGGTCTGCACCTCGTCGATCCACAGCAGCGCGCCGTGCTCGTGCGTGACGGCGCGGGCGTGCGCCAGGTACCCGTCGGGCGGCACGACGACGCCCGCCTCGCCCTGGATGGGCTCCAGGAGCACGGCGGCCACGGTGTCGTCGACCGCTGCGGACAGGGCCTCGGCGTCGCCGTAGGGCACCCAGCGCACGTCGCCGGGCAGCGGCTCGAACGGCTCGCGGTAGGCGGCCTTCGACGTGAGCGCGAGCGCGCCCATCGAACGGCCGTGGAAGCTGCCCTCCGCCACGACGACCGTGGTGCGGCCCGTGCGACGGGTCGCCTTGAAGGCGGCCTCGTTGGCCTCGGTGCCGGAGTTGGCGAAGAACGTGCGCACGGGAACGCCGTCGCCCGCGTCGAGCAGGGCGGCGAGGCGCTCGGCGAGGCGCACCTGCGGCTCGGTGGTGAAGAAGTTCGACACGTGGCCGAGGGTGCCCAGCTGCTCGGTGACGGCCTTCACGATCGCCGGGTGGGCGTGTCCGAGGGCGTTGACGGCGATGCCCGCGAGCAGGTCGAGGTAGTGGTTGCCGTCGACGTCCCAGACCGTGCTGCCCTCACCGCGCACGAGCACCCGCTGGGGGTCGCCGAAGGTGTTCATCACCGCGCCGCGGTAGCGCTCGGTCCAGGAGTCGCCGCTCTCGGGGCGACCCTGCGAGGCGAAGGGAAGGTCGGCCCGGGCCGACGTCTGGTCCTGCTGTCCGGTCACGAGGGCTCCTTCGGTGCGCTCGTGGAGTACAGCGCGGTACGGATGCGGGTCTCGACGCCGGGCAGCACCTGGGTGCCGACGCCCTCGTCGGTGAAGATCTCGAGCAGGACGGCGTGCGGCTCGCGGCCGTCGACCACGGTGGCGCCCTTGACGCCGCCCTCGACGGCCTTCAGGCAGGCCGTCATCTTGGGGATCATCCCCGACGCGAGCCCCGGGAGGATCTCGCGCAACGCCTCCGGGGAGATCTCGCCGATGACGTCGGTGCTGTCGGGCCAGTCCCGGTACAGCCCCTCCACATCGGTGAGCACGAGCATCTTCTCGGCGCCGAGCGCGACGGCCAGGGCCGACGCCGCGGTGTCGGCGTTGACGTTGTGGACCTGGCCCGACGCGTCGGGCGCGACGGTGGAGACGACCGGGATCCGCCCGGCGTCGATGAGGTCCTGCACGGCCTCCGGGCGCACGTGGGTGACCTCGCCGACGAGTCCGATGTCGGTCTCGACACCGTCGATCACCGGACGGGTCGTCGTCGCGGTGAACAGACCGGCGTCCTCGCCGGAGAGGCCGACCGCGAGGGCGCCGTGCCGGTTGAGCAGGCCGACGAGCTCACGTCCGACCTGGCCCGTGAGCACCATGCGCACGACGTCCACGGACTCCGGCGTGGTGACCCGCAGGCCACCGCGGAACTCGGACTCGATGCCGAGCCGGTCGAGCATGGAGCTGATCTGCGGGCCGCCGCCGTGGACGACGACCGGCTTGAAGCCGGCGAGGCGCAGGAACACGATGTCCTCCGCGAACGCCTGCTTCAGGGACTCGTCGGTCATGGCGTTGCCGCCGTACTTCACCACCACGACCTTGCCGTGGTAGCGCTTCAGCCACGGCAGGGCGCCGGCGAGGGCGGCGGCCTTCTCGGTGTGCTCCTGCCACTCCTCGCGGCTGTGACCGGCCTCGGGCTCGGCGTCGGCCTGGGTGGCGTCGTCGGTCTGGGGGGTGTCGTCGGGTGTCGTCATGGTGGTCCTCAGGAGGAGTAGGCCGAGTTCTCGTGCACGTAGGCGTGCGTCAGGTCGTTGGTCCAGACCGTGGCAGTGCTCTCGCCCGACTTCAGGTCGATCGTGACCGTCACGGCGCGGTCCTCGAGCGAGACCGCGTCGGGGGACTCGCCCGGTCCGCTGTCGCGGCACACCCAGACTCCGTTGAGGGCGACGTCGAGGTCGGCGGGGTCGAACGTCGCGTCGGTCGTGCCGACGGAGGCGAGGATGCGGCCCCAGTTGGGGTCCTTGCCGAAGATCGCCGTCTTGAACAGGTTGCTGCGCGCCACCGAGCGCGCGACCTCGACAGCGTCGTCCTCGGTCGCGGCGTTGAGGACCTCGATGGCGATCTCGTGGTCGGCACCCTCGGCATCGGCCAGCAGCTGCAGCGCGAGGTCGTGGCACACCGCCGTGACCTGCTCGGTGAGCGCCTCGACGGAAGGCGTCGCACCCGAGGCGCCGCTGGCGAGCAGCAGCACCGTGTCGTTGGTCGACTGGCAGCCGTCGGAGTCGAGCCGGTCGAAGGTCACCCGCGTCGCACCGCGCAGCGCGGTGTCGAGCGTGGCGGCGTCGACGTCGGCGTCGGTGGTGACGACCACGAGCATGGTCGCCAGGGCCGGCGCCAGCATGCCGGCTCCCTTGGCCATGCCGCCGACCGTGAAGGTCCGCCCCTCGGCGTCGCTGCCCTCCGCCGCGGCCTGCTTCGAGACCGAGTCCGTGGTCATGATCGCCGTCGCGGCCGCCGCTCCCCCGTCGTCGGACAGCTCGGCGTGCGCCGCGCGCACGCCGGCCAGCAGGTCGTCGCGGTCGTTCAGCAGACCGATCAGGCCGGTCGAGCACACCTGCACGTCGATGGCCCCGACGGCGCCGTTCTCCGCCCGCGGCCCGGAACCCCCGTCGGACAGGAGCTCCGCGACCAGCTCGGCGGTGGCGTGGGTCAGCTGGAACCCCTCCGCGCCGGTGTAGCAGTTCGCTCCGCCGGAGTTGAGCACGACGGCCCGTGCCGACCCGGTGCGGATCGCCTCGGCGCTCCAGATCACGGGGTTCGCGCGGCAGCGGTTGCTCGTGAAGACGGCGGCAGCGGCGGTCGACGGGCCGTCGTTGACGACCAGCGCCACGTCGGGCGCGCCGGTGGACTTCAGGCCGGCAGCCACGCCGGCTGCCCGGAAGCCTTGCGCACGCGTCACGCTCATGCCGCCACCCCCGAAGGAAGAGCACGGTACGAGAGTGCCGGCATGAGGTGCTCCTCGTTCACGCCCCCAAGCACTCCGCTTCGCTCCGTGCAGGGTGGTGCCCCCAGCTGACGCTCGCTCATGGTGCGACCCCCGTGGTCGACAGGCCCGTGGTCTCGGGGAGACCCAGGGCGAGGTTCATGGACTGGATGGCGCCGCCGGCGGTGCCCTTGACCAGGTTGTCGATGACGCTCGTCACGACGAGCCGGCCGGCTGCCTCGTCGACGGCGACCTGCAGCTGCGCCGTGTTCGCGCCGAGCGTCGCGGCCGTGGTGGGCCACTGGCCCTCGGGCAGCAGGTGGACGAACGGCTCGCCCTGGCCCGGGCCGCCGTAGGCCTCTTCGTAGACGGCCCGCACCCGAGCCGCGTCGACGCCGTCGGCGAGCCGCGCCGTGGACGTGGCGAGGATCCCGCGGGCCATCGGGACGAGCGTGGGGGTGAACGAGATCGTCACGCCCTCGCCGCCGGCCTTCGTCAGGTTCTGCACGATCTCGGGCACGTGCCGGTGCACACCGCCGACGCCGTAGGGCGAGGCGGCACCCAATCCTTCGGAGGCGAGCAGGTGGGCCTTGGGCGCCTTGCCGGCGCCGGAGAAGCCGTTGGCGAGCACTGCCACGAGGTCGTCGGCCGCCACGATCCCGGCGGAGACGGCCGGCTGCAGGCCGAGGGTCACGGCGGTGACGTTGCAGCCGGGGACGGCGATGCGGCGGACACCGGCGAGGTGGTCACGCTGGCGGCCGGTGCCCACGAACAGCTCGGGCAGGCCGTAGGGCCACGTGCCGGCGTGCTCGCTGCCGTAGAACGCGGTCCAGTCCTCCGCGCTCTCCAGACGGTGGTCGGCGCCGCAGTCGATGACGAGCACGTCGTCACCGAGCTCGGCCGCGATGCGTCCGGACTCGCCGTGCGGCAGGCCGAGGAACACGACGTCGTGCCCGCCGAGCGTGGAGGCGTCGGTCGGCTGGATCACGCGGTCGGCGAGCGACACCAGGTGCGGCTGGTGCTCGCCCAGGCGCGACCCGGCGCTCGACGCGGCGGTGACCGCACCGATCTCGACGTCGGGATGGGCGCTGAGGAGCCGCAGCACCTCGCCGCCGGCATAGCCGCTGGCTCCGGCCACGGCTGCTGTGAAGGTCGTCATCGGTCCACCTTGTCAGGTTCGATCGGTCGGGTGGGCGCGTCGGTCAGTCGGTGCCGAGCTCCATGGCGGCCGCGTCGAGCGCCTGCTCGGTGTCGGACCCGGCCGCCGGGTTGGCCTCGATCCGCATCGCACCACCGGCGGGGAGCTCGCCGAAGAGCGTGCCGTTCTCCACGAGCACCTGGCCCTGGTCGAGCGGCTGACCGGCGTACATCTCGAGCTTCGCGCGGGAGTCGGCGATGTCGAGGTTGCGCATCGTGAGCTGCCCGATCCGGTCGGTCGGACCGAAGACCGCGTTGTCGGTGCGCTCCATCGACAGCTTGTCGGGGTGGTAGGAGAAGTTCTCGCCCTGCGTGTCGAGGATCGAGTAGTCCTCGCCCCGGCGCAGCCGCAGGGTGACGCTGCCGGTGACCAGCGAGGCGATCCAGCGCTCCACCGACTCGCGCAGCATCATCGACTGCGGGTCGAGCCAGCGTCCCTCGTACATGAGCCGCCCGAGCCGACGTCCGTGCGCGTGGAAGTTGGCGATGGTGTCCTCGTTGTGGATCGCGTTCACGAGCCGCTCGTAGGCGATGTGCAGCAACGCCATGGCCGGGGCCTCGTAGATGCCGCGGCTCTTGGCCTCGATGATCCGGTTCTCGATCTGGTCGGACATGCCGAGCCCGTGGCGGCCGCCGATCGTGTTGGCCGCGTGCACGAGGGCCACGGGGTCGCCGCCGAAGGTGTCGCCGTCGATCGCGACGGGACGCCCGGCCTCGAAGGTGACGGTCACGTCCTCGGTGTCGATGTCGACCGACGGGTCCCAGAACTTGACGCCCATGATCGGCTCGACCGTCTCGAGCGAGACGTCGAGGTGCTCGAGCGTCTTGGCCTCGTGGGTGGCGCCCCAGATGTTGGCGTCGGTGGAGTAGGCCTTCTCCTGGCTGTCCCGGTAGGGCAGGTCCCGCTCGGTCAGCCACTGGCTCATCTCGGTGCGTCCGCCCAGCTCGTGCACGAACTCGGCGTCCAGCCAGGGCTTGTAGATCCGCAGCGCGGGGTTGGCCAGCAGGCCGTACCGGTAGAACCGCTCGATGTCGTTGCCCTTGAACGTGGACCCGTCGCCCCAGATGTCGACGCCGTCCTCGTGCATGGCGCGCACGAGCAGCGTGCCGGTGACGGCACGCCCGAGCGGGGTGGTGTTGAAGTACGTGCGACCGCCGGAGCGGATGTGGAACGCACCGCAGGCGAGCGCCGCCAGGCCCTCCTCGACGAGCGGCTTCTTGATGTCGATGGCCCGGGCCAGCTCCGCGCCGTACTGCATCGCGCGCCCGGGGATGCCCGAGATGTCGGGCTCGTCGTACTGGCCGATGTCGGCGGTGTACGTGCAGGGCACGGCGCCCTTGTCGCGCATCCAGGCGACCGCGACGGAGGTGTCGAGCCCTCCGGAGAAGGCGATGCCGACGCGCTCGCCGACGGGCAGGGACGTGAGGACCTTGGACATGCCTCACATTCTTGCACAGGTCTGCAAGGTCTTGCAGTGGGGGTGGGCGCGGTGCCGCTGCGGCTCTCACCGGCCTGCGGGTGCGCTGCCTCGACACTTCGTGGCCCGGTCTCCGAAAGGCCTCGACCGGACGGACGGTCTGGGGCCGTCCGAGCTCTCGGGCTGCGGGTCTCTCGGCCGTCAGAGGTAGGTGGCACGCGGATTCTGGTCGCCAGAGGTAGGTGGCGCGTCGATTGAAGGCCCATTCGGCGCGTCACCTACCTCCGCTCCTACGATTCCGCGCGTCACCTACCTCCGCCCCATCCACCGCGCCCGGCCGGATCCCGAGAGCTCGATCGAGCACCGCCCAGCCATCGGTCGAGGCCTTTCGGAGGCCGGGCCCGGGCGAGGCCGTGCCGACGCAGCCGGAGGACGAGACCGACCCAGACCGACGCGACCGCAGGACGGGCCTCAGCGCAGCACGCCCCCCAGCGACTCCCCCGCCGCGACGAGCGCAGCACGGGCCTCGGCGATCTCGGCATCCTTGAGGGTGCGGTCCGGGGCGCGCAGCCGCACTGCGAAGGCGAGCGACTTCTGCCCCTCGGGCACCGGTGCCCCGGTGTACACGTCGAACAGTCGCACCGACTCGACCACCTCGTGGGCCGCGGCGAGCGCGGAGCGCAGGGCCTCGGCCGTCACGCCGGCGTCGACGATGAACGCCAGGTCCTCCTTGGCCACGGGGTAGGTCGAGAAGTCCGGACGCGGACCGACCTCGGGCGACGCCGCGAGCAGCGCGTCGAGGTCGACCTCGCCCGCCACCGACCGGGCCGGGAGCCCGTACTCCTTGAGCACCGACGGGTGGAGCTCACCCGCGTGCCCGACCACGCGCCCGTCGAGCACCAGCGCGGCGCAACGTCCCTGGTGGAACGGCGCGACCTGGGCCTGCTCGACCGTGAGGTCGACGTGCAGGGCGTCCGCGAGTCGGCGCGCCACCGCGACGGCATCCGCCCAGGTGGCCGCCCGCCCCGGTCCGGCCCAGCCGGAACGCTCCCGCTCCCCGGCCAGGACCCACCCGGCATGGAACGGCTGGTCGGGCAGGGCCGCGTCGAGCGCGGCGATCTCGTCGCTCGTCGGCCTGCGGTCCGTGCCGTAGATCGGCGCTGCGGGAGCGCCGGGGCGTGGGTGGAAGACGCGGCCGATCTCGCTGATCTGCACGGCCTCGTGACCGCGGCCGACGTTGAGCGCGGCCGAGCGGAGCAGGCCGACGAGGAGCGTGGTCGTGAGGCCGGGCTCCTGCGCCGACAACGGGTTGGCCAGCCGCACCTGACGGCGACGGACGTCGTCGGCGGGGAGCGCGAGCCGGTCGAGGTCCGCCTCGCCCACGAAGGGCAGGGTGGTGACCTCCACCAGTCCGGCGCCGGCGAGCACATGGCCCACGCGCCGACGCAGCTCCTGGTGGCGGGTCAGGCCACGACCGCCGGTGGGCGTCGGCAGGACCGACGGCACCTGGTCGTAGCCGGCGGTCCGCAGCGCCTCCTCGACGAAGTCGTAGGGGTCGTTCAGGTCGAAGCGCCAGCTGGGCGGGGTCACGTGGAGGACGTCGCCCTCCCGCTCGACGGTGCAGCCGTTGCGCTCGAACGTGCGCTGGGCGTCGTCGGCCGAGATCGGCACGCCACTGATGCGGGCGGGCAGGTCGACGGGGACCGTGACGGCCGTGCGTGCCGGCGGCTCGCCGACCACGGTGGCGCCGGGCTCCAGGGTGCCGCCCCCGAGCTCCACCAGCAGCTCGGCCACGCGGGCCGCCCCGACGAGCGTGAGCTCGGGGTCGACGCCGCGCTCGTAGCGCTTGGCGGCCTCCGAGGGCAGGCGGTGCCGCTTGACGGCCCGGAAGATGGTCACCGGGTCCCAGTACGCGGCCTCGACGACGACGGACGTGCTCGTGTCCGAGAGCTCGGTCGAGGCGCCGCCCATGACACCGGCCAGACCGATGGGACCGGAGTCGTCGGCGATCACGAGGTCCTCGGGGGTCAGCGTGCGCTCGACGTCGTCGAGCGTCGTCAGCGTCTCGCCCGCCTGTGCGCGCCGCACGACGATGTCGCCGCGGACCGTGTCGCGGTCGTAGCAGTGGTTGGGCTGGCCCAGCTCGAGCATCACGTAGTTGGAGACGTCGACGGCCAGGGAGATGGACCGCATGCCGGCGTCGGTGATGCGACGGGCCATCCACGCGGGCGTGGGACGAGTCGGGTCGACGCCCGCGACGACCAGCGTCGTGAAGACCGGGCAGCCCTCGGAGTCCTCGACCCGCACGGGGTACGCGGGCACGTCGGCCGCAGGCACCGGGCGGTCGGCGGGGTCGGTGAACGGCACGTCGAACGCGAGCGCTGCGTCGCGGGCCACGCCGCGCAGGCTGAGGGCGTACGCGCGGTCGGGGTTGACCTCGAGGTCGAGGGTCTGGTCGCCCAGGCCCAGCAGCGCCACGGCGTCGTCGCCCGGCTGCGCCGACCCCTCGGCCAGGACGAGGATGCCGTCGGCGGTGGTCTCGTCGTCGGGCAGGCCGAGCTCCCTGGTGGAGCAGATCATGCCGTCGGAGACGTGGCCGTAGGTCTTGCGCGAGCCGATCTCGAAGCCCAGCTCGGGCAGGTAGGTGCCCGGCAGCGAGACGACCACCAGGTCACCCACGCCGAAGTTGTGCGCACCGCACACGATGCCGCGCGAGGGGACGTCCTCGCCCGGTGCGTCGGGCACCGACGGCTCGTTCCGCTCGGGGCCGACGTCCACGCGGCACCAGTTGATGGTCTTGCCGTTCTTCTGCTCCTCGGGACGCACCTCGAGCACGCGCCCGACCGTGAGCGGCCCGGTGATGCCGCCGCCCACGATCTCCTCGAGCTTGAGGTCGTACATCGTCAGCCGGTCGGCGATCTGCTCGGTCGTCACGGCAGGCGGCAGCTCGACGAGGGACCGCAGCCACTCCACAGGGACACGCATGTCTACAGACCAACTCCGAACGGCTGGGTGAAGCGGATGTCGCCGTCCCACAGGTCGCGCATGTCGGCGATGTCGTACCGGCTGATGATGGTGCGGTCCAGGCCCATGCCGAAGGCGAAGCCCGAGTACTCCTCGGGGTCGACGCCGCAGGCGACGAGCACGCGGGGGTTCACGACCCCGCATCCGCCCCACTCGATCCAGCCCTCCCCACGGCACGTGCCGCAGTCGGCGACGGCGTCCGCGGCGTTGTGGCAGACGTAGCAGAGCAGGTCGACCTCGGCGCTCGGCTCGGTGAACGGGAAGTAGGACGGGCGGAACCGCGTGGTCATCCCCGGCCCGTAGACCGCGGCGGCGAAGTGGTCGAGCGTGCCCTTGAGGTGCGCCATCGACAGTCCGCGGTCGATCGCCAGGCCCTCGACCTGGTGGAAGACCGGCATGTGCGTGGCGTCGGCCTCGTCGGTGCGGTAGACGCGGCCGGGGCAGACGACGTAGATCGGCGGGGTGCGGGTCAGCATCGTGCGCGCCTGGACCGGCGACGTGTGCGTGCGCAGCACCAGCGCGGCACTCTCCGGCTCGACCCAGAACGTGTCCTGCATCGTGCGCGCCGGGTGGTTCGGGCCCAGGTTGAGCGCGTCGAAGTTGAGCCACTCGGCCTCGACCTCGGGGCCCTCCGCGACCTCCCAGCCCATCGCGACGAAGATGTCGGCGACGTGCTCCTGGATGGTGGTGATGGGGTGCCGGGCGCCGATCGGCTCGACGTCGGTCGGCAGCGTCACGTCGACGGTCTCCTCGGCGAGACGCCGCTCCTCCTCGAGCGACTCGAGCTCCGTGGAGCGAGCAGCCAGGGCCTGGTTGACGGCCCCGCGCGCCTGTCCGATCCGCTGCCCCGCGTCCTTGCGGGCCTGCGGCGGGAGCGCGCCGATCTCGCGGTTCGCGAGCGCGAGCGGGGAGCGGTCGCCGGTGTGGGCGATGCGCACCTGCTTGAGCGCGTCGAGGGAGTCGGCGGCGGCGATCGCAGCGAGGGCGGCGTCGCGCACGCGCGCGACCTCGGCCTCGCCCAGCGCGGCGACCTCGACGGGGTCGTAGTCGGAGTTCGGGGCGGACACGCGAGCAGTCTAGTGAGCCGGCCGTCCAGCGGGACCGGCCCGGGTCGCGGTGGCCGGGCCCGGATCGGTCGCGGCGGGTCAGTCGGTCAGGGCGTCGGGCTCGTTGACGGGCACCCACACCCGGATGCAGGCGCCACCACCCTCGGCATCGCCGATCTCGATGCGGCCGCCGTGCTCCTCGACGATGCCGCGCACGATGTACATGCCGAGCCCGCTGCCCGCCCCGGGACCGGAGCGCCAGAAGCGGCTGAACACGCGCTGGCGCATCTCCTCGGGGATGCCGGGCCCCTGGTCGTGGATCTCCAGCACCGCTCCCCCACCTCCGGCGACGGCGTCGTCCTCGCCCAGGTGCTCGACCACGACCTTCCGAAGACCGTGCCCGTGCCGCATGGCGTTCTCGATCAGGTTGGTGGCCACCTGGGTCATCCGGTCGGCGTCGCCCCACACCAGGTGCGGCTCGCCGATCGTGGAGAGCTCGAAGGGCTCACCACCGGCCGAGGCGCTGCGCAGGACTCCCCTGACGACCTCGTCGAGCTTCACGGGTCCGCGACGCAGGGTGAGCCGGCCTGCGTCGATGCGGGCGGCGTCGAGGAGCTCGGTGATGAGTCGACTGAGGCGGTCCGCGTCGGAGTCGACCGTCTCGAGCATGAACTGGCGCTGCTCCTCGGAGAAGCGGTCCCACTTCGACAGGAGGGTGGCGGTGAAGCCCTTGATGCCCGTGAGGGGCGACCGCAGCTCGTGGGCGACGGTGGCCACCAGGTCCGACCGCTCACGGTCCCGCTGGTTGCGCACCTTCGCGTTGCGCACGCTCGCGATGACCTTGACCACCGTGCCGCCGGGCCGGTCACGCACCAGCCGGGCCGTCACGAGGTACTCGCTGCCCCGCGGCGAGTACCAGGACTGCTCGGAGAGCCGGTTCCGGATGTTCAGCCCCTCGTAGGGGTGGGTGGAGTCGTACCAGCTGTTGCCGTTCAGGTCGTCGAACGGCATGGCGTCGGACAGGTGCATCCCGAGCATCTCGCCCGGCGCGGCCCGCGCCATCTTCTCGATGCGTCCGTTGACGTACTCGACGATCCCGTCCGCACCGGCGATGACCACGCCGTCGGGGAAGTCGTCGAGGTCCATGGAAGGAATCTAGTACGAATGAACTACTCGCGACGAGCGCCGCGTGCCGACGCGAGCTCCACGAGCGCGAGGTTGCCGTCGACGTGCTCGCCGTCCGGGCCCTCGACGACGTCCTCCAGCCCGATGCGCGTGGAGACCCCGAGCTCGACGGCGAGGTCCAGCATCGGCCAGGCCGAGCGGCCCTCCCCGTGCAGCAGGACCGGGATGCCGGTCGGACGCACCAGCTCCAGGAGCGCCTCGGCCGTCTCGCGCTGGTCGGGGGCGTCGGCCAGCTCGAGCAGCACCACCGACGTGTGCTCGCGCCACGTGGAGGCGAGCCAGTCGCGGGCCGCGTCCTCGGTCCAGAGGCCGGCACTCAGCTGGACGCCGCGGTCGACGAGCGCCGCCGCGAGGTCGACGGCGTCGCGCTCGTGCCAGTTGACCGACGCGTGGTCGGGCAGCACCGTCCACGCGGCCACGGCGCGGGCCGGCGAGGTCCCACCGGTCCAGGCCCACGCACCCGTGGTGACCCCCACCGGGACGTCGACGACGGCGCGGACCGCCTCGACCCAGTGCGCGACGTCGGCCGGCTCGAGGCTGTCGCGTCCGTCGCCCGTGCGCGGGTGCACGTGCAGGTCCTGGGCGCCGGCGGCGACGACGGCGGCGGCGTCGGCCGCGCAGGACTCGGCGGTGACCGGCACCCCGGGGTGCTCGTCGACGTCGCGGGACCCGTTCAGGCAGCACTGCAGGACGGTGGGGGTCATCGATCTCCCTGGGCACGCGCACTGGCGTAGAGGCACACCGCGGCTGCGGTGGCCAGGTTCAGGCTCTCGGCGCGGCCGAGGATCGGCACGGCCACGGCGAGGTCGGCGGCGTCGCGCACCTCGGCGGGCAGTCCCTGGGCCTCGTTGCCCATGACCCAGGCCGTCGGGGCGGCCAGGTCGAGACCCGAGCCCTCGCGATCGGCGTCGAAGAGGTCGACGTCGGCGTCGCCGTCGGTGGCGAGCACCTGGAGACCGCGTGCCCGAAGCGCCTCGAGCACCTCGCCGTGGTCGCGGTGGACCACGACGGGGAGGTGGAACAGGCTGCCGGCACCGGCCCGGACGGCCTTCGGGTTCGTGGGGTCCACGCTGTCGGCCGACAGCACCACGGCGTCCGCGCCGGCGGCGTCGGCGCACCGGATGACCGCACCGGCGTTGCCGGGGTCGCGCATGTCGTGGCACACCACCACGAGACGCGCCTCGTCCGGCACGGCCTCGAGGCCCCTGACGACCGTGCGGCACACGGCCACGATGCCCTGGGGCGTGGTGGCGTCGGCGACCTCGGCGAGCACCTCGTCGTCGACCACCGTCCAGGTGACGGAGGCGGCGTCGGCCGCCTGGTGCAGGAGCGGGTGCCTCTCCTGCGCCGCGGCGGTGGCGAAGACCTCGAGCACCACGTCGGGCACGGCGAGGGCCTCGCGCACGGCCTGCGGGCCCTCGGCGAGGAACTCGCCGGTCTCGGCCCGGAAACGCCGCGTGGCAAGCCGTCGAGCACGCTTGATCCGTCCGCTGCGGACGGTCACGGTGTGCTCGGGGCTTGCCACGGGCGTCGGTGCGAGGGCGGTCAGGCCGTCGCGTCTTCCTTGGGCGCGTTCACGTCGGCCGGAAGGTTGTCCTTCGCGACCTGGACGAGGGCGCTGAACGCGGCCGGCTCGTTGACGGCCAGCTCGGCGAGCATCTTGCGGTCGACCTCGACACCCGCGGCCTTGAGGCCCTGGATGAAGCGGTTGTACGTGAGGCCCTCGGCGCGGACGGCAGCGTTGATGCGCTGGATCCAGAGACGACGGAAGTCGCCCTTCTTGGCCTTGCGGTCACGGTAGTTGTAGACCAGGGAGTGAGTGACCTGCTCCTTGGCCTTGCGGTACAGGCGCGAGCGCTGGCCACGGTAGCCGGACGCCCGCTCGAGGGTCTCGCGGCGCTTCTTCTGCGCGTTGACGGAACGCTTGACGCGTGCCATAGGGGTTCTCCTTCGGGTGGGGTGCGGTCAGCGACCGAGCAGCTTCTTGACCATCTTGGTGTCGGCCTTGGACACGTCGACCGTGCCGTCGAGACGGCGCGTGCGGGTGCTGGGCTTGTGCTCCAAGAGGTGCCGGCGGCCGGTCTGCTCGCGACGGAGCTTGCCCTTGCCGGTGATCTTGACGCGCTTCTTCATGCCCGAGTGGGGCTTGAACTTCGGCATCTCATGCCTCCATGTCTGGGTCGAGGTTCTCGCTTCGACGCCGGGGCTTCTTCGGCGTCGCAGTCTTCTTCTGGGCCTCGCGGTGCGCCTTGTCGGCGGCCGCCTCGGCTTCACGCTCCGCGGTCTTCTCAGCGGTGGTCTTGGCCTTCTCGGCCTTGACCTCGGCCTGGGCCTCGGACTTCTTCTTCAGCGGCGCGAGCACCATCGTCATGTTGCGGCCGTCCTGGCGCGGGTGCGCCTCGACGACGCCGAGGTCAGCCACGTCCTCGCCCAGCTTCTGCAGCAGGCGGTACCCGAGCTCGGGTCGGTGCTGCTCGCGGCCGCGGAACATGATCGTGATCTTGACCTTGTCGCCCGCCCTCAGGAACCGCACGACGTGACCCTTCTTGGTGTCGTAGTCGTGCTGGTCGATCTTCGGACGAAGCTTCATCTCCTTGATGATGGTGTTCGTCTGGTTGCGTCGTGACTCGCGTGCCTTCTGGGCGGCCTCGTACTTGAACTTGCCGTAGTCCATGAGGCGGCACACCGGGGGGCGGGCCGTCGGGGCGACCTCGACGAGGTCGAGGTCGGACTCGGCAGCGAGGCGCAGGGCGTCCTCGATGCGAACGATGCCGACCTGCTCACCGCCGGGTCCGACGAGCCGGACCTCGGGTACGCGGATGCGGTCGTTGACGCGCAGCTCTGTGCTGATGGATCCTCCTGTGGTCTGTGTCCAGGAGGCCCACGACAATGGCCCCCGTCCGACAGGACGGAGGCCACCGATGCACGCCGTCGGTGCGAACCGAACAGCGTCGCTCGGCCGGGCGTACCGGCCGAGGTACCCCCCGATCCGCGGATCGAGCAGGTGGGAGGTGGGCCTCCACTTCTCCCCCAGGATAGCAAACCCTCGCGCCCTCGTGAAAATCGGCGCGCCGGCACCCCTCGGCCGCGGTCCGGAACAGCCGACATCCGGGCGAAACACGGCGGACGTCGACGGGCAACACCGGCCGCCCAGCATGGGCGCAGGAGGTGTCGAGATGAGGTGGAGGGTCAGGGCCACGTTCCCGGATCGGCCCGGTCTGCTGGGCCGGATCGCACTGGCGTGCGGCGAGGCCGACGTGAACATCGTCGGGATGCAGGTCTTCTCGACCCGTCCCACGGTCACCGACGAGTTCGTCGTGGAGGCCGGCGACGACTGGACCGACGTCGGCCTCGCGGAGCTCTTCGTCGGGGCCGGGGGCACCGCCGTCGCGGTCACCCGTGCCGACGAGGACGCCGTGCTGGACACGCCGACGCGCTACCTGGACGCCGTCCACCAGGTCCTGGAGGAGGGACGTGACGTCGAGGACGTGCTCGCCGAGCTGCTCGCCACCGAGCCGCCCGACGTGGCCGACTACGCGGGCCACGACGTGCTGGACCTGCGGCGCCGCAACGGCAGCGCCCTGCGGATCAGCCGGGCTGTCCCCTTCACCGCGGTCGAGCGGGCGCGCGCGCAGGCCCTGCTGTCGCTCGTGAGCGACGCCGGCGTCGACGTGCCCCTCATCGCACCCTCGCCCCGCCACCCGATGCCGCTGGTCCGCCTGGCCGGACTCGCCGACATCGAGGCCGTGGCGGCACTGCACGAGCGGTGCAGCGTCGACACCCTCTACACCCGCTACCAGGTCCCTCTGCGGATGCCGATGACGACGCGGATGGCACGGCGGCTGGTGACTCCCGAGCGTGGCCTCGCGATCGTCGTCCAGGTCGGTCTCGACCTGGTGGGTCACGGGGTGCTCGAGCCGCTCGAGGACCGACTGGTCTTCCAGCTGCTGGTCGAGGACGCCTGGCAGGGGCGCGGCTTCGGCACGTTGCTGGTCAAGCACGCCGCACGGCACGCCAAGGCGCAGGGCGCCGAGCACCTCACGTTCGTGTCCGCGGGATCGAACGACATGCTGCTGCGTGCCGTGGGCGCGGCGGGCTTCGTCGCCCGGGTGGAGCGGCACGACGCCGCCGTGCACATCACCGTCCCGCTCGCCGGGGTTCGGGCGGCCGAGAGCGCGTGAGGAGGCCCTGCTCGCTGCTGCCCTGCCTCGGCTCGCCCCGCCGCTGCGCTGCCGCAGAGGTCTCCACCCACCGGGGCAGGACCCGTGCGACACCGCACCGGAGGATCAGTCGCCCGCGGCAGCGCACCACCAGGACGAGAGCCGCCGCACCGGCGCACCGGCCGTCGCGACCTTCGTCAGCCTCCGGTCACCCACGCGTGGCCGACGTCGGTGGAGACCAGCCGGTCCCCCGCCGCCAGGTGCCGCAGGTCGTCGGTCTCCACGACCTGGAAGTGCGGGGAGCCGAGGTCGAGCAGCAGCGCCGTGGCGCCCTCGGACTGCGCCGCCACGGCGGCCGCCTGGCCCCACACGGGAACCGGTCGGGCCTGCGGGTTCCACCGTGCCATCGCATCGAGGCTGCTGAACGTCAGAAGCGCCTGGCGGCCGTCGGCGCCGGTCATCAGCACCGCGGCCATGTCGGCGTCCTTGTCCCCGCTGGTCAGGGCCTCGGGGCCGGCGGCCTGGCTCGCGGCGCCGAGCGTGGCGACCACGGGCACGAAGACGCGCACGGAGCCGAGGACCGCCAGGACGGCCACCGTGTCGCCCAGGGCAGCGCCGAGGCGAGGATCGAGTCGTCCGTCGTCGTCGGGGAACGCCGGCTCGGCCAGCGAGCGACCGGTCACGGGACGCGCCGCACCAGGTCGTCGACGACCTGACGCACCCGGCCGTGGCCGCTCGTGCCCTGCAGGGCGAACAGCATCAGCCTCTCGTCGTCGACCGTCACGAGGGTGGGCCAGGGTGCGCCCTCGCCGAAGGCGAAGCCCTTCACCCGGTTCCACGGCACGTGGTGCGTGCGGTACCCGTTCACGACCTCGAGCTCGTCGTCGGACACCGTCACCCGGCTGCGACCGATGCCGTGCAGGATCACGATGAAGACCGCGATGGAGCCGTACAGCGTGAGCGCCTGGGAGAGCGTGACCTGGGACCGGATCTCCTGCGGCAGCGCGAAGGTGATCGCGACCGACATCGCCACCAGGGCCACGCAGGACCCGTAGGCGACGTAGCGGGTCCCACCGGGACGGTGCGTGGTCATACCCGGCACGCCAGGATGTCGGTCACGAGGATGCCGCGGGCGCCCAGCTCGTAGAGGCTGTCCATGATCTTCTGGGCGGCGTCGCGCGGCACCATCGAGCGCACCGCGACCCAGCCCTCACGATGGAGCGGGGACACGGTGGGCGACTCGATGCCCGGCGTGAGCTCGACCGCCCGTTCGACGTGCTCCACGCGGATGTCGTAGTCCATCATCACGTACGTCCGGGCGACGAGGACGCTGTCGAGACGACGCTTGAACACGGCGTACCCGTCGGGCTCGCCCGTTCCTGCCTCGCCGCGCGTGATGAGGACGGCCTCGGACGAGAGGATCGGGTCGCCGAACACCGCGAGGTCGGCCTGGCGCAGCGTGCTCCCGGTCTCGACGACGTCGGCGATCGCGTCGGCCACGCCGAGGCGGATGGAGGACTCGACCGCACCGTCGAGGCGGACCACGGTCGCCGCGACCCCGCGCGCGCTCAGGTAGTCCTGCACGATGACGGGGTACGAGGTCGCGATCCGCTTGCCCTCGAGCTCGGCGATCGCGGACATGGAGCCGGTCGGCGCGGCGAAGCGGAACGTCGAGGCCCCGAAGCCCAGGCCGATCTGCTCGGTCGCCGGGGCCGCGGAGTCGAGCAGGAGGTCACGGCCGGTGATGCCGACGTCGAGCGTGCCCTCCCCCACGTAGACGGCGATGTCGCGGGGTCGCAGGTAGAAGAACTCGACGTCGTTCTCGGCGTCGACGAGGACGAGGTCCTTGGTGTTGCGGCGCTGGCGGTAGCCCGCCTCCGCGAGGATCTGGCTGGCGGCGTCGGACAGGGCGCCCTTGTTGGGAACGGCCACTCTCAGCATGGTGGTGACTTTCTGACGAAGGAGGTCGGGCCCGACCGGCGTCCGCCACGACGGGGGACGGTGGCCGGAACGCACGACAGCGGCACGGCCCGAGGAGGTGCTGGGTCCGCTGTCGTCACAGATGCGCGTAGACGTCGTCGAGCGAGATGCCGGCGGCGATCATCATGACCTGGGCGTGGTAGAGCAGCTGGCTGATCTCCTCGGCCGTGCGCTCGGGGCCCTCGTGCTCGGCGGCCATCCAGGACTCGGCGGCCTCCTCGACCAGCTTCTTGCCGATCGCGTGCACGCCGGCATCGAGCTCGGCGACGGTGCGCGAGCCCTCGGGCCGGTCGCTGGCCTTGGCGGCGAGCTCGGCGAACAGGTCGTCGAAGGTCTTCATGGTGACCTCAGTCTAGGGACGCCAGCGTGCGCAGGGTCGCCCAGGTCGACAGCGCGGCCTCGGCGGCCTCCCGACCCTTGTCCTCGACGCTGCCCTCGAGCCCGGCGCGGTCGAGCGCCTGCTGCTCGGTGTCGCACGTCAGCAGACCGAACCCCACCGGCACACCCGTGTCGAGGGACACCCGCGCGAGGCCGTCGGTGGCTGCGGCCGAGACGTACTCGAAGTGAGGTGTGCCGCCTCGGATGATCACGCCGAGGGCCACGACCGCGTCGAAGCCGGCCGCCGCGCACCCCTGGGCGACGAGCGGCAGCTCGAACGAACCGGCAGCCCGCACGAGCGTGGCGTCGGTGACCCCGGCGTCCGACAGGGCGCGCTGGGCGCCCGCGATCAGGCCGTCCATCACCTGGTCGTGCCAGCTGGAGGCCACGACGGCCACGCGGGCCCCCGTGGCGTCGACCTGCAGGGTGGGTGCTCCGTGTCCGCTCATGCCGTCGTTCCCGTCGTCTCGTCGAGGCCCAGGTCGGGCAGGTCGTGACCCATCCGCTCGGCCTTGGTCCTCAGGTACTGGATGTTCTCGGCGGTCGGCTGGATCTGCAGGGAGATCCGCTCGGCAACCTTCACGCCGTAGGCCTCCAGCTGCGTCGCCTTGTCCGGGTTGTTGGTGAGCAGCCGGACCGAGCCGATGCCGAGGTCGCGCAGCATCTGCGCGCCGGCGGCGTAGTCGCGCTCGTCCTCGCCGAACCCCAGGGCGAGGTTGGCGTCGACCGTGTCACGGCCGGCGTCCTGCAGGGCGTAGGCCTGCAGCTTGTGCAGCAGACCGATCCCTCGGCCCTCGTGACCGCGCAGGTACACCACGACGCCCGCCCCCTCGGCCTTGACCGCCGCCATGGACGCCTGGAGCTGGGGCCCGCAGTCGCAGCGCCGCGAGCCGAACACGTCACCGGTCAGGCACTCCGAGTGCAGACGGACCAGCACGCTCGCACCCTCGGCGGCCGCCGCGGCGAGGTCTCCGTGCACGAGGGCCACGTGCTCGGCCCCGTCGATCGTGTCGCGGAAGCCGTGTGCGGCGAAGGTGCCGAACTCGGTGGGGAGCGTCGTCGTGGCGAGCCGCTCGACCTGGGACTCGTGCAGACGCAGGTGCACCTGCAGGTCCTCGATCGAGACGAGGGCCAGGTCGTGCTCGTCGGCGAACGCGCGCAGGGCGGGCGCCCGCATGAGGGTGCCGTCGTCGTGCACGACCTCGCCGATCACGCCGACCGGCGTCAGGCCCGCGAGCCGGGTGAGGTCCACCGCAGCCTCGGTGTGTCCGGCGCGCGCCAGGACGCCGCCCTCCTTCGCGCGCAGGGGCAGCACGTGGCCCGGCATGACCAGCTCGAACGGCTCGGTCGCCGAGTCGGCGAGCACCCGGACCGTGCGCGCCCGGTCGGCTGCCGAAATGCCCGTGGTGATGCCGTCGCGGGCGTCGATCGAGATCGTGTAGGCGGTGCGCATCATCTCGCGGTTGTGCGGCGTCATGAGCGGGATGCCGAGCCGGTCGAGGATGGCCCCCGGCGCGGGTGCGCACACGTAGCCGCTGGAGTACCGCACCAGGAAGCCCATCAGCTCCGGCGTGGCCTTGCTCGCGGCGAAGATGATGTCGCCCTCGTTCTCGCGGCCCGGGTCGTCGACCACCACGACGGCCTTGCCGTCGCGAATGTCGGCGATCGCCCGCTCGATGCTGTCGAGGCGGACCGTGTCGCCGCCGGCGTCCGAATACGTCGTCATGACTGCTGCTCCTTCGGGAGGCGGGCGGCCAGCAGCCGCTCCACGTACTTGGCGAGGACGTCGACCTCGAGGTTCACCCGGTCGCCGGGGGCGAGGGTGCCGAGCGTCGTGTCCGCGAGGGTGGTGGGGATGAGGGAGACCGAGAACCAGGCGTCCGGTCCGTCCGCCGCCCACGGCCCGGCACCCCCGCCGGGGGCATCGACGACCTCGACGACCGTGAGCGACACCCCCTGGACCGTGATCGAGCCCTTGGGGACCAGGTACCGGGCCAGCTCGGCCGGCAGGGAGAAGCGCAGCACGTCCCAGTGCTCGCTCGGCGTGCGGTCGATCAGCGCCCCGGTGCCGTCGACGTGCCCCTGCACGATGTGCCCGCCCATCCGCGCACCGGCCTGCATGGCGCGCTCGAGGTTGACCTCGTCACCGACCTCCAGGCCACCGAGCGACGTGCGGTCGAGCGACTCGGCCATGACGTCGGCGCTGAAGACGTCGCCGTCCCCCTCCTGCGACGACTGGTCCATGACCGTGAGGCAGCAGCCGTTCACGGAGATCGAGGCTCCGTGCGTCGCGTCGGCCGTGACGACGGGGCCGCGCACCGAGAGGCGCACGGAGTCGCCGAGCGACTCGATCGCCGTGACGACGCCCTTCTCCTCCACGAGACCGGTGAACATCAGGGCATCTCCTCACGTGGGGCACGGCCCGGCGTGCCGATGATGCGGATGTCGGGGCCGATCCGCGCGACGTCGTGCAGGTCGATGGGACGCAGGTCGGCCAGCGTGGCGGCCTCGCCCTCCAGCGCGGCCCGGCCCGAGCCGAGCATCGCGGGAGCGATGTAGCCGATCACCCGGTCGACCAGGCCCGCGTTCCAGAACGCGCCGGCCAGGCGAGGACCGCCCTCGAGCCACACGTGCCGGACGCCGTTCTCGACCATCTTCGCGAGCACCTCGTCGGGCTCGCGGCTCTGCACGAGCAACGTCGGCGCGACCCGGTCGAACACCCGGTAGTACGAGGGGATGTGGGTCTCCCCCACCACGACGCGCAAGGGCTGGCGGTCGTACGGGAGCGGGAGGTCGTCGGCGTCGCGGACGGTCAGGCGCGGGTCGTCGGCCAGGACCGCGCCGGTACCCGCCATGATCGCGTCGGCACCGGCGCGGAAGAGCTGCACGTCGCGTCGGGCCTCGGCCGAGGTGATCCACTTGCTCGAGCCGTCGGGAGCGGCGCTCAGGCCGTCCATGGTCGCGGCGTACTTCCAGGTGACGAAGGGGCGACCGTGGGTGAGGGCGAAGGTCCACTCCACGTTCAGCTCGGCGGCCTCGTCGGCGAGCAGCCCGGACTCGACCTCGACGCCGGCCGCCCTCAGGCGGTCGGCGCCACCTGTGGCCTCGGGGTTCGGGTCGGTCTGGGCGAGCACGACCCGGGCCACACCTGCCTCCAGGAGCGCCTCGGCGCACGGCCCGGTGCGCCCGGTGTGCGCGCACGGCTCGAGCGTGACGACCGCCGTGGCCCCACGCGCGGCGTCACCGGCCTGCTGGAGGGCGTCGACCTCGGCGTGCGGCGTCCCCGCACCTCGGTGCAGACCGACCGCCAGCTGCTCTCCTGCGGGAGTCAGCAGCACGCAACCGACCCGGGGGTTCGGGAGCGCGCTGGCCACGGAGCGCGCGGCGTCGATCGCCACGCGCATGGCCTGCTGCTCGGTGCCCGTGCGTCCAGCCTCGGTGCCCATCGTGTCCTCCGGTCGGGCTCGCCGATCCGGGGTCGTCGGGTCGGGTGCACGGGTCCGCGCGGACCCGGCGCCAGACCCCGCGTGTGCCTCTCATCCGGACTTTCACCGTCGGTACCGGAGTTCCACCGGTTCAACCATCCTCCCGAAGGAGGGCGGGTCGCGGACTATGACCGCCGGCTCGGAATTGCACCGACCCCGGAACACGCGAGCTGTTGCTCGTACGGCGAAAGTGTAGCCGGGCGCACGAGAGCCTCGGCCGCCGTCTCCCGATGAGAGACCGGCGCCACGTCCCGAGGCGTCCGACTCAGTGGCGGCAGGCGGAGTCGGCGAGCCCGCGCAGCGTCTCGACCATGGCGCCGGGGTCGTCGGCGCCGAACACCGCGGAGCCGGCGACGAAGGTGTCGGCACCGGCATCGGCGCACCGCTCGATGGTCTCGACGGAGACCCCGCCGTCGACCTGCAGCCAGATCTCGCCGCCGGTGCGCTCGATGAGCTCACGCGTGCGGCGGATCTTCGGCAGGCACAGGTCGAGGAACTTCTGACCACCGAACCCGGGCTCGACGGTCATGACGAGCACCATGTCGAGCTCGGGGAGCAGCTCGGCGTACGGCTCGATGGGGGTGGCCGGCTTGAGCGCCATGGACGCGCGGGCACCCTGCGCGCGGATCTCGCGGGCCAGGCGCACGGGCGCGTGCGCGGCCTCCACGTGGAAGGTGACGCTGCCCGCTCCGGCCTCCACGAACTGTGGTGCCCAGCGGTCGGGGTCGGCGATCATCAGGTGCGCGTCGATCGGCTGGGCGGAGGCCTTGCTGAGCGCCTCGATGACCGGTGCGCCGAGCGTCAGGTTGGGCACGAAGTGGTTGTCCATGACGTCCATGTGCAGCCAGTCGGCCGTCGGGATCCGTGCCGCCTCACCCGCCAGGTTCGCGAAGTCGGCGTTGAGCAGGCTCGGCGTGATCTGGATGGCCATGGCCGACAGCGTAGTGGCGCCCCGTTCCCGCCGGTCAGCGGCGGCGGAGGATCGCGAGGAACATCGCGTCGGTGCCGTCGCGGTGCGGCCACCAGCGGTGCACGGACTCGAGCGCGGCGACGCCGGGTCCCACCGACTCCACGACCTCGAGGGTCTCCTCCACCAGGGGCGAGCACGTGGCGTAGCCGACGACCCCGCCAGGACGCGTCAGCTCGACGGCACGCCGCAGCAGGTCGCGCTGCAGCGGCACGAGCGAGGCGAGGTCGTCGGGCGAGCGTCGCCAGCGCGACTCCGGACGTCGGCGCAGTGCGCCCAGCCCGGTGCAGGGTGCGTCCACGAGCACGCGGTCGAACGAACCGGGCTCCCACGGACCCTCACGGCCGTCGTGGACGGTGACGTCGACGTCGGGCAGGGCGCGCAGACCCTGCCGCACCAGCTCGGCCCGGTGCGGCTGGACCTCGTTGGCGACGAGGTGCGCACCTCGCTGTGCGGCGAGCGCCCCCAGGAGGGCCGCCTTGCCACCGGGTCCGGCGCAGAGGTCGAGCCACCGGGCGTCCGGTCCCTCGAGCGTCGCCTCCGCCACGGAGATCGCGACCATCTGCGACCCCTCGTCCTGCACACCGGCCAGGCCGTCCCGCACGGCGGCGACGTCGCCCGGGTCTCCCCCGTCGAGCACGCGCGCGTAGGGAGAGACCGAGCCGGGCCGCCCGGGCAGCCGCGCGGGGTCGACCAGACCGGGCCGAGCCACGAGCGTGACGCGAGGCGCGAGGTTGTCGGCCGCGAGCAGCTGCTCCAGCTCGTCGGCCGCGTCGACGGACCGCAGCGCGGTCCGCAGACCATCGACGATCCACGCCGGGTGGGAGTACCGCACGGCGAGCGCGTCGTCGCCGGCGCGACCCTGCACGAGGCGATCGAGCCACGTGTCCAGGTCGTCGGCCGCGATCTTGCGCATGACCGCGTTCACCAGTCCGGCCGTCTTGTGCCCCACCACCCGTCGCACGAGGCTCACGCTCGTGGAGACGGCGGCGTGCGACGGGACCCGCATCGAGAGCGCCTGGTGGGCACCGAGCCGCAGCACGTCGCGCACCTCTGGGTCGAGAGGTCGGTCGACGAGGGAGTCGATCACGGCGTCGTAGGTGCCCCGCAGGCGCAGCGTGCCGTGGACCAGCTCGGTCGCGAACGCGGCGTCGCGCCCCTCGATGCGGCGTTCACGCAGCAGCTGCGGCAGCAGGAGGTTGACGTACGCGTCGCGCTCGTCGGCCGCCCGCAGCACGTCGTACGCGACGCCACGGGACGGGTCGCTCACGAGATCCTCCTCATGACAGCACCACGCCGGGCTCGATCGCCGTGCCGCGCGCCCAGTCAGCAGCCGACATGGCTCTCTTGCCGGTGGGCTGCACCTGACCGAGGACCACGTCGGTCGTGGCGGTGCCGACCCGCACCTCGTGCTTGCCGGCCTGAACCTGACCCGGCGCGAGGGTGTCCTCGGACGTCGGCGTGACCGGTCCGAGCTTGATCCGCTGGTCCCCCAGCACGGACCACGCGCCCGGAGCAGGAGTGCAGCCGCGGACCTGGCGATCGACCGCGAAGGCCGGGCGGGTCCAGTCGACGTGCGCATCGTCGGTGCTGAGCTTCGAGGCGTAGGAGACGCCGTCGTCGGGCTGCGACACCGCCGCGGCGTCACCGTCCTCGACGTGGTCGATCGCATCGACCAGCAGTCGGGCACCCTCGTGCGCGAGCCTGTCCAGGAGGGTCCCGGCGGTGTCGTCCTCGCGGATGCGCTCGGTGATCGTGCCGAGCACCGGTCCGGCGTCGAGCGCCTCGACGAGGCTGAAGACCGTGGCACCGGTGACCTCGTCGCCGGCCATGATCGAGCGCTGCACCGGTGCGGCACCACGCCAGGCGGGCAGCACCGAGAAGTGCAGGTTGAGCCAGCCGTACTCCGGGACGTCGAGCGCCTCGCGTCGCAGCAGCGCGCCGTACGCGACGATCGGGCAGCACGCCGGGCCGATCTCGCGCAGGCGGTCGAGGAAGGCCGGGTCGTCGGCACGAGCGGGCTTGAGCACCTCGATCCCGAGCTCCTCGGCGCGGGCCGCGACGGGCGAGGGATGCAGGGTGCGGCCCCTGCCCTGGCGGGCGTCGGGGCGGGTGATCACCGCCGCCACGTCGTGCCGGCTCTCGACCAGCGCCTCCAACGAGGGCAGGGCGGTCTCGGGGGTACCTGCGAACACGATCCTCACGTCGGCCGAGTCTAGGGCGTGCGCCCACGCCGGCCGTGCGGGCAGGACGTGCCGGGGTCAGAAGGCGTGCGGATCGATCCTGACCCGCAGGGGCGGGAGCTTGGCCGCCGAGCGCGCGGACTGCAGGTCCTTCAGGGCCGCCGCCAGCGCGGGGCCGTCGCGGCGCGGTGTGCGCAGCACCAGTCGGTCATGCTCCGGCTCCCCCGGCCGCGTCGGCACCGGGACCGGGCCCAGCACCTCGGTGGCTCCGGGCCAGGACCTGGACGCGAGCTCGGCGACGACGTCGGCCGGCGCCTCGACCACCGCGACGCGCGCGACCGGGGGCAGGTGCGCCTCGGCGCGCTCGGCCAGCTCGCGCTCGGCCAGGCCGGCGGGGTCGGCGCGGACGAGACCCTGCAGCGTGGCCGGGTCGCCCACCGCCACCGCCGCGGCGCGCTCGCGCGCGAGCGCCAGGGCGTTGAACCACCGCCGGTGCGCCTCCTCGCCGACCCGCAGGTCGTCGCGGCCCAGCGCCAGCCAGGTGTCCATGAGCACCACGAGCGCGTACCCGCCCTCGACGCGCGGCTCGGCACCCGGCGTGGCGAGGACGAGCACGTCGCCGGGCGGTGCCTCGGCCAGGACGTCGGTACCCCCGGAGGTGACGACCGCACGGTCGGGGAAGGCCGCCGCGTACTCCTCCGCCGTCCGCAGCTGGCCGACGACAGGGGCGCGCAGCCGGGCGGAGCCGCACGTCGGGCACGTCCATCGGGGGGCCTCGGTGCCACACCACCGGCAGGCCAGGGTGGCACCGCGACCGCCCTGCGCGAGCGGGCCGTCGCAGGCCGCGCAGCGGGCCGGGGTCCGGCAGTCCTGGCAGCTCAACGACGTGCGGTACCCCCGACGCGGCACCTGGACCAGCACCGGGCCGTCGGCGCGGCGCACCGCGGCGAAGACCTGGTGCGGCAGGCGTGCCGGCGCGCCACCGGCCACGCTGCCGTCGGTGACGTCGAGACGGGGCCACGCACGGCGTCGGGTGACGGCCTCGGCCCGCATCGACCGCGCCCAGCCGGAGCCGACGAGCGACTGCGCCTCGGCCGTGCGTGCGTAGCCGCCGACCAGCACCGCGGCGTCCTCGCGCACGGCCCGGGTGAGCAGGACCTCGCGGGCATGCAGGTACGGCGCCCGAGGCTCCGCGTAGAGGTCGTCACCGTCGTCCCAGACGGTCACGAGACCCAGGTCGTGCACGGGCGCGAACGCGGCGGCTCGCGTGCCCAGCACGATCGACACCTCGCCCCGCGCCACGGCGAGGAACGACCGGTAGCGCTCGGCCGGCTTCTGGCCCGACGAGAGCACCACGTGGCGCCCGTGGCCGAGGACCGACGTGAGTGCCGCGTCCCAGTGGTCGAGCTCGCGCGCGTCGGGCACGCAGACCACCGTCCCCCGCCCCGACCGCAGGGTGGCGAGAGCGGCCTGCGCGACCGCGACGGCGGGGTCGCGCAGGGGCAGCGCCTCCCACACCACACGGGGAGAGGTGCCCGACTCCAGCGCGCCGAGGAAGCCCGGTCCGTCCGACCAGAGGTGCCAGACCTCGTCGTCGACGCCCGGGAGGTCGTCGTCCGGACGCGGCACCGAGGGACGGGCCTCGACCTTGGCCTGGCGCGGTGGCACCGCCAGCCGCAGCACGTCCGACAGCGTGCCGGCCCAGCGGTCGGCCACCTCGCGGGCCAGTCCCAGCACCTCGGCACTCAGCACGGGCTCGGCCGAGACGACCTTGGTGAGCGGCGCGAGACGTCCCTCGTGGGCGGTCGTCTCCCCCAGGCCGACGACGTAGCCGTCGGTCGCGCGCCCGGCGAAGCGGACCTTGACCCGGCACCCGGGGACGGGCTGCGGATCGAGCTCGGGCGGGACCGCGTAGTCGAACAGCCGGTCCAGGTGCGGCAACGGGGTGTCGACCGCCACCCGCGCGATGCGGACCGGCGCGACCTCGCCCGACCGCTCGTCGACACCCGCCTCGAGGAGCACCGGCGGCGGCACGGGCTCGGGAGCCGCGAGGAGCTCGAGCTGGTCGCCGGTGGTCACGCGGACTGTCTACCAGGCGGTCCGGACGGTGGGCTCGGGGTCCGGCTGGGTCAGCGGTAGGTGGCCCGCGCTACCGGAGCCCCCAGAGGTAGGCCACCCGCGGATAGCGGCGTCGTGTCCGCGGGTGGCCTACCTGGACCCCCGACGTGACGCGGGCCACCTACCCCTCACCCGACGAAGCCCCGAGAACCCAGCCCCGCGCGCACCCGGATCCCCGTTCGAGGCCCTCGCGCGACCCACCACCAGGAGAGGCCGAGAGAAGCAGTCGCAGGCCGAGATCGCGCCGGGGTCACGCCGCACGCACGACCGCCCGCCACCCACGAGGGGCGACGGGCGGTCGAGGGACGCAGGTCAGGCGTGCGCGGCGGCCTTCAGGGCCTCGGCGCGGCCGGTGTCCTCCCACGGGAGGCCGGGGCGGCCGAAGTGGCCGTACGCGGCGGTCTGCGCGTAGATCGGGCGCAGCAGGTCGAGGTCGCGGACGATCGCGCCGGGACGCAGGTCGAAGACCTCGAGCACGGCCTCGCGGATCTTGTCGACCGGGACCGTCTCGGTGCCGTAGGTGTCGACGTAGAAGCCGACCGGGTGCGCCACGCCGATCGCGTACGCGACCTGCACCTCGGCCTTGGTGGCCAGGCCGGCGGCCACGATGTTCTTGGCCACCCAGCGCATCGCGTAGGCGGCGGAGCGGTCGACCTTGCTCGGGTCCTTGCCGGAGAACGCGCCGCCGCCGTGGCGGGCGTAGCCGCCGTAGGTGTCGACGATGATCTTGCGACCCGTCAGGCCGACGTCGCCCATGGGGCCGCCGATGACGAAGCGGCCCGTCGGGTTCACGTGCAGCTTGTAGTCGCTGGAGTCGATGTCGTACTGCGCGAGCACAGCGTCGATGACGTGCTTCTTGATGTCCCCACGGAGCTGGCCGTCGAGGTCGATGCCCTCCTCGTGCTGGGTGGACACCACGATGGCCTCGACGCGCTTGGGCTTGTCGTCGTCGCCGTACTCGATGGTCACCTGCGTCTTGCCGTCGGCGCGCAGGTAGGGCAGCGTGCCGTCCTTGCGGACCGCCGTGAGCTGCTCGGCGAGGCGGTGCGCGATCGTGATCGGCAGCGGCATCAGCTCGGGGGTCTCGTCGATCGCGAACCCGAACATCAGGCCCTGGTCGCCCGCGCCCTGGAGGTCGAGCGGGTCGACCGAGCCGTCGGCGCGGTTCTCGAACGCGGCGTCGACGCCCTGGGCGATGTCGGCGCTCTGCGCGTCGAGCGTCACCTGCACGGCGCAGGACTCACCGTCGAAGCCCTTGACGGAGGAGTCGTAGCCGATCTCGAGCACCCGGTCGCGGGCGATCCGCGCGATGTCCACGTAGGCCTCGGTCGTGACCTCGCCGCCGACCAGCACCAGGCCGGTCGTCACGTAGGTCTCGCACGCCACGCGGCTCTTGGGGTCCTCGGCGAGCAGCGCGTCGAGCACGCTGTCGCTGATCTGGTCGGCGATCTTGTCGGGGTGGCCCTCGGTCACCGACTCGGACGTGAAGAAGCGGCTCACTCGATCTCTCCTGATGGGGTGGGGTGCGCGTACGGTGCGCCGGCGGATGCCGGGACGCGTGCGACAGGTGGTTCCTCGGGGAGTGTAACGACGCTCAGGCCGTGACGTTCCGCCGTCCCGAGCGGCGGACGACCTCGTCCCACACGGCGTGCGCCAGGGCGCTCTTCGGACCGCGCGGCACGGCGACCTCGGCACCGTCGGAGCCGAGGATGACGGCCTCGTTGTCCTCCTGGCCGAACACCTTGCCGTCGCTGACGTCGTTGACCACCAGCAGCTCGCAGCCCTTGCGCTCGAGCTTGGCCCGGGCGTGGTCGGCCACGCTCCCGTCGTCGTCGCCGGTCTCCGCGGCGAAGCCGACGACGAACGGGGTCGCGTCACCGGCGCGGTCGCGCACCAGTCCGGCGAGGATGTCGGGGTTCTCGACGAGCTCGATGACGGGCGTGCGGCCGTCGTCGCGCTTCTTGATCTTGTGGCCCGACACGTCGGCGGGCCGGAAGTCGGCGGGTGCGGCGGCCATGACCACGACGTCGGCGGACCGGGCCGCGTCGACCACGGCGGCCTGCAGCTCCGCGGTGGTGACGACCTCGACGACGTCGACCCACGCCGGCAACGGCACCGACACGTTGGCGGCGACCAGCCGCACGGTGGCGCCCCGAGCCAGCGCGGCCTGGGCGATCGCGACGCCCTGGCGCCCGGACGAACGGTTGCCCAGGTAGCGGACCGGGTCGAGGAACTCGCGGGTTCCCCCTGCGGAGACGACGACGTGCAGGCCGGCGAGGTCCTGGGTGGGCGCGTCGAGCAGGGCTCGACAGGCCGCGAACAGCTCGTCGGGCTCGGGAAGCCGACCCTTGCCGGTGTCGCTGCCGGTGAGCCGACCGGCGGCGGGCTCGATCACCACGACGCCGCGCGAGCGCAGCGTCTCGACGTTGGCCTGGGTGGCGGCGTGCTCCCACATCTCGGTGTGCATGGCCGGGGCCAGCACCACGGGGCAGCGCGCCGTGAGCAGCGTGTTGGTGAGCAGGTCGTCGGCCAGGCCGTGGGCGGCCTTGGCCAGGAGGTCGGCCGTGGCGGGTGCCACCACGACGAGGTCGGCCTGCTGGCCGAGCCGCACGTGGGGCACCTCGTGGACGTCGGCGAACACCTCCGTGGACACGGGCTGCCCGCTGAGCGCCTCCCACGTGGGGGCACCCACGAACTGCAGCGCGGACCGAGTGGGCACGACGCGCACGTCGTGACCGGACTCGGTGAACAGGCGCAGCAACGAGGCCGCCTTGTAGGCGGCGATGCCGCCGGCGACGCCGAGCACGACGCGAGGGCGGTCCGGCCCCCCGGCCGCGGGATCCGTCATGAGCGGACGCTCAGGCCTTCTCGGGCTTGACCGTCCCGGTGCTGTTGGCCTCGGAGCCGTCGATGTCCTCGGCGGCCAGGAGACCGGCGTTGATCTCGCGCAGGGCGATGGACAGCGGCTTCTCCTGGACCTCGGTCTCGAGGAGCGGGCCGACGTACTCGAGCAGGCCCTCGCCGAGCTGGGAGTAGTAGGCGTTGATCTGCCGCGCACGCTTGGCGCTGTAGAGCACCAGCTTGTACTTGGAGTCGGCCTTGTCGAGCAGGTCGTCGATGGGCGGGTTCGTGATGCCCTCGGCCACGGAACGCGTGCTGGTCACTGTGCCTCGCTGTGATGGATGGCGGAAGAAGTCTGGTCCGGACTCGCGGCGTCGTTCTGGCGCGGGCCCTCGAACAAGCCTATCAACTCCCGGCACGCGGCCGGGACGTCGGTGTTGACGATCGTGACGTCGAACTCGCTCTCGGCCGCCAGCTCCTCGTGCGCGGTGCGCAGCCGACGTTCGCGTTCCTCGGGTCCTTCGGTGCCCCGTCCCAGCAGCCGACGCTCCAGCTCCTCGAACGACGGGGGCGCCAGGAAGCACATCAGCGCCTCCGGCATGGCCTCACGGACCTGGCGCGCACCCTGGAGGTCCAGCTCGAGCAGGGCCGGCTTCCCGGCGCTCAGTCGCTGCTCCACGGGCTCGCGGGGCGTGCCGTACCGATGGCGACCGTGCACCACGGCCCACTCCAGCAGGCCGTCGGTCTCGACGAGGCGGTCGAACTCGGCCTCGCTCACGAAGTGGTAGTGCATCCCGTCCTGCTCGCCCGGCCGCGGTGGGCGGGTCGTGGCGGAGACGGAGATCCAGATGTCGGGCCGCTCGCGACGGACGCAGGCCGCCACGGTGCCCTTGCCGACCGCCGTCGGCCCGGCCAGCACCACAAGCCTGGAACGGGCAGGGGAACCGTCAGCGCTCACGGCTGCCGAACTCGCGCAGGAGTGCCTGCACCTGGTTGACGCCGAGGCCTCGGAGCCGACGGCTGTCGGCGATGCCGATGCGGTCCATGATCTCGCGGGCGCGGACCTTGCCGACGCCGGGCATCGACTGCAGCAGGTCGCTGACCCTCAGCTTGGCGATCACGTCGTCCACCCGCGACTCGGCGATCACGTCGGCGAGGCTGGCACCGGAGTGCTTGAGCCGGTTCTTGACCTCGGCGCGCACCTGGCGGGCCTGTGCCGCCTTCGCGAGCGCGGCCTGCCGCTGCTCGGGCGTCAGCTGTGGGAGGGCCACGATGGTCTACCTCTCTCCTGCCGGACGCCTGCGCGCCACGACGTCGATGGATGCAGGGCGATCACTTCAGGGTGATCTCGCACTCGGTCTTGGCGTTCTTGACCACCGCGGTGCGCTGGTCGGCCGTGGCGTTGAACGCCTCGTAGGCGTCGTTGAGGGTCTTGAGCTGCGCGTCGTCGAGCTCGGCCACGACCTTCTCGTCGCGCATGTCCTCGAGCGGCAGGCCGACCTTCTTCTGCGCGGCGAGCACGCCGTCGGTCACCTTGGCCAGAGTCGTCCAGTCGTCCTTGACGCCCGCGGGCGCGTCCTTGGCGATGCTCTTGAAGGTCTTGGAGTAGGAGGTGTACGCCGCGTCGGTCCGCGTCTTGCCGAACGAGTTGAGGGTCTCGGCGTTCTTCTCCACGGCCCCGCAGTAGGGGCTCTGCCCACCGCAGCCTGCCAGCAGGACACCGGCCAGGGTCGCCGCCACGGCGGTCGCGGCGTGCTTCACGCGAGGGCGCGTCATGCAGGTCTCCTCGGATCGATGCGGGTGCTCTGACCAGCGCAGACGCGCGGTGGTCAGGGTGAGCCTACAACTGCAGGGACTCGTTCACGGCGACGGCCGCAGCGCGCAGCGCGTCGACGTCGGGACCGGCCGACAGCACCTGCCGCGAGGTGGACGGCAGCACCAGGTGCGCGACGTCGCCGAAGATCCGGCGCAGGTCGTCGACGGTGCCGCCCTGGCTGCCGAAGCCGGGCGCGAGGAGCGGCCCGTTGACGTCGAGGTCCTCGTCGGTCTCGCCGATCGTCGCGCCGACGACGGCGCCGTAGGACCCCATCGGGGTGGCACCCTCGTTGGCGGCACGCAGGGCGGCCAGCACGTCACCGGCGACGGTCCGGCCGGAGGACGAGGCGGCGTGCTGGACCTCGGGCCCCTCGGGGTTGGAGGTCAGCGCCAGCACGAAGACGCCGGCGTCGTTCTTCTCGGCCACGTCGAGGAAGGGCCTGAGCGAGCCGAAGCCGAGGTACGGGCTCACGGTCACGGCGTCGGCGGCCATGGGGCTGTCCTCGTCGAGGTACGCGTCGGCGTAGGCCTCGGCGGTGGAGCCGATGTCGCCGCGCTTGACGTCGAGGATCGTGAGGGTGCCGGTGTGCCGCAGGTCCTGCAGCGTGCGCTCGAGGATCGCCACGCCCCGTGCGCCGAACCGCTCGAAGAACGCCGACTGCGGCTTGACGAAGCCCACCTGGCCCGCGAACGCCTCCACGCAGGCGGCCGCGAACCGGTCGAGTCCCTCGAGGGTGTCCCCCACGCCCCACGCCTCGAGCAGCGCCCCGTGCGGATCGATGCCGATGCAGGCGGGACCGTAGGCGTCCATCGCGGCGCGGGCGCGGGAACCGAAGCTCACGAGGCGCCCCCCGACGTCGCGGGCGCGGCGGGCTCGAACCGTTCGGCCCACTCCTGGAGCGACCGGACGCCCACCCGCTGCTCGCGCAGCGCCTCGATGCCCTGCACCGCGGCGGCGAGGCCCTGCACCGTCGTGATGCACGGGATGCCCTCGGCCACGGCGGCCGTGCGGATCTCGTACCCGTCGACGCGTGCGTTCGCCCCACCGGAGATGCCGTGCGGGGTGTTGATGATGAGGTCGACGTCCTGGTCGCGGATCTTGTCGACGATCGTCGATGGCTCCTGGCCCGGGAGCGGCTCCTCCTGCAGCTTGCGGATGACCGTGGCCTTCACGCCGTTGCGGGCGAGCACCACGGCCGTCCCGCTGGTGGCCAGGATCTCGAAGCCGAGGTCGGCCAGTCGCTTGATCGGGAAGATCATGTGCCGCTTGTCGCGGTTGGCCACCGACACGAACACCTTGCCCGACGTCGGCAGGCCGTTCTGCGCCCCCGCCTGGCTCTTGGCGTAGGCGGTGCCGAAGGTCGTGTCGAAGCCCATGACCTCACCGGTGGAGCGCATCTCCGGGCCGAGCAGGGTGTCGACGTACGTGCCCTCGTAGGTCCGGAACCGGTTGAAGGGCATCACGGCCTCCTTGACCGCGATGGGCGCGTCGTCCGGCAGCCGTCCGCCGTCGCGGTCGGTCGGGAGCAGGCCCTCGGCGCGCAGGTCGGCGATGCTCTCCCCCAGCATGATCCGCGCCGCGGCCTTCGCGAGCGGCGTCGCCGTGGCCTTGGACACGAACGGCACCGTGCGGCTCGCCCGCGGGTTGGCCTCGATGACGTAGAGGATGTCCGACGACAGCGCGAACTGGATGTTCACCAGGCCGCGCACGCCGACGCCGCGGGCGATGGCCTCCGTGGCCTCGCGGATGCGGTCGATCTCCAGGTTGCCGAGCGTGATCGGCGGCAGGGCGCACGCCGAGTCACCGGAGTGCACGCCGGCCTCCTCGATGTGCTCCATCACGCCGCCGAGGAACAGCTCGGTGCCGTCGTACAGCGCGTCGACGTCGATCTCGATGGCGTCGTCGAGGAAGCGGTCGACGAGCACGGGGCGCTCGGGGGTGATCTCCGTGGCCCGGGTGATGTAGTCGCCGAGGGTCTGCTCGTCGTACACGATCTCCATGCCTCGACCGCCGAGCACGTACGACGGACGCACCAGCACGGGGTAGCCGATCTCGTCGGCGATCTGCTTCGCGTGGTCGAACGTGGTGGCCATGCCGCTCTTGGGAGCCACGAGCCCGGCGGCGTCGAGCACCTGGCCGAACGCACCCCGCTCCTCGGCGAGGTCGATGGCGGACGGCTGCGTGCCGACGATGGTGACACCCGCCTCCTCCAGCCCGGCGGCGAGGCCCAGGGGCGTCTGTCCACCCAGCTGGACGATGACGCCGGCGACCGGGCCGGCCTGCTCCTCGGCGTGCACGACCTCCAGCACGTCCTCGAGCGTGAGCGGCTCGAAGTAGAGCCGGTCGGCCGTGTCGTAGTCCGTCGACACGGTCTCGGGGTTGCAGTTGACCATGATCGTCTCGTAGCCGACCGCGCTCAGGGCCTGCACCGCGTGCACGCAGGAGTAGTCGAACTCGATGCCCTGGCCGATGCGGTTCGGGCCGCTGCCGAGCACCAGGACAGCCGGCTTCTCGCGCGGCTCGACCTCGGTCTCCTCGTCGTAGGAGGAGTAGTGGTACGGCGTCCTCGCCGCGAACTCCGCGGCGCACGTGTCGACCGTCTTGTAGACCGGCCGCACGCCCAGGGCGTGGCGCACCCCGCGCACGACGTCGGCGGACATGCCGCGGATGCGACCGATCTGCCGGTCCGAGAAGCCGTGCCGCTTGGCGCGACGCAGCAGCACGGGCGACAGCTCGGCGGCGGCGATGAGGTCGGTCGCGACCTCGTTGATGAGGGCCAGCTGGTCCACGAACCACGGGTCGATGCTCGTGGCCTCGAACACCTCGTCGGGCGTGGCGCCCGCGCGGATGGCGTCCATGACCTTCTTGAGCCGACCGTCGTGCGGGCGACCGATCTCCTCGAGCAGCGCGTCCTTGTCGAGCTCGACCCACTCCTTGGTCCAGTCGAACTCCGCGTCGGGGCGCTCGAGCGACCGCAGGGCCTTCTGGAGCGCCTCGGTGAAGCTGCGACCGATCGCCATCGCCTCACCGACGGACTTCATGTGCGTGGTGAGGGTGGAGTCGGCGGCCGGGAACTTCTCGAACGCGAAGCGCGGGACCTTGACGACCACGTAGTCGAGCGTCGGCTCGAAGGACGCGGGCGTGACGCGGGTGATGTCGTTGGGGATCTCGTCGAGCGTGTAGCCGATGGCCACCTTGGCCGCGATCTTGGCGATCGGGAAGCCGGTGGCCTTCGACGCCAGCGCCGACGACCGCGAGACGCGCGGGTTCATCTCGATGACGACGATGCGTCCGGTGGCCGGGTCGACGGCGAACTGGATGTTGCAGCCGCCGGTGTCGACGCCGACCTCGCGGATGACGCCGAGGGAGATGTCGCGCAGGCGCTGGTACTCCACGTCGGTGAGCGTGAGCGCGGGAGCGACGGTGATCGAGTCGCCCGTGTGCACGCCGACCGGGTCGAAGTTCTCGATGGAGCACACGATCACCACGTTGTCGGCGGTGTCGCGCATGACCTCGAGCTCGTACTCCTTCCAGCCGAGGATCGACTCCTCCAGGAGCACCTCGGTGGTGGGGCTGAGCGCGAGGCCGGAGCCGGCGATGCGGTGCAGATCCTCCTCGTCGTACGCCAGGCCCGAGCCCGACCCGCCCATGGTGAAGGACGGCCGGACGACGACGGGGTAGCCGCCGAGGTCGTCGACTCCGGCGAGGCACTCGTCCATGGTGTGGCAGATGACCGAGCGGGCCACCTCGGCACCCCACTCCTTCGGCAGGTCCTCGACGATCTTCTTGAAGGACTCACGGTTCTCGCCCTTCTCGATCGCCTCGACCGAGGCGCCGATCAGCTCCACGTCGTACTTGCGCAGGACGCCGGCCTTGTCGAGGGCGATGGCGGCGTTGAGCGCCGTCTGCCCGCCCAGGGTCGCGAGCAGGGCGTCGGGACGCTCCTTGGCGATGACCTTCTCCACGAACTCCGGCGTGATCGGCTCGACGTAGGTGGCGTCGGCGAACTCCGGGTCCGTCATGATCGTGGCCGGGTTGGAGTTGACCAGGATGACCCGGATCCCCTCCTCGCGGAGCACGCGGCAGGCCTGCGTGCCGGAGTAGTCGAACTCGCAGGCCTGACCGATGACGATCGGGCCGGAGCCGATCACGAGGATCGACGAGATGTCGGTGCGCTTGGGCATCAGGCGCCGTCCTTCCCAGGAGTGGTGGAGTCGCTGCCGGTGTGCCCGGGTGCGTGGTCGGCCATGAGCTGGACGAACCGGTCGAAGAGGTACGCCGCGTCGTGCGGCCCGGCGGCCGCCTCGGGGTGGTACTGGACGCTGAAGGCCGGGCCGTCGACGAGCGCGACGCCCTCGACCACCTGGTCGTTCAGGCCGACGTGAGTCACGTGCGCGTCGCCGTAGGGCGTCTCGAAGGTGCCCTCGAGCGGGGCGTCGACCGCGAAGCCGTGGTTCTGGCTCGTGATCTCGACCTTGCCGGTGGTGCGGTCCTGGACGGGCTGGTTGATGCCGCGGTGGCCGTACTTGAGCTTGTACGTGCCGCGACCGAGGGCGCGGCCGAGCATCTGGTTGCCCAGGCAGATCCCGAAGTAGGGGATGCGGCGCTCGAGCACCTCGCGCAGGACCCCCACGACGTGGTCGGCCGTGGCAGGGTCGCCCGGACCGTTGGACATGAACACCCCGTCGGGTCCCACGGCCACCACGTCGTCGATGGTGGAGGAGGCCGGCAGCACGTGCACCTCGATGCCGCGCTCGGCCATGCGTCGGGGCGTCATGCCCTTGATGCCGAGGTCGATCGCGGCCACGGTGAAGCGCTTCTCCCCCACGGCCTCCACCACGTACGGCACGGGCGTGGTGACGTCGTCGAGGAAGCTCGAGCCCTCCATCGACGGGGCCGCCTGGACGAGGGCGAGGAGCGCGTCGACCGAGCCGCCCGTGTGCTGGGGCTCGGTGCTGATCGCGGCGCGCATGGAACCGCGCTCGCGCAGGTGGCGGGTGAGGGCGCGGGTGTCGACACCGCTGATGCCCACGACGCCCTGCTCGCCGAGCAGGTCGTCGAGCGAGCGGTTGGACCGCCAGCTGCTGCGCACGCGTGAGGGGTCGCGCACCACGTAGCCGTCGACCCACACGCGACGGGACTCGAAGTCCTCGTCGTTGACGCCCGTGTTGCCGATGTGCGGGGCGGTCATGACGACGACCTGGCCGCGGTACGAGGGATCGGTCAACGTCTCCTGGTAGCCGGTCATGCCGGTGGCGAACACGATCTCGGCGATCGTGGTGCCCTCCGCGCCGAACGACTCGCCACGGAAGGTGCGACCGTCCTCGAGGACGAGCACGGCAGCAACGGGCGCACGGCGCGCCCCGCTCGGTCGGGTGGTGGACATCTGGGTCATGCGTGCACTCCTTCGGTCAGCTCGCCGGACAGGACGGTGGGGACGCCGCGCAGGAACGTGGCGACCACGCGGCCGGGCAGCTCGCGCCCGGCGTAGGGGGTGTTGCGTGACAGCGACGCGGTGTCCCCGGGCACCACGGTGCGGGTGGCTGCGGGGTCGTAGAGCACGACGTTGGCCGGCTCGCCCACGGCGAGCGGGCGGCCGTGCTCGCGCACGCGGCCGATGCGAGCCGGACGCGCCGAGAGCACCTCGGCGACCTGCTCCCAGGAGAGGGCGCCGGTGTCGACCATCGATTCCTGCACGATGGACAGCGCGGTCTCCAGGCCGATCATCCCGAAGGCGGCGGCAGACCACTCGCACTCCTTGTCCTCCATGGGATGGGGTGCGTGGTCGGTGGCGACGATGTCGATCGTGCCGTCGGCGAGACCCTCGCGCACGGCTGCCACGTCGTCGGCGGTGCGCAGCGGCGGGTTGACCTTGAAGATCGGGTCGTAGCTGCGCACGAGGTCGTCGGTGAGCAGCAGGTGGTGCGGCGTGACCTCGGCGGTCACGTCGATGCCGCGGCTCTTGGCCCAGCGGACGATCTCGACCGACCCGCGGGTGGACAGGTGGCAGACGTGCAGCCGCGAGCCGACGTGCTCGGCCAGCAGCACGTCGCGGGCGATGATCGCCTCCTCCGCCACGGCGGGCCAGCCGACGAGGCCGAGCTCGCCTGACAGCGCGCCCTCGTTCATCTGGGCGCCCTCGGTGAGCCGCGGCTCCTGCGCGTGCTGGGCGACCACGCCGTCGAAGGCCTTGACGTACTCCAGCGCGCGGCGCATCAGGACGGCGTCGGACACGCAGATGCCGTCGTCGGAGAACACCCGGACGCCGGCGGCGGAGTCGGCCATGGCGCCCAGCTCCGCGAGTCGCTCGCCCTTGAGGCCCACGGTCACGGCGCCGACGGGCTGGACGTCGCAGAAGCCGCCCTCGCGGCCGAGCCGCCAGACCTGCTCGACCACGCCGGCCGTGTCGGCGACGGGCGAGGTGTTGGCCATGGCGTGCACGCAGGTGAAGCCGCCGCGTGCTGCCGACTGCGTGCCGGTGAGCACCGTCTCGGCGTCCTCACGGCCGGGCTCGCGCAGGTGGGTGTGCAGGTCGACGAGACCGGGCAGGGCCACGAGGCCCTCGGCGTCGACCACGACGGCCCCGTCATCGTCGAGGTCGGGACCGATCTCGACGATGACGCCGTCGCGCAGCAGCAGGTCGACGGGGTCGCCGCCCAGCGGACGGGCGTCTCGCAGGAGGTAGGAGGTCATGCCGTTCCTTCGTTCTGGTTCTGGGAGCCGCCGAGCAGCAGGTACAGGACGGCCATGCGGACGGCGACGCCGTTCGTGACCTGCTCGACGATGACGGAGCGGCCGGAGTCGGCGACGTCGGCACTGATCTCCATGCCGCGGTTCATGGGGCCGGGGTGCATGACGATCCCGTGGTCGGGCAGTCGGTTCATGCGGGCGACGTCGAGACCGTAGCGACGGCTGTACTCGCGGGCGCTCGGGAAGTAGGCGTCGTTCATCCGCTCCCCCTGGACCCGCAGCATCATGAGCGCGTCGGTGCCCTCGAGGGTCTCGTCGAGGTCGTAGGAGGTCTCGACCGGCCAGGTGTCGACGCCGACGGGCAGCAGCGTGGGCGGCGCGACGAGCGTGACGTGCGCGCCGAGCGTGTGCAGCAGCAGGGCGTTGGACCGCGCCACCCGGCTGTGCAGCACGTCGCCGACGATGGTGACGCGCTTGCCGGACAGGTCGGCGCCGGTGCCGTTCGCCGCATCGTCGGTCAGGTGGCGGCGCATGGTGAACGCGTCGAGCAGAGCCTGGGTGGGGTGCTCGTGCGTGCCGTCGCCGGCGTTGACCACCGCGCCCTTCGTCCATGCCTCGTGCGCGAGCCGGTGCGGGGCACCCGACGCGCCGTGCCGGACGACCACGGCGTCGGCGCCCATCGCCTGGAGCGTGAGCGCGGTGTCCTTCAGGCCTTCGCCCTTGGAGGCGCTGGACCCCTTGGCGGAGAAGTTGATGACGTCGGCGGAGAGCCGCTTGGCCGCCGCCTCGAAGCTGATGCGGGTGCGGGTCGAGTCCTCGAAGAAGAGGTTGACCACGGTGCGCCCGCGCAGCGTGGGCAGCTTCTTGATCGGGCGCTGCGCCACTCCGAGGAGCTCCTCGGCGGTGTCGAGGACGTGGACCGCCTCGTCACGGTCGAGGTCGCCGGCGCTGAGCAGGTGCTTCATGCCGCGCCTCCCTCGATGGAGACGGCGTCGGGCCGGTCGTCGGCCTCCGCAAGGCGCACGCGCACCTTCTCGGTGAGCGACGTCGGCAGGTTCTTGCCCACGAAGTCGGCGCGGATCGGCAGCTCACGGTGACCACGGTCGACGAGGACGGCGAGCTGCACCGCCTTGGGGCGGCCGAGGTCCGCGAGCGCGTCGAGCGCGGCGCGGATGGTGCGACCGCTCATCAGCACGTCGTCGACGAGGACCACGGTGCGGCCGTCGACGTCGTCGGGGATGTCGGTGTGCTCCAGCGACCGGACGGGGCCGCTGTGCAGGTCGTCGCGATACATCGTGATGTCGAGCGCGCCTGCGTTGATGGAGCGCCCCTCCACCTCGCTCATGCGAGCGGCGATGCGCTTCGCGAGCGGCACGCCACGGGTGGGGATGCCGAGGATCACGAGACCGTCGGCATCGCGGTTGCGCTCGAGGATCTCGTGCGTGATCCGGGTGAGAGCCCGGGAGATGTCGGTCTCGTCGAGGACGGTGCGCCCCACGTCGGAGGGGGTGGCTGCACGAGCGTCAGGACCGGATGTGCCGTCGGGCACGACCATGTCTGACCTCCTTCTCCGCCTCACGGGACGGTGGTTAAAGGATGTCGGGTGGAACGTGTCCGAGCCTAGCAGCGAGCACTCCCCCCTCGAGCGCGGCCCGTCGCCACCCGGACACCGAACGCGTAGACGCGGCTAGAAGCACGCTTCTCCTCCTGCGCACGCGGCTTCGTCGGTCTCGACACACACCTGAGGAGTGCTGCAACCTCAGTAGTTTCCGGGACTTTCGACCTGGAGTATCGCTCATGTGTTCGGTAGTGTGGACTCATGATTACGCAGCACGTCGCCGAGCAGCTGGCCACTGCTGCGCGTGCGTTGCGTGAGTACCCGACGACCACCGATGCGCTGCGGCTGCTGCAGGTCGTGCAGAACGCGATCGATGCGGCGAAGGTCGACCTGGTCGCCGAGATGGCCGAGCACGGCGACCACGAGGCCGAGGGTTGCTCGAGCGTGAAGAACTGGCTGCGCGATCAGCTGCACCTCGACGTCAAGGACGCCTCCCAGCTCAGCAGGTCGGCCCGGACGCTGGACGACATGCCCGAGCTCGCCGACCTCGCCACCGCCGGGGCCATCTCGCTGGACCACGTCGACGCGTTCACCTACGCGAGTCGTCACATCGACCCTGCGGTCGTGGAGGTCTCGATGGACTGGATGCTGGACCTCGCGGCGAAGGCCGAGCCCAAGAAGATGCGCCAGGCGGTCAAGAAGCTCCGCGACGCTGCCCACCCCGACGACCTCGACGAGGCCTGGATCAAGGGCATGGCCAAGCACGACATCAAGCTCTCCGCCGTCGGCGAGGGATTTCATGTCACCGGGTTCCTGTCGTTCGACACCGGCACCAAGCTCAAGACCGTCCTGCAGTCGCTCTCCGCACCCACCTGCGCCGAGGACGACCGCCCCGTCAACGAACGCCGCGTCACCGCCCTCGACCAGATGCTCAGCAGCATCCTCGAATCCGGACTTCCCCAGGACAAGGGCGTCCGACCCCACGTCTCACTGACGCTCGACCTCGCCGACCTCGCCCAGGACGCTGACACCACGACCGCCGACCTCGCCGGCTTCGGGACCATCGGACCGGCCCAGCTCCAGCAGATGCTCTGCGACAGCGCCCTCACGCCGATACTGACCGCCGGCAAGCACTCCGTCCTCGACGTCGGCCGCACCGCACGCCTCGCCACCCCCGCCCAACGCAAGGCCGTCGTCACCCGCCAAGGCGGACGCTGCGGCGGACTCGGCTGCAACGGACCGATCGTGCACGTCCATCACGTCGAGTACTGGTCCCACGGCGGCACCACTGACCTCGCCAACCTCATCGGACTCTGTCCCAGATGCCACGCACTCGTCCACCAGGGCTACTTCAGCATCGACCCCGGCACCCACGAGATCGGCCGCACCCTGCGCACCCACCGCACCGGCAGACACATCCGCATCGCCCGAGCCGGCTGACGCGGGTCCGACCGCCGGCACGAGCCGCCGACACTCAGTCGTCGAGGTCGTCCCAGGAGTCCCCGCCGTCGGGGCTGGTCCAGGCCTCGTCGTCGCCGAGCGCGACGAGGTCCTTCCCGGCGAAGGCCATCGCGAACACGTCCCCCGGGACGTCGAACCGTTCCAACCCCTCCGGTCCGCCGCGGAACCAGGTCTGCTCGTAGCCGATGAGCACCTGGTCGCCGACCGACCAACCGAGGTAGCCGTCGTCGACGCGCTCCGGCAGGTCGATCGAGCGGACCTGGCCGTCCTCGACGACGTGCAGCGTCCGGGCGGAGAACGCCATGTCCGTCGCGGTCGAGTCGACGATCGCCAGCGCGTCGCCGTGCGCCGAGGTCCCCGCGGGGCCGGTGCGCGGCTCGGGAACGTACTCCGTGCCCGACCACTCCTCACCATCGGTCGACCAGCGAACCGAGACCTTCAGCGGCTCGGACTCCACGAGCCAGATCCGCCCGTCCGCGATCTCGACGTCCGGGAGGATCTCCGGGTCGACCTTCGGCAAGGGCACCTCGTGCACCGTGCGCGTCGACGGTCGGTAGAGGGTGACCACCTGGTCGTTGCCGACCAGGACGTCCCCGGGCTCCACGCCGTCGGCCGGCTCGTACCCCTCGAGGACGATCATGCCGTCGGCACCCGTGCCGTTGCGCGTGATCTCGCGCAGCGCACCGTCGGGCTCGACGGTCGTGACCTCGCCGGAGAGGGAGTGGAGCACCGCGTGGTCTCCGACGGCCGTCACCTCCAGGGCTGTGGGGACCAGCTTGGCCACCGGGTCGGCGCCGGGGCGCCGGACCTGCACCGCCGCCTTCTCCGCGTCGCCGCCCTCCTGGTCGTTGATCCCGTAGAGCCGCACCTCGGTGCCGTCGTCCATCTCGGCGATCCCGCTGGGGGCCTCGGCGACCTCGACGACGTCCTCGGCGGTCGCGTCGTCGTCGTACAGGACCTCGTAGTACCGCGTGTCCCGGAAGTCCCCGCTGAGCACCTCGATGCCGACGCCACGGCCGTGGAGCACCACGACGACGGCCGCCACGCCCAGGACCAGCGCGACGAGGACGAGCGGGACGGCGCGGGCTCTCATCGAGCCATGGTGCACCACGGCGCCCGGGAACACCGGAATCGTCCGTCGCGCGCGGCACACTGGCTCCCATGGCCGTCACGACCCGCCCCGCCACCGTCTTCGAGGACGTCCGCACCATGGTCGGCCCCAAGCGACCGGACGCGAACGTCTGCTGGTGCCTGAGCTACCGGCTCAGCTCGTCCAAGGAGAACCGCGAGCTCGCTGCCGAGGCGCGGGGCGAGAAGGTGCGCGAGCTCATGGAGCAGGGGCCACCCGGTGTGCTGGCCTACGACGAGCAGGGCGAGGTCGTCGGGTGGGCCGCCGTGCATCCCCGCGCCGACACGTCGTTCGCGACCAACCGGAGGATCCCGCACGTCGACGACCTCGACGTCTGGTCGATCTGGTGCATCCGCGTCCGTCCCGGCCACCGCAAGCAGGGGATCTCCCACGCGCTGCTGTCCGGCGCGGTGGACCTCGCCCGCGAGCAGCGCGCCCCCGCGGTCGAGGGCTACCCCGTCGACAACCGCGGCGAGAAGGTCGACCTGACCATGGCCTACGTCGGGACGAAGGCGCTGTTCGAGGCCGCCGGATTCACGCAGGCCGCCGAGACCACGTCGACCCTCGCCGGCTTCCCGAGAGTCCTCATGAGGCTCGACCTGCGCTGACCGGCGGAGCCGAGAACGGCGCTACTTCACCAGGCCCTCGGACTTCAGCCAGTCCCGCGCGACGATCGCCGGGTCCTCCCCCTCGACGTCGACCTTCGCGTTGAGCTCGAGCATGACCTCGTTCGTCAGCTTCGACAGCACAGGCGCGAAGATGTCCGCCACCTCCGGATGCTTCTCCAGGAAGGACGTCTTCGCCACGAAGCTCAGGTTGTAGAGGGGGAAGAACTCGCGGTCGTCCTCGAGCACCCTCAGGTCCAGACCCGGGATCCGGCCGTCCGTGGTGAACACCTCGCCGAAGTTGCAGGTCCCGTTGGCGGTCGCCGTGTAGATGACGCCGGTGTCGAGGTTGGTGACCTTGGCGAGGTCGGACTCCGTGAGGTCGTAGGCCTCGAGCATCGGGACGAAGCCGTCGTCGCGCTTGGCGAACTCGCTCTCGACGCAGAAGGTCAGCTCCTCCGGGGGCAGGTCGGCCAGCTGCGACAGCTTGGTGATGCCGAGCTCCTCGCCCTTCTTCTCGGCGATCGCGAAGGCGTACGTGTTGTTCATCGGCGCGTAGGGCAGCCAGGTCAGACCGTTCTTCAGGTCGGCGTCGTACACGGCCTTGTACTGCTGCTCCTCGCCCTTCACGGGCTTGTCGTTGCCGAGGTAGTTGATCCAACCGGTGCCGGTGTACTCCGGCGAGATGTCGACGCGACCGTCGAGCAGCGCCTGCCGGACTCCGAAGCTGCCCGGGGTGTTGCTGAGGTTGGTCACGTCGGCGCCCGCCACGCTGAGCACGGTCGACATCATGTTGCCGAGCACGAGCTGCTCGGTGAAGTCCTTCGCGGCGACGGTGACCGGCACGTCCTCGAGTGACTTCACCGGCTTGATGGTCCCCGGCTCGGCACCGAGCACGGCGCCGGAGGCCGACTGCAGGCCACAGCCGGCGAGGGCCAGGCAGAGGAGCCCGGCGACGGTGCCGACGATCTTCTTGCTGGGGTGCTGACGCATGTCAGCCCACTCCCTTCGGCGCAGCCGCGATCTCCACGAGACGAGCCAGCCAGTCGATGAACAGGGCGAGGGCGGCCACCAGGACCGCCCCGACGACCAGCGTCACGTTCTGCTGGAGCTTGATGCCCGTGGTGATGAGGTCGCCGAGTCCCCCGGCTCCCGTGAACGATGCGAGGGCGGCCGTGCCCACGATGAGCACCAGCGCCGTGCGGACGCCCGCGACGATAACGCGCAGCGCCAGCGGCAGCTCGACCCTCATGAGGGTGCCCAGGGCCGAGACGCCCATCCCCCGCGACGCCTCGACGAGACGCCGGTCGACACCATCGATCCCCGTGACCGTGTTGGCCACGATCGGCAGGATGCCGTAGACCGTGAGGGCGGCGATCGCCCCGGTGCGGCCGACGTCGAAGATCACGGCACCGAGCGCGATGAGCCCGATCGCGGGCGCAGCCTGGCCGAACCCGGCGACGGTGATGATCGGCTTGGAGTAGCGGCGCATCGGCCCGCGCGTGAGCGCGATCCCGAGCGGGATGGCGATCAGGCAGGTGAGCGCGGTGGCGATCAGGCTGATCGTCAGGTGCTGCTGCGTGAGGTCGAGCAGGTTGCCGGCCGTCAGCGAGCGACGCTCGACGTCGGTGATCGAGGCGGTGTTCACGTACACCAGGCAGCCGGCGACCGCGGCGACCACGACGAGCGGCTGCCCGATCCACCGCGCGATCCCCGGTCGGTCGACCGTGACGGTCGGAGTGGCGGCCTCCCCGGCGACGGCCGGAGCGGCGGCGGCGGCGCTCACGGCTCCACCGGACGCGCCTCGGCGGCGGCGCTGCTGATCTGCTGCATCGCCTGCATGATCGTCTCGACCCGGACGACGCCCTGGTAGGAGTTGCGCCGACCGGTCACGACCACCACGCCGTGCGACGACGTGAGCATCTCGTCGAGCGCGTCGTTGAGGGTCGAGGCCGTGCTGACGACCTCGAGGTCACGGTCGCGCGAGATGCCCGTGAGGGAGCCCGCCCGCTCGAGCTCCTTGACCGAGACCCAGCGCTGCGGACGCTGCTGGTCGTCGAGGACGATGACCCACTCACGGCCCTTCGCGCGGGCGTCCTGGATCGCGGCCGCGGCGTCGCCACCGACCTGGGCGACGGCGGCCTCGTGCAGCTCGACGTCGCGCACGCGGGTGAGCGTGAGCTGCTTGAGCGCGGCGCCGTGGCCGACGAAGCCCTCGACGAAGTCGCTGGCCGGTGCGGCCAGGATCGCCTCGGGCGTGTCGTACTGGACGATGCGCGAGCCGACGTCGAGGATCGCGATCCGGTCGCCGAGCTTGACCGCCTCGTCGAAGTCGTGGGTCACGAACACGATCGTCTTGCGCAGCTCCTCCTGCAGCCGCAGCAGCTCGTCCTGCAGGCGCTGACGCGTGATCGGGTCGACCGCGCCGAACGGCTCGTCCATCAGCAGGACGGGCGGGTCGGCGGCCAGGGCGCGCGCCACGCCGATGCGCTGCTGCTGGCCTCCGGAGAGCTCACGCGGGTAGCGGTCGCGGTACTGCGCGGGCTCGAGGTTGACCAGCTCGAGCAGCTCGTCGACCCGGGCCGCGATGCGGTCCTTCTTCCAGCCGAGCAGGCGCGGGACGATCGCGATGTTCTCGGCGACCGTGTAGTGCGGGAACAGTCCCGCGCCCTGGATCACGTAGCCGATGTGGCGGCGCAGGTCGTCGGCGTTGCGGTGCGTGACGTCCTCGTCGCCGATGAAGATCTTGCCGCTGGTCGGCTCGATCAGGCGGTTGATCATCTTCATGGTGGTCGTCTTGCCGCAGCCCGACGGGCCGACCAGCATGACGATCTCGCCGGCGGGGATCTCGATGGTCACGTCGTCGACGGCGGCGTCGGCCTGCCCGCCGTAGCGCTTGGTGACGTTCTCGAGCAGGATCCGCTGGCCGAAGGACCGCCCGGGCTCGGTGTCGGTCTCTGGCGTGGACGGCTGGGTGGTCTCAGACACGGATGCCCCTCGAGGTCGTGACGCGGGTGAGCAGGTTCAGGACGAGGTCGAGCAGGACGGCGAGCACGATGACGCCGAGGGTGCCCGCCAGGATGGAGTTGGTCGCGTTGGCGCCGCCGGTACGGGAGATGCCGGAGAAGATGTAGCCCCCGAGCCCCGGGCCGAGCACGAAGGCGGCGATCGCGGCGATGCCCATGAGCATCTGCCCCGAGACGCGGACACCGGTCATGATCACCGGCCAGGCGAGCGGCAGCTCGAGCCGCACGAGCGTCGTCAGCCGTCCCATGCCCATCCCCCGCGCCGACTCCACGAGAGCCTGGTCGACGCCGGTGAGACCGACGATGACGTTGCGCAGGATGGGCAGGAAGCCGAAGAACACCAGGGCGATGACCGACGGGAAGACGCCGATGCCCACCACGCCGACCAGGAGGCCCAGCAGCGCGTAGGACGGCAGGGTCAGGCCGACCGAGGACAGGGCCTGCGCGATCGACGTCCCGAAGGAGGACCGGTAGGCCAGGACGCCCAGCACGATGGCGAGCAGCGTGGCGATCGCCAACGTCTGCACCACCAGGCTGAGGTGCTGGTAGGCCAGGAACGACAGCACGGACCACCGCTCCTGGACGAACTCGATGAAGCTCACGCGTCGCCTCTCGTCAGGACGAGGGCGGCCGCAAGGACCTCCGGACCCCGTCTCGGTTCCCACGACCGTAGCGACGTGGGACGCATGTGCAACTTAACGCGACATCGTCCGGCCCACCGATGATCTCGAGGTGTGGGCGTGGCGACGGGTCCTTCAGGCGGGGGTGGAGACCTCGAGGATGCGGCTCAGCAGGCCACCGACGAACTTCGGCGACTCGTCCGTCGACAGGTCGGCCGCGAGGTCGACGGCCTCGCTCACGGCCACGGGGCCCGGCACGTCGTCGACGTGGAGGATCTCGTAGACCGCCACGCGCACGATGTTGCGGTCGACGCCGGGCATCCGGTCCAGCGTCCAGCCCCGCGCGTGCTCGGTGATCAGGGAGTCGATGCTCTCCTGGTGCGCGGCCACGCCCTCCACGAGCTGGACCGTGTAGGGGTTGACCGGCGGGTCGTTCGTCTCGAGCCGGGCGGCGAGGGTGCCACCGAGGGGGACGCCCCGCATCTCGGACTCGAAGAGGACGTCGAGCGCCCGCTTGCGGTACTTGGTCCTGGCGCCCATCAGGCCTTCACGCGACCGAGGTAGCCACCGTCGCGCGTGTCCACCTTGATCTTCTCGCCGGAGCCGACGAACAGCGGGACCTGGATCTCGCGGCCGGTCTCCAGGCGAGCGGGCTTGGTGCCGCCGCTGGAGCGGTCGCCCTGCAGGCCCGGGTCGGTGTGCTCGATGAGCAGCTCCACGGAGGCGGGGAGCTCGACGTAGAGCACCCGGCCCTCGTTCGTGGCGACCACGGCGTTCTGGTTCTCCAGCAGGAAGTCGGTGGCCGTGCCCATGGCCTCCGGGGGGATCTCGATCTGGTCGAAGGTCTGCACGTCCATGAACACGTAGCTCGAGCCGTCGTTGTACAGGTACTGCATGTCGCGCTTGTCGACGGTCGCGGTCTCGACCTTGGTACCGGCGTTGAACGTCTTGTCGACGACCTTGCCGGACTCGACGTTCTTCATCTTGGTGCGCACGAAGGCGGGACCCTTGCCGGGCTTGACGTGCTGGAACTCGACGATGGTCCAGAGCTGGCCGTCGATGTTCAGCACCATGCCGTTCTTCAGGTCGTTCGTGGTGGCCATCAGGCGATCTCCAGGAGCTCGGTGGTCAGGTCGGTCAGCACCTCGGGGGTTCCCGGGTCCGCCGACGTGACGAGGACGGTGTCTTCGATGCGCACTCCCCCGCGGCCCGGGACGTAGATGCCCGGCTCCATGGTCAAGGTGGTGCGACTGGCCAGTGTACCGGCGTGCGAGGCGGCGATGAACGGGTCCTCGTGGATCTCCAGGCCCACCCCGTGCCCGAGCCCGGTCGTGAAGTGCTCGAGCCAGCCTGCGTCGGCGAGCACGCCACGCGCGACGGTGTCGGACTCGGCCACCGGACGGCCCTCGCGCAGCACGTCCACACCGGCGGCCTGGGAGGCCCGCACGGCCGCGTGCACCTCCCGCTGCCAGGCGTCGGCGGTGCCGAGCACGACGGTTCGCGTGCAGTCGGCGTGGTAGCCCGAGACGCGGGCACCGAAGTCGGTCTTGAGCAGGTCGCCGGGCTGCAGCACCCGGTCGGTCGGGTGGTGGTGCGGGACCGCCGTGTTCGGGCCGGACGCCAGGATCGTCTCGAACGCGACGGCCTCGGCGCCGAGCTCGAGCATGCGCCACTCGAGGTCACGCGCCACGTCGCGCTCGGTCCGACCCACCAGCGGGCCGGCCCACAGCCCCTCGAGCGCCGCCGTGGAGATCCGGCACGCCTCCCGCAGGGCGGCGACCTCGGTGTCGTCCTTGATGGTGCGAGCGTCCTCCACGAGTCGGCCGGCGGGCACCAGCGTGACCGCCGGGACCGCCTCGACCAGGCGGGCGTGGGCGTCGACGCTGAGCGCGTGCGTCTCGGCCGCCCACGACGTCTGCCCGGACGCGGTGATGCGCTCGGCGGCGACGCCCACGAGGTCGCGGGTGATGACGTGCTCGAGCCCCGGCACCTCCTGCGCGGCCTGGTCCCGGTAGCGACCGTCCGTGAGGAAGACCCCGCTTCCGTCGGCGTGCAGCACGAGCGCACCGTTGGAGCCGGTGAACCCCGTCAGGTACCGCACGTTGACGAGCGTCGTGACGACGAGGCCGTCGCGCCCTGCCTCCGAGAGCGCAGCACCCACCCGACGTCGTCGCCGCGCGAGGTCGTCGGTGCCGGGCGTCGTGCCCAGGGGCCCCGTCATCGGCTCGTGAGCGCGGCGAACGAGTCGCGCAGCGTGGACTCGTCGGGACCGGCCAGGATGGTCGTGCGGCCCAGGTCCTCCAGCACGACGAACCGCAGCTGGTCGCCCCGCGTCTTCTTGTCGAGCCGCATGGCCGCGAGCAACGGGGTGAAGGCCCCGGCCCAGGTGGTCGGCAGCGCGAGCGAGCCGAGCACGTCGCGGTGACGCTGCACGAGGTCGGCGTCGATGAGGTCGTGCCGCTGCGCCAGCTCGGCCACGAAGACCATGCCCACGCTGATCGCCTCGCCGTGCCGCACGGAGTAGTTCTCCTCGCGCTCGATCGCGTGGCCGAGCGTGTGCCCGTAGTTGAGCGCCTCCCGGCCGATCGACGCCTCGTCCTCACGGGATCCACCGGTCTCCCGCAGGTCGCCGGCGACGGTCCGGGCCTTGACCCGGATGCCCTTGGCCACCAGCTCGGCGAGGATCGGCGACGTCGGGTCGAGCACCGTCGCGGCCCCCGCCCCCTCCACCAGCTCCAGGATCGACGGGTCGGCGATGAAGCCGCACTTGACGACCTCGGCCAGGCCGCTGCGCAGCTCGGCCGACGGCAGGTCCGTGAGCAGCTCGAGGTCGCACAGCACGCCGACCGGCTCGTGGAACGCACCCACCAGGTTCTTGCCCGAGGCGGTGTTGATGCCGGTCTTGCCACCCACGGCCGCGTCGACCATGCCGAGGACGGTGGTCGGCAGGTTGATGAACCGCACGCCGCGCAACCAGCTGGCCGCCACGAACCCGGCGAGGTCCGTGGTGGCTCCCCCGCCGAACCCGACGACCACGTCGGACCGCGTGAACCCCGTCGTGCCGAGGACGCCCCAGCAGTACTGCAGCACCTCGACGGTCTTCGCGGCCTCGCCGTCGGGGAGCTCGACGAGGTGCACGTCGACCGTGTCGGTCGCCTGCTCGCTGATCAGCTGGGCGCGCAGCCGGGCTGCACGCTCCCGCAGGACCGCCGGGTGCAGGATCGCCACCCGCCTCACGTCGTCGCCGACGAGCGAGGCCAGGCGGGCCGACGCGCCCGCGCCCACGACGACGTCGTAGGGGGCTGCGGTCTCGACCCTGATGCGGGTGGTCACGGGTGGATCTCCTCCTGGAGGAAGCGTCGGACGAGGTCGGCCACGTCGGCGGGGTCGAGGTCGTCGGTGACGACCGTGTGGACCGCGAGGCCCTGGTACAGGGGGCGCCGGGCGTCGAGCAGGGCCTTCAGCGTGGCGCGCACGTTGCCCAGCAGGAGCGGGCGGTTCGTCCCGAGCCCCACCCGCTGGGCCGCGGCGGTCAGCCCGACGTCGAGGAAGACGACGCGCTCGCCGCGCAGCAGCTCCTGCGTCCTGGGGTGCATCACCGCACCACCGCCGAGCGCCAGCACACCCTCGTGCTCCTCCAGAGCCGTGGCGACCGCCTCTGCCTCGAGCTCGCGGAAGTGCGCCTCGCCTCGCTGGACGAACAGGTCCTGCACGCTGGTCCCGACCGTGGTCTCCACGTCGGCGTCGGTGTCGCGCACCGTGGTGCCGAGCGCCTCGGCCAGCAGCTGGGCCACCGTGGTCTTGCCGGCGCCGGGTGCGCCGATCAGGACGACGACCGGACTCAACGGAACCTCAGGTGGTCGCGGTAGGCCTCGACGTTGCGTCGGACCTCCTCGACCGAGTCGCCCCCGAACTTCTCGGTGATGGCGTCGGCGACCACGAGCGCGACCATGGCCTCGGCCACGATGCCGGCGGCCGGGACGGCGCACACGTCGGAACGCTGGTGGTGGGCACGCGTCTCCTCGCCGGTGGCCACGTCGACGGTCCGCAGGGCCCGCGGCACGGTGGCGATCGGCTTCATGGCGGCACGCACGCGCAGCAGCTCGCCCGTGGTCATGCCGCCCTCGGTCCCGCCGGAGCGGCCGGAGACGCGGCGGATGCCGTCGTCTGTCGGGACGATCTCGTCGTGGGCCAGCGATCCGCGGGTACGGGCCAGCTCGAACCCGTCGCCCACCTCCACGCCCTTGATGGCCTGAATGCCCATGAGGGCACCGGCGAGCCGGGAGTCGAGGCGCCGGTCCCAGTGCGTGTACGAGCCGAGGCCGGGCGGCAGGCCCTCCACGACCACCTCGACGACGCCACCGAGGGTGTCACCGTCCTTGTGGGCCACGTCGATCTCGGCCACCATCGCCTCGCTGGTGGCCGCGTCGAAGCAGCGCACCGGGTCGGCGTCGAGCGCCTCGACGTCCGAGGCGCTCGGCACGAGGCCCGCGGGCGCCGTGACGGTGCCCAGCTCGACGACGTGCGACAGGATCGTGGCGCCGGTGGTCTGCTCGACGAACTTCGCCGCCACCTCGCCGAGCGCGACGCGGGCGGCGGTCTCGCGGGCGCTGGCCCGCTCGAGCACGGGACGGGCCTCGTCGAAGCCGTACTTCTGCATGCCGGCGAGGTCGGCGTGGCCGGGTCGCGGCCGGGTCAGCGGAGCGCCCCGCTTGAGCCCGTCGAGCACCTCGGGGTCGACCGGGTCGGCCGACATGACCTGCTCCCACTTCGGCCACTCGCTGTTGCCGATGCGCAGGGCCACGGGGCTGCCCATGCTGACGCCGTGCCGCAGGCCGCCGATGACCTCGAGCTCGTCGGCCTCGAAGCTCATGCGCGCGCCCCGCCCGTAGCCCAGGCGGCGCCGGGCGAGCGCGTCCTGCACGTCCTTGCTGGTCACGTGCACGCCGGCTGGGAGTCCCTCGAGGATCGCGACGAGCGCGGGTCCGTGGGACTCTCCGGCAGTCAGCCATCGAAGCATGGGGGTCATTCTGTCAGGAGCTGTCGGGCCGGCAGGGAGGGCCTGCCCGGCTGTGCCAGGATGGGGTCGCCCGCTCCCTGGGGGCTCGGACGAGGCTGCCGTACCCGATCAGCGCAAAGACGGCAGGTCAGGAGTCGTCATGAGCTGGATCGTGCTCGTCGGGTCAGGAGTGCTGGAGGCCGTGTGGGCCACGGCCCTCGGTCGCTCGGACGGCTTCAGCCGCCTCGTCCCGAGCCTCGTGTTCGGCGTCGCCCTCGTGCTCAGCATGGTCGGCCTCGCGTGGGCGATGCGTGACCTGCCGACCGGGACGGCGTACGCCGTGTGGGTGGGCATCGGCGCCACGCTCACCGCCGCCTGGGCCATGGCGCAGGGCGACGAGCCGGTGTCCGTGGCGCGGGTCCTGTGCCTGCTGGCCGTGGTGTCCGGGATCGTCGGGCTGAAGCTCACCCACTGACGCGCCGTCAGCGGAGCAGGGCCACCAGCGGCGGGCCGAGGAAGGCCCCCACGACGAGGTACGGTCCGAAGGCGAACGGGTCACGGCGTCCGATCCGTCCCGTGGCGTACAGCCCCAGCCCGACGACGGCGCCCAGGATGAACCCCGCGTAGCCGCCGTACAGCGTCTCGGCGGCACCGAGCGCACCCAGCAGCAAGCCGATCACGCCCGCGATCCGTACGTCGCCGAACCCGAACGGCTGGCTGATCCACCGGCCGAGGGCGTAGATGAGCCGGAAGACCCCGTAGAGCACGAGGTTGCCGATCAGCCCCTTGAGGATGATCGACCGGTCCTGGGCCACGAGCGACGCCAGGCCGACGAGCGCGAGCACCACCACGTGCAGCGGCAGCGTGAGGGCGTAGGGCAGCAGCCGGGTGCGCAGGTCGATGAACGACAGCCACGTGCCGACGCCGGCGAAGACCGCCCAGGCCGGCAGCAGCAGCGGCTCGTCGATGCCGAGCGCGACGACGAGCGCCAGCACCGCCGCGACCAGGGCGAGCGCCGGGGCGAGTCGAGGGCGTCGGGCGAGGTCGACGTAGAGCGGCTTCGGGGGCTCGTCGACCTCGGAGGGGTCCGGCTCCGGCTCGGGCAGCCGGGAGATCACGTGCGGGCCCAGCAGGCCGAGCACCCCCGCACCGACGGCGGTGGCGACGACGTGGAGGGTCTGCACGGCCGCAACCCTAGGGCACGTCGCGCGCGGCCGACAGCTCCGCGAGCGCGGCGTCGCGCAGCACGTCGACCTCGACCCGCGAGCCCGTCATGAGGGCGAGCTGCAGCACGGCCTGGTGGGCCAGGAGGTCGAGCCCGGACACCGCAGCACGGTCGGCCTGCTGCGCCGCGAGCAGCAGGCGGGTCGGCCACGGGTCGTAGACGACGTCGAAGACCGCGGCGGCGGACTCGACCAGCTCGTGCGACCGGGCACCGGCCGCGTCCTCCGGCACCGTGGAGACGAGCAGGTCCGCGACGTCGACGAAGGGGTCGTCGCTCGAGCGCACGACCACCTCGAGCCCGGCCGAACGCGCCGATGCCGCGGTCGTCTCGGCCCGCGCCACGTCGCGGACGACCAGCTCCATCCGGCGGGCACCCAGCCCCACCACGGCGTGGGCGACCGACGACGCCGTGGCACCCGCGCCGAGGACACGCACGAGCGGCACGTCGGCGATGCCGGCCTCCTGCAGCGCAGCGAGCGTGCCGGGCACGTCGGTGTTGTCGGCGCGGACCACGCCGTCGGCCAGCAGCAGGGTGTTCGCCCCACCCGCGGCGGCGGCGACGTCGGAGACGTCGTCCGCCAGCTCGAGCGCGTCACGCTTGTGCGGGGCGGTCACGGCGAGGCCGCGCCACGTGGGGTCGAGGCGCTCGACCCACGCACCGAGTCCCGCCGGCTCGACGTCGACCGCGTCGAACGTCCAGTCCAGGCCGAGCTCGGCGTAGGCCGCACGGTGCATGACCGGCGAGAGGGAGTGCGCGACCGGGTGGCCCACCACCGCACAGCGGCGACGAGCGGGCCGCCCGGTGCGCGGGTCAGCCACCACAGGAGCCGGCGCCGTAGACCTTCTGGCAGTCGGCGTTGTGCTGGGCGAAGTCGGTGTTGAAGATCGTGACGCCCTCCTTGTCGGCGAAGAAGTACAACCAGTCGCCGTCGGCGGGGTTGAGGGCCGCCTCGATGGTCTTCTCGCCCGGTGAGCCGATCGGACCGGGCGGCAGCCCGGTGTTCTGGTACGTGTTGTACTCCGACGGGTTCGCGCGCTCCTCCGGCGTGGTCCACACGTCGCCCTCCCGCTGGCTCACGTACGAGACCGTGGAGTCCAGCTGCAGCGGCATGCCGTCCTCGAGCCGGTTGAAGAGCACCCGGGCCACCTTGGGGTAGTCCTCGTCGCGGGCAGCCTCGTACTCCAGGATGCTCGCCATCGTGAGGACGTCCTCCTTCGACAGCCCGAGGGCCTTGGCACGGGCGTCGATGTCGAGGTCGGCCTCGACCTCGAGGGTCTTCTTGACCATCTGCTGCATCAGCTCGAGCGCCGTGGTGCCGGGCTCGACGGTGTAGGTCGCCGGGAAGAGGTAGCCCTCGGGGTTGCCGTTGGCGCCCTCGGGCAGGCCGAGGTCCTTCGGGTCGTCGAGGACCGCGGTGACCTCGTCCTCGCTGATCTCCGAGCCGGCGGCGATCGCCTTCACGATCTGGCCCACCCGCGAGCCCTCGGGGATGGTGACCTTGCCCTCGACCCGGTTGCCCGCGTCGGTGAGCTCACGCATCGCCCACTCCGCCGACATCTTGCGCCGCAGCTGGTAGAAGCCGGGCTGGATGGTCGCGAAGCGCTCGTCGTTCAGCGAGAGCTGGTAGAACGCCTCGGCGCTGGCCACGACGTCCTGCTTCGCCAGGATCGACGCCATCGCCTGGCCGTCCGACCCGGCGGGGATCTCGACGACGACCTCACCGCTGCCCTGGCCGGAGTAGTCCTCCGGTCCGTTCAGGTACGAGCCGGCCTTGTCCCACACGACCTTGCCGGCGAAGACCAGGCCGGCCAGGACCACGAGCACCAGCAGGATGCGTCCCCAGCGGGGTCCGCGCTTGCGGGGGGCACGCCGGCCGCCGGCCTTGGTGGCGCGTCGCCCACCACTGTCGGCGCCCAGGATGTCGAGTCCGCTGTCACTCACGTCGACCTCAGATCGTCTCGCCCGGGGCCGATCCCCGGGTCCGTTCGGTGTCCAGGGCGGTCTGCAGGATGACCGTGGCCGCAGCCTGGTCGATCACCGAGCGTCGAGACCGCCCTGACCGCCCGCCCTCGCGGAGCAGGCTGTCCGCAGTCATCGTAGACATCCGCTCGTCGAACAGCCGGACAACCGTGGGCGCGACCGTGTCGGCGAGAGCGCGGGCGAACACCCGCACCTTCGCCGCAGCAGGACCCTCGCGCCCGCTCAGCGACACCGGGAGACCGACCACGAGCTCCAGCGCGTCGACCTCGGAGGCGAGGGCGGAGAGCCGGCCGATCGCGTCGGGTCCGGCGGCCACCGTCTCCAGCGGCGTGGCCACGAGCCCGTCGGGGTCGCACACGGCCACGCCGATGCGGACGTCGCCGACGTCGACACCGAGTCGACGTCCCCTCCTCATCGGACCTGCCTCACCGAGAGACCGTCTCGCGCACGGCCTCGACGACCGCCCCGAACGCAGCGTCGATCCCGCCGACGTCGGTGCCTCCGCCCTGCGCGACGTCGGGCTTACCGCCGCCCTTGCCGCCGATGCGCTCACCGACGACCCCCACCAGCGTGTTGGCCGAGAGCCCGCGCTCCTGCGCTGCGGGCGTGACGGCCACGACCACGGAGGGCCGGTCGTTCGCGGTCCCGACGACCACCACCACGGCGGGCCGGTCCTGCAGGCGGCCGCGGACGTCGAGGGCGAGCGACCGGACGTCGCCCCCTCCGACACCCTCGGCACGGTGCGTCACGACGGAGACCCCGTCGACGTCGGCCGCGGCAGCGGCGATGTCGCCGGCCGCTCCCTGGAGCTGCGCGGTCCTGAGCTTCTCGAGCTCCTTCTCGGTGGCCTTGAGCCGTGCCACGAGGTCGCCGACCCGCGCCGGCACCTCCTCCGGCCGCGCCTTGAGCACGTCGGTGAGCTGCAGCACGAGGTCGCGCTCCTTGGCCAGGTACGCGAAGCCCTCGATGCCGGTGAGCGCCTCGATGCGACGGTTGCCGGCGCCGACCGAGCCGTCCGAGGTGATGACGACGGTGCCGATCTGGCTGGACCGCTCCACGTGGGTGCCACCGCAGAGCTCACGCGACCAGGGACCGCCGATCTCGACCACGCGCACCTGCTCGCCGTACGTCTCGCCGAAGAGCGCGAGGGCGCCCCACTCGCGGGCCTCGGGCAGGGTCATGTACTGGGCCGAGACGAGCAGGTCCTCGCGCAGCGCCCGGTTCGACACGTGCTCGACGTCGTGCAGCTGCTCGGGCGACAGCGCCCCGTTCCAACCGAAGTCGAGACGCAGGTAGCCGGGTCGGTTGTACGAGCCCGACTGCAGCGCGGTGGGGCCCAGCACCTCGCGCAGCGCCGCGTGCACGACGTGCGTGCCCGAGTGCGCCTGACGCGCTCCGGTGCGCCACTCCCGGTCGACGTCGGCCGAGACCGTCTCGTCGACGACGAGCTCGCCCTCGAGCACGCGCACCTGGTGGACGACCAGGCCCTTGATCGGCCGCTGCACGTCGAGGACCTCGGCGCTGCCTCCCCCGCCCGACGTCCACGTGATGGTGCCGGCGTCGGCGTTCTGGCCGCCGGACTCCGCGTAGAACGGCGTCCGGTCCAGGACGACCTCGCCCACGCTCCCCGCACCGAGCGCAGGCGTCGCTGCGCCCTCGCTCAGCAGCGCGAGGACCCGAGACTCCGTCGACAGGGTCGTGTACGCCTGCCAGTCGGTCGGACCGTTCGCGTCGAGGGCCGCGCGGTACGCCGTGGTGTCGGCGTGGACGCCCTTCTTGGCCTTCGCGTCGGCCTTCGCCCGGGCCCTCTGCTCGGCCATGAGCGACCGGAACCCCTCGGCGTCGACCGTGAGGCCCTGCTCCTCGGCCATCTCGAGCGTCAGGTCGATCGGGAAGCCGTAGGTGTCGTGCAGCGTGAACGCCGCCGAGCCGGACAGGCCGCTCCCGCCCTCGGCCTTCACCTTCTGCGCCGCGACGTCGAAGATCTGCGTCCCCTTGCCGAGGGTGGACCGGAACGCGTCCTCCTCGGCGTAGGCGACCTGGGAGATGCGGGCGAAGTCGGCCTCGAGCTCGGGGTACGACGCCTTCATCCGGTCCTTGCTGACCGGGAGCAGCTCGGGCAGGGCGGGGTCCTCGTAGCCCAGCAGACGCATGGACCGCACCGCGCGCCGCAGCAGGCGCCGCAGCACGTAGCCGCGCGCCTCGTTGCCGGGGGTCACGCCGTCGCCCATCAGCATGAGCCCGCTGCGCACGTGGTCGGCCACGACCCGGAACCGGACGTCGTCCTCGTGGTTCGCGCCGTAGACCCGTCCGGTCAGCTCGGACGCGCGCTCGATGACGGGGTACACCTCGTCGATCTCGTAGAGGTTCTGCTTGCCCTGCAGCAGGTAGGCGACGCGCTCCAGGCCCATCCCGGTGTCGATGTTCTGGCTCGGCAGCGGGCCCACGACGTCGAACTGGTCCTTGGCGCGGACGTTGGTGATCTCCTCCTGCATGAACACGAGGTTCCAGATCTCCAGGAAGCGGTCCTCGTCGACGACCGGGCCGCCGTCGGGCCCGTGCTCGGGGCCGCGGTCGATGTAGATCTCGCTGCACGGCCCGCCAGGACCGGCGACCCCCATGTGCCAGTAGTTGTCGAGCAGACCCCGGTCCTGGATCCGCTCGTCGGGCAGGCCCGCGACGGACTTCCAGAGCGCGCGGGACTCGTCGTCGCCCTCGAGCACCGTGACCCACACCCGGTCGGCGTCGAAGCCGAAGCCCCCGTCGTCGACGTGGCCGGTCACCAGGCGCCAGGCGTGGGTGATCGCACCTTCCTTGAAGTACTGGCCGAAGCTGAAGTTGCCGTTCATCTGGAAGAACGTGCCGTGCCGCGTGGTCTTGCCGACCTCCTCGATGTCGAGGGTGCGCACGCACTTCTGGACGCTGGTGGCGGTGCCGTAGGGCGGCGTCTCCTGGCCGAGGAAGTACGGCTTGAACGGCACCATGCCCGCGTTGACGAACAGCAGGTTGGGATCGTCCAGCAGCAGCGGGGCCGAGGGCACCACGGTGTGCCCGGCGGCCTCGAAGTGCTCGAGGAATCGGCGCCGGATCTCTGCGGTCTCCATCAGGGGTGGTCTCTCTCGTCGGTGAGCTCGGGGCGGTCCGCGGCTGGTTGGTCCGCGGCCGTGACCTCGAGCGAGGGTCGGGGTGGCGTGATCTGGTCGGCGAGCCGAGACTCGGCGGTGGACATCCCGTCGCGGACCTCGTCGGCGAAGGCCCGCCACCCGGTGCCGAGCGCGGCGGCCTGGTCGATGAGTCCGGGCATCGAGACCCGGTAGGCGGCCCGCCGGGCCTTGGCGCTGGCGTAGACCCCCACGGCCGAGCCGGCGACGAACCAGACGGCGCGGGGCTTCATCGCTCCCCCAGCCACTGGTCCGAGGGCGTCGGCGGTGCCGTGGAGGCGTGGGCCGCACGAGCGGCCCGGCGTCCGGCCCGGAGCCGGTCACGTCGGCGGTTCCTGTACTCCCGGCGCATCAGGGCGCCGATCCGGTCGCGGCTCTCGGGCCTCAGGGCGTGAGCCACACCCTGGACGACCACGGCGAACCGGACCTGCGGTCGGCTGAGCGCGGCCTCGACGACTTGGTCCTGGGTGGGCGGCACGACGACCCGACCCTCGACGACGCGAGGTTCCAGCACCGCGGGCCGCACCGCGAGCGCGGTGGTGTCCTCGTGCTGCGCCGCCGGCGCAGCCGGACGCTGCACCGACGCCGGTCGAGGCGCCGTGTCCTGGTGGGCCGCAGGTCCGGGGGCCGGAGCCACGGCACCGGCCGAGCGGGCGACCCGGCGTGCGGCCACGACCGCCACGACCGCGGCCGCCACGGTCACGACCGCGAGGACCGCGGTGGCGACGAGGACGGCGACGTCGGCGGACATGACCTCGAGGTTACTAGGGACGGGTGCGGCGTCGCCGCGCGCGGGGACGGTCCTGCCACCGGACGGGCCTCAGTACCGAGGGTCGGCGTAGAAGACGATCCGCGACTTCGTCCGCTTGACCACGTGGACGCCGCGGGGGTGCTTCTGGCCACCGCCCGCCGACACGTTGCCCTCGATGGTCCAGACGTGGCTGCTCGAGACCTTGGTGACGATGCCGACGTGCGACGGGGTCCCCTTGCTGAAGTAGCCGATGTACGCCAGCCGTCCGACCTTCGCGGTCTGCGAGGTCCGACCGCGCTTGCGCTCGGCGTCCAGGAGCTTCTTGTACGACGTGGCCTTGATGATCGAGCCGGGCTTGCCCCCGGCGTGCGCGAGCCACGAGACGAAGAACCCGCACCACGGGTCGTAGCGTCCCGTCCGCCCGACCCACTTGTTGTACTTGCTCTTGCGCGGGGACGGCTCGCGGTAGCCGACCTGGGAGCGCGCCACGGCGAGCAGGTCCGCGGCCCCGAGCGTCGACGAGACGGCCGACGTCAGCGTGTCCTGGGCCTTGCTGTTGGTGTAGATCGCGCCGGTACGGAACTGCTGGAGGCATCCGCCCTCGGGCAGACCGCAGCGCACGTCGCCGGTGGGCCCACCCAGGGAGCCTCCTGCACCGCCCCGTGCGGACAGCTCGGACGTCAGTCGTCCCCGGACGACCCACGTGCGGCCGCCGGACTGGATCAGGACGCCCTTCGTGTACCCGCGCCACGACCGACCGCTGCCGGTGTGGGTGCCCGTGCGTCGTTCGCCGAGGAGGAAGGCGAGGGACGCCTCCCGCGACAGCAGCGTCCGCTCCCCCGTGCCGATGCGGACCGTCTGCTTCGCCGAGTAGCGCGTGCCGCTGACCTGCGCGCGGTAGGTCCCGGCGCGACGGTCGGCGGGCGACCAGGTGAACCAGCCGTAGGCGTTGGTCCGCACGGTGGCCACCTTGGTGCGACCCGAGCCGGCGTAGCGGTACAGCGCGACCGTGACACGCGGCTGGGGCTTGCCGGCGGTGGTCAGCACCCGTCCGCGCAGCCAGAAGTTCTCGCGGGTCAGCACCCGGGTCCCGAAGCCGTTGTTGACGAGCAGGCTCACCCAACGACCCGCTTGGACGACGACGGTCGCCTCGGCGGACCGGGATCCGGCATGGGTCCCGGTCTCCTGCAGCTCGGCGCGCAGCCGGTACGTTCCCGCCCGCAGACCGCTGAGGGCGTAGGTCGCGGCACCCGAGGTCCCCGTGGTCACGTCGACCGAGGTGTCGCTCGCACCGTCGGCGACCACCGTCACCCGGGCGCCGGCCAGCGGCTCGCCGTCGGCAGTCACCCGGACGGTCCCGCGTGCAGGCTCCTGGGGCGACGTGGTGCCGGCGGCGCGCTCGAGCACGACCGTCGTGGGGACGAGGTCCGGCGTCGGCGGCGGCTCGTCCGCCTGGGGCGTGGGCTCGGTGTCGTCGATCGTGGCACCCGGCTCGGACGCCTCGGTGGTCCCGGGCTCGGCGGGGACGGCCGCCTCCTCGGGGTCCGACGACTCGTCGCTCGTCGTCGGGGTCGACGCGGGGGGCGAGGTGGGCGGGGCCGGCGTGGACTCCGCGGCGGCAGGGACGACGCCGGCCACGAGCGCCAGCGAGGGCACGAGGCAGAGGACTGCGAGGCGCGCGCGACGGCGGGCGTGAACCATGGAGGTCTCCGAGACAGGACGAGAAGGTTGCCTCACTGTCACACGAGGACGGCACCTGCGCCACTGGTTCGCCGCAGCGGTCCCGTCGAGCCGCTCAACGGTCGCGCAGGATGGCGCGGATGCGCGCGAGTCGCTCGGCGACGGCTGCCTCGGCTCCGTGGCGTCCGGGCTCGTAGTAGTCGCGGCCGTCGACGTCGTCGGGTGCGTACTGCTGGGTGACGACACCGCGCGGGTCGTCGTGCGCGTAGCGGTAGTCGTGCCCGTGGCCGAGCTTCTTGGCACCTGCGTAGTGCGCGTCGCGCAGCGCCGGCGGGACGGCACCCACCCGGCCGGCGCGGACGTCGGTCTGGGCGGCGTTGATGGCCTGGACCACGGCGTTCGACTTCGGGGCCGTGGCCAGGTGGATCACGGCCTGGGCCAACGGGATGCGAGCCTCGGGGAACCCGATCATGGCGACGGCCTGGGCCGTGGCCGTGGCCACGGGCAGCGCCGTGGGGTCGGCCATGCCGATGTCCTCGCTGGCGTGGATCATCAGCCGCCGGGCGATGAAGCGCGGGTCCTCCCCCGCCTCGATCATGCGAGCGAGGTAGTGCAGGGCGGCGTCGACGTCGGACCCGCGGATGCTCTTGATGAAGGCGCTCGTGACGTCGTAGTGCTGGTCACCCTGCCGGTCGTAGCGCACCGCCGCCTTGTCGACCGCGAGCGCCGCGTCGTCGACCGTGACCTCGATGCGACCCTGGCTGAGCGTGGCACCGGCGGCAGCCTCGAGGTAGGTGAGGACACGTCGGCCGTCGCCCCCGGCGAGCCGGACGAGGTGGTCGCGGGCGTCGTCGCTCAAGGAGACCGCCCCACCGAGACCGCGGGGGTCCTCGACCGCCCGGTCGATCATGGTGGCGACGTCGTCGTCGTCGAGCGACTGCAGGGTCAGCAGGAGCGAACGGCTGAGCAGCGGCGAGATGACGCTGAAGTGGGGGTTCTCCGTGGTGGCGGCCACGAGCGAGACCCACCGGTTCTCGACCCCGGGCAGGAGCGCGTCCTGCTGGGCCTTGGAGAAGCGGTGCACCTCGTCGACGAACAGCACGGTCTCGACGCCGTTCTGCAGGGCCCGGCGAGCACCGGCGATGACGTCGCGGACCTCCTTGACCCCCGCCGAGACGGCCGAGACCTCCATGAAGCGCCGGTTCGTGTGGTTGCTGATGAGCGAGGCGATCGTGGTCTTGCCGGTGCCCGGCGGGCCCCACAGCAGGATGGTGAGCGGCTGGTCGCCGTCGATCACCTGCCGCAGGGGCGATCCGGGGGTGAGCAGGTGCTGCTGGCCCACCAGCTCGTCGAGCGTGCGCGGACGCATGCGCACCGCCAGCGGCGCCGAGGAGTGAGCGTTGCCGGCGAGCGAGCCCGACGAGTCGGTTCCGTTCGCCGCCCACGGCCCGGCACCCCCGCCGGACCGCGCCGTCGGACGGTCGTCCGCCGCAGGAAGGTCGAACAGTCCGTCGTCGCTCACCCCACGAGCCTAGTCACCGACGCCGACACCCCCGGACGCCGTGCCCGTCGGGGCCCATGGGCCAGGCTGGTGATCATGGGCCTGTTCTCACGACCTTCTCCCGACGACGACGCTCCACCGGCGCCGACTCCCGTCGGCGCCTTCTGGGGCTGGTGGGCCGACGACGGCCGGCACCTCGACCCGGCGCAGGCCGGGCCCGAGCACGCGGCCCTCGACGGACTTCTCTCCGCGATCGACCCCGACCTGACGTGGCACCTCGGTCCCGGCCGCTCCGCCGAGCACCGGTTGACCGTCTCCGCCGGCGGGCTCGCAGCGGCGCGCCCGGCCGCGGAGCGCTGGTTCCGGGCCGCTCCCCCTGCGGACACGACGTGGGAGTACGCGCCCGCGGTCGAGGCCGACCCCGCGGCGTTCGGCGCCGTCCTGGAGGTCGACGGGGCCGCGGTCGACCTCTCGGCGGTCGTGCTCCACGTCGAGACCGACCTCGAGGACCTCCGCGTGCATGTCGGCGTGCACCATCCGGCCTTCGCCGACCTCCCGGAACGGGTGCACGGCCCCGTCACCTTCATGGTGCTCGACTGGGCGCTCGGCGAGGACGACGTGGCGCGCTGGGTCGGGAGGGTCGAGCCGTCGACCACCGCCCCGGCGTCGCCCCGGTCCGTCGACGACCTGCGGGCCGCAGTGGCGGTCTGCGCCGCCGAGCGTGACCCCGACGCGTGGTCCGCGCTGTCCGGCCAGGACGCCGAAGGACGCCCGGTGTTCGCGCTCGCCCGGACGGGTGCCCGCTGGATCGACCGGCCGACGCTCGACCTGCACCACGCGCTCACCGCGACCTTCGCACCCGACGAGCGTGGTCTCCCCTCGCCGGGGGACCTCGGCCGCCTGCAGGCGCTGGACGACTCGCTCGCGGCGACGATGGAGCCGCGCGGACTGGTGCTGGCGAACGTGACCACGAACGGCACCCGCACGTTGCACGTCTACACCGACGGCGAGGACCAGAACGCCGCCGACGACGTCACGCGCTGGGCCGACGACCACGGCCTCCGGGCCGTGAGCACACCCGATCCGGGGTGGACACGGGTCAGGCACCTGCTCGGCTGAGGGGCAGGCACCTCCGGGTCGTCCGCTCGCCGAGGTCCTGTCGGTGGCGGCCCCTAGCGTTCGCCGCATGAGCCATGGACTGTTCCTCAGGCACCAGGCGAGACCCGGTCGACGACCCGAGCTGGTCGCCGCGTGGGAGGCGCACATGCCGGACGCCGTCGCTGCGAACCCCCACCACGAGGCGTACGTCTACACCGAGGTGGCCGGCGACCCGGACGCCGTGATGGTCTACCAGCAGTACACGGACGCCGAGCACGCCGCAGCGTTCCTGCACGACCCGGCCTACCTCGCGTACCTCGCCGCGTCCGAGCACCTGCTCGCTGCACCACCCGTGGTCACGGTGGTGGCTCCTCGCTGGTCCAAGCACGTCGGCTGACGCGTCAAGGCCCCGGCCGGTCTCAGGCCGTGGTGTCGACCTCGTCGTCCTCGGGCTCCGGCCCCTCTTCGTCTGGCACTGCGTCGACGCCGGCCTCCTTGCGCTGCTCCGGCGTGATCGGGGCCGGGGCGGCGGTGAGGGGGTCGTAGCCGCCACCGGACTTCGGGAAGGCGATGACGTCGCGGATGGAGTCCGTGCCCGCCAGCAGGCCGACGGTGCGGTCCCACCCGAACGCGATGCCGCCGTGCGGCGGCGCGCCGAAGGCGAAGGCGTCGAGCAGGAAGCCGAACTTCTCCTGCGCCTCCTCCTCGCCGATGCCCATGATCTCGAAGACGCGCTTCTGCACGTCGGGACGATGGATACGGATGGACCCGCCACCGACCTCGTTGCCGTTGCACACGATGTCGTAGGCCTGGGCGATCGAGCTGCCCGGATCGGCCAGCGTGGCCGGGTCCTGGGGCGCCGTGAAGGCGTGGTGCACGGCGGTCCACTCGCCACCTCCCACGGCGACGTCGCCGGAGTCGAGGTCGCTCACGGCCTCGAACATCGGCCAGTCGACGACGAAGCAGAACGCCCACGCCGACTCGTCGATGAGGTTCTCCCTGCGGGCGATCTCGATGCGCGCGGCACCGAGCAGCTGGCGCATCTGCTTGACCGGACCGGCCGAGAAGTAGATGGCGTCGCCGGGCTTCGCTCCGACGGCGTCCGCCAGTCCGTCGCGCTCGGCCTCGGACAGGTTCTTGGCGACGGGGCCGCCGAGCGTCCCGTCCTCGCCGACGAGCACGTAGGCCAGACCACGCGCACCGCGCTGCTTGGCCCACTCCTGCCAGCCGTCGAGCGTGCGGCGTGCCTGCGAGCCACCGCCGGGGTGCACCACGGCACCGACGTACGGAGCCTGGAACACCCGGAACGGGGTGTCCTTGAAGTAGTCGGTCAGCTCGACGAGCTCGAGGTCGAAGCGCAGGTCGGGCTTGTCGGAGCCGTAGCGACGCATCGCGTCGGCGTACGTGATGCGCGGGAACGGGCGCGGGAGCTCGACGTCGATGAGCTTCCAGAGCTCGGCGTAGACCTCCTCCGCCAGGGCGATCACGTCGTCCTGGTCGACGAAGCTCATCTCGATGTCGAGCTGGGTGAACTCCGGCTGACGGTCGGCACGGAAGTCCTCGTCGCGGTAGCAGCGCGCGATCTGGTAGTACCGCTCCAGGCCGCCGACCATGAGCAGCTGCTTGAACAGCTGGGGGCTCTGCGGCAGGGCGTACCAGCTGCCGGGGCGCAGGCGCGCGGGCACGAGGAAGTCGCGTGCGCCCTCGGGCGTGGAGCGGGTGAGGGTGGGCGTCTCGACCTCGACGAAGTCGTGACGCTCCAGCACCTGACGGGCCACGGCGTTGACCTTGCTGCGCAGCCGGATGGCGTGGGCAGGGGCGGGCCTGCGCAGGTCGAGGTAGCGGTAGCGCAGACGCGCCTCCTGCCCCACCTCCACGTGCTCGTCGATCGGGAACGGCAGCGGAGCCGACGCGCTGAGGATCTCGACGTCGCTCGCGATGACCTCGATCTCGCCGGTGGGGATCGCGGCGTTCTCGTTGCCCTCGGGACGCTTCTCGACGGTGCCGACGATCTTCAGGCAGAACTCCGAGCGGAGCTGGTGGGCGACCTCCTCGCGCACCACCACCTGCACGACGCCGCTGGCCTCGCGCAGGTCGATGAATGCGACGCCGCCGTGGTCGCGTCGGCGCGCGACCCATCCGGCGAGGGTGACCTGGTCGCCGACGTTGGCGGCGGTCAGGCTTCCGGCGTCGTGGGTGCGGATCACGGCGAGGTCTCCTTCGAGAGGGGGGTCCCGACGACGGTGGGCGTCAGGTCGTGAGCGGGGGGCGTCCAGGTGTCGGGGTCGACCTCGACCTGGTCGCCGGTGCGGATGTCCTTGACACTAGGCGGTTCGCCCGGGAAGAGGACGTACGGGATGCCGCGGCGCTCGGCGGTGCGGATCTGCTTGCCGAACTTCTGCGCGGCGGCGGACACCTCGGTGGGGATGCCACGGGCGCGCAGCCGCTGCGCGAGAGCGTCGCTCGCGGCGCGTGACGCCTCGTCGGTCACCGCGACGAGCACGGCGGACGGGACGGGCCGGCTGCTCGTGAGCCCGTCGGCGACGAGGGGCACCAGCAGCCGCGAGAGTCCGAGCGAGATGCCGACGCCCGGGTACGTGCGCTTCCCGTCGGAGGCGAGCTCGTCGTAGCGGCCGCCGGAGCACACGGAGCCGAGCTGCTCGTGGCCGCTCATGCGGGTCTCGAAGACCGTGCCGGTGTAGTAGTCCAGGCCTCGGGCGATGCGGAGGTCGGCGGTGACCCGGACGCCCTCGACGTCGGCGCACGCGGCCACCACGGAGGCGAGCTCGTCGAGGCCCTCGTCGAGCAGCGGGTGCTGCACGCCCAGCGCGCGGACACGCTCCACGAACGAGGTGTCCTCGGTGCTGATCTCGGCGAGCGCGAGGCAGGCCCGTGCGGAGGCGTCGTCGAGACCGGCCTCGGCCAGGAGCTCCAGGACCTTCTCGCCCGGCAGCTTGTCGAGCTTGTCGACGACCTGCATGACGGCGGTCGGCGTGGCCACCCCGAGCCCGAGGTAGAAGCCCTCGAGCACCTTGCGGTTGCTCACCTGGAGCGTGAACAGCTCCTCCGGAGCCGCCCGGAGCCCGGCACCCCCGCCGGGGGTCGCCCCCGCGCCGAGACCGAGGACCGACGCCACGGCCGCCAGTGCCTCGGCCATCACCCGCGCGACCTCGACGTCGGCGTGGAAGGGCAGGGTGCCGTCGCCGACGATGTCGATGTCGGCCTGGGTGAACTCACGGAACCGACCCTGCTGCGGTCGCTCGCCCCGCCAGACCTTCTGGATCTGGTAGCGCCGGAACGGGAACTCCAGCTTGCCGGCGTTCTCGACCACGTAGCGCGCGAACGGGACGGTGAGGTCGAAGTGCAGGGCGAGCGCGTCGGACCGCGACGACGACGCTCCTGGGGAGGCGTCGTCGTGGATGCGACGCACGACGTAGACCTCCTTGTCGATCTCGCCCTTGCGCAGCAGCGTCTCGACCGGCTCGACCGCCCGCGTCTCGACGTTGGCGAAGCCGTGCAGCTCGAACACGCGACGCAGGGCGTCGGTGACGGCCAGCTCGACCGCACGGTCGGCGGGCAGGAGCTCGGGGAACCCGCTCAGCTTCGCCACGTCAGGCCTCCTTCAGCTCGGACAGGAAGGGGTTGGTGGCCCGCTCACGTCCGATGGACGTCTGCGGCCCGTGCCCGGGGAGCACGACGACGTCGTCCGGCAGCGGGAGGATGCGCTCGCGCAGGCTGGTGAGCATCTGGTCGTGGTCACCACCGGTGAGGTCGGTCCTGCCGATCGACCCGGCGAACAGGAAGTCGCCGGAGAACATCACCTGCGACACGTCCTCGGGACCGTCCCAGTCCACCCGGTAGTAGACGGTGCCCGGGGTGTGCCCGGGCACGTGGTCGACGCTGATCCGCAGCCCGTCGACCTCCACCACCGCACCGTCGACCGCGTCGCGGACGTCGTCGGGCTCGCGGAACTCCGGCAGGTCGTCGAGGCCGAACTGGGCGCGCAGCATCGCCGCCGACGGTCCGGAGATCGCGGCCATGGGGTCGGCCAGGAGGTGCCGGTCGGCGGGGTGGATCCACACCGGTGCGTCGAGCTCGCGGGCGACGTCCTGCGCGCACCACATGTGGTCGAAGTGGCCGTGGGTGATGAGCACGGCGTCGACCGTCAGCCGGTGCTCGGCGACGACCTGGCGCACGCCTTCGATCGAGTCCATGCCCGGATCGACGACGGCGCAGCCGGTGCCGGGACCTCGGGCCACGACGTAGCAGTTGGCCTGGAGCGGGCCGGCGGGGAAGGACGTGAGCAGCACGCACCACAGGGTACGCGGGGCTGCGACGTCGGATCGCCCGGCGGTTCGTCCGGGGCGGCGACGCCCAGTCGACGCCGGGGTGGTCACGCCCAGGTGGTGTCCTCCTAGACTGTCGCCATGACCTCTGCCGCCGAGCATCCGTGGGGCCGCGTCGACGCCGAAGGAAGGGTCTTCGTCAAGACCGGTGACTCCGAGCGCGAGATCGGCGAGTGGAAGGTGGGAGAACCTGCCGAGGGTCTCGCCTTCTACGTCCGCCGCTTCGAGGGCCTCGAGACCGAGGTCGACCTGCTGGAGAAGCGCCTGACCACCGGTGCGCTGTCGCCCGACGAGGCGGCCAAGGCCGTCGCCAAGGTGCGCGGCGAGGTGGCCGACGCCGCCGCGATCGGCGACCTCGCGTCGCTCGACGCGCGCCTGGACGCGCTCGCTCCCGCGATCGAGAAGCAGCGCGAGGAGCGTCGGGCCGAGCGGGAGGCCAAGGTGGCCGAGGCGAGCGTGGCCAAGACCCGCATCGTCGAGGAGGCCGAGAAGATCGCCTCGGGCCAGGACTGGCGCGCCGGGGCCGACCGGCTCCGTGCCCTCCTGGAGGAGTGGAAGGCGCTCCCCCGCCTCAGCAAGTCCGCCGACGACGAGCTGTGGCACCGCTTCAGCGCCGCCCGCACCTCGTTCACGCGCAAGCGCAAGACGCACTTCGCCGAGCAGAACACCCAGCGCGAGGCGGCGCAGAAGGTCAAGGAGAAGCTGATCGTCGAGGCCGAGGCCTTGTCGTCCTCGACCGAGTGGGGTCCGACGTCGGGCAAGTACCGCGACCTCATGACCGAGTGGAAGAAGGCGGGCTCCGCCCCGCGCAACGTCGAGGACAAGCTCTGGAAGCGGTTCCGAGCCGCCCAGGACGTGTTCTTCCAGGCCCGCGACGCCGCGAACGCCGCGCTCGACGAGGAGTTCGCCGCCAACGCCGTGGTCAAGGAGCAGATCCTGGTCGAGGCCGAGGCGCTGCTGCCGATCACCGACCTCGACGCCGCCCGCAAGGCGCTGCACGACATCGCCGACCGCTGGGAGGCCGCCGGCAAGGTCCCGCGTGGCCGGGTCAAGGAGCTCGAGGGGCGTCTGCGCACGGTCGAGCAGGCCGTACGTGCCGCCGGTGAGCAGGAGTGGAAGCGCTCGGACCCGGAGAAGTCGGCCCGCGCCGACGACATGATCGGCAAGCTTCAGCGCGCCATCGACGAGACCCGCGAGTCCCTCGCCAAGGCCGAGGCCGCCGGCGACGCCCGCAAGGTGAAGGACCTGACGCAGAAGCTGGAGTCGAACGAGTCGTTCCTCGCGATGGCCCAGAAGGCCGCGTCCGACTACAGCTGAGCCGCGTCGGCCGGGTCCTCGGCTGGACCGGGTCCTGCAGGATCCTGCGCTCGCGCGCCGTTGCTCGATCGATGGTGCGAGTGCGCCCCAGTCGTTGCTGCGCTGCTGCTGGTGGGGTCGTTCCTTGCTGCTGCGTCGCTGTGGCTGCGAGTCGGGGTGGTCTCCGAAAGGGCCTCGACCGGCGGATGGGTCCGGGCTCGGGTCGGGCCCTCGGAGCGCGGCTCGGGGAGACGCAAGGTTCTGCGTTCGTGCGTGGAGGGTCGAAGGATTCTGCGTTCGTGTCCGGATCCCGTCGTGGACGCAGCATCGTTCGGGGTTCGGCACGCAAAGGCAGAATCCTGCGTCCGCAGGGCGACCCTGGTGCGTTGGGTGGTCAGGATTCTCCTTCTGCGCGGACCGTTCCACGGGAAGGGAGAATCACTGCCCCTACGGGTCCAAGGTCGCCGCCACGATGCTTCCTTCGCGAGGCACGGTCCACGCGTAGGAAGCATCGTGCGTGGATCCCGCACAGATGAAGAATCGTGGCCGCGCCCCGCAGATCCCACCGAGCCCAGACCCCCGCCCCGGTCGAGGCCCTTTCGGAGACCACCCCGACTCGGAGCCACAGCGACGCAGCAGCAAGCGTTGACCCGGCCGCACGGGGCGACGAAGCCGGACGGCTCACCCGAAGGACGAGACCCGACTCAGCGACGCTGCGCCTCCAACGTGCGTGAGTACAGGCCCCGGCCCTCGACGTCGCGCAGCGTGACCGTCAGGGCACGGGTCCGGGCGTCGATCTCGACCTCGCCGAAGAACTGGTAGCCGCCGGCGGGACCGGTGTTCGCCACGGGCGGGGCGCTCACGAACTCGGCGCGCGGTCCGAAGGTGTCGTCGAGCGCGTTCGGACCGAAGGCACCGGCGTTGAGCGGCCCGGAGACGAACTCCCAGAAGGGGTCGAACCTCTGGTAGCTCGCGCGGTCGGGCGAGTAGTGGTGGGCGGCGGTGTAGTGCACGTCCGCCGTCAGCCACACGTGGTTGCGGATGCCCGCGTCCTGGAGCGCGGTGAGCACCCGCGCGACGTCCTGCTCGCGACCGAGGGGCGCGCCGGGGTCGCCCTGGGCGATGCCCTCCTGCGCCGCCGCGCCGTCGGGCACCACGAGGCCGATCGGCAGGTCGGCCGCGATCACCTTCCAGGTGGCGCGCGACGCACGGAGCTCGCGGACCAGCCACCGCGTCTGCTCCTCCCCCAGCACGCCGCCGTCGCGTCGGGTCTCGTCGTTGGCGGTGTTGGGGTCCTTGCGCGTGCGCATGTCGAGCACGAACACGTCGAGCAGCGGCCCCTGGTGCAGCACGCGGTAGACCCTCCCCACGCGGTCGGGCGAGATCTCGGCCACCGGCACGTAGTCGTGGAAGGCGCGGCGGGCGCGCGAGGCGAGGACGTCCACCCGACGCTCGGTGTACCGCGGGTCGTCGAGCACCTCGCCGGGGTACCAGTTGTTGGTCACCTCGTGGTCGTCCCACTGGGTCACCTGGGCGGTGCTCGCCAGGAAGGCCCGCCAGTTGTCGGCCTCGAGGTTGTAGCGGTACTGGCCGCGGAACTCGGCCAGCGTCTCGGCGACCTTCTCCTTCTCCGGGGTCACGAGGTTCCTCCAGGTGCGCCCGTCCGGCAGCGCGACCGTGGGCTGCAGCGGCCCGTCGGCGTAGACGGTGTCACCGCTGCACAGGAAGAAGTCGGCGTCACGCCGCGCCATCGCGTCGGCGATGCGGTAGCCCCCGTACTCGGGGTTGGCACCCCACCCCTGCCCCGCGACGTCTCCGGACCACAGGAAGCGGACGTCCCGTCGGGACCCGCCGAGCGTGCGCAGGCGGCCGGCTACCGGACGTCCGGAGCGCCGCGGGTCGTGCAGGTCGACGGCACGCACGCGGTAGTGCACGTCGGAGCCCGGCGGGAGGCCGCGCACGGCCCACTGCCCGGTCAGGTCGGTCTCGGGCGTCACGCGCGGTCCCTGCACGGTCACGGCACGCCGGAAGGACGGGTCGCGCGAGATCTCGGCCACGAGACGCGCCGGACGGTCCGCACGCCCCCACAACGTCGCCTGGCCGGCGTGCACGTCACCGGCCTGCACACCGTGCGTGAGCTCCGGCCTGCCGCGACGCACCAGTGTCGGTACGCCACGCGCCGACGCAGGACCGCCGCCGAGCAGCACCCCGCCGGTCGTGAGTGCGGCCAGGGCCGCGGAACGGACGGCGGTGCGACGGTCGATCTCCCCCGAGGTCATGGCCCGAGCGTCACGGAGCGAAGCGACGAGCGGGTGACCACCCGGTGACCACCGAGCGGCCGGTCACCCCGCCGACGTCACTGCGTGACGCGGTAGACGTCGAAGACGCCCTCGATGGTGCGGACGGCCGCGAGCACGTGGTCGAGGTGCTTGGGGTCGCCCATCTCGAAGCTGAACTTGCTCTTGGCCACTCGGTCGCGCCCGGTGGAGAGCGCGGCGGACAGGATGTTCACGTGCTGGTCGGAGATGATCCGCGTGATGTCGCTCAGCAGACGAGGCCGGTCGAGCGCCTCCACCTGGATCGCCACGAGGAACGTGCTGTGCGCGTTGGGCGCCCACTGGACCGGGACCAGCCGCTCGGGCTGCGACCTCAGCGACTGCAGGTTGACGCAGTCCCTGCGGTGCACCGACACGCCGGAGCCACGCGTCACGAAGCCCTCGATCACGTCGCCCGGGACCGGGGTGCAGCAGCGTGCGAGCTTGACCATCACGTCGCCCGAGACGCCTTCGACCAGCACGCCTGCCTGGCCGTCGGCCCGCTGGCGGCGCGAGCCGCTGCCGGGGATGACGGTGGCCTCCGCGAGGTCCTCCTCGGCACCGTCGCGCCCGCCCGAGAGGGAGATGACCCGCTCCACCACGTTCTGCGCGCCGACGTTGTTCTCCCCCACCGCGGCGTAGAGCGCCGACACGTCGGGCAGGTTGAGGTCCTTGGCGATCGCGTCGAGCGTGTCGTGCTTGAAGATGCGGTGCAGCGGCAGGTTCTCCTTGCGCATCTGCTTGGCGATGAGGTCACGCCCGCGCTCGATCGCCTCCTCGCGACGCTCCTTGGTGAACCACTGCCGGATCTTGTTGCGGGCTCGCGGGCTCTTGACGAACTCGAGCCAGTCGCGGCTGGGTCCGGCGTCCTGCGACTTGGACGTGAAGACCTCCACCACGTCACCGGTCTTGAGCTCGGACTCCAGCGACACCAGCCGTCCGTTCACGCGAGCACCGATGCAGGCGTGACCGACCTCGGTGTGCACGGCGTAGGCGAAGTCGACCGGCGTGGCCTCGGCCGGGAGCTGGATGACGTCGCCGCGCGGGGTGTACGCGTACACGCCGACGCTGTTCATCTCGAAGCGCAGGTTGTCGAGGAAGTCGACGGAGTCCTCGGTCTCGGACTGCCACTGGACCAGCTCGCGCAGCCAGGCCATGTCGTCGCTGCCGGGGCTGGCACCCTTGGCCGTGGACGGGTTCGCGCTCCCGTCCTCCTTGTACTTCCAGTGCGCCGCCACGCCGTACTCGGCGCGACGGTGCATGGCACGGGTGCGGATCTGCAGCTCCACCGGCTTGCCCTGCGGACCGATCACCGACGTGTGCAGCGACTGGTACATGTTGAACTTCGGGACCGAGATGTAGTCCTTGAAGCGGCCGGGGATGGGGTTCCACCGGGCGTGCAGGACGCCGAGCACGCCGTAGCAGTCGGCCACGGTGTCGACGAGGATCCGGACGCCGACGAGGTCGAAGATGTCGGTGAACTCGCGCTCGCGCACCAGCATCTTCTGGTAGATCGAGTAGTAGTGCTTGGGGCGGCCGCTGACGGTCGCCTTGATCTTGGCGTGGCGCAGGTCGGACTCGACGTCGCCGATCACGCGCTCGAGGAACTGCCCCCGCGACGGTGCCCGGTCGGCCACGAGGCGCACGATCTCGTCGTAGACCTTGGGGTGCAGGGTCGCGAACGCGAGGTCCTCGAGCTCCCACTTGATGGTGTTCATGCCCAGCCGGTGGGCCAGAGGGGCGAAGATCTCGACCGTCTCGCGCGCGATCCGCTCCTGCTTGTCCTGCCGCAGGTAGCGCAACGTGCGCATGTTGTGCAGGCGGTCGGCGAGCTTGATGACGAGGACCCTGATGTCGCGACTCATCGCCACGACCATCTTGCGGATCGTCTCGGACTGCGCGGAGTCGCCGTACTTGACCTTGTCGAGCTTGGTCACGCCGTCGACGAGCAGGGCCACCTCGTCGCCGAAGTCCACGCGGAGCTTGTCGAGCGTGTAGGGCGTGTCCTCCACCGTGTCGTGCAGGAGCGCCGCGCACAGGGTGGGACCGGTCATGCCCAGCTCGGCCAGGATGGTGGACACCGCGAGCGGGTGGGTGATGTAGGGGTCGCCGCTCTTGCGGGTCTGCCCCTCGTGCATGCGCTCGGCGATCTCGTACGCCTTGCGGATGACGTCGACGTCGGCCTTGGGGTGGTTCTCGCGGTACACAGCGAGCAAGGGGTCGAGCACCGGGTTCTGCGGCGTCGACCGGCCCCCGATGCGGGCCAGGCGGCTGCGCACGCGGGCACCGGCCGGTGCCTGGTCGACGCGGGCAGGTTCCGGCGGCGCAGCCGTCTCGGCGGCTCCGCCGTGGTCGGTGTCGATGCGCTCAGCCACTCAGTGCTCCTGTCGTGCCTTCCATCGTAGGACAGGCCCGATCACCGCGGTCACGGGACGGACCCGACCTCAGAGCAGGACGTCGAGCAGCGTGGCCGCGGCGCCGAGCACCAGGATCGCGACGAGCACGAGGGCGATGGTTCGGGTGTGACGGGGGTTCATGGGTGTCCTGACGGATCGCGGGGTCGACGAGCGAGGGGTCAGTAGCGGCGCAGGCTGACGAGCGGCGTGCCGGAGAGCACGTCCCGGCCACCGAGCGCGCCGATCTCGAGGACCACGACGTTGCCGACGACGGTGCTGCCGCACGCCGCCACGAGCTCGCCGGCCGCGACCAGCGTGCCCCCGGTGGCGAGCACGTCGTCGACGACGACCACTCGGGCACCGGGCGCCAAGGCGTCGGTGTGGATCTCGAGCGTGGCCTCGCCGTACTCCAGCGCGTACGTGGCGCTGTGGGTGTCGGCCGGCAGCTTGCCCTGCTTGCGGACCGGCACGAAGCCGACGCCGAGCTCGAGGGCCAGCGGTGCGCCGAAGATGAAGCCACGCGCCTCGACACCCACGACGACGTCGGGATCGAGGTCGCGCACGGCGTCGCGCAGGGCCGCCGACACGGCCGAGAAGGCCTCGTGGTTCGACAGCAGGGGCGTGACGTCACGGAAGGTGACGCCCTGCGCCGGCCAGTCCTCGACCGGCCGGACGCAGGCGTCGATGGCCGTGGCCGCGTCCATGGACGTCAGGAGCCGTTGCCGCTCAGGTCGACGTCGCACTCGTCCTTGGCGTGCTTCTCGATGGCGTCGGAGGCCTTCGTGAACTTCTCGTCGCTCAGCTTCTGGAAGTCGGCGGCCAGGCCCTGGAGCTTGGCCATGTCGACGCCCTCGGGCAGCTCGCCCTGCTGGACCTTCGCGAGGTCCTCGAGCTTGATGCCCGCGTCGTCGAGGGACTTCTCGACCGACGTGATGCCGTCGTCGAGCACCTTCCAGTCGGACTCGACGTCGGAGGGGGCCTCGTCCGCGAGCTTGTGGAAGGTGGCGAAGGCCTTGTCGATCTGCCCGAGGTCGCTGCCCTCGAGGGAGTCGAACTCCTTCGTGGCGGACTTGAGGTCGGAGCAGTAGGCGCTGCTCCCGGATCCACAGGCGGTCAGGGTCGTGGCGGCGGCGAGCACGGCGCCGGCGAGAGCGAGCTTCTTCATGCGCGCAAGCATGTCATGGTCGCCTGAGAGCTCAGGACCGACCCGCCCGGCCCTGGCCGCTGCCACCGCGCTTGCGCGACGACCGCGGACCTCGCGTCGGCTGGCGCCGACCTCCCGCCCCCGCCCCGGCCGCCACCGGCACCGCCTCGCCCGCGCTGGGCGTCGCGGCGTCCTTCTCGCGCCGGGCGAGCACGCGCCCGGTGTGGGCCGCGACCGCCGGGTCACGCTCGCGCAGCTGGACGGCGAGCGGCGTGGCGATGCAGATGGAGGAGTAGGTCCCGGCGGCCATGCCGATGAACAGCGCGAGGGCGAGGTCCTTCAGCGGCCCCTGCCCGAGCACGAACGTGCCGACGACGAGCAACGCCAGGACGGGCAGCAGCGCGGTGACGGACGTGTTCACCGAGCGCACGAGCGTCTGGTTGACGGCGAGGTTCGCCTGCTCGGCGTAGGTACGACGGGACGAGGCGAGCACGCCGTGCGTGTTCTCGCGCACCTTGTCGTAGACGACCACGGTGTCGTACAACGAGTAGCCCAGGATCGTCAGGAAGCCGGTGACCGTGGCGGGCGTGACCTCGAAGCCGGACCAGGCGTACACGCCCGCGGTGATGAGCACGTCGTGGGCGAGCGCCACGAGCGCAGCGAGCGACATGCGCCAGTCGCGGAAGTAGGCGGCGATGAAGATGACGACGACCACCAGGAAGACGGCGAGGCCGGTGAGCGCCTTGGTGGCCACCTGCTTGCCCCACGAGGGCCCGATGAGGTTCTGGCTCACCTCCTGCGCGCCCGCGTCGGTCAGGGCCTTCTCGAGCACGGACGTCTCGTCCTGGCTGAGGGCACGGACGTCGATCCTGACGGTGTCCGAGCCGGAGGTCGTGACGATCGGGTCACCCGCGGCGGGGACGTTCGCGTCCTCGATCGCCTGAGCGAGGGCGTCGGCGGTGGCCGCGTCGGCCTTCTGCACCTTGGCGGTCAGCTCGACACCGCCCTTGAACTCGATGCCGAGGTTGAAGCCCTGCACGACGAAGCCGAGCGTGGAGGCGACGATGATGAGGACGGAGATCGAGTACCAGAGCCGACGACGTCCGACGAAGTCGACCGAGACCCGCCCGGTGTAGAGGTGCTGGCCGAAGCTGCTGATGCGTCCCATCAGGATCGTCCTCCCGTGGTGCTGCCGGGTGTCGGGGCTCGGTCCGGACGGCGGACCGGTCCGGTGCGGTCGACGGCCCGGTCCCCGATGCCGAGATGGGCCGCGTCGAAGCCGGAGAGCTTGTGGCCGCGACCGAAGAACGTGGTGCGCGCCAGGAGCGACATGAGCGGCTTGGTGAACAGGAACACCACGATCACGTCGATCACCGTGGTGAGACCCAGCGCGAAGGCGAACCCGCGCACGACGCCGATCGCGAAGATGAACAGGATCACCGCCGCCAGCAGCGAGACACCGTCCGCGGCCAGGATGGTGCGACGCGCGCGCTCCCAGCCGGACTCCACGGCCAGGCGCAGCGACTTGCCGTCGCGCACCTCGTCACGGATCCGTTCGAACAGGACGATGAACGAGTCCGCGGTGATGCCGATGGCCACGATGAGGCCCGCGATGCCGGGAAGGGTCAGCGTGAAGCCGAGCGACTTCCCGAGCAGCAGCACCATGGCGTAGGTGGACGCGCCGGCGACGAGCAGCGAGCCGATGGCCACGAGCCCGAGCGCGCGGTAGTAGAGCAGCAGGTACGCCATCACGAGCACGAGCCCGATGGCCCCGGCGACGATGCCGGCCTCCAGCTGGGAACCCGCGAGCGAGGGGCCCTCGACGGACACCCCGTTGACCTCGAAGGTGAGCGGCAGTGCCCCGTACTTCAGCTGGTTGGCCAGCGACTGCGACGTGGACTGCGTGAACCCGCCGGAGATCTGCGAGCTTCCGTTGGTGAAGTGGCCGTTGGTGGTCGGTGCGCTCAGCACCTCGCCGTCGAGCACGATCGCGAAGCGCGACGCGGCCTGGTTGCCGGCCTGCTCCTGCTGGTAGAGCGCGTCGGTGATGGCGTCGAAGGCCTCGGTCCCGGCCTTGCGCAGCTCGATCGCCACGACCCACTCGACGGAGCCCTGGGGCACCACGGCCTCCGCACTCTTGACCTGGGTGCCCTCGATGACGGTGGGGCTGAGGATCATCGTCTCGCCCGTGGACGGGTCGCACGAGACGATCGGCTCGTCCGGCACGTCGTCGACCGCGAGGTCGTCCTTCGTGCACCGGAACCCGGCCAGCTCGGTCTGCAGCGCCTCGGCGGCCGAGGCGTAGTCCTTCGGCAGCGAGTCCAGACCCTGGGTCTCCGCGGCGATGAGCTGGTCGAGCGAGAGCTTCGACCAGTCCGCCGCGCTCACGGTCTTGGCCGCCGCCGCGACCGCCTTCTGATCCGGTGCCTGGGCCGCGCTCTGCCCCGACCCCCAGAGCAGACGGAAGCGCAGCTGGGCGGTGCGGCCCACCTCGTCGACGATGTTGCCCTTGCGCTGCCCCGGGATCTCGATGACGACCTGGTTGCCGCCCTGCGTGGAGACCTCGGCCTCGCTCACGCCCGTGGCGTTGACCCGCTGGTCGATGATGTCCCGAGCCTCCTGCAGCTTGGCCTGCGTGACGTCACCGGAGGACGCCTCGGCCTGCAGGGTGATCCGGGTGCCGCCCTGCAGGTCGAGCCCGAGCCTGGGCTTCCAGACCCCGCCGCCGTCCTTGAGGTCGAGCCCTGCCAGCAGTCCGAACAGGGCGAGCAGGAGGGCGAGGAACAGCAGCAGCGTGCGTCGCGGACGCGGGATGCCGGCAGTGCTCCTGCCGGGACGGGGCGCGGGTCTGGCCATCAGTCGGTCGGGCTCTCCGGTTCGGTGGTCGGGCTCGGGTCGACGACCTTCGCGACGGCCTGGCGGTTGACGGTGATCACCGTGTTCGGGGCGATGCGCAGCTCGGCCTCGGTGTCGCCCAGCGACACCAGCTCGCCGAAGATGCCGCTGGCGAGCATGACCCGGCGGCCCGGCTCGAGCGCGGTCTGGGTGGCGAGGTAGTCCTTCTGGCGAGCCCGCGCGGGGCGCATGACCAGGAGGTAGAAGATGACCAGCAGGAGGACGAGCGGGATGAAGCTGTAGACATCGGACACGAGATTGCTCCGTCGAAGGGAATGACGTCCGCACAGCGGACCTGGCACGGGGCCAGGGAGTAGTTTAGACATGCAACCAAGCCCGGCGGCCCTGTCCATGCTTCCACGGACGGTGCCCGGGTCGAGCAGGTGCCTCTAGACCGGGTCCGCGGCGTCGTCGAGCGGCAGCTGGTCGGTCCCGGCGGGCGCCGCCAGACCGAGGTGCCGCCAGGCAGCGGGCGTCGCGATGCGCCCGCGAGGCGTCCGCGCGAGGAAGCCGAGGCGCACGAGGAAGGGCTCGGCGAGCTCCTCGACGGTCTCGCGCTCCTCACCGACGGCGACCGCGAGCGTGCTGATGCCGACCGGTCCCCCGCCGAAGCTGGCGCACAGCGCCTGGAGCACCGCCCGGTCCAGACGGTCCAGACCGAGGTCGTCGACCTCGTACAGGGCGAGTGCGCTGCGGGCCTCGCCGTGCCCGACGGTGCCGTCACCGCGCACCTGGGCGTAGTCACGCACCCGCCTCAGCAGGCGGTTGGCGATGCGCGGGGTCCCACGCGAGCGGGACGCGATCTCGTGGGAGCCGTCGTCGGAGATCGTCAGGTCGAGCAGTCGCGCGGACCGCTCGACGATGCGCTTGAGCTCGGCCGACTCGTAGTAGTCCAGCTGGGCGGTGAAGCCGAACCGGTCGCGCAGGGGTCCGGGCAGCAGACCGGCCCGGGTGGTGGCCCCGACGACGGTGAAGGGCGGGATCTCCAGGGGGATGGCCGTGGCACCCGGGCCCTTGCCGACGATGACGTCGACCCGGAAGTCCTCCATGGCCATGTAGAGGAGCTCCTCGGCCGGGCGCGACATGCGGTGGATCTCGTCGATGAACAGGACGTCGCCCTCGTCGACACCGGAGAGGATCGCCGCGAGGTCGCCGGCGTGCTGGATCGCGGGCCCGCTGGTGAGCCGCAGGTGGGCGCCGAGCTGGTGGGCGATGATCATGGCGATCGTGGTCTTGCCCAGGCCGGGCGGGCCCGACAGCAGCACGTGGTCGGGTGTCCGCCCCCTCCCCTGGGCCGCCTCGAGCACGAGGGACAGCTGCTCGCGCACGCGCTCCTGGCCGACGAGCTCCTCGAGCGTGCGAGGACGCAGCGCCGCGTCGAACGCCCGGTCGTCGGGCGTGGCCTCGGCGAGGACCGCGTCGAGCCCGTCGACGTCGTAGGCGGATGCCTCGGGATAGGAGTCGTCGTGCACGCCGCTCACGCCTTGGACAACGATCGGAGGGCGAGACGCAGCAGCTGGCCGACGTCGGGCGAGTCGCCTGCGGCGTCGGAGACGGACTCGATGGCCTTCTCCGCGTCGCGGGTGGACCACCCGAGACCCTCGAGGGCCTGCAGGACCTGGGCACGCCAGGGCGCGGCGGAGGTTCCCGCCGCGGCGGACGTGGGGAGCACGGGACCGACCCGGTCCTTGAGCTCCACCACGATGCGTTCGGCGCCCTTGCGACCGATGCCCGGGACGGAGGTGAGCGCGGCGTGGTCGGACTCGGCGATGGCGCGTCGCAAGCGGTCCGGCGGGAGGACGGCGAGCATGGCCTGGGCCACCTTGGGACCGATCCCGCTGGCCGTCTGCACGAGCACGAACATGTCGCGCTCCTCGGTGTCGGCGAAGCCGTAGAGGGTGAGCGAGTCCTCGCGCACCACGAGCGACGTGGCCAGCTGCGCCTGCTCCCCGAGCCGCAGCCGCGCGATCGTGCCCGGCGTGCAGTAGACGTGGTGGCCGAGGCCGCCGACGTCGATGACCGCGGAGTCGAGCGAGAGGGCGGCGACCTCGCCGCGCACGTGGGCGATCATCGAACGGACTCCTTCAGCTGGGCCTGCGCCTGCTGCAGGCGGTTCTGCGCTCCCCCGCGCCAGATCTGGCAGATGGCCAGGGCCAGCGCGTCGGTGGCGTCGACCGGCTTCGGGGCCTCGGCGAGCCGGAGCAGCCGGACCACCATGGCGGCCACCTGGGCCTTGTCGGCCCGACCGCTGCCGGTGACGGCGGCCTTGACCTCGCTGGGCGTGTGCAGGCGGACGTCGATGCCGTGCCGCGCGGCGACCAGCATGGCCACGCCGCTGGCCTGCGCGGTGCCCATGACGGTGCGCACGTTGTTCTGGCTGAACACCCGCTCGACCGCGACGACCGCCGGACGGTGCAGCCGGACCGCCTCCTCGAGCCCCTGCTCGAGCCGGTGCAGCCGCTTGGCCGTGTCGAGGTCGGCAGGGGTGCGCAGCACGTCGACGTGGACGAGGTGCAGCGGTCGACCGACCGAGCCCTCGACGACGCCGAGGCCGAGGCGGGTGAGCCCGGGATCGACCGCGAGCACACGCGTGGGAGAACGCATGTTCGAACGATAACCCGCTCCCACGACGCCCCACCGGACGCCACGCCGACCGACGCACCTCCCGCCGGCACCGACGTCCGATGCTCCTGGCGGACCTACTCCTCGTCGAGCGCGGCGAGCACCTCGTCGCTCATGTCCACGTTGGAGTAGACGTTCTGGACGTCGTCGAGGTCCTCGAGCGCGTCGACCAGCTTGATGACCTTCTTGGCGCCCTCGACGTCGACCGGCACCTCCACCGATGGGACGAAGGAGGCCTCCGCGGAGTCGTAGTCCAGACCGGCGTCCTGCAGCGCGGTGCGGACCGCGACCAGGTCGGACGCCTCGCTGATCACCTCGAACGCCTCGCCGTGGTCCTTGACCTCCTCGGCACCCGCGTCGAGCACCGCCAGGAGGATGTCGTCCTCGCCGGCGTCCTGGGCCGGCACCTGCACGACGCCCTTGCGGTGGAACATGTACGCGACCGAGCCCGGGTCGGCGAGGTTGCCACCGTTGCGGCTGACCGCCGTGCGGACCTCCATGGCGGCCCGGTTCTTGTTGTCGGTGAGGCACTCCACCAGGAGGGCGACGCCGCTCGGGCCGTACACCTCGTACGTGATCGTCGTGTAGTCGACGGCGTCCTCGCCGATGCCGCCGCCGCGCTTGACCGCACGGTCGATGTTGTCGTTGGGGACCGACGACTTCTTGGCCTTCTGGATCGCGTCGTACAGCGTCGGGTTGCCGTCGGGGTCGGGCCCGCCCTGACGTGCCGCCACCTCGATGTTCTTGATCAGCTTGGCGAACATCTTGCCGCGCTTGGCGTCGATCGCGGCCTTCTTGTGCTTGGTCGTCGCCCACTTGGAGTGGCCTGACATCCCCTGCCCCTTTCCGCGCCACCCCGGCGGGTGGCGGATCCCTACGTCGTCACGAGGTCCAGGAACAGGCGGTGCAGGCGCAGGTCGTCTCCCACCTCGGGGTGGAACGACGTCGCCAGCACCGAACCCTGCCGGACCGCCACGATCCTATCGGCAGCACGGTCCGTCGCGCCCGCCGCGGCACCCGGGCCGACCGGGACCGCGGCCAGCACCTCCACGCCCGGGCCCGCCTCCTCCACCCAGGGGGCGCGGATGAACACCGCGTGGACGGGGTCGTCGAAGGTCGTGAAGTCGACGTCGGCCTCGAAGGAGTCGACCTGCCGACCGAAGGCGTTGCGCCGCACCGTGACGTCGAGCCCGCCGAAGGTGGCCTGTCCCTCGGCACCGTCGACGAGCCGGTCGGCCAGCATGATCATCCCGGCGCACGTGCCGAACGTGGGCAGCCCGTCCGCGATCCGACGCCGGAACGCCTCGGCCACGCCGAAGACGTCGGCCAGCTTGATCATCGTGGTGGACTCCCCGCCGGGGATCACCAATCCGTCGACGCGGTCGAGATCCTCCTCGCGACGCACCGTGACGGCCCGGACGCCCAGCGCCTCGAGGGCCTGCACGTGCTCGCGGACGTCCCCCTGCAGGGCGAAGACGCCGATGGTCGGTGAGATCACCGGGACAGCGTAGTGAGGTCACCCCGCCCGAGCCGGAGTGGCTCGGGACGGCCGCGGTCGCCGGCCTCCGTGCCCGGATCGTCGCACGCCCCGGTCCCCCGCCAGGAGGACCGGCTCAGAGTCTCGTGCAGGGGGCGTTGTTGCCGTTCCCGGTGTAGCGGAAGGCGCCCGACGGGGCCGAGGTGCCGGCGGCATTGACCGACCGGACGGAGATCTGACCCGTGGCCCCACCGATGTTGAAGTTGGCGTTCGGCGTGAAGGACGTCGCCGTGGTGCTCGCCGTGCCGACGGGGTTGGTCCAGCTGACCGTGTAGGACGTCGCGCCCGCCACCGCGTTCCACGTGATGGTGATGTCGCCCCCGGACCGCGTGCAGGTGGCGATCGTCGGCGCGACCGGCGCCGCGGCCTGCCGCGCGAACGTCCCGCTCGTGAGCCTGGCGGTGTCGCTGTAGTAGGCCTGGGTGGTGGGTGTCGAGGGCAGGCCGACCAGGGCCAGGGTGGCCACGGCACCGACGGCCACGGCGGTCGCGCGGGCACCGGTGCGGTGGGGCGCGCCGGCCGCGTCCGTCCCGAGGAACCGACGACGGCCCGGTCGCGATCGATCGCCGCGCACCGCGACGAGCAGCACGATGCCGACGAGGAGGCCGCCGAGGAACGTGCCCGGGGTGCCGGACAGGAATGCGGCGACGTAGCCGAGCTGAGGGACGTCCGCGACGATCCTCGGCGCCGACGACACGACGTACGGCGTCTCGTCCGGCGCGCCGTTGGCATCGCCCTTCAGCACGAGGATGGCCCGGTCCTGGGCATCGATCGTCAGGTTCTGGATGCGGTGGGTCACGTTCACCCCGGCCGGGGTCTGGACCGTCACGACGTCGCCGGTGGCGAGCTCGGATGCGGGCACCGTGCGGGCGATGCCGAGCGCCCCGGTCTCGATGGCCGGGGACATCGACCCCGACTGGAAGACGACTGGACGCACGTCGAATGCGACGGCGACCGCGGCCAGCAGGAGGCAGAGCACTCCGGACAGGGCACCGACGGTCAGGGCGCCCTCACGGAGCCGCTCGACGAGGCGCTCCCGGGCGGTCGGCGGCTCCTCGATCCAGAGGAGCCGCGGCTGCGACTCCCCGGTCACGGGGCGCCGACCTGCTTTCCGGTGATGGTGAACGTCACCTTGGCGTTCTGGCCCTGCCCGCCGGTGGTGCCGCTCGGGAGCGTCGCGGTCACGCAGAACGACTCCGTGCCGGTGGCGGCCACGAGCGTGCGCAGCGTGCCGGCGGTGTTCGCGATGATCGTCGTCCCGGCCCCGATCCCACCGGTGAACACCTCCAGGCCACCGGTGCACGCAGTGCCCTGGTCGTTGACCGTGCCGCCCGCTCGCACCGAGTAGGTCAGCAGCGGGGCGAGCGCTCCAGTGGCCGTGGCAGAGGCGTGGTAGTTGGCCGTCAAGGTGCCCACGTTCTGGATCTGTGAGGAGGCCGCAACGCTCTGGCCCGGAGCCAGGTTGTCGGCCTTGAAGGCGTTGGAGAACCCGACCGGGTCGTCCTCGACGCCGTCGACCTGGATCTTGAGGCTGCCGGCCTGGAAGGTGCCGCCTGTGACGGTGGCAGTGTCCGTCCAGTAGGCGAGCGTCCCGACGGTGCCGAGGCCGAGGACGACGCCAAGGGTCATCACGGCTCGGCCGCGGGTGGAACGCAGGGGACGGGTGGCGCGGCGCGCGATCGAGCTGGTCATGGCGTGTCCTGTCGGGTGTGCGGGCGTGCGAGTCGAGTACGGGTGGAGAGTCCGGCGCCGAGACCGAGAGCGAGGGCGGCGGCCGCGAGGAGCCAGCTGGGGGTGAGGGATCCGGTGTCCGGCAGGAGTCCGCCGCGGTCCGACGTGGAGCCACCGTCGGAGCCGGCAACGCCGCCGTTGCCGGTGCCGGCACCCCCGTCGGTGCCGCCGTCCGCACCACCGTCGGTGCCTCCGTCGGACCCGTCCGAGTCGTCGGGCCCGTCGGGACCGTCGGGGTCCTCCTCCGAACCGCCCCCGATCTCCTGGGTCTGGGTGAGGACCACGTCGAAGCCGAGCGAGGCGGAGCGCAGCCGGGTGCCGTTCGGGGCGTCCTCGTCGAAGGTCACCTCGACCTCGACGGGCACGACCTGGGAGCCGGGCACGGGCGCGTCGACGAGCACGGTCGAGGGGCCGGGGCCAGTGGTGGCCTCACCCTCGCGAGCGGGGGTGCGCACGACGACGCTGACCCATCCGTCGTCCAGGAGCGACTCCTGGCCGTCGGGGCGCAGCGTGACGTCGAGCCGGGCACCCTGCGGTGCGTTGTTGCGCACGAAGAAGGTGGCGGTCTCCACGTCACCCGGCACCCAGCGCATCGCCGGGTCGAAGAGTGGGGCGGTGATGTCGGGCGTCCAGGTGGCGCCGTCGAGGCTGAGGCTCAGCTCGTCGTCGGCGTGGGCGGCAGCCGGGGTGAGCAGCAGCGCTCCGGACGCGAGCGCGACGGCCGTCAGGCGACGTGCCGGGGGGTGGATCCTCACGCGAGGGTCTCCTGGTCCTGGGGGATGGTCGAGCCCGCGGCGCGTCGGGTGGCCCGACGCTCGCGCACCGCGGCGGTGGCGGCGTACCCGGCGTAGACGAGCAGGGCGAGGCCCACGACCGTCACCCCGCGCTGCCGCCAGGCGGCGTCGATCGCGGTGTTGAGCCGTCCGAGCTCCTGCACGCGGTACCAGAGGACGCCGCGCACCTGCTCGGCGCGCACCACCTCCGGGTCGCGAACCGCGTTCGCGTCGCCCTGGGTCCACAGCACCGGGGTGCCGTCGGGCTCGGTGGTGCGGGCGATCACGCGGTGGGTGGCGACGGTGGGGTCGCCGGACTCGAGCTGGAAGGTGACGACCTGACCGACGAGGATCTCCTCGAACGGTGCGGGGCGGCTCACCACGAGGGTGCCGGGTGGGAGGGTCGGCTCCATCGACGAGGTGAGCACCGTGTAGGGGGTGGCTCCCGCCATGCGCGGGACCACGACGACCACCGCGAGCACGGCGACCACCGCCGCGACGACCGCCCAGGCGAGGGCCTGGGATAGTCGTCGGGCGGTGGTCGCCGCGCTGCGCGTCATGGTGGTGGGGTCCGTCGATCAGGGAGCGACCGGCGCGACGGGGGTGTCGCTGTGGACCTGCGTCGCGGTGACGACGTAGTCGGTCAACGAGACGGACTCGCCCTGGGAGTCGTTGTCGACCGCGTCACCGTAGGGGAACGTGACGGTGACGGTGCTCGTGAGCACCTCCGGCGCGTCGTCCTCGGTGATCGAGGTGACCGTCTCGCCGTCGACCTCGAACGCCGTGCTGACCACGACGTCGTCCGCCAGGCCGCCCGACGTCACCGCGCCGACGGCGGCGAGGTCGGCCCGCAGGTGGTCGCCGGTCGCGTCGATGTCGAACGTGCAGGTCTTGGTGGCCACGTCGCCGGGCACCAGGAGGGTCGCGGTCTCGCCCGGGGCGTCCTCGTTCGCGTCGAGGATCCATGCCGAGCAGTCGGCCTCGCCGAGCGTCAGCGTGCCGGCCGTGAGCGTGCTGGCGCCCACGGTGGCCGAGTCGGACCAGAAGGCGAGGGTGGTGGCGCCGCCGGTGAGCAGGACGCCGGCGCCGACGGCCGCGAGGGCGGCCTTGGTGGACTTCTTCATGGGGATCCAATCGGGAGGAGAGGGTGGTCCGGGGTGGGCCGGACCGGGTCCCGACGACACCGGGACCCTCGAACCTCCCAACGACCCCGACGGACGAAGTCACGGTCGGCCCCCGCAGTGCGCACCAAGATCCCCCGAAGGAACTAGACCGGCATGGCCCGACCGGCCGGACGCGGCCAGTCGGATGGGCCATCGGTGCCATGCGGTCGTCCACCGCCGGTTCGCCGCGCAGGGATCGCGACGAGACCTCAGGTCCAGGCGCCGCAGGTGAAGCCGAGGCCGAGCAGCACGAAGGTCCCCGCGCGCGTCGAGGTGGCGGTCCAGCCCGAGCCCGGCAGGGTGGCCGTGACCTCGATGGTGAAGCTGGAACCGAGCAAGGACCCGAGGAGCCCACCGGTCACGGTGACCGAGCGCTCCGTCCCGCTGCTCGTGACGACGAGCGAGGTGCCGGTCTCCCGGATCACCGCCGTGTACGCGAGGCCGGGGGCCGCGGTCCAGGTCGTGGTGAGGCTCTTCGTCCCCACGACGGGGTTGCTGACGGTGCACGCGAGCGCTGCGGGCTTGGTGACCGCGAAGGAGGCGAGGGCGCCGGAGGTGACGGTCGCGCCGCGATCCTCGAAGGTGGCCGACGTCGGCGTGACGAGGGTGGGGACCACGTGCCCGAGCCCGAGACCCAGCAGCATCGCGGCGACCCCGGCTCCGACCCCGACCCCGACCCCGTGTGCTCGCGATCGGTCCTGACGCCGGTGCCGGCCACCGGGGTGGCGCCCGCGCCGAGGACGCTCGCGTCCCGACCCCGCGCGACCGGCACCCAGGACGAGGAACAGGCACAGCCCCAGCCACGCTCCCGAGACGAATCGGCCCGACGGTGACGAGACGGCGTCCACGACGTGCCCGGCGGCCGGCACGGAGGTGACCACGCGTTCGACGCGGGTGACGGTGTAGGCCTCGGCATCGGGCGAGGCGTTGGCATCGCCGCGCAGGGTGAGGACCGCCGTCGTGGTGTCCACAGGGTCGATCTCGACGACCCGGTGGGTGACGCGCACGCCGGCGGCGTTGACCACGCTCACGACGTCGCCCACCCCGATGGCCCGCGCCGGCACCGACTCGGCGAGGGCGAGGTCGCCCGCGGCGATCTGCGGTCCCATCGAGCCCGAGGTGAAGATCATGGGGGTGAGGCCGAGGACGTGGATCGTCGCGGCCCAGGCCAGGCAGAGCCCGCCCAGACCGGCACCCGACCAGAGGACGGTCTGACGCAGCCGCTCGAGCACGACGATCAGCCCAGCTGCGTGGCGTCGAAGACGAAGGAGGCGGTCGCCGATGCCCCCTGTGCGGCGTTCGCGGTGCCGCTCGGCAGCTCGACGCGCAGGCAGATGTTCTCGCTCATCGTGGCGCTGGACAGCGTGCGTGGGGAGGCGATCACGTCGCTCGCGGTGCCGGTGAGCGTCACCCCTGTCACCAGGGGCGTGCCGCCGCACGTGTTGGTCCGCAGGCCCGAGGAGCTCGCCGTGCCGGCCGCTCCCGCCGAGACGGTCCACCTCAGGTAGGGGGCGAGCGCGCCGGACGCGGTCGCCTTGGCCGTGTAGGTGAAACCGACGGTGCTCGCGGCCCGCTGGACCGGGACCGTCACCGCCACGCTCTCCCCCGGGACCATGTCGGTCAGCGCGAGGCTCGGCGACGTCGTCGTCCCGCCCGCTCCGGCGAGATTGCCTGCGACGAGCAGGTCGAGCGATCCCGTCTGGATCGTGCCGGCATCCAGGACCGCATCGTCGGTCCAGAACGCCATGGTGTTGACCGAGCCGAGACCGACCACCAGACCCATGGCCAGCAGCGCCCTCACCCATCCACGACGACCTCGGCTGCGACGTCGACCCGCATGCCTGCTCATGACCACACCTCACGATCCACGCGGAGGCGCGAGGCGAGCAGGACGCCGACGAGCGCAAGGCCAAGGCCACCGAGGACGATCCAGCGCGGCGTGGCGGAGCCCGTGTCCGGAAGATCCCCCACCGTGTCGCCGGCCGACGGACTAGCACCGTCCAGGTCGTCGCCGGGCTCGCCCGCGGCGGCGTCGGCGAGCCTCACGCGGAAGGCGATCGCCAGGCGCCCGACCTGTGACTGGTTCGTCGACGCCTCGTCGAAGGTCGCGTTCACGTCGACGCGCACCGCCGCACCCTGCTCGATCGTCTTCTCGGTGAGGAGGGTCGAGGTGACCTCGTTGCGCAGGTCGACCCACGCACCCTCCGCCGCCCGCGCACGCAGGTGGATGTCGTCGTCGGCCAGCAGCTCGTCGGAGTCGAGGCTGCGCACCTCGATGGTGATCGCGGACCCGCTGGGCCCCTGGTTGCGGACGAAGAAGCTGCTCGTCCGCGTGTCGCCAGGGACCCACCGCAGGCCGGGGTCGAACAGTGGCTCGTCGAGGTTCGACGACCAGGACGTGCCGTCCCGGCTGATGCCGATCTCGTCGGCCGCGTGCGCACCGACAGGGGCGAGCAGCGTCACCGCCACGACCGTCGCGGGCAGCAGGCATCCATGCCTCATCGCGCTGATCCCTCCTTCTCCTGGTCGTCGTCGCTCGTCCTGCTTCCCGGACCGCCGCGCCAGGCGGGCGCCGCCGCGACGAACATCCGGCCCGCGTAGAGCAGGAGCCCGGCCGCGACCAGCTGGACCGCTGCCTTCCGGTGGAACCCGTCGAGCAGGGAGTGGGCTCTGCCGAGGTGCGGCACCGCGTACCAGAGCCGCCCCCGCACCTGCTCCGGCTGGACCGGCGCTGCATCGACCACGTCGTTCGCATCGCCCTGGGTGGTGAGCACCGCCGTCCCGTCGGTCCTGACCCCGGAGCCGACCACACGATGGGTCACGACCGTCGGGTCGCCGGACCGCAGCTGGTAGGTGATCACGTCCCCCACCGAGACGTCGCCCATCTCGACGGGTCGGACCACCACCAACGTGCCCGACGGGAGCGCCGGCCGCATGGACCCGGTGAGCACCGCGTAGGGGGTCGCGCCGGCCAGCCGCGGCACGAGCACCGCAGCAGACAGCGAGCCCGTGGCGGCCAGGATCACGGCCCAGGCCAGGGCCTTCACGACGACCTGCCACCCGCGAGACACGACGATCCGCGATCAGCGACCGGTCACGGGTTCGGGTCGTTCTGCTCCACGGAGACCGCGATGGCGTTCAGCGTCGCAGCGACCTCCTGGGAGTCGTTGATGTTGATCGGCGCCACGTCGTCCTCGGCGGTGCCGTAGGGGAACTCCACCGAGATGGTCGCGGTGACCAGACCGTCGTCGTCCTCCGTGATGGCAGCGGGCAGCGCGTCGCCGAGAGCGTCCTCGTACGTCGCGGTCACCGTGGCGGTCAGCGGGGTCACGCCGGCGAAGGTCGCCGTGGCCGGGACGGTCAGGTCGGCGTTCAGGTTGTCGCCGGTGGCCACGATCTCGAACGTGCACTCCTTGGAGATCACGTCGCCCGGGACGGCCGGGCCGACCGTGCCGGTGGCGCCTGCGCTGCCGGTCGCGTAGACCCAGTCGGCGTCGCAGGTCGGGCTCTCGAGCTTGAGCTCGCCCGATGTCACGCTGCCGCCGGGCAGGTCGACGGAGTCGCTCCAGTACGCCAGCGTCCCGGCGCCACCCAGGAGCAGGACGGCGGCCACACCCGCGGCCAGCGCACCCTTGATCGAGTTCTTCATCGCGTGCTCCCATGTCTCGAGGCGCGGCGCTCCCTACGCCGGCACGAGGGACGAGCCCTCACCTCGAGCATGCGACGTGAGATCTGCGTCACATGGGCATACGGGAAAAGTAGGAGACAAATCCCAAAGACCGGGGCGGCACCCCCCGCCGCCGGGTGCGGCTACCAGCCGCGCTCGGCGAGGCGGTGCGGCTCGGGGATCTCGTCGACGTTGATGCCGACCATGGCCTCGCCCAGGCCGCGCGAGACCTTGGCGACGACGTCGGGGTCGTCGTAGAACGTGGTGGCCTTGACGATCGCCTCGGCGCGCTGGGCCGGGTTCCCGGACTTGAAGATGCCCGAGCCCACGAACACACCCTCCGAGCCCAGCTGCATGACGAGCGCGGCGTCGGCCGGGGTCGCGATGCCGCCGGCGGTGAAGAGGGTGACGGGCAGCTTGCCCAGCTCCGCGACCTCCTTGACCAGCTCGTACGGCGCCTGGAGCTCCTTGGCTGCCACGAACAGCTCGTCCTCGCGCAGCGACTGCAGGCGACGGATCTCGCCGGTGATCGTGCGGATGTGCGTGACGGCGTTCGACACGTCGCCCGTGCCCGCCTCGCCCTTGGAGCGGATGAAGGCCGCACCCTCGGTGAGCCGACGCAGCGCCTCGCCCAGGTTGGTGGCACCGCACACGAACGGGACGTTGAACGCCCACTTGTCGATGTGGTTCGCGTAGTCCGACGGCGTGAGGACCTCGGACTCGTCGATGTAGTCGACACCCAGGCTCTGCAGCACCTGCGCCTCGGCGAAGTGTCCGATGCGGGCCTTGGCCATGACCGGGATCGAGACCGCCGACACGATGCCGTCGATCAGGTCCGGGTCGCTCATGCGCGCCACGCCACCCTGGGCCCGGATGTCGGCCGGGACGCGCTCGAGGGCCATGACGGCCACGGCGCCGGCGTCCTCGGCGATGCGCGCCTGCTCGGCGTCGACGACGTCCATGATGACGCCGCCCTTCAGCATCTCGGCCATGCCGCGCTTGACGCGCGCGGTACCGGTCGACTGGGGGCTGGTGCCGTCGGGGGACGTGGAGGGGGTCTGCTCGTTGCTCACCCCTCGAGTCTATCGGCCGCCTCTGGCGGCCTCGACGACGTCCACCATCCGGCGCCGGTCCACCACCTTGCGACGTGGACGTCCTGCCCTGCGCCCCGCCTCGCGCTCGTGCGCGTCGAGCAGCAGCCAGCCCTCGCGGTCGAGGACACCGGCCGTCGCCCGCAACGGCTCCGGCCGGTCGACGGCCTCGATCCGTCCCTGCGCCACGTCGGAGAGCAGGTGGTTGACGGTCTCGAGCGAGCACGACTTGTTGGTGCCGATGAAGCCGGACGGACCGCGCTTGGCCCAGCCGACGACGTAGGTGCGCGGAAGCACGTCACCGCCCGGCACGTCGAGCACGCGTCCGCCGACGTTCGGGATGCGATGGGTCACCGGGTCGAACGGCACCCCCGGGACCGGAGCGGACCGGTACCCCACGGAGCGGAGCACCGCCCGGGTGGGGATCACGTCGTGGTCGCCGGTCGGCACCGCTGCGACCACGCCGTCGGGTCCCGTCACGAGACTCGTGCGCGTGACCTCGAGCCCGGTGACGGACCCGTCCCCCAGCACCGCCACCGGTGCGACGAGGAAGCGCAGGACGACGTGCCGTCGAGCCGGGTCGGCCTCGGCGACCGTCCCCTCCCGCAGGAGGCGGCTCTTGACGTCGTCCCCGTCCAGCAGCTCGCGCTGCGGCACGACGACGTCGAGGTCGGGGTGGTGCAGCAGCCCGACGAGCTCGGGCACGGTGAAGGCCGCCTGGGCCGGACCGCGTCGCGCCAGCACCTCCACCACCCTCACCCTGCTGACGCGCAGGGCGTCGAGGGCGTGGTCGGCGATGTCGGTGCTCGCCAGCGACTCCGGATCGCTCAGCAGCACCCGCGAGACGTCGAGCGCCACGTTGCCGTTGCCGACCACCACGATGCGGTCCCCCGACAGGTCCAGCGGTGCCTCCACGTGGTCGGGGTGTCCGTTGTACCAGGCCACCACGTCCGTGGCGGTCGCGTTGCCGGGCAGGTCCTCCCCCGGCACGTCGAGCCGCCGGTCCACGGCCGCGCCCGTCGCGTAGACCACGGCGTCATGGGTGGCGAGCAGCTGGTCGTGCGTGACGTCGGTCCCGACCTCGACCCCGAGCTCGTACGCGAAGCCGGGGTGGGACTCGATCTTCTCGAACAGTCGCCCGATGTCCTTCGTGTGCTGGTGGTCGGGTGCGACGCCGGCCCGGACGAGTCCGTGCGGGGTCGGCAGCCGGTCGAGGACACGGACCCGCACCTGACGCTGCTTGAGCAGCTCGTCGGCCGCGTACAGCGCGGCCGGACCGGCACCGACGACGGCCACGCTCAAGCGTCGCGACCCGTCGATGCGCACGACCGGCGGAACCGGCGCCTGCGCCGGGCGGGTCGGCGACTCGAGCCCGTTGCCGACGTCGGAGTCGGCGTGGAAGAGCGCGTTCAGCTCGACGAACACCCGCTCGTCGGCCGTGAGCCGCGACTCCGGCTTGATCGCTCCCACCGGGCATGCCTTCACGCAGGCTCCGCAGTCGACGCAGGCCTGAGGATCGATGTAGACCATCTCGGCCGTGGCGAAGTCCGGCTCGTCGGGCGTGGGGTGGATGCAGTTGACGGGGCACGCGAAGGCGCAGGCCGCGTCACCGCAGCACGGCTGCGTGACGACGTGGGTCACGGGTCAGACCGTGTCGACAGAGACGGGGTCGACCGAGGCGGGGTCGGCCAGACGCGCGGGCGGCTCGCTGCGGTACCGGGCCGGGCGACCGTCGATCTTGAGCCAGCGCCACATGCGCCGCGAGGACCGTGTCATGAGCGTGGACTCCTCGGCCAGCATGCGCACGTCGCTGAACAGCTCGGAGAGGAACACGCGCGACTCCGGAGCGTCCCAGTAGAGCTCCTTGACGACCTCCTTCGGCACGCCCATCTCGGTGCGCAGCTCCTTCGGCGGCACGAGGATGAGGTCGCCCGCGATCCGCATGATGATCGGGAACAGCATCGACATGACCCACCGGTCGACCTTTCCCAGGTTCGGGCCGCTGCGCATGACGTAGGCGTGCGCGAACGAGATGTGCCGCGCCTCCTCCGCCACGTGGATCTGCATGATGCGGCGCATGACCGGCGGGATCGTGGCGCCCTCGCGCAGCATCTTCTTCTGCGTGTGGTCGATCGGCTCCTCGCCCGCGAGCACCGCGATGAAGAAGCCGAGCGGGTACCGCGAGGCCATGAGCGGGATGATCCCGTGGATCGCCCGCATCCATCGCGGCATGCCCGGGACGTCGGCGCCGATGCGGTTGATGCACTCCTGGAACATCTGCGTGTGGTGGCACTCCTCCGTGGCCTCGTGGGTGAGGTAGCGGAACTCGGCCGACCCGTTGGGGCGGGAGAAGACGTACTGCATGATCCCGCGGATCAGGAGGTTCTCGAACTGCAGACCGACCTTGAAGATGTTCGCGTAGCGCCACATCCCGATCTCGATCTGCCGCTCGACGGGGAGCGACTTGTACCAGGGGTGGGCACCGAGCGGGTCGGCCTCCGGAAGCACCCAGTGGGCGTCGGTCGGGTCGATCGCGAAGTCCGGGTGGTCCCACGGGACGTCGACGAAGGCGTCGAAGTGACGGTCGACCGACGCCTGGGACAGCTGGGTCAGCGTGGCCTCGTACTCGCTGCGCGTCAGCGAGGCCAGCGCGTCCTGGGTGCGGTCGAGGTCCTGCTCGTCCATGAGGGTCATACCGCGAGTATGTGACCCCGATCTCTACGTGTCAAGAGTGATGTCACATTCGCGATGTCACGTTCGGCGGAAGACGGTCAGGACTCCGTCCCGGCGGGCGGGAAGGCCTGCCGGTGCACGATCGCCATGCGCTGGAACACGGTCACCAGGCTCGCGAGGGCGAGCGCCCACAGCGTGATCTCGGTCAGGACGGGCAGCCCGAACAGACCGTTCAGCCCGGTCATCACGAGGATCGCGACCAGACGGTCGGCCCGCTCGGCGATGCCACCCTTGGCCTGCATGCCCAGGCTCTCGGCGCGGGCCCGCGCGTACGAGGTGAGGTTGCCCAGCACGAGGCAGGCGAGGCTCAGGCCGAGGTAGAGGTCGGCCGGGCCGAGCGTGGTGTCGGCGTCGGCGCGCGTGTAGTAGAGCAGGAGGCCGCCGAACACCGCAGCGTCGCCGACCCGGTCCAGCGTCGAGTCGAGGAAGGCCCCCCACCTCGACGACTGGCCGGACTTGCGGGCCATGTAGCCGTCCATGAGGTCGCTGAACACGAACGCGGTGACCACCATGACACCGACGAAGAACTGCCCGCGCGGGAAGAACCACAACGCGCCGGCACTGACCCCGAGGGTGCCGACGATCGTCACGTGGTCGGGCTTGACGCCCAGGCGCAGCAGCAGGTCGGCCAGGGGCGACCAGATGTTCGTCCAGAACTGGCGGAAGCGTTCGAGCATCAGGCGTCGTCCTCGGTCGTGGGCGTCTCCCCCGGCCAGGCGTCGGCCAGGAGGTCGCGGGTGTCCTCGAGCAGCTGCGGGAGCGTCTTGGTCTGCCCGAGCACGGTCATGAAGTTGGCGTCGCCGGACCATCGGGGCACCACGTGCTGGTGCAGGTGCTGCGACAGCGAGCCGCCCGCCACTCCCCCGAGGTTGAGCCCGACGTTGAACCCGTGCGGGTTCGAGGCGGCGCGGACGGCGCGCAGGGCCTGCTGGGTGAGCGTGGCGACCTCGCAGGTCTCGTCCTCGGTGAGGTCGGTGTAGTCGGCCACGTGCCGGTTCGGGACGACCATGAGGTGCCCCGGGTTGTACGGGTAGAGGTTGAGGACCACGAAGCAGTGGGTCCCCCGGTGCACGACGAGCTCGGACTGCCGGCCGTCGGAGGCGATGCGGCAGAACGGGCAGGAGTCGTCGGGCTCGGGCTCCTCGCCCCGCACGTAGGACATGCGGTACGGCACCCAGAGGCGCTCCAGGCGGTCGTCTGCAGTCACCGGGACAACCTACCGAGACGTCGCTCAGCGCCGGGTGACGGTCCAGGTCTTCGTCGTCGCGACCGGGTCGAACGCGTGTCCGCCACCCCGGGTGGACGTCACGTCCCCGATCACGAGTCGGTAGCCCTTCGTCCCCCTGACCTTCGGCACGGTGAACGTCAAGCGACCCCTGGCGTCGATCGTGCGCAGGCCGCCGACGGGGTCCCAGGCGCGGTACCGCGGGTTCCAGACGCGCAGCTCGGCGCGGGCGTTCTCGTGTTCGGCGATCGTGACGGTGCGACGCAGGGTCGTCGACCGCTTGGCCGCGATCCGCTTCACCGGCCAGCCGCTGATCTTCGGGCGGAGGCGCACCCTCAGGGTGGCGGTTGCGCCCTGCTCGGCCCTCGTGCCGCGGAAGGAGAAGTGGTACGTGCCCGACCTGGTCGCCCGGTGGGAGCTGTCGAGCGCGATCTTTCCGTCGAAGTCGGCGACCACCAGCGGGGACAGACTGGTGGAGCGACCGCTCACCCGGTCCACGAAGGTGACGTCGACCACCCGGTCCAGCGCACCGCGCCGCCGCCCGTCCCCGCCGTCGGCGACCAGCTCGGCCCGGGTCGTGTAGGTCGTTCCCCGGGTCAGCAGGGTGGACGCCATCAGCTCGCTGCGCACGCCCGTGACGGAGGTGTTGATCCAGGTGGCCTCAGGCGCCAGGTCGCCGGCGCGGCGACCGAGGTGGAGGACGTGACCGTCCGGCGTCCGGCTGCGGACGGTGAACGTCGTCGGGCCGCCGAAGGTCGCCCAGCCGGAGAAGCGCCACTCCCCATCCTCGTCGGGAGGGCGGGATTCCAGCAGCATGGGTTCTGAGTCCTCGGGACCGGTCGCGAGCACGTCCACGAGCGCCCCGGGAACCGGCCGTGTCGTGCACGAGAGGTCGGCCTTCGCCGTCCACTCCCTCGGCCCGGCCCCTCCGACGTCCAGCGGGCGCACCACGGAGGAGGGAACGACGAATCGCCGCACCCAGCCCGCCGAGGCCAGCACCCCGGTGTCACGCACCCGGTCGGGCAGGGTCACCGACCGACCGCTCGCCGGGTCCACGGACGTGACCATCACCGGTTCGTCGGTGCGGACGGCCTGCACGCCCTCGGCCTGCGCGACGCCATGGTCGTCGGTGACCGCGGTGTGCAGGATGGTCCCGTCCTGACGCCACTGCACGGTGGCACCCGCGACGGGGGCCGCGTCGGAGTGCACCGTCACCGACGCGAGCGGGTAGCCCTGGCCGGGCGCCACGCATCGCTCCTTCATCCCGAGACGCAGCAACGCCTCACCTTCTGCGGCAGACGCCGGGACCGTCGACGTCACCATCGCGAGCGCGACGGCACCCGCCAGCATCCCCCTGATCACGGGACCAGACTAGGTCGCCGCACCGCCCGGCGCGGCGATTCGTCAGACCTGCTCGCGCGACGCGACGGCCTCGAGGATGCGGCGCACCGCGTCGTCGACCGGGACGCCGTTCTCCTGCTCCCCGTTGCGGTAGCGGAACGAGACGGCGTCGGCCTCGACGTCGTTGTCGCCGACGATGAGCATGAAGGGCACCTTCTGCGTCTGCGCGGTGCGGATCTTCTTCTGCATCCGCTCGTCGGAGTCGTCGACCTCGAACCGGATGCCGGCACCCTTGAGTCGCTGGCCCAGGGTGTACAGGTACTCGGCGTGGCGCTCCGCGACCGGGATGCCGACGGCCTGCACCGGGGCGAGCCACGGAGGGAAGGCGCCCGCGTAGTGCTCCACGAGCACGCCGAGGAACCGTTCGATCGAGCCGAACTTGGCCGAGTGGATCATCACGGGCTGCTGGCGGGTGCCGTCGGCGGCCACGTACTCGAGGTTGAACCGCTCGGGCGACGGCTGGTTGAAGTCGTACTGCACGGTGCCCATCTGCCAGGTGCGGCCGATGGCGTCACGGGCCTGGACCGAGATCTTGGGGCCGTAGTACGCCGCTCCTCCCGGGTCGGGCACGAGCTCGATGCCGGTCTCCGCGGCCACGTCGGCGAGCACCTGCGTGGCGACCTCCCAGTCCTCGTGGGAGCCGATGAACTTGTCCTTGCGGTCGTCGCGGGTGGACAGCTCGAGGTAGAAGTCGTCGAGCCCGAAGTCGCGCAGCAGGCTCAGCATGAAGTTCAGCAGGTGGCGGATCTCGTCGGGCGCCTGCTCGGGGGTGACGTACGAGTGCGAGTCGTCCTGCGCGAACCCGCGCACGCGGGTGAGGCCGTGGATGACGCCCGACTTCTCGTTGCGGTACACGTGCCCGAACTCGAAGAGCCGCAGCGGCAGCTCGCGGTACGACCGCTGCCGCGAGCGGTAGATGATGTTGTGCATCGGGCAGTTCATCGCCTTGAGGCGGTACTCCTGGCCGTCCACGTCGAGCGAGGGGAACATGCCCTCGCCGTAGTAGGGCAGGTGGCCGGAGGTGTGGAAGAGCCCCTCCTTGGCGATGTGCGGGGTGCCGACGTACTCGAAGCCCTCCTCGATGTGCCGACGACGGACGTAGTCCTCCATCTCGCGCTTGATGACGCCACCGCGCGGGTGGAAGACGGGCAGTCCGGAGCCGATCTCGTCGGGGAAGCTGTAGAGGTCCAGCTCGGTGCCCAGCCGACGGTGGTCACGACGCTGGGCCTCCTCCAGGCGGTGCAGGTAGTCCTCCTGCGCCTCCTTGGTGGGCCAGGCGGTGCCGTAGATCCGCTGCAGCTGCTTGTTCTTCTCGTCGCCGCGCCAGTAGGCGGCGGCCGAGCGCATGAGCGTGAAGGCCGGGATGCGCTTGGTGGTGGGCAGGTGCGGGCCGCGGCACAGGTCCTTCCACGCCAGGGAGTCGTCGCGCTTGACGTTGTCGTAGATGCTGAGGCCGCCCTCGCCCACCTCGACGCTGGCACCCTCGGTGGAGCCGGCCTGCGACTTGAGACCGATGAGCTCGAGCTTGTACGGCTCGTCGGCGAGCTCGGTGCGGGCGTCGTCGTCGCTGATCTCGCGACGGTCGAACCGCTGGCCCTCCTTGACGATCTTCTTCATCCGCGACTCGATGGCCTGCAGGTCCTCGGGCTTGAACGGCTCCTCGACGTCGAAGTCGTAGTAGAAGCCGTCGGTGATCGGCGGACCGATGCCGAGCTTGGCGTCCGGGAAGAGCTCCTGCACGGCCTGCGCCATGACGTGGGCGGCCGAGTGGCGCAGCACGTCGAGGCCGTCCGGGCTGTCGATGGCGACGGGCTCGACGGTGGACCCGTCGACGAGGACGGTGGACAGGTCACGCAGCTCACCGTCGATGCGGGCGACGACCACGTCGGGCTGCTCGGCGAAGAGCTGCCACGCCTTCGTCCCGTCGTCCACGGTCTGGGAGGTGGGTTCTGCCCCGGCCTCGACGGCGACGTGCACGGTGACGGACATGGCGGTGCTCCATTCGGTTCTCGACGACCCCTACGACTGGGCCGTGCTGCTTGCCACCACCCTAGGGGGCCCGCGCAGGCCCTCGCAGGTCAGGACGACCTCAGGAGTCGCGCTGGCCCCACGGGGCGCCGTACTCGGTGAGCAGCTCCAGGAACGGCACGGCGTCGAAGGCCTCCGGGCCGAGCACGCCGGCGCCGCTCCAGGTGCCGTTCGCGAGCAGCTCGAGCGCCACGACCGGGTTGACCGCCGTCTGCCACACGACGCACTGGTGCCCGTACTCGCGCATCGCCCACTCGTTGTCGACCACGTGGTAGAGGTACGTCTCGCGCTCCTCACCGTCCTTGCCGACACCGGTGACCCACAGCCCGGCGCACGTCTTGCCGGTCATCTGCGGACCGATGGTGGCCGGATCGGGCAGGCAGGCCGCCACCACGTCGCGCGGGGAGACCATGACCGGGCCGTCGGCCGACGCCACCTGCACGGGGTCGGTCCGATCGAGGCCGACGTCGTGCAGGGCGCGCAGGACGTTGATGAAGTCCTCGCCCAGGCCGTACTTGAACGTCACGCGCTCGGCATCGACCCAGCGCGGCATCAGGAGCACCTCCTCGTGCTCGACGTTGACGCACTCGACCGGTCCGATCCCCTCGGGGAACTCGAAGACCTCGGGCTCGGAGAACGGCGGCGTCGTGAACCAGCCGCCGTCGGGCTCGTCGGCGCGCGCCTTCTCCCAGATGACGGGCGGGTTGAGGCACTCCTCGATCGTGGTCCAGATGGAGAACGAGGGGGCGAACAGCTCGTTGCCGTCCTCGTCGTGGACGGCCAGGTTGGCGCCGTCGCGCGTGCCGAGGTCGCGGATGGAGCTGAAGAGGTGGTCGGCGGCGTAGCGCGCGAACACGTCGGAGAGCCCGGGCTCGACACCCATGCCCACGAGGGCGAGACGACCGTCGGACTCCCACTGGTCGGCGACCGCGAACTGCTCGTCGCCCAGCTTCACGCCGACCCTGGCGTACGGCTCCTCCGGGTGCCGGCGCGACAGCGACATCGCCATGTCGACGTAGTCGGCGCCCGCAGCGTGCGCGCCCTCGAAGACCGGCATGACGAAGCGCGGGTCGACGGCGTTCATCACGTGCGTGACGCCGTGGTCGCGGCACAGCGTCGCGACGGCGTCGGCAGACGACGCGTCCACCTGTGCGGAGACGAACCGGTCGTCGTCGAGCGCGTCGACCGCCCTGTCCGCACGCGCCTGGTCGTAGTCGGCGACCACGATCTTCTCGAAGAAGTCACGTCGCGCGGCGATGGCGGTGAACGCCGCCCCCACGCCACCGGAGCCGACCAGCAGGATCCTCATGTCACTCCCCGTCCTTGGGCAGCGCCGCGCCCGGGCGCGTCGGTCCCAGAGCAGCGAGGGCCACCGCGTCCGAGACCGTCTCGAAGCCCTTGCGGCTGAAGAACGCCGCGCCCACCGTGAACCGCCACACGAGCATGAGCACGAGACCGAGTCCGAGGAAGAACACGGCGATCGCGAGCGGCAGACCCACCCCCAGCACCGAGGTGCCGCTGTAGGACGCCTCGGGGTCGGCCAGGGAGCGCACCGACTCGAACAGCAGGTAGAAGAGCGTCGCGGCACCCACCAGCGGGCCGACCCCGATGAGCAGGAACGCCTTGACCGACGTGAACAGGCGGCGTCGCCAGTAGATCGCGCACGCCACGCCGGTGAGGGCGTAGTAGAAGGCGATCATGAGCGAGAGCGCCGAGATCGAGTCGAACAGGAAGTTGTCGCTCACCGCGCTCGCGCCGACGTACCAGAGGATCGCGACGCCGCCGATGAACCACGTGCTGAACGACGGCGTGCCGTAGCTCGGGTGGATGCGCGAGAAGATCCTCGGGAACGCCCCGGCGCTCGCCATCGACAAGGAGACGCGGGACGCGGGCAGGATCGTCGTCTGGGTGGACGCGATGCCCGAGGTGATGATCGAGAGCAGGAGGATGAACGCGAACGGTCCGAGCACCAGGTCCCCGATGGCGCCGAACAGGGCGTCGTCGTCGTCGTAGCCGGTCACGAAGTCCACGCCACCGGCGGCGATGGTGACGATGCCGACCCCGAGGTACGTGACCACCAGGATCACCGTGCTCCAGATCCCGGCCCGGCCGGGAGCGGTGTCACCGTCCTCGGACTCCTCCGAGAGGTTGACCGCGCTCTCCCAGCCCCAGTAGATGAACACGCCGATGAGCAGCCCGCTGACCAGCTGGTCGGAGGTCAGGCCCGACGGGCTGAGCCAGCTCCAGTCGGGGTTGGTCGCCCCGGCGGGCAGGTTGCCCATGAACAGACGCACGACCGCCACGAGGACGAACAGCAGCAGTGCACCGACCTGGGCGAAGACGAGCCAGACCTGGAACTTGGCCGACGCCTCGGTCCCCCGGACACAGAGCCACGTCATGACCAGCACGATCACGACGGCCACGGTGATGACGACGGTGCGGTTCGCGGCGAGGTCGTCGGCGCCGACCATGACGAACAGGTAGCGCGCGGCCACGTCGGCGAGGGAGCCGATCACGAGGACGCCGGTGGTGAAGACGGCCCAGCCGCCGATCCAGCCGATCCAGGGCCCCATCGCCCGCGTGACCCAGGAGAACGTCGTTCCACAGTCCGTGTCGGCGCGGTTCATGTAGAGGAACGCGCCGGCGATGAGGAACATCGGCACGAACGACAGCCAGATCACCGCGGGCGCATGGATGCCGGCCACGACCACCATCGAGCCGAGGACCGCGGCGATCGAGTAGGCCGGGGCCGTCGCGTCGAGCCCGATCGACAGGCCCTCCCAGAACCCGATCGCGTTGGCCTTCAGACCCTTCTTGCCTGCCGTGGTCGTGCTGCCCGGCCCGGTTCCCTCGACCTCAGACATGACGCTCCTCTGCTCCGCCGACGATGACCGAACTCTGCACCTCGCCAACGGAATCCGCAAGAGTCGTCACACGATCGTTACGCAATCAGATGCGAGGACCCTTGCACTCGACGCAATCCGTCGCGAATACTCACAGGTGATCGGAGGAACCATGACCCCACTCGACCCCGAGGCCGCTCGACGTCAGAAGGCCGCCAAGGACCACCTCTGGATGCACTTCGCTCCCCTGAGGTCCCCCGACGGTGCCGACGTCCCGGTGATCACCCGCGGCGAGGGCTGCTACGTCTGGGACGACCGCGGCCGTCGCTACCTCGACGGCCTGGCCGGGCTGTTCGTGGTGCAGGCCGGGCACGGGCGCCGCGAGCTGGCCGAGGCCGCGGCCCGGCAGGCCCAGGAGCTCGCGTTCTTCCCGCTCTGGTCCTACGCCCACCCCACCGCGATCGACCTGGCCGAGCGCCTGGCGGCGCTCGCCCCCGGGGACCTCAACCGCGTGTTCTTCTCCAGTGGGGGCGGCGAGGCCGTCGAGACCGCGTGGAAGCTGGCCAAGAACTACTTCAAGCTCGTGGGCAAGCCGCTCAAGCACAAGGTGATCAGCCGGTCGATCGCCTACCACGGCACGACGCACGGTGCGCTCTCCATCACCGGCCTGCCGACGCTGAAGCAGCAGTTCGAGCCTCTCGTGCCGTCGACCTTCCGCGTCCCGAACACCAACCACTACCGGGCCCCGGTGCACGAGGACGACCTGGAGGCGTTCGGACGCTGGGCCGCCGACCAGATCGAGGTCGCCATCGAGGCCGAGGGACCCGACACCGTCGCTGCGGTGTTCCTGGAGCCGGTGCAGAACGCCGGCGGGTGCTTCCCGCCCCCACCCGGCTACTTCCAGCGGGTGCGCGAGATCTGCGACGCGCACGACGTGCTCCTCGTCTCCGACGAGGTGATCTGCGCCTTCGGCCGGCTCGGCACCACGTTCGGCGCCGAGCGGTACGACTACGTGCCCGACATGATCACGTGCGCGAAGGGGCTGACGTCCGGCTACTCGCCGCTCGGCGCGACGATCGTGAGCGACCGCCTGGCCGAGCCGTTCCTGCGCACGGGCACGAGCTTCGCCCACGGGTACACCTTCGGCGGCCACCCCGTGTCGTGCGCCGTCGCGATGGCCAACCTCGACCTCTTCGAGCGGGACGGGCTGCTCGAGCACGTGCGAGCGACCGAGGGTGCGTTCTGCGGGACGCTCGAGTCCCTGCTCGACCTGCCGATCGTGGGCGACGTCCGCGGGGACGGGTTCTTCTACGGCATCGAGCTGGTGAAGGACAAGACCACCAAGGAGACCTTCACGCCCGAGGAGTGCGACCGTCTGCTGCGCGGGTTCCTGTCCACGGCGCTGCTCGACGCCGGTCTCTACTGCCGCGCCGACGACCGTGGCGACCCGGTGGTGCAGCTCGCGCCGCCGCTGGTCGCCGACCAGACCCAGTTCGACGAGATCGAGCAGGTGCTGCGTTCCGTGCTCGGTGAGGCATGGGCGAAGATCTCCGCATGACCGCACCCGCGCTCGACCAGGTCGCCAAGCGCATCATCGCGCTGCTCCAGGCCGACGGCCGCATGTCCTACGCCGCGATCGGCAAGGAGGTCGGCCTGTCGGAGGCAGCGGTGCGCCAACGCGTGCAGAAGCTCACCGAGGCCGGCGTCATCAACATCGTCGCGGTCACCGACCCGATGCAGCTCGGCTTCGCCCGCGAGGCCATGATCGCCATCCGGGCCAACGGTCCGCTCGAGCCCCTCGCCGACGCCCTGGCCGAGATCCCGGAGGTCGACTACGTCGTCATCACGGCCGGCTCGTTCGACCTCATCCTCGAGCTGGTGTGCGAGAGCGACGAGCACCTGCTGACGGTGCTGTCGGAGAAGATCCGGTCCCGCGAGGACGTGATGAGCACCGAGACCTTCATGTACCTCAAGCTGGTCAAGCAGACCTACTCGTGGGGCGTCCCGGACTGACGCGTCGGTTCAGGCCTCGACCTGCGCGCGGGCGCCCGGCCTGACGGTCGGCATCGGGAGCACCAGGGCACCCGGGGCGTCGTCGGGCACGACCGGGGACCGTGGCGCGACCGCGTCGATGCGCTCGTACGGCTCACCCAGCGCTGGACGCGGGTCGGGCTCGCCCTTGTTGGGCCAGAACGACATCGCGCGCTCGGCCTGGGCGGTGATGGTGAGCGACGGGTTGACGCCGAGGTTGGCACTGATGGCGGACCCGTCGGCGACGTGGAGGCCGTCGTGGCCGTAGAGCCGCTGGTAGGGATCGATGACCCCCTCCTCGGGCGACGTGCCGATCGCACACCCGCCGATGAAGTGGGCGGTGAGCGGGATGCCGACCAGCTCGCCGAAGGAGCCGCCCGGCACGCCGTCGAGCTTGTCGGCGAGCTCGCGCGCCACGTGGTCGGCCACGGGGATCCGCGACGGGTTGGGCTCGCCCTTGCCCTGACGGCTGGTCATGCGCAGCCCGAACGGGCCGCGCTTCAGGAACGTGGTGACGGAGTTGTCGAGCGACTGCATGACCAGCACGACGATCGACTGCTCGGCCCAGCGGCGCGGGTCGTGCAGGCGGAGCGACCGTCGCAGGCCGAGGCCGCGGTAGCCGCGCAGCACCTTGCGCAGCTGCGATCCCCCGCCTCGGTGGTCGGCCAGCGCCATGTTCATCAGGCTGAGGGCCCCGGAGCCACGGCCGTAGCGCACCGGCTCCACGTGGGTCACGGCGTCGGGGTGGAACGACGAGGTGATCGCGATGCCCGGGGTGACGTCGGCGTCCTTGGCGCTCGCGCGGGCGGAGAGGACGGCCTCGGAGTTGGTGCGGCTGAGCTCGCCGACGCGGTCGGAGAGGTGCGGCAACGACCGTCGACGCAGGCGGTGCAGCAGGTCCTGGGTGTTCAGCGCGTTGCCGGCGAAGACCACGTGGTCGGCGCTGAAGCGACGTCGGCGCAGCCGGTTGCCCGTCCGCCGCGTGCGCACCTCGTACCCGCCACCGGTCCGCGGCCGCACGTCGGTGACGGTCGTCAGGGGGTGGACCTCGGCTCCGGCGCTCTCCGCGAGGTACAGGTAGTTCTTGACGAGCGTGTTCTTGGCGTTGCGGCGGCACCCGGTCATGCAGGCGCCGCACTCGGTGCAGGTGCGGCGGCTCGGTCCCGCGCCCCCGAAGTACGGATCGCCGACGTCCTCGCCGGGCCGGTCGCCGAAGAGGACGCCGACGTCGGCCGCGTGCACGGTGTCGCCGACGCCGAGCTCCTGGGCCACCTCGGCCATGAGCCGGTCGGGCAGCGTGTGGCCGGGGTACGTGGCCACGCCGAGCATCCGCTTGGCCTGGTCGTAGTGCGGGGCCAGCTCGTCGCGCCAGTCGGTGACGTGCGCCCACTGCGGGTCGTCGTAGAAGCCGTCGAGCGGCTGGTACAGCGTGTTGGCGTACACCAGGGAACCGCCGCCGACGCCGGCACCGCTGGCGATCAGGACGTCCTTCAGGGGCGTGATGCGCATGATGCCGAAGCACCGGGCCCACGGCGCCCAGAGGTAGCGCCTCAGGCGCCAGGAGGTCTCGGGCAGCTCGTCGTCGGCGAACCGTCGACCGGCCTCCATGACGGCGACCGAATACCCCTTCTCGGTGAGTCGTAGGGCGCTGACGCTGCCGCCGAACCCCGAACCCACCACCACGACGTCGTAGTGCTTCATGTCCCGCACCGTACCCGCTTGTTGACACTTTGCCAATAGCGTTGTTCACTCGTCCCGTGAACGCCCTCAACCGCACCCGGCTCGAGCCCGACGCCCGGCGACGCCAGATCGTCGAGGCCGCGCGATCGCTGTATGCCGAGCGATCCTACGACGACGTCTCGCTCGCCGAGCTCGCTCGCGCGGCGGGGGTCACCCGGGGACTCCTGCACCACTACTTCGGCTCCAAGCGCGAGATCTTCCTCGCCGTCATGCGCGACTCGCTGCTCATGCCGGCCAGCGAGCTGCCCGACCTCCTGCACCTGCCGCTCGAGGAACGCGTGCGCGTGACGATGGACTGGATCCTCGACGCCGCCCAGACCTACGGCCAGGCCTGGGTGGCCGCGGCGGGCGCGGCCGAGCTCAGCGGCGAGTCCGACCTGCAGCGGATCGTGGACGAGGCCGACGACCGCGCGGCACGACTGGTGCTCGACGCCGTGGGTCTGCCCGACTCCCCCGACCTGCGCGCACGCCTCAGGGCCTCGGCCGCCTACGTGAAGGCTCTGTGCCGCGAGTGGCTGCAGCGCGGGACCCTGGCCCGCGAGGACGTCCTCGCCCTGCTCACCATCCACCTCGTCCACGTCCTGGAGGCGTCATGACATCCGTCGGCATCATCGGCTCCGGCTTCGGCGGCATCGCGGTGGCAGCGGAGCTGCTCTCGCACGGCCACCACGACGTCCGCCTCTGGGAGCGTGGCGACGACATCGGAGGGGTGTGGCGCGACAACACCTACCCCGGTGCCGGGTGCGACGTCCCGTCGCCCCTGTACTCCTACTCGTTCGCCGTCAACACGCAGTGGTCGAAGCGGTACGCGCTGCAGCCGGAGATCCGGGAGTACCTGCACCGGGTCGCCGACGAGTACGGCATCACGCCCCGCGTCCAGCTGGGCCGCGAGGTGGTCTCGGCCCACTGGCAGCAGGACGAGCAGGCCTGGGACGTCGGCTTCGCCGACGGGGTCGTCGAGCGGGTCGACGTGCTCGTGAGCGCCGTCGGCCAGCTCTCGGAGCCGCGCCTGCCGGCCCTGCCGGGCCTCGAGGACTTCGCCGGCGACTGGTTCCACTCGGCTCGCTGGGACCACGACGTCGACCTGGCGGGCAAGCGCGTCGCTGCCGTGGGCGTGGGCGCGAGCGCGATCCAGTACGTGCCCCACGTCGCCGAGGACGCCGCCCACCTCACGCTCTTCCAGCGCTCGGCGAACTACATCCTGCCCAAGCCCGACGGCCCGCTCCCCCGGTGGTGGCGACCGGGCATCCGTCTGGAGCGCCCGCTCTGGTGGACGTTCGGCGAGCAGTTCTCACGCGGCCTCGACGAGGGCAGCCTGGTCGGCAAGGTCGAGCAGAAGGCAGCACTCGCGCACCTGCGCCGCCAGGTGCAGGACCCCCGCCTGCGCGAGCTGCTGACGCCCGACTACCCGATCGGGTGCAAGCGCATCCTGTTCTCCAACAACTTCTACCCGACCCTGGAGCGCGACCACGTCGACGTCGTGGCCGATCGCATCGTGCGGGTCCTCCCCCAGGGCGTCGAGACGGCCGACGGCACCGTGCACGAGGTCGACGTGATCGTCTACGGCACGGGATTCGACTCGCAGGACTTCCTGAGCTCGATCGACGTGCGCGGCGCCGGGGGCGAGCCTCTGGCCGAGCGCTGGACCGACGGGGCCCACGCCCACCTCGGGATGTACGTGCCGGGATTCCCCAACCTGTTCGTCTCCTACGGGCCCAACACCAACCTCGGTGGTGGCTCGATCATCTACATGCTCGAGGCGCAGGCCCGGCACATGCGCCAGGTGCTCGACCGCATGGAGGCCGGCGGCTACGAGGCGGTCGACGTGCGCCCCGAGGTCGAGGCCGAGTACGACCAGCAGGTCCAGGAACGGCTCGAGTCCTCCGTGTGGGGCAGCTGCGACAGCTGGTACCGCCATCCGTCGGGCCGGATCACGTCGAACTGGCCGGGGTCGACCTACCCGTACCACCGGCGCGTGCGGACCGTGGAGCCGGAGGACTTCGCATGGACGTGACCTACCCCCCGGAGCCGTGGGACCTGCACGGCCAGGCCCTGGCGTCGGTGTTCCTCGTGCCGGCCGCCGACCTGCCCGCCCCACCGCCGGGCACGACGATCGTCACCCTCCGCGGCCGAGCGGTCGTGACGGCGGCGTTCTTCCGGTACGAGGAGCCCAGCCCGCTCACCTACGACGAGATCATGGCGACGGTGCTGGTGCGCCGTGGGCTGAGGTTCCGCGTGTGGATCCCGTGGATCTGGGTCGACAGCGAGGCGTCCCGCGACGGTGGCCGGGCGCTGTGGGCCATCCCGAAGGACCTCGCCGAGTTCCGCGTGGAGCCGGGCCGGCGGCACGAGGGCCTCGGCCTGGCGTCAGCCACCGTCGAGCGCACCCGGGCGCTCCCCGGACGCTGGCCGCTCGGCTTCCGCATCGCCCAGGCCCGCGCCGGACGGTCGGTCGTCACGCCGGTGCGCGGGCGGGTGAGCGCCCAGCTGGTGCGTGCCTCGTGGACCTTCGACGGCGTGCTCGGCCTGCTCTCCGGGCGCAGGCCCGTGGTCTCCCTGCGCGTGCCGCGCTTCGCCCTGCTCTTCGGACGGCGCTCGTCCTGACCTCGATGGCCCAGAGCGAGAGGACCCTGCGCGAGATGGCCTAGCCTCGAGGGATGCGTCGTCTTGCCAGCATCCTGCTCCTCGCCGTCCTCGCCGCCGGCTGCACGTCCGGAGGGTCGGACGAGCCCTCGGGCGGCTCCGGTCCCTCGGACCAGCCACGCGGCTCCGACGGAGCGAGTGCCAGCGCGTCGCCCGTGCCCACGGGTCCGGACTGCTCCAGCGTCTGGAAGGCCGGGGACGACCTCCCGGCCGACTACGACCTCTGCGTCGCCGACGGGGAGGCCGGGGTCCAGGAGGTGACGGACTGCGTCGACGGGCCGCCGCTCATCGTGTTCGACGACGAGCTCTACGGCCGTCCGGGCGAGCAGATCGAGGCGCCGACCGCGTCGCCCGTGCAGGACACCGAGGAGTACGGCAAGGCCTACGCGGAGTGCACGGGCGAGTGATCCGGTGCACGGTGGACCCATGGCCGACTACCGACTGACCACCGAGGACGGCGACGTCGTCGCCGAGCGATCCCTGGAGCACGACCAGGCTGCCGTGGCCTGGCGCTCCAGCCACCCCTTCGAGGGCCCGTCCGCGGGTGAGGGGCGCGGGCTCCGGCTCGAGCGCCACACCGACCGCGGCTGGACCCGGCTCGACCCCCTCGGCACCGCCGAGACCACCTGAGCGCGCCCGCGCGCGTCCTGACGCGTTCGGATCGGTCCTGGCTCCCTGGTTCGACCGAAGGTGTCAGGACGTCGGCGCGGGGTCCTTCGTGACCTGGACCCAGCCCACCGGCTCGGCCACGACCTCGAGCTCGTCTGGCGTCAGCTCCACGGCCGACGCGGCGTTGCCGACGGCCGGGAACACCGACGCGAAGCGCCGTAGTGAGGCGTCGAGGTGCACGGCGGCGACATCGGGGTTGGCGAACGGGCACACACCGCCGATGGCGTGCCCGGTGAGGGCCTCGACGTCGTCGGGCTTCAGCATGCGCGCCTTGATGCCGAAGGCGGCCTTGAACGCCGCGTTGTCGACCCGGGCGTCGCCGGCCGCCACCACGAGGATGCTCGTGCCCGGCTCGGCTCCGTAGAAGCCCAACGTCTTCGCGATCCGTGCCGGCTCGACACCCAGCTCGGCGGCAGCGAGCTCGACGGTGGCGCTGGACCCCGACGTCTCCACGACGTCGTCGCCTCGGCCGAAGCGGGCGAGGTGGGCGCGGGCGGTCTCGATCGACATGCCCGCCATCGTAGGAGCGCCCGGCGGACGCACGACGAAGCCCCCGGCGCTGGGCCGGGGGCTTCGGTGTCGGTGGGCGATACTGGGTTCGAACCAGTGACCTCTTCGGTGTGAACGAAGCGCGCTACCACTGCGCCAATCGCCCGGGGACGCACAGAACCTTAACGCACGTCTCCACGACGGTCCCACTCGGTTCCCTACGGGTCGGAGTGCTTGGCCGCCTCGCGCGCCCAGATGGCCTGCGCCTGCTGGGTGATCGGGCCGGGGACCGCGCCGACCGCGCGGCCGTCGACGTGGGAGATGGCCTGGATGTCGCGGGTCGTGCCGACGAGCACCACCTCGTCGGCGTCGGCCAGGACCTCGATGGGTGCGTCGCGCTCGACGACGTCGAGCTCGGCCGAGAGCCACTCGAGGGCGAGGGCGCGCGTGATGCCCGCGAGGCAGCCCGACGCCAGCGTCGGCGTGACCAGCGTGCCGTCGAGGACGTACATGATGTTCGACCCCGTGCCCTCGCAGAGGTGGCCCTGCGTGTTGGGCATGACCGCCTCCGACGCACCCGCGGCCCGGGCGGCCTCGACCATCTTCGCGTTCTCGGCGTACGACGTGGTCTTGAGCCCGGCCAGCGCGCCGCGCTCGTTGCGGGGCCACGGCACGGTGGCGATCGACGCGACCGAGGGCGGGCGCTCGGCCGGCTCGGTGACCACCACGTGCGTGAGCCCGTGGTCGCCCCGCGGCGAGCCGAGGGGGCCCCGGCCGGACGTCACGGTGATGCGGATCCGACCGAAGGGCAGGTCCTGCCCGTCCATCGTGGCGGCGACACCCTCCCGCAGGAGGCCGAGGTCGGGGCGCCCGATGCCGAGCCCCGCGGCCGAGCCGGCCAACCGCTCGAGGTGGCGCGTGAGGGCGAACGGCACCCCGCTGTCGACGGCGACCGTCTCGAAGACTCCGTCGCCGACCACGAGCCCGTGGTCGAGGACGCTGATGGCCGGTTCTTCCGGTGATCCGAGGACTCGTCCGTCCACCCAGGCACGCATGTCGCCACCGTACCCCCGCCGACGACGACCCCCCGTTTGGTGCGCCGGAGCCCATCGGCTAATGTTTCTTCCCGCGCCGGAAACGGTGCGAATGCGGACATAGCTCAGTGGTAGAGCATCACCTTGCCAAGGTGAGGGTCGCGAGTTCGAATCTCGTTGTCCGCTCGGAGGGTCTCCATACCCATCCAGCGGTGGGTTGGCCGAGAGGCGAGGCAACGGACTGCAAATCCGTGTACACGGGTTCAAATCCCGTACCCACCTCGACACGACGCACCAACTGAACAGCACCACCCTCGGGCGATTGGCGCAGCGGTAGCGCGCTTCCCTGACACGGAAGAGGTCACTGGTTCAAACCCAGTATCGCCCACTTCGAGAAGGCTCCGGAATCTCGCCGAATCCGGGGCCTTCTCGTCTTTCTCCCCACGGCGGATCCGTCCGCTCATGCGGGGCACGTGCCGTGGGGCTCTCCGCACGAGACTCCCGCGCCGGCTCGCCCCACACCGCGAGCACCACGCCGCCAGCCCCATGCCTCAGCGCCCCGCGACGGCTTCACAGTCGCCCCACCGCGTGTGAAGCGCGCAGATGGTGGAATGCACCTGCGCGCGCACGACCCCCGGCTCACCCACTCCCATGCCGAGCCGGGGGTCCACCCACGTTCACGCCCCGGCGTCGGACCCGCACGTCCCACGACGGGAAGGCTCCGAAAGCTCGACGATTCCCGAGCCTTCTCGTCTCGTTGCGTCCAGCGGCGCTCCGTCGCATTCGATCACCTGTTCGATTACGATCGCCCGGTGGGCGCCAACCGTCGTTACGGAGACCGCTCCCCCGCCGACCACCTCGAGCGGGCCGAGCGGATCCGGCACGTCTGGGTCGCCCCGTCCGCGAAGCACCCGGACATGGCGCCCTACCCGGGGCTGCTGATCACGTGGCAGCGACGTGACGGACAGTGGTGGGCCCACGTCGCGATGGTCCTGCCCGAGGGCGCCGTCGTCCTGAACTGGCTCCCGGCCACGCGACTTCGACCTGCCGCGCCGCCCCGACCCTTGGCAACCGGGAGGTGAACGATCGGCACGGCGACTGGCGCGAACGCCGATCCCGGCGCACCATCGGTGCATGAAGTGCGCGGAGGTCAATTGCCACGAGACGGCGTCCACGCTGTCGCAGCTGGAGCTGGACGACGCGCGCTTCGCCGTGCCGGTCTGCGCGCTCCACGACGTCGGCGACGTCTCCGTCGAGAAGCCGACCCGAGCCGCCGGCCTGGACATCAGGCCGACACCCGTCGACGGCAGGTCCCTCGCGGAGTCCACCACACCGATGTGAGCCCTCTGGGGCCTGCGGTTGACGCCACGGGCCGACGCTCCAACGCCGTGACGACCGGCACCTTCGGGCCTCGTCCTGCGCCGGAGCCCGACCGAGACGTCCGAACCCCAGGACCGGGTGTGTTTCGGACTCCTCGGGCCGGGGAACGTGCAGGGCAGCACCGTTGGTTGAGACCACAGCTGCGCGTGCCAGTGGTCCCGGACCCCCGCGCGGGGGTCCGGGATCGCGCAGCTTCGCCGAGGACGCGCCGAGGACGGCGCGGCGTCGGTCAGGACCGCGAGCTCGACCGCCAGGTGAACTGACCCTGGCGGGAGGTGATCCGCACGGTCGCGTCGGCGATGACCGTGGCCGGGGCGGACGCGTAGGCCACGGTGCAGGTGAAGGTGGTCCCCACGGCCGCGGACACCCGAGGGGGGCACCAGACCGACGTCGGCTCGCCCTTGGCGTCGAGCGAGGACCTGATGCGCGCCACGACGGCGCCGGTGGCGCGGGTGGTGCGCGGCGCCGGGGCCGCGGTGCGACGCGGAGCGGACGTGGCCCGCGGAGCCGCGGTGGTCCGCGTCGGTGTCGGCGTGGCCGACGGGGTCTCGCTGGGGGTCGGCTCCGTCGTGGGCGAGGCCGAGAGGCCGGCCGACGGGGTCGGCGCGACCGACTCGCTCACCACACCGGGCGAGGCGGAGTCGTCCGACGCCGCGTCGGTGCCGACCCACGACCGCAGCCCGAAGACGCCGCCGGCCAGGACAAGCACCGTGAGCACGAGCCACGGCAGCACCTTGCGTGCACCGGACATGGTCACTCCCCCTGCGACTTCGGCGTCGACGTCCACACGTAGTGGCCGTCGGGGCCGTCGATCTCGACCGCGGCCGTCGCGATCGCGGCCGTGTCCGGCTCGTCGTCGAAGAACACCTCGCAGTCGAAGGTGGTACCGATCTTCTGCGCCACCCGCTCCGGGCACTCGATGCGAGTGGGGCGCCCTGCGTTCTGGTCCAGACGCGCCTTGATGGTCCGCTCGATCTTGGTCGTGGACATCTTGGCCGGCGCCAGCGACGGGGCCGCGGTCGGCTCGGCCGACGCGGTCGACTCGGGATCGGAACCGGCGTCGTCGTCGCTGCTGCAGGACCGCAGGGCGAACAGCAGCGCTGCCACGCCCAGGAGCACGACGACGAGCGCAGCCACCTTCCGCAAACCCTTCACAGGCGCCGATCCTAGCGGTCGACGCGGGGGTGGCGTTGCTCGTCGAGCGAGGCGTTGATCGCAGCACCGATGAGCACCGCGATCGACAGGACGTACAACCACAGCAGCACGGCGATCGGAGCTGCCAGCGGGCCGTAGATCGACGTGCCGCCCGTGGAGAACCCCAGGGCCCAGCGGACGAGCAGGCTGCCGCCGATCCACAGGCCCATCGTGAAGAAGGCCCCGGGCAGCCCGGAGCGCCACGACACCTTCACGGGGACGGCCAGGTGGTAGAGCGACGCGAGGAACCCCACGGAGACGAGCAGCACCGCCGGCCAGTACAGCGGCTCCAGCACCGACAGCTGGGAGGGCACGATCGAGGCCGCCACCTCCGGCCCGGCCAGGACGAGCGGGACCACGATGATCGCGAGCGCCAGCGCCACCACGTACAGCGAGAACGACAGGGCGCGGGTCTTGACGATGCCGCGCACCCCGCCGAGCCCGTAGAGGATCGAGATCGTGTCGAGGAAGACGTTGAGCGCCCTCGACCCCGACCACAGGGCCAGCACGAAGCCGATGGACACCACGTCGATGCGGCCCGAGCTCAGCACCTCGTCCAGGGTCGGCGCGATGACCTGGTCGACGGTGCCCTGGGTCAGGGCCTGCGACGACAGGTCGAGCACGCGGTCCTTGAGCACGTCGACCTGCGCGACGTCGTAACGCTCCGCGACGAAGCCGATCGTGCCGGCGAGCCCGAAGACGAGCGGCGGCAACGACAGGATCGCGAAGAACGCGGCCTCGGCCGCGAGCCCGGTGACCCGGTGGGTGATGCAGCGCGACACGGTGCGTGCCGTGACCCGCGCCAGCAGGTCGACAGCCGCCGGGCGTGCTACCCGTTCAGCCGCCATGGCCCTACGGTATCGACATGCATCCCCTCCGCTGCGCACCGTCGCGCCAGGCGATCCCTCACGTCGATCGGGACGGCGCCGATCGGAACCGCGTCGAACGGGCCCGCGCCGCCCGCCCGTCCGGGGCGTGCGCGTGAAGCCGCTCGCCGTCGCTGCCGTCACGGCGGCCCTCACGACCGCGGTCGCCGCCTGGTCGCTGCGGGCCACCGATCCGGCCACGGCCGTGGCCGCGGTGGCGGTCGTCGCCGTGGCCGCCGCCTGGCTGGCCGGCTTCCACGACACCTCGGAGACCTCGGGTCTCGCCCTCACCGGGCCGGCGCAGCTGGTCTCCTTGACCCTGGTCGGCCGCGCCGCGGTGGGCGGAGTCCTGCCGACGCTGGCCGCCCAGGTGGTCGGAGCCGTGGCAGCAGGCGCGGCGGTCACCTCACTCGACCTGCCCGGAGGATCGCTCGTGTGGGACGAGCCCGGCCTCCTCACGGGTGGGGTGCTGGGCTTGGTGGCCGGACTCGTCCTGGCGTGGACCACGTTGGCGGCCGACACCGGCGCCGTGGCCTGGGCCGCCGCCGGGCCGGTCACCTCCGGGGCGGTGCTGGGCGTGGGACTCGCGGCCGCGGCGCACCCGGGCGCCCTGCTGGGGCTCGCCGTCGCCGGGGTCGTCGCCTGGCCCGTGGCTCTCGTGGTGGCCGCGGCGGTGCTCGTGGGGACGGCGCTGGGCACCTTCGTGGTCTCCTGGGTGTCCCCGCACGCTGCGTGACTCAGGTCACGCATCCACCTGCCGTTCCAGGCGGAACGCTCACCGGGTTCCATATTTTGGACACATGGTCCAGATGATGGACATTCCAGTTGTGGGCCCGTCCACGACCTGACCAGACTGTCCGCATGTTGATCGCGCAGACCGTCTGGCTCGTGGAGCGTCTCCACGTGGACCTAGGCCGCGCGCACACGATGATCTGTCGCTGATCCGCGCGCCCGCTGACCCTTCCGCGACGCGCGACGACACCGTCCGTCGGACGCGACCGTCGTGCGTCCTCTCCCCGAGGACCTTCATGACTTCGAGCACCACCCCGCCCCCCGCACGCACGGCACGTCGTCGCCGTGGTGAGGGCCAGTGGGCGCTCGGCTACCGCGAGCCCCTCAACGCCAACGAGCAGTCCAAGAAGGACGACAACCCGCTCAACGTGCGCGCCCGCATCGAGAACATCTACGCCCACGGCGGATTCGACAGCATCGACCCCGGCGACCTGCGGGGCCGCTTCCGCTGGTGGGGCCTCTACACGCAGCGCAAGGCCGGCATCGACGGCGGCAAGACCGCGACGCTCGAGCCGGAGGAGCTCGACGACCGCTACTTCATGCTCCGCGTCCGCGTCGACGGCGGCCAGCTGGACCTCCGGCAGCTGCGGACGATCGCCGACATCTCCGTGGAGTTCGCCCGCGACTCCGCCGACCTGACCGACCGTCAGAACGTGCAGTACCACTGGATCGACGTCCGGGACATGCCGACGATCTGGGAGCGCCTGGAGTCCGTCGGACTCTCCACCCAGGAGGCGTGCGGCGACTGCCCCCGCGTCATCCTCGGCTCCCCCGTGGCCGGCATCAGCGAGGCCGAGATCATCGACGGCCGTCCGGCCATCGAGGCGATCGAGAGCCGCTACATCGGCGACCGCGCGTTCTCCAACCTCCCGCGCAAGTTCAAGTCCGCGATCAGCGGCCACCCCGGACACGACGTGGTCCCGCAGATCAACGACATCGCCTTCATCGGCGCCGAGCACTCCGAGCACGGCCCGGGCTTCGACCTCTGGGTCGGTGGCGGGCTCTCGACCAACCCGATGCTCGCCCAGCGGGTGGGCGTCTGGGTCCCGATCGACGAGGTGCCCGAGGTGTGGGAGGGCGTCGTCAGCATCTTCCGCGACTACGGATACCGACGTCTGCGCTCGCGTGCGCGGCTCAAGTTCCTCGTGGCCGACTGGGGCATCGAGAAGTTCCGCGAGGTGCTCGAGACCGAGTACCTCGAGCGTTCCCTCGTCGACCTCGAGGCCCCCGAGGTGCCCACCACCCCGGTCGACCACGTGGGCGTGCACCGCCAGAAGGACGGCCGGTACTACGTGGGCGTGGCGGCCACGGTCGGTCGCATCTCCGGCACGCTGCTCAACCAGGTGGCCGACGTGGTCGAGGCGCACGGCTCCGACCGCGTCGCCACGACGCCGATGCAGAAGCTCGTCGTGCTCGACGTCGAGGAGGACCGCGTCGAGTCGCTCGTGGACGCCCTCGCCGCCCTCGGCCTGTACGCCCGGCCCTCGCAGTGGCGCCGCAACACCATGGCCTGCACGGGCATCGAGTACTGCAAGCTGGCCATCGTCGAGACCAAGGCGCGTGCCCGTGACCTGGTCGACGAGCTGGAGCAGCGCGTGCCCGAGCTCGACTCGCCGATCACGATCAACGTGAACGGCTGCCCGAACTCCTGCGCCCGCATCCAGACCGCCGACATCGGCCTGAAGGGCCAGCTCGTCCTGGACGAGCAGGGCCGGCAGGTCGAGGGCTTCCAGGTCCACCTCGGCGGCGCCCTCGGGCTCGAGGCCGGGTTCGGCCGCAAGCTCCGCGCCCACAAGGTCACCGGCGAGCAGCTCCCCCACTACGTCGAGAAGCTCTCGCGCACCTACCTCGAGCAGCGCGACGGCGACGAGTCCTTCGCCCGCTGGGTCGCCCGCGCCGACGAGGAGGTCCTGCGATGACAGGCAGGGCCACGCCGTTCCACTGCCCGTACTGCGCGGACGAGGACCTGCGGCCGCACGGCGAGACCCACGGGGAGTGGGAGTGCCGAGCGTGTCAACGGGCCTTCCGCCTCGGCTTCATCGGCATCCTCTCCCCCAACCCACCCAGCACGACCGAGCCCTCTGGAAGGAGGACAGCATGACTGCACCAGCGTTGATCGCCCTGGCGCACGGCAGCCGCGACCCGCGGTCCGCCGCCACCATCACTGCCCTGACGGAGCTCGTGTCGTGCATGCGTCCCGACCTCCGCGTCACGACGGCGTTCCTCGACCACTCCGAGCCGAGCCTCGACAGCGTCGTCGACCGCCTCGTGGCCGAGGGGCACAGCGAGATCGTCCTCGTGCCGCTCCTGCTCACCGAGGCCTACCACGCGAAGGTCGACGTGCCCGAGGCCGCCGAGGCCGCTCGGGCGCGGCACGACGGGATCCGGATCCAGGTGACCGACGTGCTCGGCATCGAGTCCGCGTTCTTCCGCGTGCTCGACCGACGGCTGCGCGACGTGCTGCGCGAGAACCGGGTCCGGGAGCTGGATGCTCTGGTGCTCGCGGGAGCCGGCTCCTCCGACGCCATCGCCAACGCCACCATCGCGCGCGCTGCCCGGGCCTGGGGCGCCCACCACAAGCTCCCCACGATCGCCGCGTTCGCATCGAGCGCGCCCCCCGCCGCCGGCGAGGCCGTCCGGGCCCACCGGGCCGACGGGCGTCGCAACATCGCGGTCGGCCAGCTCATGCTGGCTCCGGGCTTCCTGCCCGACCGCGTCAAGGAGCTGGCCTACGAGGCCGGTGCCGTGGCCGTGGCCGAGCCGCTCGGCGTCGACGAGGAGATCGCCGAGGTCATCCTGGCGCGCTACGCCGTGGGCGCCGTCCAGCTGGTGTCGTTCGACGCGCTGTTCACGTAGTCGCTGCACCCACCGCGTCACGATCGGGGTCCTCACGTCTCTCTCAGACGTGAGGACCCCTCTGCGCGTGACCCCCCTGCTCCTGTCGCTCCTGCTCGCGGGCGGTCTGCTCGTCGGGGTCGCACCACGCGCGACGCCGCCGGCCGCGGGCGCCGAGGCCGACGCCTCCTTCACCGTCGTGGTCCTGCCCGACCTTCAGGGCTACACCGTCTCGAGCACCTACGCCGCCACCGCCACCGCGCAGACGCAGTGGATCGCCGACCAGGCCGACGACCTCGACGTCGCAGTGGTGGCGCAGGTGGGCGACCTGGTGGAGACGCACCCGATCCCCGAGCAGTGGACACGGGCGTCGACCTCCATGAAGGTGCTGGACGACGCCGGCGTGCCCAGCGCGGTGCTGCCCGGCAACCACGACATGGACGTGAGCACTGGCGAGGCCGAGCGGTACGACGCGAGCTTCCCGGCCTCGAGGTACACCGGTGCGTCCTGGAACGGGCCCGACGCGACCTACGTGGAGGGGTACCGGGGCAACAAGAACAGCGCTGTGACGTTCGAGCGCTCGGGCATGGACTTCATGCTCCTCAGCCTCGAGTACGACCCCACCGACGCCGTCCTGGTCTGGGCGCGAGGCGTGCTCGCCGCGCACCCGGAGCACCGGGTGATCTTGTCCACCCACTCGTTCATCCACACCGCCGGCGGTCGTTCCACCACGACCACCCGCACCGACGCCGGCGCCAACACGCCGCAGCAGGTATGGGACGAGCTGGTGCAGCCGAGCTGCCAGATCTTCCTGGTCGTCAACGGCCACTGGCACGACGGGCCCGACCGCACCGAGGCCCGCCGCGCCGACGCCAACGCCTGCGGCCGCCCGGTGCAGCAGATCCTGTCCGACTACCAGGACCGCCCCAACGGTGGCGACGGCTGGCTGCGCACCTACCGGTTCGATCCGGCGGCCGACACGATCACGGCCGCCACCTACTCCCCCACGCTCGCCCGCTACGAGACCGACGCCGACAGCGCCTTCACCCTCGCCTACGACATGACGAGCGGCACCACCCCGCCCCCCACGACGACACCGACGACCTTGGTCGGTGCCGGGTCGGCGTGGACCTACCGCTACGACAACACCACCCTGCCCACCACCTGGAACACCCCCGGCTTCGACGCCTCCACCTGGCGCACCGGCAACGCCGTCCTCGGCTTCGGCA